>JAUIAH010000011.1 GCA_030425385.1 Verrucomicrobiia bacterium | reverse complement strand
TGACGCAGAGCGATTACTTTCGATTTAGGCTGGGGCTGGGAAGTTTTACGTCTCTTGTTAGTTTTCACACACCGATTAGACGGCGTGAGCTTTCCGGTTTCCAGCTTTTCTTACGGGATGCCTGTGAGATCACTTCGAACAGTGGGGCCGTCGAAGTGGAGGCGCCAGGGCACGGTTTCCGCAATGGCGAGGTCGTCGAGGTCAACTTCCAGGATCCGAACGCGACGGTGGAGGGCTTGAACAGTGGCGGGCATTACTTTGCCCAAGTCGTGGCTGTGGATAAGCTTCGCTTCAGCCATGTGTTGGGCGGGGTGCCGGTGCAGGGCGCGCTCTTTACCACGCCGATCACCATTTCTCGTGTCTATCCCTACACCTTTGACTACGGCATGGAAGCGGGCAAACCGGTGGTCCCACCGCATCCCTTGAGCCAAGTGATCGGGCTGACCAAATGTGAGGATACCTTTGGCCGCAATGGCGCCAGTGGCGATGGGGTCAATGATGATCGCGTGTATTGGGAAGACTTCAAAGGCATTCCCTGGGCGGTGTCGGCAGGGCCCATGCGGAGTTATTTCTATTACCCGATGAAGACGGACTTTTGGTTTCCGGAGATTGGCGGAAATACGGTGGAGCCGGGAACGTGTATTCGTTTCCTTCCGCCGAGTGGTGGTTATGTGAATGAGTTGGCAGGCGTGGCAGCCAAGCAAGAGCCGCACGAAATCAAGTACACCGCACGCTGGCCTGCCAATGTGCCCGTGCTCAAAGTAGGTGAGACGCTGACCTTTGCCGGGGGCGAGTATGCTCAGGACAATCCCGAGGCGGATGGCCTGCCCGGTGTGGTTGGCTGGGCTGCAGGCAAGGTGGTGTTTGACTCCTTGAACCGAAACATGAGTCCGACCAAAGCGTTTACGGATTACGGAGCGCGCTTGCTCAATCCACTGGAGACACGTTCGGTGTCCTTAATTCTAACAGACGCTCAGCGCGAGAAGATCTCGCCCGCGACGGGCGTGACCCAAGTGGATGGCTTGGTCTGGCGCTTTGCCAAGCTGCCGGCGTCCTTGAAGAAGCGGATCTATTTCGATCCCATCGGCAACACACTCAATCTCCAGGGATTCCTCAATGATCGCACGCTGGGTGATTCTGACCTGACGGCGTCTCCACCACCGCTGTCCTTGTTAGAACCCAACATTCTCACCGCTTCGGAACGCGATGCCTTGAAGACCTTCGCGGCAAACGCGGCGGGGGATGCCATGAACACCTTGCTCACCTCGTGGGCGGCCACAGTGGACCAGCTTTATGCGGCGGGTCGGAATCCGAAGAAGTTGATCACCTCGGCCGCAGCCAGTGACCTGGCGGCTTATTACGCGGGATTGGATCATGACGCGCAACGGGACGCCAAAGGCAATCCGTATCAGATCAACGGTGATGGCAGCCTTCCGGATGGTGCCAAGGCGGATCAATTGCCCGAGGGCTATGATCCAGCGCTCAATCCGGGTGGGCTTGTGCCTAAGAGATTCACGGCGCAACCTATGAGCGCCTTGGGTCCAGGCTTAGCGTTGGTGCCAAGTCCGAAGCTCTTGGATCCAGCGGCACCTTGGCCGACGGACAACACGTTTTATGTCACCATCGTGGAGAATGATGACCCTGCCATTGGTGGTCCAGTGACGCCTCATATCATCAAGATCCAACGGCAGCATCGCTATCGTGGTGCGGTGAAGACGATCCTGGCGGACAACGTTTTTGAAGAGAAGATCACCTTGCGGCACACGGGTGATTTCGGTGGGAACCTGGATGATGTGCGTTATGAATGGTTCTATCGCCAGGTCGACGGCGTGGCTCCCGAGTTCGCGAATACGATTGCGGACGTGCGCACCTTGCCGAGTTGGGCGTTGTTAGGGGGTCAAGAAAGCTATTTGGTTAATGTGGAAGGGCGTCCGGATCTGGTTTTGCCGGACATGTGGTTCACCACGCGCTATCGCCACAAGGACGACGACCCGAAAGGGGATGCCGGCTGGGCCGGCACGAACTGGCGGACCTATGGCGATGTGGATGTCGCTGGCGGCGAACCGCAAGGCGAATGGTGGGCCGGGGCGGCGAATTCGCCCACGGTGGATAAGGAATATCGGCCCCAATTGGTCACGGGTTGGCTCAAGCGGGTGCTGGATCGGATCAATCCCTACGAAGCGCGTTTCAGTGAGTTTCGTGAGAATGGCGCACCAGGCACGTATGTCAGCATGGTGCAACAGGCGGGTGGGCGTTATGAAGGGCCGGTGGCCCTCAATCCTGACAAAGATGTGATTGAGAATGTGGGCCTGATCGAACTTTACGAGACCTTGTTAGAGCGAGCCTTGAACCTGGCGGTGAACAACACCGCGGTCACGGTGACCGAGGGAATCAATCAAGCCGTGATGCTGGCGGCGACGCGTTTGCAAGATCTCTACATGTTGTTAGGCAATGAGTCGTATGCGGATGCCCAAGACGGGACGATTGGCTTTGGGTCTGAGAGTGCCGACTATGGCAATGCCGCGTCTTCTCTCTGGTCCTTTTACAATCAAACGGCGTCACCTTTGGATGAAGAACTTTCCCTGCTTCGTGGGATACCGGATAGCTTTGGGCGACCCGTTTACAACCGCCTCTTCTGGAACTTCACCAAGGACCTGGGCGAGGTGGCCTACACCCAGACTTACAATCTGAATGATGAGAATCTGGACGGCTTTATCGACGAGAATGACGCGCGGAAGAACTACCCACAGGGTCACGGCGATACCTGGGGCCACTACACCACGGCGCTGAAGAAGCATTACGCGCTCTTGCGCAATGATCGCTTCAATTGGCAGGCACGCAGTGAATTCTACAATCTGTTAGACGTGGTCATTCCTGTAGACTTCTACGACGAGCGGAAGTTTGCCCAAGCCGCGGCGCAGCGGGCGAAGGCGGGGGCGGATATTGTCAATCTCACCTACCGTGAGCGCTGGACGGCGGATCCCGATGGCCAATGGCAAGGCTATGCCGACGAGGATCAGAGTCTCGGCTGGGGCGTCCAGGGTTGGGCACGGCGTGCGGGCCAAGCGGCGGTCTTCGACTGGGCGGTGGCGAATTCACTCATTCCAACGATCGATCGGACCCCAGAACGCGATGCCGCGGGCAAGGTCATCCCTGACAGTTATGCGCATGTGACCTTTGAGGACAGTGATGGCGATAAGAAGCCACGTGTGGAGGCCGAGGTGTTTGTCGATGCCAATCGCAATGGCAAGTGGGATGAAGGCGAGACCTTCACCGATGCCAATTCGAACAGTCGTTTCGACGACATCGAGCCCGTTTCCTCAAAGACGGGTGAGGCGGCTCTGAAGCGTGTCGATCGGACCTCGGTGGCAGCCTTGGGACAAATCGCGGCGGGCTACGCTTTGATCGAGAAGACGTATCAGGATGCCAACAACGGACTGAATCCGTTAGGCCTGGCCTCGACCATGGTGCCCTTTGACATCGATCCGGTCGCTTATGCAGGTGGGCCTGGCATTCCTGGGGCGAGTCATTTCGAACAGATCTATGAACGTGCGGAAGCGGCGCTGGAGAATGCGATGACGATCTTCGATGCCGCGAGCGAACACCAGGCGGCAGTACGTCAGCAGCAGGACACGGCGGATTCGTTCTCCAATGAAGTCGTCGAGCAAGACATGGACTTCCGAAATCGCCTGATTGAGATCTTCGGGACACCACATGCCGGAAACATTGGCTCCGGCAAGGCGTATCCAGCGGGCTACAACGGACCGGATCTGTTCTTCCACATGTATGTGGATGTGAATGACGTGAACAATGAAACGGTGCCGAAGCCGCTGGACGAGAATTACACCTTCAAGAAATTCTGGAACGGCTTTGAGCAGCAAGTGCTGAGTTTTCAAGCGCCGAACCAGCCGTCGGTGGTTAATGTGGACGAACTCACAGCAAGTGCAAAGAAGGAGTTCTCAAACGCGTTTAAGCAGTATTTCATCAATGATATCATTGGTTCCGACGCTGCGACGCGAGCCGCGAAACTCAATGCCAATATTAATGTGACCTTGGTAGATAATGGGATTCTCGAATTGGATATGCCTATCACGGCTTCAGGTTATTCCTTCCAGAAACCGAGTCATTGGGGACTTCGTCAGTCTCCAGGAGAGTTGCAGTCAATGGTTTCCGATATGGTGCAAGCGGAAGCTGCGGTGAATGTAGCGATTGGTCAGTACAATGCTTTGATTGGAGAGATTGTTAGTAATACGGACCTCTTGCAGGCTGAGCATGGCGTGGCAGTGCAAACAGTGGCGCTACTCAATGATGAATTGGTTGAGACGAAGCAGCTGAATGAAGCCATTGCTGGGCTGACCGTGACAGCGAATGGGCTCAACCTCGCGGTCGAGATTGCGAATGATTTCTCGGACACGATTCTCGATGGTATTCCAGATACGCTCATCGCAGGCTTCTCCAATGGTGGTGACTTTCTCAAGGCAGCGAAGTCACCGGTGGCTGCTGCTCAGCGGCTTGCTAGTTACATCACTCAAGGCGTGGCGTTTGCTGCCGAATCGACTGCCGAATTCCTTGGGACCGAAATCGATTCGAAAGAAGCGAAGACAGCACTTTTGATTGAGAAAGAGGGTTTTAAACTCGATATTCAGGCGGGGCTAACGGATTTAGAGAACATGCTCGGCGACGAGCCGGTGTTCCGCCTGCAGGTCTTTGAGGCACTGGAAGCGTTGCGCCAGATCTCCGATGCTTATCGCGCGAAGTTAGTCGAAGGCCAAGCCTTGTTAGACGAGCGGGCGATGTTCAACAAGATCGCAGCCGGCACCGTGCAGGATATCCGTTATCAGGATATGGCCTTCCGGGTCTTCCGCAATGATGCGCTTTCCAAGTATCGCTCGGCCTTCGATCTGGCGGCGCGTTATGCTTATATGGCGGCGAAAGCGTATGATTATGAGACGAACCTGGACACGGCGGATGCCGGTTCGGCGACAAGCTTATTAGAGGACATTGTTTCAGCACGTGTGTTAGGCGAAATGGGCGATGGCGGGCCGGTGGCGGGCAGTGGCGGTTTGGCCGATGCCCTAGCGAAGATGCGAGACAATTTCAAGGTCTTGTGGGGCCAGTTGGGGATCAACAATGCGCAGTCCGAGGATAGTAAGATCTCGCTGCGGGAAGAACTTTTCCGGATCAAGAAGGGCACCGCGGATGACGCGGCCTGGGCGGCGGAGATTGCCAAGTATCAGAAGGCGGATCTGTGGCAGGAACCGGAGTTCCGGCGTTTCTGCCGGCCGTTTGCCGCGCCGGGAACGGCCCAGCCAGGATTGATGATTCCGTTTAGCACCGAAGTGCGCGCAGGGAAAAATGTCTTTGGCAAGCCGTTAGGACCGAAAGACCACGCCTTTGATCCGACGCTTTACGCCACCAGAGTGAACGCCACAGGCGTGTGGTTTGAGAACTACGACACCTCGAAGCTCTCCACGGCACCGCGGGTCTACCTCGTGCCCGCTGGGATGGATCTGATGACGATCCCGACGAGTCGCGATCTGCAAGTGCGGGCGTGGAATGTGGTGGATCAGAAAGTGCCCGTGCCGCATGTGTTAGGGCGTTCTCCGCTCGGCGTGGAGAACTGGTTTGCGGCGAAGGACACGCTGGACGGGGGCATGGGCGATATACGGAAGTTCTCGAGTTTCCGGGCCTATCCCACGACCAGTCCGAGTGCGCCGACGGATGATGAGATCAATTTCCAATCGCGGTTGGTAGGTCGGTCCGTTTGGAACACGCGGTGGTTATTGATCATTCCCGGGCAGACGTTTAACGCGGATGCGAGTAAGGGGCTAACCGATTTCCAGGCGAGCGTGAAGGACATTTATCTAGTCTTTAAGACGTTTGGCTTCTCAGGGAATTAGACCACGAATGCACACGAATAGACACGAATGATGAGCATGAAGACGATAAACATGATGGCCGGATGGTTTGCCTTGGGAAGCGTTTGCTTGGGAGCCTCCTTGCCTGAGCCGGAGACGATTCTGTACGGCAAGGTGATGACAGGATCGGGACCGCATGAGCATTTGCTGACTTCCGGTGAGCTGGAGTTTGAGATCAAACGGGCGGACGGGAAGCCATTGACGTTGAAGGCTCAACTAGAGCCGTTGGCGGAGGGGAAGTATTCCTACCAGTTACGCATTCCGCATGAGGCGCGTTCTCTCGGGGTGGAAACGGGTGAGGACGTCGTGCCGTTGGGGATTTCGGAGTCGACGGTGACGGTGGGCCAACCCCAGTTTGATGAGGAACTGGCCACGGGTGTGGGGGAGAAGACGCTTTCGATGCGACAGAAGGATCGGCTGTCGACGTATCGGTTAGACCTGCACGTGATGACGGAGATTGTGGACAGTGATGGTGATGGCATGCCGGACTGGTGGGAGGATGCGTATGGGCTTGATAAACAGGGCGATGACGCCTCGCTGGACAGTGATGGGGATGGGGTGAATAACTTGGCAGAGTTTCTGGCCGGAACGACACCGAAGGAACTCTCGGAGGACGACGGGACGTTAGACTCGTTTGCTAAGTGGCGGGAGGCGCATTTCCCCGAGACGAAGGCGGTGCCTCTGGAAGCCTTTGCGGTGAGTGATCCCGGTGGACTCGGGGTGAGTGCGTTAGCGCGTTATGCGTTTGATATGGGACCGATGACCGTGTCGTCGGATGGCGTGCAAGCCTTGGGGAATCTGCCGCAACCGAAGGTCATTGATGGGCATCCAGCGTTGACCTTCAAGCGAGCGCTGGCGGCGACGGATGTGATGTATTTGCTAGAATGGCATCGCGGCGGCGGTGTGTGGCGCCCGGCTCCTGGGGCGGTGGAAGAGCTGTCGGTGGAAGAGGGGACAACGGTTTGGAAGCTGAACACGCCGATCGCGCAGACGCCATCGCGTCTCATGCGGGTGAGACTCATCCGAAACGGAGTTTCGCATGAGTAGTGTGATGAGTGTGAGCGCTGCGCGCTGTGTGATGAGTGTGAATGGAATGAGAGTTTTCCAAGTCACACTCCTCTCCCTATTCACCCTCCCCACACTGTTATCGTTGGCGTCAGCCAATGATGACTTCGCTGACGCGGAGGATCTGGGGTCGGCAACATCAATCATCAAGGATGCGGACACGATGAATGCCACGGCAGAGTCGTTGGAGCCTTACCATGCGAATCAGGAGCCGACGCATTCCCTTTGGTGGAAATGGACGGCACCGAAGGATGGATCTTTCCGGGTCGATACCTTTGGGAGCGCGATCGACACGGTGTTAGGAGTCAACACGGGTACGGCGGTGGATCAATTGACTGAGGTAGTGGCGAACGAGCATGCCGGGATTGGGGTGGATCAGAGTCGGGTTCTGTTAGAAGCCAAGAAAGATACGGTGTACCACATGGTGGTGGATGGGTATCTGGGAGCGGCTGGCGCGGTGAAGCTTAAGCTGGAAGAGGTGGCCATTCCGAATGATGATTTCTTCAGTGCGGCAGAGAACTTGGGAGACTCGGACACGGGGCAGGTGTCCGGGACGACCTTTGGGGCCATCGCCACGCCGGGTCAAGATCCCCTAACGATCGCGGATCAGTTTCCCACAGCGACGGTCTGGTACACCTGGACGCCAGCGGCGGATGGGCCCGTGGCTTTCTCTACGGTGGCGGACTTCGATACGGTGATTGAGATCTTTGAAGGGGACGATCCGCAGTTCTTTCAATCCATTCGAGGCAATGATGATGTGAGTGTGGACTCACGTTTTAGCAAAGTGACCTTCAATGCCACGGCGTTCACGACGTATTCGATCGTGGTGGACGGCTTTGACGAAGGGATGGGGGACTTCACCCTCTCATTTGCGCCTGCGCCACCGCCGACGAACGATGCCTTTATCGATGCGAGGACGATTTCTGGTTTGCCCGCGCAAGACTTTACCGAGTCCTTCGCGGCGACGGCAGAGACGGGGGAGCCTGCGCACGCGGGTGAAACGGCCCAGGCGTCGGTGTGGTGGAAATGGACGCCGCCGGAAGAAACGGGCGTCGTGATCACGACGAAGGGAAGCCTCGTGGACACGGTGCTGGCGGTTTACACGGGAAGCGCGGTGGATCAGTTGACGCTGGTGGCCGAGAACGACGATCTAGACTCGCAGAATGACTATGGGAAAGTCCGCTTCGAAGCGAAGGCAGGGACGACCTATTATCTCGCGGTGGACGGAAAGAACGGTGAGACAGACGAAGTGGTGGTGAATTTGACAGGATTTGATGTGCCCCCACCGAACGATGAATTTGCCGATCGGCAAGATTTGGGCAATGGCACGGCGATCACGAAAGTGGCGGACAACGAGCATGCGACGAGTGAACCGAATGAACCGGATCGTGCGGGGCGCGAGCCTGCCGTCTCAGTGTGGTGGACGTGGACGGCGCCTGCGGATGGGGAGGTGAGGGTGGACACCTTCGGCTCGAAGATTGATACCTTGTTAGGCGTCTACACCGGGACGGTGCTGGATGGGCTGACGGAAGTGGCGGTGAATGACGATGCGCCGGGAGGGGCGACGGCGAGCCAGCTGAGCTTCACGGCGGTGAAAGACACGGTGTATCTCATCGCGGTGGATGCGGTAGCTGGTGAGCAAGGCGAGATCACGTTATCGGTGAGCATGGGTGCAGCGGGAACGCCGAATAACGACTTTGCGGACCGCAAGGATCTAGGATCTGGCTTCAAGGTTGCGGAAAAGGGAACGAACCGGGGAGCGACTGCGGAAACGGATGAGCCAGAGCATGCAGGGCAGGCCGGGGTGAGCACGGTCTGGTACACCTGGACGGCGACAAACCCCGGGCCGACGACAGTGGATACGTTAGGGAGCGAGATGCCGGACACGGTACTGGCGGTTTACACGGGCACGGATCTGGCGAATCTGACGCTGGTGGCGGAGAACGATGATGCGGCACCTGACATTCGTCAAAGTCGAGTCTACTTCGATGCGGTGGCGGGGCAAGCGTATCAGATTGCGATCGATGGCTACAAGGGGAACCAGGGGGGCGTGAAGGTGAATGTGAACTGGGGAACGTATGCGGTGTTCAAAGCGGACCCGAGGGCATTCGATCCCAACGCGTCGGAAGCGGACCGTGCGCCTGAGGAGAATCCTGACAATGATGCGCTCAACAACCTGGAGGAGTTCTACTTTGGCTTCTCCCCGAGTGTGGCGAACACGCAAACTGTGATCACGCAGGTGAAAGCGACGGATGGAGCGGTGCTGTTCTTCTTCAACAAGCGCCGTTATCTGGCGGGTGTTGGTCATGTAGTGGAGGCGAGTGATGACCTTCGGACGTGGAGACTACTGTCCACCTATCAAGACATGGTCACGCGCACCTGGCCGTCCGTGGAGCGCGTGCGGATCATCGTCCCAACAGGTGCTCAAAGTGGCGCTCAGTACTTCCGTGTGCGGGTAGAACCGAGGTGACCTAAGCGATGGGACCACCTCAAGTTTGGATGGCGGGGCGGAGCGGATGAACTACATTACGAACGAACTCTCATGGCGCTTCCCTGCCTGATTGGCGTGGTCCGAGACAGTTGGAATCAGGCTCATCGGATTGATGGATGGATTGACGGTTTTCTAGCCTGTCTACCGCCGATACAGGTGCAGGGACCTTAGCCATTTAAGAAGGCGGCGTCAGAGTCTAATCACGGCGTGATGTTGAACGACTCCGGCCGCCATTCTTGCGCCTGGTTGGGGCCACGTCCTCCATTTCCGATTCCAGAGAACTTCACTACACCAACGCGGTCTGGAGAACCCCCTGATTCGTGAATCCGTCAGGTCAGAGAACAATGCTGTCAAGCGTTCGCAGGGAAGGCTGGACAGCTCGCACTGGTTTGGAGCAGTCGTCTCCCAATGTTGGTGCAACGGCAAACCTGAATAGGTGGTGGAGGACACGGTGAGCCAGACGGAGACACCCAAGATTGGGAAGGGCAATTATTGGGCAAACTAAGGACAAGACGCTTTAAAACGAGGGGTTTTAGTGGCGGAGTGGACGGGACTCGAACCCGCGACCTCCGGCGTGACAGGCCGGCGTTCTAACCAACTGAACTACCACTCCAGTAGCGTTTCAGCTGCCCTTGAGGCGGGCGCAGACTAGGGGAGGGGTGGAATGGGTGCAAATGGTTTTTCGCGTGTCTGAACAATTTGATTTCTGAGACGGAATCGACAGAAATTCTTTGCTTTTTAGAGTGGAGCGGGTAGTGCTCCCGCCCCCTTCTACTCTCGAACGCCCACCTTTTTTAGACCATGAGCAGCATCATCCAGAAGATCGAATCCGAGCAACTCAAGGAGAACGTCACCGACTTCAACGTTGGGGATACCGTGAAGGTGCACACGCGCGTGGTCGAGGGCGGCAAAGAGCGTATCCAGATCTTTGCTGGCATCGTGATCGGGAAGAAAGGTCAGGGCCTGAACGAGTCCTTCACCGTACGCAAGATTTCCTACGGGGAGGGTGTCGAGCGGGTGTTTCCAGTTCACACGCCTCGTATTGCGAAGATCGATGTGACGAATCGTGGCAAGGTGCGTCGCGCGCGTTTGAACTACCTGCGTGGACGGGTAGGCAAGCAGGCGATGTCCGTGAAAGCTGCGGATCGCGTGTAACGTGTAGTTTTCTGGCTGGCGCACTGTCCTTCCTCGGCCCGTCATGGCCTGTACCTTGGACCTGGAGAAAGCTCTCTGGGAGGGTGGCCATGAGGTTGTGGTAGGCGTCGATGAGGCGGGTCGCGGTCCCTTGGCGGGGCCGGTAGTCACCGCTGCGGTGGTTCTCCCCACGACGTTCGAGCACGCGGTGCTGACGGATTCGAAGAAGTTATCGCCGAAGAAGCGCGACGTTCTCTATGCCGAATTGACTTCCGATCCGGCCATTCGCTGGGCCTGCGATGCGGCGGGGCCTGAAGAGATTGATCGGGTGAATATCTTGAAAGCAACCCACGCCTCCATGGCGCGAGCCGTTGCCGCGCTGGGGAAGCAACCCGACATGGTATTGATCGATGGTTTGCCGGTCCCCAGGTTCCCTTATCCTCAGCAAGCGGTGGTGAAAGGGGATTCGCTCAGTCTGTCGATCGCGGCAGCGAGCATCATTGCGAAGGTGGAACGGGATCGACACATGCTGGAAATGGCCGAGAAGTTTCCGGAATATGGATTCGAGAAACACAAGGGGTATCCGACGAAGGCGCATCTCGCGGTGCTGCAGATGCAGGGGCCGTGTCCCATTCATCGACGCTCGTTTGCCCCGGTGGCCCAGTCGGCGTTTGACTTTGGCGAAGCGGAAGACGCATGAGTGATTCCGTGAACCACGTGGTGGTGGTGGGCGGCGGGGTCATCGGCCTGAGTTGCGCCTACTTTCTCGCCCGTGCGGGGCGCGAGGTCACCGTCCTGGATCAACGATCAGCGCAAGCGCCGAACTGTTCGACTGGGAATGCGGGCATGGTCGTTCCCAGCCATTTCATCCCTTTGGCGGCACCGGGCGTGATTGGGCAAGGATTGCGCTGGATGTTTAAGCGTGAGAGTCCGTTCTCCATCAGACCAAGTGCGAATCCGCGTTTGTGGCAATGGGCGTGGCGATTTGCGCAGGCGTGTCGGCCGGATCGGGTGGAGGCTGCCAAGCCGATCCTCCGAGATCTCAGCTTGGCCAGTCGAGATTGGTTCGTGCGGTTGTCAGAAACGCACGGGCTTGACTTCGGTCTGGAACAGCGAGGGCTGTTGGCGCTTTGTAAGACTTCGGAGATGCTGGCGCATGAATCGGCGCTCGTGGAGGAAGGGCGCGGTTTGGGGATTGCGGCGGAGACGCTCGATGCGCGGGCGGTGGCTGCGCTGGATCCGGCGGTGGAGATGGATGTGGCGGGTGCTGTGTATTTCCGTCAGGACTGTCATTTGAACCCTGCGGTGTTTCGTCAGGAACTGCTGCGCAAGCTAACCGAAATGGGTGCGACTGTGCAGTGGGGTATCGATGTCACTCGAGTCGAACGTGAGGGCAAGCGGCTGCGGGCAGTGAGTGATGGAACGCGTCACTGGGAGGGGGATGCCTTTGTCTTAGCGGGAGGGGTATGGAGCAGTGTCTTGGGACGACAACTAGGGGTCCGATTGCCGATGCAGGCGGGGAAAGGCTATAGCATGACCCTCACAAAGCCACCGCAATTGCCCTCAATCTGTTCGCTCCTGATGGAGGCGCGTGTGGCGGTGACGCCCATGGGAGAAACGCTTCGCGTGGGAGGGACGATGGAGATTGGAGGACGAGAAGGTGTGGTGCACGCGGCGAAGCTCCGCGGGATCACCCAGGCCATGCCAACGTATTTCCCGGCCTTTGGCCCTGGCGATTTCGAAGGGCAGCCTGTGTGGACTGGGCTGCGGCCCTGCACGCCCGATGGCCTTCCCTATCTTGGATGGTGTCCGGGATTGACCAACACGTGCGTGGCGGCAGGGCACGCCATGCTGGGGCTGAGTCTGGGTCCTGTATCTGGGGCGGTGATCGCCTCCTTGCTCACAGGTGAGGATCCAGGAATTGATTTGTGTTTGTTAGAGCCAGGGCGTTACGGTTAAAGCTAGGGCCGGAGATTTGCTCCCTGGTGGGGGCCGTGCGAGACTCTCACAGTCATGAGTTCAGCTCCCCTACGATTCGAGAAAGAAGTGCCCGTGCCTGTCGGAGCATGTGATCTTGAGGCGTGGCATTTCGCGCCGGGTGCCTTTCAACGTCTCGTACCTCCCTGGGATAAGGTGCGAGTGATAGAAGAACCGGACGCGATCCACGATGGTGCGCGGGCTGTCTTGCAGCTCAAGGCGGGTCCGGTCGCAACGACCTGGGTGGCGGAGCATCGGGATTGTCATCCAGGGGAAGGATTCACCGATGTGCAAGTGAAAGGGCCATTTGCGCAATGGGAGCATCGGCATGAATTCAAGGATCTTGGTGAGGGGAAGAGTCTGTTGCGAGATGCCATTGCCTACCGATTGCCTATGGGCATGTTAGGTAATGTTGCGGCTGGCTGGTGGGTGAAACGGAAGTTGGAGAGGACCTTTCGCTATCGCCACGCGGTGACGCAGATGGATTTGGAGCGTCGCGCGGAGGAGCCGAGTGCGAGTGCGCCCATGACCATCTTGATCACGGGGGGAACGGGCATGATCGGGCGGGCGCTGGAAACGTATCTGCGCATGCGCGGACACGAGGTGAGGCGTGTGACACGCCATCCCAAGCGGGATAGTGACGTGCGCTGGGATCCGCAGAAAGGGGAAATGGATCTGGCCCCGCAGGCACGCGTGGATGCGGCTGTGCATCTGGCCGGAGAGAATGTGGCTGGGGGGCGATGGACGGCGGCGCGCAAGAAACGCATCTTGGAGAGTCGGCGACGGGGAACGGCCTTGCTTTGCGAGAAACTGGCGGCCTTGGAGCGCCCGCCGAAGGCGTTGGTCAGTGCCTCTGGGGCGAACTACTACGCCCAGGGAACGGATGCCGCACAGACTGAAGAGTCGCCAAAGGGTGCGGGATTTCTTTCTGAGGTGTGCGAAGTGTGGGAGGCGGGCACTCAGATAGCGGAAGCTGCCGGGATCCGCGTGACGCGCTTGCGGATCGGAGTGGTCTTGTCACCCAGTGGAGGGGCTCTAGCGAAGATGCTACCTGCGTTTCGCTTTGGAGTTGCGGGGCGTTTGGGGTCTGGAAAGCAGCGGTTCACCTGGATTGGTCTGCCTGATTTGGTCGATGTGATGAGTCGTGCCTTGGTGGATGAGCGCTATGAGGGGGTGATCAATGCGGTTGCTCCTGAGGTCGTGACCAATGCCGCCTTCACGCAAACTCTGGCTGGGGTCTTACGACGACCAGCCTTTATCCCGGTCCCGGCGAAGGCGTTGCACCTGGCTCTCGGCAAAGAAATGGCGGAAGAAACCTTGTTAGCCGACCTGCACTTGGCTCCCAGTCGCTTGCAGCGTCTGAATTACCCCTTTCGCTTTCCTCAATTAGATGGCGCTTTGCGATTCCTGCTAGGGCGCGAATAGGCGCAACATTCGGCAACAATTTCCAGGCGGACAGGGCTGGGGACATGGGTTAGGATCCAAGGGTGATGAATGGCGATGATAGTGATCCGGCCCGCCTCCTTCTGGTGGAGGACGACCTCAAGTTGGCGGCGTTGGTGAAGGAGTATCTTGAGGGAGAAGGTTTTCGAGTGGAGGTGGAATCGCGTGGCGATGTGGCCTCTAGGCGCATTGTCTCGGAGGTGCCGGACCTGGTCATTCTGGATGTGATGTTGCCAGGGATGGATGGTTTTGAGGTGTGCAAAGCCGTGCGTCCGGCCTACGAGGGCCCCATCATGATGCTTACGGCACGCAGTGAGGAAGTGGATGAAGTGATTGGGCTGGAAATGGGGGCGGATGATTACATGAGCAAGCCGGTGCGTCCGCGATTGCTGCTGACCCGATTGCGCACGCTCTTGCGGCGGGTGTCCGTCCGGGGGGAGAAATCAACTGGCGCCTCAAGCAGTGTGGTCTTGGGAGAGCTGGAGATCGATGAACGAGAGCGTAGCGTGGTGTTGCATGGGAAGCCCTTGCACCTGACTACGGCGGAGTTTGATTTGCTATGGTATCTAGCACAACGCCCAGGTGAGACGGTGACACGGGATGAGATCTTTCGGGATGTCATTGGGATGGAATACGATGGGCTGGATCGTTCAGCGGACCTGCGCATCACGCGATTGCGCAAGAAGTTAGGGGACGACGGGAAACAGCCGCAGCGCATCAAATCGATCCGGAGCGTGGGATACCGTCTGGTGCCATGACGCGCTTCTATCTGCGCATCGTCGTCGTCATCTTCCTGGCGATCGTGGCATCCATCATCGCTTTCCAACGACTTGCAGAGCTGTGGGCGGAGCGTTTCTACAAGCCAAAGACGATCCAGCAACTGCACGAATTGGCGGTGGATCTGGGTAAGCAGATCGAGGGCATGGGAGAAGAAGAGGCCGCGCAGACCCTTCAGAAGATCAAAGACGACAGTGGCTTGCCCATCGAGTTGATTACCAATGATAACATGTTAGCATTGATCGCGGATCGACCCGATGAGCCGGGAGCCAAGCGGTTGTTCATTGAACTGGGCGATCTGCCGTTCGGGGTGATGATCCAGGCAGATGACCGCTTGGTACGGTCCTACATGCGTGAAGAAGAGCGCTACATGGCCCGCGGACTGATTCAGATGTTAGTGATCATCGGTTTGGCGGGGATCTTCATTGTACGGCCGCTAGTGAAGAAGCTCCGGGTGCAAGAGGATACCATTGCGAAGATCGCGGACGGCGACTTGAGTGCACGGATCGACATCCGTTCCAAGGATGCCATGGGGCGTCTCAGTCAGCGCCTCAACTTGATGGCAGATCGCATTCAGGAATTGTTAGGACAGCAGCGGGAACTCATTCAGGCGGTCTCGCATGAGATGCGTACGCCGACGGCGCGTATTGGGTTTGCGCTAGAAATGCTGGGAGAGGCAAAGACGGAAGAGGAGCGCCAGGGACGCATCGACTCCCTCAACGAAGACCTCGCGGACATGGACGCATTGTTGCAGGAATTGCTCACTTTTCTGAGGGTGGAGGAGCGGGCCAAGCCACTGGAGATGCAATCTTTCGATGTCAAGGAGCTCGCCGTGAATGCCTTGCACAAGGTGCGGCCTTTCCGGCCTGAACTTGACATGGAAGTGGCCACCCGCCCCGCGGGGCGCACGAGCTGGCTGCTGGTGGGGAGTCTGCGTTACTTTCCGCGAGTGTTAGAGAATCTCCTGATGAATGCGATGCGGCACGCTAAAGGGAGAGTCCTGGTGACGTTGTCAGAAGATGCGCAAGCCTTTCAGTTAGTCGTGGATGATGACGGTGAAGGCATTTCAGAAGCGGATCGCGCCAAGATCTTTGAGCCGTTCACGCGACTGGATCCGAGTCGGGATCGACGCACGGGGGGAACCGGCTTGGGGCTGGCCATCACCAAGCGGATCATCGATCAGCATGGTGGACGCATCGAGGTGGAACGTTCTCCCTGGGGCGGTGCCCGCTTTCGAGTGAGCCTGCCGATCAGGCCTCCTGATCTCCAATCCACTGATACATGACATGGGCGTCCACGTATCCTTCCGCCTTATGGTGGAAGGAGCGGGGCAGGGTGCCTACGATGTGAAATCCTAACGATTTCCACAGAGCGATCGATGCGGTGTTTGTGGACACTATCAGATTGAATTGCATGGCCAGATAGCCGTGACGCCGAGCCTCTTGCAGGGAGTGCTCGCCCATCGCGCGCCCGACACCGAGACGCCGCGCCTGATCCGAAACCGCGTAGCCCGCATTTGCCACGTGAGCGCCGAGTGCGGCGCTGTTAGGCTTTAAGTAGTAGGTTCCCAGCGGCGCGTCATCACTCTCGGCCACGTAGGTGTGGGCCACGCTCTCGATCCAATAGTGATGCGCCTCGCTTTCGGTAATGTTAGGTGAAACCGGATAGGTCTCGCCGACGCGAAAGATGGGTTCAAGAATGGCCCACACAGAAGGCCAATCGGTTTCAGAGAAGGGACGGACGTGGAGAGCGATAGGCATCTTGACGATTGCGTTGGAATGGGTTACCCCACTCTGCAGTCACCCAGTAGAGGCACCATGGTCGATTTCAAACATCTTGATACGGGAGGCATCGTTCTCACCAATGTGGAGACGGTTCCTGGCCGGCAAATTCAGCACGTGTATGGTCTTGTCCAAGGCAGCACCATCCGAGCGAAGCATGTGGGCCGGGACCTCATGGCCGGGCTGAAGAATATCTTCGGCGGCGAGCTGAAAGGCTACACGGAACTCCTTCAAGAGTCGCGGAATCAGGCAACGGTGCGGATGCTGGATCAGGCTCGCGAACTGGGTGCCAACGCGGTCGTCAATGTGCGCTTCACCACTTCGTCGGTGGCGCAGGGCGCTTCGGAGATCCTCGCATACGGCACGGCCGTGACCCTCGCCTGAGGAGACCTCATGGAACTGATCATCTTCCTCATCCTCCTAGCACTTGGCTATGGGTTTGGGAAATGGGCGGAGTCCCGTCACTACAGTCGCATCCATCGGCGAGAGGGAGAGACGGCTCGTCAACCTGCCCTGACCATGGAAAAGGTGCCGCATGCGCGTCCCGTGGCTGAGGTGTGGGTGGCGCAGGGAAGCGCGGTGATCGCGGTGGACTACTACAAGAAATTTCTCTCTAGCATTCGCATGTTCTTCGGTGGGGAAATGCATTCTTACGCTTCGCTCATCGATCGCGCTCGCCGCGAAGCGCTCTTGCGCATGAAGGAATCGGCAACCGAGGCAGACCTCTTTCTCAACACCCGATTGGAAACGGCCTGTATTGTGGGACGTTCTGGGAAGATGGTAGGCAGCATTGAAGTGCTCGCCTACGCCACCGCGATCCGCTATGAAGCTGGTGCCCAGACAGCCGCGTGAGACCGCGGACATCTCTCGGGGGAAACGGGATTTGGCGCTGGTCTTCAAGACCTTCGCGGGCATCGCGATCTTCTTCGTGGCAGGCTATTTCCTGTTGGGGTGGCTGGGGGTTTGGTTAGGCGGAATCCTGCCAGACCGCTGGGAAAAGCGCCTAGCAGGATCCCATGAGGCGCTTGCAGGCGAGGTGGCAACGGATCATCGCCAGGCATTCGCCAAGGCCGAGGAGATCTTGGCGAAACTGCTCAAGCAGGAGTCGGCAACTCTGCGTGATCTCGACTACCGATTGTTCTTCCTCGATTTCGATGTGCCGAATGCGGTGGCCACCCCAGGTGGCGGCATTGGGGTGACGCCGGCTTTGCTTGAGATGGTGACATCAGAACTCGGGCTGGCGATGGTCTTGGCGCATGAGTTAGGGCATCATCAGGAGCGGCATATTCCCAAACGCCTCGGCCGCACCTTGACCGTGTCGTTAGCGGCTTCACTGGTGACGGGGGGCGATCAGTTCTCTCCGCTCGATGCCGCTGTCCGCACGGCGGAGAGTGGTTTCTCCCGCTCCCAAGAGGAAGAGGCCGACCGCTTCGGCTTGCAACTGATTCACCTCACCTACGGGACGACGGAAGGCGCCCTAGAGTTCTTCGAAGGCATCCGCGACTGGCCTGACAACCCCGAGCGCCCGTGGCATCGTTACACGGGGTCGCATCCCTTGACGGAGGATCGCTTGGAGAAACTGCGCCAATGGCAGGCGCAATTGAAACGAGGCGAATCGATTCTTTGAACCGAAGTTCGTGGCTTGTAAGGTCAGTCTAGCTCCCATCGCGAGGACCATCATCGGAAAACTAAGCGGGATCTCCGTAGAGAGATTCGAGATCGTGAACCATGATCTCACTCGGCACGGCAACGCGTTTGCTCAACGAGTGCCGTAGAAAGAGGCGCATCTGAATGGTTTCATTGTCAGGATTTGGATAACCCTGCCGTTTCCTGGCAAGTTCACGCCACAACGTCGGTGCCGAAGGAATGTGGCACCATTTGCACTCCCCGAGATCGATCCAACCGTCTTCCCGGATACCCACGACATCGATCTGCGTGTGTTTGTCATAGTAGCTCCCGATCTCATAGGGCGTGTGCGTTCCTTCTTCCGCGTAGAGAAAGGGCAACGCCTCCTGACAGAGATGCTCAAAGCAGTGCCCAAAGTAGCTCTCGAGTTGCGGAATGATGTGTTGATCTGCAAGGGCATCAGCACCCATGAGTGTTAGGCCACTTTCGTGTCGACTGACAAAGCGGAACCAGAAACGCAGGAGCGGATCGGCAATTTGATAGCGGACGCGCCGCAACCTTCCTCGACGCGTGAGCGGCTGGACTTTCGCCACATACCCGAGTTGGATTAACTGATCCAGGTAGTAGGGCAAACTACGACCGGGCAGTTGTGTTAGGGTGGCCAGATCACTCACAGAACCCGATCCCTCAGCAAGGCCCAAGAGAATCCCTTGGTAGTTCTCAAGGTCCCGAAGTTCTTCGCGAAGGAGAAAGTGAGGCTCCCGAAACAGCGGCGAGGACGGATCGAGAAACTGCCGCCGAATGTTAGTAGCGATCGATACCCGCTCGGACAGTTGGTTCAGATAGTAGGGCACACCGCCGCAGAGGAACCACGCCTTGGCCTGATCTTGGCGACTCCAATGGGGATGGAATTGCGCGGCTTCGCGAAAGTGAAAGGGATTCAATTTGATCTGCCCCGTCCGTCTGCCAAAGAGCGGGCTCTTCCTTCCCAACACCTCCCGTTCCATGAAACCGATGTAGGATCCGCAGAGGATGAGAAACACATTGCCGCGAGGCGCCCATTCGTGATCCCACAAGCCTTGGATGACCGAGGGAATCTCCGGCGATCCCTCCACGATCCATTGAAACTCGTCCAAGACCAACACCATCGGCTCGTCCTTGGGCCAGTGCTCCCCGACAAGACGGAATGCCGCCTGCCAATCCGAGATCTCCACGCTCCGCAGCCAATCCAGCTTCAAGGTTTCCGCCACCGCCCGTAGGAACGCTCGCAGTTGAAGCGCTGGAGGCACTTGCTGGCCAAGGTAGAACACCGCCAGCTTCTCGCGCAGGAACTTGAGGATGAGCGTCGTCTTTCCAATCCGCCGCCGCCCGTAGACAGGGACAAAAGCACTCCCCTCGCGCGTGAAAGCCTCTTCCAGAAAGGCTAATTCACGTTCGCGACCGACGAAGGCATTCTCAGGCATCCAGAAAGCCTACTCACAAGTCACGACTTTACAAGTCATGACTATACAAGTGACGACTTGTAAACTTTGAAGGAGATCCCGATCTCAGGGAATGCGCCTACATCCCAACGAATGATCGCTTACCGATCCAGTAACCGCCAATAGCCAAGGCCATCACAGCCCCCAGCAGTGGCAGGCTATTTCCTGTTGGGGTGGCTGGGGGTTTGGTTAGGCGGAATCCTGCCAGACCGCTGGGAAAAGCGCCTAGCAGGATCCCATGAGGCGCATGCAGGCGAGGTGGCAACGGATCATCGCCAGGCATTCGCCAAGGCCGAGGAGATCTTGGCGAAACTGCTCAAGCAGGAGTCGGCAACTCTGCGTGATCTCGACTACCGATTGTTCTTCCTCGATTTCGATGTGCCGAATGCGGTGGCCACCCCAGGTGGCGGCATTGGGGTGACGCCGGCCTTGCTTGAGATGGTGACATCAGAACTCGGGCTGGCGATGGTCTTGGCGCATGAGTTAGGGCATCATCAGGAGCGCCATATTCCCAAACGTCTCGGCCGCACCTTGACCGTGTCGTTAGCGGCTTCGCTGGTGACGGGGGGCGATCAGTTCTCTCCGATCGATGCCGCCGTGTGCACGGCGGAGAGTGGTTTCTCCCGCTCCCAAGAGGAAGAGGCCGACCGCTTCGGCTTGCAACTGATTCACCTCACCTACGGAACGACGGAAGGCGCCCTGGAGTTCTTCGAAGGCATCCGCGACTGGCCCGACAACCCCGAGCGCCCCTGGCATCGCTACACGGGATCGCATCCCTTGACGGAGGATCGCTTGGAGAAACTGCGCCAATGGCAGGCGCAGCTGGAGCGGGGCGAATCGATTCTTTAAGAGGGAGTCGGCCGGAGCGTGAAGACGCTGCGTGTCAGTCCAGAGACGGCTTCGTGGGTGCAACTGATAGAGCATTGCAGCACTTGAGCGATCATGTTCTCCTCCATGCGCGCGGTGGCAGGATACTTTGCGTAGATCGCTCGCATAGGATTGTGATACTCGATGATCTGCAAGGGTTCGGAGGGCTCGTGATCGTGCGAGCACACGCAGAGAAAGCCCTCCCGATTGCGAACTATGGCAAAGGATGTGGCGCGTTCTAACAAAGTGTCACCTTTGATGTGATGTTGATAGTAACGCACTTTGTTGCTCAGGTAAGCGAAGATGAGTTTCTCAGGCGCATTGCTCCCGTAGGCCTCCTTCATGGAGTCTAGGAGGCTCGTGGTGAACTCATTCTCGAAGCTGGGGAAGAGGAGGTTTCCCTTGTGAGTCAGGCGGTAGGCCTTCTCCGGCCGACCGCTTTCGCCTTCCTCGCGTGGGCGACGCCAGGTGTCTAGCATGCCCATGTTCTCAAGCTCATCGCAGTGCTGCTTCACCCCCATGTAGCTCATGCCCATCTCCTTGGCCAACTCGGATACGGAAAGGCCCGTCGAACGCTTGATGAGAAAGAGAATGTCGAACCAATGCGGTCGCGCAATCTTGCGAAGCTCTCGGAGAAACATCAGGCTTGTAGGGGTGAGATCGTGTGAAAGGAGATCGGGGATCGAATCATTCCCCCTGAGTCCCGTCAATGGTGAAAGCGGGCTCGTTTGACATCAATGCCCCCATCCCTAGACTTCCGCCAACGTTACCCCAAGCCCACTGATAGAAGACATGCGCCGCCAATGGAATGACCTCAGCAAGACCTTCCAATCTCACGCCCCCGGCTACTGGGCCGAGGACCCGCCGGAAGCGTGGGACTCGCACGTCTGGCAATTGAAGCATCGGATCCACTCGCTAGCACAGATCGAGGAACACTTGACGCTTTGCGAGGAAGAGCGGAGCGGCATCCTACTCAGCGGGACGAAATTGGCGCTCTCCATCACGCCACACTTCTTCAATCTGATCGATCCGGTTGATCCCGAGGACCCGATTCGGCGTCAGATCATCCCCCGCATCGAGGAGACGTGGTATGCGGACACGGATATGGCAGATCCCTGCGGGGAAGATGCTCACATGCCTGTCCCGGGTCTCGTCCATCGCTATCCCGACCGCGTTCTCTTTCTCGTGACCGATCGCTGCGCGGCCTACTGCCGCTACTGCACGCGGAGCCGCGTGGTCAGTGGGGCGGGGGAACAAGAGTTAGAGACGGACTACGAAGCCGCCTTCCACTATCTGGAGACCCATCCCGAGGTCCGCGACGTGCTTTTGTCAGGCGGCGATCCCTTGCTGTTCTCTGATTCCAAGCTGGAGAAGATCCTCCAGCGTTTGCATCGTATTCCTCACATTGAATTCATTCGTATCGGCTCGCGCGTGCCCATCTTTCTCCCGCAGCGCATCACTCCCGCATTCTGTCAGATGCTGCAAAAGTACCATCCTCTCTTTCTGAGTATTCATGTCAATCACCCGCGTGAGTTGACCACGGAAGTGAAGGAGGGGCTCGAGCGCCTGGCCAATCACGGCGTCCCCATGGGGAACCAAAGCGTGCTGCTCCGTGGCGTGAATGACAATGTTGAGACGATGCGCGTGCTCATCCATAAGCTCTTGATGTGTCGCGTGCGTCCCTACTATCTCTATCAATGCGACCTCATTCAAGGATCCTCGCACTTGCGCGCACCCGTGAGCAAGGGGATCGAGATCATTGAGGGTTTGCGCGGGCACACCACCGGCTACTCGATCCCCCAGTTCGTCATCGACGCCCCCGGAGGCGGCGGCAAAGTTCCCGTGAATCCCGATTATGTCATCGACCGCAATGAAGAGCGGGTGATCCTTCGAAACTACGAGGGCAAGGTGTTCGAATATCCCGAGCCGCAAATGCCCGTGGCGGCTCCACTCGAACCCGCGGCGACTCTTTCCTAACAGACAACTATGGCTGGCGTCGTTGTGAAGCCTCGTGCCCGGATCTATCACGGACACGAGTGGGTGTATGCAAGTGAGATCAAGAAAGTCTTTGGCGATCCCTCTCCAGGTGATGTGGTGAGCTTGAAAGACTTCAAAGATCGCCCGCTCGGTTCCGGGATCTACAATCCGCATTCACAGATCGTCGTGCGTCGGTTCTCGAGGCAACGGCAAGCATTGGATGCCGATTTCTTTCGGCGTCGGTTAGAGCGCGCCCTTGATTATCGCCAGACCTTGGCTCTCGATCCAGCCGCCTTGCGCCTTGTCTGGAGCGAAAGCGATGGCTTGCCCGGCGTGATCGTGGACCGCTACGGAGACCATTTGGTCGTGCAAACGCTCACGCTTGCCATGGATCAGCGCAAAGACGCGCTGGTGGAAGCGCTTCGTGACGTTTGCGAGCCGAAGAGCATTGTCGAGCGCAATGATAGTCCCATCCGCACGGCCGAGGGCATGGAACTCGTGAAAGGCGTGCTCTGGGGTGACCAGCCCTCTCCGTTCACTTTGGAAATCGATGGCCTTCGTCACCAGATTGATGTGCTAGAAGGGCAGAAGACGGGCCTCTATCTCGATCAACTTGCCAATCATCAGGCTGTGGCGGCTATGGCCAAGGGGAAACGGGTGCTCGATGTGTTTTCCCATCACGGTGGCTTTGCGCTCGCGGCGAAGAAAGCCGGGGCTGCTCGCGTAGAAGCGATTGAGATCAGTGAGAGTGCGGTAGCGGCCGCTTGTGCCAATGCTGATCGGAATGGGCTTGAAGTTGAGTTCACGGTCGCCAATGCTTTCGATGCTCTCCGCCAGCGTGAATCTGAGAAGGCCACTTATGACCTTATTGTCTTGGATCCGCCGTCATTCACGCGCAACAAGGGTGGGCTTGCGGGAGCCTTACGAGGCTACAAAGAGATTCATTTGCGAGCCATGAAACTGTTAGAAAAAGGGGGCGTCCTCGCCACATTCACGTGCTCGCATCACGTGGATGGCAAGGTGTTTCAAGAAATGATCGCTGGCGCCGCTGTCGATGCGAAGAAGACACTGCGACGCATCGCAACGTATTCACAGCGTGCCGATCACCCTGTCATTGCCACCTTGCCAGAGACCGAGTATCTCCGCGGAGCGGCCTACGAAACCATGGGTGGATGGTGATCAGCGCGGCTTGTCCAAGGCGCGCTCATACACCTTGCGCGAGAGGGGGTGTGGGATCCTCTGGGCGAAGGCCTGAGCTGCTTGCGGTTCGTCCTGTTTCCAGTGGGACGCCAGTTTCTCGAGAGCGGGCTGCTGAACGTCCGCAGGAAGTTCGAGCACCATTTCTCCGAGATCAGCCCCGAGCATCTGATCTGCAAGCGTGGCGACTGCGTGGGCAGTGAAGAAACGCCGAGTAGGTGGGTCTGTTAGCTGATTGAGGGCTGCGAACGTGAGTCTACCCTCTTTCGTCGCATAGGCTTCTGCTAGATTTCTGCCAAAGCTGCCGTGAGGCGTATGCACGAAATGAGGGAGGGCGCTCAAGGGAGCGACCTCTGCGAGTTTCAGGGCGCGTTCGCGTTCGAGCGTCTTCGTAGGTGCATTCGCAGGGAGGCTTTCTGCCCATGCCGCGACTTCTTGGGGATCATGGTTGGACCAGCCTCTATAAATTTGGCCGAGAAGTTCAGATTGGAGTTCGCGATTGGAGTAAGTAAGCGCTTCCTCGAAGGCGGCTCGAGGCTCCGTTTGTGCCCATTGGTAGAAGAGGGTTCTAAGTAAGGCGCTATCCCCGACCATGTGAAAACGGGAGAGTTTAATCGGCCCTTCAAGCGAGTAGTGTTTCTTTGCTAGTCGATAAGCCTTGGCGGGATGTTTCTCCGCATAGGGCTCGAGTGCGGAGGTGAGGGAATAGACATTGCGATTGGCAGCATTGTAATCAAGTAAGGTAGCCATGGCGTTGTCAGGATCCCTCTGCAGCCATCGATCAAAGATCTTTGGCGTCGGATTGAGAATAAACGATTGATGGAAGAAGCTTTGACCGTTGGGATGGTAGCGAAACTGCATGCCTTGCTCAGGCCAATGAATAGCCAGCGAGGCCTCAATGGCGTCGATCGGATGCGTTTCTCCCCAGCGGGTCAGGAGGATGGAGGCCGCCTTCCATCGTTCGTTGGCAACGTAGCGGGCGAGGGTGCTTTCGAATTCTTCGCTAGGAATGTGATAGGCTTGTCGTGCGGCATCATCATCTGGATTGGCCACGTGTGAAGAGTGGCGCTCTAGGGCGGATGATAAAGAGAAAGACGACGCCGAGTTGGAATCGGATGGCCCTTCTGTGATGGGGATAGTGGTCCAGCCGAGGAGAACCCCTAACAGAGTGAGGCAGAGGAGGCAGAGGATGTCGCGGTTCATGGAGTAAGATCGGGGAGCATGATCATGACTTTGTTTCGAATGGATTCAGGCTGTTCGGCGGCCCATTGAGAAAGGGCGACGACATCGTCTTTGGCCCACTGCTGGACGGCCGCTTGGAGAGTGCGATTTCGAAGATCGTGATCCCGGATGCTGAGGGCCCATTCAGTCGCGGCGGCACCGTCCAGTCGCTTCAGCGAGTCACTCAAGCCCGCTGCGCCGTGATCGCGCAATTGAAGGTCAGTCTGACGTTGATACCAAGCGTGCGCGGCATCGAGGTCGTGCTGCGCCCATTCCTGGACAACCTCCTCCACGATCTGAAGTTGGGCTTCGGAGGGGGCGGTGTTCAGTGACCATGTCAGGGCGGCTTCGGGATCATGGGCTGCGTATTCCGTGGCCACTTCGGCAAAGGATGCGTTGAGGATGGCGGGATCGTCCAGCTGCTGAAGAAGATCGAGCGCTTGAGGAAGATCCAGTTCTGCCAACCGGCAAACACTAGCGCTGTAGTAGGAGAGTCGTGCCTTTTCGGGGAGAGCTTGTCCTGCCGCATAGACATCTTTGGGTGTGCGCTGCGCACGATACATTCCCAGCTCGCCCGCCATCATCTCCAATTGGGAATCCGTGAGACGATCGAGATTCGCCAGGGCTTCGCTGCCATCGAAAGCGAGCCAACGGGTGAAGAGTTCTCCCGCATAGTGGTCGCGCTTCCCTGGTGGGAGATGTGTTTGGAAGCATGTGAGGAGCTCGACGTAGTGCTCCTTGAAGACCTTGTTAATCGTTTCGTCAGCGATAGAGAGGAACTCGTCTCCTTCCAAATGCTCCGCAAGGTAGGCGCTCGCCTTTGCGGGATCGCTTGCGAGCCATCGCCCGGCGGCTTTGGCGCGCATTTCATCTCTGACAGCGGCTGGCAAGAGCGCGTCTATGTCTTCAATGAAGGATTGGTCAGGAGTGAGAAAGGCACGGCCAATGAAAGCTTTGGCAGCTTGGAGAGCCCAGTCATGACGAGGAAGGGAAGCGATGGTGCGGAAAGCCTTCTCCCGTCCCGAATGGGGCCAATGCGCAAAGACTTGTTTGAGGTGATGGTCCCGCAGGCGTTCGGGTGTCGTTAGAAGCGTTGCGAGAGTGGCAGCGGGATCCTTGAAACTTTGATCCTGCACCCAGCGATCCAAGACCTGCTCGCGATGGGGATCGTCTTCTGTAAGATCGAAGGCAAATTGCCAGGCGGACTCGGGGCGGCTCGCCGTCCACCCACTCATCAGGGCTTCAAGATAACGGGCCCTGTAGCTGGGTAGGCGAGTGTCGATGAATGCTAGGGCTGCCTGTGGCTGGGAGTAAGCCCAGTGCTCGATAAAGACCTTCAAATGTTCAGCATCTTCCGGCTCACGTTCTGTCAGGACATGGAGCGCTGGTGGGATCTCCGCCCTCGTGAGATGCCTAACAAGATAGCCGATCTCAAGATGACGTTGTTGAGAATCGTCGATTTCGAGAATGCGGCGCATTCTTTCGGCAGGATCGATCACGCTGCCAAGGAGGAGAACGCTTGGCACGGGATTCGCAGTGGGAGAGGACGCTGCGTTCGATGGAGACGTCGGTGCTGAGAGGGGATGGAGCCGCGCACGCACCCAATGGCTGCCCCAAGGAAGCGCAAAGCCAATCGCGATTGCCACAACAGCGGTCTTCAGATTCAGAACCAGCCACCCACAAGGTACAGAGGAAACCGGAGCACCAGCGAGGGCCTTCGTGGTGACGCGTTCGACCAGGCCTGGGTCGAGCCCATGCGCGGTCCCACGTCCCAAGGCACTGGTGATGCTGGCGATCGAGACCGCGGCGCCTCGACGGGTCAGGTAATTGCGAAGCTTGTCCACCGCGCGGGCCACCCGTTTCTGGCTCGCGTTCTCGGTGATGCCGAGCGTGGTGGAGATGTCGAGATGCGATTGACCTTGATAGAATCGCCTCAGGAGAAGATCGCGTTCTCGGGGCGGGAGGGCTTGGAGTCCTGTTTCCACGGCGCGGAGACGCTCATCGGAGGAGGGGACTTCAGGCATGGTCGTGGTCGATTGCGTTTCCTTCCAAGCCGAGAGCTGGCGCTGCCGAGTAGTCTCACGGCGGCGTGCTTTCGCTGCTTCAAAGAGAGTGGCTCGGAAGAGCCAGGCATGGAGTGCTGGATGGCGTTGCAGCCGTGGGGCCTTGGTGGCAAAGATCTGGAAAACCCGTTGAGACACGTCCTCGGCGAGGTGATGATTGCCGACGTGGCGCCGGGCCACCTGATGCACCATCGGAAGATGGACGCGGACCAGGTCCTCAAACGCCTGTTGATCGTCGTCTTGGACGAATCGCTGAAGCAAATCGTGGCTGTCCATACCCTAAGACCCCGCGAGGTGACGTGATCCGCCGAGAAATTTGTAGGGAATCTCCTCGCTTCTATCTATTGAAATTATTAAAATTGACAACTTCCGGAACGGTTTCTTGTTTCTTGGATTCAGGTGTGCGATCTATCTCACGCATTGAAGCCGCTCGCCGTCTCCCCACTCGCGTGTTGAGTAGCCATCTCCATCCCCAATCTAGTCGTGAATCCCTTTGTTGACGATGTCTTCTCCGGCGTCCTTGCCACGGAACCCACCTATCCTGATCTCTATGCGAACGAACTCGAGGCGTTGGTAGCGAGTTTGGCTTCGGCCAACCAGGCCAAGCGTCTGGCCCGACCTGCGACGGTGACAGCCTTACTTCTGTCTAAACAGGCTGGTGCGGGGAAGAGCCATTTCCTCGCACGGCTCGCTAGCGAGAAAAGTGAGAGTGGTGTCTTTGTGCCGCTGGACATGGGTGATCCAGACGATATGTGCTGGGAGAATTGGCTGCGCCAAGTGGTTACGCGGACCCATGAAGTTCGGGAGCGGGGCGCCGATCACAGTGTGCTCACGGCTGCGGCTGCCGCGCTCTTTGCTGATGGGACGAGTCAGTTGATTTCAGAAGGCAGGATTCTCTGCGAATCGCCCGCGGTCGCCTCTACGTGGCTGCGAGACCACAGCAACGAGTTGTTTGCTCATCATCACCGAGACAATGAGAGTGTTCGCTGGTTCCGTTCCGAGTTTCAGAATGTCCTCCCCCTACTCGCAGATCTCTATGCAAAGAAGTTGGGGCTGGATCGGGATGAACTGACGGAAACGATGGAAATACTCTTTCGCTATGCCGACCTGTCCTCGGGGGAGACATCTCCATCAGAAAAGCGGCGCAAGCAGGGCGACTATTTGTACTCGGAGGGAGCGTTGGTTCCTAATGGCAACGAGGCGGAAGCGCGACGGATGTTGTCCTTGTTAGGCCGTCTACTGGCATCGCGGAAGCCGCTCGTCTTGATCTTTGACGACCTTGATTGGTTCTACCGTGAGGAATCGACTGCCTTGCGGTTGGCGCGGATGTTAGCAGAACTCGGTCGCTTGGTGCCAGGGGCGGCGGCTGTCTTGAGCATCAATGAGGATCATTGGAAAGAGACTTTCGAAAAGGGATTGCCCGAGGCGGTACGAGATCGATTGACGTCTCACGTGTGCTTGTTAGAGGGTGTCCCGCGTGAGCAGTGGAGCGCCTTTCTATCGGCGCGCGCTCAAGGAGAGGATGCCAATGATGTGCGCTTGCGCGTCGTGTTAGGTGAGGTGAAGAGCAAGCATCCAGAGGATCGTTTGCTAGGGCCACGCAAGCTCATGCGAGCCGCCGCCGCCGGATGGGGAGCGCATGCCAGCCCAGTGAAAGTGCATCCTAAGCCGATGGTGGATCCCTCTGCAGGAAATGAGGAAGAGATTGCCGTGGTGAAGCCGACCCCTGTGCGTGCTGAGAGCCCGCAGGAGACGAACGGGAAAGGTGGGCAGTGGGCGGAAGCCATGCACGATCTGCGTGACTTGATTCAGTCGCGCTCTGATGTGCCGTCCTCAGCGACGTCCGCCCCTGGCGATCCCAAGCCAATGCATCCGGCAACCGCCAAGCCAGATCTCACACCTGAGTTCCGCTCCTTCCTCTCAAGCCTGCGCGCGCGGGCCTCCGACAAGAAGGATTATTTGCCAACCAAGCCATCCTCCAACACGGAGCGGGTCCGCGTCCGGAGTGAATTGATCCTTCATGGGCGATCTTCCAAGGATGAGGAAAGCGTTTCTAACGAAGTCGCGAAACCAAATCCTCAGCTTGAGGAGACGCAAGCCGTGAGGGTGAAGGCAGAAGCAGTGCCCTCACCTCCCTGGGTAGTTAAACGATTGCGAGACCATCGCGCGGAATGGGCGCAGAATGACCGTGTGGTGCTTTGTCAGGATCGCTTGCGTCGGCTGGTGGTCCGGGCGGGGGATCTGTTCCCAGCGATCGCGCAGGACACCTTGAATGGTGACGATCCGCTCTCAGCGAAAGCCGATCTCCGTTGGCGCTTTCAGCAGAGCGAGGTTCACTTTGCCTTCGAGCCCTTTGATGATGAAGGCTATTGGAAAAGTAAGGTAGCGAATGTGGCCGCGCGGGCGCGAGAATCTCGCGATCAGAAGCGCACTCGCTGCAAGCTCGTGGTGTTCGAGGATGCCACTCAAGAGAATCCGTTTCCAACCTGGGACATTGAAGAGAGCGCTGAGGCTGACTACCAATTCTGTGATGTTGTTCTCCTAACGCGTTCACAACTCGTCAACCTTTACGCCATCGAACAGCTCCTCGCGGAAGATCGCGTGGCGGAGGATCCAGGGAAGGTGTTTGCACAGGTCTCTGGAGAGATTGATTTCTTCTGGAAGATGATCACGCGGCCCGTGTGGACCCTGGTGGGACAGGGGCGTCGAGCCCTTCATTGAACGTTTAATTTCCTCTTGGCAAAGGCCTTAAGCCCGCTTTCTTCCCCGACCTATGAGTCACCAGACATCTTTGATCCTTCTCAAGCCTGACACCGTTTCCAAAGGTCGCTGCGGTGAAGTGATGAAACGCTTCGAGGACGCCGGTTTCAAGATCCGGGGTGCCAAGATGATGAAGCTTTCCAACGAGATCCTCGCGGAACACTACGCCCACCTTGCGGACAAGCCATTCTTTCCCACCATTGTAGAATTCATGCAATCGGCACCAGTCATCGCCGTGGCCTTGGAAGGGGAAGACGCCATCAGCCGCGTGCGTGACCTGCTCGGACCGACCGATTCTACCAAGGCAGAGAAGGGGACCATTCGCGGTGACCTGGGAGAAGACATGATGATCAATTGCGCCCATGCCTCGGATTCCCCGGAGAGCGCAGCTGCAGAGTTGAAGCGTTTCTTCAACGAGGGCGAATTGTTAGACTACTAACGTTCCGGCATCGACTCATGCGTGCTTGGAAGACACTGAGTGTGGCGGCGATGTTCGTGCCGCACCTGATCGCGCATGCAGGCGGTGCGGATGCTTTGTTAGTGGAGGCGGCGTCAGATCCCCGGCGGGAGCGTGCCTATGTGAAGGTGGAAGGCGAAGCGGCTCGCATCATCACGAGGGCGAGCAAGGAGCATCCTGCCTTTGATCCGGTGGATCTCCGCGGGCCCAGTTTGCACTATGAAGTGTTCGGGGCTCGCCTGCCCGATGGCGTGTCCATGCCCAAAGCGGCATCGGGTGGAAAGGCGTTGTTCAATACTGGAAGCGGTGAGCAAACGCCAGAGGAGGCAGCGCGAAACGCCGTCTATTTGCCCCATCAGGAACCTCCTCTAGGAACCATCGCCGCGTATCGGTTTCGTTTCCGGGAAGCAGGCGTGTATGAACTCTTCCTTCGGCTGGCTTATTGGCGGGAATCCCATCGGCCTGACAGAAACGGCGCCTCGACGGCCGCCCACACGACCGCGACAGGGGTGGGCGCGATTCATGTCAACGACTACGAGAAAGGGCGTCCATTGAACTCGTCCTGGTGGCGACGCCATAACAATGCCGCTTGGGATCTCAGTGATCGCGAATGGAAAGTGATCGACTTCGGTCCGGCTCTGGAGGTGAAAGAGAGCGATCTTAATGACCAAGGCTATGTAGATGTGATTTGGCAGATCTCAGCCAGTCATCCTGGCCTTATCATCGATAGCCTCGTGCTCTATCAAGGATACCACATCGATCCCTCCGAATCGAAGTATGCGCAGGAAAAGGCTTTCGCCGCACTTCCCATGACGCCTGGCAAACGCCTCCCGTGACAAGACCGAGCCAATCCGCTCCTCAAGGGAAAAGGTCTGGACAGGCTGGCGAATCGCCACTAACGGCTCGCAACGATTCTCCAGAATTCACAATACATGTCTGACACGAGCATTATCGAAGTCGTCGGCCGCGAGATCTTAGATTCGCGGGGCAATCCTACAGTGGAAGTTGAAGTGGCTTTGGAGGGCGGGGCCGTGGGCCGCGCTGCCGTGCCCAGTGGTGCCAGCACGGGGGAACACGAAGCCTGGGAACTCCGCGATGGCGACAAAGGCCGCTATCTCGGCAAAGGCGTGCTGAAAGCAGTGGAAGCCGTCAATGACAAGATCGCCCCCGAACTTCTCCTCCAAGACGCCACCGAGCAGTGTGGGATTGATGCGATGATGCAAGAGTTGGACGGCACGCCCAATAAAAAGAATTTGGGGGCCAACGCCATTCTCGGGACGTCCCTCGCCGTGGCGCACGCCGCCGCTGCGCAGTTGGGGCAGCCGCTCTTCCGCTACCTTGGGGGCCCCAACGCCAAAGTGCTCCCATTGCCCATGATGAATATCATCAACGGCGGGGAACACTCAGATGCCCCCATCGATTTCCAGGAGTTCATGATCATGCCTCGTGGCGCCTCCAGCTTCTCAGAGGCTCTGCGCTATGGGACTGAGATCTTTCATGCCCTCAAGAAAGTGCTGCACGACCGTGGCCTCTCCACCGCAGTTGGTGATGAAGGCGGATTCGCTCCCGCGCTCAATTCTGCCCAGGATGCTTTGGAAGCCATCGCCCAAGCCGTCGAAAAAGCCGGCTACTCGCTTGGGGACGACATCGCCATCGCGCTCGACGTGGCGTCGAGTGAGTTCTACAGCGCCGAAGAGAATCTCTACATCTTCAAGAAGTCGGATGGTTCCAAGCGCACTGCGGAAGAACTCGTCGATTACTACGCCGAACTTCAGAAGAATTTCCCCATCATTTCGATCGAAGACGGGTGCGCCGAGAACGATTGGGACGGATGGAAAGTGCTCACTGAGAAACTCGGCAGCACCACTCAGCTGGTGGGAGATGATCTCTTCGTGACCAATGTCGACTTCCTTCAGAAAGGGATCGATCTAGGCGTGGGCAATTCCATCCTCGTGAAGGTCAACCAAATCGGGTCGCTGACCGAGACGCTCGATGCCGTGGAGCTCGCCAAAGAAAACGCGTACACTTCTGTCATCAGTCACCGTTCGGGTGAGACCGAAGACGCCACCATCGCCGACATCGCCGTGGCGACTAATGCTGGCCAGATCAAGACCGGCTCACTCAGTCGCTCTGATAGAATTGCGAAATATAATCAGCTCTTAAGAATCGAACAGATTCTAGGAGATGACGCTGTTTTTAGTGGTAAGATGAAAGTTTAAGAGGTATGAACGATCCTGTGGATCAGGATCGTTTCAGTCTCTATGCGAGAGCTCAGCGCAAAGCGCGGCGCTTCCAGAGACTTGGAGACTACCTCGTCCTTGCCATCATTCTTGTTGTCCTCGCCGGCTCCGCCGTTGGGTTGTATCCTGAGCTAAAAAAAGCGCGTGAACTCGATGAAATGATTGCATTGGAGGCCAATCGGTTAGAGGTTGTAAAAACAGCTCTTCGGCAGAAGGAATTACGGCTGCAGCACCTGCAACATGATGTCGACTACATGGAGCAGGTGCTCCGTAACAGCTCTCGCCGAGCAGCCAAGCCTGAAGAAATCCTCATCCTCATCCCGCCTGAGAAAAAGGAACTTTATCAGACAGGTGAATACCGGTGACACCGTGCACTTCGCCGCTTGAAAAAGGTCCGATGAAGGCGTTGACATGGTTAGGCGATTTCCCCAGTCTACGCCCAACATCACCGTTAGCCCTTTAAAATAGCGTGTTCCACAACGAAGAAGCAGTCCTCGACGTCATTACTCAAGCCGGTCTCGTAAGTGACGAGGCCGTCGCCAATGCCCGGTCAAAACCTGGAAGTGTCATCGACCATCTGGTAGAAGACAACCAAGTGACCTCAGACGCGATTGCGCAGTATCTGGCGGAACAGAACGGGATGGTCTTCATTGATCTTGCGGCCATTCACGTGGATCCCGCTATCATCGCAGCGGTACCGGATACGGTCGCCATCAAGTATCACTGCGTGCCGCTCGGGTTCGAAGACGACCGCTTGCTCATCGCCATTGCGGATCCCTCTGATTTCGATTCGCTCGATGCCATTCCCCACGTCCTCAATCACGAGGTGGAATTTCAGTGTGGGGCCGAGGATCAAATCCAGCGTTGCCTCGAAGAGTTCTACGGGGCGCCGAGCAAGGCGGATCAGGCGTTTGACGCTTCCGATCTCGTGTCGACCACTGCCGACGGTGGAGGCGCGACAGAAGATGATGCGCCTATCATCAAGCTCGTCTCTAGCATGCTCACGGATGCGTTCAAGAGCCGCACGAGTGACATTCACATTGAGCCGATGGAGAAGAGCCTCCGCGTCCGTTGCCGGATTGATGGCGCTCTACACGTGACAGAGGAACATCCTCTCAAACTCCTCGCGCCGATTGTCAGTCGTCTCAAGATCATGACGGGGACGATGAGCATCTCCGAAAAGCGCGTTCCTCAGGATGGCCGGATCAATGTGAAACTGGGCGACAAATCGCTCGATCTTCGCGTCTCTAGCGTTCCCACCAATCACGGGGAGAGCATAGTCATGCGGATCCTCGATAAATCGAGCCTCCTGTTAGGGTTGCCGCAGCTCGGCTTCTTCAGTGATGACCAAGAGATCATGGAGGGTTTGTTAGGCCTGCCTGATGGGATCATTCTGGTGACGGGTCCCACGGGTTCAGGAAAGACGACTACGCTTTACGCCTGTCTCAATTACATCAATAAGCCGGACCGCAAGATCATCACCGTGGAGGATCCGGTCGAGTATCAGCTTAGCGGGATCAATCAGGTCCAGGTGAAGGCGGATATCGGCATGACCTTTGCGGGGGCTCTCCGCGCCATGTTGCGGCAAGCTCCGAACATCATCATGTTAGGAGAGATCCGCGATGAGGAGACGGCGACGATTGCGATCAATGCGAGTCTGACTGGGCACTTGGTGTTCTCTACCCTGCATACCAATGATGCTCCCGGTGCTGTGGCCCGTCTCGCTGACATGGGGATCAAGCCTTTCCTCACCGCTAGCTCCGTTCGGGCCATCATGGCGCAACGGTTGGTGCGGACCATTTGTGGCAAGTGTAAGCAGCCAGCACCTCTCCCGGAGAAGGAAGCTCGCATGCTTAATATCGATCCCACCCGGTTGGCCGAAGCAACCACCATGGCGGGTGAAGGATGCGATGTCTGTAAGATGACTGGCTATAAGGGGCGCCAAGGCATTTACGAGATCTTCAAGATCGACGATGAAGTGCGGAGCTTGATCGTAGAGAATCTCACCACGGTGCAACTGCGCCGTCGCGCGCGGGAGTTGGGAATGCGGACTCTGCGAGAAGATGGGGTGCGCAAGATGCTGGCCGGGATCACCTCTGGTCAGGAAGTCATTCGCGTCACCATGGGTGATAGTGACTAACCTACCCACCATCAATACTCGCTCACATTCTCACTAAGAAACTTTCTCTTCTCCTATGAATACCCAGAACGTCCTCGATCTCCTGCAGACCCAAGGATACATTGATAACAATCAAGCCGAGGATATGCTCAATAGCGTCTCCTCGAGCGGCAAGGACATCCTTGATGCGGTCCAAGACTTCGGCGTCATGGATCGGAATCAGTTTTATCAGGCGGTCGCAAACGAGATCGGTGCGGAATACATGGATCTTTCGGGATGGGAACCGCCAGAAGCACTGACCAAGATCATCACTGCCGAAGTGGCTCACCTTCATGGGGCCCTGCCGGTCTCCATCGGGGATGCAGGCTTACAGGTGGCTTTCGTCGACCCGCTCAACGCGCAGAACATGGATGATCTCCGGTTCGCCGTGCAGCAAGAGATCGTCCCCGTCGTGGGCGATGTCTACCGTGTCCAATACCTGCTCGATAAGGTATATGGCGAGCAGGAGATGGGTGATGTCTTGTTAGAGTTTGGCGACGCTGGTAGTGAAGCCCAGACCGATGAGGATCTTGAGAAAGAAGCTAATGCGGCTCCCATCATCCGTTACGTTGACCTCGTCTTGCTCCAGGCCATCAAGGAGCGGGCCTCGGACATCCACTTCGAGCCGTTTGAGGACGACTTCAAGATTCGTTACCGGGTTGACGGAGCGCTCTATGAGATGGCGCCGCCACCGGGGCACCTCGCCAATGCGATCATTTCTCGCGTCAAGGTGATGTCGAACCTCAACATCGCTGAACGTCGTCTTCCCCAGGATGGTCGCATTCAGAAGATGATCGGGACCACGCCTTGTGACTTGCGGGTGTCGACACTTCCCACCGTGTATGGTGAAAGTGTGGTGCTGCGTGTGTTAGACCGCTCCTCCGTCAATCTAGAATTGGAGAACCTCGGCCTTCCCGAAGAGATCTACGGGTTTATCGAAGAAACGATCTTTAAACCTAACGGAATCTTTATCGTCACGGGTCCAACCGGTGCCGGAAAGACGACCACACTTTACGCCGCGTTGCGGAAGATCAATACGATTGATTCCAAGCTTCTGACGGCGGAGGATCCTGTCGAATATGACATGGATGGGATCGTCCAGGTGCCCGCCAACGAAGCCATTGGCGTGACGTTTGCGAGAATCCTTCGCGCCTTCCTGCGACAAGACCCCGACCGGATCATGGTGGGAGAGATGCGTGATGGCGAGACGGTTCAGATCGCCGTGCAGGCATCGCTCACGGGGCACTTGGTGCTATCGACGTTGCATACCAATGATGCGCCGGGTGCGGTCACGCGCTTGCTCGACATGGGAACGGAGCCGTTTCTCCTTTCGGCAAGTCTCCTTGCGGTGCTCGCCCAACGTCTCTTACGGACCATCTGTTCCGATTGCCGTCAGGCCTACGAACCCAATGAAGCGATTCTTTCCCAGTTAGGCCTTTCGCCGCATGAGCTGGGCGATAAGTCGTTCTATACGGGCGGTGGTTGTGACCGCTGTGGCCACACGGGTTACCGTGGTCGGAAAGGTCTCTACGAACTCTTTGAAGTGAATGACACCCTGCGGGACATGATCACCGAACGGGCGCCGACCGTTATCTTGCGTCAGAAAGCGCAGGAGATGGGCATGCGTCCTCTCCGTCAAGACGGTCTCCGTAACATCTATGAGGGGCTTACGACCATTGAGGAGGTCCTTAAATATACCTAAGAAACGCTCTTCCCTTGCACTCGCATACCTCCAAGTTAATTTCTAAAAACTTAACGCCAACCAACCTGACACGCACCCATGCCTAACTTTAATTACACTGCGATCGACGGGCAAGGCAACGAGTCCACCGGGGTCCTTGCGGCCGACTCGAACGCCCAAGCTATTGAGATGCTCAAAGGAAACGGCCTCTACCCGACCCAGGTGGTGGAAGAGGGCGTCGGAGCCGCCAAAGGAAAGAGGAAAGCTAAGAAAGTTAAGGTCAAGACGGGTGGCAGCATCAAGACGAAGACCCTGATGATCTTCACGCGTCAGTTGGCTACGCTGATTGATTCTGGGTTGCCTTTGCTGCGGAGCCTCACTGTCCTTGGTAAGCAGGAACCGAATCCTGTTCTCAAGAGCACGATCAACACGCTGGCAGATTCTGTGCAGTCGGGTTCGACCTTCTCAGAGAGCCTTGCCGCGCATCCGAAGATCTTTAACAAGCTTTACATCAACATGGTGAAAGCCGGTGAGTTGGGTGGTGTCTTGGAAGTCGTCCTCAATCGTCTGGCGGAATATCAAGAGAAGGCGCAGAAGCTGAAGAACAAGATCGTCTCAGCCATGGTCTACCCGACCATCGTCATGTTCATCGCCGTGGCCATCATGGCGTTCTTGATGTTGTTCATCGTGCCGAAGTTCAAACAGATCTTTGACGAAATGCTAGATGGGCAAAAGCTCCCCATGCTGACCGAGATGGTCACGGGCTTTAGCTCCAAGTTTGCGCAGTATTGGTGGGTAGTCCTCTTGGGGGCGATCACCCTTTTCCTCATCTACAAGTTTGTCGCGTCGACGAAGAAAGGTCGTTATGCGATTGATAGTTTCAAACTGAAGATGCCTCTGTTTGGGAACGTGCAGCGGAAGAGTGCTATCTCCCGTTTCAGCCGGACACTGGGAACCTTGGTCACCTCGGGTGTGCCGATTCTCCAAGCCCTCAACATCACGCGAGACACCGCAGGGAACGTGGTCATTTCCAACGCCATTGATCGCGTGCACGAGAGTGTGAAGGAGGGGGAATCCATCGTGGCTCCGCTAGAAGCCAGTAAGGTGTTCCCGCCCATGGTGATCAGTATGGTGGACGTTGGTGAAGAAACTGGTCAGTTGCCAGAGATGCTTCTGAAGATCGCCGACGTGTATGATGATGAGGTGGACAACGCCGTGGCCGCATTGACATCGATGCTAGAGCCGATCATGATCGTCATGCTTGCTCTCGTGGTGGGCACCATTGTCTTGGCGCTCTTCTTGCCCCTCGTGAAGATTATCTCGACCCTGAACGCAGGCTAAAACCTACTAACCGAAACGTTATTGTTATTCGCCTATGATCGCTCAGATACAAAGACAACGCACCTCCAAAGGTCGTCGTGCCTTCACGATGATCGAACTCTTGGTCGTCATCATGATCATCGCCGTGCTCGCGGCTTTGGTCTCTCAGGTGGCCTCGGGAGCCGCGAGGCAATCAAAGCGCAAGAAAGCGCAAGGACAGATTCAAGCGCTCCAAGAGGGGCTGGAACAGTATAAGTTGGAGTACGGAAACTACCCGCGTCCCGTGGGCGGTAGTCTGGACCCCATTGATCAAGCCAAGATGCTCTACCAAGCCCTGTCGGGTGATGGCACGAATATGATCGATGGTGTGCAACCAACGGCCTCTACCGGGGAGGTCGGCAAGGATGGCAAAGTCATTCTAGATGCCCTCTTCGCTGGCTCCAAGAAGTCCAGTTTTGTCCATGAGGATTTCTATGTGATGGATCCGTGGCGTCAGCCCTACAACTACGTGCGTGGGGACGAGAACAACCAAACGTTCAACAAGACCACGTTCGATATCTGGACAGAGGCCACGCCTCGGCCGGATCAAGAGGAAGACGAGGATACCTGGATCTCCAACTGGCAGTAGGTCGCTTGGCGATTCTCAGCTGATTTCTTGCGAAACGCCGCCCTTTGCTGAGGGCGGCGTTTCTGCTTTCGAGGGAGCAACGGTCGAACGAAGAAATCTCGAGTTTCTTGAGTAAGCGGCGTAAGGAATCCAAGCAGGGGCGGTATCCGTGACATGTATTTGTCGCGTGTTCCTGTTTTTCTCATTCTCCTGGCTGCCGTCATTCACGCGGAGGCCTTTACCCACGAGACTGTGCGGTTTCGGCATGAGGCGACGGTGGCCGGTGCGGTCTTTGTCTTAGGCGATCTTGAAGAGCTGGGCGGTGATGACATCACCAAGGCCATTCAGTTGGTACAGGTCGCTGAGGGCATTTGGGAAATTGATGTGCGGTTGCCGGTGAATCGAACCTACACCTATCGCTTCTATCAACGGAATGTCTTCTCTTCCACGGTAGGAAATCCTACCAATGGCACACCCTTGACCGACCCAATCACGGGGAACACCTCGACGGTGGCTTTGGAGCCGTCGACCAAGGCGGTGCACTATCGGGGGGCGCTGGAGACTCCTCAACTGCATTGGCGTCATGACGAAGGCGCTGCATTTGCCACACTCTCACTGGCTCAGAATGGCGAATGGTGGGAAATCACGTCTTTCGGCGAATCGCATCGCGAGGTGGAGTTCTTCTTCACCAATGCCACCGGAACAGAACGTGAGCCCGCGTCCCTCGGAGGCATGCCAGAGGATGATCCTACCTTTGCCACCAAGCTCGATGCTATCTTTGTGCAGGGAGGAGAGCTCTTTGGTTATCTGCCGGCAAGCCATGTGAGTTCACCGCAGCGGGATGATGCCGAGGGGATGCCTCTGACATTGGATTCCACGATCTTGCAAGAGACGAGGCCCTATCGAGTCCTCTTGCCTCGAGGCTATGAAGAGCACTCAGACCGTTACTATCCCGTGATCCTCTTCATGGATGGCCAGGGACTCTTCGAGGAGGATCAGACGGTCGATGGCAATGCGAGCAATCCACAGGAAGCACTGGATCCAGATGGAACGGTGATCAGTGCCTTGATCGCCTCCGGACAGATGCATGAAGCGATCGTTGTCGGTGTGGACGCGCTATCGCTCGTTGATCGGTGGAAACATTATGTGCCGCTGGGAGAGAAGGCATCGAACCAAACCGGCATCGCTGAGGTGTTCGCTGAATTCCTTTGGTTGGAGCTCCTTCCGCACCTCCAGGCAAACTATCGGATTCTGTCAGGACCGGAGAATACAGGAGCTATTGGATATGAATTAGGGGGATTGTTAGCACTTTATTTGGGGTGGGATTATCCCAATGTGTTCGGTCGAGTAGGGGCGCTTTCAATGAGTAACAAAGCGCGATTCTTGAGCGCCATGCGGATGGAAGTGAAGCGAGAGCATCGCCTCTACATTGATAGTGGTACCAATCAGTTCTCCACCATTCGCGGTATCCGGGATAACCTTGTGAGCAAACCAACTGGCCGCTACGTCGTGGACGACGATCTGCGCTATCGCTATGCTGCAGGCCAATCGGATACCCCAGAGAACTTCCGATCGCGTTTGCCGGAAGTCTTGCCATTTCTCTTTCCCGCGGAGGAGCCTCGCGAGACAAATGCCACGGCCGCTGCGATTCCCTATTGGCTCCAATTCTACGGGCTGACTCCGGAAGTTTGGGATCTTGATCTGGATGGAGACGGTTACTCGACGTTGTCGGAATATGGCTTTGGAACCGATCCCTTGGACGGTGATTCCCATCTTGGATTTACCGGCATTGATTTCACGGATGGCTCGTGGATTGAGTGGCAGAGCCAACCAGGGATTCCCATCGAGATCGATCAAAGCCTGGACTTGGTCACGTGGGATCCACTAGGCGATCCCATCGTGGGCACGGGAGAACTCTTCGAAGCGCTGATCCCATTCCCTGACACTGATGTCAGCCTGGATCGCGCCTTCTTTCGAGCCCGAGGGTTGCCAGCGATCGATTCTGATCGCGATGGCCTTTCGGATGTCGAGGAGATTGTTCTGTTAGGCACGAATGCGGACGTCAAAGACACGGACAATGACACTTATGATGATGGGCTTGAGGTCTTGACGATGGGAACGGATCCCTTGGTGCCCAATGTCATGGGGGGTAGTATTGCAGGGCGCGTTTCTCGCGATGAGAACGAGGATGGATCAGTGGCCGGTGATCCGGCGGTACCCGGAGCGGTGCTCTTTCTTGATCTCAACTTCAACGGCATGCGAGACGCGACAGAACCCACTCAAGAAGCGGACGCGAATGGCCACTTTGAATTTCCGAATATCGCGCCGGGCACCTATCATGTGCGTCAAGAGTTGCCACTCGGCTGGATTCAGACTTTTCCTGGGGGATTTCCAGAGACGCCGGATGGACTGCCAGATACTGTGGTTTCCTTTGAGCACTCGGGAGAGGGATCCTTTCCCGAGCCCTATGGCATCCTGGCGGATCCCTGGGAAATACCTTTCATTGATGTATTCAAAAGTGCTCAAGTGGTGGATCCCGAGATTCTTCTCAAACCGATTGGCCAACGTGCGGCTACACCGCCAGCGGGTGTCATGAGCACGACGGAATTCGTGACGATATCCAATCAATCCGCCGTCACTCTCAAGTTCGAAGATGAACAGATCATCAATGGGCCTGGATATGATTTCCAAATAGTGACTCTGGGAGCCAATCAGGATGCCGGAGAGATGGCCGAATTGTATGTGGGAGCCACCGCTGACGATTTGCATTTCGTTGGCATCATTGGCGAGTACGGCAATATCGGGATCGATCTCGATCGCTTCGATCTGCACGATCCGGTTCAAGTGATACGGCTGATTAGCCTCAACAATGCGGGACGCATTCCCGGATTTGAATGGGTGGGAACGGAAGCCATCCATTATCGCCCCACAAGTAATCACTTCCATGTGGTCACGATTGGCGAACAAGAGAATGTCGCGGGCGTGGACTTCGGGCGGCTGGGACGTGATCTGCCGCCGAGAGTGTATGTGACCACCGAGTCCGGCACCGCCAATGCTGGTGATCCTATCGTGGTACAGGTCAGCGGCGTGGATGATCTTGGGATACCGACGGTTTCCATGACGGTAAATGGTGCCGTTGTCGCGCTTGATGGTGACGGCCGCGCCACGATCACACCTCCCTATCCAGGGGACCTGGTCATCTCGGCAACGGCGACCGACGCCGCAGGCCAGACGACCGAGCAATCCCTGACGATCGCCATCCGCAATGCTGATGGCTCCCTGCCAGATGTACCAGGGTCGCCCTCGCTGCAAGAGCGCGAAGCAGGTGCACCTACCATTGTGATAGAGAGCCCGGGCGCTGGCAAGATAGTCGAAGGGGATACGTCCTTGATCGCGAGGATTACTGGCATTCAGGTCGATGCCTGGCAATGTCACCTCGCTCCGGTGGATGCGATCGATCCCTATGCCATGAGTGTTCCCGACGCCGATTATCAGCTTCTTGCGCAGGGAAATGGGCCGGTGGAGCAGGGAGCTGTGGCGACGATTCCTGCCGATAGTTTGGCGGACGGCATCTATTTCGTGCGGGTTTCTGCTAGTTCAGGGGGAGTGACCGCCTATAGTGGGCACACGATCGGCGTGCGCGTGAGTGGCGCTGATCTCTTTCCACAGATCGAGCTCACGGCTCCTGAACCGAATGCTGACATCACCTATCTCACGGATCTTGTTGGGAGTATCCAATCGCTTCATCCGCTTCGCGAGTGGTATGTGGAGATTGGGAAATCCAGTGATCTTAATCTCGACGATCTTGCGGATATCGATGACGCTGCATTGACGCGACTCGCGGAGGGATCAGAGGCGATGCCAACCGGATCCCTCTTGACCACGCTTGATCCCACCTTGCTGCCTAATGATCAATACGTAATGAAGGTGACTGCGTGGAATGATTTGGGTCTTGGATGGACGGAAGGAGTGGTCATCAATGTGGGTGGCAATGCCAAATTAGGACGTTTGCGAACGGAATTCACCGATATGGTGGTACCCCTGGCAGGCATCCCGATTGAGATCAAACGCGTGTATGACAGCTTTGATACGGATACTTCAGGAGACTTCGGGTATGGGTGGCGGATTGGTTATGCATCTCCCGAGGTCAATGAGACCGTCCCGGATCATGGGGCGATCTTTGCCACGAATGCGTATCGTGACGGGACGCGTGTGTATCTGAATGCGCCCGATGGACGCCGGATTGGATTCACCTTCAGATTGGAGTTGGCGCAGAATACGTTTCTGGGAGCATCCTATCGCGCTGTGTTCGAGCCTGATCCAGGCGTTTATGAACACTTGAGCGTACCAGAGGGAGATGCGGGTTTCTTGAGTCAGGCGGATAACGGCGATGCGGTGTTGTCCTTATTTGGACTGGCTTACAACCCTGACGTCTTCATTCTCACCACCAAGGAAGGTTTGCGCTACACTTACCACGAGCAAGACGGCCTGGTCGCGGTGAATGATGATCATGGCAATCAATTGATCTTCACGAAGGATGGCGTGGCACACAGCAGCGGTGTTTCCGTGGATTTCGAACGGGATGCCTCCGGGCGGATCATTGGGATCTCGGATCCTGGAGGCATGACCTGGGAGTATGGATACAATGGTTTAGGTGAGCTGATCTCCGTGACAGACCCCTCTGGCGTGGAGGTTACGCTGACTTATCATGCCGACCCCGCACACTATCTCGATGAGATCATTGATCCTTTGGGACGGACAGGTGTTCAGTATGAGTATGATGCGGAGGGGCGATTGGCCGCCATTATTGATGAGAATGGCAACCGTAGTGAACAAACGTGGGATCTCGGCGGGTTCATGGGGACGCTTTCGAATTATCGCGGCGATATCACGACCATTCAGTATAATGCGCGTGGAAATGTGATCAGTGAGGAGGATTCGCTCGGAGGAGTGACCACCTATGCGTATGAGGACCCGGAGCATCCCGATCTGGAAACCGCTATCACGGATCCACGTGGGCACACGACGACTTACCAATATGATTCCAATGGCAATCCAACGCGAATGAATCCGCCCCTTGGAAATCGCACGGATTGGGAATACAACGATGCCAATAAGATCACAAAGCGGACTGGACCGAATCTTCATGGAGATGTCTATACTTACAATGATAAGAACCAAGTGATCATCCATAATGTGGGTGGTAACGACGAGATCCTCTACACTTATGACGACTTTGGATCCGTGGCCTCTCAGACGAATGCTGAAGGAGTGTTCACCGCCTATCGTTATGGAGGAGCCTTTGGGCAGATCGACGAGATCCTTTCGCAAGATGGGCAGGCGTCTCAGCTGATCTATGATGCTGCCAGTGGACTCCCAGAGCAATTTATCAATACCTATGGTGGTCAAACAACGTATAAGTTTGACGCTGCCGGGCGTCTCGTCGAAGAGATGGATCCTTATGGAAACTCGACTGTGGTTGAGTTAGAGAACGGCGAATTGAAGTCGAGCACGAGTCGTGGCGGGATGGAACGAGACTATCAGTTCAATGCAGAAGGCCAATTGACGGAGGAGTCGATCGGTGGGGCCACGACTGCCTACACTTACGATGCGGATGGCAATCGGATTAGTGTCACCGATCCTCTTGGGAATATGAGTGTCATGACCTATGACGCCAATGATCGCTTGCTGTCCTACACGGATGCTCACGGACGATCCATCACCCATCTCTATGATCTCGCTGGGAATCGGATCCAATCAGTGGATCGTAATGGGCGGAAGCGGACATTTGAATACGATGGCTTGAATCGCATGACGGCAGAGCGGTGGCATGATCCCAATGACGATTCCGTGATCCGAGAAATCGTCTTTGAATACAATCGTTTCCAACGATTGGCCGCCGTGATCGATGGAGATCTGCGATACGACTTTCGCAGTTTAGGGAACGTGAATGTGACAGGACTCGACGTGACCTTTCCCGGAATGAGCAAGCAGGCAGTGAGTTACTTCTATGCCAATGTTACGGAACTCATTAAGGTCTCACATGCATCAGCGCACTTTGAGTATGCTCGGGATTCCCGAGGCAATGTGGGCCTGATCAAATGGATCACTCCCGGCAACGATGTGAGCGCGCGTTTGGAGATCGAGCGCGTCTTGGGTGGATTGCCCAATGAGTGGCGCCGATATAAGCATCGCTTTGGAGGGGATCACCATTTCATTGGCGCGACCGGTTTCACCTGGGATCTGACGGGACAACCGCTGACCATTCATCATGAAGATGCATTGGGGGTGACCTTGCCTACGCAGGGATTATGGACTTACACGCGGAATGCGGAACGCCATGTGGCCTCTGAAGATGACGGCTTCAATCTCGCGACGTATCAGTATGGAGCGCAAGGGCAATTGACGGCTGTCTCGCATTCTCAACGTGCCGATGAGATGTATTCTGTGGATCTCAATGGCAACCGAACGAGTCACACCGTGACCGTGGGAAATCGGATTTCAGAGGCGGGGGATTTCGAATACGATTGGGACCACGAAGGAAATCTCATTCAGCGTCGTGATACCGTGACGGGAGAAATCATGGACCTTGCATGGGACTATCGTAATCGCCTGGTATCCGTGGAACGTCGTCCGTCCGTGGGGGCGGCGGCCACCGAGACCGTGGGCTATCAATATGACTACCGGGATTTGCAGATTGGCCGAACAGTGAATGGCACGACGACCTGGACGTATTACGGAATCGAAGAAATGCCGTATTTCGAATTCACAGGAGTAGATCCGACGCCGACCGCCATGTATCTGCACGACCCGGATACGATGGATCGTTTCTATGGGAAATGGACGGCTGATACAGGAATACATTGGTTTCTGACGGATCATCAGGATTCCGTGCGACAAGTGCTGGATGATGTAGGCACGGTGTTGGCGCGAATGGACTACGATGCCTTTGGCAACGTGGTGAATCTTACGGAAACCAATCCTGGGGATGCAGGAACGCTACGATTCACGGGGCGCTTATTCGACGAGGTGACGGGTTTCTACTATCACCGGGCTCGCTACTTTGATCCGGTGCTCGGTCGCTTTCTGTCAGAAGATCCGCTGGGATACGACGGGGGAGACAGTAATCTCTATCGCTATGCGAAGAATGATCCCGTGAATTACACGGATCCTTCCGGCAATGTGGCTGCTTCCAACTATGGATTCACGCTAAAGATCGCAAAGAGGGCCCGGAAATATGGCAAGAAAGTCGGCGAGCAGATCTACGATTGTTTCATTGGAATTGCGGAATCCTTGGAGAATGCGTCGAACGGAAACGCGAAAGCCGGGGATACGTCTGAATGCACCAAGTGGCCCGGGATTTGAGGCGATCAGATGCCTGACCAGTCATGCCGTGTGGGTGGAAGCCAATGGAGCGCGGCATCCAACACGGTACGATCTTCGGATGATTCCGGGCGTTCTTCCCAGTGATCCACCCAGGCATGCCAAGGAATGTCTTGCTCGGCATAGACGAGTTGTTTGATCGGAACGGCGGGGAAACGAAGCGACTTTGCTAGGGTAGCAGGTTGAGGGCGAAGCATCCCCCAGCTACGCAGTGGATAGGTCACGGGCATGGATGGCTGATCCCCAGGCCAAACTTCAATGTCATTAAAGCGTAGGTGATAGAGAAGAGTGGGGTGATTCAGTTTATCCTTCAATTGTTCATCGACCAGATCAACGCCGCTCAGTTTATAAACACCTGCCAGGGCCGTGATAATGATTTCCTGTTGTCGACGCGCGAGCTTGTCCAGCCATCCGGTGGAGACAAACTTGGCGACGAGCCAATCGCGTCGAGCTTGGTAGAGAAGGTGCAGGGGCGCACTGTGTTTCCAGAAGTCTTGGCCACCAAGGATTAGGCGGACGCGAATGGCGTTGGGGAGGAGGCGCACTTCGGAGACTTCCAGATGAAGACTTTTGGTCTCGGGGTAGTGCCGGAGGAGACCAAAGAACTCGCGTTCGATGAAATGACGCACCGCGACTTCCACATGATGGAGTTTGTGCTGAACGGTGGCGAGGGTTTGGCGTCGCTGCCAATCGCTCACCTGTCGTTCTGTCCGGCGCATCTTTCCATAGAGCTTCCCCACCATGCCCGAGTGGAAGCCAGGCTTGAGAAGGCGCGAAAAGCTTTCGCCGTGAGGACCGACAGCGGCAGGCTTGAGGGTCGCGTCGCGGTTGCCACGGTAGAGACGCCAGTTTGACTTCAGTTCCCACACAAGAAATCCAGCGACCCCTGGCAGAACCATGACAATGAAACCGGCCACGGTCAACGCCATGGGATTGCCCAAAGCAGGCGCCAGTGATTTGGCGAGAAAGGGCTGGGTGGGAAGAAGGAGTTTGTGAGAGACGGTGACGACTGGGAAATGCTTGATCGGGTTGATCTGTGGCTCCACGAGCAGGGTTACCACGGCTCGAATCACATAGGCGACCACCGACCAAATGGCTCCGAGACAGGCCTTGATCCAGAAGGTGAATCGATTCTCACCGGTCTTGAAGAGCAGCCATTCGTCGATCGCGTAAAGGACACGTTCTGTGAACTCTAACAACTGCCGAAAGAACCCCATGATCGCGTCGAAGAGTGACCGGATGACTTGAACACGGAATTGATACCAGGTGCGGGCTGCCCAGGCCCCCACATATTCCTCAAAGCGCCGACCGGCACTAGAATTGAGGAAGAAGTTGATGGCTGCAAAGATGACGACAAAGGTTCCCACTGCCGTGTAGCGATTGAAATCGAGGGCGAGGGTGGCGATGAGGTAGATCACCACAGCAGGGATCATCGGTGCTGCGACGTAACGTCGGACAGCTTTGGCCAGGCGGCTGCGGAGGATCCAGCGAGCCCATTTGAGACTCAAGATCCAGCGGGGCCCATCGATCACGACATGCTTGAGTAATCGAAAGGTCGTTTGCGTGACCAGCCAGACGGACTGGCGAAAGGCAGGTGCATAGAGCAGGCCGGTGATGAAGGCGCCTAACAAGAGGACAGCCGGCCAGAGATTTGAGAAACTCGCCGAATTCAGGGGCTCTGGAAACCATCCTTCGGGAATGGAAGTGCGGTAGGAGAGGATCGAGGGGGATCCGGAAAACACTTTCCACAGCTTGTCGAACATCTCCAAGATCATGTAGGCACCTACGAATGGAACCACAAGAAACTTGATGAGGAACCGGCCTTGAGAGCGGCCAAAGCCCAGAGAACTCAGCCATTGCAGCCCTCGTAAGTAGAATTCGCCACTTCGATAGACGCCATCTAGCAAACGACTCAAACGGCGGTCTGCGCGGAGAATGGCGTCGCCTTCCCAGAGTTCGCGAGCGCGGAGATCAGAGAGCTTGAGTTGACTCCGTGATATGGCGTCTCTGACATCGCCCATGTTGAGGTGACCACGACTCACAATCACGTCTAACAGTTCTTCAATCAGTTTGCTGCGCGCCACCTTCTCAGGGATATTCTCAGGCTGCAGGCCCTTGGCATTGAGAGAGCGGGCGATGCGGATGCGCAAGTGGCGCCGAAGCTGTGCCTCAGCGGAGTCGGCAGCCTCGCGCAAGAGCTTCGAGAGCGTCGCACGTTGAGAGGATGTGAGGCGAGCTTTGGCGAGACGAGAAGTGGCACTCCGCAATTGCTTCGACATGAGCACTTCTCGCTGATTGGGAAGGGGGCGCTTGAGTGGGCGGCGTCCAAAGCTACGGAGGTATCCAAAGAGATCGATGGTGGAACTAGGGCGCTCGTAGGCGACGCAAACTTTCTGCAAATCGTAGAGCAAACGCTTGTTCGTATTCCAGAAACCACGTGAAGAATGCCGGAAAAGATCGGCAAGTGATAGGCTCCAGGCCTGGGCTTGCTGCTCATCAAAAGCAAGCGCCTTCTGTAAACGCGAAACCAGGCCTTGAATGACATTGTGAGAACTTTGTTCCGCACGTTCCGCGCGTTGCTGATCGGGCGCGAGCCGGCCTGCCCGTCGAAACAGGATGGCACTGACAACGGCGTTGCCACGGTCTAGAGTGGACTCACCCCATTTCATGAGCGACTCGAATCGTCTCGCATTGGGGCGAAGCGGTGGGAGCGGGCTTTCCAGAGCCTCGTCTTCCGCGGCAGCCGCTTCGTGTTCCGATTGTGTTGGGACGATTGGAAGAGCCGCGTCTCGAGGGCGCACTTCTTCAAGGATCGCCTTCCAGTGAACGTCGGCAAACATCCGCTCGGCAATCAGGTGATGGCGACCGGCGAGGGATGGGAAGAAGACGTCGAGAGCGTGTGGCGCGAAGGTGCTCAGTCCCGAGTGCAGCGTGACGAACTCGGCGTAGACCCTCACCAAATCGTCATCTTCAAACAAGCGAAGTTCGCGCCGCAAGACGGCTTCGATTTCGGCGAAAGTGTCATGGCCGATAGTCTCGATGCGTTCATGCACGCGACTCGTCGTGAGCGTGCCGTTTGCCCGGGCTTCATCGAATCTGAGGATGGCGAGAGCAGATGCGGCGAGGCGCCATTGACGCCATTCAGGCGTTTGCTCGCGACCGACGATCCGTCGCTGTCGAGGTTGGGAAACCAGCACCACCTCCGGAGGGAGCTCCACCTTGTCATCGAGACCGATTTCATCGAGATCCACAATCTCTAGGAGGCGTTCGCGTCTCAAGGCGTAGCTGGACCGGTGCTGGGAAAAGAATGCCGGAGCGAGGTCCCGATCTTGCTGAATGACGAGGTCGACAATGCGCGGCAGCACCACAAGGACCAGGGGACTCGGCCCTGAACCCGACGGCTCGATGATGACCGACTTGGGAGACTCACTCACGCGCGGCAATCATTCACGTCACAGGGGTTACGTCAACTATCCCGGAACACTGTGGCCTAACGCCTTCGTCAAGTGGGGGGTCGCGTTTGAGGGAGAAGGGGGCTCATTTGACTTCGGTGTGCTGAACTCTAAACTTTGCAAAACCTTCAGTGCCTATGACCCCTGTCCTTTCTTCCGCCTCGATGGCGCTGTGTTTTCTCATTGTCGTGACGGAGGTGGCCCGAGGTGAGCCCGTGATCAATGAATTCCTGGCGTCCAATCAGCAGGGATTACTCGATGAAGACGGAGAGGCTTCCGACTGGATTGAACTGCACAATCCGACGGACGTTCCCATCGAGTTGGGCGGCTATGCATTGACGGACGATCCCGCGCTGGCGAACAAATGGACTTTCCCAAATCTATCGATTTCACCTGGCAGCTATCTCACCGTCTTTGCCTCTGGAAAAGATCGTCGCGTGGCTGGAAGTGCGTTGCATACGAACTTTTCGTTAGAGGAATCTGGCGAGTATCTGGCCCTTTATTCACCGGACGGGACTGCCTTGTCACGGTATGCGCCGGAGTTTCCTAACCAGCGTTCTGATGTTTCCTACGGCGCCTCAGGAGTGGAAGGAGATCAGCAAGGCTACCTATTGAATCCGACTCCGGGGAGTGTCAACGGCGTCGCCTTTCAAGGGTTTGTCAGAGATACGCAGTTCTCGTTGGATCGCGGCTATTACGAAGAGCCTTTCGAATTAGAAATCACCTCCATGACCGAGAGTGCAGTGATCCGATACACCATCGATGGCACCGAACCGACGGAGGCATCTGCAATGGAGTATACTGAGCCAATCCAAATCTCTGAGACGACCATCGTTCGGGCGCTGGCGTCTAAAGACGGCTTTGCTAGTAGCAATATCGACACGCAAACGTATCTCTTTGTCAGGGACGTGAAGACTCAGGCCACCATGGATGCTCGTGTGACAGAGAACCCTGCCTACGAGGAAGAAATGGAAGAGGCCCTGCGAGCGCTCCCTGCCTTGTCGATTGTTGCGGAGAGTGCGCGACTCTTTGGTCGCAACGGCATCTACAGTCAATATGAACGTTCGGGGAGAGGAGCCGAGGTGCCCATTTCACTGGAATATTTCTCTGCGAACGATCCAGAGGATGTCTTTCATATCGCTGCAGGTTTGCGGATTCATGGTGGCAACGCCCGCTCTCATCCGAAGAAACCCTTTCGATTATATTTCCGTGAAGAGTACAGTGGTGGGAGCGGGGAATTGGAGCATCAGCTTTATCCTGAATCCAATGTTCACCAGTTTGAGCAATTGGTCCTTCGCGGAGGCGGGCACGATAGTTGGTCGCTTGCTGATGCATTTGGTGGGACAGACTTCGATTTGCCAGCGCACGGCACCTTGCTCCGCGATCAATTTATCCGAAAGACCGAGAATGAGATGGGGCTATTGAGTCCCATTGGGAAATATGTTCATGTGTATTTGAATGGTGTCTATTGGGGGATCTATGACATGCATGAACGTCCCAATGCGACGTATTTCAGTGATCATTTGGGAGGGAAGAAGTCGGACTGGGATGTCGTGCACCATCCTGAATTTGCCGACGAGACGTATTCGGTCGTGAGCGGAGATGCGGAGCGGTGGGAATCCTTGCAAAGCATTGCGGACGCACGCGTGGCAGATGGAGCGGGATTTGAGCGGATGCAGAGTCTGGTCAATCTTGAGACCTATATCGATTCGATTATTGTGCGGATGTGGTCGGGAGATTTCGATTGGGTTGGTCCGATCTATGTATCGGTCGAGCAGGATGGGATTTCACGTTTTCGAGATGTGACCGTCTTTGGGAATAAGAATTGGTATGCGGGGAGCCATACGCGCGGTGGTGGCGACGGGCGATTTCATTTCTTTTCCTGGGATGCAGAGATGAGCATGGGCCTCCATCTCCTCTATAATATCTTTGGTGACACGGCTCAGCGAAGGCTGGATTTCGATCTTTCTCGAGCCAATGATCCAGGGTCACCCGTGGCTCCCTATGATGCCCTGATCCGTTACGGCCCTTTCCAACGTGAGTTTGCGGACCGGTTGAATCGTCATCTCTTTAATGGAGGGCTGCTCTCGCCGCAGAAAGCACAGGCGCGCCTGCAAGCGATGATTGAAACATTGCGAGCACCGATCATTGCCGAATCGGCACGTTGGGGGAACACCGCGAGCAATGGACGGCTATTCACGAGGGATGACGATTGGCTCCCAGAAGTCGAATGGTTACGGGATACGTTCATGGTCGAGCGCCCTGAAGAAATGCTCAATGGATTTAGAACTCGTGATATCTATCCCATTCCCATGGCGCCTGTGCTTGAGAAGCATGGAGGCTATCTGGCGGAAGGGGAGCGGATTGCAATCTCAACCGAATCGGTTGGAGATTCGGAAATCTATTACACCATTGATGGTTCAGACCCTGCAGAGTTCCCAGAGATTGAGACGATCGAAGCCCTTTCTGAAGGAACGCCTTGCCAGTGGTTGATCCCCAACCCGACCAATGGTGGATTCAGCCCGAACTTTAATTGGCGCTTGTTGGCTGGAAAGAGCAGTGCGTCTTTCTGGTGGAATGGGCGAGTGGGATTGGGATTCGACATGGAGGACGATCATTTCGAAGATTTCTTTCAGACTGATGTGGGGTCCATCTTTCAATCGACGGGCGGATCGACGTTATTCTGTCGAGTGCCGTTTGGCATTCCTTCGCAAGCTGCCCTGGAGAATATGGAAGCATTGATTCTGCGCATGCGTTACGATGATGGATTTGTGGCCTATATCAACGGCGCGGAAGTAGCCTCGGCGAATGCTCCTGACTTTGTCTCGGCCCGGTCGGCCGCGGTGAACGTGCGGGCAGATGCGGATGCGGTCTTCGAGGAGGCTTTTGATGTGACTGATCGGGCGCGTCCCTATTTAAGAGTGGGTTCCAATATGCTGGCCATTCAAGGTTTGAATAGCCCTGATGGCGGTGATGATTTCCTCCTGGCGCCGCGCATGGAATTGCAGCGGCAGATATCGCCGGGCGGGCCGGCGGCAACAGCACGCAAGGCGGGAGATAGCATCGAATTAAAGGCTTCAGCACTATTGAAAGCGCGCACCTTGGATGAATTTGGTCGGTGGTCCGCCCTCACAGAGCATTATTTCTATCTGGAGCCAGAGCTCGCTCCGGGGGATTTGGCGATCAGTGAGATTCATTATCGCCCCTTGCCGCCGCAGCATGAGGGAGAATGGGCCGTGGCTGATGCGCGCAACGATTTCGAGTTTCTTGAGCTTCGTAATATGCGAGAAGGTGCCGTCGAACTCGGAGGCGCGCAGTTCACGCGTGGGATTCGATTCATCTTTCCGCCGAGGTCGTTGGCGCCGGGGGAGCGTGTCCTTCTCGTGCGTAATCAGGCCGCTTTCGAGGCGCGTTATGGTGTGGATACGGCTGCTCTGGTAGTTGGTGAGTTTGAGAGAGACAGCAAATTGGCGGATGGTGGCGAGTCTCTGGTATTGGTCAATGCAGATGGCGAAATACTATTAGACTTTCGCTATAACGATAAAGAGCCTTGGCCGGAAGCCGCTGATGGTGATGGTCAATCCTTAGTCTTTCAGCCGTTGACTGAGGATGCAGACCCTGCGGATGCGATTCATTGGGTGGCAAGTCTCGATCCCGGCGGCTATCCTGGCCATGGGGGCTTCGGCTCTTACGAGGACTGGCAGCAGCATTATTTCATGGCAGATTCAGGAGATGGTGGCGCATTGGAGGATCCTGATGGGGATGCCTTGCCCAATCTCTTGGAATACGTGTTTGGTTCGCATCCGTGGCGTCCCTCGGAGAAGACAGATTTCCTCACGTTTAAAGCTCTCCCGGATGGCTCCAAGACGTTCACGTTCTTACGCCGTCCCGCGATGCATGATGTGCGCTTTTCAGTGGAATGGTCTGCTGATATGATCGCCTGGTCTGCCGTAGACGTCGATGGCGATCACCATATCGTCACGCCTAATGTGCGGGATCGCGAAGAGGTTGCGGTTGCCGTTGAGGATGGCAATGCTCCCTTTGCGCGGTTGGTGGTTGAGCGGGTCAGTGAGACGCCGGAGAATTAGTGCAGATCGCACGCGCGGAAGATTCCGGCCGCTTTGTGAAGGGTTTCCTCGTATTCCGCCATGGGATCGGAGTCGGAGACGATGCCTGCTCCGACGTGAAAGTGCCAGTGGTCAGATTCTCCAATCAGGGTACGGATGGCAATGTTGAATTGGCTCTCACCGTTCCATCCCAAGTAACCGATGGCACCCGTATAGATGCCGCGGGGCACTGGCTCTAACGCTTGAATGATTTCCATGGCCCGCTTCTTCGGGGCACCGGTGATGGAGCCGCCGGGAGAACACAGACGCAAAGCTTCCACGTGATCGACCTCTTCGCGTAGTTCGCCAGAAACGGTGGAAACGAGGTGAAAGACCTGGGCATAGCGTTCAAGCTTGAGTAGTTCGTCGACGCGAACACTACCAAAGGTGCAGATGCGGCCGAGATCATTGCGTTCGAGATCAGTGATCATGACGAGTTCCGCAATCTCCTTGGGAGATGTGATCAGGTCGTAGGCGGATTGTTCATCCAAGAGGGGATCTCCAAAGCGAGGGCGCGTTCCTTTGATAGGGCGAGTGGTGATGCCTCGACCACTCATGCGAAGGAAACACTCCGGTGATGATGAAAGGATTTGGCGGCCGTTGAGATTAAGAAATGCACTGTAAGCGGCGGGGGAAATGGTGCGAAGCCGCTCGTAGATTGGAAAGGGATCGTGCTCGGGTTGCCGTTCAGCACAGAATTGCTGCGTGAGATTGACTTGATAGATATCGCCTGCAGCAATCCACTCCTGAGCTTGCCGGACCTGGAAGAGGTAGTTTTCGCGGCTGGTCTGAGCCTGAAAGGAGAGATGGCTAGGCGTGGAGAAGGGCTCGGGTAGGGGAGAATCGAGTTCGGCGAGGAAATTAGGCGTTCCCGCAATCTCCCAGCAGTCATCTTCGTGATGATAGACTAACAAAGAATCGTATTCACCAAAGACATAGTGACCGTCGTATCCGACGTAGCCGAAGAGCCCTCCTAACGGAAAGCCACAATCCGCGACCACCTCTTGGTGGCGGGCGAGGCAATCCCTGAGGTGATGGATGTCTTGTTGGAGATGGCCCACATGGATCTCAAGCGGATTCGCCGAGAGAAGAGACACAGCGCCGCCCGCTGACGGGGCGGCGCTATCGAAATAGATGAAGCCTGGCAGATGCCGAAGCCTCGCAGCAGCCTCTATGGGCGAAAGCGCTAGATGGAGCGTTTTCGTAAGAGGCATCAGAGTGCTGGCGTGATGGTGTTAGCCCTCGTTATCGAGGAGTTCTTGCGCCTTGGCTTTGGCCGCTTCAGCCGCTTGAGCGGCTTTCTCTTTCGCTTGGGCGCCCTTCTCCTTGGCCACTTCCAATGCTTGTGCGGATTTCTCTTTCACCACCTCGCCAGCTTCAGCGGCTTTCTCCTTGGTGGCTTTCCAAACCTCGCCGGACTTGTCTTTCACAGTCTCGGAAATCTCGGCAGCTTTGTCTTTGGCTTCCGTAGCTTTCTCTTTCATCACCTCGCCAGCGTGCGTTGCCTTGTCCTTCACGACTTCAGCAACCTCTGCCGATTTCTCCTTCACGGCACCCGCAACTTCAGAAGATTTCTCTTTGGTAGCATCCCACGCCTGCCCCGCTTTCTCTGCAGCGGTATCTCTCATGTCCTTGAGTTTGGATGCCATGTCTTGATCCACCTCCTTGGAGACCTCCTTCGGCGGACTCGTGTCAGCATCGGGCATTTCTTGTTTCTCACATTGCGTGAACGTGAAGAGCGTAAGACTGGAGAGGATGAGTGGGATTCGTTTCATGATGCATTAGAATCAATCCGGGTTTGATCGGGTTGCATCTCCTTTGGCACGGAAATGAACGCTTAGGGGGCCTCAGAAGCGAGGGCCTTGAGGTAGTCGAATCCGTAAAGGCCCGTCCGGTGTCCGTCACTGAACTCGAACTGAATGGCGTATCCACCTACAGGATGCCAGCCTGTGACGCGGACACCTGGGAAGTCTTTCTGCGTGGTTCCGCCATGAATCTGCCCGGTGAGATCGCGTTCGCCTTTGTTCTCAGCACTCGGCGAGTGGGCACGAAGGAACTCCATGGGGTAATAATCCTCGCTGCCATCGGACCAGCGCACGGCCACCTGGTCTCCGATCAGCTGGAGGTCGTCCGGGGCTAGCATGCTCTAGAGCTTTTCGTAGACCCCTTGGTCACGCTTCTCAAGAATGGTGAAACCGGCGCTCTTGGCATCGCTCACCGAAAGCGGCTTAGTGATCTTGGGCGTGTTCACCTGAGTGATGAGCTTCTTCACCTTACCCTTGCAGAGAGGGCAGACTTCGAGAGGCGGTCGGCTAAGCGGACGATGCAGCTCAAACCCGCGGCGACAGATCCCGCAACTCTTCTCGGAATCGTCGTTGATGTATTCGTAGAGGGGCATAGACGGGAGATGAACTCCCTGAAACTAGCCTACCAGCTCGACTTTGTCACACCGGGAATCAGGCCATGAGAGGCAAGTTCGCGGAAAGCGATCCGCGAAAGCTTGAATCGACGGATGTAAGCCCGCCGACGACCGGTGACGAGGCAACGGTTGACCACGCGCGTCGGGCTGGCGTCTCGTGGCAGCATCTGGAGCCCCATGTGGTCATTCGCCGCTTTGAGTTCGGCGCGCTTCTCGCGGAAGCGTTCGACGGTGCGTGCTTTGCGTTTGTTTCGTTCGATCCAACTTTTCTTGGCCATAGCAGGCGCGCAATCTCCACAAGATCACCCGTGTGGCAAGTGGTTTCGAAAGGGAAATCGCGGGTTTCGAACGATAAAACCCCAACTTCGGGGTTTCGAATGCCTCGAAACTTCTTATACTACCAACATGAGTTCATTAGATAAACAGGAGTCCGTGGATGTGCGCTCGCTTGGCTCCTTGGCTGTGGGGATGGCCGCAGGGATGGTGGTGGCGGATCGGTTGAGCCGACCCGCGCGGGAAATTGCCTCGTTGACGCTCTTGAGCGTTGGGCTGGTGGCGACCGTGCCCTTTCTGACGAAGTATGTGACCAGACAGATCAACGCGCCGACGAATCGGTTTGGCAGCCAGAAAACCTTGCAAGGCATCCGCCGTTCCGGCGTTTCGGACTTTTCCATGGATTCGGAAGAGGCCTCGCGAGGACTGGCATCGGCCTAGTTTCTGTAATTTCTATAAATTACTAGAACTTCCATAGATTTGAGGTAGCATGAGGCGGCCGTTTGCCGTTCTCCCATGCTCACTCCTCCTTCTTCCCCATCTTCGTCTCCGAGCCGTCGCCGAGCCGTTCCTCTATCGGATCTCGTCGTGCACTTGGTCGATCAGCGCGAGGCGCTCGCCAAGCATCTCCTCTTCTGGCTGCAGGACCAGACTTACTACCGGCAGCGTTGGCACCGTATCTTGGCCGAACTGCCCATGGGTGAACCGGAGGCGAGTTCGCAGCTGGATACGCTCCTGTTAGAGATCCACGATGCGGCCGAGCAATTTCCCTACGGATACGACCCAGATGATGAGGCGCAGGCGCAGCAGCTACACAGCCGCCTGCATCTCCTCTATCATGAGGTGCGTCACCTGCAGAAACTTTGCGGTGCCTATGTGGCGCGTGTGCACGGGAGTTGATTCCGATCCCTCAGCGTGATTTCTTCTCGGCGGTTACGCCGGGCCAATCATCGGTGCGGAAGGGTGTTAGTGGGAGGCCATCGAAATTGCGGACATTGCAGATGGGATTGTCCGCCCAGGCGTAGCGGACGGAGACGGGCTTGGCCACTTTGTCTGACCATACCTTGATTTGATTGCGATCCTTGCCTTGGCCGAGAATGGTCGCCTTGGCGTGGTGGAAGACCTTGTCGTCTCCGGCAATGGTGAACCCAAGAGGCTCGTTGACGTCAACCGTGTCTAACCCTTTGCCCACATGATCGAAAGTGACCAGGATGTGATCGTCTTTCACTTCCATGGATTGATAAATAGGACTGTGATAGGCGAGGTCGTCAAAGCCGTAGTCGTTGGCTAGTGCCCAGCGTGCCAAGCGCTTGCCCACGTCGAGCTTGTTCGTGGGGTGGATGTCGTTCGCTTCACCAATGTCGATGATGACAGCTTCCCCGGTATTGGGCAGTTTGCTCATCGTCATGGTTTGCGCCTCGCGGAGCTCGGCCCAATCACTTTCGGCTGGTTCCGCTTTCTCGGCTCGGAAATCGGCGAGCTGCACCCAATAGAATGGGAAATCGCCCTGCTCGAATTCGTCGCGCCAATTCTGAATCATCAACGGAAAGAGATCGCGATACTGATAGGCCCGGCTGGCATTGGATTCGCCCTGGTACCAGATGACGCCCTTGATGCCATAGCCGATGGTGGGGTGGAGCACGCCGTTGTAGATGTTTGCAGGCCGATGATTCCCACGCATGCCGCCGTCATTGAAGCGTGGCTTGCGAGGTTGGGTCTTGCCTGCTGCTTTCGCCTCGGCGGCTTCTTTCTCCCAGGCGGCGAGTTGTTTCTCGTAAGCTTCTCGTGCACGGCCAGATTTCACATTCTCTTCAATCCCGCGCCATTGATCCATGAGAGCCTGAAAGCGCTTGTCTTGGTCTAACACCTTGCGATTGATCCACGCCTCACAAGCGGAACCACCCCAGGCGTTGTCGATCAATCCCACGGGCACACCGAGTGATTGATGCAGTTGACGACCGAAGTAGTAGCCGACTGCTGAGAAATCGGCCGTCGATTCCGGCGTGCACGTGGTCCACGAACCATTGAAATTGTCCTGGGGCTCATCGGTGCCGACTTGAGGGACGCTGATGAAGCGGATGTTCGGGTAGTGAGCCGTCATCACCGCCAAATCGGCGTCATTGGTGCGATTGATAGGCCATTGCATGTTGGATTGGCCGGAGCAGATCCAGACTTCTCCCACCATGACATTCTCGAAGGAGAGCTTCCCGTCACCGTTGATCGATAACTGGTGGGGTCCGCCAACCTCCATGGGATCCAGGTGCACACTCCATGTGCCGTCTTCGGCTACCGTGGCCTCTTTGTGTTGATCGGCAATCGACACCTTGATCGTCTTGCCGGCGTCAGCCCAGCCCCAAACCTTGTTGGCTTGCTGCTGTTGGAGAACCATGTGTGAGCCAAAGATGTTGGGCACACGGACCTCAGCGGAAACGGCAGGCACGGAGGCAGCGGCGATCAGAAGGAGATGGAGTTGTCTCATGGGTTCTCTTTAGCAGGAGGTCGGAGCAATGGGCAAGTGTTTCAATGGAGATCATGCATCTCTCTTTGGGCACCTTGCTCGGCAGAAGGGGACAGCTCCGTAGCTGGCGATCACGAGCAACCGAATCGACCACGGGCAGCGATGGGCCAGTGTCCGGTTGGCTGTCCATCGACAATCGTGGTGGCACGGTCGTGTAATGCGACCGTGGGGCAGATATGCCATGGGATTCCTAACAAAGCGTCACCAATGCGAAAGCGAGTGGCCGAAGGAGAGGTGAGGACCAGATGTTCCTCGCTGTGGCCGGTAAACGTCGCGTCAGGGAGCGAGGGGAAGACCACCCGTTGGGCAAGCGGGCTCTCCGAAGCGACGGCTTTGTGGCCGAGATCCAGTGTCAGGCGATTGCCATCCTGGCTGATGATTCGCGTGATCACGCAGGCCGCCCACTGGAAGGCTGTCTCATCGGACATCATCTTTGCGTAGCCGGCATCCCAGAAGACACAGGTGCCGGGGCTACACTGAACGCGTGGGTCTTTGGCATGAAAGGGAAAGGTTGGCGTGCCGCCCGCGATGACCACCGTGTCGGAAGCGCTATCCATCTCCCAGAAAGGACGCCAGGCCTCTTCAGTCGCTTGCCGACGTTCGCCAGCATCGGCTTGGCGGAGATGGCCGTCATACACGTGCCACCCGGCGAAGCGTTTGATCTGCGCTCTGAGGGAGAGAGCCCGATCCCCGGGGACCATTCCCGTCCGGCCCATGCCGACGTCAATATCGATGAAGAGATCGACTCCTGGGAGCCGGTCATTGAGAATGGGAACGATGTCAGGAGAATCGACGATGGTAGCCAGCCGAGCGTCAGGGAAATCGGCTGCCAAGCGGGCGAGGCCTTCGATGGCTGGGCCCACAGGTTGCAGCGATAGGATGATGTCTTTCGCGCCTGTTTGCAAGGCCAGACGCATCTCTGATAGGGTCGCGCATTTGAACTGTGACACCCCAGCGGCAAGCAAGGCCTCCACGACCTCGGCGCACTTGGTCGTCTTCAGATGAGGGCACAAGCGTTCGGGTCCGCTCGCTTCATCGACCATGTGAGCGATGTTCTGCTCGACAAGATCTGGAAAGACGAGCAGCCCTGGAGATGGAATATCCGAACACGCCGCGGCGACGGCGTCAGGATCAATGAGCCAAGCCATGGTGGACACTAGGAAAGTGATAGGAGAAGGTCGCCGCTTTCGACGGTGTCGCCTGCATCCACTTGGAGGTCTGCTACGGTCCCGCTCTTGGGAGCCGTGATCGTGGTGAACATCTTCATCGCTTCGAGAGTGAGGAGGGGATCGCCTTCAGAAACCTTGTGCCCCACGGAAACCGCGAGTGAGGCAACCAATCCGGGCATGGGTGCTCCCACCTGACTATCATTGCCGGTATCGGCCTTGGGTCTAGCCTTCTTCTCAGTGCGAATGCTCTTGTCTAACACCGTGACATGACGGGCGACGCCGTTGAGTTCGAAGACAAGGGTGCGTTCACCATCCTTGTTAGGCTCCGTCTGGTGGAGGAAACGGATGATCAGTGTTTTCCCTTCTTGGATGTGGACGACGATTTCTTCATCTCGACAGAGGCCATAGAAGAAGGCGGGTGACGGGAGAACCGAGACATCACCGTGTGCCTTGCAGAATCCTACATATTCTTCGTAGACCTGCGGATACATGAGGTAGCTGTTGATTTCCAAGCTGCTGGGTTCATGTCCTAGCAGTTTCTCTACCGTTGCCGTTGTTTCGTCCAAATCGACGGGTGCAGCCAGCGCGCCAGGGCGCTCGGTCGTCGCCGGTTTGTCGCCCAGGATGACTTTCTGGACATCGGCGGGCCAGCCACCCATGGGTTGCCCCAAACCACCTGCCAACATGTCGATGACCGATTCTGGGAATGGCGTGCCCGGCGGGAGATTGACGACGTCCTCCACCTTCACACCGCGGGTGATGAGGAACATGGTGAGATCGCCGACCACTTTGCTCGATGGGGTAACCTTCACGATATCACCAAACAGTGCATTCACCTCCGCGTAGGTGCGGGCGATCTCTGGCCAGCGATGACCGATGCCCATGCTGTTGGCTTGCTCTTTCAAGTTGGTGAACTGTCCACCAGGCATCTCGTGGAGGTAGACCTCGGCGGAGCCGTGCGGAGGAGAGGTGTCAAACGGCTTGTAGAAAGTCCTGACATGCTCCCAATAGTCGGAATACTCGTTCAGGGCCTCAAGATCCAGCCCAGTGTCGCGATCCGTGTTCTGCAGGGCGGCGACAATGGAGTTGAGATTGGGTTGGCTGGTGCCTCCCGAAAACGCAGCGATCGCAGCATCGGCGATGTCGACTCCGGCATCAGAAGCCTGAAGAATCGAGGCGGCATTGATGCCGGAAGTGTCGTGGGTGTGAAAGTGAATGGGAACCCCGACTTCCTCTTTCAAGGTCTTGACCAATTTGTAGGCGGCATAAGGGCGGCACAGGCCCGCCATGTCCTTGATGCAAAGAAGATGGGCACCCATCTGTACAAGTTCTTTGGCGAGGTCGACGTAGTACTGGAGAGAGTACTTGTCGCGATCGGGGTCGAGGATATTGCCCGTGTAACAAATGGTGCCCTCACACAAAGACGGCGTGTCATGCACGGCTTCCATCGCGGCCTTGAGATTGGGGAGGTAGTTGAGCGAGTCGAAGATCCGAAAGATATCCATCCCGGCTTGAGAGGCTTCTTTGACGAACCCTGCAACCACATTGTCAGGATAGTTGGAGTAGCCGACCGCATTGGATCCGCGGAAGAGCATCTGGAAGCAGATGTTAGGAATCTCTTTGCGCAACTGAGTCAGGCGTTCCCAGGGATCCTCCCGCAAGAATCGCATGGCGGAGTCAAAGGTGGCACCGCCCCACATCTCCATAGAGAAGAGGTTTGGGGTGCGATGCGCTACTGCTGCGGCCACGCCGAGCATGTCGTAGGTGCGCACCCGTGTCGCGAAGAGTGACTGATGCGCGTCGCGAAACGTTGTATCGGTGATGAATAGGGGTTTCTCATCGAGGACCCACTGACAGAATTTCTCAGGACCCAGCTCTAACAATCGCTGACGAGTGCCTGCCTCTGGTGGTGTGGCGTGTTGATAGGGCACCTCCACGGCAGGCGTGAGAGGCTCTTCCAAACGATGCCCTTTGGCGTGTGGATTCCCATTCACAATGACATCGCCCAGGTAGCGCAGGAGCTTGGTGGCGCGGTCGCGGCGCGCCCGGAAACGGAAGAGACTGGGTGTCGTATCAATGAGTTTCGTGGTGGCCTCGCCGACCCGAAAGGTCTCATTGGCGATGACATTCTCCACGAATGGTATGTTCGTCTTCACCCCACGAATGCGGAATTCCCGCAAGGCGCGATCCATCCGTTGCAGGGCGATTTCAAAGGTGGGGGCATGCGTGGTGACCTTGACGAGGAGCGAATCGTAGTAGGGCGTGACCACACTCCCGGTGGTGCCGAGGCCACTGTCCAGTCGAACTCCCAAGCCGGCAGCGGATCGATAAGTGATGATTTGGCCAATGTCAGGACGGAAGTCCTGCTCTGGGTCCTCGGTCGTGATGCGGCATTGCACGGCGAAGCCGTTGCGGGGCACATCTTCCTGGGCGGGAAGGGTCAGCTCAGGGTCGCTGAGCGCCTTGCCTTGCGAGATGAGAATCTGTGAACGGACAATGTCCGTATTCGTGATCTCTTCTGTCACGGTGTGTTCCACCTGAATCCGGGGATTCATTTCGATGAAATACCACTTGTTCGCATCGACATCGACGAGGAATTCCACGGTCCCCGCATTGTCATAACCGATGCCCTTCACCAGCTCGACGGCTGCCTCACAAAGATCCTTGCGGAGGCTTTCGTCCAGGCCCACGGAGGGCGCGATCTCCACCACTTTCTGGTGGCGACGCTGCACCGAGCAATCGCGCTCGTGCAAATGCATGGCATTGCCTTGCTGATCGCCTAACACCTGCACTTCAATGTGTTTGGCGCGACCGATGAAGCGCTCAAGAAAGACAGAATCATTGCCAAAGGCGCGCTTGGCCTCATTCTGTGCTTCATCTAACAATTCGTCGAGCAGCCCTGGTTCTTGCACCACCCGCATCCCCCGGCCGCCTCCTCCAAAGGCTGCCTTGATGATCAGAGGGAATCCAATCTCCTTGGCGACTTTCAGAGCTTCACCGCGATCGGAAACGGGATCCTCCGTGCCAGGGAGGGTGGGCAAGCCCGCCTTGTGGGCAGCAGCGCGCGCTGCGACCTTGTCTCCCATGAGATCAATGATCTCCGCCCTGGGTCCAACAAAGATGATTCCAGCTTCCTTACAAGCGCGGGCGAAATCGGCATTCTCAGCCAGGAATCCATAGCCGGGGTGAATGGCATCAACCCCTTTCTCCTTGGCCAACGTGATGATGCCCTCAATGTCGAGATACGCCCCAACAGGACCCTTGTCCGGATTGAGCAAATAAGACTCATCCGCTTTGAAGCGGTGCATGGAGAATCGGTCTTCATGCGCGTAGATCGCGACGGTACGAAGGCCGAGTTCGTTCGCCGCCCGAAAGACGCGGGTGGCGATCTCACTACGATTGGCGACGAGAAGTTTGCGGATGGGCTTGCAGCTCATAGTTGCCGCATTCTGCGAGGGGGCCGAGATTGGGCAAGGAATTTCGGACCTTGTTCGCAGGGGCGATCAGCCACGGAGCCGCCGCTCTTCAACAATGGCGATTGGCCCGGATAATGTCATCTCAATCGCGCGCGCCTCCACGGCTGCCTTGAGCTCGACGGTGCCTAGGAGATCAACTTTCAAATCTTCCTGGAGCGCGGGGGCCCGCCAGATCTCGCCTTCGGCCTCCAGTTGCATCGCCATGGCTTGACCATCGGGGTCACGCATGTTTCCCGAGGTCTTGACCGTGACTGCCAAGACCACGCAATCGTGATCCTGAAGGGTCTCTTTGCGATCCACTCTCACATTGATGTCGCCAGCGTGGCCGTCCACCTGGTCGCCAAACCAGCGGGCCATTGCGGAGGCAGGAACCTGCCACGACTCGCCGATCTCCAGGGATTTCCCCGCGTAGAATTGATGAACCGCCGCTTCCACCCGGTCGAGTTCCTCCAACTGCTTGAGCATATCCTCATCGGTGATGTTGTTAGAAAAGCGATGTTTCCAACCCGAAGGGATGCGTTCAGCGATGAGAACTTGTTCTGTGAGCGGGCTGTCCTCGGTTCGGTTGGCGCGCGGTTCTCCTGATGCTGGGATCTCCGCGATGTGCACATTGGCCCAGCGCCGCAGATGCACCTCTTTGCTCTGAGAAGTGGTGTGGCGCACGGTGGCGAAACGATCTTTCACCAAGGTGATGGCCCCATCCCACTGCTGGCGTTCTCCGTTCTCATCGTCGAAGGCCATGGCGAGCTTGAGATCGTCCATGCCTGCCCGGACGGATTCCTGGTAGGCGAGTTGCGACACACCATTCTCCTCCGGAACGGGCGCAGATCCCTGTCCCTCCCGCGCCTCGTCTTGTTTGGAGCAAGACGAGAAGGGGAGGGCTAACGAAATGGCGAAAGCTGGGAGAAAGAAACGGACGCGCATGGAAGAACGCTAGCGCTGCGCTCAGGCGCTGTCCAAGGCTACCTGGGCAATCTTTGCCCATTCGGCATCGATCTCATGCGCAGACGGTTGGGGCTGTCCCGCACGATGATACCAGTAGGCAGAGTTGCCGAGATCGCCTTCGATGAGATGGAGGAGACCATGAATCCAGTCGCCTAACTTACTGCCCAAATCTTGCGAGATGTCATGGGCCTCATGCCAGCGATCCGCCTTGGTGAGCCAAAGGGCTTTCACCGGCGCAGACAGCCCTTCAGGAACCTCGCCCCCGGCATTTGCGGAGGCTGCGAGGGCATCGACCGTTTGAATGGTGCTCATGAGTGTTCTGCTAGCGCTCTAGGAGTTCCGTTGCTTCCTTGGTGACCGCTTCCGAGACGTCGGCACGGATGATGTCCTTAAGGAGGTCTTGACGCAAACGGGCCGCTCGACGGCCGCGCATTCCCTTGACGGCTGTGAGGGTGGCGAGCACGGCTTCTTCGCCGAGCTCCTTGTCCTGATGTAGCTCGCTGAGGGCTTTGAGTGCCTCCGGCGTTCCTAGTTGTCCTAATACCGGCAGGAACAGGCGTTTCTCACTTGGGCGCTTGGCCAAGGCCATCGCTTTGAGGGCCAATTGCGTGCGCTCGTCTCGATTCATGCCACTTTCGCGATCGCTGATCAAACGACCGATCCCGCGCAATGCCAGGACCTGTTGATTGGCGGCAATGTCCGTCGAGCTGGCGAGCTCTAGCAGAGCCGCGGCACCCTCAGGGCCCGACCAACTGGTGAGCGCTTTCAGAGCAGTATCCCCGAGGTCCTTGTCCTGGAGGAAACCGCGTACGCTAGCCAGAGCGTGTTCACCACCGAGGACCCGAAGGGAGGGGATCAGTGCCTTCTTCACGTCGACGCTCAGGCCGTTCATCGCATTGACGAGTGTGCCAGCTGCTTTGTCAGGGTCTTGGGCGCGACGGCAGGCCAATTGAATCGCTTTCGTCACGCGCTCATCGCCATCCTTCGCCAGGCTGAGGAGTTTGGGAAGATCATCGTCGGTTGCGAGTTGACCCAACGCATCCAGGCTGGCGTGGCGAATCGCTTTGGGGCCTTGATTGATCTGTGAGAATAGAAAGGGCACCACGTCCCGGTCCCCACGACTTCCGAGTGCTGCCAACGCATCGCGACGCCGGTCGATGTCACCTTTCTGACTGGCGGTCATCAGGGAGGCTTGCACGGCGGTTCCTGGCATCATTGCCAAAGCGTCGCGAGCGACTTCTTTCAGATCGTCGTCCGTGCTCGTCGCGATCAGATCCATCAGGTGGTGGGCCGCATCTAGACCGCCAAGCTTCCCTAGCACCGTAATAATCGATACTGGCTCCACGCGGTCGTGATGGAGGAGCGGTGCCAGTTGGGTGACCACCGTGGTATCACCCGAGTCCCCGAGCACAGCCAACGCCATCTGCTGTTCTTCCGCAGCTAACTCTGGCAGTTTCACGGCTAAGACGTTGGTGAGCACACTCGCATCGTTCAACTGACGGCAAGCATTGATAGCAGCCTGACGGACAGGCGCGGCAGGCGATTGCAGGGCGAGCAGCACCTGGTCATCCGTTTCGCCTGGGTTCAACGCGACGGCTTCTCTGAGAGCTGCTGCTTGCACGGAAGCGGGCATTTCAGGACGCTGCAAGGTTTGCAGAATGGAGGCGGCCTGCGCGTGATTCTGGCTTGCGGCCTCAAGGAGAGCATCGGCGACCGCTTGCTTGTCCCCGATACTCTTCATCAATGCCATCACCGCGGCGTCCGATGCGATCTTACCAAGGGCGTCGATCGCGGCGTGACGGAGTTCGGTGTCCTTTGAGTCTAACCATTCGCTGATCATGCCCACTGCTTCGGTGTCCTGACGTTGTCCCAGAGAATGAATCAAGGCACGCTTGAGACGGCGGTCCTGCTCATCTTTGGCCAAGGCACGCAGGGCTTCGCCCGCTTCTTTGGAGGGATTCTGTTCTAGGGCACGACGAGCACGCTCGCGGAGGTGATGAAAGGGGGAGCCCATCATCTTCTTGAGCGCGGGCACCGATTCCGCGCCTCCCACGTTCTCCAATTGGGCGAGGATCCAGGCTTTCCCGGCTTGTGCCGTGTCGCCGCTCGCCAGCCGCTCTAAGAGCAGTTTCACATAGGCATCACGTTGTTTCGCTCCAGGAGTGCTGGCCGCCGATGTCATCGCTTGCAGGGCCATGCGCGGTTCGTAGCGTTTGGCTTCATCGGATTGCGCGATGCCTGCTAGGTGTTTGTCTAGCTGTTCTGCCAGAGAGACGTCTTTGTCTCCATGATGGTCGGCCAAGGCCAGGCTGGCTGTGGCTAGAGAGAGTGTCAGTGAGTAAGTCAACCGTTTCATCACAAAAGTTCGTAAGGATTTCGTTTTGTTAGAGCTGAGTGAAAGGGGCGCGACGAGGGCGATCCATCCACCGGGCCGCGTCGTCATCACCGACGATCACTTCCTTCTCGGGATCCCACTCAATGGGGCGTCCCAAGCGCTCGGCGATGCCACTGCAATGGCAGATGCACGAGGTGCGATGTCCAATGCCCACATGGCAGATGGTCGGTTTACGCGTGCGGATGCCGTCGAGCCAGTTCCCACGGTGATCGCGTGACTCGTAGAGATGGATGTCATTGGGTCCAGCGTCCTTGCTGGCCAGAGATTTGGGAGTGGAGTCAATGCGCCCGCCACGCGAGACGGATACCGTGCCTTCGTCTCCAATGAAGTGGATCATGTGTCCGTTCGGCGTGTCATGATCGCGCAGCACTTTCGTGCCATCCGCGTAAAGGTGCGTTTGATACTCCGTGCCCTCGAAGCCTTTGGGAATGAACTTCACTGGGCCGGAGTCATCCTTGCCCAGAGCCCATTGGATAATGTCGAAATGATGCGCACCCCAGTCGCCATTCTTGCGGGACCCGTATTCCCAGAAACGACGCCAACCGCCGCCGTAATTGCCCTTCACGCGCTCCTCATTGTAAGGAAACCAGGGTGTGGGCCCTAACCAACGGTCATAATCGAAACCCTTTGGAATCGGTTCCGCTGGCGGGTGATGCGGCGGTGCGAACGAGCCCAAGCGTGCGTAGATTGTGTGCACCTTGCCAATCCAACCGTTCCTGACAATCTCACACGCTTGGCGAAAGGCACGCTCTGAGCGCTGCTGCGAACCCACTTGGAGGATGCGTCCGTAGCGCTGAGATACCTCTCGCATTACCTTGCCCTCCTCGATCGTCAAGGTCATGGGTTTCTCCACATACACATCCTTCCCGCTCCGCATCGCAGCCACAGAAATGGGCGCGTGCCAGTGATCGGGTGTTCCCACCACCACGGCATCGATGTCATCGCGGTCCATGATCTTTTCGTATTCATGATAGGCATCGCACCCTTTGTAACTGCCCATGCCTTCCCGATCCGCGTAACGCTTCTCCACTTCCTCCTTCGCCTTCTCACGGCGATCTTCATAGACGTCACACACAGCCAGCACCTGCACGTCTTTGCGCTGCAAATGATAGCCGCGGTGCCCACCCATGATCAACCCATGGCCAATGAGTCCCATGTGGATTCGGTTGCTCGGAGCGGTGCCGCCGTCTTTGCCTAACACAGCGCCAGGAACCACCATCGGCGCCGCCAGGGCGCTCGCTTTCTTGAGAAGGTCACGTCGTTTCATGAATGATCGGATTGAGTTAAAGTAGGGTCGATTTCTAGGAATGATTGGTCGTTTTACCAGGGCGTGCGCGCCCCGTTCACATTGAGTGTCTGTCCTGAGACAAACCCCGCTTCTGGCGAAGCGAAGTAGAGAACGGCGTCGCCTACTTCCTCGGCGCGTCCCCAGCGTCCCATTGGCGTGGTCGCCACATAGGCATCCTTATCTTCTTGGGGATCGTCCGCGTGCCGCTCCGTTGGAATCCATCCCGGATTGACCACGTTCACCGTGATCCCGCTAGGAGCCAGCTCCGTTGCCATGCTCCGCGTCCAACCGATTTGCCCGCCCTTCGCCGCGACATAGGCACTGAAATTCCCGACCGCGGCAGGAAACACTTCGCTGCCAATGTTCACGATGCGTCCCCATTGCTGCGCCTTCATCCCGGGCAAGGTCGCCCGCGCCAAGAGATAAGGACTCTTCACAAAGAAATCGAGCATCTGCTGGTAGAAATCCCACTCATACTCCTCGATCGGCTTCAAGGGCTGATCTGGCGTCGCATTCGGCACCACGATGTCTACAGGCCCCAGCTTTGCCGTCGCTTCCGCGATCATCGCATCGATTTCACCCTGGTCGATCGCGCTCGCCCGAATGAGAAGGCCCTCGCCGCCCGCCTCCTGCAAGTCTGCGAAGGCGGCTTGAGCGCGTGAGCGATCGTGCGCGTAGTTCATCACGACCTTGGCGCCCGCCGCGGCCAATCGGAAGAGGATCGCTTTGCCCAATCCGGTGCTGCTTCCAGTCACCAGGGCCACGTGACCTGCCAAAGGTTTCGCCTGCATGCCCTTCACCTACCGAGGAAGGCCGCATCGGAAAAGCCGAAAGCGTCAAACTTACGGAAAGGAGTCCGACTAGCCCGCTTTGGTGGGTCCATCCTGACAACAGTGGTGCGAGCGGTTGCGTCACCAACCCCGGGCGAGAGTTGCTTGGATGTCCACGCGATTGAGGACCTCACTACAGGATTCCCAGTGGATCTCGGCAATCTGATTGTACTTCGCGACGAAGGGGTGCTTCTTAGGTGTCTCGCCGAGGCGGCGCTTGGCTTGTTCCTCTTCGCCGATTGCTAGAGAAATCCAGACGTCTTCCAAGGTGTCGGGGACTTGGCCGAACATGTTAAAGATGTCTTCGAGGCGTTTGGAAAGCAGGGCGTGGACTCGGTCTTCCACGGAGCCCCGGTAACGCATGTTGTAGACATAGACGGTATCCCGCTTCTGGCCGATGCGCTGAATGCGGCCCTTGCGTTGTTCTAAACGCGTGGGATTCCAGGGCAGGTCCAAATTGATGAGAGTCCCGAGTCGCTGGAGGTTCAGGCCTTCGCTGGCAGCATCCGTGCCGATGAGAAGGCGGATGCTACCTGATCTCACTTTCTGCTTTAGAACGTCGCGGTCTTCTCTGCGAAACGCGCCGCCATGCATGATGCCAGACTTTCCTGCTCCGGCATAAACCGCAATGGGCGTTCCCGGAATGAGTTCCTTGGATAAGCGTTCTGCTAGCCAGATCACCGAGTCGTAATACTGCGAAAAGATGATACACCCCATGGCCAGCCAGCTTTCCTCGCCAGATTTGGCATGGCCTTTCATGAGTAAATCCGTCACGGCGTGGTATTTCGGATCGTCACTTTGGTTCGCCTCAAGAATCTGCACGAACTCCGTGAGCAAGGCTCTCTCGGCAGGAGAGAGCGAGCGGAACTCCTCGCGATGCGGCTGGCCTTCATCGGAATCATCTTCGTCTTCGATCTCCTCCCAATCTTCCAACATGGCCTGAGCCGTCTTCATCCCCGCGATGATGGAGCTTCCCACGCGGCGCAGGAGCAGCGTCTTCAGAAAGCCGGCACTCTTGGCGCGTTTGCCCACAAGTTCACAGAAGTCTTCGGCTTTGTGATAGGCTTCTTGCAAATACGTTGTGAGTGGAATGGTGTCGCTGGGCTCTTCGCCTAGCAATTTCACGTGAATGGGAGTGAGATAGGGCTCATTGGTCGAGGGATCGATCTCGTTCTCCAAGAAGTCGCGCGTGCGTCTAACGATGTGGCGGATGAAGGGATTGTGATGTTGGCCAAAGCTTGGGTGTAGGTCCATCACGCGGCGGCGGTCTGGCGCACTGAGCTTGTTCCAGTCTGTCCCTTTGGCGATGTGCTCTTGAGGTGCTTTCTCCAATGCCTCGCGGATGATCGCAAAGGTTCTCGCTTCCTCAGCGGATGGTAGCGGGTTGCGCACCCAATTCCAGAAGGCGATGTCATCCTCGGGCAAGGGTTCGTCCTCAGTGACCACTGGCAGGCACCGTTCTGGCCGCCGCCATTCGGAGTAATCATTGCCAAGAACGTGTTCGTTCCCATTGCCCAGGGCCGCGAGCAAATCCCAGGCTTCGACGGGAAAGAGCTGCACCGGAGTCGCCGTGGCTAACAACAGGCTCTTGCTGTGCGAGGAGATGCGATGAAGAAAGGCGAGAAGGTTGTTTGGCTGGGCGGGGTCCGCCTCGCGATCGCGGGCTCGGTTCTCCCGTCGAGCGCGATGCGCTTCATCGAGAATGACGCACTCATACTCAAGGTTCTCTAGCAAGGTTGCGGATTCGCTCTTGGCGGTGAAGAGCCCTTGAGATACGAGGCCCACGCGGCGCGGGCATTTCGAGATGCCACTGGGCCCCGTGGCAGGATAGGCGATCTCATGCTCATCCACCCAGCGGCGCCCGTCCCACACGGCAGAGGGCATGCCAAGTAGAGATTTCATCTCATCCTGCCACTGCCACAAGAGTGGTTTCGGGGCAATGATCAAGACCGGCTTATCCCCGTAAAGACTCATGAGCAAAGCGGCCATGGCTAACTGGATTGTCTTGCCGAGACCGACCATATCAGCCAGCACATACCGCGCGCCGTCGGGGGTGCGGTGGGCGTCGAAGGCGGTCTTGACGAAATACTTCTGATGCGTCCAGAGGCCGTATTCCTGACGGTACACGGGTGTCTCGATGATCGGTGAGGCTGGATCCGGCTCGTCGAGTTCACGCCACTGATTGACCGAATTGATCAGCTTGCGTTTGGCGAGGCGATCGATTTCTTGAATCACGGCTTCTGCCAGAGGGAAGGCTTCGTGACACTGCCAGAGCGCGTCGAACTCTTCTTGCACCCAGGCCACGGCTTCGGGCGAATCATCTTCCCACATCAGTTCGTGGTTGAGCTTCCAGGCCGTCTTGGACTCATTGACGCTCCCCAGGAAGCTTGTCTGCTTGCCGTCTGTTAGAGTGATGACGCCCGCCTTCCCATGGATGAGACCGAAGCGGTGGTCCGGCAGCACCTTGACGATGAGCTTCTTCTCAATCAGCAAATGATAGAGTTTGGCAAAGCGCTCTTTGCCGGATTCCGCCAGTTCTTCTGGAATGGAGCGGTTCCATTCGCGCTGCATGGCCAGGTTGGCCGCACGTGCCGATTTGATATCGTCGGGCTCTAACTGTGAATTGCAGACAATGCGTACGACGCCCTCCATGGCTTCTATCTGTTCTCCAGCCACTTCGAGAATGGAAGAGGAGAAGAAACCCGCGATGCGGTCGTAACTCCGGGCCTTTGTTAGTTTATCAGCGAGGAAGGAGTGGCCAAGCGATTGGCGGCGTGAGCTGTGACGGCGAATCATTGGCTGAGCGATCAGAGCTTGATCACGTGAAGGTCCAGTTCTTTCAGATGGCGATAGTGCTTCCCGTTCCCAGTTACCAGAGGCATGCCATGGTCGACGGCGGTGGCGGCGATCAAGGCATCATTGGCATGCATCTGGTGGGATAGGCAGAACTGCTCAACGTAGTGGGCCGCACGGTAGGAGATTTCTGCGGTAATAGGGAGCAGTTGGATACCCACTGCTTGAAAGAAATCTCGGTTCAGCTTCAAGGTTCGCTTGTTGTTCGAACCGTGGAGAAATTCCATGTAGGTGATGAGTGAGGCGTGTCTTGTCGCGCCAGCTTCTCGCATCACTTCAGCTACTGCGGGCTGGCCCTTCTGGATCCAAATAAAGATGTCCGTGTCAAACAGCATGCCTTGGCTTCCGGAGTTCGGCCAGGATCTCGTCGACACTGCGCGGATCGTCTCGTAACGAGCCAAACATCGGGTGCTCCGCGGGATCTAATACGCGCTCCTTCACCGGGACGAGGTAAGCGACAATTTCGCCGTGGCGGGTGATAGCAATACGCTCGCCCTGCTCTTCCGCAGCGCGCACGCACTCGCTGACGGAATCGCGGAATTGGGTCAAGGCCATCGTCTTCATCCTCAAAGGGTAGCGGAAACGCGCCAGAAATCAATGAAATCACGCCAGAATGCCGATGGCAAACTACTGGTGATCGTTCTCGATGGCACCGAGGAGGAGCCGGGCGGACTTGGCGTCTTCTTTCCAGTTGGGCAGGGTGATTTCGAGGCGCTGGAGGTAGCGGAGGATTTCTAACAGAGTCTTGCGGTCGTTCCAGTAGGTGGGGATTTCGCTGCGCAGCCAACTCTTGCCCGGTGCGGTGTTGCCTTCTGCCTTGGTGGTTTCGCGGATGGCGAAGAGAAGGTGTCTTGTCCGCGAACTGGCGAAGGGATCGGCTTCACCGCCTAACTGTTTCTTGCCAAACTGGGTGGGCGTCTTGAGACGGACCTCGTTGGCTTTGGCATTGCCGAGCAAAGGCGTGTATTCGCGCAGGCCAAAGCCCCGGGCCAGTTCCTGGTAAGCGCCGGTGCGGAACTCTCCGTGGGTTTCCAGGTCGAGCCCCTTGAGGTAGAAGCGTTCGGCGGGGGTGAGGGTCTTCCACACAAAGGTGTCAAAGTCGCGTGGCACGAGGTGGTCGCAGGCGATCTTCACTGCTTGGTCGATGACGGCTTCAATAGGCGATTTCTCCGCCTTGCCTTTCTTGCGCGGTTTGGACAGCTCGTAGGCGATGTCGATGTCTTGAATCGATTTGTATTTTGTCAGAATGCGCAAGGCAGCGGCGTAGGCGGCAAGCTGGTAATCCGTGTCGCCGAAGTCTGGGTTACCAGCGTGGGTATCGTCCAACTCGTGCATGGCATCGAGCTGGCGTACGACCTCGGCCTCGACTTCCGGGTAGATCTCGTCAAGGAAGGCATCTTCGTTAGTAGTCTGCTTGCGGAGGACGAGGAGAACGGTTCCCTGGACGTAGTTGCCATCTTTTATTGAAGTGTCAGTCTCGGTGACGATGCACCAGGCTCCGGTAACGCGCAAGCCAGAGGCCCAAAGGATCAAGGCGAGGTCGGCCCAAACGCCAGCGTCTTGGTGGGTGAACATCACGACCTGCAAGCCGTTATCAGGCATGTGCTCGGCGAGATTTCTGTAGCAATCGACCATACTCCTTCGGAAGCCGTCATCGGAACCAGTCACGGCCAATGCGCGCCGAGACCTCGATTGCCAATCGGGAAAGAGCTTGGCAAACGCGACGCCGTACCAGGCGAGAAAGAACTCCGAGAGTTCATGGTAATTTACCGCATCAGCATAGGGCGGATCGGTCAACCAGAGGTCCGATCCGGCCGTGATTTCTCGGGCATCTAGTGGTCTTACTTCGCTGGGCCCTGGGACCGCTTCCGTTTCCAGGTTTAGGAAGAACGACTTGCCAATCAGGAGCAGCGGTCTTCCGCCAGAATTGAAGAGCGTGTTTAGGGCCTGGTTCGAGAAGACGTTATTGGTGTGTTCGTAACCGGACTGGTGCGCCCAACGGGACAGCTTGGAATTGAAGTCGCATGAACGAGCGACCCCGAGAAGAATCAGCATCAGGCTTTCGTCAGGCAGATTGTCGCTCTGAGCCTGACGCAACAACAGGCCATGGAGTAATAGCTGACGAGGATTGAACAAATGATGCCAGTGTGTCCAGCCGCGCGTTCGGATGGGTTCATCGGTCTTGGCACCCGGCTCGATCTTCATGCTAGGCAGGAATCCATTCTCCTGCCATTCATCGAAGCGCTGTTTCACCAAGGCTAACGCTTGCGCTTCGCGCTCTTGGTCGGCCTCGGTGATGGTGCGGTAGTGTTTCCTCGTTCGAAGATCGCCCTTCTTGTTCCGATAGGTTTCCACCCAGCGCACACAGTAAAGCCGTTCGCCAAAGACATCGGTGGAGCGCGGGACGAGGTCTTCATTCTCCCAGAGGCGCAGGCCGGAGTCATGGTAGAGGGCGTTCTTGTCAGGATCTTTCCCGCGGCCAAGGAGACGGATTTGCTCGATGGAGGCGGGGTCTTTGCCCTGCTCCTCGAGAATGGGGTGGATGACGTAGCCCTTGCGGATGGTGCCGCTCTTGGCCGCCTTCATGGTGGCGGCGTCGACGCCGCTGTGGATCTCGATAGTGTAGCGCTTGTTGCCGTGGTCAGGGGCCAGCACCGCGACGCATTTCAGTTTCTCAGCAACGATCCAGTGAGGTGATAGCGGCACGCGCCAGCCGGTTTCCGGGCAGGTGACCTCGACGCAGTAGAGGTAGGCGTCGGCGCGCCAGCATGTCTCCGCGATGTCGGCGGGTGTGATCTCGTCCTTTTCGAGCCGGTCGACCAATTGGTCCCACGCACCGGGGGCGAGATCTTCAGTCTTGTGCTCAATGCCCCAGGCGGTGACTTGCCGGTCGACCGCGTCGTAGATCTCTTGCTGCGCCTGGCGCACCTCGGCCGCGACTTTCTCACCGCCGCCGACGATGTTGAGCGCGGCCCAGGTGAGCAAGGCGGCGACGGGGTTAAGATCGGAGCCGTAAGCTTCGCAGCCGAGGCGGGCAGCTTCGAAAGGCACCGAACCACCACCGCAGAAGGCATCGCCAACACGTGGCACCCTGCCAAAGCGCTTCTTCCCAAGTTCCTGGACCAGGCTGGGCAGGTCCGTGGCCTGGGTGCCGAGATGGGCATTGATCTCTTTCCAGGCTTCGGCAGAGGGGCCATCGATTTGCTCGGGCCGGTCGCAGAAGGCGAGCTGCTCTTCATAGGGCAAGCGAAGGAAGGCGTCGCGGGTGATGCGTTCTTTGGTCTCCTTGAACAGGGCGGCATAGTCGCGCTTCTTGTCTTTGTCAGACTCACCCCGCCAATCGGCCTCCGCCTTGTCCCAGGCCTCGCGCTCGGCGTCCGTGGCCAGTTCGCTATAGACCTTCTTCGGGGCAATGCCTTTGAAGCGCGCGAGCAGGCCATCGGCATCCATGGTCATGATTTTGAGGAAGATTTCGCGATCACGCTCCGGATCGTCCGAGGCAGGCATGAGCAGACCAAGAATGGTGGCGCGCACGAGCACGAGCGGTTTGCGTCCCCACCATTTGCCGAGCCCGGTGAGGGTTTGGGAGTAGTTCGCCTTGCGTTCTTTGTAAGACTCCTTGGAGAGGCGAGAGACAGGGAACTGGGATTCGATGAAAGTCAGATCAGATTGAGGCATGACGAGAAATTGCCAAACTCACCGGGAAGGTTCTTCGTGTAATGTCAGGGTCTCTTTGAGCTTATTGGCTAGACCTCGGCTGATCTTCTGGGGGATGACCGCGTGAGCGTCGTTCCATGGAAGCGGTTCGTAGGTGACAGACAACTCTAGCGGAACGTCATGGCTCAAGGCGATGGCCTGGAGCCGTTCGATGTTGACCTGGCCAATTCTTAGAAGCCTACGTCTTGGAGGTTTCTCAACGCCTCCTGGTCGGCGAAAGATTTCCCAATGCTTCCGAACAGAGTACATCGCCTCGCGACTGACAGAGGTTCCGGCTCCCTTGAACACTTGAGAACTCAATCGAGTCCCATCATAGATGTCCGAAGTGACGGCCCGAAGAATGTCTTCCGATGTCGGAAGGGGATTGCCTGGGTCCAGTTCTTCCGCCACACGCAAATGTTAGTCAAGTAATGTGAGGAGCTGCTCCCATTGGGCAATGGCCAACTCTCTCTCGATTCCTTTTTCGGCATGGAAGACCTCGATGCGGTCGGGGGCAAACTCGACCTGAATGGGTTGCCCACTCTCACTTTCCCACTCGAGTTCAAAGCCTCCTTCGTGCGTGAAGAAGATACTAGGAACCTGGTCGAGCGGGAACGAGTGCCCTTTGAGGAAACGGATCACACGACGCAGGGCTCCTGGCGAGTAAGAGCGATGAGTGCCGTCACCCCAGTAACTTGGATAGGTTTGGAAATCGCGCACGCGTTGAGCCCCAAGTGGGCCAAGCTTGGTCGTAAGCACCCACTCTTCTTCCTGAATGCGCTGAGCCTCGGGTGAATACTCGCCCGGAATGGTGGCATACCATTCCGAGGTGCCTAAGAGATTTGTCCGGACTTCCTCGTTCTGATAGGGCAATAGCGTCTCCACCCGTTAACTGTCGTATACGGGATTCACCGTGGCAAGGAAATCTGGCGAGAGGAGACCAAAGAAGACGCGTTTCTCCAGCGCGTGCAACTGATCGGTGAGGACGACCATGGCCTGCGGCGAAGTGTCGTGCACCTCTTGCGTTGAAGCGTCGAGGTCAATGGTGGAGCCTGCCTGAACGGTTTGGCCGGTCTTGGCGTATGCGGGGTGCGCAATTTGCGTGTTGCATTCGAGAAGGCCATCGACCGTCTTTGTCCGCAGGAAGAGGTCGTCTGAGGGCATTGGATTGTCATCAAGCGAGACCTTCGCCCGAATGTGGGCCCACATGTTGGCTCCTGGAAAGAAGTTGATGTAACGAAGACCGATTCGTTCGACTTCAGAGATGATTCTTTCGTTGTTTAACAAGGTAAGCATGTGACTGATCTCCGAGCCAAAGTCCTCCCATCCAGGGTAGGCAGACACGGGACTTGAGAGATTGAGCACATGATCTCCCACCCCTAGAATGAATTTGCCGTCAGAGTAATGTGTGGTTGGAACGAAGCGTAGATTGGGGTCGCGATCGCGGATTTCCCTTGGGATATTGGTCACCATGGGTGGCGGTTGCTTGGTGTAGCGTTCTCGAATCTGGCTGTAGATCAATCCGGGAATCTCACCAGACACCTCCGAAGTGAATCGGATCTCAAACAAGGCCTGGTGAATGGGGCACGGTGATATTTTGACAGGAAGTCTCTCCATGGTAATGCTAGAGCGGGCTATCCTCACGATCCTGAACAAGACTGAACAGGCTTTCACGAGGGGTGGCATCCGTACCGGTGACTGGATTCTCAGTGAGGGCGAACCGAACGGCTTTTCTCCAGCCTTTGTTTCGGCCGGTGATCGCGTGGCCGGTAGCGGCATTAGTCATGGTGAACAGCCACCAGCGCTCCTCGGGTGCAAGCCCCTGCCAGTTGCGGATGGCCGTTGGGATGCTCCCAGGGTCCGCGTCCTCGATGGCCCACGCGAGAAGCACGAGTTCTTTCCCTAGCAGTCTGGACACATGTGTCTGAGTCTTGAGCCACTTCCCGGAGGGCAAGCCATTGGGCTTGAGGCGGGTGTTGAATTCGACCCGCACGGCATCGGCGATGGCGTCCCACTTGGACTTGAGGAGGATGACGCGCATCTTGTTCTCTTCGTGACCAAGCGCCGTGGAGAGTTCCTGAGACGCGACAGAATCGTCCCAATGCAAGTGTTCACTGATATAGACCTTGTCATCGCCGGCCTTTGGCATCGTCACCGTGAAGTGGTGTTCGCCAAGATCTGGCGTGAATCCAAACCCTTTCGTGGATGGCTTAGGGCGTTTTTTGAATTTGTATCTAGCGGATGTGCGTTTGGGGCTTGGGCTAGTGGTTTCCATGATCGTCCGTATCCGATGGTTGTTGTTCTAATTCGCCCGGCTTGATCTCAGTATGAACATCAGCCACCCAATCAAGAAGATGTTGGCCGGTAGGAAAGCGCAGCTTGGGTGCGTGCAACTCAACCTGGCCTTCTCCAAGGATGCCACGCACGCACTCAAGAATCGACTCTAAATGCTCCGTGCTGAGGGCGACGCTAGCTTCTGTTTTGACGTCAATCCAGCGCTTCTCACCTACAGTCAGCCCGCAACCTGGCGCTGACGCTCCGAATTTTTTCAGGAGACCCAGGAATTGGTAGGTTTCCTGCGTCGACGAGAGCTTGTGAGAGCGCTTCCAAAGGACTGGCAATGATGGATCGACAGAGACGCCTTCTTTCTTGCTCCAGTCGATATCAATGCGTTGGACCTCGGAGGACACTTGATTCTTCTGAGCCACGGCAAGGATGCAGACGGTACCCTGAGGAACGAGGAAGGGGGCATCGTAGGTGCCTCCGCTAGTGCGTGGATCGGAGCCATCGGTGGTATAGAGGATGGGAATCTTGGGAGCGCTCTGAAGCTCACACATCTTGTCGTCTCCCTGTTGAAAAGTGCGCGACTTGAGAATAATCTTGTTCGTCCATTGACTAGGTTTCCCCGTTTCATGAGCACCTGAAGAATCGACGGCGAGGAAGGAGAGGCGAAGTTCCGAGGTGTCAAAGGCTTGGAGGTCATCGACTTTGGCGCTAGCGGTGGTGACTGGGCTAGAACCGATCTCGTAATGAACGATGTCTCCATGAACCGGCGTGATCCTTAGTGTGGCGACGCCGGTGTCTTCATCCTGCCTGAGCACCTGCACCCGCACCTCCGTAGAGGGTGCTGGAAAGGGGCCTTTGTCGATGTAGCCACCATCTTCACGCCACTGATCTTCTAGGATCATGCGATTCTTGAGATTGTCCAAGGCGGATGCGTGATGCCATTGCCACTTGGGATTCATGGCTGCGCGTTTCTTGATCTCGGCATAGGGCATGACTTGCTGGGTGAACAAGCGCTGCTCACATTTCTTTCGAAACGTGGAACTATCGATGTCTTCGGTGAATTTCTGTTTTCCTGCTAGAGCCTCTTGAATCTGCTTTTCGCCGTTGTAGTTGTTGTCAGAGAAGTTCATCAGGAAGTCTGCGATGAGCAGAGCGTTGTCTCCGCCTGGATAGTGGAGGCGCGTGAAACTCTCCCGCGCTGCGCTTAACAGGCGGAGCCGAATCGCATCGTGCATCTCTTGAGCACTGACAAATTGTGGGTCACTGTCAGGGATCTTCTCGGCTGCCATCTCTTCAAGAACGGATGCTACTGCTTTCAACTCAGCAGCGTTCTCCACGAGGGTCGACATGGTGAGCCTATCACCAGTGAGGAAAGCAATGCGATTCTTGAAGGGCGTATCTTCCCAGAAGTCACGCAAGTCATCAGAGAGGCCGCCTGAAGCCGGAGATGGTTCGCTGATGAGCAAGGTGACTTTATCAGCTGCTAGTTTGATTTCATCGATGGCAGTCAGGGCGGCGACTTCTTGATAGCAGTGCTTTAGCTTTGGTTCGAAGGTGCTTTCCAGGAATGCTCGAAGTTCTTTGACAGAAACCTCACGCGAGTAGCTCTCCGCCGTCGTATGCACCTTGGCGATCAGATTCTCGGTGTTCTTAAAAAAGAGTTTCCCCTCTCGATTGGCGTGAAGGTACCACGCCTTGGTCTTAAGCACGCCAAGCACGTCTTTGAGAAGACGTGAGACATCTCGACCTGGACGACAGAGATACGAAACGACTTCAGAGGCGTTGAGGCCAAGTGTTGCTCCAGGCACGTTTGCTAGAGATGACACTAACAGAAGCTTGGCAGCGTCCTGCGCGTCGCTCGAATTGCCGGGTCTGTTCTTGTCAAGATTCTCGGCAACACTCACCCCGCCACTCGCAATGTCATGGGAGATGGCGTTTTCAAGTTTCGCATTGATCGCTCTGATCTCGGACTTGGTGGCTTCGTCATTGAGATCAATGTCATAGGGGTGAATTAGGCCAAGATTTCCAGCCTGTCCACTTTCCCAAAGACGCGCCACGAGCACACGCATCAACCGGATCAGGCCACGCGTTTGCTGAAAGCCCGGATTTTCTCGGAAGCGTGCGTAGAGGTCTTTAATGGAGAAATGGAATGGATACGAATCCGTCAGCTGCTTGGCGAATTCTTCAGGCGAGGCGTGGGTAATGTCCATCTGCTTCGCGTCCTTAACCGCTTGCGAATAGGCCTGAGCAGTCTGTTCGATGTCAGTTCTCGCAGGTAGGGTCTCAAAGATTCGCGTGCGAAGAATGTGATAGAGTTCGTTGGTGTTGAGCCCGACTGGCTCCAAGGTCATAGCCGATCGACCGACCTCATTCTGAAAGTTGTCGAGAGCTTTGTTTAACTGAGCACTGCCCTCTCCATATGTGGCTTTGAGATCAGCAATGACGACGCAGACATTGGACAGCTCTTCTTTAGAGACAGCCGTGAGAAGATTGGCAAGGGCTGTGCCACTTACTTCGGATAGGTCGCTGTTTCCAATGGACTTGGATTTGGCTGCGTTGAAGTAGGGAGGCAATTCATCAAGCAGGATCAGTAAAGGCTCGCCTTTGAGTAGATTGATCCATGCTGTGGTGCCCGGTGCCTGGAGCGGACTGTAGTAGTCTTTGAAGAGGTCTTTCTTCCCGAGTTGTTCCGCTAGTGAACCCCAGATTCCTAGGGGAGCATCACTCTCGCGTCCTGTGAAGCCGATGACCCGGGCCGCTCCCAAGTTAGTGTGCTGGGTGTCCGGTAATACTTCCTTCCTAAACTCTGGATGCTTCGCGAGTAGCCCCAGAGTGATCATGTTGTGCGTTTTCCCTCCCCCCATCGCCTGACTCAGGACAAAAGTACTCTGGTCGCTCTTGCCCGCCAATCTGCGAGCCCCGCTCACCAAGAGGTCTTTCATGCCGTGAGTGACATAGTTTTCGGCAAAGAATGTCTCTGGGACGATCTTGTTCTCGATGAGATCCATGATGTCGAGAACGACATCTCGTCGGCTCTGGTCGAAGGTGCTCTTTCTAGGCGAGCAAAGATCTTTGATGGATTTCATAGTGAGATACGAAGAACTACCACATGCGGTGAGCGCTCATACGAGCGATTTATCAATGGAGACGGTGATGGATAAGTGGGCTGCACGACGAGGATATTCTGACCATCTCAATCTGTGGAATGTTAGGATCCGGCCGTCGACGGCTGGGTGCGGGTCCCCGTCCATGCGGCGAGGAATCCGATGAGAAAGAGGATGTCGATGTAGGCGAACGGGAGCCACATGGAGGGCACGCCGCCGGTGAACTGGTGGAAGAGCACCACGCCGGAGTACGCGAGTTTGAGACCAATGCCATAGAGCATGCAGTCCCGTTGCCCAATGGGATCTTGGGCGATCCTGGCAAACATGATCCCAAAGAGAACAAGGATGAGGGCGGGAAACTGAATGTATCCCGGGTGATTCGGCACAGGCACACCAGCGCGCTCGAAGAGGGCGTCGGCAGCGAAGAGGAATGCGAGACCAAGAAGGAGGTCGTAGAGAGCGGAGGTCCAGAAGACAGCTTTGATCCAGGTGAGCGATTTCATAGCACCCGCCATGGTGCAGGGAACGCGCCGCGTTGGCGAGCCTCCATGTCACGACTTGACGGGAGTCTTCTCGACGACGCCCGTCGACCCATCGCGATGAGTTGCCTTACTGGGTGAACATCGGATCCTTCTTGTCTCCCATGCTCAGGGTGTAGGCGAGGAGATCGAGAATCTCTTCTTTCGTCAGCATCATGAGGAGGTTTGGCGGCATCATCGAGACTTTGCTAGGCTCGATGCTTTCCACTGTCTTCCGATCGACGTTGACTCGTTGGTTAGGATCACTGAGGTCGGTGTTGATGGTCACGTTGTCTCCACTGAGGTTCACCACCACGCCGGTGAGCGTTTCGCCGTCTTTCTTAGTCACGACGATGGGCGCGAATTGTTCGTTGATCTCTTTGCTAGGATTGATGATCTGGTCGAGCAGATCGTGGGGGCTGTAGCGCCCTCCTGCACCGGTCAAGTCCGGACCCGTCATGCCTCCGGCATTGCCAAAGCGGTGACAGGCATAGCAGGCCGCGGCCGAGAACATCTTCTTACCGCGTTCAAAGTCGCGATTTGCCATCCCGCTTTGGGCAGCTTCACTGAGATCTTCTAGTTTCCACAGCGTCGGGGTGCGCCCGGCGAAGATCTCTCCAGAGAGCTCGATCGCGCTCTTCTTCTCCGGCTTCTTGGCGATCAGCTCGGCATGCTCGGCTTTCTCCGCGTCGGTGAAGGTGGCCAGCGAATCATTGCGGATGAACTCGTTGAATTTCGCGAAACTGGCACCGCCGTTGTAGTTGGCCGCCTTGAGAAACCACTCGAGCTGACGCTTGCGCAGAGCGCTCGTCCAGCCTGTCTTGAGGAAACGAAGGCTGCGGGCATACTGCATTTGCGGTTCTTGACTCGGAGCAGCCTCGATGAGGTCCATGGCTTTGGCCGCAGTGTTTGGATGCTGCAGGTAGACCAGGGTTTCGGTTAGGAGCCAATTCTCTTCAAAGGAATCAGCGGGGTAGGCGGCGTCGAGTTTGGCGGCGATGGCGTTGAGTGTGCGTTTGTCAGGATTTCCAAAGCGGACGAGCACGATTTGCAGGAGACGACCGTAGCTGAGGCGCTGCTCCGGTGTGAGCATGCCGTAGTCATGCTGCAGGAGTGCCTTCAGAATCGCGTCTCGCGTGGCGGGGTCTTTCTTGGCGCCTTCGACACGTGTGAGGGCTAGCAGGGCCTCAAGTTGGGCGTGCACGTTGGTTTCTGCTAGCGCATACGCCTTCCATTCGTCGACCGGCTGATGCTCCAGCGCAGTGCGTGCGGCGGCGCGGATGAGCCGATCACTATGGCCAAGTCCTCCCGCGACGGTGAAGTAGGCGCGGGGGTCGTGGCGGCCATGGAGTTCTTCCATTGATTTGCGTAATTCATGCAGGGGAAGTTGGTCGGGCTGTGGCGTGGCCGGTTCTGTGCTTTCGTCGCCCGTGTAGGTCACGCGATACACGCCCGATTGCACGCGTCGCCCACCGATAGCGAAGATCATCGAGCCGTCTGGATGAATGATGGCGTCTGTGACTGGTAACGGGCCGCCGGTGATGAATTCTTCCTTCGTCGCGGTGTAGCTCGCCCCATGCGGGGTGAGGTGGATTGCGTAGATCTTGCCCCAGCTCCAATCGAGGACGTAGAAAGCGTTTTGATAGTCGGCAGGAAATTTGGCACCATAGCCAAAGGTGGTCCCCGTCGGTGAGCCCGGACCGATGTTGAAGGTGGAGGGCATGTTATCGATGTAGAATTCGGGATACTTGCCCGCACCGTGTCGCCAGCCGTATTCGCCCCCGCTGAGCACATGGTTGATGCGTGTCGGCCGATACCAAGGCGTATTGAAGTCATACTCCATGTCAGCGTCGTAGGTGAAGAGGTCGCCATTGTGATTGAGCCCGGCATCGAAGATGTTGCGGAATCCATTCGCGAAGACCTCGAAGTTCTCTCCATCTGGATCCACCCGATAGATGATGCCGCCGGGCGCCATCCGATCGCGGTTGTGTCCCCGGCCGTCTGGCATACGCGGTAAGAGGTGATCGTCGCCCCAGAACGGCTTCACCGGTGAGGTGGCTGCGGATTCGGTCAGGTCCGCGTTGTTGCCGCAAATGAGATAGAGTCCCTTCTCATCCGGGGTGAGCACGATGGCGTGCACGCCGTGATCCCCACGCGCTTCCATGCCGCGCAGTTTCTCGACCTTATCGAGTTCATCATCGCCGTCACTATCTGTGATGCGATAAAGGCCGCTCTCCATCTTCCGTTCGTAGTCATTGACGCCCACATAGAGCGCATCGAAGGCGAACAGCATGCCGTTGACGGCGCGAACATCGAGATCGAGCTTTTGGATATCGCTAGGCTCAAGTTCCTCGCCTGAAGCCGGAGGGGTGAACCGGTAGAGACCACCATACTGATCACTAGCATAGACACGCCCCTGGTCGTCGCTACACAGATTGACCCAGGAGCCTTGTTCGACACCGGGCACGGAATAGATCAGTTCGACCTCGAAGCCTTCTGGCTTGGTGATGCGGGCGACAGGCGTGGCCTTGTTCTCGCCAACGGCTGGTCCGACCTGTGCGCGCTTTCGTCGTCGTTGAGGGGCCGGTTGCGTTTCTCTCGGAGGCGCGGGCTTCTTCTTCTCGATCACCTGCGCATCGCTTGGGATGGCGAAGTCCTTGAAAGCGATCACCCCACCATCCGGCAGGTTCTTGAGCATCACGTCCTTGATCTGCACCGTCATGGCTGGTCCCCGATGGAGTTGAAAGGCGATGAGCCCTTCAAGCGAACGCGCTTTCTCATCGAAGTCGTGAAACTCGGCGGTGAGCTTGCCGTCAAGGTGATGACTGATGTGGTTGCCCTTCGCCACAATGTGATACTCATGCCAATCGGATGAGTTGGCTTTCACCGGCTCACGTCGATCCGTGAGCCAGTGTTTGCCCTCAGGATCGGCGACGACGCCCTGGCCATTCTGAGCTGTGATCCCTCGACCACGCTCCTCGTAGATCATGGCGTTGTAGGGCGCGTTTGGGTGGATATCACACTGATAGCCTCCTACCGACCACTTGCCATTCTCTGGCAAGGCTTTGCTGCGATACTGGATACCGGAATTGTTCTTTCCTGTCACTTTCACCTGTGCACGCAGCTCGAAGTTCTTCACCGTGCCGCCCCGCCAGATTAGAAACTGGTTCGCCTTGAGTTGTTCGGGGTTATTGGTCTTGCCTGTGATGACCCCGTCTTCGACCGACCAGAGATCAGGGTTGCCGTCCCAACCAGTCAGATCTTTCCCGTTGAAGAGAGATTGAAACGCTCCTTCATCCGCCTGGATGCATGGGAGTGTGGCGACAAGGGCGAGCACGATGAATCGCAACATGATCTTTCCAGACTAAGCTTCGTTCTTCAGAGTCTCAAACAACTCCAGGGCTTCGGCAGGTTTGAGGCCGTCATGCACGACGCCGCTCACCGCCTTGATCATCGCGATCGGCGCTTCCGATTGGAACACATTTCGCCCCATGTCGACGCCAGCGGCACCGCATTCGATTGCTTTGTGAGCCATCTCAAGTGCCTCGATTTCGGGAAGTTTCTTGCCGCCTGCGATCACGACAGGCACGGGCGTTGCCGCGACCACGTTCTCAAAGCCTTCGGTGTAATACGTTTTGACAATGCTAGCACCGTTCTCAGCGCCCACCCGAGAGGCGAGGCCGAAGTAGCGCGCGTCGCGGGCCATGTCCTTGCCCACGGCGGTCACACACATCACGGGAATGTCGTATCGATTGCCAATGTCGACGAGGCGACTGAAGTTCGCAATCGTCTTCGCCTCGGTGGCGTCGTCGCCAATCGCAATCATGGCGGCAAGAGCTGACGCGTTCATGCTGATCATTTCGTCTTCGCCGAGCAAGACGTTATGGTTCATCTCCGTGAGGATCGTCGTGCCCGTATCGGCGCGCAAACAAACGGGCTGTGTATTCTCCGGCGGGATCATCGTCCGGATGGTGCCGCGACAGCCCATGAGGCAATCAGCGTGCTCCGCAAGCGGTGCGATGTTGAGATCGATCCGTTCCAGTCCGGAAGTGGGGCCCATGAGGAAGCCGTGATCAAAGGCCAGCATCACCGTGCGGCCGGATGTGCGGTTGAAGATCCGCGCCATGCGATTCTTCACCCCCCAGCTCATGCTGTTCATGCCCTTGAGGTAGAACTTGCTCGTATCGGCTGGTGAATTGAGGCCGAAGTTATCGCCGTCTCTGATGTCGTCTAGGTCTGCCATGTGTCTTGGTTAGTTTGTGATTGGTGTTGAATCGTTTGTGAGGGATTGATGGCACCGTTGGCCATGTTTTTTTAAGGAAAGATGCTGGTGGTAGAACCTGGCGAGAAGTCGCTGGGTGGATGGAACACCGCTCGGAGCCATCCGATGGCGTTCGCCCAATCTTCTATGTGCCTGATTTGGGAGCGCGCAAGTCACGAGCGCCCGAGACAAGCACTCATTCTAGATTGGCGCCCCAATTGTGGGAATTCTGGCTGCGGGCTATCGACGAGGCCTGTACGCGCGAAACCGCGGGCATGGCGGGCATGCGCGCGGTTTCTTTGCGGAGCGGGAAGCGGTTTTTGAGAGAGATCTAGGAGTCTTCGGAGAGCGTCGCGAGGGGGATGGGGAGGGCTTGGCGTTTGGCTTGCTTGGTGAAGCGGTCGCGGTAGATCGGGGCTTGGGCGGGGTCGCGGCGGAGGACCTCTTGCCAGGCGTGAAGCGTGCGCGTGGGATCTCCTATGGCTCGCCAGTGATTGGCTTCTGCCAGTGGGATCAGGGGTGAGTGCGGCTCGAGAAAGCGGGCGATTTGGAAATGGGTCTCCGCCTGATGGAGGCGACCTGCGTGTAACAGTTCCTGGGCGCGGGTGAAGTGGTGCTGCCAGGAGAGGGGGGCTCTTTGAGTAGGGTCTTTGGGAGTGAGGGTGACGATGAGGATCGCGAGAGCTGCGGCGGCGGCGGGGTATAGGTTGCGCCTCGGATGGGGGAGCGTGCGAGAGGGCTTGGGTGAGGTGACAAGTGCTAGGAGGAGTAGGGCGGGCCACACGGTGCCTAAGCGATGGAGGGGCACATCGACACAGGCGTGTAGGGCCACCAATGCGAGGGCGGCGATGGCGCCGCGGTGGAGCGCGCGGTCATAGGGCCGTGCATGTGCCGAGTGGGGCTGCTGGTGCCGCTTCCGGATGTGGCTGATGGTGAGGAGGATCCCTGCGATGAAGAGAAGAAGGCTTGCGGGGCCAAGCTCTGCCCACCACCAGAGGAGATCAGAATCTGGATGGCGGATGCCGTATTCTGAAAGAGAAACTTGTCGGACGAAGGGAAAGGTGCCAGCGAAGTTGCCGAGTCCCTGTCCCAGTATTGGAGCGTGTTCGATGAGTGTGAGGGTGTCCCGATAGAGCGCTAGACGTCCGTTCTGAAAGGCCTCGATGGTCTCATGTGAAAAGGTGAGTCTTTCGAGGATGCGTGGCTCTGTGAGAAAGAGCGCGGCCAGAGTGAAGAATCCAAAGGAGATGGCAATGGCTAGGGGGCGGACGGTGCGTTTCGTCCAGGCGCGGTGCGTGAGGAGAGTGGTGACGCCGAGAATGGCGAGGAGAATGCCGGCTCGCGATCCGATGACGAGAAGCGCGACGGCAGTGGTGATGGTGCCAATGTTAAGAAAGAGGAGGCGTCGGAGATGGTGCTTGGTCCAGCGCGTACCGAGGAGCGCAGCGGTGTGAAGGGTGAGACTGAGAGCACACAGTGTGGCGAACTGATTGCGATTGGCGAAGGGCGTGTATTGATCGGGGGCTTCTCCCCAGGGCCATGGCATCTGTTTCCACTGCAAGATCAGGCCGAGAAGGGCGAGGAGCGTGAAGAGGGTCATGAGCCCGTGAAGGGCTAGGCGCCGATCACGATTGGTCCAGGGGCAACGACGGAGATGATGCAACCAAGCGAATGCCCCGGCGGCGGTGATGAAGCGCTCGAGGGTGATCCAGGGTTGCGGTGTGAGGACAGGTGGAAGGGCATGATTGAGGTCTTGGGTCAATGCCTCGCGCCAGGGGGACTCGGGGAACCATTTGTAGGGAAGAAAGGCGGCCGCCCCTAACAAGAGGGCGAGTGCGCTGATTGCTTCGAAGGCTCGGGAGCGTGTCTTGGCTGTGGGGTGGAGCAGTGCTAGGAATCCGCAGAGACTGAGGAGAGCCAGAGCGTGGATGGCATCGGACGGGCCACCTAGCAGGATGGCGAAAGCGGTTGCGAGAAGGATGCTCGCGGAGGGGCTCCTCCAGGCGCGATTCATCGATTGCTAGGTGACGTCCAGAGGTTCTTGCACCGTGGCGGGATTCCCCGAAAGGATGGCTTTGGCTGGCAGGGAATGCGTGACGACGGATCCGGGCGTCACCATGGCGTGTGGACCGAGGTGAACGTCAGGGCCGACAAATACTTGGGCGGTGATCCAAGAATGGGAATCGATGGTGATGGGGCCCGTCTTCAAGTCGAAGCCTTTCCTGGCAAAGTGGTGAGACCCCGTGCACAGGAAGGCACGTTGTGAGAGGCACACATGTTCGCGGATGCAGATGGGCGCGAGGTTATGCAAACAGGCCTCTTCACCGATCCAGCAGTGGTCGCCGATGCTCAGGCGCCAAGGGAACGTGATGTGGACGCGTGATCGGATGACGACTCCCTTGCCAACGTGCGCGCCAAAGAGCCTGAGGAGCCAGGCTCGGAGAGCAGAAGGTAGAGGCACCGCGTTGAGGAAGAATAGCGTCCTCACGATGAACCAAAGACCCTCTTTAAACCGGGAGGCTCCGCGGTCGAAGCTCCGGTTGTCGTAGGTCGAGAGATCGATCGGACTTACTTGGCGGACCTGAGAATGGTCTCGTAGGCCTGGTGGTAGCGCTGTCGGAGTTGGTTCCAATGATAGTGTTGTTGGCTCCATGATTGGAGCTGTTGACGCTGTTCCGAGGACCAGCGGTGATCAGTGAAGGCGTTTGTTAGGGAAGTTTTGAGAGTGCCTACATCATTCTCACCGATGGTGATGCCAGGGATCTGCGCGTGATCGGCCCATGGTGTTTGCGGAGTGGTGAGGACGGGAGTGCCTACCCATAGGGATTCCAGCACGGCGAGACCGAAGTTCTCTGAGTGGGTGGGTAGACAGAAGAGATCTGCTGCTGCGAGGTAGGGCCATTTCGCATCGTCCCACTGGGCGCCGAACCAATGGATAGGAGGCAGACGCCGGCGTTTGGCCGCGGCGTAGGCTTTCAAATCGTCGACCCATTTGGCAGGGCCATCGCCCACAATCCAGAGTTGCCAACGACCGTAAGGCGTGTCTTCAAGGGCCTCGATGAGGAGGTCTAGCCCCTTCTTGGGATCAATGCGTGAGAGGTAAAGGAGAATGCGGTCGTCTTCTTCGAGTCCGAAATGATCGCGTGCCTCATCACGATGGAGACCAATCTGATCGGCCATCCCAAGCGGTAGCTCTGCAATCTGCTCGCATTGTGTGAGGGCGCGCATGTTTCGCTTTTCGATGGGGCTGGTGACAAAGATGGATTGGGAACCTCGTAGGTTGGGTGCATCGACCCAGCGGAGGTAGGGACGTTTCTTCCATTGTTTCGAGCGGAAAGCCCACGGCTCGAGCATGCCATGAGGAGAGACCACGTAGGGAATGGCATGGCGTTGGCAATGATGATAGGCTCGCAGATGCTGAGGCATCCAGAGGCCATGGAAATGGGCAATGTCTGCCTTGGGATGAATCTGGCGTTCATCACACGTCACGCGCATGCTACCATCGCTTTCCAACGCGTCTTTGAGCGTGAAGATTGCTTTATCAAGACCACCAATTCGAAGAGGTTCTGGTGGAATGACAAAGGAGAGGTGCATCGTGGTTAGGGCGATTCGCTAGGGAATCCTGGTGGATTCGTTCACCAGTGCTCGGGAAAGGCAATGTTAGGCGATGGCTCGTTGCCTCGTAAGCTGGGACTCGTAGGCGGTCTCGTAGCGGCGAGCCATCTGGTCTGCCGTGAAGTGTTGGTGGAAGAGTCGATAGCAGGAGTGTGCATAGTCGGCGCGCGTGTCGGCATGCTCTAGTAGATCCTTCCAGCCATCTTGATAGGAGCGTAACGCTTGCAAAGGGGCCGCTTCCTGAAGAATGTTAGGAGAAGTGATGCAAGGGAGCCGTTGTCCCATGGCTTCTAGCAATGCAAGGGGGAGCCCTTCATAAGCGGCGGTGTGAACGTAGATGTCGGAGGCGCTCAGCCACGAAGGAATGTCATCTTGCCAGGGGAGGCGGTGGATGCGAGTTGAATCCAGTTGTTTGCGCCGGGCGTCGAAAGCCTTCTCCGCGTCACCCGAGCCGATCCAAAGGAAATGGACGTTGGCATTGAGGGGTAGCATGTGGGCGGCCTGGTCGAGGAAGACCTCGGGTGACTTTTGAGCGGTCAGGCGTCCCACCATGGTGACTAACAAGTCTTCCGGGGAAAGTCCCAGGGCGCGTCGGCAATCACGCCGTGCTTGTGCTGGACTCTCGTGGGGAATGCCATTGTAGATGGTATCAATCGCTGCTGAGGAAGGTGATAGGAAATCGATGAGATCTTGGCGCCGCAAGTCGGAAACGGTGATCCAGGGAATCGGCGATCTGCGCAGCGCCCAGCGTGAAAGGGTGTCCCGAAGGCGAGCATTGGAAGCTTGTAAGAACTCTGCCGATTGAGTGATGTGAATGGTGCCGATGGCGGGGACGTTGATTCCGTGAAGCGCGCGGACGAGATCGAGACCATCTTCAAGGTTCTGCTTGTTGAGATGAATGATGTCAGGCTTCCAAGCGCGCCAGGACTCGATCGCGAGGTCACGATGGCCCCAATGCCAGAAGGCCTGGAGGCTGCGGCCGGGGAGGTCGTAAGTGTTCTGATAGGGCACTCGAAGGATCTCGACACCGTCGTTCGCCATCCGCTGACAGAGAGGCTCCATGCGCGAGTGATGGGAAACCCAGAGCCCTACCTCATGCCCCATCTGTTGGAGCGCTTTGCCGAGATAGTGAAGAAAGATCTCGCCACCGCCTTGAGAACCGGAGCTGGTGCTGACAAGGAGGATGCGCATGGGGATAATGAGAGGGTTTAGGATGCGAGAGCCACGTGCCGTGAGCCAAGGGTCCGATCTATCAATGCCACCCATTTCCGAGCGCCCGCCACATGGTGGAGAGTTGTGCCCAGTCGGGCAGCTGCCAGTCCCTGAGTTCGCCTGACTTCATCCTTCCTTACGAGTGCGTCCATGGCGTGAAAGAGAGCGTCGACGTCCTCCGTTGGAATGATGAACCCTTCCTTTCCGTCGGTGATTAGCTCTGCGGCAGCACCGACGGCGTTGCTGGCAATGATAGGTAAACCAGCAGCCAAAGCCTGATTGATGACCACTCCCCACCCATCGTGACGGCTAGGGAGCACGAAGACATCGGCTTCGGCAAAGAGCGCCGGAAGGGCATCCGGGGCAACAAATCCCGTGAGGTCGATCGCTTCGCGACAGGCGCACGGCAGAGGGGCGAGGCGTTCTCGAATGTTGTCTTCTCTCCCTGCCAGGATGAGTCTTGTATTCGAGTGAACGGCTTGGATCCTTAGAAAGGCTTCCAAGAGTAGGTCGATTCCTTTACGGGGAATCATTTGTCCGCAGAAGAGAAATCGAATGGGGCGATGTCTCGCTGGTGGCCGCTCCGCCATTTGAAAGGCGCTGATGGCGCAATGATAGGGCATGTTCGTAATGGGAGGGCCACCTGGTAGGCGGCGACGAAAGTCCGTTGCTGCTTCTTGGCCGACCGCAGCGATGGCGGAGGCTTCCCGCAATGGGCGAACCAGGTGTGATTGGACAGACCCCGAGAAGCCCGATCGATCGCGAAGGCGTTCGCCCCAGAAGATCCATGGAATCCCTCGATCGATGAGGCGTCTCATCACCGTTTGAGTGGTGACGCCAGTGAGCGCTGCATTCACGATCACCAGATCAACATCATTGAAGGAAGGGAGATTCCAATTGAAATGGCAGCGGACACGATAACGGCCTAGCGTTTTTCCAGGAAGAATGTGCTCCCAAGCTGCCAAGGGAGCTTCTGGCCACGGGGAATCCGGAGCGGCGGCCTCTAAGTAATAGACCTCAAGCTGAATGCCAGGCTGATCCGAGAGTGCCCGAAACAGGTCTCTTTGATAGGGCGACGGCACCACGCTGAGAATGGCAATCTTCATGCAGCGATGGGCTTGAGTGATCGATGATAGTGTAAGAGTCTTGCTGCCGCAGCGCTCCAGGGGTGCCGTTCTTCCACGCGCATGCGATGGTGACTCCACCAGAGGATCTCTTGCGCGAGGCGTTCGGGATCTGCGACGGGAACGATGGATCCATTCACCCGATGGCGAATCAAGTCCTTCGCCCCGGTTTGATGACTCACCACGCACGGGAGGCCGCAACAAAGAGCTTGGACCACGACTAGACCGAAGCCCTCCTCAAGAGAGGGCAGCACCAGCAGGTCCGCCTGGCGAAAGGCGTGTGCCAGCTTGTCTTGGGAGACCGCACCGTGAAAGGTCAGGGGCGTAGCCCCTTGATACTGTGTGAGACAGGTGCGCGTCTCGTGAGAAGAAGGTCCGTAGAAGTGCATCTCCCAGGAAGGCATCGCGGCCTGCGTGAGGGCTTCGAGAAGAAAGCGCACGCCTTTGCGTAACGTGAGTTGACCAGCGAAGACGATTCGAAAGGGACCCTTGTGATGGTTGCGTACCGTGGAATAGAAGACCGACTCGTCTGCTCCGTATGGCACCACCCAGAGACGATCATTGGATATGCCAATGGATTTCATCTGTTCGGCAACCACCGTCGAGGCGACACAGTGATAGTCCGCAAGCGCCATCTCACGTTCGAACCGGTTGCGGTAGCGGTGATCAAGGCGAGTTTCCCTCTCCATGGCCATTCCGAGACGACCATACTCTTCGGAAAGAGCATCTTGGACGGCGTCAATGGGTCCGGTCGCATGGTTGAGTACGGTGGTCATGCCGAGAGCGTGGGCGCGTTCGAAGGTGGCCTGACATTGTCCCGGGAGCCCGTGAATCACCTCGGCGGGACGAAGATTCTTGGCGACGGAATGATCAAAGTGTTCGTCCTGCCATTGAAACAAGTGATGGTCTTTGGGGCGCCAGGCTGACGGCACGTAGCGTAGCATCGCATAGGTGCTCAATGTGCGGAGAGGGAAGGAGACCAGCGGCATTCCCACGCTCTCGGGGAGCTTCCACCCGGGATACCCAGAGTAGTAGGCATGGAGCTCGGAAACGCGATGCAATTCCTTTGCCAAATGATAGACATGGCAAGGATTCGTCGCGGCGATGGCGATCGAAGACACTTAGTGAGCGTTGGCGATGTTGGGAGCCGGGGCATTGCCCTCCAAGCGTGGGCGGAGGTAGAAATGCCATCCCACAATGAGGGCAATGGTTGGGAGCATGGCGGTGGTCGTCCAGATCATGCTGCGCATGGTGATGGCAGCCGTGAAGAAGCCAGAAGCGTAGATGACGATGTGGACATCATGGCGTCGGGTCCCAGCCCAGCGGGTCCATGAGTGTGCCAGTGAGCCGAAGAGCAGCGAGAACCCAATGACTCCAGAGATGCCAAAGGCCATGTAGGCTTCGCCGATGTAGGTGGTCGCAATGGTGTAGCCATCATTCCCGTGAAGGGCCTGTTCGATCGAGATGCTGAGCCCATCAGGTTTTCCCGGCCATAGGGCCCGCGGAATCGGCTTCACGGCTGCCCACACGGGGATCTCCCACCCAAGATATGGATAGGGTTCAGGGAAAGCGTTCGAAAGTTTGCTGATCGAACTGAGGTTGTCGTCGACGAAGAGACGATCCCGGTCAGGGGTTTGATAGAGTGACCTGGTGAGGTAGTGGCGCAGACCCACTTGGCGAAACTCTAGCATATGATGCGTGGCGAAAGAAGCGCATGCAGCGAATCCTGCGCCAATCACGAGTAATCGTTTGAATGTCAGGACAGGACACATCAATAAGTAGGCGGCCGAGAACGAGATGAGATGGGTAAGAAAGACATTTCGCGTTCCCCCAGCAAATGCCTCAAAGAAGACGAAGAAGCACATGAAGATAGCGAGTGCGCGCTGAGACCAACGGCACTCTTTCCACCGATGGATAAGCAATGCGGTTAGGGGAGGAATGAGATAGAAGAGCAGTGAAAGCTCATTCAATAGAGTGTGCCACCCACCCAGCCGCCCACGGGCCCAGGGCTTTGAGAAGCGGGGGCTCAGAAGACCTTCGTAGATTTGATAAAGATTGCCCTTCGTGCTGAGGATAATGTGCAGCACGGCAAGAGCAAATGCTGTGCCCATGAGAATGATGAGCCAACGAATCGAAAGCATGTGGTGCGTCTGCGTCTCGGGAATCTGCGGTCGCACCCATGAAAGATGTCTTCCAATAGCGATGCCGCCGAAAGCCCAGAGAACCAAGTGGATTCCGATAAGGACAGCCGCCGCCGTGTTGCGCAGGTCGAAGCTAGCGTCAATCTGCAATCGCTCAAATAGAATGAGTCCGTAGAGTGAGAGCAGCAAGACAATGTCCGTTCGGATCAGGTTGCGAATACCATCTCGAAGGTCGAGCAAGAGACTTGCGACCAACCCCACCCCCACGATCCATGCGCTGGTTTGAGCGATCTCGGATGGAGTGGACGTGTCTGCATCGAGAGCGGCTGCTGCCAGCGCCAGAGCACTCACCAAGGCAAAGGTACCCGCTACCGTTGGTGCGGGTGCCGTTGGCTTATCAGGAAGACCCATGGACGACAGGTTGTGCGTGACGGCGCAGCGCGAGGAAAGAGAGAACAGCCTTGCCTGCGAGGGGTTCGCGCCGATGGCGATGATGATAGAGGTAGGGAAGCACGTTTCCTATCCCTATCAACGCACCCATGAATCGCCTCCGCTTAAGTGTATCCCAAAGCTTTCGACCAAATTGGACCATGCCGATTGGGATCAAATACCAGGGATAGCGAAGAAAGGGAAGGAGCGCCGTATTCGTAAGCTGCTTGCTTGCAATTCGTGGCAATTGATGGTGGGAAAGGGGGGAGTTGTGGTGGACTCGGATCTTGGGAGAATAAAGAATGCGATAGCCTCTAGCATGCATGCGAAGCGCTAGGTCAGCCTCCTCCATGCCGTAGGCCACAGGAAGGGGAACATATGCAGATCCCTCCTGAAAGTATTCGCGTCGATAGGCGCATCCGCAGCCAACGAAATCAGCCACCCAACGTTCCGTCGAATGCGCTAGGCTGTCCGATCGGTGAGGTTCCGTGATGTGCGCCGCAAAGATGGCGACGTCTGGATGCTTGCTGGCCAGGTCCTGCAGATGCCCGAAATAGCCAGGATCATGTGGATAGGAGTCGTCATCGAAGCTAGCGACAAGGGAACCACTTGCCTGACGCAGCAGCCAATTGCGACCACCGCCAGGGCCGACATGATGTGGATTCACATGCACACGGGCTTGAGGGAAAGCCTTTCGAATGGCAGTACCGACTGCCTCTTGGTCACCATCTACGTGTACGAGAACTTCCGCGGGAGGGGGATCGCATGCCACAATGCGAGAAAGCGTGTCTAAAGTGGTCTCCAGCCGATCATAGGCCACAAGCGTCGCCGATATCGTGTCCATGTCAGGAAACAGCTTTTAAAGAAATCTCTGTGAGCGATCGAGTGATCTGGGCGGGAGCGCCTAAAGCGAGCGATCCAGCCGGGACATCCTTCGTCACAATGCTACCCGCCCCAATGACTGCCCCATCCCCGATGGTCACGCCCTTGAGAACCGTCACCTTGGTCCCAAGCCACACGCGATCGCCAATCGATGTGGGCGAAGCGATAAGAGGGCTTTGGCCAGGAGGGCGCACACCGTCAAAAGCATGGTCATGGTCCGTGATGTAGCAAGCGGGGCCAATCATACAGTCGTTTCCGATCGAGACTGCTTCGCTGCTATCGATGATTGTTTGACGATTAATATAGGTGCGTTCGCCAATAGAAATAGTACCATTCTCGGAGCTGATCAAACTGACCATATGATCGAGAGCCACGTCTCGGTGGAGTTGAATGCGATCATGTCCCCTCGGCACATCAATCGCCCGCAGCCACACATAGCCATCAATCCGCATTCCAAGAAGGCGAAACCAAAGGTTGCGCCAACGGGACCCCGCTCCCTGGAGGGCCCGCCGGCAGGTCAGGATTACGCCCTCGATGGTGGTCATTGTGAGGTTTCTGTGAGGATGTCATTCATTCCCGCGAGTGATCCCGCGGCTAGAGGGAAAACCTGGGACCACTGACTGGGTGACTTTGCCAGAGCGAGGAGTTTATAGACTTGCCATAGACCGACCCCCAAGACATCGCGGAATCCATTGCGCTGAAGAATCTTGGTAGTGACAAAGTGGCGATTGCGCACCTCCATGCGCGTGATTTGAAAGAGAGAGCGCTTATGGTCACCGGGTTGACTATCATGATAGATACAAGCGGTACGCGCGTTCGCGAGCTTCGCACCTTTCCCAACAGTGAGTGACAGAGTCACGTCTTCGAAAAGCGAGTATCCTTTAAAATGCAGAGGGAAGAATGGCTCAGGCAAGAGGGCGCTACGGTAAAGAGTGCAACCCGAATGGAGCCATTCTACGGGAACGATCACGGGAAGTGAGTTATCATTCTTCGGAAGCAGATTGATCGCGGGGCCTAGGCAACGACCTGGATAGGGACGTTTATCATCTGGATCGAGGAGGCGATACCACCACTGTGTCCATATACTAGGATCGCTATAGGACTGGTTGGTGATCATGGCGCTCACACCCCCTATATGGGGATCGTCTATAGCGCCCCACAGGCGACGAACACATTCTGGCTCGAACACAATGTCGTCATCCAGAAAGAGAACGAATGGCTGTTCTGCGAGATGCTGGACGGCATTGCGCTGTACGGCTGCGCCTCGCTCAGGACAGCGTGTGTGACGGATCGTGGATTCTAGGTTAACAATGCCACTCTGGCACAGTGCCTCGGTAGAACCGTCATCAGAGCTGTCGGCGACCAGGATGGTATGGGGTTGGTGCGACTGTCGCGCCAGGCTATTCAGTGTGGTCTCAAGAACTTTCGTCCGATTGCGAGTCGCGATAATCGCAGAGATTGGAAGCGTGATGGCCATGTTAGGGGCGTAGGGCGAGCGCCAATCGTTCGGCGCACCGAAATCCGGCGAGACGATAGACAGCGCGGTAGGAGAAGGGAGCGGCGTCGCCCCTGAGCATGAGCCCATACCGAGCGTGGCGCTCTCGATGAAAGGCGTCGGCTTCATCGAGGTCGTATTTGGCGAGTGTTCGTGCCATTTCGAAGGCGCCCTGAGCTGCTAGGCGTCGGTACGCATCATATAAGCGGCCCGTGCTCTCAAGCCATTCCAACATCACATCCGTGAGCCGTGAGCGCTCACGAATGACCATCGTTGGGTTGCGTCGACAAAGAGTGTCTTCAGACCAAAGGCGATAGATGGCGCCTGGAAATGGGCAGTAGGTGAATGAGAGCCCACGCTGCAGAGCGCGTAACATGATCTCATTGTCTTGACAGCAGGGCTGCTTCGGATGCCATCCGCCAAGGCGTTGGATGGCTGAGCGCTTCCAAAGTACGCTACCCGTTTGCGCGAGGTGCCAGCGAAGCCATGTGCCAATGAGATCTTGAGGATCTTGAGGAGCGATCACATGACATGTCTTCACTTCATTTCCTCTCCATATCTCTTCTTTGACTGGCCCATACACAACATCAGCCCCTTTTGAATGTATCTCTGTGAGTTGGGCGGCAATCTTGCGTGGCTCAAGATAGTCATCTGCATCGAGAAATTGGATCCATTGACCTGAAGCCGTCTCAAGCAAGCGATTCCTAGCAGGGTTGCTGCCAATGGGAGTGGTTCCGATGACTCGAATCTGGGAGCCAAAGCTCGCGAGGATGCGCGCACTTGAATCGCTGGATCCATCGTCCCATACCAATACTTCGCAGTTGGTATGCGTTTGCGAGAGGGCTGAAGTGACGGCCTTCCGAATCCATCGTTCCGCGTTCTTGCAGGGAATGAGAATACTGACCTTCAATAGATTAGGTGACTAAGTTAGAGAGCTTTCTCGTAGACCTCTTTGGTAATGGAAGCCACGCGTTCCCAACTTGTTGCCTCGCGCCAGGGCCTTGCGGCGTCATAGTCAGGTTTAACTGAGAGGGCTTGTGTGAGTTTCTCCTCAAGATCGGTCTCGGGGGACTCGAAGCGAATCACGTGGCTATGGGGTTCCTGAAGGTCAGCGCTTGCAAGGCGCTTGGGAATAAGAAGAGGAACCCCGAAAGATCGGGCGAGCCCAGCCGCACCTGATGTGAAGATGGTGCGGTAATTAAAGATGGTGCAATCGACAGCACTCAGCCAATCACGGAGATCTTCATCGTTTAACCACTTATCGGAAATGCGAAGGGTGACCGCGTCGCAATCTGCGCTTAATTGCCGAAGTTTATTCGCATAAGGGGCGTCGAGGATGGGGCCAGCCACGATCAAACGAGCTTCAGGAGCCTTTGCTTGCCAGAAGGTGATGATTTCTTCATACCCTTTGTATGGGCTAATTGTGCCAAACATCAGGCAGATCCGTTCGGAGGGAGGCAAATCGAGGTGTCTACGAGCTTGGCTTCGCGAAATGGGCGCACCTAGGGACACGGCGTGGTCGCCATAGGGAATGATGTGGACGCGATCAGTGGGGACTCCAAACGTCTGGATCAATTGATCCTTGGCATCGGCAGAGTGCACAAAGGTGGCGCTTGCGGCCTTTGCGGTCGCCTTCATATTCGCTTGAACTCTCGGTTCGTGACCTCGGTTGTGAGGGAATAAGTTGTGGGCCGTCAGAAAGATGGGGAGATGCGAGCGTGTGCGAGCGAGATCGAAGGGATAACGACGCAGTCGAAAGCCATCCCAAAGGTCATCCTTCTTTGCAAAATACTTCTCTGGCCAGTGAAGATGCAGGGCATCGTGGCGCAAAGGAGTCACCCCGCGTGATAGAGGGAGCACGCGCCGGTAATCGCTTAGGTAATCGACTTCGACGCCGTGTGTCTTGAGAGCATCACCCAGGAATTCCTGATAGTTGATACCTTCACGGTAGTCTGGAGCATGGAGAATACGCATGTCTCAGAGAAGCCTAGCGCAAGAGCGTCGTTCGCAGTCTCCGAACACCTTCCGCATAGAATTGGGACCGGACAGCGCCGATATAGTGGCGTGCGATCGCATCCGCCCGCGAGTGAGATTCGAATGAAACTTCATAGGTGCTCGGTAGCATGCCACCTTGATTGAGCTGCGAAGCTCCCAATGCGAGGAGAGTTTGCTCCTTGCGCCAATCGAGCCCTTTTCGGATCGAGGATAGGCCAAGCCAGTCCTCGAATTGATTGAAATGGATAGCGGATTGGTGCAGCAGGCAAAGGCCACTGTTCACCTGAGGCCACAATCGGAAGCCTAATCGTTCTTGGCATTCGGCATCTGAAAGGGGAGAAGGCTCCTGAGGATCTTGATTGAACCAAATGGACACGTCGTCGCTATTGGATGCCCATTCGAGGATATGGTGAGGATACTGAAAGAAGAGGATATCACTATCAAGAATGATGAACCGATCTCCTGTTGCCATCGCCGGGATATCGAAGCATTTGAGCGCAAGTGGGTGTCGAGCGCGATAGGCTATGGCGTTGGGCTGACCTGCTAGGACGGGGGCCATGTGGAGATCTGCATCGCGCCGTCCGATGATGTGGATTCCAGGAAAGAGGCGGTGGAGTTCATCACAGGATTGGCGATCAAGTGTCCCGTCATCATGAATCCAAACGCTCCAGGAGCGTTCTGTAGCGTGGAGCCAACTCGCGAGCATCCAGGCACTCATGAGCCATTGTTCTTGTCCCGTGAGCACATGGACGGATGGAAGATCGGTCGGCGTCTTCTCAAGTGTCGGAAGATCATTGCGAAGCCGTGTGAGGATTTGTCGCGTGGTCACATGGTCGTGCCACGAGGCGCGAAACCCGCGTTCAAAGTCTCTTCTCAGCAGATACCACGCTCTACCCGGCGTGAGAGAATGGATTGGAGCGACCATGGACGGTCAATGGGCGTTCTTGATCACGTTCTCATAATAGTCAATCAGACGAGGAATCGCGATGTCCGGATGCAGCCGTTTGATACTTTCTTTAGCACACTGCCCAATCTGCGCTATCTCGATAGGTGAGAGTGCCAGCACATTGAGGATGGTTTCCGCGAGATTCTCAGAGCATCCGTTTCTTGATAGAAACCCATTGTGCCCATCCGTGATCAATTGTTCGAAACATGATCCTGTCGCTGCGATGACTGGCTTGCCAAGCCCCATGGCTTCCAAGCAGGTGTTAGGGAGGTTGTCAGCCAATGATGGGGTAAGTACGAGTTTGCTCCGCTCAATCACAGGATAGAGCTGATCGTGCTGTAGAGGATCCGAGAAATGAATACGATCTGTATACGGATCATTCTTCTTTCGGATATAGGCCCGCATGCTGCCGCCATCTGGGGCATGATTGCTGTCACGACCAGCGAAGACACAGTGAAGGTTGGGGTGTTCAATGAGTACGTTGCTCAACGCATCTGCAATGAGATGCGTGCCCTTCATTTGATTGTGCTGCCCAAAGTAGAGAAGATATTCCTTCCCATTTAAGTGGGTGGTGTAGTAGTCGGGGTTGGGCTCGGGAACCTCTCGAAAGAATGGCGTTTCAATCACATCGACCTGGTTTACTCTAAAATGCTTGCGCGTTTCACGGGCGACGAACTCGCTGGGCGCATAGTGATACCGAGAGCCCTCAATCGCTTTCTGCTCGAATCTCCAACGCATCTTGAGCCCGCGATTGATCGTAGCCCCCGAAAGAGTGTCCCATAAGGGCCGAAAGCTCGAAAGTCGGGTCAGAACGGGAACGCTTCTTTCCTTTCTGAAGAAGTAGCCGCAGGCGCTGACATTGGCGACTTGAACGAGATCGAAGGGTTGCGTGGTGTGTAGCTTTCTAAAGTAGCGATGAAGGCACCAGGCCGCCTTGATGTCTTGATAAAAGTTGTAGTGAGAACGCGGGATCAGTGGGTCTACGTGATCAACAAGCATGCGTCGATCCCAGAGAGGGACCACTCGGTGAACTTTGACGTCATTCCATGATAGGATCGGTGCATTTCGTTCTGGGGACCTTGTAAGAATATGGATGTCGTGCCCTCGACTTGCGAGAGCCCGTGAGACACGTCCCAGGTAGTTGGCGAGACCACCACTAAAGGACGGTTCGGTGACAAACTCGGGAGTGACAAACGCGATTCGCATCAATGTGTTAGAATTGAATGGTCCGGATGAAGTCGCTCTCTTTGCGCAAGATGCCGACGTACTTCCCGTGGCCATTCGTCGTGGAGGCTGGAGTAACGATCGGAGATGCTTTCACCATGCGGCAGAAGTGCGCAAAGGCGAGATTGTCCTGGATATCGTCAGAAACAAATAGTCCGCCAACATTCAGTGCTCTCCATAGGAGTGGGTAGCTAGCAAGGCGACCTCCATAGGATTTGTTGCTATCGTAGTGACAGATATCAACCCCGTTGGGGAAATGCTCAAGGGCTTCCGGAATCGCCTCACTGTCTGCCTTCGGAATAATCGTCCAGCGATCGCGGAGGTGAGCTGGCACGGCGCAGCCCACGTAGCGATCATCTTCTGCAAACTCTCGGTAGTGGAGATTGGTGCTGACCAAGTGACCTTGGCGTTTCTGACTCAAGGCTAACAGAATGGCGAGTGATGACCAGCCGTAGGCCACACCGGTTTCGAGTATTTGAGATGCAGAAGTATTCGCAATGAGGTCGAATAGGAGGGACGTGTGAGCGGGGCCGCCCATCTTCTGAGGACAATCAGCAACGGCTTTGGAGGCAGCGGCATATACTTGTGGAAAGCGGTTGGCCAGTTCCTTAGAAGCCTTCTTCTGCGTGAGCCGTCTAACAGCATCCTGATTGGAGATTGCGTGGGTGGAACACCATTTGAGGGACTCCGTGGCCGACGTCTCCAGGCAGGCGGGGGCCCCGAGTATAGCGCGACCGACCGTCTTTCTCCACACGAATGGATACCGAGTCGGTGTGGTGGCATACTGAAATGCCGTTGAGACTTTTCGCAGCACCGTTTGCATGTTTAATCGACTTTAATGGCGATGCGTCCTGTGCCATCGATCTTATTCAAGAGCGGCCGGTTTGTGGAGTCGGCGAAATATTCATCTACCGCCGCCTTCGATCCTTTCCAAGTGCCGTAGTCATCGATGATAAGAATGCCTCCTGTCGCGAGCCGAGGGTATAGGTGTTCGAGTTCGCATTTGGTGGATTCGTAGAAATCGGTGTCGAGACGGAGGATGGCGATGGGGCCTTCTGGTGGTTGATCCTGAAGACTCTCCTCCACCATTCCTTTGATGAAATGGGTCTTCTGGGAAGGGTATCCTGTCGATCTGAGATTGGATCGAACATCTTCGAATGGGGCGTAGCACCAGTCGACCGTTTCACCATTCTTGAGTGCTTGATACTTCGCCGAGGCATCGACGGAGCCATCTGCTTTCTCGTCGCGTGCCGTTGGCGCGGACATGCCTTGGTAGGTATCGTAGAGGTAGAGATCGCGGTCGGTGGAGCGGCTTTCCTGAAGAGTCAACGCGGCCATCATAGAGCTTCCTCCGCGCCAGACGCCACATTCGACAAAGGAGCCGAGAATGCGTCGTTGCTCAATGTAATGGATAGCTTGAAAGAGCGCATAGAGTCTCTCCACCGAAGTCATGGTGTATTCGCGACATTGCAGGTAGAAATCCGGAAAGGGCGCCTCCATGTCGGGATGCACGAAACGCAGGGGATCGGGATCCTCAGAACTTGATGGCTGAATCTGCCTAGAAACGATCTCATGTCCGGTGGAATGGATCAGCTTTTGGATACCGCGTTTGGTGAGTGAGCCAATCATGTTCATAGGTGACTTCGGGAGTGGTTAAGAAGACGAATGGGAATGGGTGGCATGGAAGAGAGCCCGTCGTTTCTGATTCCATTTCCGAATCTTGGAAAGGCACCATTCGAGATTCTGGTAGCCGATGCGACGAGCGGCGGGGAGGTACCATTTCCGCTCGTGAACGTGAAAACTGGGATCAAGTTGACGAGCCATTTGAAAGGCCGTCGCCGCCTGTTCAGGCGCACCATTGCGGTATGCGTAGATCGCATGCTGAGCCACTAAATTGGCCAATGCATGGCGCCTTTCTGATGTCAAAGAGTAGACGGAATCCTTGAGAAGGATGTGCGATAGATCCAATAGGATTTGGAGATAAGCGCCAGGTGGGCGAGATCCTTGGCTGATACGCGTGGGAGACTGATGATGGCGTACGCGATAGAGGAGACTGTCATGGAAGGCGATGCGGGCGCCAGCAGCGGTCAATCGAAGATGGAGATCGAGTTCTTGAGCAAATGGCACGTCTGGTCGGAATCCCCCAACGCGATCCAATAGTTCGCGGCGATGAAGCGGTGCTGGAGTGCTTAGTCGCTGATAGATGCAATAGAGGAAAGGGTCCGTATCGGCTAGTTCGCGAATGGGAGCTTTCTTTGGGCGCTCAGGCTTGCCATCGCCAAAGATAGTGCCTCGGCAGAAGACGAGATCACTTGCGCCAGAAGTGAGATAAGGAAGTTGCTCTTCTATCTTCGTAGGGAATAGGAGATCATCCGCGTCAAGATATTGAATATACTCTCCTTTGGCCAACTCAAGCGCGCGGTTGCGAGCGACACAGGCGCCGCTTTGAGATAACTGCAGCCATTGTATGCGATCTCCGAAAGCAGCGAGAGTTGAAGTGGAAAGATCAGTCGAACCATCATCGATAACAATAACTTCGATGGAAGGATGTGTTTGGGCGAGCGCTGATTCGACCGCATCCTTTAGGTAAGGTTCCCCATTGTGGTTGGGAATGAGGATGGATACGAGTGGTGAGTGTCCCTTTGTCATCTCGCGGTTCGTGTCAGCCATCCAAGACCACCAACCGTGGGAATGATGCCATGGGATTGAATCTTTGATCCATAGTCTTTTGCCCAAGCACGTATCGATTGCTTCTCTGCAGCACGATCACAGTCGTCAAGGAAGATCTCTGCATCAGGGCTGAGTAGATCAAAGACGGAGCGCAAGGTGCCGATGCGCCCGTGTCCGCCTGATGGCCCATCGATCAGAAGAAACTCGACATCCTTGCTTTGGAATGCCTCGCGCAGAGACGTCCCGTCGAGATCGTAACCGTGATCGGTGGGTGTCTTGATCGCATTGGCTTGAATAAAGGTGATGAAGGATTCCAGATGGTGAGATGCGAGTATCTCACGAGTCTGCGCGAGCCAGGATCCCTCAGCTTCCACGGTAATGATAATGGGGGTGGCAAGTCCGGCTTCCCGGCATTGTTTCGCGTAGCTGGCCAGTGCAAAGGTCGTGCGTCCGCTCCCGAACTCTAGAATTCGAATGGGCTTGAGCTGATTGAGCTTGGCCCATAGCCAAAGCAACGAACTTCTGCTTAATGCGAACGTGCTGTCCCATTCGCGAATGTCTTCAAGGCTTTTCAGAGGGTGATCCTTGGGGAGCCTCGCGTCGCGATTCTTCAGAACCCAGGCCATGAGTGGATTGAACGGCCCGAATGGGGCTAAACCCGATCGGAGCATGGGCTCAACCAATGTGCGGGCGAGTAGCTCTTTAGTGAGTAGCGGCAAGTTCATGAGAGAGAGCTTGGGATGCGCCTGTGCTAGAGGCATTCTCTTCGAGTCGATAAGTCCATTGTTGAGTCGCGAGAGCCACTCCAGCGACATCTTTGCCTCCGTTCTGAAAGAAGTCCGATTTCAGGATGCGAAAGTTGAAGGCACTCTCGATCAATTCCATTAATTCCTGACCGGTCTCCAATTGAATGCGAGCGTGATATGTTCCTGGGGCAAGGACAGGTGAATCAAGTGCGCAGCGAAAGTGATACTTTCCGGCTGACCCACGGATCTCCAATCGAGGGTCGCATTTCGTATGAAGAGTGCAGACGCGAATGCCGCGGCTGTTCTCAATGCCGATTCCGAGTTGAAGACCAGTAATGGGATGCCGTGCGACGACGTCGACCTCAATTGCCACGGGCGTTCCTGCTTGAAATTCCCCTTGAGCCGATGAGTTGTCGCACGCGGAAATGTGTGCGGTAGCAATCCAGGCAGAATCATGGTGGTCGATAGGGCGGAGTCGCGCGTATCGGCCGCTTATATCCTCTGATGAAAAGCTGCGATAATACTGTTCAACGCCTTCAGATGGGGGACCATCAAAGAGTTGTCGGCCACCATCGATCACTTGCACTCGAGTGCAGAAGCTCTGAATGGCTGCCATATTGTGACTTACAAAGAGAACGGTGCGACCACTCCTCGCGACTTCGCCAATCTTGCCCAAACACTTTTGTTGAAAGGTGGCGTCACCGACGGCGAGCACTTCGTCAATAATGAGAATCTCGGGATCAAGATGGGCGGCGACGGCGAATGCAAGCCGGACTCGCATGCCGGAGCTGTAGCGTTTGACGGGCGTGTCAAGGAACTGCGAGATGCCTGCGAAGTCGACGATAGCATCAAGTTTGCCAACGATCTCGGCGTGCGTCATGCCAAGGATCGCTCCATTGAGAAACGTGTTTTCCCGACCGGTGAGTTCAGGGTGGAATCCTGTTCCCACTTCTAACAGGCTGGCGACTCGGCCACGGAGGACGGCTCTGCCTTCAGTGGGTTCCGTGATCCGTGAGAGCACCTTTAGGAGAGTTGATTTCCCTGCTCCATTACGGCCGATGATTCCGAGTACTTCTCCTGGTTCGACTTGAAAGGAGACATCCTTGAGCGCCCAGAACTCGCCTTGGATAGAAGCGTCTTCTCGCCCTCGAAAACGATTGATCGTCCGTGATAGACTATCGCGAAGGGTGGTCGCTCCGATGACGCCAAGCTGGTAGCGCTTGCCGAGATTGTTGACCTCTATGATAGGGGGTCGACTCATGGCCTCTTAGACCGTATCGATGAAATTTCTCTCTGTATGGTTGAAGGCAACCAAGGCGGAAAGGAGGAAGAGGATAGTGATGCCGCTGGAAATACTCACGAGGGTGGGAGTCAGTTGGCCGGTGCCTAGGAGTGCCATGCGCAGACCTTCACACACACACGTCATCGGATTGAGAGCTGCCAGCCATTTCCATGAGTTGCCGACCTGCGATAAGGGATAAATGACAGGGGTGGCGTAGAGCCATAGTTGAACGAGGAAACTAGTGAGATGGGAAAGGTCACGATACTTGGCTGTGAGAACGGCCATCCACAAACCAAATGCGAGGGCGGTGCCAGCGGACAGACAGACGATCAATGGAAAGGCGGCTAGCGCTCCGAGGTGAATAGACGCCGTGAAATCATCTGTTCCGAAGCGGAACCAGCACCAGAAACCGATGAAGATGATGAAATTCAATAGCAGTGCGAATATGTTTCCAATGGCTGCCGATGCGGGAATGACAAGCCGGGGGAAATACACTTTCCCAAAGAGATTGGCATTGGAAGTGAAGGTCTCGGAGACCGAAGCAAAGGTTTGCGCGAAGTAATTCCAACCAAGGAGGCCGCAGAGATAGAAGAGCACAGGAGGAAGGCCATCCGTGGGGACCTTCGCAATACTGCCAAAGATGATCGTGAAGACCACGGTCGTGAGCAGAGGCTGGATCACAAACCAGACCGGCCCAAGGATCGTCTGCTTGTATTTGGCGACAAAGTCACGGCGCACGAGGAGCCATAGGAGATCCTTGTAGTGGGTCAGCTCTCGCCAATCGACTCGCCAACGACTGCTGCGAGGCTGAATGACGATTTCTGAAGGTGGTGCGAGCACAGGGGGAAAGGGGAGCGGCGCGCGAACGCTGCCGCCATTGGTCGCTCGGCTCGATTGTGGCGAGTGACCATGCAAGGTCTAAAATGTTCACCACTAGTAGATATTCCAGTGATTTAATAATTACTATCATTAAACGGTCATCCATTTCAAGGGGTATTCGGGAGGCGTGAGCGGGTTGCGACTCGGAGAGTGGCCGTGAGTATCGAGCGTATCGGTTCGCCAAAAGTACTGCAGATATGACACGCAACGGCGCCGCCAATTTGCAGGGTCGCGTGGATACGGGTCCCTCTACGGGGAGAATGGAGTGTCAGCGGAGGACTCGCCTTAGAGTTCAGGACGTTCGTCGGGGAGGAGTTCTCCCAGGATTTGATCGATGCCTTCCTGAACCAGTCCGCTCTTGAGATAGGTTTGCCGGGCTTTGAGGTACCAGCTGAGGCTGGATCCCAACTGGTCGCTTTGGTAATGGCGCGATGCTTCCTCGATCATGTGGACGAACTTCGCGGCGTTGACGGTGAGTTGGGAGTAGAGTTGGGCAAACTCAGGATCACTCCCGAAATCTTGTGCGCCGGTGTGGAGCGTTTCCCAGGCGGCCTCGGGGCTGCCTGCGTCGACCAGGGCCTTCGCTTTCTCCATGCGCATCTCCAGATCTTTGAGTCTCTCGCGCACCTTCATCAGCGATTCGAGCCGATCGGGATCGTTGGATAGCCCGGCTGCGGCGACAAAGCGGGCCTCGTCCTGCTGGATGGCCCGATAGTTGCCCTCGGCAATGAGGCGATCGAGGTCGCTGAGAGCCTGGCTCTGGGTATCGCTTCCTTTGAGGATGAGATCAGAAACTTTCTTGAGTTCGGGATTGGTCGGGTACAGCGCGTGAGCCTGCTCTAACAATTTCTGCATTTCCGCATCATTGCCGTTGCGGGCCGCAAGCATGGCTTTCTTCAAGATCATGTCCGCCGTCATCGTGGTGGATTGGATGAGACCTTCCGCCTTGGCGTAGTCGTAATCCTTGGCCATGACTTTCATCTGATCCACGAGTTCTTGGGCCAAATGATAGTTCTTCACATCGATGGCAGATAGAAGCTGATTGGAATGCCGCACGAATTCTAGCACTTGCGCTTTCTTTTCCAGTGAGAGTGTGCGAATGCGAGGAAGGTACTCGCCAACCGCGAATGCTTCGGAAAGCCGTTTGGTCGCGCTTTCCAATTCTTCTTTGGCCACCAAGTGTTCGAATGCGAGGACGCTTTCGTCGACGTCACGAATGGCTTCGTTGGCAAGGGCGTCGAAGGTGGAAACGGTTGGCGTCATCCCCGAGCCAAGGGAGAAGCTCTTGTAGACGGCAGAGTTCTCATCGAGCTTCATCGCTGTGTCTCCGTCCTTGAAAAGCAGGCGGTAGAGCCGCGTGGCAATGACGACGTGTTCAAATCGCCGCTGCATGAATAGCTGCATGATGAGCCCTTGAAACTCGATCTTCTGCTGTAGCTCGCTTGAGAACATCGTGAGTTTATTGCGAGCAGCCAGTGATTCATACTCGGTTACTTTCTTGAGGTAATAAGTCGTCCAGGAGGCAGAATCGAAGTTGTCTTGCAAGCCTTCGGCCTGGCCGGTGGGTCCACCACCTCCGAGTCGCGTGGCGTTCTGGCTTTGATCGTTCAGAAGACCGTTGAGACTGTCGAGTGGGTTGTTAGCGTTCGTAGTGCTCTGGCTTTGGCGTTGCGGGGCGTTGCCGCCGACGGGTTGTGCTTTCTTACGGAGATCGTTCTTCTTCGCGGAAATATTCGCGTTCCATAGCTGACGCTTGGCTTGGCGTTCCAGTTCTCGGTTGGTGCGTTTCAGCTGCTCGACATTCTTTCGAGCTAACCAAATGCCATAGATCGTATTGGAGATGGACTCACAGAGGCGCGCGTCGTGGTAGTAGGCCGCGGCGATGGGGAGCAGGCTCACAGCTTTTGTGAGGTTGCCTTTGTTAGGCTGATGGGGCGAAAGGGCGTCGAGTATCTCTCTCAACGTGTCGCGGTAGGCCTGATCTTCCGAAGATTCCGCGGCAGGCGCGCTGAGATACTTCTCAAACCGTGCCCCAAACATCCGGTTGTTGACGACATTCCAGGCGTTCCCATTCCAAGAGAGCATCTCCGACCCCGGATCCAGAAAGGGGAGTTCTGTGCCGAAGAGATTTGGGCCTGTGGGGCCTTTCAAGGCTTCTGCGGGATTCGCCAGAGGAGAGGCATTTGGCGTGTCGCTAGGGGTCGCCGCGGGAGGTGATGGCGCTTCCTGAGAGAGAGCGGAGACCAGCAATGAGAGAAGAATGAGGGGGACGCGCATAGAGAAATCCTTAGCGCTACGCTGACACCGCCACGCGTTGGTCGCAAGGAGGGAACCGGTCTACTCGCCGTAGGCGATGGCCATCATGAGGGTAATTTCGCCACCTAAGATGTGCTCGCGTTGCGCCTGATCGAACTGGGAAAGCGTCCCTTTTAAGTCATCGGCATACGTCTGATAGGACGCAGCGTCCACCTGATAACCGAGGGCTCGACTGGCTTCGCGGGCAATGCTGGAAGCAAGATCTGGAGAGAGTGATCGGTGGCTGGCAACGACGTGGACGAGGATGGCTGCGACGACGCAAAGCCCGAGTGCCGCAGGGAGAGCGATCGGCAAGCGCGCGTGGCTCCGAACGGGCTTCGAAAGTGGCGGTCGTGGAGAAGTATTGAGGCGCCAAACGATCAGAGTCTGGAACCACCCAAAGGGAGGTCGACACCCACGCTCCCATTCCTGATAGCGGTTGAGAGAGATTCCCGGAAGGCAAGCTGCTGCTTCTTCTTGGCTGAACCGTCGCTTTTCGCGGACCTGGCGCAGTAGGGTCGGAAACTGCCAGTTCGAGGGATGGCGGTAGGGGGGAATGGGCGTGTCGTCGGGTGGCGTGGATTCGTTCACGTAGCAGGTGGAAAGCTGCTGAGGAGGGATCTAAGATTTGCGAAGTTGGTAGCAGTCAGTGAATTGCATATGATAAATATGAAACCTGACCACAAATGCAACCCTGATTTAATAAAATTCCTAAAATCTATAACCTCTTCAGGCGACTTTGAAACGTCCACGAGCCTTCGGTAGTCCACGATCCATGTGCGATTGAGGCGGGGTGAACCATCTCCTCTGGCGTCTCTCCAACCACTCGCGCCGGCTGCCCTCGCGCTTGAGCCGCTTGCCTGGTTGCGCCTCGGACTCATCGACTTCTGCCTCGCGCGGCAGGGCTTCAGGACTAGGCACCGCCTTGGTTGGCGTCGGATTTGAGGACGCTTCCACTTCGGTGCGGACGATATGGTAGCTGAGCACGAGGGCGAGGAGGAGGAGGACGGATGACACCGCCCGTGCGAGGTGCCCGGAGAGAGGTGAATGAAATGAGGAGGCCATGCCGACTGCGACTGACATGACTAAAGTGGAAGTTATGAAGGATTCAAACGATTAAGAATCAAATTTGAACAGACTATCGATTCTGAGAGGTCTCTTCCAGCTTCTTGAGAAGCACGGTCGTGCGCCCCCCATCCGGGAAAGCCCGGATGAGGGCGTCGGCATCGGAAAGGAGTTCGTCGCGGGACACGAATGGCTCCAAGATCACTGGATCTTCTAGCAGATTCCCATTTGGAAAGAGATCGCGCGCGAATCGCACCCGATCGACAGTCGATGCCGTCTTGGGAAACAAGGGGCGTAGAATGGGAAACACGTTCTCTGGAGCCATTGCTTCGGCGAGGGCTTGCTGGAAGGGGGCAGGGGACGAAGCGAGCCGGTGATCGAGTGCCGCCCGTTCGCCTGTCTGCCAATGAATCACCAGGCTAATCAGGTAACGCTCCCAATCGGGTTCCCTCTGATTGGCAAAACCCATCTGCCTCACGGCGGGGAGGTAGGGACGAAGGGCCGCGTTTTCCGGACCACTTTGCAGAAACGGTATGACGCCGGCGTGAAAGGCCCTCATGAGAGCAGTGTGTGTTTCCTCGAAGGCATAAGCGCCGTTGGCGTGCTCGTCCGAAGATAGCGCCTCAAGAGAATGAAGGAATGGAGTCGGATCGCCATACTGGGCAGCGATTCTCACATGATCGCGGAACAGGCGTAACTTTGTTTCGCGTTGAGGAAGATGATAGGCTCTGTTCAACGCAGCGAGATGAAGTCCACTAAGAATTTCGTGGAAGACTGGCAGCAACTGGGCGCTGACGTGGTCCTGGCGACTGAGCACGCTGAGGGCTCGCTCCATCACATCACGACGTCGAAATGAGGTCTTGGCGAGTGTCTCAGCGAGGTCATCCAATCGAGCGGTTTGAGAAAGAGAACCCGCTTTATCGGGTGCATCTGGGAACGCCTGAAGGATGATGTTCGCGTAGTGTCGCAGATCCTGCGTAGGGAGATGTTGTAAGAAGGTGGGTAGTTGTTTCTCCAACGCCGACGTGTAGTGGCGTATCCCTCGACCAGGGTCGCCGCTCATTGCCGTCCACCCTTTCTCGAAGAGACTGGCCGCAAGCGCCGGTTTCCCATGGGCAATCAGCAGCGCCACGGTGCCAATGTCGTCCGTGAGTGCTGCCGCATGCCAGCGGGCCAGATGCTGGAGCAAGGCATCAGAAGAAGACGTTAGTGCTAGAGAGAGGAGCTGATTGATGGTGTCAGTGCTATGAATGCTGGCGAGCCGGTGCGCACGCAGCCACCGCTTGTCTTGGGTTCGCCACGTCTCTGCGAGTCTCTCCATGAGGCTTGTCCACTGGTCCTCGCGGCTCGACACATTCATGAAGGCGGCGAGAAGGGTCTGAGTCTGGGAGGGGAGAACGACGGCCCCGGAGGCCCAAGCATCGGCTAACAATGACCCCACTATCAGTCGATGAGAATCATCCAGGTGATGGTGTGGCAATCGCTGTGCAAGGGCGAGTCGCCAACCCAACGGGCGCGTGCGGTCAGCAAGCTTGCGCGCATAGTAGCTCATAGCCTGTTGGCGTCGCTCCATCGCCTCTGCGTAGAGATCGATCGCCATCAGCATCTCCATGGCCACAGCATCTTTCGTAGACTGCTGAGCAAGCCACTCGCGAGGAGCCTCCTTTAGGATGGCGTGAAGGCTCTCGTGAAGATGGCTGAAGGACACGTCCCCAAAGAGCTGAGAGAGCACACGGTGGAGGTCGGCCACATTGGAGAAGTCGCCGGCTTCAAGTTGGAGATGATGGCGCAGCGCGGTGCCGAGGTCTCGAATGGCGAATTCGTGCAATGTGATCGAGATCCCTTTGGCGTGATCAGATGATGATAGAGACTGCAGAATAAACGGTATCGCCAGAGGAAGATCGTCATGACTGGCGATGCCCGCGAGCGTTTGCAGCATCTCGGCGGCGGGATGACTCTGGTCGGGGCGGCGTGGCGTTCCGTGAGATTGAAGCTGCTTTTCGTAGAGCTCTATGGTTGTTTGAAAGAGTCTATGGGCTTGAGAAAGCGTCTCGGTTGGCTTCTGAGGACTTCGAAAGAGTGTGAGGAATCTGGGCCGAAGCAAATCGGCAAGGTGGTAGTTCGTGAAATGACCAGCGGCAGCCCTTTCGATGAACAAATCGAGGCCCTGAACGGGGTGCGTATCATAGAGCGCTCTCAGCAAGGAGCTCTGCTCCGTGGCTGAAAGAAGAGCGCGTTCCGAGAACTGTTGCCTAACGAAGACGCCAAACATCTCTCTCTGAGAGGGCGGCAAAGCGAGGATCGCTGCCGAGTGCTCACCAAGGATCTCAGCGATACGCTTCTCGTCGTCTGCGAGACAAGCGAGAGTGAGTTGGGAACCGAAGGTGGGAGGAGAGATTGATTGGACGAGAGCGTCGACTGCTGCTCTCGACGCTGTCTGTTGCGTATCACTGAGGGCGTGAGCGAGGCTGGCGAGGAAAGTCGTTTCGCGATCGTAGGTGTTGAGACGATAGAACCGAAAGGTCTCAAGGCCGCCTAGCCAGGGCGAATGACGGAAGAGAGTCGTGAGGCGCTCGGGATGCAGATTCGAATGCGAGGTCAGGAATGCTTCCAAAGGAGACGCGTGTGGTCGGAGATTCTCGATGTGATAGGCCGCATGAAGGTTGGCGGCCTCAAATGCCAAAGATTCGTATTTCCCTAACCATTCGATCAGATCCATGAAGAGATGAATGCGCCCATTCGCCGTGTTGCGTTGCCATCGGCCATGATCGTAGTGTGTTGTTAGGAAGGCGAGGCGTTGGGGTGTGGGGCCTAGGAAACGAGCGGTGCAGGCGTCGAGCCATGCCGCTACCTCGTGAGGCCGATCCCGCTCCTGGAGAGCCAGCGCATACTCGACGATTGCCAGCGAGAGTTCTCCAAGCTTCAGTGACTGCTCGATCTCTGCTAGGAGCAAGGGTGTGATATCCGCTTCGCTCTGGCGAAGATTCCAGAGGCTGATGAGTCGCACGGCAGGGTGGTCCTCATTCCCGCGGAGACGGAGTTGCCTAGGCGCGTCGGTAAGAAATGCCGCCGCATTCTCCGGGAACTGCGCATCCTCACAGGTCAACAGATCGATCTGTGCTTGCAGTGAACGCGCCGCGCTCTCGCGCCCCTGCCGGCGCAATTCAGCAAGGCATGACGTCCGAAGCTGGGCAAATTCGCCACGATGATAGGCCGTTTCGAGGAGCACGAAGTCTGCATCTGGAAAGATCACCTGATCAGCATCACGGTGGTGATGAAAGGCTTGTCCGGGTCGGGAACGGTGCTTGAGTAAGGCGTCGAGAGCCATGGATTCGAGGTCAGCGAGAGAGGCACCTTCTCGCAATCGGTCGGCACCCCAGCGGCGGAAGCCTTCCAAGGCGATCTGCGGGATGTCTAACATCACCTTGCAAAGGGCGGTATAAGCACGCAACCTTTCAGCACCTAGCTCGTGTGGCTGATCGAGATAGCGATGGTGAATCGGTGCCCATTCGACCCCGTCTTCATAGTGACTTTGCGCGAACTGATCAGCTAGATCGACCACCCACTGCGTGTCAATCGGTTGTGGCTCGTGGTGAAGCGCACCAAGGAATGGGACAAGAGCGTCAATGAGAGCAATGCGCTTGCGCAGGGTGGGCGTGTCACTGAACAGCTGTTGAATGCTGACACCCAAAGGATCAATGAAACGAGGGGCGAGTGCCTTGAGGAGAGGTGCTGCTGCCTGGGGGTCGTCTTGAGCAATGAGGAGAAAGAGACGAATGCGGACCGCGTCATCTTGAGGATGTTGGTCTAGCAAGCTGCCATATAGCTCTTGAGCGCGGTCGTCTTGGCCCAGAAGCTGACAGATCGCGGCGTAGGTTCTCAAGCGATCGATGCCTGGTGAAGGACCGGGATCGATCAAGGTGAGAAGGGATTTGGTGAGTCCGTGAGCGTGGATGGGGTCGATGATCGGGGCCGCTTCAGAGGCACTCGAAGAGAGTTGATGTGGTTGCAGAAACTGCTTGGCGAGTTGCGTCAGTTCCTGAGCGGCGACGCGGACGGCCCGTTGAGGGTGCCCCCTGTTGATCAGGGCCACGATCTGTCCTGTGGACGCGGTAGGGAGGCTCGTACCAGGCAGCGCTTGGTTCGTCTGGGTGTCCGTTTGGCGAGCCCATTGTTGCGCTTCCTCATGCATGCCGAGTGCTGTCATGGCTTCCTCAAGCGCCAGGCGTCCCAAGGCATCATGAGCGTGGTTTCGAAGTCTAACAAGCGCCTCTCTTCCTTTAGCGAGGACCGAATCTCGGTCTTGGCACGCCAAGGCACTACCGACAATGGCTCCGTCAAGTCGCAGGCGGAGGGGCCTTTCCATCGGAAAGAGAATGGCCTGCTCTAGCAGGGTCACGGACTTCTGAAAGTCTTCCCTTTCGGTGGCATGAGCGGCAGCGAGAAGGTAGGCATCGAGCGGGGGTGGCTCATGCTCGAGGAGTCGGGTGATTGCTGCCTGCAAGCGTCCCTCTGCATGCGTGGCAAGCAGGCAGCGCAAGACGGGATCCGTAACTTGGTCCAGGTACTGTGATAAACGGTCGGGCGAGGGAGAGGCCTCAAGCACCCAAGCAATCGTCGTCTCTGGAATCGATGTTAGGGGAGGAGGAAAGGAGAGTGGAGAAAGCAGGCGGTCCCAATCGAGCGGTTTCGCGCGAGAAGATGCGAGTTTCCCGTGCCCCTGCTGCCGAGTGATCATGATTTCGAATACTTCAAGGAACTCTGTGAGATCTTCCCGTTCTCTGAGGGAAAGCGCTAGAGAGGTGAAGTAGACGGGGGCGGGTTCTTTCGAATCATGATACCATGCCATTAAGATATCGGTGAGAGTGCTCTCCTCCCCATCGCTGAAATAGCCAAGATTGCCATTCCATGGCGCGTGCTGTGACAAGGCGCGATCTGCTGCCAATGCCAGGTCGTGCGTGGGATGGTCGATGCCTCCCAGCAGCGCGCATGCTCGCTTGAAGAGTGCGGCACGCGTCTTCGCATGCTGCAGGGCATCGGGATAGAAGGCGACCTGCAAGGCTAGGGAGGGATAACGATCTTCGAAGCGCTCAAATGCCTTTATCGCACGCTCGGATGACCAATCATGGGGCATGCCACGGAGGACCCAATACCCTAACATCGCTTCGTTGTCGTGCTCTCGAAGGAGGTCGCCGAAATCGAGCGCGGGGCGATCGAGAGACGCGCTTTCGAGGACGAGCTCGGGATAGTGATAGCCCATCTGAGTCAGCGTCTGGAGGAGGTGAGCATGCGCTTCCTTGCTGATCGCGAAACGCAACGCTGATAGATGAGGAAGGGTGAGCTTGGCAATATGAGTGACATCGTCGGGAAGGGCGATGGTGCTGCCTGTAGCCGCATGTTGACGATAACGATAGGATCGGAAAGTGTCGGTCTCAGTTTGGCGAAGCAACGCCAAGGTGCCGCGTGGAACCTCGGAAGCGATGGCTTCCCATGCGCTTGCCTGGCTATTGGGCAGGGGAGTCAGAGTTTCGTCACGAATCTGAAGAACACTGAGAAAGGCGTCGACAGCGGCGGTGAAGTGACCGCTCTCCTCGTGCGCCACTGCCTGAAGATAGCGCAAACGATAGTCGTTGGGATGGCTCTCGACAAAGGGGCGGAGGAAATCGACCGCGCGTGTGGCGTGATTCCGACCGATCATCGTCATGGCGAGAGCCTCCGCTTCGCGCGGGCCCATGGTAGGGCCTCCGGCGAGCGATTGGAGGATCTCAAATCCAGTGTCCTCGTTCCCTTTCCGTAGCTGCAAATGGGCGATCTGTCGTCGCGTGCGATCGGTGGGGTCTCGTTTGGCCGCCTCTTCTAAAGTCGCCAAGGCGGCGTCGACATTGCCGCTGGCTTCTTCGATGCGAGCCAATTCTAGTAGAATGCTAGCATCTGCAGGTTGCAGCTGAGAAGCTCTGCGCAAGGCCGCGCGCCGCTTCTCATCGTCTCCAGAGATACGGTAGACCTCAGCCAGCGCGAGGGCATAGACGGTGTTTCCACGTTCGCTCGCGAGTCTTTGAACCACGGCTTCTAGCGTTCCTTGATGGTTCGCCGCGGAGGCCAGTTCTCGGATCCATTGAAGCTTCTGTGAGGGTTCGGTCGCCTTATCAAACAGCCTCCAGAAGGCTCGTACGGCCTCATCCCATTGGTTCTCCTTGGCCAAATGTCGGGCCCAGGTGGCCTGTAGGACTTCGTCTTGAGGAAAGCGAAGAGCTGCCTGACGCAGGATGGTTGCCGCTTCGGAGGGGCGTCCAAGCGCGGTGAGCACCTTCGCTTCCGCAAGCCATGGGTGGGCGATCGCGGGCGATCTCTCTTTCCACTCACGCGTCCATCGGAGCGCGTGATCCCAGGCGTGAGCTTTCTCGTAGAGTTCTGCTAGGTTCTTGACGTCGGTGGCCCGAGGGGAGTCCATCTTCGTCACGGCCGATTCGGCCAGCGTCGCCGCGCCCAACCAATCTTGGCGTTTCGTCAAGAGTCGGATCCGTTGCCCTAGCAAACGTGCCTTCTCACTCGCGGTGCTGGGGGCCAACGCTTCGAGGAGAGCGTGCGCGCCGGCGCTGTCTCCGATGTCCTCGAACAATCGTGCAAGGAGGCAGGTCTCATTGAGAGAGCGATCGCCCATGGACATCAGTGCATCGCGTTGACCGTGTTTCGCGCCCGCTTGCTGAGCGAGGCGGAGCCATTGGTCGATGGCGGCGTCGAGGGCGTTCTCGGCTTGCGCCAATTGGACGCATCGGAGTGCCCATGGCAGCGCCTCTTGAGGGCGTTTCGCAGCCATGGCAAGCTGACACAAGGCATTCAAGAAACGGGGCTCCTCGGCAAAGGCGGGTAGCCGCTTGCGGAGGATATCAAGCGCACTGACGCTTTCGTTAAAGGTTTGCAAAGTGCGGGAGATCCCAAGCAAATCCTGGACAGTGGCATCGTCTGCGAGCGATCGCCAGAGCGCCATGGCGGGTTCCGCTTGTTTCTGCCGGAGGAGAAAGGTGGCTTTCGCTTCTCTAGCAGACCGGTCATTGGGAAAAGCATGGATCCACTGGTCATGGACTACGGAGGCCGCGTCAGTGAGGGCGTAATCTTCCATGAGTCGAGCCACGCGACGGAAGGTGTAAGCACTCTGATCTGACGTTGCTAGGGCGCGCTCTAAAGAAGTGCGCGCTTCCTCGCGATTGCCAAGGGTATGATAAAGAGAAGCCGCACGGATCTTCAGTTCGGGATCGTCTGGAAAGAGCTTCATCAGTCCGCGCAATTGGCGGACGGCAGCATCGTGTCTTTGTAAGGAGATCAACAGAGTGATGTAGGCTTCCCGATAAGACCGCTCGCCGGGCGTGCGCGCGAGGAGTGCTTCATAAGCACGCATGGCGTCGTCTTCTTGGCCTTGCTCGGCTAGCAGAGTAGCGAAACGTTGGCGGAGATCGAGGCGCTGGGGATGCGTGAGGACGAGTTCTTGAAGAAGAGCTTGTAGACCATTGAGATCTCTCGTGTGACGATACCATTGATCGAATCGGGCAAGGATCTCAGTCTCTAACCAAGATCCCATGCCTGTTTGAGTGAGCGCTTCCCTGGCAGTAGCAACGGCGTTGTCGAGCTGGTCTGCCTCGACGTAGAGGTCGCTCAAGAGAAGATGTGAGCGCACCCGGGCGTAGGGGTCTTTGGTGAGGGCGATGAGCTGTTTGGCAGAGGTGATCGCGTCTTCCAAGAGCCCTTCCTTCGCCTGAAGGTCAATGAGATCTTCACGAAGAGTGAGATCTTCCGGGTGCTGGTCTAACAAGGCCTGCCAACATGCCAGGGCGGCTTCGGTTTGGCCCAGGCGCACGTGGCATTGCCCTTCAAGTTGGGCGATGTCGATCGCGAGCGTCGCCGAAGGGTGCGCTTCGCGAGCCTGCTGCAGATCTGCCAAGGCGCCCTCGAAATGAAGCATGCGTGCCTCGATCTTGGCTTTCTCCAGCCAGGCGCGGGCATTGTTAGGCTGGGTGTGGAGCGCCTTCTGAAATGATGTCAGGGCTTGAAGGTCGTTTCCTTCAGAAGCATGGAAATAGGCCAGCAGGAGGTCGTGGGCAGCGCCTTCCTGGGCATTGGCCTGTTCCGTGAGAAACGCTTCAAGATTCGGGCGAGAATCTGTTTCCAACCAAGCCTGCAGAAAGCGATCGAAGAGGGGACCGGGAGCGGGGCGCTGGACGAGAGCACGATGCCAACGCGTCGCCTTGGGACCGGGCTCGATCGCGACCACAGATGAGCCCGCGGGCACTAGGAAAAGCAGTGCCCAAAGCGTCCAGAGCAGGCCATGGGATCGGAGCATGCGCGACTATAGGCGCGCATCGGCGAAGGGTGCCAGTACTATGTCAGACCCGTGGCAGGAATGACGTCTTTCAAATCATTCACGACCACAAACTCGTCCGGGGCGCAATTCTTACGCAGCAAGTCGATGAAGGGGCGCCAGAAGCGCTGACCAGTTCTAGCATCCAGGCGATCGAAGATGACCACGGGCTTGCCTTTCATCAAGGGGTCTCCGTGCTGTTTCATGAGGAGAAGCGCGAGGATCTCTTGGACAGTGCCAGCACCTCCGGGATAGGCGACAAAGGCATCTGATTTCTCAATCATGATCTCCATGCGTGTGTAGATGTCAGGACGCAACCAGAAGGAGGAGAGGCCCTCGGGCAAGCCTTCCAGCTCGATGATGTGTGGGACATTGGATCCTCCCGTCCAGCCGCCAGCGTCGACCGCGCCTCGAACCACTTCGCCCATGACGCCGGTCTTGCCTGCGCCAGAAACACAGCCCAAGTGGGCATCGGCGAGCCATTTCCCTAGGGTGTATCCATCCTCCAAGTATTGAGGATCCTCAATCGAAGCGGAGCAGAAGACACAGACATTGCCGCGATGACCATCCGGCAAGGGAGTTTCGTGAGATCGCACTGCGCTGACATCCGTGTCTTCACCATGGTGATGGCGGCCCGCATCTGGTAATCCGCTAGAGCGCACGCTCTCAAGCTTGTTCAGGACACTGTTAGGTGACTTCACCGGATGGAGGAAATCGCGGTAGTCCTGGCGGATAGTACCCAGCTCGTGAAGATGTTCCAGCAGCCCGAAGAAGGTGTCCCAGGAACGATCGCCATTCAGGATCACTGTCGGTTTTCCCGATAGATCCGCATCGAGCGTTTGGTAGCCGACAAAGATGGACACGGCTTTGAAGAGCTCTTCCAAGGTGGATCCATGGGTAAAGACGAACGCATCTGCATGGGCGATCTTGGATTGGACGTTGCCGAGAGTCACGGTTTGATCGCCATTGGCATTGGCAATATCCCATCCGCCCGCAAACAACAGATAGAGAAGGAGTGCGCGTTCTTCGCGAGCGGGATCTCCACGACCTTCAACTTGGCCTGACAAACGTACTTTGGGCATGGTGCCTGCGATCATCCTTGCATCGCTACTGAGTGCAAGCGGATATCTGGTCTAGCGGTAGAGCAAGTTCACGCCGGTCGCGTATTTGGAGAACTTGCACATGCGGAATCGGAAATCATTGGAAATAGCATCGATGCCAAGATCGCCAACACAGGAATACTTCATCTCGATGATCAGGGTCGCGCGAGGTTCATGAAAACGCGGGACAAAGGCGCCAGGAAAGGGACAGCGATAAAAGCGCAGATCGCGATCGATGGTGAGCCGACAGTGGCCATCGGACGAGAGGAAATAGCGCCGAGCGTAGCGGTTGATGAGGGTGGGCGTCTCGTGAAGCACGCGCTGGTGGATCCACCCAGGCAAGTCCGAGCGCCGAAAGAGCCGTTGGGCATCGGCCGAACTGAAGGCTGGTCCGAGGTGAAAGGGTGCCAGGCGAAAGGTCGGCTTCTCGCCTGCCCATCCACGCTTCACCTTGATCTCAAGTGCCGCACGGTTGATCTCGCCTGACAGATTGCCATACCAGCGGATCCGCGTCTTGAGGCGGTCGCGAATGCCGTCATCGTTGGCGAAGTAGTTAGAGAAGTGGAGATCATCGAGATAGATATTGTTGATGTAGCGCTCCTCATAGATTTCTCGGAAATGAGCGGTGTTGCCTTTGATCAGGCGGATGACATCCCGATAGGGCCAGGTCGTCGTGAATTTCCGTTCGTAGCGGAAATGAGTGGGGTCGCCGGTCGCGGAAGTGTTAGTTTCCGAGGCCACGGTTATCCATCATGCTCACGGAGATCGGGTCGCCCAGTGCGAGCAGGGCTTGACGACACCTTTCCAGTTGATCGGGGCTTTCGAAGTGCACCTGGTAGTTCGCTTCCATGATGGCACGCGATTCATCGAGTCGCTTGAGAGCCGCGTCTTGACTGTGCGAGGAGATCACCTTCTGAATCTGATCGTGCCCCACCTGAGAAGGCTGTTCGCTCGCCACGAGCACATGATAGTCGCCTCCCGTGTCCTTCTTGCGGAAGCGTCTGCGTAGAAAGAGAACGCCTGTGAGGAAAGCGAAGGAGACAATGGGAATATACGGCTCTGGCCGGAGGAAACCGAGCCCAACACTAGCGCCAAAGCCAAGACCAATGCCGATGGCTAAGAAGAGGAAACAGAGTTCTTCCGGCTCCTTGATGGCGGCACGGAAACGGACGATCGACAGAGCACCCACCAATCCTAACGAGAGTGCCAGTGAGGATTTCACGATGGTGACGATCATCATCGTGGCACAGGACAGCATGACAAAGTTGCGACTGAAGTCCGAACGATTGGAGAGCGAATAGCCGCAGCGTTTGTAAACGCATTCCAAGAGATAAGCGACGAACGCGCACACCGCCATCAGGATGAGGAAATTCCCTAACAAAGGCCAATCAAAGGCGGCGGCGCTCGCATCCGTGCCCTCCATGGCCGCCGATACCTGATCGGCTTCGGTGAGGTCGAGTTGCTCCTGAATCTCTGTTCCTGAATCGTCTTCCAAAAGGATGCTCCGGTTCTGAACTGCTATCTGCGCCGTGGAAGCGAAGGGCGTCAAGTCCCTATTGCGAATGGATGGGCAGCGGAGGGCAGCGGACAGCGGATGGGAAAGAATTCTCGTGCGTTCTCAGTCGGTCTCGTTCATGTTCGTGCATCGCGCCATGACTTCTCGTTTGCTTTGGAACATCGTGTTAGGTCTGGCGCTGTTGCCACCATACGTAGCTCGTGGTGATCTCTGGCTTTCTGAGGTCATGTCTTCGAATGGGACGACCCTCAAGGATAGTGCTGGGGACACGCCTGACTGGATCGAAATCTGGGCTGAGAGAGGTATCCATCTCGGCGACTTTGAAATTCGAGCGGGCAAGTCTCCCTGGGTAATTCTACCGGATCAGAAGGTGCGCGCGGGTGAGCGCCTCGTTCTCTTCGCTTCCGGTAGGGCGACGACAGAGGGGGCGAAAGAACTGCATGTGCCTTTCAAACTGAGTGCCGCGGGAGAGACCATTCATCTCCGATCTCGAATGGGCGCGCACCGACATGTGCTCAAACTCTCGGCCCTTCCTCAGGATGTGAGTGTGGATGGTCGAGAGGGGCTCCCTCTTGAAGAGCCGTCTCCAGGAAGAAGAAATGGCGCGACGGTGGGGTGGGCGCCCGATCCGCCAACTTTCTCCCACCCGCATGGATATCAATCAGCACCCGTTGAACTGACACTTTCCGCAGAGGCGACCATCTATTACACTACCGATGGCAGCCTGCCAGACCCGGACACCAGCTCGGTCTATGAACATCCAATCGCGATCACCGGGACAAGCGTCGTGCGTGCCTTGGCGTATCGCTCGGGATGTCTTCCCAGTCGTGTGACCACGGCGACCTATCTCTTTCCCCAAGACATTCTGGCACCCACCCGGAAAGCTCCTCCCGGATGGCCGTCCACACCCTTCATCGCAGGACAAAAGATGGTGTATGGGATGGAGGCGGCTGCCAATGTAGGGGCGACGCATGACGAGCTGTCTAGCGGATTGCTCAACGTGCCTTCGATCGCGGTGACGATGGATGTGAGGGATTTGCTAGGATGGCGTGAAGGAATCTACACCCACGCGACCGGGCGGGGCCGCGCGTGGGAACGGCCTGTGTCGATGGAATGGATCGATCCCCAATCGCCGAGCACTGGTTTCCAAATGAATGCTGGCATTCGCATCCGTGGAGGAGCCAGTCGTCGCAAGAAAGCTCCGAAACACAACTTTCGCCTTATTGCGAGAGCCTCCTACGGGCGCGAGGCTTTCGAGGGGCCTCTCTTCGAAGAGGGGATCCGCGCAAGCTGTCGAGAGCTCGGATTGCGATCGCCCCAGAACCATTCTTGGGCCTCGAATGGTTCCGTGGACAACACCTTCTTGCGTGACATCTTCGCGCGCGACACCCAGGGCGCTCTCGGACAGCCTCATACGAGAGGTCGCTACGTCCACCTCTTCCTGAATGGCGTCTACTGGGGACTCTATCAAACGCATGAAAGAGTCAACGCAGCCTTCGTCGCTGCGAAAGTCGGGGGCGATCCAGAAAGGATGGATTTGGTTGAAGTCGGCCGGCCCGGGATTCTGGAGACCCACACCGCTTCCCGTGCGGGAGATCTGCGAGCCTGGCGACATCTTTGGGAAAGTGTGAATCGGTTGGCGGCTTTGCCTGATGGCGAGGCAAGAATGGAGGTGTATCAGGAATTGCAAGGGCTCACGTTGGCGGGCGCGCGGGATCATGCTCTTCCCGTCTACCTTGATGTCCCCGCGCTGATCGATTACATGATGATCATCCTCTTCACGGGCAACGCGGATGCCCCGATCTCACATTATTTCAATAATGTGCATCCGAATAACTGGTTCGCCTATCGCCTTCAGGAGGGAGATGAAGGCTTCCGCTTCATCATTCATGATAGCGAGCATAGCTTGGGCTTGCCGCACGAAGCCTCGGACAATCGTTTGGGGCCGTGGCCGGGTGGCGCTGCGTTTGAAGATAGCAACCCGCAATGGATTCATCAGCAATTGATGGCTGTGAGCGCTTATCGTGAGGCGTTCGCGGATCGCGCGGAACGCTTGCTCCGTCGCGATGGCGGGGCCTTGTCCGCCAGTGCCTGTTTGCGCCGCTTGGAAACGCGTGTGCGTCAGTTAGAGCCCGTCATCGGCCTGCAAGCGGCGCGGTGGGGGAGCGCCCGGTGGCGCCACACCTTGGGCGGCAAGACCCGCACGAAGGCTGATTGGTATGCAGCGGTGGCACGCTTGAGGGAATACCTGCAGCGTCGACCGAACATCTTCCGTGAGCAATTGCCTCAAAGCATGCGCTTTGCCTTTGGCGATCCCGAACAACACTTGGAGTTGGCTCCACTGATGTCTCTGGTGGCCGCGCCTAGTCTTTGGGAAGGCCTGGTGACCTCTGGTCAGGCTTGGTTGAGCGTGCCAGAGGGCGAAGCTTACATGACCACCAACGGCATGGATCCGCGTGACGCAGGCTCCCGCACGACGATGATGGGGCAATGCCAGGAAAGCGTGCTCATTGGTGAGGACTCGTGGGGGCGTGTCTCTTTGGGTTCTGTCAATGATGCGATGGAGGAGTGGCAAGATCCTGATTTCCAGGAGGATGATTGGCCTTTGGTCCGTTTGCAAGAGGGCGCTCTGGGAGGGGAGACGGAGACGGAAGATCCCTACGCCATCGATGCGGAGCGCGATCGTCTGAGGGTTCGTGTCGCCTTTGTGATAGGGTCGCTGGAGAATCTTGTCCACCTGGAGGCTGGATTGCGATTTGAAGACGGGTACACAATGTGGCTGAATGGTCAGGAGATTGCGAAGGAGACACCGACGCGGGTTCGAGTCTCAGAAGAACGATCGTTCCAGCGATGGATTTCTTTTCGAGAGCACGCCCAATGGCTGCGGAAAGGGAGGAATGTGCTCGCGATCGAAACCCAACGCTTACGACCGCGGGCGTCGGCGTTTCTGTTGCAACCATGGCTAGCCGCGACGCATGTGGTGGGCGGGAAATCATTCGCTCCTCCCGAGTCTGGCGAGGTGATAAAGGTTCGGAGTCGCGTGGGCCAGACCTGGAGTGCGTTGACATTTCTCTCCGGAGACTCAGGAGCGGAACGCGCGTCTGCTGAGAATCTGGTCATCTCAGAAATCATGTATCATCCGCCGGACGTGTCCCTAGCGGAATCACGAATGGGCGTGAAGGATGCCGATGCCTTCGAGTTCCTTGAGTTTCTCAATATCGGGAGTAAGGCGATCGATCTTGCTAAGGTGCGTTTCATTGATGGCATTCAGTTTGAATTCCCGGATCGCGGAGCGATTCTTGAGCCAGGAAAGTACCTCGTGCTCGCCAAGAACCCTCGCGCATTTGCCGTTCGTTATCCGAAAGTGACGCGTGTGCTAGGGCCTTACGCCGGTGGGCTGAAGAACGGTGGCGAACGGCTTACCTTGCTCGACAGTCACAGCCAACCCATTGTCCGATTCCGCTATGAAGATGACGGTTCCTGGCCGAGCAGTGCGGATGGGTTGGGCTTTTCCCTGGCATTGATCGATCCCAAAGGGAAGAAGAACTTTGGGAAGGCCAGCGCCTGGCGAGCGAGCGCCGAGGTGCATGGTTCTCCGGGAGAAGGCGAGCCGAGCGCACGCTTTGCGGGAGTGGTTATCAATGAGATCCTCACCAACAGTGATTGGCCAGACACAGACGCTGTCGAGATCTATAACACGCAGCCGAAACCGGTCGCTATTGGGGGATGGTATCTCACAGATGATGTCAAGAAGCCTCACAAATGGCGTATCCCCCCTGGTACCGTGCTTCCCGCCAAGGGTTTCTGGGTGGCCCTTGAAGATGATGATGCGAATTCTGACAATAATGCAGAGCTAGGGGCAGATTATTTCGGGAAGGCCTTCTCCTTGAGTTCGCTGGGCGGTGAGGGAGTCTATCTCTTCTCGGCAGATGCCAAGGGGATCTTGACCGGCTACAGCCACGGGGTGGCTTTCGATGCCTTGCCTACGGGAATCGCCTATGGACGCTCCGTGAACTCTGCGGGGAAAGAGGTGTTCGCGATTCGCAAGCCTACCTTGGGTTCGGCAAATGGGGCGCCCTTGCTAGGGCCCGTGCTCTTTACAGAAGTGCACTATCATCCTGACGATACGGATCCTGACGAAAGCACGGAATTTGTAGAGATTTGGAATCGCACGGATCGCGCGATTCCCTTACATGATCCTGCCCATCCCGAGCATGTGTGGGAGTTGAAAGGTGCGCGTTTCGCCTTTCCACAAGGCGTGATCTTGGAGGGGGGGGAAGTGGCTCTCATTGTGCACTGTGAACCTGAAACCTTTCGCCGCGAGCACGGTCTCGGAGCAGAGGTGAACGTGTGGGGACCGTTTGAGGGCGCTCTCAGCAATGCGGGTGAACGCCTCACATTGGTGCGCCCCCTCGATCCGTTGATTGATCGCCAAGGGCAAGAACGGGTGCCGTTGGTACCGGTGGATTCGCTTCGCTACAATGACCGTACGCCATGGCCGGAGGAGGCTGATGGCATGGGGCGAACGTTAGAGCGCAAGCATCTGGCAGGAGTGACGGACGAGCCTCTCAGTTGGCAGGCATCGCCTAAAGAGGGGGGGACACCGGGAAGGCTGCCCGTGTTGTCACCCGAAACTGAGTGAAGAATCCGTTTCTCTTCTTGGGAATCCTCCCTAATCTGTCGACTCGATCACCTTTCAACCAACTCGATTCATACCATGCAACGACTCATCCCATCCGTTGTCGCCGGATTTCTTCACCTCACATGCACGGGCATGCTTTTCGCAGAAACGAAGGTGGAGGCGACGCCGGGAAGCGTGGTCATTTCCGAGATCATGTACCATCCTTCGGATCCTAGTGAAGCAGAGGTCGCTGATGGGTTTGATGACGCGGATGCTTTTGAGTTCATCGAACTCATGAATATCAGTCAAGACGTCGTCTCCTTGGCCGGGTGCGAATTCAACGAGGGGATCGCCTTCCGATTTCCTGGCATTGCTCAACTCAAACCGGGAGAACGCGCGGTTCTCGTGAAAGACAAAGGGGCGTTTGCAAAGCGTTACGGCAGCAGCGCTCGGGTCATGGGAGCTTACGACGGGAGCTTGAAGAATTCAGGAGAGAAGGTGACGCTCGATGGCAAGAGTGAGGAAATTGTCAGTGTGAACTACAAGGATAGCAAGCCCTGGCCAGAAAGTGCCGATGGTTTAGGATTCTCTCTCGTGCTCCTCGCGCCAGAAACGAACCCTTCAGCGAATCAGTCTGTCAATTGGCAGGCAAGCAATGCAGAGGGCGGCTCACCTGGGGCAGGGGACCGTGCGGTGGAAGGTGGGGTGGTGATTAATGAAATCCTCACACATACCGATCTCCCTGACGTTGATGCCATCGAGCTGTATAATCCCACCGACGCGCCAGTGGATGTGAGTGGCTGGTTCCTCACGGATGATCCCGCTGATGAACCCACGAAATACGCGATTGTGTCAGGGTCGGTGATTCCCGCCGGAGGTTACCTGGTCATCAAAGGGGATAATGACGACAACCCCGCTAACAACGAAGCTCTTCCAGCAGAACGCTTTGCGAGAGCGTTCTCGCTCAGTTCTCATGGGGAGGCGATCCATCTCTTCGCCGCCGATGGCCAGGGGCAGCGAACCGGTTACAGTCACGGTTTCGAATTCAAGGCCGGAGCCAATGGAGTGTCCTTCGGGCGTCACCTGAACAGCGCGGGCCGCGAGCAGTTTCCACCTCAGAGTGCCGTCACCCTGGGAGCCGCCAATGCCGGACCTCGTGAAGCGCACGTCGTGATCAGTGAGGTCATGTATCACCCAGCTGAAGGCGATGATTCCGAAACGGAGGAAGAGTTTGTCGAGATCTGGAATCGTTCCAAGAACCCCGTGCCACTCTTCAGTCCCATGCACCCCGAGAACACCTGGCAAATGACGGGCTGGCGCTTCACGTTCCCTCCGAAACTCACGCTGCAGCCGAATGAGGTCGCCGTCGTGACCAATGCAGATCCCAAAGCCTTTCGCGTTCGGCACGAGATTCCCGATGCGGTCAAAGTCTTCCAAACAGACCCGGAGGAAGAAGCCGTTCTCTCCAACAAAGGCGAGTGGATCCGCTTGCTGCGCCCCGATCTTCCAGACACCGATGCGGAAACGGGCGAAACAGTCGTCCCCATGCTCGAAGTGGACGCCGTCCGTTACCGGGACGATGCCCCCTGGCCCGAGGCTGCGGACGGAGAGGGACCCTCTTTGGAGCGGAAACGCGACGCCAGCTACACCAACGATCCAGCATCCTGGAAAGCTTCAGACAAAGACGGCGGCACGCCGGGCTCACTTTAAAACCTGAGAAGGCCGGGGAGTGCCCGGCCTTCTCAAAACAACAACAAACAAACAACAACTGCTCTACATCAACCAGAGGATCAGAAGAACCATCCCGTAGAAGAGAACTCTTTGGGTCAGTTGGTTCTTACGCTCGTGGCTTCTGAAAAACATAGTCGTGGATACGTTTATCATCGCCGAGAAGCGGAAGCAAGACTTTTATGAGTTTTGATAAAAGTTTTCCCGCGATTGTCACAAATGAATGTGGGTGTATAGCAATCAGCAATGTCTGAAGCCCGAAATGCTAGTCTGGAACGCCGCACCACGGAGACTCAAATCCAGCTCTCTCTGCTGATTGATGGCACGGGTGTCAGCGAGATTTCGACGGGAGCGCCATTCTTCGATCACATGCTGACCCTCCTCGCGCGGCACGGCATGTTCGATCTCAAGATCAAGGCCACCGGAGACATCGAAGTGGACTACCACCACACCGTCGAAGATGTGGGGATCGTCTTGGGGCAAGCCTTCGCCCAGGCTCTGGGGGACAAGAAAGGCATCGAGCGCTATGGTTGTGCATACCTGCCCATGGACGAGACGCTCGCGCGCGTCGTGGTCGACCTGAGTGGGCGTAGCTTCCTCGAGTTTCGTGCGGCTGACCGCTCAGGCATGATTCGCGATTTCCCCTTTCAACTCGTCGAAGAGTTCTTCCGCGGATTCAGCAATCACCTCCAAGCAAACGTGCACGCCGAGATCCTCTACGGACGCGACGCCCATCACATGGCAGAAGCGCTCTTCAAAGGGCTGGCCAAAGCCCTCGATCAAGCTTGTCGACGAGATGCTAGGCGGGAAGGACAGTTGCCCACTACCAAAGAAGCATGGTAAAGCCGCAGTATCATGACTCCTGAAGACGTTTCTCGCCTGAATACCGCCGTCCGTGACATCCCGGACTTCCCCAAAGAGGGCATCCTCTTCAAAGACATCACCCCCATCCTAGGAGACCCAACGCTCTTCTCGCTCGCCCTTGACGCCCTGATCGAGCTCGTCGACGGGAAGAAGATCGATAAGATCGTAGGCGTGGATGCCCGAGGATTCATCTTCGGAGCCGCCGTCGCCGATCGGCTAGGAGCGGGCTTCGTCCCCCTCCGCAAGCAGGGAAAGCTCCCGCATGAATGCCACGAAGTCGCTTACGCCCTCGAATACGGAGAGGCCGTCATCGAGATTCACACCGACGCTATCCACAAGGGAGAAACCGTCTTTCTCGTCGACGATCTCCTCGCCACCGGAGGCACCGCCGCGGCAGCCCTAGAACTCATCGAAAAGGTAGGCGGTGACCTCGTCGCCGTCGGCTTTCTGATCGAACTCCAGGGACTTGGCGGCCGCGACCGCCTCCACAGCAGCGCACCCGTAAGTGCCATCCTCACCTACGACATCGGTTAAATGGGGTAGTTCAGTTCAGGGGAAAGCCAACGGACCTCGAACGCATAGAATTCGCCGGCTGGGAGAGTGGACACCTGCCCACTGGTCAAAGCAGCTCCCTGGGCAAGAAGGTCGCAGCATCCCGGTATACGCCACCGAACGTGGCAGCTCCATGTCCATACTCGTGAGCTTGCTCTCAGCGAGGTGAACGCCTACCGTGCAAGCTAGATGAGGGATCAACGAACGCCACAAGTCCACAAATCGTCCCAAGTTGGGGTGCAATCTCCTGAAGAACCTTGTGCAGGAATACCGCAGGCAAAGATTCGTGTAGGGCGGGTATCTTAATCTGTTCTGCTTAAAGATGGAGAAACGATTCGAGCCATTTGTGAGCGCCTGTGAGAGAGCATTTCAGTTTCTCGTTGATGAGTTTCGCTTTCAACCTCCCAGTGCTAAGCAATATGGTTACGAATGCTACGTTGAGTTTGATAGGGACTTGCAGACCGTTTCGATTGGATTCGGCGATGGAGGCTTGCCCATACTAGAGCTTGCGATTCCTAGTTCCGAACTAGACGAGCCTCCTGAGAGCCACCTGACGAAATCCGGGGTTCTTCGAAGCCGTAGGATTCCGGCTCTTAAGATTGAAGGAGAGTTTGATCCTGAGAATGAAGAGCATATCTCGCAGTACCTAAATCGCACAGCAGATGAATTTCGAAGAGTGGAAGAAGAATTCATTAGCAATACATAACACTGTCAGAACAATTTGACGCTTGGCGCCAGCCCAAGCCTTGAGTGGCGGGAAGCTGCTCGTAACGGAAACGGAAACGAAACCGAAAGGAGAAACGAAGGAAAGAAGCGAGTAACCGAAAGTCACTATCGAGTCCCGGTGGGAACCATCCCACCCGGAAAGGACTAACCATCCACCGGAAGCGAGCCTTGGTTGGCGACCAGAAATGGCGTCTTCAAGCGTAGGCAGTGGTGTTAGTGATCCTGACTCCTGTTCATTTGTGTCGAAGGGGAGGATCTAATGCCCCAGAACTGCTCGGGGCGCTCTTAAGTGGCGCAATATTCGCAACCATTCCGCATCGAGGTCGGAAACTAGCGTTGATCCTCATTCTATTGATCAGCGGATACTCGTTGACGGTATGGGCATTGTCTCTTGTTCATGAGCCTCAATATGTAGGTAGTCGAGACTTTGCTGATGTGAGTAAAAGTGTGACGATGAGCACGGTGAGGGCGATGGAACGCCTGGCTATCATGCGATCCCAAGCTCGCAGTGGCATTGAGCTGGAATCTGGATGGTTGGATGAATCCTGGGAGCAGGCGACTGGTGAGAATGACCTTGTGGGAAGGGTGGTAATCACTAAAATTGACGATTACTGGCATTCGTGGTTTACTCAGATATTACGCCTTGAGCAATATGACGCCGGGATTTGGTGCCCCGGTGGCGATCCATCAGACTTCGCAGGCAGCTTAGAGGTCCGACCTCGACCAAATCCATACAGGGCGAAGGTGCTGTCGCCGCCTTCTCTTTGAGTTTCCACCGATGACACATGGGTAAAGGTCATGCAATGGGATGGGGGATTCTTACGTGCTCTAGTTGTCGTTACCTGCGGCCTCGCGTTCGCGTCGATGGATGATGCGTTTCCAGCGGCGATCCATGCGTTTGATGCGGAGTTCAAAGTCGTTGGCATGAGCTTCGGGAATCTCGGCACGGAATTCTGGTAGGAAACGACGCCATGTTTCATGACGTCCCCGTGCGCGCTCGGCTGACGGCAGGTTCTCATGAATGGCCATCGCGGTGATCATCCGATCGATGGTCTCGCGCACTCGGCGCTCTTGCTCGGCATTCAGAGCGTAAAGATCTACTAACATGTCACCGGTGTTCTCGCCGACCATATCGAGTTCTGGAGCAGCAGCTTGGGGCGCCGTGGGTGATGGCGCAGAGAGCCGACCGATGACGATTCCAATGCCAAGGATCGCGGCGAGCAAGAGACTGACGCGGATCATTTGCCAATGGCGTTTGGATGGTGATAGGGTGCTCATGTTAGAAGAACGATTGCAGTTCAAATGCGTCGCTATCTGAGAACATGGTTTCCAGAGCGAGGGCAGTCGACGGAGCCCAAGGGGCGTCTGGGTTTTCCGTGACGAGCAAGACGAGACACGCAGCGGCGGCGAGGCCAAGGCCGACCCAGCTGCTGCGTTCGACGAAGTCAAGGCGGTTGGGAATGACCGGTTCGCACCACGCGTGGGCCACGTGATGCATCAAGGCGGCGGGCGGCGTTTCCTTGGCCTGCCTTTCCGGTGCCTTTCGGGCGAGTGCGAGCAAATGACTAAGGGTGTTGTTAGGAGGATCGTCCTTCATGATGCTTCTGTCGCGGGTTCAAGTTCTTTAAAGGCTTGCTTGAGTCGTTGACGGGCGCGGTGGAGACGAACACGGGTTGTGTTAGGATTCCAGCCGGTTTGGATGTTGAGTTCAGCCAAGGTGGTTTCTTCGAGGTCAACCGCGCGGATGAGCCAAGCGTCTTCCGGGTTCAGTCGAGTGAGGAGCTTCTCGATGATGGTGAGGGCGTTGGAAGCATCGGAATCGGGCGCGGTCCCTTCGTGCTCGAGACCTTCGAGGAGCGATTGCTCGGCGGTGCTGAGGTCGGACCATCGCCATTCCGGTCGTGCTTGGCGGCGACGATGTGAGTCGATGCAGGTGGTACGGGCAATTCTTCCCACCCAGTGTTCGAAGGGCACCTCGCGGCGGTATTGATGCAGTTTGCTGAAGACTTTCATATAGATGTCCTGAATCAGATCGTCGGCGTCGTCCATCCTCGGCACATGGGCACGCGCAACTTTCGCTACCAGGGGATAGAGGCGTTCTGCTAGGGTCTTGGACGCGATTTCGCAACGCTGCAGGACTTGGTCCAGCAGTTCAGCAAGGTCCTCGCCGCGGCAAGGGCTCGGGGTTGGGAGGGGGGAAATCACGCGTGTTCTCAAAGGGGGTGACGGACCGCACCGGATTCCGTTTCACTTGAATACGAAGAATTTCGATTTCTTTCAAAACCTTGCCGTAGATTGAAACAGGCTCGCCGTCGGCCCGTCACGAGGGGCATGAGAACGCCTTTCGCCGTCGTCTTCCTGTCTGCCCTCTTGAGTGCCGTTCCCGCTCAGGGGCAGCTAGAGAATATCAGTGGTCGATGGGACAATGAGGTGCTGGTGGTGTCTTTGCAACTTGAAGCGGAAGGCACAGGGCCACCCTATCACTTTCCTGGATTCCAATTGCAATGGGGCCATGATCTCGTCTCATGGACCGACACGGGCGCGCCTCTTCTGCCGGTAACGCAGGATTCTCCTATCCTAACGATCGAACAGCGGTGGCGTGATCCCGAGTCGCCCGCGTTTGTGCGCTTTCTCCAACTCCCGTCTGGGAGCAACCACGGTTCGGCGGATCTGAGTGGCAGCGACCTTTCGGGACAGGACCTTGCCTATGCGGATCTCCGCGGGGCGACTCTAACAGGGACACGATTCAATGGGGCAGATCTGACAGGGGCACGGTTTGATGCGATAGCCAAAGGGGACTACATCTTGACCTCACTGGGAGGTGCGAGCATTCCGACCTTGCCCTATGCGGTCTCGGAACCGGAAGAAACGTTGATCATTTGCCTAACCGATTCCGCAACGGCGACGGAAGTGAATCGGATTCTCGCAGAGATGGAGGCATCTTTGGTCGGGTCCTTGTTAGCGGGAACCCAACCAGTCATCGCACTGCGTTTGCCGGGCGATACGGATTTGAGCGAAGCGATGGAAGCGCTGGCCAACGATGCGGCGGTCACTGGTATGGCGCGGGATATCGCGGTTGCGCCGGCGATTCTGACGGGCACGGCTGAGGGTTTGTTAGTAGCGGCAGCGGATGGTTGGGAATGGAACACGCGGGAAACGAACGATGGCAATTGGGGGATGGAATGGGCGCGCATTCCGCAGATGTGGAATTTCCACGACGCGATCGAAAGGCTTGCGAATGAGCGCAATGGCTCCTTCGAGATGTTCTTCAGCACAGTGGTGCATGATGAGGGCTTTGTCAGTGATGACGATCATTTCGAAATTGAGCCGGCGGAAATCACGGAGGCGCTGCCAGGGCGCGGTGAGGTGCATGGGACACAGGTGGTGGGAATCCTGGCAGCCGAGTCGGAGCGTGGTGGGATCGAAGGCGTGGAGCCGTTTGTGGACCTGGCTTCCTATGCGACGCCCATGACGCAGTTCGCCGCGTTGAAAGCGGTGGAGTGGTTGGCGGAGAATGAGGGACCACGTATCATCTGTCAGTCGTTCGCCGTGCCGTGGGAGGGTCAGCTTCCTAACGCTGATCCAGAGTTGCAGGATGCGGTGGCAATGTATGGCGATGTGTTGGATGACTTGCTCGCTAGTCTTGAGGCGAGGGAAAAGGCGCCGTTGATCGTGGTGGCGGCAGGAAACGATGGCGTCGATGCGCGTTGGGCAGGCGCGGCGCAGTATGCGTCGTTGGCGAAAGGGTCAGAGCACGTGATCGTGGTGGGTGCGCAGCAACGTAACACGGGCGGGCCAGCGGATTTCTCGAATACCAACGTTGATCTCTACGCGCCGGGAACGGATGTGCTCACGACCTTGCCGGAGGATGGCTATGGCTTGATGACGGGCACGAGTGCGGCCGCACCGCATGTCGCAGGCGTGGCGAGTTACCTGCTGCATTTGAATCCGTTTCTTCGCAATCTGAGTCTGAAAGAGATCCTGATGAAGGGGAATCGCGTGGGCTTGTTTATTCCCGGGGTCACCGAGCCAGGTAATCTCGACGCCTTTGCTAGTGTCATGAATATCGACACGATCGCTCCGGCTGCGGAGGGAACCATGCTGCGGTTTCTTCTCGATATCGATGATGGTTCGGAGGATGGCAATGTGCGCGCGTCACTCACTGGTGCGGTGGAGCTGATGTCGGCTCCTGAGGATGATCGTTCCTTCGATGAATTGCCGGAAGATGCCGTGGTCATTCCAAACGATGACATCGATGAGGATGGTGCGCGCGGGGATGGCCGGATCGATATGGCGGACTTTCGCCGTTGGCGAGATTGGCTTCTGTTAGGAGAACGGCACGCTCTGAATGGGGGCGGCGAACACCCCAAGCTGGACGCGAATCGCAATGGCAAGTGGTTTCCAGATGAGAATGAAACGATGCTCTACCCGCGTGGTGATTTCAATGGTGATGGGAAGATGGATCGCGATACGAAGGTGCTAGTGAATGGTTTGTTAGAAGAGGAGGGCCCGCTGACTGACCTCGAGGTGATGACCGAGTCGGGGTCATGGGTGGACGAGGAGGTGGCGGTGGAGGAGTTGCCTATGCTGATTGATTCCATCGATGTATGGGTGAGCGCGGAGCAGTTGCTGATGGAGAAGGCGCCCGAGATGAGGAGCGGACAGGTCACGCTCTATGACGAGGCGACCGACGCTCCGGCGGCGTTTGCGGCCGAAGTGACGCTGGATACGGATCATATCTATCACTTGTACACAGTGCCTGTCGGAGTGACTTACTACGCGGCGAGCCAGCCCATAGAGATCGTGGACGAAGAGGGCGACACGGTGAAGGTGCGCATGGAATCGATCGATTGCCTGGAGGCAACCGAGGAATGGGTGGGTGGTGATTTCTTTGTCGATCTGACGAAGGTCGAACGCACGACCAAGGTTGCGTTGAACGGCGACGTGATGGTGGAAAGCGATCCAGAAGGGGAGGAAGTGGAAGTCGATCTTGTGGAAGACACCGGTCCGCGCGCATGGGCGACTGAGGAAGGTGCCTTTGGGGTGGCCGTGGAGAGCTTCTCCTCGCTCCGAGCGCCAGATGGCAATGATGAGGTGAGTGCCTTTGTTAGGTGGCAACGGTCGTTTGAGAAGCTAGAGGATGAGGTGCCCTTCGAATTTGAAGTGCATCCGCTTGAACTGGCCGTGACGGAAGGCATTTGCAACGGGCTTGACGTGATGGCCTCCGCGGAGATCGAAGTGGAGCGCCGCTATTACGGGAATGGTAGCGAGTGGGAAACGGTGTTCCGCACCTGCGCGACGATCCAGGGACGCGCTTGCCCCAGTACAAATCATAACTTTCGTCTGTCGAAACAGGAAGGTGATGTCCCCAGAGGCGAGTTTCGGGTGAACGCGTTCACCTCGGAGGGAAGCACGACTCCGAGTTACACCGGTTGCTCCTACAGGCAGGATGGTTATGAGGGAACGATCCCTCTGGATGATATTGAGGAAGGCCACACCTTTGAAATGCGCTACACGTTGCGGGCTGTGGGCGTTGCCGCGCACTCGGACGGTGAGACTGCCTCGGCCAGCATTGGGGATCCGTTAGACTATGGCAGCATGCGCATGCGCTATGGTTCCTTTGGCGATGCCTTTCCCGTTTCCAACATTGATGCCAATGGTGGTGGTGGCACCACGGTGAGTCATGCCTCGGCAGGGAATTTCTACTTTGTCTTGTTGCGTGAGGGGGTGCCAGTGGCGATTTCCTTGGGAACTGATGGCACGGGAACGCTGGTCGACCCCGCTACCCCGCCGGAGATGAGTTCGCAAGCCTACGAGGTGGTATCGATCCCAGTAGCGCTCGCGCGCGATCACGACGGCGACGGTCTAGACGATGTGTTCGAACTGGAGTTCGCTGCCATTCTCGATCCCTTTGATCCGGCCGATGCCGCGAGGGATTCCGATGGTGATGGCGCGACCAATTTGGAAGAATACGAGGCAGGCACTGATCCCTCGGTGTTCGATGAAGAGCCGGAAGATTCTGAGAGCGACCGTCCCACGGACGAAGGGCAACGCTTTCCCGGCCTGCTCGTTGACCGCCTGCGCGCGGATCGTCTTCACGTCGACGACATCAATGGCGATGGAGTTCCCGACTTCTATCATCTCGGTGCGGCACGCCTAGGGAACCCAGATGGGACATTGCAAGGGTTGACGGAATCTACGTTGCCGTACCCTAGCATTGGTGCTCAAGCACTAGCGGACTTCGACGGTGATGGTGACCTTGATCTTGCCCTGGCGAGCGGTTGGGCGGACGACTCCATCGGTATCATGAGCCGTGTCTCCACCGGTGGACTCATTCTGCAGGAACCTCGAAATGTCATCGGCGAGAACACCGGTTCGCTAGCCGCCGCCGACATCAACGGCGATGGCAAGGCGGACCTCGCCGTAGGCGCCCTGGCACACCCCAGGGTAAGGGTGTTGTTAGGATCTGAGCAGTCGTTGTGGGCTACTGCGGACACCGTGGTGACTTCCGGCAATCCACGCGACGTGGCGCTGGGAGACGTGAATGGCGACGGGCTCACTGATCTCGTGGTGAGCCTCGCTCTCGGCGCGCTCGAAGTTTATATCGGTGAAGCAGGGAACCGCTTCGCCGACACGAGTGTCGACCTCACTGCGCATCGCGACCCGATTGACCTCAAGACGGCTGACATCAATGGCGACGGACGCGAAGACATTCTTCTGCTCTTTGGATTCACCAATACGTTGCAGGTGATTCTTGCCAACGCCGCAGGCACTTTTGAATCGCCGACAGACTACGACACAGGTGTCATGCCCAGCGATCTTGAAGTCGCGGATCTCAATGGCGATGACATCCTTGATATAGTCATCTCGCACGACGTGTCCTTCTTTCACGGGGTGTTTGTGGCCGATGGCTCTGGCAGTTTCGCCCCCATGCAAGCCGTGCCGACAAACAAAAGCGCCACCTGCAGTGTCATCGACTGGGATGGCGACGGGCATCTCGATATCATCAGTCCCGCCACTAGCTACCAAGCGCTTGTCGTCTTTGGCAATGGCGATGGTACCTTCCGCTCCCGCAATCAGTTAGACTTCGTTTCGTATCTTCTCGATGCTACGCTTACTAACATAGATGCTGATCCGTTCCTCGAGCTCATCGTACTCGATCGAACCTCGATCAATGTGTGGGAACTCGGCTTCGATGGGGTGACGGGGCGGGCGCTTCGCCAATCGATCACGGTAGCGAAGACCCCCAGCGCGCTGCGGACCGCGGACTTCGACGGCGATGGCGACCTCGATCTTGCCGTGCTCTCGATGGAGTCGCGCTTCGTCTCTGGCTCGCGCAACGCCATCAGCTTCTTTGAGAACGACGGCACGGGCCTGTTCTCGGAGGCTGGAGAAGCCGTGCTCACCAACGGCTTTGCGGAGTTTCTCCCCGCCCAACTCGATGGCGATGGCTTGCCGGATCTGCTGGGATTGACCGAGGACGATCCACGGACGGTTGAGTTTGAAGCTGGTCTCACCCCGTTGATCAATACGGGTGGCTTCACCGTTGCCGAAAGCAGCGCATGGGCACCTGGTATCTTTGTGAGCGCTCCATCGGCGCAAGATCTCGATGCGGATGGGATCGATGAGATCTTCTTCCGCACCTCTGCGAATGGGCAGCTCATCACGCATGGCTACGAATGGGAAGCGACGGGAAACTGGAGCGCCCGCGACCTCGGCCAACTGCAATCGCTTGTGGACGAGGGCCTCTGGCGCGACACGCCGAACGGCCTCACGTTCATCTCACGCCGTTGGGAAGCTGGACAGACCCATGTCGCGCAACACACCATTACTGGTGGCAGCTTTGCAGCGCCGGTGCCTATTCAAAGCCTCGACGGCGACCACGACTTGCGTGCCTACGCCGACTTCGATGGTGATGGCGCGGACGACCTTCTCGTGGGAGACAATGTCCTCACGCTCCATCGCGGCGATTCACTTGAATCGACATTCACCCCCGTGGGCATCGTGACCACAATCGTCGACATTGATCGCGACGGTGACCTCGACGTGGTGTCTTGGGCACCCGTGCATGAAGCAGTCACGTTTCTAATGCAACGTTAGTCCCGCTCCCGTGTGCGTTCCCTTGGTGGGAGTGACCGCTATGGCAGGGGATCTGAGTGGAGAGTGATGTCGTTCGCGCTGCTTCTTGTTGACTTGACGTCATTTGTCTACATGATGACGACATATGTCGTCTAATTCCCTTCCAAAGTTGGCGGCCGCAGAGATGCCAATCATGCAGGTGATCTGGGATCGAGGGCCGATCGCCGTGCGTGCGGTCGTGTTGGCGGTGAATGCAGATCGGTCGTCGCCTGTGGGTCGGAACACAGTTCTCAAGCAGATGCAGCGGTTGGAGGAGAAGGGGTGGCTGCGCCGTGTCTCGGGCGATGAGCGTCCGGCGTTGTATGAGGCCACGGTGGCGCAGGAGGTAGCACAGCGCTGCATGGCGCAGGCACTGAAAGATGCTCTATTTGGAGGTTCGGCTACGGCGCTAGTGCGTTCGTTAATAGGAGAGGGGACGTTGAGTGAGGAAGAGGCGAAAGAGCTTCGCCAATTGATCCGGCAGGCGCGTCAACGATGAGTGCGCGAGGATTCTTGGAGTGGTGGTTGTGGGCTTGCGGGCCGAATCTCCTTTGGCTGAGTGGGCTGGCGGTGCTCTTGATCGCCGTGGTCAGCAAGTGGGGCTGGCGGAAACAGCAGCCAGTCTTGTTGGCTTTGTTAGGAGGATTTGGCCTGTTGCCATGGCTTCCCTTGCTATCGGAGTCGGTGTCCACGCCCGCGGAGAACGTGCGCATCGGACCGGAAATCGATGGGCTACCTGGAAGTGCGCTCATCACGATGTGTTTGGGAGGCTTTTGGTTAGGTGGTTGGGCAGTGGCAATGGCTTTCTGGTGCAGAGCTTGGTGGCGTTTGCGGCAGCTGTGGTGGGATGCGAAGCCGTTGTCAGAGGATGCTTTGAGGAAATTGATAGGGGACGAAGTGGTGTGTGCGTTGGCTTCGCGGCGGATACGTGTTCGGACGAGTGATAGGATGCCGATTCACCCATGCTGTTTCGGTTGGAGGAATCGGTGCCTCCTGCTACCTCATGGTCGGTTCATGGAACTTGCCGAGGATGAACGTCGATTGGTGTTGTGGCATGAGTATGGCCATGGTCGATGGACTGATGCAGGGCTGTTGCTGCTCCAGAATATCCTCACACGTTTCTATTGGTGGCATCCTGTGGTATGGTGGGGGTGTCGTCGCCTGACATTAGTGCGAGAGGGCTTGTGCGATGAGACGGTCTTGCGAGCGGGTGGCGATCCTGGCAGATACGCCTCTTTGCTGATCGCTTTCGGTGAAGGGGAAGGTGGAATGAAAGGGGTAGGGTATGCGATGGGGAGTCCCTATCATGATTTGAAGGAACGGATTGCACGAATGATGGCTTTCCCTGTGCACGGACGGCAGCGAGGGTTTTCCAAGGTCGCCTTGTGTGGGCTTATCGTGCTGATGGGAATCGGATTGGCGGTGCTAATCCGTTGGGCGACGTTGCGTCCGAGACCACATTCGGAAAGTCAGCCGGTTGAAAGGGATATGGTTCTGCTGGATGAAGAGGCTGGAATCGAGCGCCTGCTCGATCGGTCGCCCGATATGCCGCCGGAGTCTCTCCAAAGACACATGCGTTGGGACTCTGATGATCCCTATTTCACTAGAGAGATGATTGAAAGTCAGCTGAAGGATGGGATCCGTGAGCGTCCCGCGATGCTCCATCCCCATTATCCTCTAGGGCAGCCTGAGTTGGAATCGTCGCCATCTTGGCTCGAGGTGGTTGAGCCGTATCCCGAAAAGTGGTATCCCGAAAAGTGAAAAGCCCCACTCGCGAACGAGTGAGGCTCTTGAAAGTATGGATGGTCTGTTGAGACGCTTTACTTCAGGAAGAAACGACTATTCCGTTTCTCACCGACTTTCTTGAAGGTGCTTTTGTCGTTGAGGATCTCCCGGACCGCTGCGTAAGGGAAGTCCGTCTTCTCGGCGACTTGAAGAGCGGAAATACCGTCATTGCCAGCGCTTTGCACGAGTTCCTTCACGGCGCCCATACGCTCAGCAGCATTGGCACGAGGACGACGGCCTCCACGCTTCTTGGCGCCACCTTGCTTGCCTGCGGGACGGCCAGGTTTCTTCTTGCCAGGGGGACGGCCGCGCTTGCCTTTCTTCTTGGCAGGGCGTGTGGAGGGCGCTGGGGCAGAGGCTGCAGCACCGCCGCTGTTGCCTTCGGCGGCTTCCAATTGAGCTTTCGCGTTAGCGAGTTTCTCTTCGAGATCCGCGATTTCTTCGCGCAGAAGATCGACGATTTGAGCGTTTAGCGAGGCGATTTGCTCGCTCGTACTGGAGGAGTTGGTCTTAGCCATGGACGATCTCATTAAGAAGAAATTGGGAAATGTCCAATAAAGAATAAGGTTTCTGCCAGTTCACGGCACTAAAAGTAATAAAACTATCGCTGATTATCGCCCAGTGGTTGTGGAAACTTCGAAATGATCCCAACCTTTCAACTCATCAAATTCCGCGGCCATGGATTCTTCTTGCGAGCACAACCAGCCAACATTGGTGAGAGGGAGGCTAGGAAAGTTCTTTGTCCAGAGGGCGTGAAGGGCCTCGGCGCGGTCATTGGATACGGTGAAGAGCAATTCATAATCTTCCCCGTCGCAGAGAGCGGCTTTCATTTCACATCCCATGGCTTTGGGCACGCGAGAATAGACGAGTTGGAAGCCGACCCCGCTTTGTTTGGCCAATCGCGGAAGGTCCTGGGCGAGACCATCGCTTAAATCCATCATGGCAGTGGGCTGGAAATGATCGCTCAGCCATCGGCCTTCCCAGACACGCGGTTGAAAGGAAAGGTGTTTCCCGTTTAGCGATCCACCTAGAAGGCCAGTGACAAAGATTTGATCGCCTTCCCGGCCGCCGGAGCGGAGGATACAGCGGCCTTTCTCCACCAATCCCAGTAATGAGACGGAAATCATGGCCGTTTTCCCTGAATGATTGGCGGCGGGGCGGGACGTCTCTCCGCCGACAACGGATACGCCGAATTCACGCGCTACGCCGGACAGTCCTGCATAGAGATCTTTCACATATTGAAGTGTGAAACTTGGTGAGAGGACAACGGTGACAACGGCCTGAGTGGGCCAGCCACCCATGGCGGCAATATCGCTAATGGCGCGGGCGAGGGCTTTGCGGCCGACTAGCTTAGGCGGGGTATCAGGCGCATAATGAACGCCCATGACAAGACAATCCGTCTTGAAAAGCTGATAGTAACCAGTGCGTCCATACTCAAGAACGGCGCAGTCGTCGCCTGCACCGGCAACGACAGAGCGATCTACCGGTAATCCATTCGCCAATTCTCGGACAACCTCGTCTTCACCGAGGTCTTGGAGTCGCGGAGAACGTGTCTTCAAAGTGATGGGAGCCTATCGAACTCAAGCGAGATGCCAATGAGAAAAGTATGTTCTCATGCCGTGGGAGCGATGACGAGCATTCCGATCACATTGACGAGATTGAAGAAGATGTGAATAAGGATGGGCACCCAAAGGCTGCCTGATAGTTCATAGGCGAGCACGAGAAAGACGGCGAGGGTGAAGATGGGGAGCAAGGTGATCACCCCTGAATGGGCGACGGTGAAGATGAGGCAGGAGAAGAATGTGGCGAAGAAGCGGTCAGAAAAGCGCTTGGTGACGCCATAGAGGTAGCCGCGATAGAAGAGTTCTTCAAAGACAGGGGTAATGAGAACGACGCCGATCATGGTGATGCCTTTGAAGACGGTGTCTTCACTTTCTTTGAACGCGGCGACGATCGGTTGTTCGGGCAGGGTGCCGACGAATTGTTCAAGGTGGATCTTCGCCTCATGCCCCACGGCCATGACGAGAGGGACGGCGAGAATCCCGACCACGCCTCCCCAAATGAGCGTTGCCTGAAGATTCAATCGAGCCAATCCAAAGGTTTCCACCAGATCCATTCGTCGAATGACGAGCCAGAAGATCAAGAAACTGGCCATTGCGATCTTAGCGAGAATATCGGTGAGGATCGCCGTGGTGGTGAGATTGGTGGCGTCAGGAGTGGGCGCCTCTGGCGCAATGGCGACGACGAGTAGCTTCAATCCCAGAAAGAAGATGACCACGACTGCCAAATCGATCCATTGAAACGATTGAGTGGCCACCTGGCCTTGCGCATGCCAGCGCAAAGATGGATCGCGTTGCCGGAGGAAAGCGAATAGGGGAACGGCGACGAGAAAGGCCACCCACCCGAAGACCAAGAGGTCGTTCTGAATGCGTTGGTGAATCGCTTCCATCTAGTAAGCGAAATGCTCAGGCAAGAGATAGATGGCGCCCGGCTGCAATTTGGGAAAAAGCTCGTGCGCGAGTTCCAAACGCATCGTTTGCGCATGGGCACGTGTCGCGGTGGACTCGCCCATGAACCCTAGCAAGCTACCGAAGCTGACGTCACGGGCGTATTTCACCACGCGGGCATTGCTCTCTCCGCTCAGTTCGCGGGCTTTGGTATAGGCGGCCTCGATGTAGCCGGTGGAATCGATAAGCCCGGCTTCGAGCGCTTTCTTTCCGGTGAGAATGCGGCCGTCGGCGACGCCTTCTTTGAGTGATGCCACTGTCATGCCCCGTGCGTCTGCAACCAATCCGACGAAGCGTTCATACATTTCATCGACCATGCCTTGCACGTAGACTTTCTCATCTTCACGCATGGGGCGCGAGGGACTCATCGTGTCTTTGAATTCTCCGCTGGTGAAGACCATGGCATCCAAGCCTACCTTGCCTAGCAGTTCCTCGTAATTGAGTGTTTGGATGATGACGCCAATACTTCCAGTGATGGTGGTTTCATTGGCCATGATGTGCGTGCCGCCACAGGCGATGTAGTAGCCGCCAGAAGCGCCCACAGTGTCCATGTAGATGACGACGGGCTTGGCCTTGGCTGTGCGTTTCACCATGTCGTAGAGGATATCCGAAGCCGTGATCTCGCCGCCGGGCGAATTGATCCGCAGCACAATGGCTTTCACGAGAGGATCGACACTGGCGGCTTCAAGCATGCGTTTCGTTTCCGAAACGCTGTTACCAAGAAAGGCATTGCCTCCGAAATTGGAAATCATCCCTTCGAGATCGATGTGGACGATCTTGGCGTCGGCGTCACCTGCGTAGAGTTCGGTTTCGCGGAAGTTGCCCGGCGCCCGATTGGCGGTCAGGCCGCGGAAGGGTGCTGAGACGAGCAAGCCCACATTGACCAACGCACTGAAGCCCAGAAGGACAAACAGGATGAGACATATCACAATAAGCGCTCGGCGACTCATGGGCGCATCCTCTGGCAAGGGCGTGAGGGAAACAAGGGTTTAATCCCAGTGATCCCAATCTGGAACCGTATCGACCCCGCCGGCATCACAAAGCGCTTTCACTTGGTTCAGGAGGGATTGGTATTTCCCGCGTTTCAATCGGGAAATGGGGCGGGCCTCTTCCATGTGATCATCGGGATCCGTGACGATAAAGGGTTCGCAATCGATCTGATAGGCATCGGGACCCACGCTTTGCACGGAGATGCTGAGCCGTTCCACAATCTTATCGTCGCTCATGGAGAAGTCTCCATAGGCGAGGAAATGCATCGCTGTACCGGGCTTTTCGTAGATGAAGCGTCGGTTTCCACGCGCACGGAGGAAGCGGTAATCGGCTTCCTGAAAGACAGAATCGCAGGCCAATCGGATTTGATCGGCGTAGACGCCCTCGACGGTGACGGTGGGAAACTTGCCGGATTTCCGCATGTCGAGACTCATCGTTTGGCACTGGGGCAGGGCGATGAGGATGGCAATGATGCCACTGAGCTTGGCAAATAGATGCAGCATAAGGCTCGATAGTGACGCTGATTTCTGGCAAATACCACCCGAAATCGTGTTGTTAGACGAACCACCTCCCTCTTCTGCGCAATGCCTCGGTGTGTTGAAAGACGGCTATTGGGAGGAAACGGCGGTTTATGTGGAGGGCAACGATGCCCCCCGTGTGCGGAAATCGAGTCGCGCAAGTGCGGCCGATCGCCCCTGGGCTTTAGAGACGTTGCGGCGAGAGATCCAATACCTCACGGAGTTGCAGGAAGACGCGAAAGCCCTCTTTCCGCCAGTGAAGCGTGCCTGGATCACCGAGAGTGGTGCGGGCTATGAAATTGCCTATTTGTCAGCATATGAAGACGTGGCCGGGCGGATCGCTGGTGGTACCGCTGAACACGCAGACGCCTTTCAGCGAGTGCTTGCTGAAACCCTCTTTCACACGCTCTATCATCCGTGCGAATCGGCGGATTCCTTGGCCAAGCACGTCTGGAAGACCTTTGTCCATACCACGGAACAGCTGCGCAATCTGGCTGGATTCCACGCCATGATCACCGCGGACACCGTCGAGGTGAATGCTAGGCCTTCCCCTGGATTGGAGGGATTGCTGAGAGAGATCGCGGAGAAGAAGATCCTAGAGCGGCTCGATGGCGCGAAATCCGTGCGATTGCATGGAGATCTCATCTTGGAGAACATTCTTGTGCCTGCTCGGGAGGATGATTGGTGGAAGCGTCTCACCTTCATTGATCCGGTTTCAGTAGCAGGCATTGCGGCAGGGCCACCGCTCTTTGATTTGGTCAAATACGTCTCCTACGCGAGTGGGGAACTGTTAGCCATCCGATCGGAGACCTGCGCCGCATCGGTTGACGGCGAGCGGGGCTCGTTTGCCTGGAGTCACGAGGATCCCCTGCTGCGTCCCTACGCGGAGGGGGCCTGGTATCGATTCTTTCAGCAAGCGTACGAAGCGCACCATGGCCCCATTGATTGGCCGCTCTATCATGTGCTCGATGCCTATTTCTCGCTCGTCATGGCGGTGAACACGGAGGGGAAACAGCAGCGCGCCCGAGTGTTGAAAGCACTCCTCGCGCTAAGGCTCGTCCTCGCCTAGCAGGCGATCGATCTCTCGGACGTGTTCCCAAGGAAGGCGGCGCCGTTGATACTTGCGCCAGAGAACCTCGCGCAAGCCTCGCAGGTCCTCCTCCGAAGGCGATTCGTGTGGGTTCCACGTGAGATCTTCAGGTCCCTTAGAAGATAGGCGCCATTGTCCCGCCACGCGGGATGCGCGCATGCGTCGGATCCCGCCTCCTTCCTCTGCTTCTTTCCATTCGTGTTCCGTTCGCTTAGGCATGATCCGATGCGGACATTAAAAGCTTGATTCCCATCACATTCCACTTCTTCTATAGCCACCTCGCCCGACCTCGGGGAGGATCGAACCATTACTTACTTACCATCTAGACATGAGCAAAGTTGTCCCAACCATCAGTTCAGGCGTCGCCGGTCCTCTCGGTGTGCTTCATCTCCCTCGCCTTTGGCAGAAGGCTTCCCTCGGAGCCGTGAACAAGTTGCATGACGAGTATCCCGCCTGTGGTCAGGGCTACGATCAAATGGTCCTCGACGGCCTCGGCATCGATCGCGAGGAATTCCTCAACTACATCAAGGATTCCAAGCCGACCTATCCTCAGTGCGAGGCATGGGTGCTGGAGAAGAAAGGCGGCTCACTCGATTCCGGTGCGGTCAAGTCTCTCAACGACAGCATCGCTGGCTACATCCATGATGATGCCACGCGCAAAGAGATTCTCGAAGCAGCGGGCATCGTGGACGAAGGCAAGATCAAGGACGCGGTGAATCTCAACAATTTGGACGACTGGCAGATCTTCCACTCGGAAGAGATCGCCTAAGGGTCCTCCCATTAGGACTTTCTGAAGCCCGAGCCTCGCCAGGCTCGGGCTTTTCTGTATCCTGCCGACATCATGCGTCTCATCGCCCTCACGTTGATCAGCCTCGTCACTCTTCAATGCGCGGCCCCTTCGCGGCCTGCCCCTGGTGTTCCTGCGCCTGGCGGGACGGTTTCCGCAGCGCCCCTGCGCCTCTCGGCTGCCGATGCCCGGCGCGTGGGGAACAAGATTTGGAAGAACGAAGCCAATGGCACCATCGCCGGACTCACGTCGTGGAACAAGGCTGAGCGCTTTGCCTCGCTCGGGATTGGCCATTTTATCTGGTATCCAGCGGGTGTTCCACAAACCTATGAGGAGAGTTTCCGTCCGCTCATGGGATTCCTGCAAGCGCGCGGCGTGCGCTTGCCCAATGGTCTTACCCCCCAATCACCCTGTCCATGGCCCAACCGCGCTGCCTTCATGCAGGATCAGCAAAGTGCTCGGATGAAAGCGCTTCGGCAAATGCTCAGCCAGACCGTGGGTATGCAGACGGAATTCATCATTAATCGCATGCAGGCAGCCCTACCCAAGATGCTAAGCGCTGCCCCCGCGAGCGATCGGGCTCGGGTGAAAGCCAACTTTGAGGCCATGACAGAGACCTCAAACGGCGTCTACGCGTTGATCGATTATGTGAATTTCAAAGGGGAAGGGGTGAATCCCAAAGAACGCTATAAGGGTCAGGGCTGGGGCTTGCTTCAAGTGCTACAAGGCATGCAGGGCCACCCGCGCGGAGCCGCTGCGCCAAGGGAATTTGCGGCCTCGGCCAAACGCACCCTCGGCCGACGCATCGCCAATGCGCCCAAGAAAGAATCGCAGTGGCGCACCGGTTGGTTTCGCCGTTGTGATACCTATGCACAGCCCTGGTGAGCGCATGCGATTGCGTGAAGCGCTCTTAGAAGAACACACAAAAGCACAGGCACTCAAGATCACGGAGTGGGTGGGTACCCGCCGCCAACGCTTTGAAGCCTTGGTAAGGATCGTGTGTGGGGCTGAACCAATACCAGCGCAGCGCGGCGCCTGGGCGTTGTGTCATTGTGTGGAAGCGCACCCTCGAATAGCACTTCCGTTTCTACGTGTTCTGTTAGAGAATTTGCAGCAGCCGGATCGTCACGATGCGATCAAGCGCAATACGATGAAGGCGCTAACGCTTGTCTCTATACCTGAGAGTGAGGCTGGGTTGGCCGCTGAACGCGCGTTCACTTACTTGGACGATGATCGTGAGGCCGTGGCGACGCGCGTTTATGCCATGACCGTTCTGCAACACCTCTGTGAGCAGGAGCCGCTCTTGGCTGATGAAGTCTTCCTCACGATCGAGCGCCACATGCCCTATGCGACGAAACCGGCGTTCCACTCACGGGCGAGACACGTTCTCAAAGCCCTCGCCAAGATCAAGGCGCGGATGGGAGACTGATCGTATCGACGTTGTTGCTGAGGTCGCGGTAATCGATGAACTTGGTGGGATCAGTGCCATTGAGAAACTCCTCAATGTTCGTGTAGCCGTCCTTATCCGGGTCTACAGAGGCGTCGGCAGAATCTTCGGCATCAAGGCCATGAGAAGCTTCCCATGAGTCTGCCATCCCGTCATTATCCGCATCTTCTGGAAGGTCGCCTGGAGAGAATGTTAGCTCGGGGAAGCCGCCGACTTCATCGGGGTGATTGATGATCCCGCGTTCGTTGATGGTCTTGCCAGACCGCACAGTCTCGATGATGCGTTGATCCACGGAATCACGTTTGGGAAGGGTGGCTCCTGCATGTGCCATCACGGACGCATAGGCTTCTGTAGCGGTCTCCTGGAGCACGGGCCAGGCCTCGAAGGGAGTATTCACGCGGGCGAGAGCCATGGTGCCCCGGATGCCTTTCCAGTTGTCCGCCGTGACCTCGGGCTCATCGAAGAAGTAGTTGCCCGCGACATACCACTTGCCGGGGCGTTTGGGCGTCTCGGGATACCACCCGCCGGGTTTGAACGGCCCTGTGGGGGAATTCTGATCGCGTTCTTCCATGCGTGCCATGATGGTGCGCATGTTAGACTTCACGGCAGGCCCTGCCTTGTAGTAGTTGTTGATGACGTTCACGAGGGAAGTTTCGTCCCCTCCATCCATCGTGCGATGGGCCCAATTGAAGATCACATTATTGCGATAGTCAAACTCCCCGGACATGCCGATGGAGGGATTGCGCCCAGTATTACAGGCAAAGAGATTGTGGTGAAAGGTCGAATCGGTGCCGCCCCAGGTGCCGCCGAATTCATGCCCTGGCCCTAACGCTTCGCTGGAAATGACCCATTGGATCGTCACGTTCTTGGTTGGCAATTTCATGCGCTCACCGTCAGGCTGGACCTCCGTGTAGCGATAGAGGGAAATGTTCTCATCCCGGCCCCAACTGACCGAACAGTGATCCACGATCACCTGTCCCTCTGGATAGCCACCAATGTTGTCGGAACCTTGGCCCCCTTCGGGATTGCCGCGGCGAACCCGCAAGTGTCGCAGGATCACATTGTGCGTGTTGATATTGACCGAACCATGAGAAATGCAAATGCCATCGCCGGGTGCGGACTGTCCCGCGATGGTGATGCTAGGGTGCGTGATGTCCAAATCGCTCTCCAATCGAATGGTCCCTGCCACTCGGAAGACGATGATGCGCGGGCCGCTCGTCTCGATGGCTTCGCGCAAGGTGCCAGGACCGCTGTCAGCCAAACTCGTGACGGTCAGCACTTGGCCACCGCGACCACCAGTGGTGAACATGCCGCCACCCCAGGCTCCGGGAAATGCAGGAATGCTTGGACGAAGATTGGGCGGCAAAGGAGGATGCTGACCTGGTGTTTGTGCCTTTGCAAGGCTGAGGCAGGCAAGTGATCCCAGCGCGGCGATGGACGAGAATGAACGAATGAGGTTCCACATAACGAAGCGTAGCGTTCAACATCTCGCGAGATCAAGGGACTCGCCCGCGCGCGTGATTCCTAGGATAAAGGAAGTCCGTCCTCGGAATCCAGTAGGGATTGATGACGCAGTGCTAGAGAAACTCGTGGATCACTCCGAGGGTGCCAGGGCGAGAGGCTCTACTGAGGCGTGTGGCGGCACGTCCCGGATGTCATCCTGAGTGAAGAGCTGACCGTCCGGTCCTGCCGAAATGATTTCGACAGCGCGGCTGGAAATGACGTGAAAGAAATACGGCGCGCCCCATCGATCAATGATCTTTCCGTCTGCGTTCACAGCGGGATGCCCCGGGGGAATGAAGGCGATCGCGCGCGGATTGTCGCCCTGTAGGGCCGAGACAATTTCTTCATGCATGCCGAAAGGCATTCCCTTGAGCACACTTGCATAATCATGAAATAGTGTGGCTAACAAACGCATGTCGTTTGCCGGCGTGGTCTTCGCACTATTGAGATCATCAAGGATGCTGGGGGGCAGGGGTGGACCCTCCGCAGAAAGCGTGCCTTCCGGTCGCGGCACTGATTGGTCATCGGTCGCATCAGAGGCGGGAGAAGAATCCGCTGCGGTTGGCGCCGTTGATCGAGGCGCCACGACGGTTTGAGGAGCAAGCGTTTCCTGAGCATGCCAGAGCAGGACGATGCCGAGGACGAGCAGAAGCGTTGGGGGAATGAGCTTCCAACTCATGCCATGAAGCCAAGGTCAGCGGTGTCGAAATTGCCAATGTTAGGAAAGATAGAGCGCATGTTCACATCGCTGACGCCGAACCACTTTGCCAGCGTGGCGCTGTATTGATCTACGGAGGTTGTGGGAATCCAGCGTCCGCGTCCTGTGTCGAGCGGGTTGCCAGCGGTCAGCTTGAGGTCTGGGTAGGTTCCATAGATGCGATTGCCGCGAACGGCACCGCCCAGGACAAAGTGGTGACCACCCCAACCGTGGTCGGAGCCGCGGCCATTTGAATCGAAGGTGCGGCCAAAGTCCGAGGCGGTGAAGGTCGTCACCTGGTCCTCCGCGCCCAGAGACTGGAGAGCTGCTTGAAATCCCGTGACTGCACTGTCGAGATCGCCTAACAAACCGGCGTGCTGTGCCAACTGCTCGCCGTGCGTGTCGTAGCCACCCGTGGCGCAGAAGAAGACCTGTCGACGCATGCCCAGAGCTTCCCGTGCCTCGATCAGCTTGGCCACGATGCGCAGTTGCCGTCCGAGACCATTGTCTGGAATGGTATCATCGTAAGAACTGGTTTCCGCGATCGCTCCATTCACGGTGTCAATGTCCTCGATGGCATGATTGGACACATCGGAGAAAGCATTCTCCATCATGTTCGCGTAGTCGCGATCAAGGATCTTGCGGAAAGCGGCGTAGCGGGCGATGTCAGCGTCCTTGGAACCTTGCCCCAGTTTGTAGGCTGGCAAGCCGCCGCCTGGAAGGCGCACCGGCTGCAGCGTATCGGCCACCTGGAAGAAGTTGGTTCCGCCTAACGAAATCAACATCGAGAGCGAATCATCGTTATGCGCTGCATGAAGAAGATCCGCCATGCGTCCTCCCCAACCCGTGGGCTGAAAGGCGTTGCTTTCCGTGTCAGCCAACGTTTGCCAGAGCACTTGTTGATCATTATGTGAGAAGAGATTGGGCGGAATCTCGGAGGTGCGATTCTGATACTGTTCTAGGGTGGTCGGAGCGACGAGGGTGCCGACATTGGCGATGAGGGCAGCATTGCCTCCCCGGCTGAGATTGGCCAACCCGGTCATGGACGGATGGAGTCCTAGCTGGCGGCCGTCGTCATTCTCGGCATTGAGTTGAAGAATCGAATCCTGGGGAAGGGTGAGAGGGCCTCTCCCTGCGGCGTAGTCCGCGTAGGGGGCGTCTGCCGTGGGAATGAGCATATTGGCGGAATCGTTCCCTCCATAAAGAAAGACACAAACCAGCGCTTTGTAGTCTTGTGAGGCACTGTCATCGCCTGCGGCAGCATTCAGCTGACGGAGGCCCATGAGGGTCGATAACATGCTCACAGAGCCTGCGCCGATCCCGGCGCAGGCTGATTGGCGTAAGAAACGCCGTCGCGAGGTGACAAGATGGGGGGTGGTGCTCATGATCGAGTAAACGTTGGGGTGGCTTAGCGCTGAACTGCGAATTCTGGAATGGCGACGATGGTCTGAAGGATCGACTCAGCAGCTGCTTCGGGGTCATCCTGATATTGACTCACAATCTTTGAAAGCTCTGCTCGAGAAGCGGAGGCCAAGGGTCTGCCGATAAGCAGCACCTCAAGGTAGTCAATCAAGGCGTTGCTGTTAGACACACGGGCGATGATGGCGGCGAGATTGAGTCGGAGGTAGTCAACCTGGCTGCGATCCACGGCGAAGCCGTAGCGGATGCCATCATAGAGATGGTTGGCCATGTCGACGGCGGTGGTTTCCGTCACGATCTGAAACTCCGGTCCGTAAAGTCCCGCGTCGACGAGCGGCCCGGCCGGTGAGAAATCGGGCTCGAAGAAATTGAAGACGGTTGCGGCACTCAAGGGCGCTTGTCCGTATTGCGAAGTGGTGTCATTGAGGACGAAACGCCCCAGCGTTGGAGGATTGCTAGAGGGTTCACTGTAGCAAGCCCGGAAGAGACTCGCGAGACGCATGATGGGCTCTTTCAGTTTTCCCGCGCCTGCAGAGTCATCGCGTACACGGGCCTCGGGGTCTAGCAGAATGGCCTTCACCACGGCGCCGAGATCGCCACGCTCGCCGTGGCCATTGTCATTGAAGACACCGGCGACGCGAAAGAGGTAGGCTGGACTCGGATTGCTGGTGACCAGCCGCTGAATGAGGCGACGGCAGATGAATGGACCTACATTCGGGTGCGCAAAGACATTGTCGATCACGCTTTGCAGGTCTTGCTCCGCTGTCTGCCCGGCTGGGAGCACTTCGCCTCCGAGAAGCGTCTTGGCACCCCGATCGTGTTCCTCTTCAAATGCGATCAACGGTGCGATCGAGTCCACGCCGGTGCTCGGTGTGGAGTAGAACGATTGCGACCCGGCAAAGGTCCAGCCAGTGAGGGCGCGAGAAAGATCGAGAATGATATCCTGATCATAGGTTGGCTGAGCTTTTCCGTTACTTCCGAGTTTGAGCGTGCCATCTTGGTTGAGCTGGGCAAGCCCGATAGAGAAGAGCTGCATGAGTTCCCGTGGATAGTTCTCATCCGGGGATTCCTTGGAACTGCGAACGTGCGTCAACCAAATGCCCATCATGGGGTTGAGACTGATGTCCTCTAGCAACTGCCGATAATTGCCGAAGGCATGTTTCACCAACAGATCGTAGTAGTGAGTCGTGCCGCGAGGATAGCGTGAGAGATCAGAGCCACGGTCTGAGATGACAAGGATCTCGGAAAGCGCAAAGGCAATCCGCTGCCGTAACTGGTCGGGTGCTTTGATGGCCTGTGTCCACCACACATAGTGGCGATCATGCGTGCGCATCTCGGCGAAGGGGAGTTCGCCCGGACGTTGCTCGAGATTGACGCCGTAAGTCGTGTCTCCCTGTGCCCCGCGAAAACGTGCGTAGCGATCCATTTCCGGAAGGTGCAAGCTCGCCGGCATCGCCAATTGCGCATCGATCCAGTTGGAGTATCCGAGGCGCTGCACTTCGGCGATGCTCCCTTCTGTCGCTCCAAAAGTGGCTTGTTGGAGAAAGCGAGAGGCGTCCATGGACGTGATGGCGTCCGGGGACGGTTCCGGCCACGGATCGGTGGAATGCGTGCCGCTGCGATCAGGTGCGTAGACGGCTGGAGGCGTATCCGCGAGCACCACGGTGACGCGTCGAACGTGCTCTTCCGATTCGTTGCCAGCGGCGTCCAGCACGCGGTAGCGCACGGCATACTCACCTGGTGTGGAGACATCAATGTTATGATCTACGAGGACTTGGCCCGTGAGATCGCCATCAGTTTCATCATTGGCGATGATGCCAGGATCAACAAATTCAGAATCCACCGTGAGCGTGATTTCGGAGGCACCTTGCAAGGTGATCGACGGCGCCATGGTATCGCCGACGGGGAGAATGGGCGAGAGATTGGCACCTGGCACTATTTCATAGTGATCAGTGCGCGGGGCGTGCCAAGCGATGGCGAGGTGATCGCGGGAGCCGTGGTCTTTGAGTCGAGCTTCGAGATAGTACTTCTCACCTTTCTTGAGAACAATGGGGCGTGATACTTGGTAGTCAGGAAAGCGAAGCCATTCGTAGTAAGAAACGGCCGCTGGTGTGAAGCAGACAAGTTCCTTATTCGCTTCGGTCGCATCGGTGCTGAGATAGAATTCCGCCCAATCATCACCCGCGATGTTGAACCGATGCACACCGCTGCGATCGGGATGTAGGTAGCCTCGGATGCGAGCACCATACTGATCGGCAGTGTTGGCCGGCATCTCAAGGCTCTTGAGCTGGGTGCGGGCGCTGGGCGCATGGGGATAGGTGTCCGCCTTGGTGAGGTCCGTGACCCAATAGCCTGGCAGATTCTCAAAGACCTCACAGAGAACCGAACCAGTATCGGGAGCAAGCGGTTCGAGAATGCGCACGACCAAGCGATCCTGACGGGTGTGGTCCCCATCGGTTGCGGTGAGCTGAAGGGTGTATTTGCCAGGACCAGGAAAGCGGACCTTGGTCTCGAGGGCGTTGGGCGACTCGATCTCCACATCTTCGTTACCTTTCGTAAGCGTCCACGACGTGGTGAGTGTGAGTGGGCCAGGTGTCAGGTCGTAGGCATGCCCTTGCAGCGTGACGTATTCGATGGGCCAACGCGCGCTCTGGTTGGGACCCGCCTCCATGGCGATGGCTTCATCATGGGCATCCGCGGACGCGAACGGCACGAGCATGGGGCCTTGAATGACGCGGATGTCTTCCTCAGAGTCCGTCCGACGCCAGCCAACCGAGAGGTAATCCCCGCCGCTGCCTTCCTTTTGAAGAGCCTCAATGTAGTAGCGAACGCCTGCACGCAAGCGGATGGAAGCTGATGCTTGAGAGTCTGTGCGATTCCATCGATACCGACCCGTTGCCCATTCGGTGTGCGCAATGCGTTCCTTGCTCGTTGGTTCTGGTCCGTTGGCATTGAGCCAGAGCTCCGCGCGATCATCGCTCGCGATGAAGAAGGTGTAGTCATCGGTTTCGGGCACGCGTAGATAGCCGCGGACGCGCGTGCCATAGTTGTCGGCCCAGTCGACTGGAGTATCGAAACTGGTGAGGGTGTCAGTGAAGGTCGGATGGTCAGGGAAAACAGAGGCTTCCGTGAGGTTGGGGACATGACTGCCTGAAATGTCTGTGTAGACTTCGCGAAGAAGCCCTCCTGCGGATGCGTCGAGGGGATCTTGCACGGTGACGATGATAGAATCTTTGCCCTGATGGACGCCATCGCTTGCTTCGAGAGAAATGATATAAATGCCAGGACCAGGAAAGCGGACATCCGTGCCCGGATAGTGAGGGTCCGTGAAACTTGCCGTCGGTGTTCGCGCTTCATGGGACCAGGTGTATTCAAGCGCTGCAGGACCATCTTCTAGATCGTAGACAAGTCCCGTGAGGCGCAAGGTGTCGTCAGGCCAGAGCAAGACGCGATCGGGACCGAGAACCACTTGAATGTTAGGATTGTGATCGGGAGCATCGCGGAGAGGTGAGAGGAATCCCCGCGAGATGAGTTCACGCCCGTTGGTGGCGGGCCCGGACCACGCCAGCGCAAAGTGATCACTGCTGTGATACTCCTTGTGGAGAGCCTCCAAGTAGTAACGTCCGGCCTCCAGTCGAATGGGGGCGCTTTCCTGCCCTTCACGACGTGTCCATTGCAAAGGATTGACACTAGCATTGACGAAAGAAATCTGTTCAGCTTCAGCTGGATTGGTGCTAGGGCTCAACCAAAGCTGGGCGGTCTCATTTGCCGCTACCCAGAAAGTGTAGTCGCCTGCGATCGGCACATGGAGATAGCCTGCCAGCCGCTGACCATAATAATGTGCCCAGTTGTTTGGCGTCTGCGTCCCGGGGAGGAGGTCTTCAAAGTCTGGGTAGTAGAGCCCCGGATCCGCCGCTTCCAAATCGTCGATCGTGTAGCCATCCACGTCTAACCACACCGAACGCAAGAGGGTACCCGTGTCTTCCGTGAGCGGAGGCAGGAGAACGATATCGATGTCGTCTTGATGCTGAATCCCGTCCGAGGAGGTGACAGTGAAACGAAAGGTGTAGCGCCCCATGCCGGGAAACCCAACCCAGGCGTCGAGGTCAGAGGCGTTCTGAAGGTCTGCAGTGGGACCACTGATCTGCGTCCACTCGGTGGAGAGGGTGGCCTCACTCTCGCGGATTTGTTGAATCGATCCTGACAGATGCGTCTCTTGATGCGGCCAATGATAGGCCCGATCAGCGCCCGCATAAGCATAGTGGCTCACCTCTTCGCGATACGCTGGGGCCGGCTTGATGGGGGCGAAATAACTTCCCTCGATAGGCACGGGACGTCGATCATCATTCACGGTCCAAGCGACTTGAAAGTGATCGCTTCCCCACGTCTCCCGATGGAGCAACTCCACAAAGTAGCGCTGCCCAGCCTTCAGAGTGAACGGGTCTGATTGCTGTTCCGGGTGATCAAACCACGCCTCCGATCGCGTGTAGTTTGGCACGCTGCAGACGTAGCGGAGATTGTTAGAGAGATCGTTGGAACTGATGCGTAGTTCCGCTTCGTCATCTCCCGTGATGTAGAACGTGTAGTCGCCGTCTGCTGGCACTTGCAGGTATCCCGTGACTCGCGTGCCATAGCGGCTGCTCCAATTGGTCGGCCCTTTGAGTGAAGGCAGTGAGTCGACAATGTGAGGCGCATCAGGATATTCTGGCAAGGCCCGTAGCGCATCGAGGGAGTCGAGGCTTTTGTGAAACCACACTTCTCGGGTGAGCATGCCGGTGTTCTCAGCGAGAGCATCACGGATGTCGATCCGCACGCGGTCGCTCACTGTCTGATCGGCCGTGACGACTTCCCACTCAAGGGTGTAGAGGCCTTTGCCAGGAAAGGAAACGAGCGTTTCGGGATCGGTGGGATCAGCGATGGCAATGCCAGAGGCGTTCCCAACCACCCGCCACGTCTGACTCACCAGTTCCGCATTCCATCGGCGCTTGGACGCATAGCCATTCATCGCCGTGGCGGTGTCCGGTAAGTAGAGAATCTGATCGCGTCCTGCCGAGACCAGGTAGTCACTCTCGGGATCGGCCACCGGGACTTCGGAGTCGAGCGAAGTGGTAGGTGCGAGGAATTCACCGGTGATAAGACGCACGGAATGGTCCCCTTCACGGGCCCAGTAGACCCCGTGGTGATCGGAACTGTAGTTCTCCTTGTGAAGCAGCTCAAAGTAGTAACGTTCGCCTTCTGTGAGGGTGACAGGGGCGGAGATCTGATGGTCCGGGCTACTGAGAAAGTCGCCGGCACCGGAGGGATGAGGCACGGTGGCAATGACGACGGCATTCTCGGGAGAAGCATTGTGACTCAGTGAGAATTGAACGGTATCATCGCCCGAAACGTAGAAGCGATAGTCGCCAGAGTGGGGAGCGAGAAGATACCCAGTCGTCCGCGTGCCGTAATAGGAGGCGAAACCGCTAGGACCCTCCAAAGCATCCACTTCACGGGTCATGTGAGGATAGGCGGGGAAGTCGAGGTGGCTGGTGAGTTCTTCAATGGCTTCCCCTCGAACATCTAACCAGAACGCTTGGATCGCTTTGCCTGCGCTAGGATCGAGTGGAGAACGGACAGTGACCTTTACAGTATCCGTTTCCAAAAGGGCTTTCTTAATGACCGTGAGGGTGAAGGTGTAAGTGCCGGGACCTGGAAAGGTGACTTCGGTAGTCATCTGGTCCGGTGCTGCGATCACCGCTCCAGAGCCGCCCGTAACGGTCCAAATCGCCGTTGGGCTCCCACTTTGTCCCGTCCGGTCGAGCACTTGACCTGCAAGGGTGGCCGACAGTCGCGGTTGAAAGATTTCCTGGTCGGCGCCAGCCTCCACGGCCAGACCAGAGGCAGGAAAGGTGAGTGGGTTCCCCACGGGCTGTAGAACGGTGTTAGGAATGATTTCTAAATCCCCACCGTTGAGACTCCACGCGACGGCAAGATTGTCGCCCCCGGAATGCTCTTTGTGGAGCACTTCGATGTAATAGGATTGCCCTGCCAAGAGCGATTGTGGTTCCGACCGTTGCTCGTCGAACTTGTCCCATTCAAGGGGACTGGTCCATCCCGGGACACGAGCGATGCGCCTGGCGTCTTGACGGGAATCCGTCGCGCTCAAGAGCAGTTCGGCGTTGTCATCACCCGAAAGGGCGAAGGTGTAGCTCCCAGTCACCGTGGGCGTGATCAGGGCGCGTAGGCGCTGCCCGTAGTAGTTTGTCCAGTCTGTCTCGGTCTGAAGGGTGGGAATGACCTCAGCCAGGACCGGGCGGTGAGGGAAAGCCTCGAATGCGTCCAGGGCGCTGATGGACGTCCCTGAAACGTTTGTCCATACCTCTCGCAGCACCCCAGATTGCCCTTTGGCAAGTGGGCAAAGGAGCACGGTGAGGGTGAGAATCGACGTGGTGAGCAGACCGCTCCAGGGCATCGTCTTCGTCATCGGTTGGTGTAGGTGAGAAGAATGGTGGGTTGAGTGGAGGGAGCCCCCATCCTAGGGCTTCACACTCTCAAATCAAAGAATAATTATGGAAATTATAGAAATTAGACTATGATGGCTGTGATTGCATGAAAGGTTTCCTGTTTTTTCCCATGGCGGTGGTCGCTGTTGCCGTCGCGATCGCTCACGAAAGTCAGGCGGCGAGTTCCCTTGATGAGGCGCTCGATCTCGATGGTCAGAACCTCCAGACGACTGGAGTCTCCGCGTGGACGAGCCAAGCGTCTGGCGCCTATGATGGCGTCGACGTGGCGGTTTCCTCGCCCTTGCCTGACGAGGCCAGCGCCCAGTTCACCGTGGCTGTGAGCGGTCCAGACACGCTGTCGTTCTGGTGGCGTGTCTCCTCGGAGGAGGACTATGATTTCCTCCAATGCTCTCTCAATGGCACGGTTCAGCGGGAGATCAGCGGAGACACAGGGTGGATGGAAGAAATCATCGTTCTCCCGGAAGGGCTGCACACGCTCACGTGGGCCTACGTGAAGGATGAGAGCGAAGGCGAAGGGGAGGATCGGGGGTGGGTCGATCGCATCCGCTTCGCTTCACGCACGGTGCCTGCGCCGCGGTATCCGGCGCAGGCCGGGCTCTACGAGGGACGTCCGTTTGAGATTCAGCCAGAGTCGACTGCTTCTGGAGCGACCTTCGCACTTGTAGGATCGCCCCCCGCTTGGCTGCAACTCGATTCCACGACAGGAGCCCTCTCGGGCACTCCCAGTGCCCCCGGCACGTACTCTGTGGCGATCACGGCTAGCAATGCCAAAGGCACGAGCGAACCGCAGACTATCACGATCGAAGTGGTAACGTTAGGGGATGGGTTGGCAAGTACGCCTGGCCAGTGGCAATGGGAAGGGAGCGCTCCGTGGAGTAGTCAGACAGTCGTTAGTCACGAGGGTGGAAGTGCCCTGCAAGCAGGAACAATCGATCACGGTCAAGCCTCTGTTCTCAAACGGCCTGTCACCGGGCCTGCCATTGTCACCTTCTGGTGGCGGGTGGATTCTGAAGAGAGTCATGATGACCTCGCCTTTCTCATTGATGGGGAGGTCGCTCGCGACGGCGATGGGGCAGCGTTGGCCATTTCTGGTTTGGTTGATTGGGAGATGCGGGCAGCTTTTGTCCCGGAAGGAGAGCACGTCATCGCGTGGCGATATCGCAAGGACGATGTCAACATCGACGGAGCGGACACCGCATGGCTCGATGGTCTAGCGCTATTCGAAGACGACGACCCTGATGCCGATGGACTCACCACGCTCGTGGAGGCTGCTTTGGGAATGGACTGGCTCGACCCCGGGACGGACTCGTTGGAATTGCCTTGGGAAGAAGATGGGAAACTCACCTGGCGATTGACTCGAGCGGCACCCGTGGCGGGCATCTCTCCGCTCATCGAGATCTCTTATGATCTCAAAACCTGGACGGAGACCCCATTGACGATCCTCACGAACACGCCAAATCTCATCACTGTGCAGGAGAGCGTTCCTAACGCTTCCTTTCAAAAGTTCATCCGCGTGCGTGCGATTGCTAGCCTGCCGTGACGAGATGATAGCTTGCTGAGGAGGCTCGGACGGATATCGTCGTCGTTCTGTATGGCGCGCAAATTTCGTCGGTGGCGGTGGCTGATAGTGGGTCTGCTTGGGCCAATCGTGGTGGCATTGGTTAGTCTTCTCTGGATCGCTTCCTCGCAGATTGTGGCTCCTGGTAGCCTGCCCTTGGGAACCTATCAACACGATAGCCTCCGCGAATTGACGGCTTCGCCAGCGGTGGCGTTGATTTCCGGGATCGGCCTGGAGGGAAATGTGCCTTATCTCGCCTTGAGCCCTGTTCCTCAATCGCGACCGACGGTGCGCGGTGCGGTGCTCCGTGACCAGGTGGGCCAAGTGGTCGCATCCGTGCCCGTTCACGGGGAAACGGTGGGCGCCCTCGTGCTCCTCCATGGCAGGCGAGGGCAGAAAGAAAGCCTCTTGCGAGTGGCCGAGCGCTTCGCCGCCGTCGGCTTCCATTGTGTCCTGCCTGATCTGCCCGCGCATGGTGAGAGTCCCCTGCGAACGGTCGCCTATGGCGCGCGTCCCTTTGAGAGAACCTTGGCGCGTCGACTTCTGGAGGAAGTGAGCGAAGATCGGGGATGGCCTGAGAACCTGCCTGCGGGATTGTGGGGAATGTCCATGGGAGGCGCCTTTGCCACAGCCGCCGCAGCCGAATCGGACCGATGGAAAGCTGCCGTCATCACCTGTAGTTTCGACGACCTCCATGGCGTGATCCGAGGGAAATTGGAATCCCTATCCGTCCCGATGGCGGCGTGGATGGTAGACGGCGTGAACCAATTCACCAAGAGTCGCGCCGGTCTCGATATCAAGACGGTGCGTCCCGTGGATTGGAGCGCTCAGGTGCGATTGCCGATCCTATACGCGCATGGAACGGAGGATGCGCTCATCCCCTCCGCTCGGGGGCGGAATCTCTACGACGCCCTCGCGAGCAACGACAAAGAGTGGCTGGACGTCGTAGGGGCGGGGCATGACAATGTGCTCATCACTCAACAGCCCGTGTACGCGCCCATGGCCCTCTGGTTCCTCAAACACCTCACGAACTCAGGGGAAAGAACAGTTGCCAAACCCAACAGGCGCTAGTCCGGTAGGTTTGGACCATTCATCCATGGGGAACCGGCCTACGCAACTAGCACTATTCGACGATGAGGAAGCACTCGAGGAGGTCGAGGGAGCGCCAAACCCTGACAAGGTGGCAAAGCCTGAATCGAAAGGAGTGGATCGACCACCCACCTTCTGGATCGAAGAGGTGCGCTTGCTTCAGCGCCTTTCGCGCATGCCTAAGTATGAGATACGCCGCATCACCTTGCGCCGGGGGCTCAATATCATTTGGGCGCCACCCTTGGCCGAGGATGATCCCGATGAACGTTTCAGTGGTCACGCGGCTGGTAAGACGAGTTTCTGCCGCCTGCTCCGCTATCTTCTCGGGGAGACGCGTCCGGGGAGTGCCTTCTTGAGAGAACGTCTTCATGAACGCTTCCCCAAGGGATGGGTCGTCGCCCGTATCTGGCTCGAGGGCAAGCCATGGCTTGTGGCCCGGCCGCTGTCGGGACGCCGTCGCTCCATTTGCGATCAGAAAGATGACCTGGATGCCTGGCTACGGGAAGACCCGTCCAAGGCCAGTGATTACGAGGTCTTTCGCGTGACCTTGCATCAGGCCGTTACTGATGGCTTGCCTGTGAAGAGCTACGGGGAGTCCGGACAATCGATCCGATTTCTACACCTGTTAGCCTGGCTCAGTCGAGACCAAGAGTGTCGCCTGGGAGGATTGCTTTCGTGGCGGCACAAAGATAGCCAGAGTGCTAGTCCGCCTCTCAGTGCCGAGGATCGTCGGTTTCTCATCCGCTCTGTCGTCGGGGTCATGGATCAGGAGATCCGTCGAGAAATCGAATATCGCACCTCGATGGAAGATGATCTCAAGCGGCTCCCCTCGGAGATTCTCTTTCGTCAACGCACGGTGGAGGAAGCTATCAAGGAGCTGAAGCCCTACATCGATGAAGCGCACGATAGCCTTGCCGACCCTCTCTTCTCCGATGCGATTGAGCGTCGCCTGCGTGAGCGTGAGGCACAAGCGTTAGATGAGTTGCGCCCTGAAGGAACGCTCACTTTGGAAGAGCAACGGCTTGCGCTCGATCGCGCTTTAGAGACGCTTGGAGCGGCCAGGCAAGCGGTCGCCATGTGGGAGTCTGGACCTTGCGGGGTGGATGCCCAACTTGCCCACCACCATTGTCCCTTCCATGTGGAAGACCCGGAACCCCTTCCGAAACAGGGTGGACTCGTCACGCGCAACCGATTGTTAGAAGCGCAACAGTTTCTCGAACGGGCAGAGGCTCGGGTGGTGGAAATGGAAGAGGCCCATGGGACGGCCTTGCATGTAGACGAAGTACAGCGTCGCGAAGCGGAAACCATTCGGACCCGTTATCGCACCATTCGCGAACACCTGGATCGGGCAGTGGCCGCCCAATCCACACTCGATGCCCTCATCGACATGCGTGAACGGCTCTCCCAGGAGATCAGTGCCTCACAAGAACGCCAAGAAGCCTTGCAGCGGCGTTGGGACAAAGAAGCGTCGCGCTTTGCCACCCTTTATCGGCAAACGATGCGTAGCTTGTTAGGGCGAGGAACCGATGCCGAATGCCGATTCACGCGCGAGAACATTCGGCTTCAGGCCACCTATAATGGCGACTTGAACAGCGCTGCCATCAATACCCTCACCACCTTGGGATTTGATCTCACGGTGCTGAAGGCGGCCGTCAAGAACCACGCACACCACCCAAGGTTTCTCCTACATGACAGCCCCCGCGAGGCTGACATGGATGCGAATCTTTATCGCCGTCTCTTCACGCACATGCAGGCGCTCGAACCCTCGGATGATGGTCTCGCAGACTTCCAATACATCATCACCAGCACGGAGTCTCCGCCCGCGAATCTCTGTCAGGAACCCTGGCTCCGGCTCAAGCTCGACGCCTCCAAAGGCGAGGAGCGGCTCTTTCGCATGGATCTGTGAGCTCAGAAAGGTCGAGGGGAGCATTTGAACTTTATTCGGTAGCTCGCTGGTTGCGACGTCCCATCCCTCACGGGGTTTCTTGCGGCGTCACCATGGGCGTCCGATCTGCAATTATCCTCCTCTTGCTCGCTGTTCGTGGCCTGAGCGGTGAGGATCCCCGTGCGGCTTTCTTTGAGAAAGAGGTCCGCCCATTGCTCGCGAGCAAGTGTTATGAATGCCACGGGGTGGGAGAGGGACAGAAGATCAAGGGCGGCCTGCGCCTGGACATACGCCAGGGTTGGGAACATGGTGGAGATTCTGGGCCCGCTCTCGTCAAAGGGGATGTGGAAGCAAGTTTGTTAGTGCGAGCGGTGCGCTATGCGGATCCGGAGTTGCAGATGCCTCCCAAAGAGAAACTGTCCGATCATGAGGTGGTGGTGTTAGAGCGCTGGATCGTGAACGGCGCGTTTGATCCGCGCGAGGCGTCTGTCGAGGATCTCAGAGAGGCGTCGTCTGCGGGAATCGATTACGAGGCGGGGCGGGCCTTCTGGTCTTTGCAATCACCCGAAGACCCTGATGTCCCTCCATCGGCCGATGGTTGGGCGCGCACACCCATGGATGCGTTTCTGTTAGATCATTGGCAAGGGCGTGGCGTGGGGCCTGCGCGTGCCGTCGATATGGAGGTCCTCGTGCGACGGCTCAGTGATGCGTTGGTGGGCTTGCCGCCGTCACTTCTCGGCTTGGAAGGAGTCGATTGGGATCGCCCCGATGCGAGGGAACGCTTGGTCGATCGGCTCTTAGCATCGCCGCGCTATGGCGAGCGATGGGGACGGCATTGGTTGGATGTGGCACGCTATGCGGATTCCAATGGCATGGACGAGAACATGACCTACGCGGAGGCCTATCGCTATCGCGACTATGTGATTGCGGCATTCAATGCGGACAAACCCTATGATGCCTTTGTCGTCGAGCAGTTGGCGGGAGATTTGTTAGAGGACTCACACATGCACGAGAAAGTGGCCACGGGGTTCCTGGCGATTGGTCCCAAGATGTTGGCCTGCGATGATCCGCAGAAGATGCGTATGGATATCGTCGATGAACAGATCGATACGACAGGACGCGCTTTCCTTGGCATGACCTTCGGATGTGCGCGCTGTCATGATCACAAATTTGATCCGATTTCTGCCAAAGATTACTACGGCCTGGCAGGCATGTTCATGTCCACCAAGACGATGGTGAACTACCGGGTGGTCGCCAAGTGGCATGAATACGATTTCTCGCCGCCGGACGTGCAGGAGGCCCATGCCGAAATGGAACGCTTGCGTAAGCAATCGACTGACAAGAAAGCCTCAGATGAGGCGCGTGCGAAGGCGAAAGACGCACTCGCGAAGCTGGAGGCCACGACCCCGCCACTTATGAAGGTCATGGGGATCACCGAGAATCCTACGGAGAATGCACGTGTGCATTTGCGAGGAAGTTATCAGACTTTGGGTGAGGAAACCGTGCGCCAGGTGCCGATGGTCTTTCATCGCGACACGGCTACCCAGCAGGCGGCGCCGGAGGATCAGAGTGGGCGCTTGCAGTTGGCTCAGTGGATTGCGAGTGAGAGCAACCCTTTGACCGCTCGGGTGTGGGTGAATCGCCTGTGGCGCTGGCACTTTGGTCAAGGAATCGTTCCTTCGACAGATAACTTTGGAATGCTTGGAAGCGCGCCGCGTCATCGCTCGTTGCTCGATCATCTCGCCCATGAATTGACGCGAGGGGATTGGTCGGTGAAACGTCTTCAGCGCCTGATCACCACGTCATCACGCTACCACTTGGCTTCCGATGCTTCTGGGGAAGATCCCAACGCGGACCTGGCCACGGTGATTCCCAATCATCATGTGAGGCGTCGACTGGACGCAGAGAGTCTGCGCGATGCCTTGTTAGGATTGGGAGATCGGTTAGACCTTCGCATGGGTGGCCAGCTGCTCCTCGATCAGCCAGGAACCTACGTGAATCGGAATCGGCTCAATCAGTATCTGGACATCCCGAGACGAGCCGTCTACATGCCAATCGTTCGGAGCGCCCTCTATGATGCCTTTGTCGCCTTTGACATGGCGGATCCATCGGCACCTGAGGGAAATCGGAGAGAGTCTGTCGTAGCCCCCCAGGCCCTGTATCTCATGAATAGCCAGCGCGTGCACGATGCCGCGCTCGCGCTCGCTGCTTCTCTCCCTGACACTGTGGCGGAGAAGAAGCTCGCGGCTCTCTATCAGAAGGCTTTGTTTCGCAAACCACACGCCACGGAAAGGGAGCGCGCTCTCGCCTTTATCGCATCGCACCCCGAGGCAGGCGAAGCCTGGACCGCTTTGTGCCGAGTCTTGCTGGCATCGAATGCTTTCCTATACCTCGACTGACTCATGCCTTCACGACTCTGTCTCCATCGTCAAGCCGCACCTCAAAGCCGGCGTGCCTTTCTCCAGCAGTCGTCTGCGGGGTTTGGGGCGCTGGCGGCTCATGGGTTGCTTTCACTTGAGGCTCAAGCCGCCAACCCCTTGCGGGCGCGGCAAGCGTCTTTCGCACCAAAGGCCAAGCGAGTCATCTTTCTCTTCATGCACGGAGGGCCTTCGCAGGTGGATCTCTTCGATGAGAAACCAGAGCTTCGCCGCCACGATGGCAAACCCTTGCCATTCGATAAGCCACGAATCGTGAGCAGCCAGACGGGGAATTTGTTAGCCTCGCCGTTCGCTTTCCAGCATCACGGTCAGAGTGGGGCGCAGGTCAGTGAATTGCTGCCCCACATTGCCAAGGTTGTGGATGATCTCTGCATCATCCGCTCCATTCATGGATCCAATTCTCGTCACGGTGGGGCGTTGTTAGAGTTGCATACGGGTTCGGACACCTTTCCGAGACCCGCCATGGGCTCATGGATCCAGTATGGCCTGGGGACGCAGAATGAGAATCTGCCAGGATTTCTCACGATCAATCCCAGCCTCGGGCATGGTGGTGCCAATGCCTGGTCGTCTTCATTCTTGCCCGCTCACTACCAGGGTACTCGCATCGCACGGGACAAGGACAAGCAATGGAAGATACCATTCATCACTCATGCCGATACCCAACCGGATGCGCAAAGACGAGAACTGGCATTGTTAGAGGCAATGAATCGCGATCATCTCCAACGGGCTGGCGCAGACGCGGCTCTTGAGGCGCGCCTTGCTTCCTATGAGCTTGCCTTCCGCATGCAATCGGAGGCTCCTTCAGTGCAAGATCTCTCTCAGGAGACACCGGCCACACGGGCGCTCTACGGGCTTGATGACAAGGTGACCGGCGCATTCGCCAAACAGTGTCTGCTTGCGCGGCGCTTCTCAGAGGCTGGTGTGCGGTTCGTCCAGGTGACCCATGGGTATTGGGATCAGCATAGCAATTTGAAGGGCGACCACACCCGGTTGAGCGCGGAAATGGATCGGCCCGTCGCTGCTCTCATCACGGATCTCAAACAGCGCGGTTTGTTAGAAGAAACGCTGGTTCTCTGGGGAGGTGAGTTTGGCCGTACGCCGGTGGCCCAGGGCCGCGATGGCCGTGATCATAATCCTCACGGATTCACCATGTTTCTCGCTGGTGGTGGCGTGAAGCCGGGTATCCAGTATGGGCACACGGATCCCTTCGGCTACTACGCTGTGGAGAATCGCGTCCACTTCCATGATCTCCATGCCACCATGTTGCACTTGTTAGGCATCGATCACACCCAGCTGACTTTCCGGCATGCGGGCAGAGATTTCCGCCTCACTGATGTCTACGGGGAGATTGTCCACGACATCATCGCGTAGCCACGCACACCGTCAGTCCGCTCCAATTGGTTAGAACGCAAACCCGAAACCGAGGTGAAAGCTGCCTTTCGGTTCACCTTTCTCCCGGTTCAGATTGAAACCGTAGTCGGCTCTCAATGGGCCCAAGGGCAAATCATAACGCAATCCCAATCCAGCGGCATAGTGCATGTCATCAAGGCTCACGTCTTCCATTCGCGTGAGAAGGTTACCGGCGTCTGCAAAGACAGCCATGCGGAAAGCATCCTTGATGGGGAAAGTGTATTCCAGGTTGAAAGTGGTGTAGAATTCGCCCCCGAGAGGGTGATGGCGTCGATCCTGGGCGCCGAGTTCGCGCTCGGGAAAGCTTCGCACCGATTGCCCGCCACCATTGAAATAGCGGAGGTCGGCCGGGATGATGCTTGTGTCGCCAATGCCTTGCATGAGGCCCACGCGAGCGCCCACGCGCAACTCCGAATCGAGTGGCAAGCGCCAGTAATAGGCCCAACGAGCCTGCCCGCGAAGGTAGGAGACATCGCCTAACAAAAGCGAGGTGCCGTGCTCTAGCGAAAGCTCGAAGTAGGATCCATACCCTTCTGGTTCCAAATCCTGGCGGTGATCCCACAGGAAGGTGACGCCGAATGCCTCCACTTGATAATCCTCTGGCCCGATATCGACGTCGACAAAGCGATTGTCAGTGAGGCTCACGTGAGAGAATTTCCCGTAGAAGCTGATCGAAGTGTGATCGGTGAAGGGGTAGGTGAATCGCGCGGTGAGACCAGCCTCCCATTTGTCGTAGCCTAACAAATGCTGCGTGCCCACGAAGAGTTGCACGCCAAATTGCCAGCGGCTGTCTAGAAACCAGCGGTCGAGGTAATTGAGTTCGCCTAACAACCCGCGTCCATTCCATTCGACCTGTCCACGAAACTCGCGCCCAGTGCCGAAGAAGTTGCGATCCGTGTAGCGCGTCCCAAGAATGGGTCCCTCGAAGCTCCCCACACCGCCGTAGAATCCGATCTGTTGGAACTTGGCTTCTTCTACGGCGACCTCCAAGGCTAACTGGCCTGACTCTTGAGGGACGGGGGTGATCTCCATGTTGTCGAAGAGTCCCGCCTGGGCAAACTCCCGGTAGATCTTGCGGACTGCTGCAGGATCGTAAGGTTGCCCCAGCATGGCATTGAAGCGCTCCTTGATAAAGGACCCCGAAAGCTCTTGATGGCCTGACACATGCACCTCGGAAACGTGATAGAGGGGACCCGGATCCACTTCCATCACGACGGTCACTTGCGTGGTCTCTGGCATGTCGCTTGGATGGCCTTGCAACACCTCACAGCGCGCGTCGAAGTAGCCTTGAGATTCCAGTTCCTTGATGATGGACCCCTGCAAGGTCCTGACATTGGCCACATTGAGTGGTTTGCCGACTTCCTCCTTTGCGATCGGGTCGAGCTCTTGCAGAAGCGCAGGGTGCTCTCCTTGTAGCACCACGGCGGCGATGACGAAGAGAGGGCCTTCATTGACGCGAAGGGTGACATCGACCTTTCCATTGGCATTGGGTGGCCCCGCCGGATCCAATTCAGCAGTCGTTTGAAGGTAGCCCTCAAATTGCCCATAGCCTTCCACCGCTCCCACCGCTCGCTCAATCGCCTCGGGCACGTAGGGTAGTTCGCTCGAGACCTCTAAGAGATTCTGTCGTTGTTTCATCTCCTTGACGAGAGCTTCCTTGATGCGGTCCTCCTTCAAGTTCTTGATTCCAAGGAGTCTGATGTCACCCAGCGTGAGACGGCGTCCTTCGGTGACCTTGAGACGAAGCTCATTGCCCGACCGGAACGGGTCGACGACGGCCTCGGAGAAGCCCTGCTGGCGCAAGGCGAGTCGGAGAAAGAAAGCAGCATCGTTCGCGCGCGAAGCGGTGAGTCCTCGCGTCTCGATCTCCCGCCACTGATCCTGAAGGGCTTTGCGCGCACTTTCTTCCTCGAATTGGCGCAGCCCCTCGAAGGACAGTGTTTGTCCGTTTGCTAGGAAAGGTGCTGCGAGGAAGACCAGCAAGATGAGAAGGTGAGCGCGCATGGATCAGAAATTGATGACCCAGTGCAAGAGTCCGCGATAGTCTCCACCGAGATCGGCATCGCCTGTAAGACTCCAGTGATCAGTCAATCGAAGCCGAGCCGTGGTCACGGTGCTCCCGGTTCGTGCATTGACTTGGCCGCTCTCAAAGGTCAGGCGGCGCTGGCGCATCGACTCGGGATCTTCCCAATCTTTCTTCGAGATCTTGCGCCAGAGCTTGTCGAAGAGAAGGAGCGCCGCTCGCGAGGCGGCTGCTTGCCCGCTGCCCACCAAGTCTTCGCGCGTCGTGCCCGTGCCTAACAGAGATAAGATCTCTTCTTCAGGAAGCGGTGGAGTACTCGTGAGCACGTAGTGGAAATCATTGAGATCGCCTTTCACCGCTAGGCGTGTTTGATAGTCTCGGATCTGGGAGATGCCACGCACATCAAGGATGCCGGGGAAGCCACTGGCTTGCGTGAATCGGATCGCGGAGTCTTTCAAATCGAGCCGACTGAAAGGCAACTGCGCGTAGGCATCTGTCAGGCTGATTTCGCCGTCAGGATAGACTGATGCTCCCGTGCCGCGCAAAGCGAGCGCCACGCGAATGTCAGCCGCCGCCAGATTGGTGCGCACGCGGATGGGTTCTTCTGTGAGGATGTCGAGGTCCACTTTCCAGTTGGCGATCGGAGCAGCCTCCGTGCCATAGCGCTTGCGGACGCTCATGGGTGAGCTGGGCAAGGACGCGGCTGGCTTGTTCGTCGGTAGCAGCTCAATTTCACGGAAATACCGACTCTCAACCAGGCCAATCCGGCCTGACACCGTTGCTCCATCAACGGGGCCCTTCACTTGCACATCGGCATTGGCCCGAACGATCAAGTTCTCGTCTCGGGCCAACAAGGCTTGCGCTGCTTGGGCTCGCAGATCGAGCGCAGGACCAGAATCCATGAGATCGACTTGCCCACTGAGAGCAATCTGGCCGCCTTCCAAGGTAGCGCTGGCTTCGCGAATGACGACACCATTCTGCGCGCCCTCCAGGCGTATGATGGTATCATCGAGCCGCGGCAAGCCCCGATCCTTGAAACGGATCTTGGGAAGGCGCAAGGATACGTCTCCGACGACTTCGGGCTGAGCAACCGTGCCTGACAAGCGCACATCGGCAGATGCGGTGCCTGTCAGTTCATTCAACGCGTCCACATAGGAGTTTAGAAAGGCAAGATCCGTTTGAGGAAGATGTAAGTGTCCCTTTAACGGTGCGGCGGGAAGGTCGGCAGCGGCCTGTACTTGGAAGGGGACTTGAGCATCCAAGCGGACGGTTTCGAGATGTGGATGGGTGACCGTGCCGTTGAGTGTTGCCTGTCCGTCACCCATGCGGAGGCCGATGTCGAGATTCCCTTTGGTGGGAAAAGGCTGATCACCCTCAGTGCCAATCGCGTCTCCCACGACGCGGATCTCACCTCGCAAGGCTGAGGGCGGTTCTCTCACGGAAGCAGAGACCGTGACTGTTCCCGTGAGAGGCGTTTCCTTTCCCGCCACAGAGGAGAGAGACGCTAACGGAATGGCGGCGGACTGAAGTTCAACGAGGACGGGTTCCGTAGCCTTCCAGAAACGGTCAGTCAGGGAGGCTCCTTCTGCAGCTAGTGGCAATGATAGGCGTCCGTTCATCCAGATGTTAGCTTCCTGGCGCACCTGCAGGGTTGGTATTTCAAGCCCGGAGGAGGATAGGCGCCCTTCTAACGACGCTGCGATAGCTTCGGTTTGCACCGTTGTCTTGCGGAGATGCAATTGATTGTCCTGATAGTCGCCTTCCACATCTGCTTGATAAAGAAGGGAAGACACTGCAGGACCGATGTTGTTGGCTCGGAGGGTGAAGGCGCCTTGATGGGCGGATCCTTTGAGCGGTCCTTTTCCCGACCATTCGAGGCGCGCACCACCGCTCCATTCATTCTCTTCCTCCACGCCTGGCTGCCACGCGGAAAGCGCGGGGAGATTGAGCACGACCTCGCCATCGTAGCTTTCGAAGGCGCGGTCCAGGGACACTTTGCCGTCGAGTTCGCCCGCATCGGTAGACCAAGTGATGGCATGTGCCTCGCCTGAAGTGGCGACGAGGTGAATGACCGGCACTTGCCAAGTGTCCTTTCGGATGGGTCCGATGTCCACATTGCCTAGTAGGTGTGCGAGCTCCTGGCCTCTTCCTTCCATACGCACATCTCCTAACAAGGAGGCGATGGCGACAGGGAGTTCGACGTTCTCTAGCCAGGATTGCAATGCGGGCGCTTGCAGGTCCAACGTGGCGGTCCAGGGAAGGGTCTCGAACGCCACGGTCTCGCCAACCAAGGGTGACTTGGCGGTCAGGTGGAGGGCATTCTGTGCATCCAGTTGGGCATGGAGGTCGGCTTCCAAATCCCGCTGCTGCAGAGCGATGTCGCTTTGAATGTCTAGCAGTTTCACATCTCCGTAGCCGGCCTCCTGCAGCGCCCATTTCCCTTGGATCGTCCATTGATGCCACTGCGACGCGTCCATGTCAGCCACGCTGAGATCGAGTTGATCGACACGTCCTTGGATAGGCACTTCGGGAAACCAGGTTTCGGCCATGGTCGCGAGGTTGATCTCCCCTGAGTCGAGTGTGAGTTTCAAATGGTTGCCCACCACGCCTGAAAGGGTGCCTTCCCCTTGATCGATGGTCCATTCAGCGTTTAAGGCCCAGGCTTGTTCTGGCGTGATATCGACCACGGCTTTCCGAATAGCGAGCGTTTCACCTAACATAAGGCCCTCCAAGCGGAGCCCTGTTTCGGTGTAATGCGCGGTTGCCTTGACTTCTTTCCATGCGGTCCCGAGCATGGGATGAGCAAGTGACTCCCAGGACAGGTGACCTGTCTCGCCTTGCTTCAGGCGGAGATCCAATTGCGTCAATGTGAGATGACGGTCACCGGGAAGCAGCACGTTCAAATCAAGATTCCTGACATCGATCTCTGGCTGCGGGAGTCGGGCCAGAGGCGCTCGAGGGCTTCCCTTTGATTCGGAGGGTTCTTTAGGTGATGGCTTACGGAGATCGATGGTGATGGTGGCGTCGTGCGCTCGAAGTTCGCGAGGGATCGATGGCACCCCCCCTTGGAAGTAGCGCCATGGGTCGTAGCGAACGGCGACCTCGCCCAAATCAATGGCGGTTTCGTTGTCAGTGTCTGCCCAGCGCAAGTGACGCAGTTCGACCCCCGACCACAATGTCCCCTGGAGGTCGAAGCCCTCCACACCTTGCGCACGCAGGAGATGCCCAGCGATCAGACGGAAGCCGAAGCCATTCAGCCACCATGCGAAGACGACGAAGAGGACGCCGCTCCATAACAAGCGTTTACGCCAACGTCGTTTCTTGCCTTTGGTGGCTGAGGAATCATCATCGGGACTGCCCACGAATGCAGCAGCATCCCGCAGTTCATCTCTAAACGCAAATGTCCGGTGATCCCATCACATCCTGCGTGCATCTTGCAAGGGCCACGCCCTTTAACGTCCCTCAATCCACGTTTTCTGAATGAGCTCGGTTAGCAAGAGTACGGGATCGTCGCTGTTCGCTTCATGGGGTTCCTGATAGGCGAGCCGAACCAGGAGATGCTGGGGAGTCTGTGCACCCACGAAGAGTTGGCGAATCTCTTCTCCGACAACGGATTGGCGTTCGACCATGGCGACGGCGGATTCCGTCGACGTTGGCGTGGAAAGTGATAGAGCCAGATAGGTGTCGACGAGTTCACGTGGGGCCTCCACCTGTTCAGCGGTGACACGAAACACCGTCGGTGTGGTGGGGCGCTCGAGGAGAAACTCGACCCAATTCATCTCGGAGTAGCCCGCCAGGGATGGCCAATCAATGAGGAAAAGGCCGTCCTCACGTTGTGCGAAGAACTCCACTTGGCGGCCATCGGGGTAACGCCCTGTTCCGCGGATGTACTTGGCATCGCCAAGTTCGTATTCGCTCAGGCGCGCATCGATGGCGATCTGAGTCGGCTCTGGGGAGTGCTTGGCGTAGAAAGTTCGCATGCGATCGATCATGCGGTCACCATCCAGAACGTAGTCTGCCTTGGCCTCCGCGGAGCTGGCCAAGTGATAGTCTTTCACCGCCTGTTTCAAATCCGCCTGTTCCGCGAGGGTCAGGGGGGGAGGCTGCACATGATCGCTTTGTGAGATGGAATCCGGTTCGATCTCCACGGCGGGCTGATTCTTGACCTTGTAAAGATACATCCCGGCGTAGCTCACTCCGGCTACCACGGCTAACAAGACGACACACAAGGCTAATTTCTCCAGACCTGACATGCCCATAGGGCTCGTATCAGGCTTCTCCACCCGCTGTCGGCGAGTCGAGCGGCGGCGAGGGGAACGCAAGGCTGCATCATCAATCGGTGGTGCCTTTGCTCGGCTGCCATCGGCTGCCGGCTCCATGCGATCGAGCCCAGGCTGCCGCGTGGGGCGAAAGTCGCGGACGGGAGGCGCGACCGGGGCCGCGGTTGCTGGGGGCGCTGTGGGCATTTGAAAGGGAACGGTCCGATTCACCTCATCTGCCAGGGACATGGGTGGCTTCCCAGGGGGACGTGGCTGAGGGATGGGGGACCCGTTCCGCGGGGGGGGTAAGTGGGAATCTCGCCTCGGCTCAGGATGGACCGATGGAGGCGTGTCGAGAGTGGGAAACGGAGCGGCGGTTGAAGGGGCAGGGATCTCGGCACCGGAAACGGCGGCGAAGAACTCCTCTAACAGATGGAGGCGGTCTGGGTGATTGGGCGGCATGCCCATGGCCTCGTATTCATGGAGACGGCGGACGATGGCCTCCTGGCGATCCGCCGGGGACGATGGGGATTCTGAGGGAGTCCCCTGGATCGGAGAAGTTGCCGGTTGCGCCCGGGTGGGCTCCTCCATGGGCACCAGTTTCGCCCGAACTTGCGGTACCTGAGCCACAGGTGCCGTGGGTGGTTCTTGCATCGCCTGTGGGGCCACCGGCATCTGTGTCAGTGAGGGCGTCCCGTTGGCTGCCATGGCCGTGGCCGCTGAGGCAGGCATTGGGATTTCCGCAGGGGGGGCGAAAGTCGTCCCTTCATGGACAGGGAGTCCCACACGAATCTGCTCGCCACATCGGGGACACGGACCCTCGATCGGCCCCGAATTGGCCGGCATGGTCAGCTTGCTACCGCATTTCGGGCAACCAAAGGTGAGATGATTGGCGGGGGACGCGCTCATTTCGAGCGAGCATAATTTAAATAATTACCAAATCAACGCGATTTTTAAAAGTATCGATAGGTTGATGATCAACGGAGCCAACCAAAGACGCGATCGACAAATCCACGTCGTGGTTCTCTCGGCTGCGGTTGCTGTGGTGGTTGGATAGGCATGGCCACGGGAGGGCGGGGCTGCGGTTGTTGATAGCGGCTGTTGTGTTGAGAACAGAGCACCCGTGCATCGATCAGATCTTCGGGAATGCTCGTTTCCATCGCGGTCCCGGCATGGTGGCAGCGATCCGTTGCCAGATCGCCGCTGGTCCGGCACACGTCGACGGGAACGCGCTCGGGGCCAGGATCGAGAGCCTCCGTGGGATAGCCCATTTCCGCTGCCTGTTTCATCACATCAACCCAAATGGGCAACGCTGTCGTGCTCCCATAGCCCCTCGGCATCACTGGTTGATTGTTGTCCAGCCCAACCCAGACGCCACAGGTGATGGCGCTGGAATAGCCGAGGAACCATCCGTCTCGATAGTCATCAGTGGTTCCCGTCTTGCCTGCCGACGGCTTGTCCCAACCAAGCCGTTTGGCGCTCGCGGCGGTCCCGCGTGTCACCACCTCGCTGAGACCCTGGGTCACCAGGGCCGCCGTGCCTTCTGACAGGAGGCGTTGCTTGTAACCAGTGCTCACGAGGTCCAAACGCTGTCCCTGGCGATCTTCGATGCGGCGAATGACATGCCATTGTGGTCTCGTACCGCGGTTGGCCAGGGCGGTGTAGGCGCTCGTGACCTGAAGGAGAGGCGCTTCGAACGCCCCAATATAGACGACGGGACTTTCAGGGAGGGGATTGCGTTTGGGGTCCGCCAGATTGGCAGCATGTCCGAGATCACGCACGGCTGGCAAGCCGGCGCGTTCCCCCACGCGCACCGTCATGGTGTTCCGAGAGGCGACCAGCCCATACTCCGCTGGTTGCCATCCCCGGTAAGTTCCGTCGGAGTTGCGAGGGCTCCATGGGCGCAACCCATGATGACTCAATTCGTGATGAGCGATCCGTTCATCACTCACACTGGTATTCGGTAGCAGGCGCCGTTGCTCATAAGCGGCGGCATAGACGAAGGGCTTGAAGACGGACCCCACTTGACGTTTGGCATGCAGGGCGCGGTTAAACTTGCTATGACGATAGTCGCGCCCGCCTACCAATGCCAGGACGCTGCCACTTTCGTGGTCTAACACCACCACACTGCCCTGCAGATAGGGCGTGCGTCGCTCGTCGCCCTCTTTCCATGTGGCGGCAAAGTCCTCGTAGCGTGGATGGCGATACTCGGGCCGTGCTTCCAAGGTGTCTAACTGTTTGCGTAGAGCTTCCTCCGCATGGGCTTGCAAGTCCTGATCGATCGTAGTGTAGACCTTTAGCCCACCATCCTCCTTGTATTCTTGATCGCGCAGCCAGGTTTCATTCAAGTAGCGGCGCACGAAATCCATCGCGTAATTCTCCTGCCAGAGATAGCTGGGTTCCGCCTGGATATTCAAAGGTGCCTCCTTCGCCGCGGACGCCTCCTCTGCGGTGATGTAGTCTAACAAGACCATGCGATCCAGTACCGTGTCGCGTTCGCCCGCCGCGCCTTCGGGATTGGTGAAGGGAGAGAAACGATTTGGGCTGCGGATGATGCCTGCGAGGCAGGCGGCTTGACCAAGTGTCAGGATGTCGGCACGTTTCCCGAAGTAGGCTTGGCTGGCCCGTTCCAAGCCATAGAGACCGCTCCCAAAGAAGATCCGATTGATATACAGTTCCAGGATCTTATTCTTGGAAACGGACCGTTCGATGCGGCGGGTCAACATCACTTCTAGCAGTTTGCGATGAAGCGTGCGTTCCCGAAGGCCGTAGCTATTGCGGGCGAGCTGCATAGAAATGGTGCTCGCTCCTTGGACGAATTCGCCATCCTTGAGATTGCGGACGACAGCGCGCGCGACGCCGCGATAGTCGACCCCTCGGTGATCAAAGAAACTCTTATCTTCTCGCGCCAACAAGGCGTCGAGGAAGTAGCGAGAGGATTTCTCTAACGGAATGGTGATGCGATTCATCCCATGGAGCCGACCGATGAGCTTCCCCTTGGCGTCGTAGACCATGGTGCGTTCTGGCATCTTTCCCAGTTCCTCCAAATTGAATTGGCTCGCGAGGTAGGCATAGCGCGTGTAGGCACCCAGTCCCAGGAGAGCAACGATTGCCGAACAGAATCCCAGCAAGAGGAAGAGCGTCCGGAAACTGAAGAAGCGGCGTTTACGGGAAGGGGAACGCGGCGTGTGCCATGGGGCCTGGATCATTGGAGATGAATGGTGAAGCTCTCGATTCGATTTGCAACCCGTCGTGCATGACGGTTATCAGTCTGACGAGCACCGCACCTGCCTTTATTCATGAGCGCCCCCACCTGGCAACCACAGATTGACGCCGCCCTAGCCGAGGACTTGGGGGCGGTTGGCGACCTCACGTCGCAATATTTCATTCCCGCCGTATCCCAATCACGTGTCCGCATGGTCGCGCGCGAGGCGTGTACGCTTTCAGGCATCGAGCTCGCTGCGGATGTGTTCACTACCGTGGATCCCGCGCTTGAAGTGAGCATCCTTCGTCCCTCCGGTGAATCTATTGCCCCCTCAGAAATCAATGAGGCCCCTATCTTGGAGGTGACCGGAAATACCCGCGCGATCCTCACGGCCGAGCGCACCGCGCTCAACTTTGCCCAGCGCCTCACCGGAGTCGCCACTCTTACCGCCGCCTTTGTCAGGGCAGTGAGTGGGACCAAGGCCGTGATCTTGGACACGCGCAAGACCACCCCTGGTTGGCGTTTGTTAGAGAAAGCCGCTGTCGTTCATGGGGGCGGGCAGAACCACCGGATGGGGCTCTACGATCGGGTCATGATCAAAGATAATCACCTCGCAGCGGAAGATGCCCTCGGAGCGATTCAGAATGGAATCGATCAGCTTGCCAGCGAGCACCCTGGTGTCGAGGTGGAACTGGAAGCGGATACCCTCGACCAGGTGCGGCAATTTCTCGGCTTGCGGGGTGTGGACTACATTCTCTTGGACAACATGGCGGAGGTGGAACTCCGGGAAGCCGTGGAGATGGCTCGCGGCAGTGAGGTGAGATTGGAGGCGAGTGGTGGGATCCAACTCTCCAATGTGGGCGCGGTCGCCGAGACCGGAGTCGACTTCATTTCCATCGGCGCCCTTACCCACTCCTCTCGCGCGGTGGATCTCGCGCTCGATGCTTGTTAGGCGATGCCTCGCTTGGTGTGACGGGTGGCGAGCATGAGTTGCGGAATGGAGGCTCTGGTGTAGGCTGATACGAACACCTATCCTCCCTAACATTAACCACATTAAAACGATGAGTCGAGATCTCACTCTCAAGAACTTGCAAACCGCGCTCGCCATGGAATTGACCGCTGCGCATCAGTATCAATTGCATGCCAGTGTGCTATCAGATTGGGGCATCGATCGCCTTGCTGCCCAAATGCGTGAGGAGATGCAGGAAGAACTAGGCCATTCTGATGATTTCATCAATCGGATCCTCTTCCTGAAGGGCGAACCTGAGCTTGTCTTCGAGAAAACGCCTGCCCTGGCGGACTCTCTTGCGCAGATGTTTGAGGCCGACCTGGCAGATGAACAAGAAGCCATCAAATTCTACACCGGCGCGGCTCGGCAGGCAGATGATGACGGCGATATCGGAACGCGATCACTCTTCGAGCGCATCGTCATGGACGAAGAAGAACACATGGGCTGGCTAGAACTCCAACTCGACCTCCTGAAACGGATGGGCGAGCCCGCTTACATCTCCAAGCACATGTCGGCTCCGGGCGAAGATGAATCGTCCTAGTTAGCCCTTCTCACCGTCCTGCCCGCACGCTTCCTTTGGAGGAGGGGATGCCGTGTGGGCGGGAAACGCTCGGGTATTCTGGTTGTTTCCTCGAAAGAGCATGATAACCATGAATTTCCATGCCCAGTAAACCAACCCTGCTTCATATCAATCAATACGGCGCCTTCCGAGGTGGGGCCGAACTGTGTGTGCGTGAATTGGCGGTTGGGATGACGGATGTGGAGCATCATCTGCTCTTCATGCAGGATGCGGACGCTGGATACCTTGAGGTCTTTGCAAGTCACCATGAATGCGCGGATTTGCACGCGGGTGCGGAGGCTGTGTTAGAGAGCGTTCGCCCTGACATTCTCATTATCTATAGCTTGATCGGGCAGAGTCTCGCGCCATTCCTCCGAGCGCGTGATCGCTTGGGCTACAAGATGATCAAGGTATTCATGGACTACCAAATGATCTATGCGGGCACAGGATACAATCGACTGACGTTGCAACGCAGTCGCGATCCCATCGGATGGCATTCCTTGCTCTCCTGCCTCTCGCGCGATGGGTTCACGCGCAAATTCCGTTTCGAGAATCTCTGGCACAAGAAACGCTTGTTGGCAGAGTTGAAAGAGGTGGATGTGTTAGAAGCCCACACGCACGACATGAAGGAAACGCTCATGCGCAATGGGGCGCCCGCCGAACGCATCTATGTGAATCCACTTTGGGCCAAGCCCATCCCATCGTTGTTGGACGTGGAGAAGGAAGCCCATAGCATAATCTTTCTGGGGAACCTCATTCGGGGGAAGGGACTGCAACTCCTTCTCAAGGCGTTGCCACATCTGAAGCAACCGTATCATTTGAAGGTGTTAGGAGATGGCTACATGCGGGAGGGGCTTGAGGCCACCGCTCGCGAACAGAATCTCAACGTGACCTTTCTCGGTCACGTCGCCAAGGAAGAAACGGGGCGCCATCTGGCCGCGAGCCAATTGTTAGTGGCACCATCGGTCTTCGAGCCCTTCGGCATGATCATGGTAGAGGCCATGAATCACGCCTTGCCCGTGGTGGCCTTCGGCGTGGCTGGGCCCACGGAGATCGTGGACGATGGCGTCACCGGCTATTTGGTGAAACCATTCGACCTTAAGAGCATGGCGGCTCGGATCGATGCCCTATTGGCCGATGAGGCCTTGCGCGAGCGCATGGGAACGGCTGGGAGAGAGCGCTTGCTCGGCCGATTCACCTTTGAACATCATGTCAGACTACTGCGCGAACAGCTGCAACACTTGGGGGCTTTCGCTTGACCAGAGCGCCACTGCCTCACAGGCTTCGACACATGCCCCAAGCGCTTCCCATCTTCGTCTTCGATAAGGACGGTGTCCTCGTGGAATCGGAGCCGATCAAATTGCGGCTCTTCGAGGAACTGCTCGCGCAGGAATATGCCGAACACCTTCCTGCCATCCGTGCGTTCAATCGAGCCAATGTGGGTCTGGCTCGCCGGGACAAACTCATGCACGTGCTCGGAGAAATTGTTGGAATCAAAGAAGGCCTGGAAGGAGAAGTAGATCGCCTGTTGGATGACTCCTATCATTTCATCAAAGAAGGGTTGCTCAAGGCGCCGCCAGTGGCAGGCGTGGTCCCCTTCATTCAAGAATCTGAGAATGAGAAATACGTCTGTTCGTCCGCCTTGTATCCCGAGGTGTTGGATCAGTTAGGAGCGATTCATTTAGAAGATGCCTTTGCTGAGGTTTATGCTTTTCCCAACCGGAAAGCCAATGTCTTGACGAAACTGAAAGAAGAGCATCCCGGGCAGCCCATCATCTTCTGGGGGGACACGATCCTCGATTTCCGCGCAGCCGTCGCGGCCGATGTCCACTTCATCGGCGTGCGCAAGCCGGACAGCAATCCCTTCGATGATCTCGGCGTCCACACCATCCCAGACTTCCAAGATCACCGGGCGATCCACGAATGGGTTGCTACCCAAGCCGGGCTGTAGACCTTTAGCTTCTATGGGTGCTTGGTCCTATCGCGTGAGTCTCATGATGGCCTTGGGAATGGGGTTCCTTCGCGCCTACGAGGTTTCTCCAGGCGAGCGAGGGGAAGCCACTTGCGCGGCTTTCCCGCAATATAGCTACGACGTTTATGTGCCTTCGAGCTATTCGGAGGAAGGAACGCCATCGCCTGTCATTTATACGATGTCTTTCAATCCCAACGGAATGGTGTCGAGCTTTGAGGCTACGGGCGAAGCGCTCGGTATCATTGTGATAGGGATCAAAGGGGTGGAGAACGGCCGGGACTGGCGCGAAACCGCCGGGGAGTTCTATGCCGTGATGCGTGATGTGCGCGAGCGACTCCATATCGATCCCACGGCGCAGTTCACTGCGGGGATGTCCGGTGGGGCTTGGAATGCCTACGATGCCACGAAGGTGATGCGCCCTCACCTCGCGGGCGTCTTTGCCATGGGTGGTTGGCTCGGCAATCAGCATGGTGAGACAGATCGTTTCCTGGAAGGCCTGCTCGTGTCGCGCTCCAATGGGGCCAATGATGTGGGAGCCAATGGGCAACTCGATCGCGATCGTGCGCACTTGTCGACCTACGGCGTAACGATTCGCGACTGGTCATTTCCCGGGGACCACGAAGAGTCACCTCCCAGCGTACAACAAGAAGCCCTTCGATGGATGTTAGACGCTCGAGCCAAACCTGCCCCAACTGCCAAAGCGGACGCTTTCCGTCAAGCTGTCGCCTGGCGGCAGCAACTCTTTGCCGGGGATCTTAGCAAGGTCACGGCGCAGTGTCTTCACGCGTTGATGAATTCTCCGAGATCCTATCACAGCCTTGAAGCCCAATCCGTGCTCGAAGAGATCCTCGCAGACTATCAATCGGTCGGGCAGACGGCGTTTGCTGACCTGCCCTCTGGACCTTATGTGATGGACTATCTCCACTACATGGCGTGGATCGGCAAGCACACGGGCACGCTAGACTTCGCGTGGTCGGCGGCGTACCTCGCAAGGTCTATTGAGTCACCCGGTTCGGGCTTGTTACCGACGGATGCGATGGTGCCACCACCACCGCCTATTGTTCACCTTGATTTGCCGAGCACGGTGGCCGCGGGCGAGCGTTTCTCGTTACGCGCAAATGGCGTGTCAGACGAGTTCACGGTTCACTGGCATATTGGCAATGATGTGAGAGAAGGCAACAACGTGGACTATCAATTGGCAGATGACGGCATCTACGAGATCACAGCCGTCGTGCGGGACGCTGAAGGCCAAGAGAGTGCCGAGTCGAGCGATCGGGTGCGCGTCGGTGACGGGCTGAGTCTCGTCCAGGGCTATCCCAAAGCAGAGATTTCGCGAGGCCTTCCCGGGGCCATTCACACAGCCACATGGCACTTTGAAACGAGTCTCCCGACGGTGGTGACCATCACCGTCACGTCTTCGCCCGATCTTGAAGTGGTCGCGCAAGAGTTCCATGAAGGGCGGGTTCGTCTGGACTATCGCAGTCATGAAGTCGGTCGCCACACGCTGAGCGTCTCGGCCACGGATGGCATCGATACGATCTCTTCGGATCTTCATTACGAAACGGTCGCCACCGAAGAGGTGACCTTCGTGGGAGACGCCCAGCCGTTGCGCTGGTTCGTCCCCAATGGGGACCTCCTGAGGACGACGTGGATGCTCCCCAAGCTTTCCGTTCTCGGTGAAGTGGCCTTTCATGACGGTATCAATGGCGTCGGGTACGATCGTGAGAGCACGTATGGCCCGTGGATCAACACGGATGTCAGGAGTGAGATGGCGGACAAGCAAGCGCTGCTCTACCTGCGCATTCCGTTTGAAGTGGCCGCGCCGGAAGATGTCCTACGCCTTTCGCTCACGATGAACTATGATGATGCGTATGTGGCTTACCTGAACGGTACTCCTATCGTGGAACGGGGTATGGCTGCTGATCCTTCCGTCGATTCTGAACCATTCTATTATCACAGTGATAGTCTCGCGGTCACTGGTGCGGTGGTGGATCTGACATCGGTAAGGCATTTGTTAGAAGAAGGCACCAATTTGCTGGCCATCGCCGGTTTGAACGAGAGCCGTGGGAGTTCGGATTTCCTCATTGCCGCGCAATTGAAAGGCCAAGTAGGGATCGCGTCATCGGCGAGTAGCTTCGAGGATTGGATCGATATCTTACGCCCAGACGGAGCACCGTTCGATCAGATGGAACGTCATGACGACCCGGATCGTGATGGCCACGCGAACATCGACGAGTATCTATTCGGAAGCCATCCATGGAAAGCAGCTTCCCGGCCGACGCTGAGGTATGCCCAGGGGGCGCTCACGTTTCACGGGCGAGCCAGCCAAGACGGCAGGGGGTATGTGATCGAGCAGTCGTCGACTCTGGGTAGTGATTGGGAACCGACAAACGTGGTGTTAGACCAGGAGGCCGCGCTAGCTGAGGGTGTCGTTGCTTATCGAGCAGTCCTGCCATCATCGGGACTCACGCAATTCTACCGTGTGCGCGCCCTACAGGAGGAGTCGCCCGGGGATGGTCTAACCAATTAATTCGGAAATTGAAAGACTCGCAGTGGCCCAAATCTGAGAATGAGAAATACGTCTGTTCGTCCGCCTTGTATCCCGAAGTATTGGATCAGTTAGGCGCGATTCATTTAGAAGATGCCTTTGCCGAGGTTTACGCCTTTCCCAGAATGGGTTGCTACCCAAGCCGGGCAGTAGACCTTTAGCTTCTAACCTACAAACAAGTGAAACAAGTAACGATACTTCACAATATGTATGTTTACGTTTGTATTTTAAATCAATCGACGAGTTCTATTCTCAACCGGAAGTAGCCCAAACCTGTGGGGTCCTTGTTCACGATCCAAAGCTGTTCGGCGAAATCGGCTCCCAGTTCCATTTGAGCAGTGGCCTTGGAAAGATCCGTCCAGTTGACGAGATCTACGGAATACTCGGCTTCCACGAGAATCCCTTCCAAGTCCCTGCGGACGATCGCGAGGTAAGCGGTGAGCTCGTCGTTAACAAAGGGATCGGGTCTATTGGAAGGCGTACCGAGATCCGTCGCGAGTACGTAGCTTTCCAAGGCGGTCCTGCCATTGACGTTAGCCATAGGATCAGCGATGTTGTTAGTTTCCATCCATTTCTCGAATCCAGTAAGTCTCGGCGCTGGAGTGGAATCGATGGTCGGTGTTCCGTGAGCAATGATTGAACCGTCAGCACCATAGACGATCAATTGACCGTCGGCGTAGAGCATTCCAGCTGCTCCCTTATCGGTTAAGTTAACGGCGTATTTCCAATCCGACCCATCGTCCGATCCGAATAGGTTCCCCGAATCATCTGCGGCATACCATTGCTGCCGCGCTTCGTGGAAAGTAACGGCTACGAAGTCCACGTCACCTTCTCTCGCAACAGGATCTTCCCAGGTGACCCCGTCTATGGAAGTGCGGATGGTACTGTCATCACCCACCGCCACAAAGAGGCCATTGGCAAAGAAGACATCTCTGAAGGACTTCCTGATCGCAGGCACCAGATCCTGGACTTCCCAGGATTCGGGAGACGTTGTCGATATGATGGTTCCATCCAAACCGACGGCCACCCAAGTGCCGTTACCAAAAGTTACGGCGTTCAGATGGCTGATCGTTCCAGTAGCCGCACTGGTAAACGCCTCGGGACTTCCGCTACTGCGATGGTAGATGTTCCCTCCGAACCCAACGAACACCGACTGGCCACCAGCCTGATGGCCATCTAACAAAGCCGCTGGTAGGAACTCGGCAATACTTTGCTCTTCCCAAGTGAGGCCATCTGACGAACTAAAGATCCTGACAGCTCCCTGTTCACCAGCGACGAGAAACTCGCCATCACCATAACTTAACGAGGAAACGCGCATACCTGCAACAGGCAGTCTAACGTTAGTATAGTTTCCGCCCGTCGTCGATCGCCAGAGATGCGAGCCTCCTCGATCACTATCACTCGCGGCTAACCAAATCCCGTTTCCATAGGCTGCCGAAACGATATCGGCCGTGGTGTCAGTACGTTCTCCGGGCCCTACTACGAAAGTGGACTCCTCCTTCAAACTCTCAAGAAAGCCAAACTCACCTACCATGATCACGCGCCCGTCAGGCCCACGGACACTACTTCGAACCGTCGAGTCAGGCGTTTCCATCGCGGGCCAGTTCTCTGGATCGCTTGTAGTGGTCGATGCCCAACCGACTGCCTGCCACTTCCCATCAGCCGTTTTGAGGACATCGTAAAGCTGAGTGACCGTATCGGGATCACTGGCAATGCGCGACGTCCAGTTGATACCGTCACGGGAGGTTAAGATGCGATCAGCCCCAGGCAACATCCAGTAGCCATCGAGATACCGGACTCGTTGAATCCAGTCGCGCTCGGTCGGTGCGGGTCGCCGCTCTGTCCAGGTGACTCCGTCAGGAGAGGAGTGAATTTCCCCCTGGGTGCTAGCAATCACCCAAAGGCCATTGCCATAATCCACACCATTGAGAAACGCCTCGGTGACATTCGGCACTTCTTCCCATACGGTCCCGTTGCGCGATGTGAAGACGCCATCGCCAACCGCCACCCAGCGGGTGCTGTGAACGGCGACATCCAGAATACCTCGACCTTCAGATCCAGCGATTGCCTCCCAATGAACGCCATCAGTTGACGTGTAATCCCTTCCCACTCCCATAGCGACCCAGCGACCGCCGCCGTAGGCGACGCTGTGGAGGTCTCCGTCCGGTGCTGGTAATTCCAGGGCGTGTTGCCACGCAAGGCCGTCGTCTGACCAGAGAATGTGAGCGTGATCCGTTACCGCCACGTAGCGACCGCCTCCGTAGGCCACATCGTTGATGTCTTCGCTCGTGAGCACAGGCTTCTTCCACTCCCATTCGCGGAAGTTGATCGGATCCAGTTCACTGTTAGGAACTCCTGGACTTGCTTGCTCTGTAAAGGCCAACACCGCTTCAGCGCTCTCTCCTAACGCAATCCTGCTGTAGGTGTACGAAGTGTCATTGTGCCCCGCACGCAGCATGATCGTGCTGAAGGGGTTTGTAGGCGCCGGGTGGCGTCTGGCCGACTCGATATCGGAAGCGGACTGCGGATCGGTCACCATGGAAACCGTCCCGGCAGCATAATCGATCCTCGCAATAATCGTGTGGGTGTCGTTGTCGAGCGGGATTTGAGTGTCTGGCCAACTCGTATGCAGGGGTTCGACGATGATCCCGTAGAAGGTCGTCGGGCCGCCGTTTCCAAAGCCGAGATCATCCTTCATCGGCAAATGGGTCGCACTGCGTGAAAGTTGCAGGGCGGTGAAATCCAGAAGCGGTCCAAAACCGCTCTCACGTTTGATTTGAAAGGAAACGTAGAGGGTCTCCTCGCCGCCGCCTAGCGTTTCCGCCATCGGTAAGCTGGTGAACTGCTCTGGTTCATTCGTATCCGTGACAGTGTAGCTGGCAGAATCTGAGAAGATCAGGCTTCTATCCGTCGAGTCTTCCGCCGGAAAGTCTGTCGTCGACATCACAAAACCGACTCCCAGCATCGTCCTGCCAAAGGCATACCAGTCGTCGTCTACTTTGATGATCTCTTCGATCGCGCCTCCTGGATAGACGGTTGGCGGCTGCAGGTTCCAGTTCTTGCCATCCGACGAAGTGAACACATGCCCATCGGTCCACTCAGTCAAGCCAGTGAACACCCAGGTGGAATCGATGTAGTCGACGTTGCTACCAATCCGAGGATGGTTACGTGAGGGGAGACTAGCTTTGGTCCAGCTTCCCAGATTAGTTGACGAGAAGATATCGCCGCGTCTGTCACAGGCAACCCAGAGTCCGTTGGCAAAGTGGATGTCATTGAGCCGATCTCCGCCCGGAATAGTCGACTTCGACCAGGAATCGCCATCGTCGGTCGAATAGACGACCGTGCCAGCAGAGCCACAGAGAGCCCAGGTGCCGTTCTGATAGGATACCGCCTTGTAGCGGCCCTCGGCCACGCCCTTCTGCGGATGATCCGCTTCGGCCCAAGTCATGCCATTCGTCGACTCATACACGTCCCAACTGCGTCCGACACAAAGAATCTTCCCGTTGCCTTCGGCGATGCCCTCGACACCACGGATGCCGATGCTAACACGCTCCCAAACGACACCATCATCCGAGGTGTAGAGCCGCCCGAAGTCTCCTCCGACATACCACTTCCCAAAGGTTTCAGAGTAATGGACCACCTGGAACCAATCCGAAAGTTCGCGATCATCTAGAACGCGGCTGATCCAGTGCTTCCCATCGGTCGATTGCAGAATGGTGCCCTCAGTCTGAGAGGCGACCCACATGCCGTCATGATAGTCGGCATCCAAGATCAACGGTAACGTGTCTATCGAGTGAGCTTGGTGGCTATGCCAATTAATGCCATTGTCAGAATAGGCCAGACCGCCATGGCTTGAGCTTGCTGCTAACCAACGCCCGTTGCCGTGAGCCACTTCCCAATTGATTGTCGAGCGCGCGATTGGTCGCTCGGTCCATGTGATGCCGTCAGGGGATGTCAGCATGACCCCACCCTCATACCCACTATCCGCAATAGCGTCCGCAATGCCATTGGCTCCGCCACAAGCGATCCACAGGCCGTTCGCATGTGAGACAGATAGCAATTTATGGAGGGGCACTTCCTCACGAAGGGTCCATGACTCAAGATCCGTCGAGGAGAAGATCTTGCCAGAGCCAGTAGTGCTGGGCTTGTCGCTGACGGCGATCCATTGGCCGTCTGCATGATGAATATCTTCAATCCACTGGTTGTTGTCTACGGGTACCGTTCCCTGAAGCCGCCAACTTCCCGCATCCGTACTGGAATAGAGTTTGCCGCCCGTGTCGACACAGACCCATTGCCCGTTTCCGTAGGCTAACGCCCAAATCCAATTGGCCTGATCGATAGAGCGCTGCACCCAAGAATCGCCATCGGATGATGTCAGGACGCCGGTGTATGTCCCTGTCATCACCCACAAGCCCTCGGCATAGACAATCTCTTCGAAGAAATTGTGCTCTGCTTCGTAGGCAAGGTGGTGCGACCACTCAGTGCCGTTACTCGAAGTGTACACGAGACCGCCTTCGCCACACGCAACCCATTTGCCATTGCCAAAGGCGACGGAAGTGATCTCAAACCCGGTGATTTGATCGACGCCCCAGTCCTTGGGTGCCGAGGATTCGCGGTGCGTCCAGTTCACCCCATCGGTGGACGTTGCGATGGCTCCAAAGTCCCCCACGGCGACCCAGAGCCCGTCTCCGTAAGCGACGCAGTTCATGTAGTTAGGTGAGGGCGAGGGTACGAGCGGTTTCCAATCTCCTGGTTTCGGAAAGACCGCCCAAGCTGGTGAGGCAAATGCAAGGATGAACCATAGAAGGCTAAGTGGTTTTGTGAGCGCGATCATCGTATAATGTGAGGTGTCATCAGGAGATAACTCGCGCGCGCACAGGTCTTAACGATTATCTAGAGTTTCTGCAGTCGGGCCATGACAGGGTCACCAATTGAATCGTATGCGAAAGAAGCGACGGTCTTCGTTCGTTCTGTACAGCAACGTCTGATTCGGACCGGTTCCGAAGAATCCCTTGGCTGGCTCCCAACTGGTGACATCGGAACAGGTCTCAAGCATGTAGGGGTAGCCTGCTTCCGTATTCACAAGAATATCGGCACCGATAGCCGTGGGGCGCAGATCAGCATTGAAGAAGGAAGCGGCATCGTTTGGATCCGTGCGCCATTGAAACTCATTCAACAACGACGCACCATCGCCATCGGTATCGATGCTCGTGTCATCTGCCACATTCGGATTGAGGCCCTGTAAGAGTTCCCACCAATCAGGGAGCAGGTCCATGTCCGTATCCTCCAGCTCCGAGGCCCATTCATGGGCACCTGCATCAGGCAACGACCGTGCCGGGCGCGTCAGTCCCCGAGCGTCGTGTTCAGGCGGCACCAACCCTGACGATAAGACAGAATCGATAGGCGCTCCCACCAAGGGCAAGGTTTCATAACTCGGAACCCACGCCGTGCCAAAGCCGTAGTCTTTGAAGTCCATGAAGTTGCCGCCCAAGAAGGTGAGTCCCGCTGCATCCGTTGCGTGTGCTCCCGTGGGAGAATCGGGGAACATGTTATAGCCACGCGATTTCAGGGCAGCAGTCGTGGCCACGGACTGGGCCAGCGTCGTGGCATTGGAAGTGAAGTTATCAAAGAAGACACTCGCGTAGAGGTCGAGGCTGTTGAACGAGGGGCCCGCACCTGTGATCGGAGCGGCCGTATCGGCGGTAAGACCTCCAACACCTTCACCAAAAGTACAGAACTCAATACGCGCGTGGCTACCTGGCATAGCAATCGCACTCGCCCCCGTACTCGTGTTCGCTGAGAAGGTGCAATTCTCCAGGACGAGGTCGGCACCGACGATGTAGATAGCACCGGCATTGTTCCCATTGTTTCCAGAGAACGCACAATGGCTGGCGATGAACGCCCCGCCGTTTGCAGTACAAGAGATGGCTCCACCATTGGAACTGTTAGTGATGTCACGCATGTGAACGGCGCGCATGGCGATACGCTGGCCGCCGGTCCAGGACAGTCGAGTGGTGAGGTCGATGCCGAGTGGGAGTGAGGTGGCATCGATCGTGAGTGACTTGTCGACAGCCAAGGTGCTACCCATGTTGAACGTCTTGTTATTGAGCGAGGCGTCGAATACAATGGTGCCGTGTTCCGAGATATCCCGCAGGGCTTCACGCAATGAGATTTCGGCTCCGGCTGGAGAATCGAGTTGGTTGGCGGTCGTGGTCACCGTGATGACGTCCCCGCTCGGCAAAGGAGCCCCAGTACTACTATTGAACGAGGCACTGGTGGCCAGAAGCGGTGCTTCCATGCGACCGTCTCCATCGTAGTCGGCAAGCGGCGCGAGGTAGCCAGCCCGGTTCTGTCGGTCGCCTAAGGCAGCACTAAAGCCAGCATGGGTGAAGTCGAGATGATTGCGGCCGGTCGAAGTAGCCGAGGCAGTTCCTGTGATGTTTGCTGCATTGTTAGCCATGAGGCATTCGCGTAGTACGCAAGGCCGAGTCGAGTCCGACGTTCCATCGAAGACCAACCCGCCACCATTGCGTGTTATCGTCGATCGAAGCAGGTGGATGGCCGCTTCGTCGCTCTCGATGATGCTGACTGCGTTATTGGCGAAGGTCGAGTCGGAGACGAGAAGTCGCGAGCGTGTGACCGCATTGAGGATATGGCCGCTACCAGTGATGTTGTGAAAGGTGCATCGATGAATCCGGCGTTCGCCTCCGACGCCCATCGAGAACATGTGGCCGGGACCAAAGACCCTGCCAGTAAGGTCGCAGTCGCGATGGGCCACCAGAGCCCTACTTTTAGCGAAGTCACAGCTGGTGCGGATGCGACATTCTGCGTAAGTGGCGACGGTGACCGGATGCGAGCCACTCTGATTCGTCATGGTATCAGCGTTGAGATGCAGCCCGCTGACCGAGAGCGTCGTAGTGCCGCTTAACTGGAAAAGGGCTGTGAGATCGGAACGCATGATCTCGATGTTCGTATTCCGGCCATCGAGGTCGACGGTTGCATCTTCAGCTAGAGTAAGGCTGCTTCCATTGACCGGGATTTCCAAAGTCGCGTAGTCCAGGCTTGGGTCGAAGCCGATGTTGACGTTGCCGAAAGTTGCGGCGGCATCCATACAGTCATGAAGGGAATTTCCAGCACCCTTGCCGAGCCCATCGGTTTCATAAACATCTGTTGTGACCGCGAGTACGCGACCAGATTCGACCGCACCGATATCGAGCTGCGCAACGTTGTCGCCATCGCCATCGAATGCTCGAGGAAGGCCCCGTCCATCGAGGCATCCGGAATCAGGCCGCACCAGGGTTCCTGCGGCATCAATGCATGGGCTGCCAGGTCTGGGAACGCACACAAGCACTTGATTAGGTCCGAAGACGGCAGGCCCAAGGAGAGGATCAACGTATGGGATGTCTGTGGCTGTGAAGAACGATGGTGCGGTGTCACTGAGGTTATCGCCACCCGAAGTGATATCAACAACACCGTCAGTTAGCACATTAATAGAGTTTTTTGCAATGATATTGCGCGTGAGAGTCACTTCATCAACTCCGTTATTATTAATGAAAAAACCAGCCGCAGTGTCAGAGTTTGTACTCCTATTGCTAGCAATTGTGTTGTTCGTAATCACGGCAAAAGCCGAGCGGACATTGATCGACGCATTGCCTATTGGAGCGACCACAAGACCGCCACCTCGCGACGTCCAACTGCCGCTCCCACTAAGGTGGTTGTCAACAATCGTGTTGCCCTCAGCGTAAAGCCAGACCCTGCTGCCGATGGTAAGGGATGTGGTGGCGACAATGACACCCCCGGAGAGATTCGTCGGGTTCGCGATGTTGTCGACAAGCGAGCATCGCTGGAAATGAGCACTGGATCCATCGACGATCACGGTTGAAAGCGAGTCATGATCCATTGGGCGACAGCCTTGGAAGAGGCAGTCCCGTGTGATCATGGTAGCGTCAACACCTCTGACGGCCAGGCAGGCGACCCTTGGGATCGGAGGCGATGGCCCTATTAGCACGTTGCTTATGGTGGTCGCGAGCAACGAGTTGGCGCCGTGAAGTTCAAGCAAGGGACGGTTAGGGACGACGAATCCTGTGAACGTACAACAATGGGTCGTCAGCTGCGCCTCCTTGGCCGTGGTGATCCCAGTTGCCGGGGCATCGGCTGTCGCGTCGATGTTGTAGAGCGCGAGAGCCTGACGGTTGTTCAAATGGGTCCCCAAGTTGTGCACATGGGTTCGAGAAGAATAGCCCTGCACGAAGACCGCGCGCGACGCAGGGACAGTGAAACCGCTAGATGGCAGGTTGATAGTGTCACTGGTCGTGATTGCGACCACCCCACCGCTTTGGACGCCATTGAGCGCGACTTGGAGAGAGCCGCTTCCGCTATCTGCGCCATGGGTGACCTCCAAGGTCGGACCAATCTCAACCGCCCCGGAGTCGTGCGCCGTATCGCCGGTGGCACCGCCGTCGCGAAACGTAGGCAATCCGCGCGCATCAGAAGCGAGTGACCGAACGCCGAGGACCGCAGCGTCGATCGCATCGCTTTCCTGCAGCAGCATACAGGTGCGGACGAAGCCGCCGTGATTGCCGAGGTCGGTGAGGCCTGCGGTGATGTCAGACTGTCCCCAATAGAAGGCGAAATTCGCCTCATTGCCAGTCTCTAGGTTATCGCCCATGGTGCCATCGAGCGCACCGGACCCACTGATGCGTAACTGATCATTACCGTTGTCCGCCATGATGATCGCGGCAGCATGGCAAGTGGCATCTTCCAACGAGAACGCGCCGCCACCGCTCCAAGCGACATTTTTATAGAAGGTGCAGTGCCACGTATCGAGATCCAGTGGGGGTATGAACGACGCTTCTGCAATCGCACCGCCTACGGCCGAAGCGCAATTTCCAAAGAACGTACAGTAGCGGAACAAGCCACTCGATGCCTTGCTAGTGCCATTGTAGATCACTCCGCCACCTATCTGCGCACGATTATCGTCAAAGGTACAACGTATCGCCTCCAGCTCGACCCCTCCCGATGCGTAAATGCCGCCGCCCAAGCGCGCAATATTGGTAGCAATGTCACATTCACGCAGCTCAACTCGCGCATTTGCTAGGTAAATCGCACCGCCACAACTGCTGACGCTATCGGGAGTCTTGTTACTCCAGAAACGGCATTTCTCGGCCCGTAGTCTCGAGTCGCCTGTGACCGAGATCGCGCCTCCACGAAGAGAAGCCGAGTTGTCAATGAAGTCGCAGCGATAGAGTCCTGCTGCGTTTTTGACAGTTGCCTTCGACGTGAGCATCGAAATCGCGCCGCCCTCGTCTGTTGACGAGTCTCGGTTGGCAAGCCAGCGGCAGTAGCAAGCGACGAGACCCGAGCTGTCTGCGAGGTAGGTCGATCCGGAAGCGCTCGCCTGCTCAAGGCTAAGATTGTCGAGGGAGAGCCAGCCAGCATTGCGGATGGTGAAGTGGGAGGTTGTCTTGGACCCCGTGATGTGGAATTTCTCGGAGAGCGCGGAAGCATCGATAGCAAGGCTCTTGCCGTCGATGCCAAGTGAGGTGCCAACACCCCCCTCAGAAGACGCGAGTTCAGTTGTCCGTTGGTTCATTCCTGAGGCAAACTCGATGCGTCCGCCATCAAGGGAATCACGCACCGCTTCCCGTAGAGAAATGGCAGTTCCTGCAGGTGTGTCGAGTTCGTCGTCGCTTGTCGTCACGACGATCACTGGCGGCTGAATCAGGATAGCGAAATCGTCCGGAATTTGCTCCTCATTGCAGGTCACATTTAGGCCAATGCTAGCGGTGGCGTTCTGAATGCCCGTGGTAGACCCTTCGCCCTGTTCAGGATTTCCGGGGCCGTATTGAAACAGGATATCCAGGTTGTCGAACAGGAGCGCTTGAAATGAGAATGTCTTCTTATTCGTGGTGCCCTCATGAAAGACGTCATGCCAAGTGATGACATGCACCCCACATCGATGAACCGAATGCGGACTCTCTGGGAAGTATTGATAGTATATGCGGCCCGTCGCGCTGTGAAGTTCTAGATCATCGTGAAGCGGGTAGATGCGGAATCCTCCGGCACCGACCGACGGCGTCTTTGGTAAGGGACAATCGTTCGTCTCGTCATTACCGCTAGCGGTGAGCAAGTTCGTGATATAGCCATTGCGGCTGACTCTGATCTCATGAATCAGATCGCCATAGACGCATTTTACCCCCTTTGAAATGCGGTTATTGATGCCGATACCCTATAAAACAAGGCCCGTTCGGCTATTCGCAAATTTCAAGCTGGTGGCTACACAGCCACCTGCAAGAGGTCAAGGATTTGAG
>JAUIAH010000002.1 GCA_030425385.1 Verrucomicrobiia bacterium | reverse complement strand
CGACCGACGCCGTCCAGATCAAGATCACCTTCGACGATTGGATCGTAACGCTCAAGGGCACTGGCTTCGGCAAACTCTGGGACGAACTGCGCGCCTTTCATCTCAAGGAAGTGGCCGTCACGTCGCTCACCGTCATCGATCAAGAACTCACCGGCAAACCGGCGCGATGCCACATCGAAGCCATCGACATCCGCTCGCGAGATGACGAAGACTGAGTCCCTCTGCTAGTCCTTGGCGCAGCCACAAACTAACGGGCGATGAAGCCCGACCTCCGGCGCGGCCATGCAAGTTCCACGCAGCATGGCCGCGCCGGAATTTCCGATTCTGGAAATTATAATCAAATGTTAGGCCCGTCAATGATGTCGACCGCTCCCGTCAACAAGCAGAGCAGTCCCATGAAGATCGCCCCGACAAAGCCAAGCACCAACACGCTCTCGCTACGTGTCACCAGCCAGTAACGCGTGTAACTCGGGAAGGGATCGGCAAGCTTGCGTCGGTAGAAGCGTCGCCGCTGGATCCAGTGATAGCCAAACCAGCCGACGACAAAGAGAACGCCACCCACAGCCCAAACGATGGCAGCGCGTTGATACGTGGTGAAGAGAGCGTCCATGGCGGTTGAATGATCGGGTGAAACGACCATTCAACCACCTTGGCAAGCCCAGTGCAAACGATCACTTATTACAATGAAAGTGCGTTGAAGTAAGAACGTTAGATCAAACCCAAAAGGCTCAGCCAACTATCGGGATGATCCGGTTCGACAATATCGCCATCCGGTGTCTCGCAAACGCTATCGAGACTCCAGAACTCCAAGGCTTCGTCCGAAGGTCGCGGGTAAGCCTCCCCGCGCCAAATGACGCCCGTCGCCTCCTGAGGTTGTGAAACCGTCATGGTCTGTTCCTTTCCTGTGTGGATGTTAGGCGGGCAATGCCAGCGACGATTCTGCACCTGCCACTTGCGCCGCGCCATCCAACACACCATGCAAGGCCTCGCTGCGTCGAGGCAACTGCATCAAGCCACCCTTCAAGGTCTCGGTGAAGGCGTTGTAAAGCGACCACAGATTGCGGCCATTGAACTCCGGATGCTTCGGGGCCCGCCATTGCTCCAGCACCTTCGGCACCATCGTCGTCGTGATCGCTCGCGCATCCAGTGCCCTCACAATCAAGTCATGCGCTTCCGCATTGCCCATTTCCCGTTTCTGGTAGAGACTGGCTCGGCGCTCAGTCATGCCGACAAAGTCTGACAACTTGCCAATGGCTCGCGTCGTGACCTCCGGCAGGTCGCGCAAGATATTCGTTGTGTGGCGTCGCGCTAACACAACCTCACCAGAGAAAGACGTGTTGTCGCAAACGAACACGCTGGAACCCATGGCCAACGCTGCGGGAAAGCGCTTGTCATGCGAATTGCGCAAACCAACGATCGTGCCCCATTGGTCGCCCTCCTGGCCATCGATGGCCACTTGCATCAATCCAAAGTACTGCGCCCCGGCCCGGTTCAAGGCATGAGCTTCGGTGAGGATCTGCATACCGGCGTCTTCCAATCCTCGGCGCACCTGCGCGGCCAAGGTGGCATGGCCTACCGGCTGCCAACGTCCCACCGCTTCCGGCGTCTTCACGCGTTCCAGTTCCTCGGGCTCGACAAGCGACCCGCCACAGTGTAAGTAAAGATTATTGAGTTTCATAATCGCTTCCGTTTTCCGACGTAGTTAGGTTTTGAGGCTCTGGCGGGAAGGGGCTGCCACCCCTCCCCGCGCTTGCCATGTGTTTTGTGATTAGCAGTCGTTGGTTAGGCCGCTTTCTCCTCCTTCTCGCTGGGCTTCGCGGCAAGGAACTGCCAGTCATCCACCCGCACCAGCAGGCGGGAATGCTTCTGGCCTTCGTGTTCCCACTGGTCGAGCTGCAATCGTCCTTCGATGCAAACAGGCACCTTGGTCGTGACGTGCTTGGCGAACGCCTCGCCCCGTGCTCCCCAGATATCGAGGTCAACGGCCACCAGCCGTTCCGTCGTTTCGCCATCGGCATTGCGCACCGTCTCATTGTGGATCAAGCGAGCGCGCGTCACCGTAGTTTCACCAGCTTGGCGAGTCACTGCAGCTTTCGCGATATTACCGGTCAATTGGATGTGGTTCTTCGTGAACATAGTTAGGTTCCTTTCGGGTAGGTATGTGGTTTTGTGTTTGTAAGTGAGAGCACCTCATGCGCTCTCAAAGTGGTAAGAATAGCATAGTGTTCTAATGAACAATTTCAATGAAAATCGAGTGGTATATTGAAGAAAAATGCAGCTATAAAGCATTGATAGACAGATCATTACGCATATGCTACGCACCACCCTAACAAGCATCCAGAGAGCCGTTTGTTTCGCCAAAACAAGCCACCTGATCCGAACCACCCTCGGCCAACGAGCCGAGAGATGCGGTTGCGACTAACAAGCAACTAAGAAGGATAAAGGAAGCGGCGTCAGCCATGAGGAAAGAAAGAAGGGCGGATAGAAAAAACATTTTTTCGAGAGAAAAAAAGACGCGAAGCGAGAGGCGCGGATCGGTGCAGGCGTCCTAAGGGAAAATGCCGAAGGGAAGGAGGGCTCCCTCTGGGATACCCATTTTCCCGTGGACGCCCAACCGTCCGTGCGGGGTGCGGAGCTTCTCCAAATCACCCACCGACCAACGGGAGGCTGCCTTCAGAAAGCGCACGGTGTGGAACCAGCCGGGAGACGAGGGGTGGGAACGCGGTGGTCGTCTCCCGGCTGGTTGCATCACGGTGCAAGACCCGTCACACCAAAGGCGAAGCCCAAACCATGGCACGCGGGACGCGAGGGCTGGGTGTGGATCGTGTGGGCCCTGGCGTCCCGTGCGGCGCGGAGCTTCCAAACCTCCGGCACCGGGTGAAACCGGGTGCTGCCGATCAACGGTGGGTGGCGAGTCGCGGGGGGAAGAACGGTCGTGGATGCGAGAGCCGCGAAGCTGGAAGCGGAAACCAAGCTCCCGCGCCGCTGGAACGAAGCAGCGTACGCATCCATGACGGTTCTGTGGCGGGGGCTGAAGTGGGTGGCCATCCTTACCCCCCAACAAAAACGCGTCAGCGCATAGAGCATTGCCGCGAAGCGGATCGGGCGTTGCGGGTGTCCCGCAGAGAGGGTAGCGCCGCACGCAGTAGGCGCGCAGGGAGAGACCTCTCCCTCCAAAGCAGATGGAGCCTCGGAGTGAAAAGAGTGTGATGTTCGACCAGAAAGAACGAATTACCTCCGCAAGAAATGGCGGAAGTCCTTACAGATGCCGAAAGACTTGAACGCATTGGTGCCCTGTTAGCCGTCGGCGTTGGACGGCTCCTGCTTCGAAAACAAGCCAACCGCGATCTAGCTGCACACAAAACCGAGTGTAATCAAAAAGCTAAGCAAGAGAGGAAGTTGCTTCCCAAAGAACTGACAGACCTTTTCGCGTTCATCTCGAGGGTTCACGTCGTCTCGCCATCGGAAGTGCGGAAGCGATTCCACTTGTCTCGCACGACAGCGTACCGCCGCCTCCGGTCGTTGGAAGACCGCGGTTTGATCGTGCGTAACGGCAGTTCCCGTGGAACCACGTATCAGCTCGCAGCCTAAGCGGACAGGCGCATATCAGTTCGAGTCAAACGTCGGCATTTGCCCTCGACAGGGAGCGATCCGCAGGCCAGTTTCATTCTGATCGGCTACCGTTTTGTCGTGTCCGTTTCCGAATCTTCGGCCCTTTAAGTGTTTGTTCCGGTAGCTTCCACCGCCTCGCCATCCAAAACAGGATAGCGAGGATTGTGAACGCTACTAACACTCATAGACAAACCATGGATACGATGACCACGGTGCCTCCAACGGGCACGAATCAAACGAAACGCAAAGTGGTGCGATGCGCAATTTACAGCCGCGTTTCCACCGATGAACAAACTCGCCGCGACTACAACAGCCTCGAATCTCAACGCGACATCTGCCGTCACGCGATTGCCATCAAACAACATGAAGGCTGGATCGAAGGAGAGCATTTCGCCGACGGCGGATACTCTGGTAAGAATCTCGACCGGCCAGCTTTGAAAGAACTGCTGGCGGCCGCACGGGCAGGCGTAGTTGGTGCCGTTGTGGTCTACAAGCTCGACCGCCTCACGCGATCCATCGCGGATTTCTATTCTCTCTGGGAGATCTTCAAGGAACACAACATCGTCTTCGTCTCCGCAACGCAATCCTTTGACACCTCCGATCCTGCCGGGAACCTCATGCTCAACATGCTGCTCAGCTTTGGGCAATTTGAAAGGGAACTCACCAGCGAACGGGTGCGCCATAAGAGTCTCGAACGAGCCAAGCGCGGATTCTGGAACGGAGGGTGGGTACCCATTGGGTATCGCTATGACAAAAACACCAAGCTCCTGATGCCTGATGAGGATGAAGCACCTCTCATCAAACGCATCTTCACCCTAACCAAACAACTCAAGAGCCCTACCGCTGTCGCTGACAACCTCAATGAGCTTGGGGTCACCACCAAGACGCGAACGATCACGCGTCGCAACGGAGAAGAAAAGGAGGTCGGAGGCAAGCGCTGGATCGGAGACCGTGTCACTCGCATCATCACCAATCCCATCTACCGAGGCGTCATCCTTCACAACGACATCGAGTATGAAGGCAAACACGAACCGTTAGTCACCGAGCGCCTCTGGCGAGCCGCAAACCACGCTCTAGTCGAGAACAACACGGAAAGCCGACCTCACGCCGACCGAAACAAGTATCAACTCCTCCTCAAAGGCCTCCTACATTGCGGACACTGTGGGAACCTCATGACGCCCAAGCCATCTGGTAAGAAAGACCCCGAAGGTAATCCCTACCTCTATTACAGTTGTGGAGATGTCACCAAGGACGGCAGCGCATCTCCCTGCGAGCTTCGTAACATCAGTTCCAAGCCGTTCGAGGAATTCATCATCAAAGTCATCGGCGAGTTTGGCAAGCATCCAGACATCATCGCCGCGACCCTCGCCTCAGCCAAAGTCGAGGGACGGCGCTCAATCAAACCGCTCAAGAAGAAGGCCGCCGAACTTGAGAAGTGCTACCGAGCCATTTGTGATGACCTGCGAAACTGCATTCAACTTGCCAAGAAGAAGGGTGCCGACCGTCTTGGAGACGCCTTCATCGAGGAAGCCGAAGCGCTCGCGCAAGAGAAGGAGAAACTCGAAATCGACCGTGAGATCGTCCAGATGGACATTCAGCGGAAAGAGCACCTGACCATCCAAGAAGAAAAGGTCTCCGATGCCCTTGTCGAGTTTCAAAGCGTCTTCGGAACACTACGATTCGAAGAACAAGAGGAACTCGTAAGGCTCCTGATCCGGGACATCCGAGTATCGCGTTTCAACCCAGAAGACGACGACGGCGGCATCGATCCAAACGTTTTCAAGGTCAGAATGCGAACTTCGTGGTACCGCGTTTCGTTTCAGTTTTACCTAAACCCCTTGATTCAAGGGATTTCGCGGCCAGACGGTACTGGTTCGCATTTGGAAAATCATGGCGGACAGGGAGGGATTCGAACCCTCGGTACCGTTTCCGGCACACACGCTTTCCAGGCGTGCCCATTAAACCGCTCTGGCACCTGTCCTTAGTGAAAGAGAGGGCGGGACGGTGCCTCCGAGGACCATTCTTGGCAAGCGATTTCCGGCGGTGGTTCCTCTCGCGCTTGCCATGCGGCAAACGCTGGGTTTTTCCGGCGTGTTGGGAAGCGATGCGGTCGGCTCCGAAGAAATCTTTATAATTTCGCTTTATCTTGTGACCTTCCGTTTAATTGTCTGCTCTAAGCTTGTGAAATCAGGTTATGCCTGGTTCTCTGGTGACAGATTGGGGGTTGCCGCGACACAGCCCCCTCTTTAGCCGCACCCGCACCCCTCCGCGGGTGCGGCTCTTTTCTTTCAGGGGAACAGCGCATCGATACCACCCTTTCGGGTGATGAGAGAGCGCTTCTAAGCCTTGTAGAATTACGAGTTGGGGCGTGTTGGATGCTGGTAGATTTGTTCGGCTTTCTTCCACTGAATCAGTGAGTTGTGGCGCTCGATCAGGTGTTCTGAGCGTTTGGTGCGGGGGAGATTCGCGTTTCCTTCGAGCAGATTGGCGTGACAGTGGTCTATCTTGTCGATGGAACTGAATCTTCGCGAACTGCCCCACATTGTGGTGGGATCGTTGATGGAGGTGCACAAGGAACTGGGGCCTGGGCTCTTGTTGGAGGCTTACTGGGCGTCGCTGGCCCATGAGTTTCGTCTTCGAGAGATGCTCTTTGAGGAGCGCCAGCCGGTGTCAGTGACCTACAAGGGAAACACGATTCCGACGGGGTTCACGATTGATTTCGTGGTGGAGAACGCGATCGCTCTTCATCTCTACGCGGTGGATGCCCTTGAGCAGGTCCACAAGGAGCGTCTGAAGAATCACCTGCTGCTCTCTGGCTTGGAGATGGGGTTCATGGTGAACTTCGATTGCGTGGAGTTTCGGAAAGGAGGACTGAAGCGGGTGATTGTCTCTGAGAATGAGCCCGAGATGCCTTGGCGCCGGGTGGAGGACGAGGAGGGAGAGGAGGCCGAGAATGTGCGGCACCTCTATGATTGGTATCATCACTGAAGCGATTATTGGTGACTGGCTCGCCGCTTCTGAGCCCAGAAGGCCGTCAGCTCGTAGGCGAGGAGTTCGGGGGCTTCTTCGGGGAGAAGATGCCCGCATTTCGAGAGGAGGACGAATGATGTCTCAGGGAGGGAGCGCAGCCATCGACTAGTCTGGGCCGGTGGCAAGACGCGGTCGTCCTGTCCCCACAGAACGAGTGTTGGCATGAGCAGGCGTTCTGGTTCCAGCCGGTAGCGCGTTTGGTAACGCGGGATCTGGAGGTGCCCGTGATAGGCGTGTCGGAGACCTTCGACCAAGAGGCGTGACCGATAGGCATCGATCCGCTCTGGGGTTGCGAGCCGATCATTCTCGAAACCTTGGCGAAGCGCGGTGCGGACGAGGGGGCGACACCAGAGGGCCCCAAGCAGAAGGGGGTAGGCAGTCGACCGCCAGGTGCGATGGCGAAGCCAAGCGACAGGGCTGCCAAAGTAGCGGATGGGAGCGATGAGCGTGAGGGTGCGGACGCGATGGGGATAGGATTGTGCAAAGAGCATGGCGAGACCACCGCCATACGAATGCCCCACGAGGTGCGCTTGGGGTATTTGTAAGTCATCGAGCAGGGAGAGCAGGTGACGTGTCTGTGAAAGAGGATCGTAGGCTTGGACGGCGGTTGGGCGTTCGGTGTGGCCGAATCCTAACAAATCGGGAGCGATGAGATGATAGGGTTCTCCCTCCAAGGCTTTGGCGAGGTCTTGGTAGCTATGTGAGGAGGCTCCGAATCCGTGGAGGAGGAGAACGGGTTCACCTTGCCCCCATCGCGGCACGTGCCACTTTAGTCCCTCTACTTCACGAAACTGATCCGAGGGGATCTCAGCGATCAGGTCTTCGTAGGGAGTGAGGATCTGGCAACTCATTGACGCCAGGAGGGCGCTGGTGAGAGTGAGCAAGCGGCAGATGCTTCCGCACGGAATCGAGGCCATCATTCCTCAGGTAAGGGTGGCCTTGTCTCCAGCTCTTGGTAATAGCGGAGCGCTCGGCGATACTCTTGGAGGGCAGCGGGCGGCATGAGTGGTTGGCTACGGTTGATCTCGCGTTTCACGCGATCAATGAGATAGGCGCGTTCCTCTTCGGAGATGTAGAGGGGTTTGTCAGGAATACGCACATGCCAGGGAGCCGTGTGAGCAAAGCGGACGCGCGTGCCTCCGCGAACTTCCCAGCAGCGCAGTGCCAGCCATCCAGATTCGGTGAATTGATGGGTGAATGCGAGGGGCGAACGGTAGCCTCCCTGCGCCCGTGGATGGTTCTCGGGGTGAATGGTAGCGATGGGGTGCCCATTGTGAATGATCTCAATGGCTTCGAGCGCCTGTTCGCTCAGAATCTCGCCGGTTACCTCGGCTGAGAGAGTCTCTGCTTCCCCTGTGAAGACCTTGCCAGGTGATGCCCCGTTCATGGTCGCAAACATCATCGGGCCCGTCGTGACAAAGCTTCGGCCCGCTTGGAGGCCTTCTTTCCAGCGTTCGTAGGAGAATCCGTCTGGCAGGTGCACATACACGCGCCCAAACCCCAGAGGAACGGGGTGGACGCCACTGGCTGTGCCCGCGGTGGGTTGCATCGCCTGGCCTGCATTGAGCAAGGGGTAATAATTTGCCATGGTGAAGAGGATCCACTCGCGTTCGCCGCCCGATTGCGCGTCCAGGGGTGGGCGCAGGTAGGGCGGTGTGGGGCTATTCCATTCGCGGAAGGCGAATTCTGTTCGCCATAGGTGATTGTTAGAAAGCTCGTAGAGCTGCACGCCCATCGTAGGCGGCAGGGTCATGCTCCACGGCCAATCGTGCTTGTCCAAGTCGAGCAGAGCATTCTCTCGGCGAGCTTTCTCGGCTATCTGTGAGACTGGAGGCACGCCTTCTTGGAAGGCAGTGCGGTGCCCAAGAGCAAAGACGGCTCCGAGCGTATGGCGGTGCCCACCGATGGAGAAGATCTCCCATTCGGTGTTGCGCGGCCAGATGACGTGGGTGTCGTCAATCTTGATGAGAGTGTCAGGAATCGCATCCTCTGCCGAGGTTTTATCGCCATGGGTGGGTGGCGTGAAGGCTTCCGTGACCCAGTAAGTCAGGGGAAAGGCGACATTGAGATCTTCTGCCAGCATGACATTGGGCAGCTCCTCGAGGGTCCGATGCACATGGGTATCGCCCGAGTACCAGCCGCGTGCCCTCATATTGACCCAGCGCTGCAATGATAGTTTAAGATCGATGGGGGAATCCGTGAGGGTGAAGGTCTCGGTGAGCGGGAGGTACTCTTTGCCGCGCTCGATGGTGATGGTGTAGGTGCCAGGGTGAAGCGAAGCGACGATGGGGTGTGCCGACACGGTGGTGTGCATTTCCTCGGCGTCTGCACGGATCCAATTGCGTTTCTCATAGGGCACTGCGGTGCCGGAGGGAGACGCTGTGCGCACGAAATGCCAGCTTCCATCTTGCTCATGTAGATAGACTCGTGCAGGCAGCGGGGCACCGCTGTCGGCATCCACGATAGAGGCACGAAACGCGAGGCGTTCAGGTGCCTCTAGCTCTTTCGCTTTCCAGAAGGCGAGGGCTGTTTCCCATGGCTGCCGCACCTGCTCTCGCTGGGAATCAGTGAGGGCAGGCTCGGCTCGTAAGGTCTCGAGGCGATCCTCACACCAATCAATAAAGAAGCGCGCGGAGGCGCGTTGATGTGGAAGCTGGGGTTGCGGCCCTAGCTCCACATAGAAGGGCCCCGTGCTCGCGAAGCGGAAGGTCTCCTCGCGCTCGGTGATGGCCCTGACAAGGAACCAGCCGCTCTCGTGGATGGGAAATTGCTGAGGGAAGGGGAAAGGCTTCACCACCCCATTGTGGACCAATTCAAGGCGGTCAATTGGGTCGTGGCTGTCGATCTGAGCGTGTAGGGTGAGGAGAATGGACGATCTGTCAGAGTGAAAGATGTGGCCAGGAGGATGACCATCCGCGGTGACGCGGAGAAGCGGACCATTGGTGACGAAGACCTTGCCTGCGCGAAGTCCCTGAAACCACTTGTCCATGGTGAGGGAGCCGTCGAGGTGAACGTAGGCGCGGTTGTACCCCACTGGGTTGGGCAGGACGCCGCTGGCGGCACCAGCGGAAGGGGGGATACGGATGCCGGCGTTGAGCAAATGATAGTAGATCTCCTGAGTCCAGAGCCCATTCCCGTGAGGGCCGGGGAAATGGTTGAAATTCCGCGGCTTTCCCCAGGCTTCATTGTCCAACATACCGAGGCGTTGCATGTGGTTGTTTGCGATTCCGATAGAGTCGCCGATGCCATGAGCGATCCACATGGGCACATCCCACCAGAAGGGTTTCTCGATATCGATCCAGGCACCGGTGGTGCGCGCCTCCTTGGCATAATGCAAGGATGAGGGGAAATGCTGAGTTCCTTCAGCGATGGCTAGCGAGCGTTTGAGATTCAGGTAGAGAAGCGCGCCTCCGTCTCGCTCGTCTTCCCCACCGAGCAAGTGATAGTAGCGTCTGCCGTCTTCAAAGGAAACGACAGGATCTGGCGGTGACTTTAGCCATGGATTCGTCTGATTCCACCAGGAGATGGCATGGCCCACATGCAGATCTTCGGCCGCCATGAGGGTGGCAATCTCATCTATAGGGCGGTGAATGTGCGTCTCGCCAGACCACCACCCTTCCTGAGTAAGATCCGTGAGGCGATACAACGTGATCGTGATGGTGTGAGGTTCTGCGGTATCTGTGAGGTCGAGGGCTTTTGTGACGGGGATCCATTCTGGGCCGCGGGCCACTTCTAAGCGATACGTTCCAGATGGCAATTCGTAGGTTGCCTTGCCGTCTGATGAGGCATGGTCCCGCCAGAAGACCGTGTTGTCACTTGGCTCCATGATCTTGCCGCCGTGATTGGTGAGATGCAGGCGGGCGGGGAGCGGCGCCTGGTTGGCGTCGACGGTTCGCACCTCCAAGGTGACGCCGTTCGTCGCATCCGTGAGGGTGATGACGATTGATAGGATCGCGAGCCACTTCATGGCGCTGATCGTATCGCTTCTCGAAAGGCGAGGAAAGGCTAACGCGCGTTGGCGTCGCCTGTTTCTTGATCGGCGGGAACGAGGGCGATGATCTTCTGACCGTCTTTCCACTTGGCGGGGGAGGCTTCGGTCACCAACGATAGGCCTATACCGTCGGCATCGATCGCCATGAGGACGATGGCACCGGGGCCATATAAATGGCGAAAGGCTTCCTCTCCAAACTGTTCGGACACGCGTGTCTTCTTCAAGGTGTATCCGTTGGCTAACAACGATGCAATCGTGCCGAAGCTGGGCTGGCCCTCGAAGGGATAAGGGGCTTGGAAATGCTGGCCGATGCGGTCACGTTCGAGCCGTTCCGGTTTGTCCTCGGGACACAACTTGTAGACGTTCGCTCGGCCAAAGTGATGGGCGAATTCGTAAGCGGCGAGGCTATTGCTTTCGTCATTTGGGGTCACTGCTAGAAGACGACCAATCCCTGTCAGGTCGAGGTCTTCGATCACTGATTCGGACACGATGTTGCCCCGGGTAGCAGGGAGGCCGGCAAGGCGCGCATTCCTGACATTCTCCTGATTGGTATCAACCAAGGATACGGGGATGCCCTCTTCATCGAGGATCTTTGCGAGGTCGCGAACCCACGGGGATGCGCCTGCGAACAGCACGCCGGTGCGTTGACGACTAGCAAGGTTCAAGCGGAGAGCGATGGGTTTGGCGGCGAAACCGTAGAAGGTCACCGTGCCCACGATCACCATGAAGACCACGGGAACCAATTGCTGGGCTTGGGCAACGAAGGCATCACTCGCACCGGTCGCGGTTTCCAATTTGAGGGCAAAGACGGCCGTGACCGCCGCTGCGACGATCCCGCGAGGGGCCAAGGCACTGAGAAACGAGCGCTCGGCAATGGAGAGTTGGGTTCCCTGAGTCGAAAGGAACACACTGAGAGGGCGGGCGATGACAATGAGGCCGATGGTGAAGGCCACGCCTTGCCATCCTAGGTTGGCTAGTTGTTCCCAGCTCACGCGACCGCTCAACACGATGAAGAGCGTGGAGATGAGAAGGACGCGCAAATTCTCTTTGAACTCAATGATATGGCGGACACGCGCACGATGTTGGTTGGCAAGGTAGATGCCGAAGACGGTGACGGTGAGGAGGCCAGCCTCGTGCTGCAGGCTGTCCGTCGCGGTGAACAGCACTGAAACCACGACTAGCAGAAAGACGCTCTGTAGGTAGTCGGGGACAGCATGCTTCTCTAGCAGTTTCGTCACGATCCATCCCGCGATGGTGCCAAAGAGAAGACCAAGGGCAATCGTCTTGACGATTGTCAGGATCACATCCATGGCGGCCGACTCCAGGGTCACAGCGGTAACGATCTCAAAGATGAGGAGCGCGAAGGTGGCTCCAATAGGATCGATCACGATGCCCTCCCATTTCACCACGGAAGCGACGCGTTGCGAGGGCTGAATGACGCGGAGGAGCGGGGCGATCACCGTTGGGCCGGTCACCACGAGAATGGCTCCTAACAAACTGGCAATGCCCCATTCGAAACCAAGGAGGAAATGAGCTAGCAAGGTCGCAATGGCCCAAGAGATCACCACGCCCCAAGTACAGAGGCGGAGCACGGCGGTGCCCGCTTCGCGCAATTCACGGATCTTGAGGCTCAGCCCTCCTTCAAAGAGGATCACCGCCACCGAGAGCGATACCAGCGGAAACATGAGGGATTCCTCGATCATGCCGCTGGGACGTTGCCAGAACTCACCGGCCAGGAACCCGAAGGCGAGGAGAAAGAGAATGGACGGCAGGCCCAGCCGCCAGGCCAAGAGTTGGGCGGTGATGCCCAGTGCCAAGATCGCTGTCAGATAGACCAGGGTGTGCTCCATGGGTAAAGACCTCGTGGCAAGTGGCCAGGGGTCAAGTGGAACACCGCCTTCCTTTAGGGAAAGGTGCTAGATCAGGCCAATTCGTCGCGGGCGCCGATGAACTGTTTCAGTGCGAAATCGAGGTCCTCTCGGGTGTGCGCCGCAGACATTTGCACGCGGATGCGGGCCTGATCCTTTGGTACCACCGGGTAGGAGAACGCTACGGCATAGACGCCGCGCTCTAACAGGCGCTCTGCCATCGAGGCCGCCCGGCGGGCTTCGCCAAACATGACGGGGATGATGGGGTGCTCGCCTGGCAGAATGTCGAACCCAGCCTCGGTGAGTCCTTGCCGGAAGAAATGCGTGTTCTCACGGAGTTGTTGGCGCAGGGCATCGGATTGTTCTAACATCTCCAATACCTTGAGCGAGGTGGCGGTGATGACAGGCGCCAGCGTATTGGAAAAGAGATAGGGACGTGAACGTTGGCGGAGCAGGTCGATGATCTCTTGACGGCCGCTCGTGTAGCCGCCGCTGGCGCCGCCTAGTGCTTTCCCTAACGTGCCTGTGAGAATGTCGATGCGCCCCATGACGTCATGGTGCTCATGCGTGCCACGGCCATGCTCACCGAGGAAACCAACGGCATGAGAGTCATCGACCATGACCCACGCTTCATACTGATCGGCCAGGTCACAAATGGCGGGGAGATTGGCAATATGGCCATCCATGGAGAAGACGCCATCCGTGACGATGAGGCGGAAGCGAGCGTCCTGTGCCTCCTGCAGCTTCTTCTCCAAGTCCGCCATATCATTGGTCGCATAGCGGAAGCGTTGTGCCTTGCACAGGCGGATGCCATCAATGATACAGGCGTGATTCAGTTGATCACTGATCACGGCATCCTCCTGGCCTAACAGGACCTCGAACAGTCCACCCGCAGCGTCGAAGCAAGACGAGTAGAGAATGGTGTCCTCCGTGCCGAGAAAGGAAGCAAGCGCTTGCTCAAGATCGCGATGAATCGTCTGGGTGCCGCAAATAAAACGCACGGAAGCCATACCGTAGCCCCAGCGTTCCAGCGCCTCCTTCGCGGTGGCGACCAGGTCGGGATGCCCAGCCAGTCCGAGGTAGTTGTTGGCACAGAGATTGAGCACATCATCGCGATGGGGCACGGCGACGTGCGCATCTTGGCGACTGGTGATGAGCCGTTCGTGTTTTGTGAGGCCCGCCGAATCGATTTCGGTGAGCTGCTGCTGGAGATGGTGGCTGAAGTCGTCGCGTGTGGCCATGATCACAAGAGATTAGCGTTTCCAATTGAGGATCACTTTGGCAGCTTCACCCGAATACATGGCGTCGAATCCTTCCTCGAAATCCGTGTAGGGTAGGCGATGCGTGATCACGGGGCTGATATCGAGCCCGCTCTGGAGCATGGTGGTCATCTTATACCAGGTCTCATACATCTCGCGACCGTAGATCCCTTTGATGGTGAGCATATTGAAGATGACATGATTCCAATCAATCGCCATTTCCTTCTCTGGAATGCCTAACAAGGCCACCTTGCCGCCATGACACATGTTATCGAGGAGATCGCGAAATGCTTGAGGATTCCCTGACATTTCCAAACCAATGTCGAAGCCTTCATGCATGTCGAGCGTTTGCTGCACCTCGGCGATGGAACGCGCGCGCACATCGACTGCGAGCGTGGCCCCCATCTTCTCTGCCAGGGCGAGCCGGGTAGGATTGACATCGGTCACGACCACGTGGCGCGCGCCGGCGTGGCGCGCAACGGCGGCGGCCATGAGGCCAATGGGGCCTGCTCCGGTGATGAGGACATCTTCGCCTAACAAATCGAATGACAAGGCAGAGTGCACCGCATTACCGAAGGGATCAAAGATGGAAAGAATGTCCCGATCAATCCCGGCCGCGTGATACCAAACATTCGTCTGGGGTAAGCTGATGTATTCAGCGAAAGCGCCGGGGCGATTCACCCCCACGCCTTGGGTATCCTTACAAAGGTGCCGTCGACCCGCCATGCAATTGCGGCAACGTCCGCAGACCACGTGTCCCTCGCCGCTGACGAGATCGCCTACGGAGAAATCGTGGACATTATTCCCCATCTCGACAATCTCGCCGACGAACTCATGCCCCACGACCATGGGCACGGGAATCGTCTTCTGAGCCCAGGCATCCCATTTGTGGATATGCAAGTCGGTCCCGCAGATGCCTGTGCGATCGATGCGGATGAGGACATCGTTGATGCCAATCTCGGGTTCGGGAACGTCTTCTAACCAGAGACCGCGTTCCGCATGTTTCTTGACGAGTGCTTTCATGATGTGGTGACAGGTCGCATCCATACCCATCCCGAGAAGGAAGTCCAATTCCGCTTGAGCCCAGTGGGCTGGCATGAGAGGCTCCGCAGATGTCGATTGCAACGAGACTTCTGGCCTTCACTCTCACGCTATCCTTCCTCGGCAGTGCCCGGCTGTTGGCGGAGGAAAAGCCCAACTTCCTCTTCATCTTTGCCGATGACTTTGCCTACAATTGCCTGGGAGCCTATGGAAATGACGAGGTCGAGACGCCGCACCTGGATGCCCTGGCTGCACGAGGAAAGCTCTTCACACACGCTTACAATCAGGGCGGCTATCACGGTGCGGTTTGCGTCGCGAGTCGATCGATGTTAGTCACGGGGCAGTATCTGTGGCATGTTCAGAAAGAAGAGGACGAGATCAGGAAGACGCTGCAGCCGAATGGGCAGCTTTGGCCCCAGTTGCTGGCCTCGGTGGGATACGACACCTACTTCACAGGCAAATGGCATATCAAGGCGGATGCTAACAAAGCTTTCAAGGTCGCTCGCCACATCCGCCCAGGCATGCCTAACCAAACCCCTGAGGGGTACAACCGCCCTATCGAGGGGCAGCCTGATCCTTGGGATCCCGCGGACCCCAAGTTTGAGGGATTCTGGAAGGGCGGGAAACACTGGAGCGAGATCGTCGCTGATGATTGCCTCGATTACTTGGGCATGGCGAAAGAGAGCGCGAATCCATTCTTCATGTACATTGCTTTCAATGCGCCTCATGACCCCCGGCAGGCTCCCAAGTCCTATGTGGATCGATATCCTTGGCAGAAGATCAAGTTACCGCAGCCCTTCTATTCAGAGTATGCCTACAAAGATGCCATCGGCTGCAGTGCAAAGCTCCGTGATGAGAAGCTCGCGCCGTTCCCTCGCACGCCGTATGCGGTCAAGGTGAACCGTGCCGAGTATTACGCCATCATCACCCACTTGGATGATCAGGTAGGGCGGATCCTGGAAGGACTCAAGGCGTCTGGAAAGGAAGACAACACCTACATTGTCTTCACGGCAGATCATGGCTTGGGGTGTGGCCATCACGCGCTCCTGGGCAAACAGAACATGTTTGATCACAGTGTTCGAGTGCCATTCATGGCTGCTGGTCCTGGCATTGAGGCGAAGTCGCGCACGGGAGCGCGCATCTATTTGCAGGATGTCATGCCCACCACCTTGGAGCTGGCTGGTGTGGAGGCACCCGAGCGGGTGCAGTTTCAAAGTCTCCTGCCTATTTGGCGTGGAGAGAGTGACCGCGGACGTCCTGCCATCTACGGTGCCTACACCATGCTGCAACGCATGGTCACGGTGGGGGATTACAAGATGATTCTTTACCCGAAGATTGAGAAAACCTTGCTCTTCAATCTGCGCGACGATCCGACGGAGACCCACGATCTTGCCGAGGACCCCTCACAGAAGCATCGTTTGCGCGACATGCACCAGACCCTGCGCGAGTTGCAGCAGGAAACGGGTGATCCTCTCGATCTCGAGGCAAGCAATCAAGCGTCCTGACAGAAGCATGCGTATGTCGATTCACGGTCTGCTCCTCGGCCTAATGGTCGTCGGTGCGCCGTTCGTTGCCGCCAAGCCCAACGTCATTCTCATCATGGCGGACGACCTTGGGTGGGGGGACGTGGGGTTCCAAGGGAATGCGCTCATTCAGACCCCGCATCTCGATGCGATGGCGAAGAATGGCCTCACATTCTCGCGATTCTATGCGGCTGCCCCAGTCTGTTCGCCCACGCGCGGGAGTTGCCTCACGGGGCGGCACCCCGCCCGTTTGGGGATTCCCTACGCGAATTCGGGTCATCTCCGACCCGAAGAGGACACCCTGGCAGAAATCCTCAAGAAGCAGGGCTATGCCACGGGCTTCTTTGGGAAATGGCATCTCGGGACCCTGACAAAAACCGTGAAAGACGCCAATCGCGGTGGCCCAAGGGGAGTGGCCCATTACTCGCCTCCACAAGAGCATGGGTTTGATGTTAGCTTCGCAACAGAATCGAAAGTGCCGACTCATGGTCCATTGCGCGTGCCAAAGACGTTCGGCGAGGGTGCCAGCCGCAAGATTGGTTGGGATGCCTTAAGCCCTGAGGATGCCAGTGAGCACTACGGCACGCACTATTGGAATGAAGCGGGTGACTTGGTTGATGAACCTTTGTTAGGTGATGATTCTGAAGTGATCATGACACGAGCCATGCGCTTCATTGAGGAGAGCGTCATGGGGTCCGAGCCCTTCTTCGCCACCATCTGGTTCCATGCGCCGCACCTGCCAGTCGTGGCCAGTGCCAAGCACCGGAAACCCTATCAAAGTCACGGGTTACACGAACGCAATTACTACGGATGCATCACGGCAATGGACGAGCAGATCGGACGGCTGCGAGCGCATTTGCGTGCTCTGGGAGTGGCCGACGATACCATGGTGTGGTTCTGCAGTGACAACGGTCCGGAAGGCAACACCGAGGCACCTGGGTCGGCGGGGCCGTGGCGGGGACGCAAGCGTTCGCTCTACGAGGGAGGCGTGCGCGTGCCCGCCTTGTTGGAGTGGCCCGCCAAGATACCGCACGCACGTACCACTGACTGTGCCGCCGTGACGAGTGATTATTTGCCCACCGTGCTCGATGTTCTCGATCTTCCGACTCCCGAGCGCATCCTTGATGGCGAGACGCTTTTGCCAGTCATCGAAGAGAAACGCGAGGCCCGCTCCGGGCCGATCGGCTTCCAATCGCGAAAGGTGCTTGCCTGGCATGAGGGGGTGATGAAACTGGTCGTCACGGAGCAAGCTGATTTGCCTCGTGTCGAACTCTACGATTTGAGCCAAGATCCGAAAGAATCCGTGAACCTAGCCGATTCCCATCCCGAGACGGTCGCGCGCCTGCGTCGGGCAGCCGACGCCTGGTGGCATTCCTGCCAACGCGACGCCCGCCAGCAGCCATGAGTGCCCGTTTGTCCTCTTTCCAGCTTCCTCTAGCAGAGGAAGAAATCCTGCGGAAGCGCTGGATCGCGCGTCTGACCTCGCCAATCACGTGGAGCGTCTATGCGGTTCTGGCAGTTCTCTTGTACTTTCTCAAGCCAGTTTGGTGGGTAGGCGTTCTCCTCTTTCTCTGTTCCACCGCGGCTCTTTGGTTCTATTGGCGTCTCACCGGGGAAGCTCTCAAGCAGCGGGTGCTCAAGAAGGTCATCACCAAGTCCAACCTCAAGCAAGACCATGAGATGACGCAGCGCCTGGATCGTCTGCGGAAACAGCGAGCAGGCGATCTCGCCATCACCTTGGGAAAATTTCTCGAACTCAAACGCGAGATCGAAGTGGAAGTCACTCGCGGCGAAAGTGTTCCCGAAGGGGCCGGGCAAGTGGAAGCCATGATTGATGAACTCTGTTATGGCATCGCCGATGAACTCGATCACCTCGCCCAGGTGCAGGGCCGCTTGGCGCGTCCCTCGCTTCAGATCACCGACGCACAGCGGGAGGAACTGGAAGACACGCAGCGAGAAATCGTCAGCACCATCTCTCAGGCTTACAAGACTCTGAGTGAAACGCGGAACAACATCGACGCCATCTTGCATCCGACCAGCCTTGATCTTCCCCAACGCGACCGGGCCATCGAAGACGTCGTCGGTCGCCTCAAGGAAGAAGCGGACATCGCCCGCCGCGTCCGCCAGAGGCTCGACCAAGCCGCGATGAAGGCCGGAGTCGATCAGGGTGACTGAGGCGGGCTAAAGCTAGCCAAAGTGTGATGAAACACCTCACGAGCCAGGGCATCGGCTTCACCGAGTGTGTGCTTGCCTAACCAGCGCCTTCCAGCCTCTGGATCTTGAGCGGCCCACTGGGCGAAGACACCTTGAGCTGCCTTTCTCAGCGCGCGAGGATCCTGAAGCTCTAACAACAATTCCGCCGCGCGGCTCGGACGGCTATACTCGTAATGATCGATCAGCCACGGCAGAACCTGCTGATAAAGCTGCGGAAAGTTCTGCGCAAGCACTCGTTCTTCCGTCTCGTCAAGCGCGTGGGCTAACGGAAAGAGATGGGACGTCGTCTCACCATTGGGATCTCCCATTTCTTCGTCGATCCACTCTAGCAACACATTCAAATCTTCCCCTAGAGGCCGCGAAACGGCATAGGCGTGTTCGAGCATGGACAGGGCTGCGTTTGCTCGAAGTTGTGGATCCTCCCATTGTCGCAAGGTTTCCAGAGTGCCGCCCCAATCACGGTTGGCGCTCTTTCGGATGAGGATGTTGATGCCGTCTCCGTTTCCCGCCTCAGCATAGAGTCGGAAGGCCTTAGCTGGATCCGCATCTCTGATCGTATGGGCGATGCCAGTGAGCGCTTGGGCTTGCTTCTCCCCTTCAAGATTTCGTGCCCACGACAGGGCTTCGTCCGTGTCGACAGCGGCCCAGGACTTTGCTAGGGACTCGGCGTTCCACCGACCATCTGGCTCGTTCTTCTTCAACCACTCGTAGGCCGCTCGTGGATCGCTTCGTGCCATGGCCTGGACCACCATGCCGACATAATCCCTTCGACCGGTCCATTGCTCGAACCGTTGAAGAGCGAGCTCGGGATCGATCTTGGCGAGCCCTTCTGCCACCGCTGACCAAAGTGCCGATCGACGGTTGATGGAGGGATTCAAGGTCCCCAATGACGAGTCCGCCATGACAAACGCCGCTGCCGCCTCCGCATCCACGGCGCCCCATTCCCGTAGCACGATCTCAAGTGCTCGTGTTCGATGATCTGGCGATGCGATGCGCATCGCCTGTGCGGCGGCCAGGCCTGGTTGTGCTTTTGCAAGAGTTCCAAAGAGTCGAGGGAAGCGATCTCCTGTGCCGGGATCCAATTGGTATTTCACTAAGAGCTCGACGCCCAGCGCCACAGATTCACTGTCGGAATGATCGATGGCCGTATGGATCAATCTCGTCTTGAGATTGCCCAGGTCAGTCATGCTCTCAATGCGATCAGCCACGGCTGAGAGATCACTCTTTGCCCATCGCTGACATAAGAGTGATAGGAGATCGCCGCGCGTTCTCCAGCCCTTCTTCTCGTCGAGGCGATCAAACGTTTCCTCTAGATCAAGAGAAGCGAGGCGATGCAGGATGCGCTGGGCGAGGAGTCCAATTGGAAGGGGATTCTCACGGCCTTCTAACTTTTCTAACAGGTGCCAACAACTCGCCTTATCCGGCAGTGGCCAGGTCGCCATCGCGTGGAAGCGATCAGCTTCATCCATATCTGAATCGTCTAACAGGCGTAGAATTGCGGCGTGGGATGTGCTTGTCCGTGCGAGAAACAGAGAGTTAGTGGCTCTCGTGGGAGGACGTTCCGAATCCACTTCCTTCGGCCTCGTGAGTACGGCACCAAACAAGACACCGCCACCAAAGGCGAAGATCACGTATGCGCGAAATGTGTTTGTCATGGCTCTACTGGGGTTTCTGGATAGCGTTTCTTCCACTGGTGGAGCGCCTGTTCCTTCCATTCACCTTCTGGAAGGTTGTTCAAATAAGCGAGCGCTTTGCCAGGATCTGTGGCGCCTAGCTTCACGATTGCGTTCTGAGCATCATTACCAAGATCACCACCACCAATCCCTGACATCCCAATCTGATCTCTAGCGTTTGCCTTTGTTAGGTCCCAGCCATAGCGGTCTAGCAAGGTGAGCAAATTCTCCTTCCCTGATTCTGCCAGAGCACGCAACGCGAAGCTCATGCCTGTCCGGCGCTCTTGCGGATCTCGCAAGGTCTCTGCGAGGGCGATGGTTGCCATGGGATCAGTCTTCGATTGCAGCTTTGCCCAGAAGAGGAGGGTATCTCTGCGCTGCTTGCCAGGCGGTAGTTGGAGTGCCTGATCAAAAGCAAACCTTGGATCGCGCGGTCCCTCCTGATGAATGACGGCAACTTTGGCGTTGTTGCGATCAATGAGAGAGGGAATGGAATCGGCAAGCTTTAGCGCCGCGACGGGATCGGACTCACTCACTTTCTGGATCACAGCACGGATCGCCCTATCGCGGGCACTGTCCGGCAACGTTTGCGCTTTCTCAAGAGCGGAATCGGGCATGGATTCTGCCAGTTTCGCCAACACGTTCTCCCCCATTCGACGCATGCCAGGATAATGTTCTAACAGCTCAAGAGCCACGGGCAGATCTCGCTTAGAGATCTCGTCACTCATGGCTTGAGCCGCTTCTGGATCTTCCATCGCCGTCTGCAAGGCGCTCTTGTAGTCGCGTTGCGCCCAGGCGAGATAAACATAATCCTCCAAGCGGTGCGTGGTGTACGGTTGATCGTAGTCTTCGGCCGCCTGAGCCGCTCGGATGGGATCGATCTCTAACCAACGCGCCAGAAGTAATTTCCATTTGGCATCAGGCAAAGGCTGCCAATCATACTTCCCCCAGTGGGCGACGATCGTCGCCAGTTCCTTCTCAGTAGCCGTCGGCAGAAAGGCGACCAGCAGATCCAGCTGCTCAAAGTCTTCCGAGGCTAGCACTTCTTCGACGGTTGGTGTGGGAATCTGAGGGCGCGAGGCCTGGGGTATTGGAGGCAGTTCGCGACGCGCGATGCTTTCACCAACTCCAGCCCGCTGAAACCCGCCTGGCTGCTCGGTGAGCTTGTGCCAACCCGGTATCACGGCGAAGCCGCTGGCAAAAGCGATAGTGATCATTCCCGCAGTCCAACATTTCATGGGCAAGCCGGTCCCCAGTGATGTCCAGGAGGCGTCACCTTGGGGCATGGCGCAAGGCTCCATGATGGAGGCGGGGGCGGGACAAACAAAGGATTCTTCTAGCAACGCCGCTAGAGCCACCGCGCTGACCCTCAGCCCACGGCGCTCTAACCAACTCCGTAATTTCGTAAGTGCGCGTTCCACACGTTTGCGGGCCGCATCTTCACTGGTTCCCAACTGCTGCCCCATTTCTTTGAAACGACAGTTTTCGTAGAACCGCATGATCACTGCCTCTCGGTCTCTCTCCGACAACTGAAGCAGGGCTTGATCGAGGAGAGGTTCCAGATCTTGCCATGCGGTTTCCGTATCCGAAGCCATGGCTTCGGCCGCCCTGGTCTCTCGGCGCAGGCGTCGTTGCTCTCCCCGCCAATACTTCGCGGCGGTATAGCAGGTGTGTTGGTAGAGCCAACTTGAGATGAGCACTTTGGGCGATAGACGCGGTCCTTTCTGGGCGAGGTCGCTGAACACGGATTGAGTGATCTCTTCGGCGACGGTGAGGTTGCCGAAGGCGCGGCGGCGAGCGACAGAGAACACCAGGTCCGCATATCTCCGCACAACGGCTTCAAAAGCCCTCTCAGATGGTGCTTTTCGGAAAGTAGGCCATGGATCGAGTTCCGATGGATTATTCTTCATTCTGGAATGTGAAACCCGCACGAAAGGCAATCCGGACAACGACTTCACTCAAAAGTGGAAAAGAATGAGGGCGCCACCGCATTCATCGAATCGAGGCTGAGGACTGATACCAAACCTGCTTGACAATGCCTCGCAGCGTGGGAGAAATGCCCACACGGCAACGCCCAGGCGTCGGCCTTCAGGTGAGTAGCTCAATTGGTAGAGCATCGGTCTCCAAAACCGAGGGTTGCAGGTTCGAGTCCTGTCTCACCTGCCACTGCCGTGGATTGTGCACGGTTCCTGGATGACGATTATGGGACCCTACAACCCATTGATTGATTCAATCTTCATGAAACTCGCCCTCTTCCCTTACGCCGTTGCCCTCATCGTGTTTGCCAGCTGTGCGACTCCTGATTTAGGCAATAGCCGGATGGAAGCGGATGGTTCGATCACCAGTGATACCCCTCCTCCGGGCTGGAACGAAGCCCTCGGCAGAGATGCCGGTGGCCGAGTCGTTTCGGGAGCGGGCTCGGTCCTCAGGTAGAGCCCTTTCCTGACTCTCTTAAGGGCATTCTGGCAGAGCGGATCAGCCCCGGCGCTCTTGCGAGCGTAGGTAGATGGAGATGAAGTAGATCAGTTGGCCGATCTGGCTGAGAGCACCCACGGTGTAAGTCATGGCGGCCCAGAAGAGTGCTTTCTTGGCCTTGGCGTGATTCTCGCCCTGGGTCAGCCCGCTCGCTTCCATCCATTGCAAGGCGCGCTTGCTGGCATCGAACTCGACTGGGAGGGTGACGATGGCGAAGAGCGTCGTGATGGCGAAGAGGGCAATGCCGATGAGGAGCACCGTGGCGCCCATCTGGGTCGCCGCCATGGCGAGACCGATCATCAAGAGGAATTGGTTCACCCGGTTGCTGAGCTGGACCAGCGGGACGATGCGGGAGCGGAGTTTGAGAAACGGGTAGCTTCGTTTGTGCTGAATGGCGTGACCGCATTCGTGCGCAGCGACGGCGGCGGCGGCGACGTTGTTGGCTCCATAGACGACCTCACTGAGATTCACGGTCTTGTCGGCAGGGTTGTAATGATCCGTGAGCTGGCCACGGGCTGCGGTGATTTCGACCTCGGGCACGCCCATGTCTGCCAGCATGCGGTGGGCGACTTCGCGCCCGGAATAGGGCAGCGGCACCTGAGAGAATTCCGCAAAGCGTTTTTGTAGCATCGTGCTGACAAAGTGGCTGGCGGCCATCGAGGCTACGGTGATGATGGTGTAGAAAGGGTCGAAATACATGGGAGGGAATGGACGAGCTACGCCGATTCTGCCGTGCCTGCTGGAGAACGCAACCTTCGCATTCGCGACTCAGAGGCCACCATGACCACCATGAGGACGCATTGGAGATGAAGAGCGGGGACATTATTACAGAGAAACTGACTTTCGTTGCGTTTTAATATGGAAATTATTGTCGATGTGGATTATCTGATCCTCGAAGCCCATGGACGCCTCTGATCCTGCCACCACTCCCGAAGGTCTGAACCATTCGCCCGCTTCTTCGAAGGAAGAGGAGAGTGTGGAATCAGCGGCGACGACCTTCGACTACTCGGATAGCCGCGCCTCGCTCTCTCTGGTGCTGGAGTCCATTCCCATCGCCGTGTTCTGGAAAGGGCGCGATCTCCGCTTCTTGGGCTGTAATTCGCGCTTTGCTCGCGACGCGGGCTTTGAGTCTCCTGAGGCTCTGGTGGGGAAACGAGATGAGGACATGCCCTGGAAGAAGGAGGACGCGAAGGCCTACGCGCGTGATGATCAGCGGGTGATGGCAGAGAATGCGCCTCGTTTGAAGATATCCGAGAGGCAGCAGCGTGCGGATGGGACCCACGCGTGGGTGGAGACGAATAAAGTGCCTATGCACGATGAGAATGGAGATGTGATCGGGATCTTTGGGTCGTATGAAGACATCACGGAGCGCAAATTGGCAGAGGATTCCTTGCGCGAGTTCTCCGATGGGCTGCGATTGATCACCGAATCCACTGCGAATCGAGCAGGAAACGCGTTCTTTCGCAGCGGCGCTCGTGCCATGGCTCAACTGCTGGACGCGGAGGTCGGCCTCGTTGCGCTGGATCACCCCAGAGAGGAAGGGCGGTTCTTCACCAGAGCCTATTGGCGTGATGCGGATTGGCATGTCTGTGAGGAAATTGACCTGCGCGATTCCCCGTTGGATGTGGCAGGCGAAGGCTGGATCTGTGTGGAGGAGGGAGCGGCGTCTCAGCATCCTGACAATGCGTTTCTCCAGGAATGTGATGCGGAGAGCTTTGTGGGAGTGCCCATTGTGAAAGCGTCAGGCGAGCGCGAGGGGTATCTCTGCATCATTGGCTCCAAGCCTTTGAATCATGCGTTAGAATCCTTCCAAACGATTCTGGACTTATTCGCGAGTCGCGTGGCGGTGGAGTTGGAAGCGTGCCAGGCGGTGGAAGATCTTCAGCGGGAGGTTCATCGCGCGAAGCTTCTTCAGAGCATCTCGCAGCAGGTGCGCGCGAGCTTTGATCGGGATGAGATCGTGCAGTCAGCCATCTCGGGTTTGGGAGAAGGCCTGGATGTCGATCGCTGCTATATCTTGAGCTATCACCAGTCGCCCACGCCTGACTTGATCATTACTAGTGAGCATGTGGCTCCTGGGGTGTCTCCGTTAGAAGAGGAGATGGTGTTGACGGTGAAGTCCCCCCTTGTACAAACCTTGCTCCAAGAGGAAGAGGTCTTTTCGTGTGAAGACGTGTCTCGTGAAGAGGTGCTCACGGAATCTCTAGCAGCATTGCAAGAGAGTGGCGTGCAATCGATGTTGGCGGTGCGGACTTCTTATCAGAGTGAGGTGAATGGCGTCCTTGTATTGCAGCAATGTCAGGAGAAACGAGATTGGGCGTCTGAAGACGAGGCTTTGGTGAAAGCCGTGGCGGACATGGTTGGGATCGCCCTTGGGCAAGCACGACTCTTCGAGCACGAGCGGGTGCAACGACACGAACTGGCTCGAAAGAATCGTGCGCTCGCCAAAGCCAAGACGGAAGCAGAGTCTGCGAACCACGCGAAGAGTGAGTTTCTCTCGCGCATGAGCCACGAATTGCGCACGCCGCTCAATGCAATTCTCGGTTTCTCTCAAGTGATGGCCCGGGATTCCGTCGCGACCGAACAGCAGCGTCAGTATCTCGAGATGATTTCTCGAAGTGGGACGCACTTGCTGGATATGATCAATGATGTGCTCGAAATGTCGCGCATCGAGGCTGGGGAGGTGAATGTCGAGTCCGGGAGTTTTAATTTGACGGAATTGCTAGACTCCGTCGTGTCGATGTTTCAGACGCGGGCGCACCCTGGCGTGCGATTGAAATTGGGGATTGCGCCCACCGTGCCCGTCTACGCGCGCACGGATGAAGTGAAGCTGCGGCAGATTCTCATCAATCTCTTTGGAAACGCAGTGAAGTTCACGACGGAAGGAGAGGTGGCTCTTCGGGTCCGGGCGGAGCAACGCTTCGCAGATGGAACGTCATCGGCGTGGACACTGATCGCGTCTATCTGCGATACGGGTCCAGGCATCAATGAGGAGGAGAAGGCGGCGCTCTTTCAGCCGTTCTATCAAGCCGAGTCTGGGCGGAAATTGCAGGAGGGGACAGGGTTAGGGCTTGCCATTAGTCGGCAATTTGCGCGTCTGTTAGGGGGCGATATTGTCGTCGAATCCGTGGCGGGTGAAGGGACCATCGCCACGGTCACCATCCCATGTGAAGAGCCGAATCCGGCTGAACTCGATGATCGGCGTTTGGCCCAGAATCAGCGTGCGTGCGGCTTGGCTGCTGGGCAGACCCCTCCCAAGGTGCTCATTGTGGACGATCACCATGAAAGCCGTGCTTGGATGGAGCTATTGTTAGGATCGATCGGTCTGCCTGCGCAGACGGCGACGGATGGAGCAGAGGCTTTGCGGGTTTGTGAGGACGTGAAGCCTGACGTGGTCTTCATGGACATTCACATGCCCGTGATGGACGGAGACACCGCCGCAGCGAAGATTCGCGAGCGTTATCCTGACAGTGATATCGTCATGGTGGCGCTGACCGCGAGTGCCTTGAAAGGGGCAGAGCGGCGCATCACCGATGGGCCGTTTGATCTCTTTCTCGCCAAGCCGGTGCACGAGAGAAGTCTCGTGGAGGTCTTTGAGGCGCATCTCGGCGTCATCTTTGACTACGAAGGACGTTCTGAACAGATCCCGCTGATCCCTCGCGAGTCTGCCTTGCCTGCCTCATTGAATGCCGTCGCCGCGGCACCGCCACCCGAAGAACCGGTCTTGGCTCCCGAGGAGGAGACTGATGAGGTAACCATGGACGCATGGGAAAGCGAAGACATTGTCATCGAACCAGAGCCTGAGCCCGTCGTGGCCGAACCGGATCCCAAAGGTGAGACGGAAAAGCCTGCCATTGCGCAGATGCCACTCGATTGGCTCGATAAGCTTGAGGAAGCGGCGGCTCGTCTCAATTTGAAGGAAACCATGAATCTCCTCTGGGAGTTTAGGGACGTTGATCCTTCCGCGGCCGCTCCTCTTCTCCAATGGTGTGAGGATTTCCAATTTGAGTCCTTACAGAATCACCTTCGCGAAGTACGCCGAACATCCTATGCGCTCCTCTGAACAGTCGCCCCCTCCTCAGGATCAAGCAGATGTCCTCGTCGTCGATGACACTCTGGCGAATTTGCGCCTGCTGATCGAGCTGCTTTCCTCACAAGGATACAACATTCGTCCTGCCCACAGTGGCGCTCTAGCTCTGTCTGCCATCGCTGCATCGAAGCCGGATATCATTCTGCTAGATATCAACATGCCGGAAATGGATGGCTACGAAGTGTGCCAGCAATTGAAGGCGGATCCTGAGAATAAGGACATTCCAGTGATCTTTGTCAGTGCCTTGCACGATACCGAGTCCAAGCTCAAGGCGTTCACGGTGGGCGGGGTCGATTATGTGTCAAAGCCCTTCCAGTTGGAAGAGGTGTCAGCTCGCATTCAGACTCACCTCACGATCAAACGCCTGCAGAGCGGACTGGAAGAACGCAATCGCGACCTGGCGGCGTTTGATCGCTCGGTGGCACATGATTTGCGCAGCCCGTTGACAGCATTGTTAGGCATTTCGCAACTGATGACGCTGGGGGAAGAGCATCGGACTGATGAGAATGTCGATACCCTGCTCGAGGCCGCCAATCGGATGCGCAGCATCATCGATTCACTCTTGCTCTTTGCAAAAGTAGGCAATGCAGAGGCCAAGATCGAACCCATCGACATGGGGTCCTTGGTGCGGAAAGTGCGCAACCAACTGAAGCACGAGATTGAGCAACGGAAGGCAGAAGTCATCATTGATGGAGACGAGTGGCCCACTGTGGACGGGCATGAGCCCTGGGTTGAGCAAGTGTGGGTGAATTACCTCACCAACGCGCTCAAATACGCTGGGGAACGTCCGAGAGCCGTGCTTGGATGGAGCATGACGGAATCGGGAGGGGATCCTGTCTTCTGGGTGCAGGACAATGGAAAAGGTCTCACACCGTCACAACGGGACACGGTCTTTGATGAGTTCAAGCGACTCGACGAAACGAAGAATGAGGAAGGGCATGGGCTCGGCCTCTCGATTGTCCGTCGGATTGTGGAAAAGCTAGGAGGAAACGTCGGGTTGCAGAGCGAGATTGGCAAAGGATGCCGATTCTCCTTCACGTTGAAAGCGAGTTCAGCCCTGCCGGCAAGGGGACGGATGGGGAACGAGGTCACCATGGCGCGCTAGAAGACGTCCTAGCCTCACAGAGATACCCCACGTTTCCACGGGATGAAATCGTCCTGCCCCAAACGTTGGGCGCAGGTGAGATAGCGGCCGCTTGCGGTGTCGATGAGACGCTCGAAGAGGGAGTCTGCTAGGGCTTCAAGGGTGGCTTCACCAGCGATGATGGGACCCGTGTCAAAGTCAATGATGTCGGCCAGGTTGGAGGCGATGGTGGAATTGCTAGAGATCTTGAGGACAGGGGTCACCGGATTGCCGGTGGGGGTGCCCAAGCCGGTGGAGAAGATCATCACAGTGGCGCCGGCTCCTGCCATGGCGGTGGTGGATTCCACATCATTTCCCGGCGAGCAGAGGAGTTGCAGGCCGGATCCTTCAACCCATCCTGGATAGTCATGCACGCCGCGCACGGGAGAAGAGCCGCCTTTGCGTGCAGCCCCGGCAGACTTCATGGCATCCGTGATCAGACCATCGGCGATGTTTCCATGTGAGGGATTCTGATCAAATCCTGAACCCACACGTTGAGCCGCTGCCTGGTAGGCGGCCATGAGTTCGAGGAATCGCTTGGCTAGGGCGGGCGTCTCACACCGGTCGACCAGGTTCTGTTCCGCGCCGCATAGCTCGGGAAACTCTGACAAGATCACGGTTCCTCGCAAGGCGGCCAAGCGATCGGAAACGAGCCCGATAACCGGATTCGCCGAAATGCCAGAGAATCCGTCTGACCCGCCACACTCCACGCCCAGGACCAATTGGTGAAGAGGCGCAGGTTGTCGGCGCAGCGAGTTCGCCTCTGCCAGGCCAGAGAATGTGGCCTTCAAGGCGGCCCCTAGCATTTGGCGCTCCGATTGACTCTTCTGTTGTTCGAAGAAATGCAAGGGCTTGCAGAAGCCGGGGTCGCGTTGGTGGATCTCCTCGCGGAGCTGATCCATTTGCGTTTTCTGACAGCCTAGGCTGAGAATGGTGGCGCCGGCGACATTGGGATGCGCGATGTAGCCGGCTAGCAGACCGGCGAGCGTATCGCAATCCCCGTTGGTGCCTCCGCATCCCATGGAATGAGCGAGAAACTTCACGCCATCCACATGGGGAAAGAGACGCTGCTTGGTGGCGGCGGAACTGTCTTCGGCAACGATGTCAGGTAGGGCGTCGCCACTTGCGTGGGCATGGGTCAATTGCTGCACGTAGGCATGGTAAGGACTGCTCACAGCGTATCCCAAGGGTCCTAACAAGGCCTCCTTCATCAACATCAAGTTGCGGTTCTCACAGAAGACCAAGGGGATGACTAACCAAACGTTGGCCGTGCCGACAGCGCCATTTGCCCGGTGGTAGCCGTGGAAAGTGCGGGACGCCCAGGCGCTCACGTCAGGTGGCGTCCAGGTGGGAGAAGCGGCTGTGTCGCGGAGGGCCGCCGCTTCGACGGCATGGGTCAGATTGGCCGTGGTGAGTCGTCCGCCAAGAGGGATGGGGCACTCTGTCAGACCGACAGTGAGTCCATACATGGTCACCGGTTCACCTGTCGCGAGTGGACGGTCGGTGAACTTGTGCTTGGCGGGAATGGCCTCGCAAGGAGCGTGGGTAGATCCCTCCACGGTCACGCTTTCGCCCGCCTCTAGATCTCTCAGTGCGACGAGGACATTGTCATCGGGATGGACGCGTAGGGCTTTGATAGGGGCAGGCATGTGGGTGAAGTCAGTAGGCAGCATGACGAATGGACCGGAGAGGACAAGGAGGAATCGACAAGGGCGTCAAAGGCAGGTAGGCCAGGGACATGAAATGGTACACCACGCTGACGAACCTCTTTGCGGTCTGGGTCGTGATCGGCACGGCTTGGGCAGTGGCGGCGCCGTCGCACTTCACCTGGTTTCAACCATGGATCACGCCGGCACTAGGAGTGGTGATGTTAGGCATGGGGCTCACCTTGCGCTGGACGGATTTCCGCGCGGTGCTCAAGCAGCCCGTCAGCGTGATGATCGGGGTCGTGGCGCAGTTTGTCATCATGCCTTCGCTGGCCTTCGGCTGCGCCAAGCTGTTTCGCTTGGAGCCGGAGTTTGCCATGGGGCTCATTCTTGTCGGTTGTTGCCCGGGCGGGACCGCGTCGAATGTCATTGCCTACTTGAGCCGTGCGGACGTGCCCTTGTCGGTCCTCATGACGATGACATCCACCCTCTTCTCAGTCATCCTCACGCCCGCTCTCACGCTTTGGCTAGGAGGCACGGCTCTCGGGGGAGACTTTGTTTCCATGGTGTGGAGCATGGTCACCGTGGTGCTGCTGCCCGTGACGGCGGGGATGGTGCTCAACGGGCTCTTTCCCTCGTTGGTTGATCATGTGGGCAGGACGGTTGCCCCGCTGATCTCGGTCCTGGCGGTGACGCTCATTGTTGCCTGCATCGTGGCGCTGAACTTAGAGAAACTGCGAGATCACTGGCGAACGCTGCTCCTCGTGATGTTTCTCTTCGATTCCATGGGGTTTGTCCTCGGCTACGTGGCCGCGCGCCTTCTGCGGCAGTCCGAGCGATTCTGCCGGACCGTCGCGATCGAGGTGGGGATGCAGAACTCGGGGTTGGCGGTGCACCTGGCGAAACAGCATTTCGCCGCGGGTGCGGTGTCAGTCCCTGGAGCCATTGCGGCTGTGTATCATTGTCTCATGGGGAGTCTGCTGGCCACCTTCTGGCGTCGACGACCGCCCGAAGATGCTCATTGAATTCCCCCACAATTTCAGTTTTCAGAAAGAGGACACGTGTTTAGGTTTCCTCCATGACCGATCTGGAGTCCCTGCGCCGTGCTCTCGCTGAGTCTCCGGAGAATGTGCCCCTTCTCCAGATTTATGCGGAGGCGTGTCTCGAATCCTTCGCCCTCCCGGAGGCTCGGGAGGCCTACGAACGCTGTCTGCGTCTTCAGCCGAATGCCCCGGAGGCAAGGCTGGGCATCTCGCGCGTCCTCTATCTCGAGGGCAGAACTTCGGAGGCGGCTATCCGTGCGGAAACTCTGGTAAAGGAGAAACCTGATCACGCCCCGGTCTACGTCTTTCTGAGTCGCCTTTACTTAAGTGAGGGCAATGTTGACTTGGCGTCCGAATTCTATCGCCGCGGCATTTCCATCAACAAGCAGGTGAGTGATCACGCTCTGGAGAAAGAGTTAGGCCTACGCAAAGTGGAGAAGGCGGATGAGCGCGGCGGCGAGCAGCGGTATCTCTTTTCGGGAGATTGGCGAGATGACGATCCGAGTCTGCAGGAGGACGCGGACGAGACATTCTTCTTCGGAGAAGAGGATGACGATGACGATGAGGAGGACCCGTTCCTATCACCCTATCATCCTTTCGGTGGCTTCTCGATTTCTGATTTCCAACAACCCAGTGTCACCTTTCGAGACGTCGGTGGGATGGACGATCTCAAAGAAGAGATCCGGATGAAGGTGCTCTATCCGATGAAGAATCCCGAACTCTTCCGAGCCTATGGGAAGACAGTGGGAGGCGGATTACTCCTCTACGGACCTCCGGGGTGTGGCAAGACGCTCATCGGGCGGGCGGCCGCGGGCGAGATCGATGCCAACTTCTTCTCATTGGGATTGCATCAAGTGTTAGACATGTATGTGGGCAACACGGAGAAGAATCTCAACCAGCTATTCCAGTTGGCTCGTGAGCATGCACCGACCGTCCTCTTCTTCGATGAGATTGATGCCCTGGCTGCAGATCGCAAAGACATGCGACAGACTGCAGGGCGGTCGTTGATCAATCAGTTTCTTGCCGAGATCGATACCACGGATACCAGGAATGATGGGGTGCTGGTCATTGGGGCGACCAATGCGCCATGGCACCTGGACTCTGCTTTCCTGAGACCGGGCCGATTCGACAAACTGATCTTTGCCCCACCGCCCGACGAAGCGGCTCGAGAAGCGATCATCAACGTCATGGCCAAGGATAAGCCGATGGCGGATCTCGATGCCAAAGCGCTCGCCAAGCGTACGCGAGACTTTTCCGGGGCGGATCTCAAGGCTGTCTTCGATCAGGCTTCTGATGAGGCGCTGATGCAGGCAATGAAGGAGGGGCGCATCGTCCCACTCTCCACGCGAAGCCTCACGAAAGCCTCAAGAGGAGTGCGACCGTCCACGCGGGGCTGGTTTGAGCACGCCAAAGGACATGCTGTGCATGCAAACCATAGTGGTTTCTATGACGATGTCCTCAGCTATCTTGGCGGCAAGCCATAGAGAGAGAGTCCTTGGGCAAGATACTCGTCATCCGTGGAGGCGCGATCGGGGATTTCATCCTCACATTGCCCGCGATTCGTCTGTTAGTTGAAGACCTTCCTCAAGCTGAGGTGGAGATCATGGGCTACGAGAGCATCATTGCGCTTGCGCAGGCGGGAGGCTACACGAAGCAGACACGCTCCATTGAGTATGGGGCGCTGGCACCCTTCTTCGCCAAAGGTGCGCCCTTGGACGACGGGCTCAGTGCCTACTTTGCCAGCTTCAGTGTGGTCGTGAGTTACCTCTACGATCCAGACCACCATTTCCGCGACAACTTGCAACGGGCTGGGGTCGAGACCCTGATCGAATGTTCGCATCGAGTGGATCATCAAGGTGCCCCAGCGGCGGAGCAATTGGCGCGTCCGTTAGAGGAATTGGCGCTGTTGCTAGATGAAAGCCGTCGATCGCCGCAACTGATTCTCGACGATTCTACGCAGGCTCTCGGAGATGCGCATCTTGAGGAGGAGGCGCGCCCCTGGATCGCTCTTCATCCGGGCAGCGGAAGTCCCTACAAGAATTGGCCCTTGGTTCGGTGGCTCGACGTCGCCGAGCGGCTGCATGAATCGCATCCAGAGGCGCGCTTGCTGATTTCCACGGGCGAGGCTGAGGATGAACCCGTGGCGGATTTCTTGGAAGCCCTGCAACGGAAAGGGCTACCCCATCGGCGTGCCAACCGCTGGCCGCTGCCGGTTCTCGGGGCGGCCCTCTCACGTTGTGCCCTTTATCTGGGGCACGATAGCGGCATCTCGCACCTCGCGGCGGCCGTGGGCACGCCAACCATCACTCTGTTTGGCCCCACGATGTCTCCTGTGTGGGCACCCACGCACGCCCATGCGCGTGTCATCGAACATCCCAGTGGGTTGCTCAGCGAGATCACGGCGCACGAAGTGATCGAAGCGGCAGAAGGTCTGTTAGGATCGCGCTGATTCACAGAATAGCGTCGCAGGGAGTATAGCGATGCGCCTGATCGCGTGCTTCTGAGCGTTCGAATTCGCCTTTTCCTGAGAATCCGTGATAATTGAGCGGTCCTGAGAACGTATGGATCGGGACGTCTGCATGCATCCCCCTGATTTCATGAAACTGCTAGCCCTCTCCTTCTATGCGGCACTCATAGGATCTCTTCTCTCGTGGAGCCATGGAGCTCCTCTATCGGATTCCGATTTGGATTGGAGCGGCACGGGCACTCAGGGTGAGAATGGCTGGACCTATGGCTATCGGGAAGTGAGAGAGATGCGACGAGACTATCATCCACACCAAGAATTCACCGCGCTACCAGCCTCCTGGTGGACGGGGAACTTCTGGGACACGCCCAATGGGAATCCGCCTTGGACAGAGATTCGCCGAACGAGTGCGCACCCAGGCATCACAGGAAAGGGCATTCAATGGCCCATTCGCCGTTGGGAAGCCGCGGTGAGCAATGAAACTCCCATTGCCGTGCGCTACGTTGTCCGTAAGACCAACACAAATTGTGGGGATGGCGTCACAGCGGCGGTGGCGATCAATGGCCGGGTGCTCTCTGAAACGACCATTGCCTTTGACGATGCCGTGGGCGTCGAAGAGACCGTGTATCTAAGTATTGGTCCTGGTGATGTGTTAGATTTGATTCAGACGCCCGCTGGCACGGACGGAGACTACGCGAACGACGGATGTGATGGCGCGACTATGTGGATGAAAGTGGACACGGCCGCGGATACCGATATGGATGGTCTCGGCGATCAATGGGAACGCGATGCCTTTGGCAACTTGAACCAATCAGGGACGAATGATCCCGACAATGATGGGGTAAACAATCTGGGAGAGCAACGCTTGGGCACCGATCCCGATGATCCCGATTCCGATGATGATTCGCTATTGGATGGTGTGGAGACAGCCACCTGGATCTTTGTGAATGCCTCTAACCGAGGGACGAACCCTACCCTGGCAGATACCGATGGTGATGGGCTGCGAGATGATCTTGAAGATGGCGTGCTTTCCAGTCCGCTGCTCGTCGATACGGATGGCGATGATTTCGACGATGCCAAAGAGGTGCTTGTGGGAACGGATCCGATCGACCCGTTGAGTCATCCTGCCAACGGGTCTGGTCTGATCGCCTACTGGGATTTCGATGATACATCCCTAGCAAATGCCTCAGCCGACCGCGTCGCCGGCCGCATCGGTTCCTTCGAGAGTGGCGCGGCGTTCACTGCAGATGGTGGCGGGCATAGCGGCGCGTCGGGGGATCGCGCCCTCGACCTGGGGAGCACTCAAGCCAGTCAACGCATGAGCGTATCGCCCACGCAATGGTTGGCCGGTATGGGGGCTAAAGACGCCATGACCGTGAGTTTCTGGCAGCGCCTCATCGGCCGCACCAGTTCAAGCGCTTTCTGGTTCACCGCTCCCAGTGAAGAACGTGCGGCACAGGCCCATGCGCCGTGGTCGGACAATTGGATTCATTGGGATACCGGAGGCTGCTGTGGCAACACCTATCGGACCAGCGCGGAGATCCCGGCCGCGACGGACGTGACCAGTGGGTGGCATCACTTCGCGTTCGTCAAAGAAGGCTCACAGAAGCAGATATGGCTTAATGGTGTGCTTTTGAGAGAGGGGGTGAATGTCACTGATCTGCCTTTGGACATGGAATTGTTGTCAGTGGGAGCTACCTTTGGAGGGTGGGGAAGCATCACAGGACAGATCGATGAATTTGCGATCTTCGCTGATGCGCTGACGCCATCACAGATTGGCGAGTTGGCTTCGAATACGGCGGACCCATGGGCCCTCGGTGGTATCATCGATAGTGACAACGATGGCTTGGGAGATGATTGGGAAACGCACTTTGGGTTGCAGGTGGGCGTGAATGACGCCGCTCTGGATCCCGATTTGGATGGGCACACCAATGCCGATGAGTATCGGCGTGGTACTGATCCGACGGTCAATCCCACTCCGTTTTATAGTGCGGGTTCTTGGCGAGTGCGAATGGTGCGGAGCCGGGACGCTCTTTGGCACCTGGACTCCGCAGCTTATCAAGTGGGGGTTTTAGAGATTCTTCGGCCGCGGCATCCTCAAGTGACGGACCGCTCGCTGACGTTCGAGCGGTTGATTAATTTTAAGGAGCAGCTTTTCGATAATGGGTGGCTCTTCGGGAGCACGGCAGAACCTTTTCCGATTCTAGGTGCCTACATGCCCGAGAACCACTTCGCAATGGAAGTGACAGGCCAGATCTACCAGCGGGCAGATGGTGACGTCACCTTGGGATTCAATAGCGATGATGGAGGAGCCTTATGGGTGGATGGAGAACTGGTCACTCTCTATAATCAAAGCCGTGGGCGCGGCACGAGTCTGGGAACGGTGACTCTAACTGAGGGGTTGCACGATGTCCGTTTCGTCTATTGGGCTGGAGAGGGTGGCTCAGGGGTGACCCTGATCGGGGGAGTGGCTTTCGGAGAAGTGACGGAGGCGACGACCAAGACAGTGGATGTCTTGCAAGCGTTCGATATTCATGCCGTTGCGACCGCCGATAGCGACCTGGATGGAATCGATGATTTCAAGGAAAGGCATTTCTTCAATACGCTCGCACGCAACGGATCGGCTGATTTCGACAATGATACGCTAGCGGATGCTCAAGAGTTTGCGTTGAAGACAGATCCCACCGAGAAAGACACCGATGGCGACGGGATCGTCGATGCTGAGGAGGTGTCCGCAGGCAGTGATCCCACGCAACCGAATGTGGAGGTGGACACGGATAACGATGGATTTGACGACGACTATGAGAAACTTGTGGGAACGGACCCACTGGATAATCTTCAGTATCCAGGGAGCTATCGGCGTCCCTTGCTTCGTGTCCTGACATATTCGCAGGACTTCAATGGCCTTGCCAATGGCACCCTTGACCTTCCTGATGGTAGTCACGTGGTGAATGTCAGACAGGAGGCCGCGTCCGTTCAGTCAGATGCCCTTCGCCTGACGGCGATTGGCTCGTATAGCGCGCTTGCCAACTTTGTCTTGCCTGATCTGGGTGACGGGGCGACGCAGGGCTTCAGCGCCAAGTTTCGATTCTCATTGAGCTCTCCAGGGACTGCTGCTGATGGATTCTCATTCAATTATGGAGCAATCACCCCATCTCTCGCAGGAGGTGAAGAAGGATTTGGATCGGGGCTTTCCGTTGAATTTGATACCTATACCAATGGTGCTGAGGACCCGATTGGTTATGCTGTCGCCCTTGATGGCGTCGATTTGCCAGGAGGGTCCGTGGCGATGCCTGTGCCGGTGGATGGCAATTGGCACTCGGCAGAAATCCGCTGGAAGAAATCGGGTGCCACCAGTGGCACGCTCGATTTCGAAATTGATGGCAGCCCAATCTTTGCGAATTTGAGCACGCCTGGCTTCACTCCGTGTGCACTATCTCGTTTCATCTTCGCGGCAAGAACGGGAGGAGCGACTGAAGATCTCTTGATTGACGATATTGAGATCGTCGCCCCTGGAGACCAAACGGATAGTGATGCCGATACGTTGACTGATGCATGGGAGCGTGCCTATTTCCCGAATCTAGCACAGGCTGCCAATGGAGATCCTGACAATGATACGCTGACCAATAGCCAGGAGCAGGCCATGGGCACTTCTCCAATGGATCCTGATTCAGATGGCGATGGGATTGGCGATCAACACGAAACCACGACAGATCCGTCTCTTGCGGATACCGATCACGATGGCTTGGCAGACGGGCGAGAGATCAATGATCCCATTCACCCGACCAATCCCAATGCATTCGACACGGATGGAGACGGTCGAGGTGACTATCACGAATTGTGGTGGGGAACGGATCCTAACGATGCGTCTGATCATCCTGAGGGCGCATCGCTTCCCTTTTATTCGTATTTCGATGATCAATGGATATGGCGCATTGAGAAGTTGCGGGTTCTTTGGGATCATCGAGCGGCCGCTCCGATCGTGGATGCAGGAGGGACGAGCCGATTCTTTGGGATTGCCGCACAGAATCGTTCAGAGCCGGTGTATAGTGCTTGGGAATTAGGCTTTCGATATCACACATCCTCTGGGAGCAGCTTCTATGTTACAACCGGCCCCGGCGTATTGGAGAATCGCGATGGCTATGGCATTTGGAGAGCCTTCTGGGACACGCCTTCGTCATGGGAGGCTGCCCTGGGCCTTGCGGGCCGTGGTGCCAGTGATGAATCGGATCCTTTGGTCTTTGATGCCCGTTTGTGTCCAGGCGAGGATGCTTTTAGTTGCGCTTCCCTGAGCTTCCATCTTCACAATGAACATACGGGAGAGACGCTGGTCGACGCGCGTTTTCCCGGAAAGGCGCCTGCATCGCTTCAGGATCAGACGGCAGAGTGGTCTTCTCGAGAGTGGCGGGCGAAGGCGACGATGTGGTCGGCGCCAGGCATTCAATGGAGTATTGGTGGAGCGTTGGCGCCTCCGGATACGGATAATGATGGGATGTCAGATGCGTTTGAGATCGCTCACGCTTTTGATTGGAATGATCCGGCTGATGCCTTGCTGGATGCTGATATGGACGGACTCACCAATGCAGAAGAGGCCCTCTGGATGACTGATCCACGCAAGAAAGACAGTGATGGTGACGATGCAGAGGATGGCTTCGAAGTGCATCGTGGCTATCTTGCAACAGATGACACGTCCTTCCCGCCGTATGCCGCTTATGGAGCGCCGACGAGTCCGTTGGGAGATATTAATGGAAATGGCGTTTCTGATCTTTGGGAAGTTTCCTATGGCCTCCCTCCTGGATGGGATTCTCTGTTGGATCTTGATGGTGATGGTCAGAATAATGCCTTCGAGAGTCTAGCAGGAACCGATCCCTGGGATCGTTCATCGATGTTGGAACCGGTAATGGCTTTGGATGGCTCAGACGTGGACATTCAATGGGATGCGGTTCCAGGGAAGCGTTATCAATTGATGGCGTCCGAGAATCTGAGTGACTGGAAATCGTTGGGAACATGGGATGGCGAGACATCGTCGATTGTGGAGGTGCTTTCTGGGCACGGGGAGAGTTATGATCGCCACATGTATCGAGTAGATGTCGCCATCGTGGATACGGATCATGACGGTGTTTCTGACGATGCGGAAAGAATCATAGGGACGGCAGTGACGCGATCGGATAGTGGAGCGTCGTCAGAGATGGGCGTCGGCGGAGCAGCATTGGCGGGCGATTACATTCGGTTGATTGAATCCGTGCGGGGAGCTGCGAGCGGAGCCGGACCAGGAGTGCCATCGCGTTCACAAGCGGCACGCTTTCTCATGCAGGCGTCGTTCGGAGCAACACTAGCAGAGATCGATCAAGTCGTTGCGCTGGGCTATGAAGGATGGATAGACGAGCAGATCACGCAGCGCGGACTGTCGTTGCACGAGCCTTACATTGCTGAACTCTGGGAAGATCATCGCCATGGGTTTCGAGAAGTGCCGAATTATCAGAAAGGGAATTTCGGTGTGCCGGGAAATAATGCCACGACATCGTTCTTTCGCGGAGCCGTTCAGGGAAGTGATCAATTGCGCCAACGGGTGGCCTTCGCCCTGAGTCAGATCTTAGTGGCATCACGCCAGGATTCAAACCTCGTGGATTATCCTCAGGGCATGTGTTCGTTTTATGATATCTTGGTGAGGCATGCCTTTGGGAACTATGAAGACATTCTCTGGGAGGTATCCATGCATCCGGTGATGGGGCGTTACTTGAGCCATATCGGCAATCAGAAGGCGGATGCGACCATCAATCGTTTTCCCGATGAGAATTACGCACGAGAGATCATGCAATTGTTTACGATTGGATTGTGGGAACTGGCACCCAATGGAGAGAGATTGGTGGATGGAGCAGGGGAGCCCATGCCTACCTACGATAACGATGTCATCAAGGAGTTGGCGCGAGTGTTCACGGGCATCTGGTTTGGTGAACGTCCCTGGGGGGATGGTGGATGGGATGACTCGCACTATACGAAACCAATGGGAATGCATGCCGATCGGCATGACTTTGGTGAGAAGGCGATCTTCACGAATCGTCCCGCTCCTGGGCGTCCAGACGTCATCATTCCTGCTCGTGCGGAATCGGAGGCCAATGGGCTCCAAGATATTCGCGATGCCGTGGCGATGCTCTTTGAACATCCCAACACGCCGCCGTTTATTTGCCGCCAGCTGATCCAGTTCCTCGTCACTGCCAATCCTTCGCCTGATTATGTCAAGCGGGTGCAGGACGTGTTCGTCGATAACGGTGTGGGAGAGCGCGGGGACTTGGGTGCGGTCATCAAGGCGATTCTTCTGGACGTGGAAGCACGGGAACCGCGGTCCTTGAGTGATGAGGGTTTTGGAAAGCTCAAGGAACCTGTGCTTCGGATCACTGCCTTGGCGCGCGCTTTTAACTTGGGGAGACACCCTGATTTGGTCTGGTGGGATTTGGAATCCCTTGAGCGTGCGAGTTTTCAAATCCCGAGTAAGGCGCCCAGTGTCTTCAACTTTTATCGACCCGATTATCAGGCGCCAGGTGAGGTGCGCGCGGCAAATTTGGTGAGTCCTGTCTTTCAGATCGCCGATAGCTTCACGTCCATTGCCTTTCCCAATCATCTATGGGAGCTGTTGAGTGCGGGCTTTCCCGGAGGACGCGGAGGTGATGGCGTGGAAAGGTTTGGCCTCGATTATCAGGAGACGGACGTGTTGAATGGTGATGCCGAGCGTTTGGTGGATCGTATGAATCTTCTCTTTTGTGGCGGGCAGATGAGTGTGAGCACGCGGGACGCCTTGATCCTAGCCATCAACGCGCTTCCGGCCGAAAGTCCTCCGAGATGGCGTGCGGTGTTGGCAGCATATCTCACTTTGTGTTCGCCGGATGGTGCGATTCTCAGATAAACGATGTTAGGATAAAGACCACGGCTATGACTCATTCGAAAACCTCGCGCCGGCAGTTTCTCAAGCAGGCCAATTGCGCTGCGATTGGATCGGCATCGATGCTCTCGACGCTCCTCAACCTCAAGATGGCGAATCATGCAGCGGCCGATAATTTGGCGCTGGGAGGGGATTGCAGATCTCTTGTTTGTATCTTTCTCAGTGGCGGGTGGGATTCTTACAATGTGCTCATCCCGCGCGACGCAGATCCTTATGCGGAATACCAGCAGACGCGTAGCAATCTCGCGTTGCAGCCCTATGAGACGATCGATCTCAACCAGGCAAGTGGTGGCGATGGGCGACTCTATCGCTTGCATGGAGCGGCCTCGGGGATGGGTGCGATGTTCAATGGGACAGGAGCGTTCGCCAATAAGCGTCGCTTGAGTTTCGTTACCAATGTGGGGACGTTGATCCAACCGCTGACATTGGCAGAGTATCAGGCGCGTGTCCTGCCCATTCCCAAGGCCCTCTTTTCTCACAAGGACCAGATCGAGCAATGGCAAACCTCCGTTCCGCAAGGCATGCAACAACTGACTGGTTGGGCCGGACGTGCTGCCGATATCTTGCATTCCACTGTGAATACGGGCTCGGTCTCCATGAATATTTCCCTGAGTGGAAACAATGTGATGCAGACCGGAGAGAGCCTGACCCAGTTTGTCATCACGCCTGATGGAGCCTTGAGTTTTAGCGATTCTCAATCAGAGCCGCTTTTCACGATCAAGAACGACCAACTTAAGAATGTGATGGAGGCGCACTATGCGAACACTTTCCAGCGAACGTTTGCTGGACTGACAAAAGATAGCATCGAGACGAGCGATACCTTCACGGCAGAGTTTGAGAATCCGCCGAGTTATTCCACTTCCTTTCCGGATTCGTGGTTAGGGCGCCAGTTGGAGGCAATCTTTAAGACCATTGCGGTTCGCGAGAATCTTCAATTACGACGTCAGACCTTCTTTGTGGAGTTTGGAGGGTGGGATCACCATGGGGAACTGCTCAATGCGCAAGAGGAATTATTGACCACGTTGGATGCCGCTCTGACGGCTTTCCAATTAGCTTTGGAGGAGCTGGGATTGGCGAATGACGTGATCACATTCTCCTGCTCGGACTTTGCGCGGACGCTGGCGTCCAATGGCCGAGGCACGGATCATGCGTGGGGTGGAAATGCATTTGTCATGGGGGCGCCCATTGATGGCGGCAAGGTCGTGAGCACCACGCTGCGACCTTCGGGATATCCCTCGCTGAGTTTGCAGGAGGGTGCAAATGCGCAGAATATTGGTCGTGGAGGCCTGCTCCTTCCAACGACCTCGGTCGACGAGTATTTGGGAGAATTGCTTGCATGGTTTGGAGTGTCCTCGGGCGCGATGGAGGATGTCTTGCCCAATATCAATGAATTCTACAATCCGTCGACCGTGACCAAGCCTATTGGGTTTGTGGCGTGATGTTCTTATGGAGAAAGCATGGCTTATCGGCACGCTGATCTTGATGCTTCTATTAGGGCTATGGTTGGCTCGGCCGAGTCGATCCGTGAGTCCACCGCAGCCATCTCCTGCAGGGGAACCGGAAGCGATAGCTCTCCCGATGGTGGACGAAACCGCGGTTGGGAGTGGGATTCTTAAGGATTATGCATCGGACAGGAGTGATGGTCGAGGTGATGTGCAACTGATGGAGCGCTTGTTAGGCAGTTATTTCATGTTGGTGAAAGGCGACGCGCCGCTTCCATTGGCGTCGAACGCCACTATTGCCGCCGCCTTTCGCGGAGAGAATCGGAGTCGGATGGCGTTATTGCCTCACGATCATCATGCGTTTGATGCGGAAGGAGCCTTTGTGGATCGCTGGGGGACACCCCTCTTCTTTCACGCCGAGGCCGCGGATCACGTGGAGGTCCGATCTGCGGGACCAGATCAGCAGATGTGGACGGACGACGATCTTGTTAGTGGCGAGAGGGGCGTCGGCGAGAGCGTCGAAAGGTGAATAGAAGGGCCGACCCTAAGTAGAAGGACGTTTGCGGTTCCGGGATGGGAGGGGCTTCAGAGCTTTGGAATTCCAAGACAGCATTGGCGAGATCACGCGTTTCGTTGATCCAGAAGGCATACTTGCCTGCTGGCAGGGATCCGCTGAGCGTGGCGTGGGTCCTCCCGATCATGTGTGGCAGGAGGTCATCGCTCAAGGAGACTGTTCCAAAGAGCGCATACTGGATGGGGTCAGGGAAGATGCTCGAAGGAGGAGAGGATAGGGTGGTGCGGTTCTCTTGAAAGCCAATGAATGAAAGGTTCCCTGGGGTTGACGAATAGCTCCGTACGATGACTGCATCCAATTGAAGCCCAGCGGGAACGTCGAGGCTAAAGAGATCGAGGTCGAAGGGATTTACCGTGAACTCCAAGAAGCTCGTTCCTAACGGAAGTGCGAGCGGTGTAGGGGCGGTATGGGTATCGCTCAGATCGTGACTACTCGCCTCGCTGTGAATGAATACTTGCGCATGCGCATGGATCAGCAACGCAAACGTCCCGAGGATAAGAGAAAGGGTCAGCAAGAACTTCATGATCAATCATCGTGGTCGCTGGCGGGATGAAGCGCCTCCGTGATCTTAAAGAAGACTTTGAGAAATAGCCAGACCGCAAGGATGGCTAGGGGGAATCCGAGGAGAGCCCATTTCTGATAGGACTCCAACTTGGTGGCGATCGCCCCTCCAAAGAGCATGGCGAACCCGACGATGACCGGGGTCCACACAGCACAGGCAAGACTCATGTAGAGGATGAAGCGCTTCCAAGAATAGCCTAACATGCCAGCAGCGATATAGGCGAGCATCCGCGTCCCTGGCAGAAAGCGAGAAGAGATAACGAGGGCGCCACCGTAGCGTTTGTAGAGTGTCTTCCCGAGGTCGAGACGCTTGGGCGTGACGAACCAACTGATTGGCGGCACACGCAGGATCCGTTCCCCCCACCATTTGCCTAACAAGAAGAGACCGACATCGCTCGCTACGATGCCCATGAGGCAGCCGCTCACTGCCATGAGGAAGCTCAAGGTGCCTTTGGAGACCAAGACACCTGCTGTGACACAGGCCAAGTCTTCGCTTGTCACCGTAGCCGCAGCCAGAACGAGGAGTACCAAGAAAGGTGACTCGGTAGACGCCGATTCGAGCCATTGGAAGAGGGCCTCACCGCCCGAGCACCCTGTGAGCAGACAGAGACTTCCTGCCGACAGGATGAGCAAATGCCGAGGGGCGCGGAACTCAGCCACGGCGGGTGCTGGCTGGGCCCGTTGGAATCTCGCGTTCTCCCAGGATCCCAATGAGTTTGGCAGGAGGTTCGCCCGCCCCTAACAACTTTTGCGAAGGAATAGGATAGGGTTGGGCGATATCTTTCTCGAAGCTGCGCGCAAACATGCGATGCATGTGCTGAGCTGACGACTCTCCGGGGGACGAGGAGAAGGGGGGCGGCGCTAATGGTGAGATGGGGGACCGCGTGCAATCTTGTCGTTTCTCTAACTGTCTTACAAGCATGCGGCGAGCCAAGAAGCGATTGAGCGATTGGCTAGTCGAGCGTTGACAGGAAACGTTGGTATTCGTCTCAAGGTGGCGTAGTCGTACCGCCACCTGAGACCCGCGTTTCCGCAGACGTCCCTGATTGGGACAGAAGAAACGTTCTTCGATAGCGTCTTCCGTCAACCCAAGCGCCTGCATGCGCCGACGAAGGTCGTCGACCTTGCTGGAACTGACAGGATAGTGCTTCATACTGTCATTGATCGCAGCGGGTGCGGGAAACGTCAACACAGCACCGCGATCATCTGCCTGCTCGGCGGAGGCGAGGACCATACTCTGGCCGTTCCCGCCAGGTTTTGAAATAGGGCTCATAGCGATCAGAATCCATCCAGAACTGAGGTTCCGGGTGATCGGGATAGACGCGCCCTTCTGGGTAGTCTAGACCAGCAATGCTTGCCTGCATGGAGTGCTCCCAGCTTTCCATGGCCACCTGAAGCTGCTTGGCAATGTTCGGCGCGGTGCTCCAGAGATTGGTGGTTTCGCGAGGGTCATTCTCTAAATGATAGAGCTCGTATTCGAATGCTGTCTTCTCTTTCTTCTTGAGGAGCTTGTAGGGATAATCGAGCCAAACCGTTTGGTTGAAGCAGTGGAAAGGAATCGGTTTGCTGCGCGTGATGAGGTCTGAAGTGAAGAGTGGGAAGAGACTGACTCCATCTTGAGGAAGCAGCCATGTCTCTCGAGGGAGATCGACGATTGAGGCGATGGTGGGAAAGATGTCCATGGTCACCGCAGGAAAGGTGGTCGTCCGCCCAGGAGTGATGGTGGCGGGCCATTCGATGATACCCGGTACGCGGAGTCCGCCCTCATAGAGGCTCCCTTTGAAACCGCGCAGCGAGCCCACCGAACTCGGACGTATCTTGCTGAGGCCGCCATTGTCGCTGCAGAACCAGATGAGTGTGTCCTTGGCAATGCCTAGATCTCGAAGGCCGGATCGAAGATGCCCGACGCTGCGGTCCATGGCGACGAGTTCGCCTAACTGATGTTGGGAAGCCTGGTCAAGGTCAGAGAAGGGGAGGCAATCTTGTGGGGATGCTCGGAATGGGCTGTGAGGTGTTCCGTACCAGATCACACTAAAGGTCGGTTTCGCAGCCTCCACCTGACGGGCGAGAAAAGCAAGCGCTTCCCTAACGATGATCTCAGAAGAGTCACCTTGGAAGGGCTCAAAGGAGCCATCACGGCTCATGACAGGATCGCGATCGAAGAAGTTGCTAACAGAAAGCCAATGATCAAAGCCAAACGCGCCCGGTCCATGAGGATCGTCGGCAAAGATCGGCACGCCAGGACCGCGGAAACCATTGAGATGCCATTTGCCAAAGTGCCCCGTGGCGTAGCCGATGGACTTCAACGCTTGTGCGAGGGTCCGCTCTTGTATCCGCAGAGCGTGCCCGTGGCTATTGACGCCGGTGCGCATGTTTGTGCGTCCGGTGAGGACGCTTGCGCGGGTCGGTGAACAGACGGGAGCTGCAGCGTAGAAGCGATCAAGCCGGAGACCGTTGGCTGCCATGGCGTCCAGATGAGGCGTTTCAAGTCTGGGATGTTGATAGTAGCCTGTTTGTGCCCATCCCTGATCATCGGTCATGACGAGGATAATGTGAGGCTTGGCGGCATGCGCGAGAGCAGTGCCGAGGATGATGAAGAAGAGCGCTACGGAAATCTGAGGCATGGGTTGAGCATGGAAGGAGGTTCTTCTGGAGACAATCCTAACCTGAGTGAGAAGGCGCTCGCATGAGGGCACGAGTGGGGCATAGGATACCTTCATGAAGATGCATCTGCGTTCCCGTCGGTCCTTTATACAAACATCTGCATTGGCGTCTCTCGCCCCGGCCATGGCGTGTGGTCAGGAGGAGGCTCCATCGAATCGTTTGCGCGTGGGTGTGATGGGATTGGGCCGCGGCATGGCTCATGTGAAGGCGTTTCTCCGGGTGCCCAATGTCGAGATCGCGTATCTCTGTGATGTGGACTCGCGGCGCTTGGAATCCGCTGCCGAACACGTGAGCAAAGAGCAAGAGAGCAAGCCCAAGACAGTCACGGATTTCCGTCGTATCCTGGATGACAAGGAGATCGATGCCTTGTCCATTGCGGCTCCCAATTTCTGGCACGCGCCCGCCACCATCCTCGCATGCCAAGCGGGCAAGCACGTCTATGTCGAGAAGCCCGGGAGTCACAACGCATACGAAGCCACACGCATGGTCGAGGTAGCGGCGGAAACCAAGCGACTTGTACAAATGGGCAATCAGCGGCGTAGCTTGCCATCTTTCCGCCGAGGCATTGCCCAACTGCACGAGGGCATTCTTGGCAAGCTCCGTTACTCGCGTTGTTGGTATGCCAATGCTAGGGGGAGCATCGGCAAGGGGAACCCCGCTCCCGTGCCTGATTGGTTAGACTATGATCTCTGGCAGGGACCCGCCCCAGAGCGGCCTTACAAAGACAATCTCGTCCACTACGAATGGCATTGGCATTGGCATTGGGGAAATGGGGAGCTGGGGAACAACGGGGTTCATGCACTGGATATCTCACGGTGGGGGCTCAGTGTGGATTTGCCAGTCAAGGTGAGCTACACGGGTGGACGCTATCATTATGACGATGATCAGGAGACGCCGGACACGGGCGATGCGGTGTTTGACTTTGGTCACTGCGGCGTTTCCTGGCATGGCAGTAGTTGTCATCGGCGGAAGTCAGAGACACATCCCTTTGTGGCCTTCTATGGTGAGAAAGGATCGATGGCTTTCGGGAGCAGCGGCTACGAGCGCTTCGATCTTGATGGACAGCGTGTCGAGAAGGTGGATCCTGATTTCGACGATCTCTATCATTTCACAAACTTTGCCGATGCTATCCGAGAAGGCGCCGCATTGAATGCGCCGATAGCCGACGCGCAGCAGAGCGCTATGCTCTGTCATCTCGGGAACGTTGCCTACAGGGAGAATCGCACGCTCACCCGGGAAGCGGATCAGGCGTGGGACGATGTGCTTGGGGGCCATGGGGCCGCTTGGCGGCGAGCCTATCGAGAAGGTTGGGAAATCTGATCACGGTGGAATGAGCCCTTGCACCACGCCGTTGGCCACCGAAGCTGTGACCAAATCTAACTGGAGTATTCATATGAAACCGATTCTATCCCTCTTTCACGCAATCGCCTTTGGTTGCCTCTTCACGCTTCCGAGCATGGCAGAAGAAGGCGTTCCCACGAAGGGGGCCAAGGTAGGACAGTGGACGCAGGACTACGATGCAGCTATCAAGCTTGCTGGAGAGAAGAAGCTTCCTGTTCTTCTCAATTTCACTGGGTCAGACTGGTGTGGCTGGTGCAAGCTCATGGATAAGGAAGTCTTCGCCAAGGATGAGTGGAAGAAGTATGCGGCGGAGAATGTCGTGCTCGTGACCCTCGATTTCCCTCAAGATAAGACCATCGTTCCCGAAGACTTTGTCGCGCGGAATCAGGAACTTCAGAAGGAGTTCGAGGTTCAGGGATATCCAACTTACATTGTCCTCGATCGCGATGGGAAAACAAAGATTGGCCAACTTGGCGCTGGACGCGGGAAGACCCCTAGCTCTTTCATCGACGAGTTTAAGATGGTCCTTTTGACCAGTCCCAGTGGGATTGAGGCCTTTGGGAAAGAGCACCCAGAGAAAGTCGACGACTTGAAAGCGGCTCTCGCTGGCGTGGATAAAGTGAAAGAAGAGCTGACCAAGTGGATTGGGACCCAGCCCGAGCAGAACGAAGAGAACAACAAGATCTACGCGGATTTCCAAAAGCGCCTGACAGAAGCCAACGAAAAGCTAGCAGCTTTCGGTGATCTCTAACTGACATTGGGAGCGATCACTGGATCTTCATCCTTACTTCACGGCGCTGCCCATCGCGAAGGAAGGCGATCATCACTCGATCGCCGATCTTCCTTTGGGTGAGCACGTGGCGGATGATGTCAGTTTCTGATTGGTCTGTGGTGAGGCTGTCGAAAGCCACATAGACGTCTCCAGGGCGAATGCCCGCATTCCACGCCACGGCATGGGAGCCGTAGCGCCCCGCGTGACTGACGCGCAAGGCGAGAGCGTCCTTCTTCAGATTCAGAGCCTGGCGGGCCGCGGGCTCGATAGGCACTAACACAGCGCCTCCGAGGGCGATGCGGCGGAGGTCCCACGTCGACGTGCGCCAAGCGATGTCGACTTGCTGACGCCAATTCTTGGCCAGGCGCAGCACGCCAGGCACGGTATTGCCATTGCGCATCACCTCGTAGGGTAGGGCGGCCTCTCCGGGAGCATGATGGAGAATCCATTGGATGTCCGCCACCGAGGTGACGCGTTGATTGTCTAACAACTGCAATACATCACCCGACTCAAAGCCTGCCGCTTCGGCGGGGGATCGCGATGTCACCTTGGCAACAGTGGCCATGGTCTTGGGATCAAGAGTCAAGCCGATCGTGTTCGGCATCGGCCATGGATGAAGAACAGCGTCCGTGATCTTCTCGCCTGCCGTCCACGGAGCGAGCCGCTGCGCCTCATGTAATTGATGACAATGCACGCAGCTCTTGGCTACCGCTCCGCCATAATCGAGATGATCCTTGTACTTTCCGAGTTCGGGATAGTCCTCAGGCACTTGCTTAGTCACTGGCCGCGGTTGCTTCCCTTCTAGCTGTGCACGATTGTCAGGATAGGCTTGATGCAGGGAGAGAACCGTCTCCATCGTTTCCGCGAGCCCCTTCATCGAAATGTGGTTATCGGCTTCTTCTGGCTTATCTTGGCGAGAGCCGTAGCGGCTGTAGACAGTGCGATCGGCATGGAGAAAGGTCACGGCGAAGGACATGTCATAATCAAACTGGAACAATGAAAGGTCCATCGCGTTCGCCATGATGACGCGCACGCAGACAAACTGCTCCATCAACTCTCGAATCGTTTCGTGGCGACCAACAACCTGCTGGTCAAAGTCGGCGCAAGCATGTCAGGGGATGCACCGATGCACCACCATCAACGGCCTTCCAGAAGCCTTCGCCTCTGCAAAAGCCTTCTTCAGGTCGTTGTAGATCCAGTGGGCACTCTCCTCCAAGGCAGACCGATCATCCATGACCATCTCATCACGAGTCTTCTTGCCTTCTTCTGCGGCTGACGACGATGTGATGAGGGCGAGAGAGGCCCCGAGGAGACTGATGGTAGAGCTAACGCGCTTCATAGAGAGGAGGATTAGAGTGAGGCTGCTTTAAGATGGCGATAGGCAATGCTCATGTCGCGATTCCCATGGAGCTGGAGCCCCAGTGGCCCCTTGTCTTTCGCACTGTCAGAAGTATATTTCATGACATAGACACCATTCAGCCAGGTTTCGTAGACATTGCCCACCACGCGGATCTTGAGGTGGTTCCATCCATCCTCTTTCAGGAGTTGCACCGCGAGATCATTGCGAAAGGGGTAACCTTTGCCGGGAATATACGCGAGCGCGGTCATGTCGACCTTCAACGAGCCTGAAATCCCAATCTGGATCTGATCCTTGCTTTCCTTCAGGTAGACGCCAGAATCGATCGTCCCTTCTCCGAACTTGAACTCACACTCAAACACAAAGTCCTCATAGGCTTGTTCCGTCCAAACGGCAGAACCTTTCTTGTCAGGGCCGCTTTGCAAACGGAGTTCTCCATCGGAGACCGAATACCAGATATTATTATCGGGTACTTTCCAGCCTGTGAAATCTTTCCCGTTGAAGATGGACGTGAGGGCAGGCTCCTCGGCAATGGATGGATTGGTTAGGAGGAGAGTGGCAGCGAGAGCAGTGGTCAAGGTGTGAGTAAACTTCATGGTGCGTTGGTGTTAGGATTCAGATGGAGACGGCGCGGTGTCCTCTTCCTTCTCCTCATCGGGAAGGGGATCTTGCTGTGGCGATTCTTGTTGGGGACGCGCTTGATTCTTAAGAGCCTCCAGTTCGGCTTCAGAGAGTCCCTGGAGTCGGAGGTCGAGGTACAGATCGCTACTCGTGGCGTTTCCTTGGAGAAGTTGGATCGCAATGACATTCTTCCCTTCTTTGAGGAAGCTCTTGTTCACTAGGAGTCCCGCATACTCATCAACCACTCCTGGCCCTGACAGAATGCCTGAATAGCCGTCTTCGGGTAGTTTCTCTGGCACGCGAAAGCGGTGCATCTCCATGCCATTGACATAGATGATGACACCGTCATCGCATCGAAATTCTAACACATAGGCATCGGCATCCACCTGTTCCAGTTCGAAAACTCTGCGGAAGTAAGTCGATGCGTGCTTCTTGGCGGGATCCTCGCCAAATGATACGGTGGTGGCGACAGGTTCGCGACCGTAGCCCATGGGGGCGGTTCCCTCTTTCCAAGCTGTGTCATCGAAATCACGCGCGTGCCAATCCTCGTGCGGGGCGGCTTTCTGATCCCAGAAGCGCCATCCGCCTGAACTGTGCGGAACAATGGCCTTGTCTTTCTCTTCACCGTGTGCGGGGTGAAGGAGCATCCCCAGTAGTACGAGGGTGGCGAATCGTTTCATGCGTGCATGGTGACTGGGCTTGAGCAAGGGATCAAGCCTGCGTTCGCAAGGGCGACAGTCAAATCACGCGGATCGCACTTGCCATCAGGAGCACCTTCCTGGCAGAAGCACGCATGCCGATGGACGACCAGGAAGACGAACGCCTTCGCGAATCGCCCGCGACCTCGCGCACGGTGCGAATCCATGACCTTCCAGAGGAGGAACGTCCGCGGGAGAAACTCGCGCGCCATGGTGCCCAGGCTTTGAGCGAAGCGGAATTGCTTGCCATCTTTTTCCGGATTGGCTGCCAGGGCATGAATGCCATCGAGATGAGTCGCGCCTTGTTAGAGAAATACGGAAGCCTGCACGCCTTGTCACGTGTTCGCGTGGATGAGTTGGCCAAAGGCAACAAAGGTATTGGCCCTGCCAAAGCGGCGGAACTCGCGGCCGTGTTTGAGATGGGGAATCGTCTCGCCAAGGAGCGCCTGCGAGACACGCCATTGGGAGACCCAGAATCAATCTACGAATTCATGGCTCCAGAGATGCAGCGCTTACCGACGGAGAGCCTGCGCGTCCTCTTACTCAACACGCGATTGCGACTGGTGAAAGTGGTCACCGTGTCGACGGGGAGTGTGGGAGAGACGATCGCACATCCGCGCGAAATCCTCCACCCCGTCCTGGTCAATCAATGTCATGGTTTCGCTCTTGTGCACAATCACCCCTCAGGTGACCCAGAGCCCAGTGCGGCAGACCGCCATCTCACGCGGCGAGTGAAAGAATGCGCCGAGCTGATGCGCCTTCAGATGGTTGATCACCTCATTATAGGGCACCCCTCAGCGCATGCTGATGCCACGGGCTACTTTAGCTTTCAGGAGCATGGGATGTTGTGAGGGGCTGGGAGTAAGTTCGTTGTTAGTTTGATACTTGTCTCCTTGCGTAAAGCGCACAAGCGGCTTTCATGCGTGTCAGGACGTAGTAGACCGTCTGGCTGCGTAAACGGACAAGTTCGGCACCGACGATCCGGGGCACAAAGTCTTGGGGAACGGATTGCACTTCTTCCAAAGTGCTTCCCTCAAGTCCCCGGCATAAAACCGAAGTCATCGCTCGCGTGAGGGTCTGCACTTTCGGCCCTAACTGAACGCGAAAGTGAACCCCGCCGTGATCGTCAACATTCAGATAGACGCCCACTTCATCGGTGCATTCATCATCCTTGCGAACATCCTCCAAGTCATAGACTTCCCCGTCGCGCGGAGCGTGCTGGCCCGCATTCTCGGCAAAGCTGATAAGCATCTCGCGGCGCTCTGTTTCAGGCAATCCTTCGAAAAGTGTAAGGATTTCCTCAAGTTTGGCAGGATAGAGCGTGGCCATGTGTTTCCCTATTCAGCAGACTTCTCGACGGGCACGCCCACCATGTTTCCCCATTCGGTCCAGCTCCCATCGTAGTTGCGGACATTCTGAAACCCTAACAAATGGGTCAGCACGAACCACGTGTGGCTTGAGCGCTCACCGATGCGGCAGTAGGCGACGACATCGTCATCTTTCTTCAGACCCAGTCCCTTTTCGTAAATCTCCTCCAACTCAGCGCGCGACCGAAACGTATCATCATCGTTGGCGGCGGTCTTCCAGGGGCAACTCTTGGCTCCGGGAATGTGTCCCCCGCGAAGCACCCCTTCCTGGGGGTACTCGGGCATGTGGGTGATGTCGCCCCGAAACTCGCCAAGTGACCGCACGTCGACAAGTGGAAGCCCGCGGTTGCTATGCGCCAACGTATCGGCAAAGAACGCACGGATCTCGTCATCGCGGCGCTTTTCGGGAATCGGGTAATTCGTCTTCGCAAAAGCGGGCACGTCCTTCGTCATGGGCCCGCCTTCAGCGATCCAAAGATCGCGACCGCCATCGAGCACTTTGAGTCGTTGATGGCCGAAGAGTGAGAAGACCCAGAAAGCGTAGCAAGCCCACCAATTAGACTTGTCTCCATAGAAGACGACGGTGGTCTCGGGCGTGATCCCGTGCTTGCCACACATTTCGGCGAACGCGGCTTCGTCGATGTAGTCTCGCACGGTCTGATGCTGGAGATCGCGTCTCCAATCAATGTGCACGGCATTGGGAAGGTGCCCCATGTCGTAGAGAAGAATGTCTTCGTTGCTCTCCACAAGACGAACTCCCGGATCGTCGAGATGTTCCGTCAACCAGGCCCGATCTACAAGGACCTCCGGGTTTGCATAGGCAGCAAATTTCGCACTCATAGCGACCTCTAGGCGCGGGCACCCCCTGTCGCCAGCGAAATCATCCCATTTCCCAGGCCTTTTATTGGACACTGCTATTATTAGAAGAGGGGTTGACGGAGTGGTTGGGGGGAGACTATAGAAAGCCATGGCTATCCCCCGACGTTTCCATATTATTATTGGACACTGCTATTATTAGAAGAGGGGTTGACGGAGTGGTTGGGGGGAGGCTATAGAAAGCCATGGCTATCCCCCGACGTTTCCAGATGCTTGCCGATGGCGGGCAATACTTCCATGTAATCTCCAGAATCAATGGGCGGCATTTCCTGTTGGATGAGGAGGCGAAGGAGCGGTTTGCGACGCTGCTGCGGAAGGTGGAGCGCTTTGCCAATGTCACCGTGGTGACGTGGACGATGCTGGATAATCACCTGCATTTGGTGCTGCAGGTGCCGGAGGCGATTGGGGTGGATGAGCTGCCGGAGGAAGAGTTCTGGGCGCGGTTGAGTGCGCTTTATTCTCGGGAGGAGATGGATGCGATTCGGGCCCGAATTGCCTCGTTTTATGAACTGAATGGGGGCGCGACGGCGGTGGTGCAGGAGAAGGCGTATCGGCAGGATTTCGTGAATCGGATGCATGATCTTTCGGAGTTTATGAAGACCTTGCTGCAGCGGTTCACGGTGTGGTTCAACAAGCGTCATGAGCGGGTGGGGCGGCTTTGGGAGCAGCGGTTTAAGAGTGTGGTGATTGAGGGTGGTTGGGACGCCTTGATGACGGTGGCGGGGTATGTGGATCTGAATGCGGTGCGGGCGGGGATGGTGGAGGATCCGAAGGATTATCGGTGGTGCGGGTATGCGGAGGCGGTGGCGGGGAAACAGGCGGCGCGGCGTGGGTTGGGTCTTCTGATGCAGGAGGAGGCGTTGCGCGAGGGGCGGGCGATTCCGAATTGGCGCGTGGTGGGTCGGGAGTATCGGCGAGTGCTGTTTGGGATGGGGGAGGCGCAGGTGACGGCTTCTGGAGAGGTGGTGCGGAAGGGGGCGTCTGCGGAAGCGGTGGCAGCGGTGCGTGAGGCAGGAGGGGAGCTGTCGTTGCCGGCGCTGTTGCGGTGTCGGGTGCGCTATTTCACGGATGGGGTGGTGATTGGGTCGAAAGGGTTTGTGGATGGGTTCTTTGAGGCGAAGCGGGAGTACTTTGGGCCGAAGCGGAAGGATGGTGGGCGGAAGATGCGCGGTGGGGATTGGGGAGAGTTGCGGTCGTTGCGTGATCTGCGGGAGCGGTTGGAGTGAGTGCTAGCAGCGAACTACGAATGGAAAGAGCTTGCTGATACTTGGGTGCCGCGAGTGCCGTGAAGCCGTCAGTCTGCGCTTGACTTGAGCGCGGGGCTGAGATCGATTCGTAGCTCAGTGTAGCTGATTGCTGGATCATGCCTCATCAACAAACGCCACGGCAATTGCCCAACCGATCTCGGCGCCGAGACTTCGCGCCGAGGCGTTCGTATGCGCGCGCACGTGCTTCTCGTGAAAAGGTGGAGGCTGTTGATCGCATCCTACGCAATCAGCGTTCACAGGCTCGCTTCGCGCGCAATCTCAAGATCACGGTCAACATCATTTGCCTGCTCGGGATCATTGGGTTGGTCGTCTGGACCTTCGTCGCCCTGCGGGAAGACAAGGCTGATCCAAGGGCTCCTATGGTGACTCCAGACGATTTCCGTCGCTACTAAGCCTTAGGCGCTGATCTTTCCGCAATTTCTCTCTCTCTCGAGGTCTCCTTGTGCTCGAATTGGAAACGCATCAACATATCATGATATATTGATGTATGCTCTTGAAAGCCAGCATTTCTCCGTCAACGTAAGGGAATGACGGCTCCTCTCGATCTACTGCCTGCTCTCCTCAACGATCGCATCCTCCTCCTAGACGGTGCCATGGGCACCATGATCCAACGCTACAAGCTTTCAGAGACTGACGTTCGCGGAGAACGCTTTGCCGGTCACAATAAGGACCTGAAGAACAACGCAGACATCCTGTCGTTGACCCGCCCCGACGTGATTGAGGAGATCCACCGTGGCTACTACGAAGCAGGTTCTGATATAGTCACTGCGAACACGTTCAATGCGACGGTCGTTTCCCAGGCCGATTTCTTCTTGCCCGATCCTGCGAAGAAGGATCCCGCTTTCTTCCAATCAGCTTTGGAGAATGAGGAACTGAAGGCGCTCGTGCGCGAGCTCAACATCGAGGGCGTCGCTTGTACGCGTCGAGCGTCGGAGCCCTATCATTCAGACGATAAGCCGCGCTTCGTGGCAGCATCCATCGGGCCACTGCCGGTCACCTGTTCGGTTTCCCCAGATGTGAATGATCCAGGCTTCCGTACGGTCGTGTTTGACCAACTCGTGGAGGCCTACGCCTGGCAGGTGGAATCGCTCATTGATGGCGGTGTGGACATCCTGTTAGTCGAGACGATCTTCGACACGCTCAATGCTAAGGCGGCGATCATGGCGATCGAGCAGGTCTTCGATGCCAAGGGTAAGCGGTGGCCAGTGATGCTTTCGGTGACGTTTGCCGATAAATCGAATCGCACGCTTACAGGGCAAACGGTCGAGGCTTTCTGGCGTTCCGTTGCCCATGCCAAGCCGCTCAGTGTGGGAATCAACTGTGGCCGTGGTGCGCTGGATTTGCGTCCGCTTGTGGAGGAAATGAGTCAAATTGCTGATTGCCACATCAGTTGTCATCCGAATGCGGGCCTACCTGATCCCCTAAGCGAGACGGGGTTTGAGGAGACGCCCGATCAGACGTTGGCAGCGGTGAGTAGCCTCACCGAAGCTGGCTTGATCAATATCCTGGGAGGCTGTTGTGGCACCACACCGGAAACGATCGGGCTCATGGCGAAGGCCATCCGTGAGACGAAACCGCGGACCGTGCCCGTGCATGAGCCAGAGATGCATCTCAGCGGTCAGGAAGCGCTGACCATTCATGCGGACACCAATTTCATCATGGTGGGAGAGCGGACCAACATCACCGGCTCTCCACGCTTTGCCAAATTGATAAAAGCGGACGATCTGGAGACTGCTGTCAATGTAGCGGAGCAACAGGTGCAGAATGGGGCTAACATTGTTGATGTGAACATGGATGAGGGGCTTATCGATTCCGAGGCCATGATGACGCGTTTCCTCAATCTGATCAGTGCGGAGCCTGAGATTGCGAAAGTGCCAGTCATGGTCGATTCTTCCAAGTGGTCAGTCATCGAGACAGGACTCAAGTGCCTTCAGGGCAAGGCTATCGTCAATTCTATCAGCCTCAAAGAAGGAGAGGAAGTCTTCAAAGCGCAGGCCCGCCAAATCATGCGGTACGGTGCGGCCACCGTGGTGATGGCCTTCGACGAGAAAGGTCAGGCTGCGACATACGAAGATAAGACCCGCATTTGCGAACGCGCCTACCGAATTCTAGTGGATGAGGTGGGATTCAATCCGGCCGATATCATCTTTGACCCTAACATTCTTACGGTAGCGACTGGAATTGACGAGCATAACAATTATGCGGTCGATTTCATTCAGGCCACGCGTTGGATCAAAGAGAATCTGCCCTATGCCAAGGTAAGCGGCGGAGTGAGCAACATCTCGTTCAGCTTCCGGGGAAATAATCGTGTGCGTGAGGCCATGCATGCGGCCTTTCTCTACCATGCGATTCGAGCCGGGCTGGATATGGGCATCGTGAATGCGGGCATGCTCGAAGTCTACGAAGAGATTCCTAAGGAAATGTTAGAGAAAGTAGAGGCTGTGCTTCTCAACAAGAATGCCGAGGCGACGGAGACCTTGGTCGATTACGCCGAGCAATTCAAAGGGCAAAGCGGCAAGAAGAAGGAACAAGACCTTTCGTGGCGCGAGGCGACGGTAGAGGAACGCCTGGCTCATGCCTTACTCAAAGGCATCACGGACTTTATTGACGAAGACACAGAGGAGGCGCGTGCCAAGCTCGGGCGCCCGATCAATGTCATCGAGGGGCCACTGATGGATGGGATGAAAGTCGTGGGCGATCTCTTTGGGGAAGGGAAGATGTTCCTTCCCCAGGTGGTGAAGAGCGCGCGTGTGATGAAGAAAGCCGTCGCCTATCTCACGCCTTTTATGGAAGAGGAGCGCGCGGCCTCACCCAATGCTTCTGCACAGGGAAAGGTCATCATGGCGACGGTCAAAGGTGACGTGCACGATATCGGCAAGAATATCGTGGGAGTGGTGTTAGCCTGCAATAACTACGAAGTCATTGATATGGGAGTGATGGTGCAGTGTGAGGATATTCTCAAGCGGGCTCGCGAAGAGAACGCGGATGTGATCGGTCTCAGCGGTCTCATCACGCCATCACTTGATGAAATGATCCACAACGCGAAAGAAATGCAGCGCCAGGGATTCACGATTCCCTTGCTCATTGGGGGGGCGACGACAAGCAGGGCGCACACGGCTATCAAGATCGCTCCCCACTATGAGCCGGGTGTGGTTCATGTGTTAGATGCTTCTCGGTCGGTAGGGGTGGTTTCCTCCTTGCTCAGTGAAGAGAATAAGCCAGCGTTCATGACGCAACTGCATGAAGACTATGAAGTGCTCCGCAGCAAGCATGCCGGGCAAGGTGGCGAGAAGAAACTGATCTCTTATCAAGATGCGATTGCCAAAGGGCTGCAGTGTGATTGGAGCAGCCAAGAGATCGCAGAGCCTGAGTTCACTGGAACGCGGATCATTGACGACCTCCCCTTGGAGGTTCTCGTGCCTTTCATCGATTGGTCGCCTTTCTTCCACACCTGGGAATTGCGAGGGCGTTATCCCGCGATCTTCGAAGACGAGTATGTGGGTGAAGAGGCCAAGAAGCTCTTTGATGAAGCCCAGACCCTCTTGGAGAAGATTCTTGATGAGAAAGCATTCCAGGCACGGGGTGTCTACGGACTCTTTCCTGCGAATCGGGTTGGTGATGACATCGAGGTGTATGCAGACAAGGAGCGATCCGAGATCCTGACAACCTTCCACACGTTGCGTCAGCAAATGGTGAAGAAGGACAAGCCGAACTACGCGCTCGCGGATTTCATCGCTCCCAAGGAGAGTGGTCGACTCGACTACCTCGGAGGGTTTGTCGTCACGGCGGGGCACGGCGCCGATGCCTATGCCAAGGCCTTTGAGGACGCCCATGACGATTACAATGGCATCATGGCGAAAGCACTCGCGGATCGCCTAGCAGAAGCCTTTGCCGAGTATCTCCACAAACAGGTGCGCGATGCATGGGGATTTGGCAAAGAAGAGGGCCTTAGCAATGACGACTACATTCGCGAACGCTACCGTGGCATTCGCCCTGCTGGCGGGTATCCCGCGAGCCCCGATCACACAGAGAAACATCTCTTGTTCGATCTACTGAAGGCCACCGAAACCTCGGGGGTGACCCTCACAGAATCCTGTGCCATGCATCCTGGGGCTAGTGTTAGTGGCCTCTACTTTGCCCACCCTGAATCCCGCTATTTCGCGGTTGGCAAGATCGGTCGGGATCAGCTCGAAGCCTATGCGCAACGCAAGGGCATGCCTCTTGAGGAGATTGAGCGATGGCTTGCCCCTAACCTTGCCTAGGGTGTGATGCGTTAGAGGCGCTTTGGCTGGACAAATGGGGCGTGGGAAGATCGAATGGTCGTTCTTCCCACTGATGAAAGCTCTTTGTCACCTAGTCTTCCTTCTCTCTCTGGCCGCCCTTCAGGCCCAGGACCTGCCAACCGTCGTCATCCATGAGATCCACTATCATCATGACGACCCCCTGACACCAGCGGAATTCATCGAATTGGTCAACGCGGGTGACGCGGCGGCGGACCTTTCTGGATGGTCTTTCTCCGAGGGGATCGATCATGTGTTTCCCACAGGAACAGTCTTGGAGGCTGGCGCCTACTACGTTCTGGCGCAGGATGAGCGTGCTTACAATGCGGCTTTCGGGTCAATCTTTCAGGGAGGCATCAAGGCGAATGCCGCCTGGGATGCAGGTGAGCTTGCCAATGGGGGAGAGACCCTGACATTGCGCGATGCAAGTGATAGAGTTGTCGATACCGTGGACTATCGCGATGCGTTTCCGTGGCCCGTGTCTCCAGATGGCGAGGGGGCAAGCTTGGAGTTAATCAATGCTATGTTAGACAATGATCTGTCAGGGCACTGGAGAAGCTCTCCCAATGGGCCAACGCCGGGAAAGGCGAATGGGGCCGCCGTGGAGAACGCACCGCCCGCTGTTCGGCAGGTGAATCATTCCCCGATGGCGCCCGTTTCGGGAGAGGCGGTTCACATTTCTGCAAAAGTGACCGATGCAGATGGGGTGGCTGGTGTGTTCCTGCACATTCAAGGAGTGGCTCCAGGTGCTTATCTACGCCTGACGGATGCCGGCTTTGAGACGGATTGGGAATCCTTTCCCATGCGGGACGATGGGACCGGAGGCGATGACGAAGCAGGGGACTCGATCTACGTGGCGACGGTTCCGGAAGAATGGATAGCTCATCGTCATCTCGTGCGGTTTCGGGTGGAGGCGATGGATGCTTTGGGAAACATGGTGAGACTGCCCTACGAGGACGATCCGACTCCGAACCGAGCGTTCTTCACTTACGACGGTGTGCCGAGCTGGCAAGGATCGATTAGTGGCGAGGCACCTCGCCGAGAGTTCACGACGGAAGAATTAACCATGCTGCCCGTTTACCATCTGATAGCGGACGCCACGGATGTGGAACGATGTCAGTATCAATCGTCCTCTGAAACTCGCCGCTTTCGCGGCACCCTTGTCTATGATGGGGTTGTCTACGATCACATTGAGTTCAAGATTCGCGGGGAGTTCTCTACCTATCAGTGTGGCAAGAACAAGTGGAAGTTCTTCTTCAATCGCGGGGCAAATTTCGCGGCCAAAGACAACTATGGCATTGTCTATAAGGGTGGGTTCCGCATCATGAACTTCAGTGCCTGCGCATCTCCTTGGGTACCAGCCAATCGGGGGATGAGCGGGCTGGATGAGTCAGTGGGGTTTCGGCTTCACGGGCTCGCGGGGGTCCCGAGCCCACGCACGCATCACGTGCACTTCCGAGTGATCGATGAAGAGGCAGAGTCTTCGGGATCGCAGTATGATAGTGATTTGTGGGGACTTTATCTGAGTCAGGAGCATCCTGATGGGCGGTTTGTCAGTCGCAACGGGTTGCCGGATGGGAGCACCTTTAAGATTGAGAGCGGGAATGGTGATCAGAAACATGCGGGACCGATCGCGAGCGACTATGGTGCCTTTGTGAGTCAGTCGCGGCGCACGCAAACGGCCGAGTGGTGGCGGACGAACATGCACCTGGATAGCTACTACAGCTTCCGAGCTATCAATCGGGCGATCTCAAATATCGATATTCGCGAGGGGTGGAATCATTATTTCTATCATCATCCTAACGGGCAATGGTATCCAATCCCGTGGGATCTCGACATGACCTACATGCCTGAGACACATTGGAGCGGCGTGATTGATGCGAAGAACTGCCTCAACGTCGATGCGCTGGCGATCGAATTCAGTAGTCGCTGCCGCGAGATCATGGATTTGCTTTTGTCAGACCGAGCGGCAGGCGGAGGACAGGTGGGCTCCGTCGTGGAAGAGATAGCGCAATGGCTGGGAACGCAGAAAGCGTGGATTCCCGTGGCGTCCATTGAGAAGACGAGCACGATGGCGGTGGTCACCACAAGGGAGCCTCACGGATACACCACGGGGGATCGGATCAGCATTGTGGGAGTGAGTAGCAGCGGCTACAACGGAGATCACGAGGTTGAAGTGATAGATGATAAGCGATTCTCCTACAGCGTATCGATCTTTGCAGCGACAACGGTGCAGGGTGACGCGATCCAGGCGGGGAAAGCCGTCGGTCAGGGATCGGCCTGGTCAGAGATTGATGCAGCCATGTGGAATCATCATCCACGGACAACTGGCGGACATGAGGGCAACTTCTTCAGGACCCCCACGCGGCAGGGATTCCGAGGAGGTGATTTGGAGAGATTACTTTCCAGTGCTGATTTCAGTGGGTTTGCGGAATATGTGAAGGACTTCACGACGAATACGGATCCCGATGATTTCCAAGTGGGGGACGGCGATCAGCGAGGCTATGGCTACAATTACGTGGCCTTGGAGGCCGATGATGGGATGGCACCGGATCAACCAGTGATCACCTTCGCTGGTGGAGAAGGGTATCCAGTGGATGATCTCCGCTTTGTGTCTAGTGCATTCGCCGGTGGGTCACTCTTCCAAACGCAAACGTTCGCGGGCATGCAGTGGCGGATCGGAGAACTCTACAACCCGGAGACACCGGACTACGAGCCGGGGACGCCGTGGCGCTACGAGATCGAGCCACTTTGGGTGAGTGACACTCTGGACACTTTCGAAGAGATGGTGCAAGTGCCAGTGAAGGTGATTCGTCCAGGTGGCACGTATCGGGCGCGGGTGCGGCATCGAAATCAGTTAGGGGGGTGGAGTCATTGGTCCGAGCCGATCACCTTTATCGCCGGAGAGCCAGACCTCACACCTTATCAGGATCTGGTGATTTCGGAATTGATGTATCACCCAGGCGTGACCTCTACAGAGGAAAGAGCTGCTGGCTATCGGCGTAATGACTTTGAATATGTGGAACTTTATAATCGAGGCAACCAAGCCATCGATTTGAGCCCCTTGCGGTTTACCAAAGGGGTTGAGTTTGATTTCAATAAGGGAGTGCTAGAGCCAGGTGAGATGATTCTAGTGGTGGCCCACCCAGAAGCAATGGCGTTTCGTCATGGTGAGGGATTGCCTGTGGCTGGTGCCTATGAAGGGCGCCTCGCGAATGGAGGGGAACGGCTTAAGCTTTCCTATGGAGCAGGCACAGCAGTGATCGATTTCGAATTTGAGGACCGAGGCGACTGGCCTGCGGAAGGAGATGGCTCTGGCATGGCGTTAGAACTGGCAATGCTTGAGGCGCATGGCGATCTTTCTCTCGGTAGTGCCTGGGTGGCGCAGGCTCCGAGTCCAGGCAAGGTGGCGAGCCAGGATGCCGGGGATGGCGATGACATCTTCCAAATCACGCGCGTGGAGCGTGAGGCAGAAGCCTTCCGAATCGATTGGCGGAGTGTGTTAGGGCAGCGGTACGCCGTGGATTTCTCCCCTCAGCTTGAGGGGTGGGAGGCTGTCGGTGAGGTAGAGGCCACGGGCCACGAGTCCACTTTTCGCGATGAGACGCCCGGCCGCGTGAGCGTCGCAACGGGTTACTATCGAGTGCGGGAAATTGGTTCCGAACCCTAACGGATTTCTTCTTCCGAGCCGCTGTAGATCCACTTCACGACTTTGCCATCGCGGATCAGTGCTTTGCCCTCGGCATTGATCTCTCCAAAGATCGTGTTGGCCAGGTAACCGACGGCACCGGTCCAGTAGTCCTCACCACCGATGGTCTCTTCGCCGATCCATTTCCAATAGTGGATCTTATCCAGCTCAATCTCTTTCACGTCACCTGCTTGAATGCTCGCGATCATCACGGGAACGGTTCCGTCCGCATTCACTTTCGGAGCTTCTCCTAGCACTCCGCTACTGGACGACGAGGCTTCTGGTAGGGGGGGCGCTTCACCACCACTTGCGAGGAGTCGCTGCTTTTCCTCTTTCCGGAGCTTGTGTACTCTGCCTTCGTGCTTGGTCTTCCAAGCATTGTACGCCTTGCGCACCTGATCTTTGAAGTCGGTGTCGTCGAGCGCAATTTCGCCACGCATGGTTGGATCGTTAGCGCGTCCTGACACAATCAATGTGCTCCGTTTCATAGAAATTGGGTAGGCATGTTGGCCAACTCGAAGCGTGGACTTCCCTGCCACTTTGCCATTGACGATCAATTCTAGATCCACGGGTTTCTTCAGGGTCACCGTTTCAGGATAGGCTCGTTGGGGAACGTCACGCCAGTTCCCCACATAATCCTCAAGTGGTTTGAAAGAGGGCATCGGATACTTCTCGGCAACCATGCGATCGATGTCGGCTGGCCGAGACTGGGCCTCGACCCCTTCGCGGGTCGTGGGAGATGTGTTAGGAGGAAGGGGAGCATTCTTGGTGAGGGAAGGAGCGCTCGGATCCTCGTCGGGGCTAGCGGGAGCAGTGGGCGCCTCGCGATCGGGCCTTGGGGCGACGAGCCCCATGTCCGAGGCCATGTCGTGAATGTGTTCCCGGTAGACGAGCACGAGGACTGTCGGCGTGATGAAGAGAAGAATGTAGAAGAGAGTGCGCATAGTGAACCGTGAAGAACGCTCACGCTACACGGCCCCCGGGATTTGCCAACCGATGACCAGCGCTCTGGAGTATGATGGCTATATTAAATTTGATAAATATGCACCTAAAGGCTTGCATTGGGTCTTGATCTGAAGAACTCGTCCGCTCGTGCTTGCGAGTCTCCATTTTACCAGTCTCTGTTCATGACCCCCAAATCTGTCATCACAGCCATTCTTTCGCTTTCTGCTAGTCTCATCCTTACGGCTTCGGCTGAGCCTCAAGTATGGGGCTGCGCGGAGGTGGATGAGATTGAAATCGAATTGCGAACGGTACGGACGACGGCCTACAACCACGGAGAAGCGGATCACAAGCGGTATGGACGTAAGAATGCGATCGGCACGCCATTGAAGTACGGGCGTGTGCGGAGTGCCGCCGCCGATTGGTCGCGCTTTCCACTCGGGACCAAGTTCCGATTGCTCAAGGATCCTAACACAATCTATGTGATCGATGACTATGGGAAAGCCTTGGTGGGGAAGGAGACCATTGACCTTTACAAGCCATCCATGCGTGCCATGCGTCAGTGGGGTGCTCGTCAGGTAGAGATTGAGATCATTGAGTGGGGGTCGTTGAAAGAAAGCCTGCGCATCCTCAAGCCGAGGGCGAAATACGCATCCCACGTGAGGCGAATGGTCTGGGCGATTCAGTCTCAGATCTAACAGAGACCCGCCGAGCTTTCTGACAGTGTGGGTGAGCGCATCGGCTAGGCCTCATCTGGAGGGTCACTGGTATCGCCTTTGGATGTCTCGGCTTCCTGCTCTTTCGCGGCCTGGGCTTCAGCAGCTTCTTTCTTTTCGAAGGCCTCGCGAGTCATGAGGACGAGTTCCACTCGCCGCGGATTGAATTCGGGTTTCTCTTCCCCATCGTCATCGTTGGCGTCCTTGTCTTTCGGCTCTTCATCCTTCTTCGGTGCCACAGGTTGCGCGCTCAAGACGGGCCGAACGATCACTTGATCACTGGGCACCCCATTCTTCGTGAATTCTTTGGCTACGGCTTTGCAACGTTCTTCCGTATACCACTCGTTGGCTTGCCGACTGCCTTTGCCATCTGAGTATCCGTAAATGACCATGACGTCTTCAATCTTCTCCAACGCCATGGCGCTGCCCATCTGTGCGAGCTTGGCGCGGTCTTCGCGAGAGGGCGAGATCTTGCCACTGCCGAATGTGACCACTTTGAGGTTGGAATAGAGCTCAAAGAAATTGATCGGTTTGAGGAGATTGGTAGGGCGCTTGATGGCTGCGGCCCAGTTGGCGACGGGTGGTTGCGTGGGACGATCAGTGAGGCTGAACTCCACGCGTCGAAGCTCGTTCGGGGTTCCCGTCTCCTGAGGATGATTGTCTGGCGTGCCCACGATCTCGAAATAGCTGTCATCGATCGCAAAGTTCTTCTTAAGATAGGCGACCACGTTCTGGCAGCGGGTCTTGCTGAAATAGGCATTGGTGGCGGCATCACCGGAAGCATCGGTGAATCCAAAGACCCACACTTTCTTATTGAAGCCCTGCTTGCGCCAGAGTCGTCCAAAGTGATTCAGTTTCTCGATCTCGCTGGATCGCAACTGCGAGGCCCGCGACCGCCCGCTACGGAAATAGATCTTCATCATGCCCACCATTTCCTCGACGGACTTGGCATCCGTGGCGGGGCGAGGTTTCCGTTGGGCACTGACATCGGCACTCACCACTTTCGTTTCCGTGGGAACGCCTAACTGAATGTCTATCTCCAATTGAAACTCAGGGGAGGGGAAACTGGCCGCGAGGCTCTTTCGTAATGATGATAGGGCGCTGGCTTGAGCCAAGCCCTCCAATCTCACCTGATTGCCAAGGGAGATCTTCAGGCCTGGTCGCTGTGTTGTGCGGAGGAAGCCTGGCAAGAAGTCTTTGATCCGTTTCTCCCACGACGGTTTTGAGAGGAAACGATCCTCCATGAGATCGTTGACCACAGGGACGCCGGGCATGGCCTGGCGGACAATGTTCAAGTACGCTTCCGCGTCACCTTCGGGGACGGTCCCTGAGACGAGAAACGTCTGATCGGGGGCGGTCCAGACGGAGAAAGACGCTTTGTCGCGGCTGGCCGCCTTCATCTGATCGTCCACCTGCACGCCGTCTGGCAGCACGCGGGCGATCTGGCCCACCAGGGCTTGCCCATCACCGCCATAGACTTCGCCGGCCACGATCACACGTGTGGGTTCCAGCGTGAGTTCGAACCGCTGGATGTCATTGACCTTAGAAAAGTCTAGACGGTCAATGTCGAGCAGCCAGGGAAAGGGGCTGCAACGGTAGTCGAGCTTGATCTGGTCATCGATGGTGAAGCCGTCAGGGAGATCTTTCTGCACGGCTTCTATCAATGTGCGCCGCTCGTCAGGCGTGGACAGCAGTCCGGTCAGGACGAGCCGACGACCGGGAAACTCGGAGACCACGACGTGGGACAGAAAGGACGCTGCTTCAAGGTCGCCTTCCTCCAAGGGGAAATCTTCCCCTTCCACGAGGAGATCGGGGTCGTCTTCATCGTCCATGGGCTCTACGGAAACGGATCCAGAGAGATCCATGGCGGTTTCCCTGTCTTCCCCATCTTCGTCGTCGAAACCCAGGTCCAACTCGAGAGGTTCCAGGGTTTGCCCACCATCCCATGGACGGACTTGCCAGATGGCGTATCCGCCGCCGAGTAGCAGGAGAACTGCTAGGGGAATGACGAGCTTGGAGAACATGTGGGAGAAGTTTTCGAGGAAACGTGTCGAAACGCTCGACGTTAAGCACCGGGGCTCCCTGCCGTCCATGGAATTATCACAGATTTCAAGTGCTTAGCCAAGCTTCGCCCGAGTGGCACTCTAGAACTTCCTCGCATTTCTCGAAATCGATACCGTTTGGGTTCAAATTTGCCCAAGTTCTCGTTGTCAATTCCCATGACAATGCCCATTCTCGTCGCCCAAGCTTGGCATCCCGCCTTTGCCCAACGACTTATGAGTAATCAGGATTCGTCGACATCGAACGAGGCTGCCGAAATGGCCGCCATCATGGAACGCCCGTTGAGTGGCCGTCTGAAAGCCTATGCCGCGAAGTGTGGTCCCGGTTGGCTCCAAGGAGCCATCACCCTGGGAGGGGGATCCCTGGCGGGCTCCCTTTATCTAGGCATCATTGCGGGCTACGGGTTCATGTGGTTGCAGCCGATCGCCATGGTCATGGGTGTCATCATGCTCAGCGCGATTGCCTTTGTGACCTTGTCGACAGGGGCGCGTCCCTTCCGTTCCATCAATCAACATGTGAGTCCATTGCTTGGGTGGGGCTGGTTGATCGCCACGCTCATGGCCAATATCGTCTGGTGTCTGCCGCAATTCTCCCTCGGAACAGCGGCCATCCAACAGAATCTCTTTCCTTCCCTCGCGAATCCCGACAGCAAGATAGATGACCTCAGCATCGCCGTGGTGCTGCTGCTCATCGCTGGGAGCGTCATCTGGCTCTATGACTCGGGCGGCAAAGGCGTGAAGATCTTTGAAACCATCCTCAAGATCATGGTCGCCGTGGTCGTGCTCAGCTTCTTTGGCGTGGTCATTTCCATGGCGGGCACGTTGCCATGGGGCGAGATCTTCTCCGGATTCATCCCCAATCTTTCTTTCCTCTCCTCGCCTGCGCCTTTCTATGAAGGGGCCATTGAGGCGACCGGTGCTAGCTCGGATTTCTGGCAGAACTACGTCGTCGGTCAGCAGAAGAACAAGATGATCGCCGCCTTCGCTACGGCTGTGGGGATCAACATGACCTTCCTCCTCCCGTATTCCATGCTGAAGAAAGGGTGGGGCAAGAATCATCGCGGCCTGGCCATCTTTGACCTCTCCACAGGATTGATCATTCCCTACGTCCTTGCCACGGGGTGCGTGGTTCTCGCGGCAGCTTCGCAGTTTCACGGCAAGTCGGATGATGTGTTTCAGGCAGACGGATCCTTGAATCCCAAGATGGCCAAGAATTACTACGCCGTGGTCGACAAGCGCCTGGCTGCCGATCACGAGAATTTCAAAGACCTTGCTGACGAGGAGGTTGCGGCCTTGCGTGACAGCCTTCCTCAATCTGAGAAGGACATCGCCGGAATGTTAGCCGAAAGGGATGCCTTCAGCCTAGCCTCTGCCTTGCAGAATCTCACCGGAAACAAAGCCGTGGCGCAGATCATCTTCGGCATCGGGGTCCTTGGCATGGCGTTGTCCACGATCATCATTCTCATGCTCATCAGCGGCTTCACCTTTTGTGAAATGCTCAATGTGCCCTCAGAGGGCAATGCCCATCGGATTGGCTGTTTCATACCGGGAATCTTGGGGATCTTCTTTCCCTTCATCTGGGCTGGCCAATCCAAAGCGGCACTCGCCGTGCCGACTTCCGTGATAGGAGGAGCGCTCCTGCCCATCGCCTACATGACGTTTCTGCTCTTGATGAATTCCAAGCGCCTCTTGGGCGATGCTCTCCCGCAGGGTGGCAAGCGCATCTTGTGGAACACGCTCATGGGTATCGCCACGGCCATCGCTACCTTTGGTTCCATCTGGGGATTGAAAGGGCGCACCATGGCCATTGGCGGGAGCCACTTCCCTATCGGGAATGTCTTCATCTTCATTCTCGTCGCGATGCTGATCATTGGGATCTTCACCTTCATCGCTAAGAATCGCCGCGTGGCGTGATGCGAGGCGCATGCGTCATCGGCCTGATCTGGGTCTGCGGTCTGTTTCTCTGTCAGGATGCTTCGGCACAAGACGAGCGGCGTCCTAACATCCTCCTTATTTGTGTCGATGACTTGAGACCTGAACTCCGCTGTTTCGGAGTCGATTACATTCAATCTCCGCACATCGACGCCTTGGCCGCACGGGGCGTGGCCTTTCATCGGCACTATGTGCAAGCGCCCACCTGTGGGGCCTCGCGCTACACACTGCTCACCGGGCGCTACGGTCCTCCTGACAATGGGGCGATCTTTAAGCGCGCGGACACCCTAGCAAAGCGACCGAAAGCCATCTCGCCGAGCATGCCCGAGTGGTTTCGCGAGCATGGCTATACAACGGTCTCCGTGGGCAAGGTCTCCCACCATCCCGGTGGCTGGGGCGGTCCGGATTGGAATGTGCTAGATAAACTTGAAATGCCTGCCGCGTGGGATCGCCAGTACCTTCCTGCCGGACCATGGCAGCATCCTCGCGGATGGATGCATGGACTCGCCCACGGAGAGATTCGCGTCCAAGCCAAGGACATGGATGTCTTCCAAGCCCTTCCTGGCAAAGATGCTATCTATCCCGATGGCCCCAACACCGAGGAAGCGATCCGCCAACTGCAACAGTTAGCCGCAAACGCTTCGGAGAAGCCGTTCTTCCTCGCCTTCGGCATCCTCCGACCGCACCTCCCCTTCGGAGCCCCTGCGCGCTACCTTGATCCCTACCGTGACCTTGATCTCCCACCCACGCCACACCCTGAGAAACCCAAGGGCAAGACCACCTGGCATGGCTCGGGCGAATTCATGAAATACCATCGCTGGGGACGGAATCCGAACACGGATCCCGTCTTCGCCATGGAGGTGCGCCGCCGCTATGCGGCCTGTGTCAGTTACGCCGATGCCCAAGTGGGGCGCATCCTCGCCGCTCTCGATGCCTGTGGGCAGCGCGAGCGTACCCTTGTCATTCTGTGGGGCGATCATGGGTGGCACCTGGGTGAACACGCCATCTGGGGAAAGCACGCGCTCTTTGAAGAATCCCTCCGGTCTCCCCTCATCATCAGTGCTCCCGGCATGGCGAACCCTGGCAAAGCCACCAACGCCGTGGTCGAAACGCTCGACCTCTTTCCCACCCTCACCGAACTCGCAGGGATCGCTAAGCCCACATTTGCTCTCGGTCGATCGCTTCAACCTCTGTTAGAGAATCCTAGCGAAGAGCCCCCTGCTGCCGCCGCCTTCAGCTACACGCGAAATGCCCGCACGATCCGAACAGCGCAGCATCGCCTTATTGTCCACCGTGACGGCACCCGTGAACTTTACGACCACGAGAGCCCCGAAAGAGAAACGCTCAACCTAGCGGAGACGCAGTCAGAATTGACCAATGCCTTGGCCACCAGACTCAACGAACGGTTGGGACCATTTGAGTAGAAGCTCGGTGTATATTTGTGGCAATGGCGCTGAGACATTCTTGGCTAAGATAGGGAGCTTGCGCACGGACCAACCCCGTCCCTTGATCGCATAGTAGGTCACCTTTGCCGAGCAACACTTCGCCCCCCGTTTCCCCCAGAATGATCCTGGAATTCGTGTGACTGGTGACTCTCAAACAGACTTTGAGAGGGAGATTCGCTTTGACGAGTGGACTGACCACCTTCGCATCTGGGCGTTGCGTTGCCAGGACGAGGTGAATGCCCGCCGCTCGGCCTTTCTGAGCGAGCCGCACCACGAGATTCTCGAACTGTTTCCTAACAGAAGCCTCCCCCAGGATGAGATCGCCATACTCATCGATGATGACCACGCGGAAGGGCAGGTCTGTCACACCCTGATCGAATCGTTGAGAAAGATTCTCATAGCCTTCATCGGCCAGCCTTTGATAGCGTTGATCCATCTGAGTCGCGGCCTCTTCAAGCGCTTGCATGGCATCCTCTGAACCTGTTAGGACGGGTGCCGTTAAGAAAGGACTGTCTTTGACACCTCCAAATGTCAGGATCTTCGGATCCACAAGCGTGAGATGCAAACTTTCGGGGGTATTGCGCGCCATCAAACTCGCCACGACGGCTTTGAGAAACTCGCTCTTACCGCTCCCCGATGCGCCTCCAACTAGCATATGAGCCATGTTGCTATTAGTCAGGTCGCCGATAATCAGATCGCCACCCACGCCGACTCCAATGGGAAAACTCACTCGGCTAGGCCAAGCCTCTGGAGCAACCTGTTGCATGACATTATCCCAATCCAAGACTGCGGGAGCCTCTTTCGGCACGTCGATACTTACGAATCCAGCTCCCGCGGCAATCTTTGGAGGTTGTGAAAGCGTAAGAGCTATTTGGATGTCTTCGGCGCGGTTTGCCAATGAAACGATCTTGACTCCCGGGTTTGGCTGAATGCGGTAGCGGTATAGCTGTGGACCCTCGACAACGTCTTTGATTTCCACGCCTAGATTGAACTGAGCGAATGCCTCCACAAGGCGATTTCCCAAGGCCAGATGAGACTGGGCACCGACAGTTGCAATGTCAGGTTTGCTTGCCGATGGAGCAGGATCAGGATGATTCATCTGCTGTTCTGGCGGCAGCAAAGACGCGACGACGGGTTGCACCACTGTCTCGTAGATCTGTGCCATCTCCACTAGGCTTACAGGTGCCTCGTGAAGGGCAGGCTCGTAGTACTCTAGCAAACCATCGACCTGGACGCCGTGCTTCGATTTGGCGAGGCAGCGCGCGTAAATTGCCAACTGCACCAAATCCTTGGGCAAATGTGCGCCGTGAGTAAGCTTGTAATCCACCAAGAGCAATTTGTTATCGGGTGTGAGGCGCAGGCCATCGATGATTCCGGAAATGACAATTCGCTGATTTCCACCCTCCTCAAGAATCACACTATCAATGGTATACTCATCAGCTAGAAGCACCGCACGCCAGCGAGATCCTGGACGATGATAGTCTGACAAACGCCCACAGAAGGCGCGGAGTGCTTCGCTCAGATTGATCGATCCTTGTGGGTCCTTCTGAGCCAAGGGAAGCAGCTTCTCTTTGGCAAACCGATCGTACAACGTGTGCCACAGCGCTTCTGCCGACGTTAGAGAATTGCTTTCCTCGCCATTGAGCTGGCGAAGATAGCGCATCCACTCCGAGGCGAGTTGGTGAAACTTGGCCCCGTGGAGGTTGCCTCCGCCTTGAACTTTTACTGGTGATCCAGACCAAGGGTTTGGAAGCGGAGCTTTCGGATTCTGGATGAGTTCAGCCTGGTAGATTTCATCGACGCAGGCTTTGGCCAATTGGGAGACATTGATGTGTGTCAGCTCCATAAAAACACTGCGGTGTTAGGATGAGGGACTGTGGTGATCTGGGGGATGGATCCGCTAGCGCGAATTGCCTGTTCAAGGGAGACAGTGCCGCCGAGATGGGCGACTAGTTGTTCGAAGCCGATGAAGCGTGCATCGCGTACGGCGATTTTTATCCGTTTGATTAAGTCGGAAGAGGGGTCAGTTCTTGGCGAAGGGGCAGGTTGCTCTCGGTTGTAAGCGGCCGCTAGGTTCTTGCCGAGTGGCCGCAACTGCTGTCTGCAGAATCTTAGAACGTCTTCGGTTGCATGGTCAATGTCACCCTGACAAGCTTTCGAGTAGAGGGCCCAGGCTGCATAGATGTCTGCCGTTTCTTCTCGAGAGAGGATTCGGATCTCAAGGTTTGTTGCTTGAGCGTTTCTAACAATGGGCCCAATGGCCTTCCACGTTTTCCGGGGAATGAGCTCTTGTTCTGAGGTGCGCAAGGCCATGCATTTGCGTGTTGATACCTGTTTCGAGAGTCTTTGGGATTCTTGAGCAATTGCCTTCCATTTGAAATGGTGTGCTCCCTCCTCCAGGCAGATATAGATGATGTCAGAAGCGCTCAGGGACCATTTCAATGGGAAAGAAACGCATGATTGTCGAGCGGGATGCGCACGGTCAGGCAGTGTTTCGATGAACCAATGGAGAATATCAGGCGAGTAATCCAAGCCTCGTGGACGCGTGATCAAGGCCTGTCGTTCCTCTTCAAAAACGGTTTTGAGCAAGACGCCCGTGAGTGGCCCTCTTCCCTCAACCCCGTGCGCTTTAAACGTCTCATAGTGAAGTGCCGCAGCCTCAAGGAAACGTCTGACACTGACTGGGCCATGTTTAAAGACCTCTCCCTGAAAGCCCCCCTCATGAAAGTGCGCATGCACCTCAGGCGGGGCTGCCACCGACTCAAGACGTAGGCTGAGTAGATCCTGGGCCTCGGTTTGGCCCATCAATTTGAGAGTGACGGTATCGTTCATTCGATCGAGATCAGCCTGTTCCATGTGGGGTTGCAGGCGTGAGCTCCAAACTTCCCAATTGGCGGTCACTACAGTGAGTTGGTTAGGCACTTTGCTAACCATTTCTCCAATCAGCTGCCCAAAGATTCGCGTCAATTCTGGGCGCTGCCCATAGGTCTCTGTCTGATCAAAGCAGAAGACGAAGGGCCGAAAGACTGTTGCGAGCATGGTGAGATCACGGATGCGATGGCGGCATTTCTCTTCTCGCTCAGCTGCTGACGTCTCTAGACGTTCACATTCTTTCGTCTCAATTCTCAAGTTGTTGGCATCCTCAGGGACCGATTTGAGCTTGAGCCAATCCAAGCATGTTTCTCTCAGGTCGGGGTTCCTGGCAGAGCACGCGTAGAGGAAGAGCACGCGCAACCAAGACCGCAACTTGTTGTCGCCACTAAGGGTTAGCCCGCGGGCATGGAAGCGTGATGATGCGAAGTGTGTGAGCGTATCGAAATGCTGATCGATCCAAATTCGTGCGGGACTGTCTTTCTCAGCCAGCGCCATCTTTTCGAGGGGATTGGCCAACAGCGCACGGAGAAATTCGCTGTAGCAAGGTTCTTCGGATTCAATGTATACTGCCGCGATATACGCTAAGACGCCACTAGCAAAGGCATCCAATTGATTGAGTTCTCCAGTCTCGCAATAGTCGGTGGCTCCGAGATCAGGGTAGCTCATCTCCTTCAGGGTCTGTTGCAGCAAGGACGTCCAAGCGGTGCCCTCATTGCCGAAGGGTTGCACATAGATTCGGGTTGCATCCGTTCGAAGTTCCGTGAAGAGGCGGCCAAGGAGATGGGATTTGCCGCAGCCCGGCTCTGGTGAGAGTATCCTGATGGCGGGAAGAGGGGGCGGCAGTTGGCCGGACTTCTGGGAATGTGCCAGGAATCGAACTCTTTGCACGAGGCGTTCCAAAGCTTCGTGATTGAGTGAGGCTACCGATGCTGGCACTTTCCTTGGAGACTCGACAAAGCGAGCGGCAAAGGGATTGAACAGGTCAGATATCGAGTTCATGGGGATTCGTGAAAGGCGACGGAGACAAAGGACTTGCCTCCCAATGAAAGGGCAGCGGCGCGGACGTCAGGGGTCGCGAGTGACCAATCCCCGACTGATAGGGATGCCCGACCTGCTTTGGATTCTGCCGCCAAGGTTTCATGGATTATGTCTTTGGGCAGATCCGATGCTTCCATCAGGGCGGCGATCGAAACAAATGGCATCTCGGATGTGGCTCGCAGGCGTGCATACGCGTCACGCATCCGTTCGAGCACGGAAGGCGCCATTGCGATGGCTGAGTGCGAGCGGGCTCGATCCAAGGCTCCTAGGTGGACATATAGGCGAGTCCTTCCCTGCCGGAACTCGAAGAGAATGCCGTCGGCGATGAGCAACGGGAGCACATCATCGAAGAAAGGACGCAGCACCGGGGAGAGTAGTTTCCGCATGCGGTCTTTATTCCAAAGCTTCTTTGGAGGAGCTTCGGAAAGCTTTTGATCCAGCGTATTTGCGGCGTCCTCCAAGTTGGGAGCGTGGGCTTTGGTAAATAACCTGGGACGTGTCTTTGGCCAGCTGACGACACGCCCCTCTTGTATCAAGTGCCTGAGGGCATTCTTAAACAACTCTGTACCGGCCTGGGATCCGAAGGATGAACGCGTCATCCCTTCACATCCTGCGCGATTCAGTAGGTCAATAATAAGGTCCTGCTTGTTGTGTTCTTTGGCAGAAACCATGACATCCATACTTAAGCTAATTGCCGTGAATAAATTGCTTCATTAGACTTAATGGGCAACCGAGTTTTCTAAAGAAATGGGTTGGAGTTGGCTGGAGTTGCCAATGGCGACATCAGTGCCGGAGGTGGAATGGGATTGAATGGTGTCCCAGCTTCGTGCGTCCCTCTCCTGCCTAGAATGACTGGATTTCTCCTTGGAAATTCGTTTGCGTACCTTAATAATTAGAATTTGCATACAATCTTGAGAAATTAGTCTAATTTGTCGCTAGAATCCTCATTCTCCATCCTGGCTTCGAGTGGCCTTGATACCCTGACCATGGCGACGCCGGCGGGTATGGTCATCGTGGGGTCGCTAGTCTTGCTGTCGACGTTCAGTTGGTCCGTGATGCTTTCGAAGCTGTTCATGCTGAGGAAGATGCGTAAGCAGTCGGAGCATTTCTTGAGGATGTTTCGTGGACAGCAGAATCCTTTGGAGCTTTTCGAGTTGGGGAACCGTTTCCCTTATGCGCCACCTGCGCATGTGTATCGCATGGCGTGCGCTGAGATGGCTTATTTCCTCTCAGGGACGGTGGAACGCGAGGGGGGCGAGGTGAAGCGCTTTCCTCTGGAGCCCAAGATTTCCAGCGCGCAGATGGAGGCCGTCAACGCAGCGATCGATCGGGCGGTGGGGGAGGCGACCGTGCGGATCGAGGATAAGACGACCATCTTGGCGACGGCTGTGAGCGGGGCTCCCTTTCTTGGCTTGTTAGGGACTGTCTGGGGCGTGATGGATACCTTCAGTGCGGTGGCGCGCGATAGCGGTGTGGCGAGTTTGCAGTCCATGGCCCCAGGCGTTTCCTCCGCATTGGTGACCACGGTGGTGGGCTTGTTAGTCGCCATCCCAGCGATGTTCGGTTATAATTTCATTGTGAATCGTATCCGTGTGATGACGGTGCGATTGGATAACTTCGCCTCTGAGTTGCAGGCGGTTCTGACGAAGCGTTTCCTTGCGGAAACTGTGGTGGCAGCAGGCGCGCCGTCCACGGCCCCTCCGGAACCTTATTCCATCGCGGATGACGACCTCTCGCTTCGGGACGAACCAGCACCCCAACCGACGCCAGCCTCTGCGGAAACGCACTGAGCGTGACTTGTGATGCGACCACGCCGCCGACAACGCCGCCCTTCGATGAGCACCCTGGCCGAACTGAACGTGACGCCGATGCTGGATCTAGCATTTGTCCTGCTGATCATCTTCATGATCACGGCACCTTTGCTGGCAAGTCGCGTCGATCTCATCATTCCCACTACCCGTGCGGCACGTGATGCGGTGGCTTCTGAACGGACGGTGATCATTGATATGAATAACGAGGGCGTTCTGGAGATCGAAGGCACTGTGATGACCCTTGATCGCCTACGCGAATACACTGCTGCCCAACGCCGCGAGAGTCCTGAAATTGGGGTCTTGCTTCGCGCGGATCACGGCCTGACCTTGGGGAGCGTGATGCCTGTCCTCGACCTTTTGAAAAGTGAAGGGATTGTGGACGTGGGATTCATGGCGCGTTCTGACCCTTAATTGATATCAATGAGACCCCGAGACGGCAGTTTTCCCGCCTTCTTTCTGCTGGTCGTGTGTCTGCATGTGGCGCTGATCGGCTGGTTGCTCTTTCGCCCAGCGGGATGTCAGATGCCTGGGCAGGCGGCGATGGCATCGATCGCGACGCCGTCATCGGTGCCGGAAGGCTTTGATTCTTCTCAAGCCATTTCTTTGGACCTGACGCTGGCGGATCGTGTGGCCGCTGCGGCTGCCGAGGATCTGCCGCCGTCAGATGAGGATCCACCGAGTCGGCTCGTCCTTCCCAATCAGCGTGAGACGGCGAAGGCGGAACGCGAACGCCTGGCCCTTCTGGCACAGGAGAAGGCTCGTCGCGAACAGGCGGCGCGAGAGGAACGGGAAGCGGCTGCTAAAGCGAAGGCGGCTGCGGAAGCGAAGGCCCTAGCAGAGAAGCGCGCTGCGGAAGCTGCGGCTGAAGCGGAGGCCGAGCGTCGCCAGCGAGAACTTGCTCTGGAGAGAGCGCGCAAACGCAAAGCGGAGGAAGAGGCTCGCCAACGCGCGCTAGCAGAGGAACAGAAGAAGGCGGACGCGGAACGTCAACGGATCCTAGCGGAACAACAGCGGCGACGGCAACGGGAGGCCGAGGCAGAGGCCGAGCGCCAACGTGTCCTGGCTGCCGAGCGCGAAGCGCAACGGCAACGGGAAGCCGAGGTCGAGCGCCAACGTCAGGTCGCGGAGGAGCGGCGTTTGCAGGAGGAGCGGAAACGTCTCCTAGCAGAACAACTAGCCGCTCGCAAGCGTGCTGAAGAAGAGGCGCAGCGGAAAGCGGAGCAAGCGGCTGCGCGGCAACGTTTGATGGAACAGGAAGAGCGACGACGCGCGGCGGAATTGGCAGCGGCCACGCCGCCAGTAGAGAAGGCGCGTCCCATCGTGCCTGGGAATGGTGTGGTGCGTGCGAATGTGGTGGAGCCTGGAAATGGCGCGGGCGCGCCTGCGCCGCCTAACATTGTCCCGGCGCGTCCTCGCGGAGGCGGTAGCAGTGAGCGCGCGACTGCGGACATGGCGAGTTATCGAGCGAGTGTGCAGAGGACGATCAATGCGCGCTGGCAAACGCCGAAGGGACTGCTGGTCAATCAACGCCCCGAAGTGCTCGTGCGCATTGATCGCACTGGGAAAGTCACGTTCTCGCGCTTGGCCCGAAGCTCTGGAAATAGTGCCTTGGATCGGTCGGCGATGGATGCCGTGCGTGTGGGGTCTCGGTTGATTCCCCTTCCGCCTGCTTACCCGAAAGACCTTTACGAAGTGACCGTGAAGTTTCAAATTGACTAACACCCACACCCTCATGATGAACATGCGCCTGTCTCCTTTCGTCCTCCTCGCTCTCCTTGTCTATAGTCTCACGTGGAGCCCGGCGAGTGGCCAGGATGAGATCATTGTCCGCGGTTCCAGCCGTATCGATGTGGCGATTGCGAATCTTGGAGGGCCTGCGGGAGCAGGTGTGGCCCGAGACCTTGGGAATCTGCTGCGCGATTCCGGTTACATCACGCTCAAGGCTCCTGGTCCAGGTGTCTACGTCGTCACGGGTGGGAGTGACGGGCGCACGGTGGATGGCATTCTCACGGGACCACAAGGCCAGTCTTTGTTTCGGCAACGTTATCAGGATACGCGCATGCAGTCGAATGTGGCGCGACTCGCCGATGATATCATTGAGGCTGTCGTGGGCGTTCCGGGGATCAATGCGAGTCAGATCGTCTTCGTGGGGCGGTTGGGCGGGCGCAAGGAGTTGTTCCGCTGTGCGCCGGATGGCTCTGGCTTGGTGCAATTGACCCGTGACCGATCCATCTCGGTTTCTCCTAGCATCAGTCCCAATGGGGAATGGGTGGCCTATACCAGTTATGCGAGTGGTTATCCTGACATCTATACCATCGGTATCGAGGGGCAGGGGAGGCGGCGCATCGTCAATGCGCCAGGCACCAATGGTGGCGCCGCGATTTCTCCCGATGGCAACCGCATCGCGTGCACGATGAGTTTCTCCGGGAATAAAGAGCTCTACATCGTAGGGCGTGGCGGCGGGCGTGGTCGTCCTTTGACGCGCACGCGGGCGAGCGAGTCGTCGCCGACATGGTCACCGAATGGATCAGAGATCATCTACTGTTCGGATCAAAGTGGGCGACCCCAGTTGTATCGTATTTCCGCATCTGGGGGACAGGGGCGTTTGCTTCCGTTAGGGCAAGCGTATTGCACCGAGCCGTCCTGGTCGCCTGATGGGCAGCGGCTGGCGTTCACCGCGCGTTCGGGTGGCATGAGTGTCATGCTTCACGATTTCCGGTCTGGGCGGACGCAGCGCCTTCGGTCGGGTGAAGACCCATCTTGGGCGCCAGACTCGCGACACGTGGCCTATGCCGCCAATGGCTCACTCTATATCTTGAATGTCGATAGTGGAAGTTCTCGGCGGGTCCCGGTCAACGTGGCGGGGATCAGTGAACCCACCTGGAGTCGTTGATCCGAAGAACGGTGCCCAAAGCGATCACGCTCTCCCTGTTTCTGTTGGTGCTCCTGGCAGGAACGTATGCCCGTTTCCACGGACTCAGTATCCGGTGGGATCATTCCCCTGATGACGAGGCGAGTCTCTATTATCGGCCATTTCATTTGGATGAAGCGGTCCAGGGACGCAAGCTTGGCAAGCTGTTAGATGACGGGGTTTATCAATACAACCCCAAAGATCTTCATGGGCCCGGATTGATCTACAGCACCATGCCTCTGGCTTGGCTCCGAGGGGAAATGAGCGGAGCGACGTTGACGGATTTCACACTCCGTGCGACTCCTGCGATTTACGGAGTGGCTTTGTTAGGCTTGTTGTGGTTTTGGAGAAGCGAGTTGGGCGTGGGGGCATTGTTAGGAGGAGGAGTGCTCTTTGCACTCAGTCCCATCATGGTCTATTACAGCCGCTACTACATCATGGAGATTCCCATGGTCTTTTGGATCACGGTGGCGATGTTAGCAGCTTGGCGCTATCACCAACGACCTTCCTATGGCATGGCCATTCTCTTTGGGGTGGCTGGAGGCATCACGCATGCGACGAAGGAAACGGGTGCCATTTCATTCTTCACGATGGCCGTGGCAACGGTCGTCGTGCTCTGGTGGCATCGCGAAAAGGTGCTCACGGAGGGACGCCATTGGAAACATTTGGGAGCTTCGGTGGGGTGTGGTCTCTTTGTGTCGATGCTGATGTTCAGTGTCTGCTTTCGGGAGCCTCAAGCCATCGTTGATAGCATTCGCACCTATTTCCTCTATTTCGAGCGGGCTGAAGGGAGTGGCCATGAGAAGCCCTGGCCCTATTATTTCAGATTGTTAGCCTTCAATCGGCAGCCGGAGGGTGGTCCCTTCTGGACGGAAGGTCTTACCTTAGCCTTTGGGGCAATTGGTCTGGTGGTGAGTGTCACGCCTGCAGTGAAGCGCCTCGGGAACGCGCTCTTCTGGCGGTGGATCGCGCTCTATACGGTGCTGACGGCGGCCATCTACAGCGCCATTCCTTACAAGACTCCATGGAGCATGCTTTGCTGGGTCTTCACCTTGATGTTGCTAGCTGGCCTGGGGCTCGCATTCTTGGTCAGCATGCGGCGCAATTACTTTGTGGTGCCCGTGTTGGCCCTAGCGCTCTTCGCCATGGGATTGGGGAATCTGTGGAAGCAGGTGGAGAACAGTCTCACGCGATTCCGCGCAGACTATCGCAATCCCTTTGTCTATGCGCACACCCCTGCGAAATTGATCGATCTCGTTCGCAACGTGCACGACATGGCAACGGTGCATCCCAAGGGCAAGGCCATGCGCATCGCTATCTGTGATCCCGATGTGGGATGGCCGTTACCCTGGTATTTCAGGGCGTTTCCCAACGTGGGTTTGGCGCGGACCTTGCCGTCGGATCCCCAGGTTCTTCAGGAGCAAGACGTGATCGTCATCGCGCCAGCCTTTGATGCCGCGCTCATGAAGGCGGTGGAGGGCACGCATCGGTTTGAGACGATGTATGGCATTCGAGATGATCTCAAAGTCTACAACTACGTGGAGAGCGCTCTCTACGAACGTTTTCTCGATTCGAGAGGATAGCGGTGAGTGCTCTCTATCACTTCGACCATGAAGCGATGGCCACTCCGTGGTCACTTCGCATCGTGGAGGAGAACCACGACGCGGCGCGCTGGGTCGCGCAGGAAGCGTTTGCCATCGTGGATCGACTTGAATCTGATCTCAGCCGCTTTCAAAGCGCTTCGTATGTGAGTCAGTTAGGGCGTTTGCGTGTGGGGGAAGCGTTAGCGGTCAATGCGAATACTTATGAGTGCTTGGAGTTGGCGAAAGCGGTGTGGCAAGAAACCCATGGCGCCTTTGATGTCACCGTGCCGCCAGAAGGGGAAGGCGCCTGGCATTCACAGATGAATGATCTGGTGCTATGTGGTCAGGGGGTGGTGGAGGTGCGAGCGGCTCCATTGCGGGTGGACCTCGGAGGCATCGGTAAGGGATTCGCCATCGATGAAATCGTGGCATTCCTCACTGAGCAAGACGTGGCGCATGCCTTCGTCGATGCGGGGGGGAGCACGTTCTACGCTCGTGGGCATCTGCCAGAGGGGGAGGGCGACGGTTGGCCTGCCTCACTCGGACAACACGGCGTGATCGCCCTCCATGAGCGCGCTTTGAGTGCGTCCGGCTTCGAGGTTCAAGGGGTGCACGTGATGGATCCACGTACGGGATTTCCGGTAGAGACGGATCGGCAACGGGCGTGGGTGCTGGCGGACTCCGCAGCCCTAGCAGACGCCTTGTCGACGGCTGCGCTTATCATGCGCGAAGAGGAAATTGCGGCCTTTAGCGATGCGCACCCTGACATTGGCATCATGCTGGCCTAGAGCGAGCAAGGCTACTGCAAGGTTGTGTTCTCAAGCGCGATGTCAGACAACCACGTTTCTCCAGACAACTCTTCCAAGTTGGAGGGGAAGACGGCGGCTTGATCAGGCTTCTCTGCCTGCGGCAAATCGCCTAACAGCGTGGTGGGGCCACGGTAGGCGACGGTGGTGAGATCGGCTTCGCCTAATGAGGCCTGCTGCTGCTGCTGTTGGAAATACTCCACTGCTGCGACTGAGGGCAATGAAGGCATCGGGGAGTCATCCGTGAATCCAATGATGCAGTAGAAGGCAACCAAGAAAGCGGCAACCACCGGCGCATACGCCCAACCCTGGGACCGTGGATCAGAGAGGTAGGTATTGAGACGCTCCATGAAGAGAGAGAAAGAAGAGCGCTTCAGGACATCTTGGCGCTGACGGCGGTGAAATTCTGTCAAGAAGTCGTCGAAATACCCCTCGGGCGGCGTTTCATGCCGCTTCAGCCGCATCAATTTCTGAATCGTCTCGTCGTCCATGGTGTTCTCTGGCTCTTCCTCTACATTCTCGCTAGCGCCGAAATTCTTCAAGAAAGTTCTGTAGCTGTCGATGCGCATAGAAGAGGCGCGAGCGTACGGTTCCTTGGGAGATTCCCAGTATTCGGCTGATTTCGGCATGGGGTAAACCTTGAATGTCGAACAGGGTCACCACTGTTCTGTGATCTTCAGACAGCTCCTGGAGAGCAACGTTCAATCTTTGCTGGAGTTCGTGGATGCCCACTTCCCGAACGGGATCGCTGGAGGCGGTCATCTCAAGAAAGTCCGGGTCTTGCAGCACCGCATCACCCATGTCATCCAGGCTCATCTTCCGCTGCCGTCCCCGCTTCTTCAGGAAATTCAGCGTCATGTTGACGGAGATGGAGTAGATCCAGGTATAGAAGGTGGATTTCCCCCGGAACCTTCGGATGGAGCGATAGGCTTTGGAAAACACGTCCTGTAAGACATCGTGGGTGTCCTCCCGGTTCCCCGTCATGTTGTAGATCATGGCGTAGAGCTTCGGACTATACTTGAGCACCAAGGCGTCAAAGGCCTCGGTATCGCCCGTCTGAGAACGCTCCACGAGTTCGCGGTCCTCATCCACACGTTGGGGTTGTGGTTCGGTCTCCATTCCAAATCAGACCCAGTCAGGCAGGGGCAGTGTCGGGGGTCACATACATGATTTCTGGGCTGAGGAGACAATGCAAGTAATGCCGACCTGGCCCGATGGCCAGGTCGGCTTCATGACTTGGACCCCATTGACGCCGATCGGCTCAAATAAAGTCCATCTTTCTGTCCATCTGACCTTAGTCCAAGACCTCGACACCCTCAGGCCAATCGCCGAAGGTGTCGCGAAAGCCTTCGAAGCGGGTGTTCTTAAGAATGAGTTTCCCATCGGGGCCATTGATGGCGTGGGCGCCGTAGTTGCCGCCGTTGCCAATGAAATGGCAGTTCTCCAGGACGAACTCATTGCCATGGATGACGACAAAGCCCCAGCCATCACGCCCATCTTTGGTCTGGAGGCGGTTCACCCCATGGAAGTTGGTGAGGACATTGCGGGCGTCCATGCTGTACTGGATCATGACCAAGCCGGTGATGAAGGAGCCATAGGCCTGACAATGATCGAACTTGGGTAAGGAACGTTTCTTGGAATCCTCATCTTCGTTGAAGCGATGATGGACGAAGCTAGCAAAGGCCGTGATGGCCACGCCGTAAGCCTCACAGCGTTCGATCGACACCTGGTGCCCACGCAACCAGAAGGCCGAGGGACCGACGCCTAACTCTCTGCCCTCGAAAGGACCGAAGCGGCCATCGTCACCTTCATAGTTGAAGATGGAGCCACCGCAGATGGCGACGTTGTCCGTCCACTCACCGCCAAAGACACCGTCTTCAAAGAAGAAGGCTGAACTCTGGGCATTGACGACGACACAATTGCGCACGTTGCCCTCACTGCTGTGATGGACGATGCCATGGCGAGCGCTGCCAATCCAATCTTCCTGGGAAGCGTGGACACTGACATAGTCAAACTCGAAATCCGCGTTGTAGTGTGCATGACAGGGGTAACGCCCGATGACATTGTCCTCTGGATCGATGGGATGGCCAGTGGTCCGGCCCATGTCAATGAACTCGACGCCACGGATGCGAGCGCGACCAGAGAACATGCCATGAGCGCGGGCGGGGCTATCTGGCGAGGTGCGAAGTTGGATCGAGCGAGTGAGATGCACCACCGGACCCGAGTCGCCATCGGTGAGGTGATCGTACCGAAGAGGCGTATCCAAGTTCACGCGGTTGCCATTGATAGCAGCGATGCGTTTGATCTCTAACTGTTTCTCATCGTAGAGCCAGGGCTCATCGTTCAGCTTGTAGCGGGCCAAAGAAAGCACCGAAAGATCCGGGAAGGCTAACTGATCGCCCACGCGCCAGCCACTGGCATCGTCGACCACGAGAGAGCGGGAACCCTCCCGCACGCCGGAAGCAGTCGTTTTGTGAGTGGGACGGCGATCGCCTAACAAATCGACGCGACCCTTGGCGGCGATGCCGACGCCGGTTTCCTCGACATCACTGTCAGGAGTGCCGGAGAAAGTGAAGACGATGTCTTCACCGCGCGCCTCGAGATGGCCGGTAGGCATGACGCGGATGGTCTCGACAAAGAGGCGAGCCCCACTTTGGACGGTGAGTTTGCCAGCGATGGCCAAGACACCGGTGTGGATGGTATCGGCGACGACGAGTTCCATGCCAGGAGGGATGAGGACGACGGCGTCCTTAGGAAGATCTCCTGGGGCGAGTGTGCCGGAAGCGGAGACGGCGTGGGTGAAGGTCTCCGGCATCATGCCCTGCATGGGAGAGGTGAAGGCGGTGGTCACTTGAGCCGTGCCTGACGGAGTGGGATCTGGATCTGGAGTGGGATCTGGGGTTGGCTCTGGATCTGGAGTGGGTTCTGGATCTGGATCTGGAGTGGGCTCTGGATCTGGGGTTGGCTCTGGATCTGGGGTGGGTTCTGGATCTGGAGTGGGTTCTGGATCTGGAGTGGGTTCTGGATCTGGAGTTGGGTCTGGAGTGGGTTCTGGATCTGGAGTGGGCTCTGGATCTGGAGTGGGCTCTGGATCTGGAGTGGGCTCTGGATCTGGAGTGGGTTCTGGATCTGGAGTGGGCGAGTCATTCAAGACCTCGACGCCCTCAGGCCAATCGCCGAAGGTGTCGCGAAAGCCGTCGAAGCGGGTGTTCTTGAGAATGAGTTTCCCATCGGGGCCATTGATGGCGTGGGCGCCGTAGTTGCCGCCGTTGCCAATGAAATGGCAGTTCTCCAGGACGAACTCATTGCCATGGATGACGACAAAGCCCCAGCCATCGCGCCCATCTTTGGTCTGGAGGCGGTTCACTCCATGGAAGTTGGTGAGGACATTGCGGGCGTCCATGCTGTACTGGATCATGACCAGGCCAGTGATGAAGGAGCCATAAGCCTGACAATGATCGAACTTGGGCAAGGAGCGTTTCTTGGAATCCTCATCTTCGTTGAAGCGATGATGGACGAAGCTAGCAAAGGCCGTGATGGCCACGCCGTAAGCCTCACAGCGTTCGATCGACACCTGGTGCCCACGCAACCAGAAGGCCGAGGGACCGACGCCTAACTCTCTGCCCTCGAAAGGACCGAAGCGGCCATCGTCACCTTCATAGTTGAAGATGGAGCCACCGCAGATGGCGACGTTGTCCGTCCACTCACCGCCAAAGACACCGTCTTCAAAGAAGAAGGCTGAACTCTGGGCATTGACGACGACACAATTGCGCACGTTGCCCTCACTGCTGTGATGGACGATGCCATGGCGAGCGCTGCCAATCCAATCTTCCTGGGAAGCGTGGACACTGACATAGTCAAACTCGAAATCCGCGTTGTAGTGTGCATGACAGGGGTAACGCCCGATGACATTGTCCTCTGGATCGATGGGATGGCCAGTGGTCCGGCCCATGTCAATGAACTCGACGCCACGGATGCGAGCGCGACCAGAGAACATGCCATGAGCGCGGGCGGGGCTATCTGGCGAGGTGCGAAGTTGGATCGAGCGAGTGAGATGCACCACCGGACCCGAGTCGCCATCGGTGAGGTGATCGTACCGAAGAGGCGTATCCAAGTTCACGCGGTTGCCATTGATAGCAGCGATGCGTTTGATCTCTAACTGTTTCTCATCGTAGAGCCAGGGCTCATCGTTCAGCTTGTAGCGGGCCAAAGAAAGCACCGAAAGATCCGGGAAGGCTAACTGATCGCCCACGCGCCAGCCACTGGCATCGTCGACCACGAGAGAGCGGGAACCCTCCCGCACGCCGGAAGCAGTCGTTTTGTGAGTGGGGCGGCGATCGCCTAACAAATCGACGCGACCCTTGGCGGCGATGCCGACGCCGGTTTCCTCGACATCACTGTCAGGAGTGCCGGAGAAGGTGAAGACGATGTCTTCACCGCGCGCCTCGAGATGGCCGGTAGGCATGACACGGATGGTCTCGACAAAGAGGCGAGCCCCACTTTGGACAGTGAGTTTGCCAGCGATGGCCAAGACACCGGTGTGGATGGTATCGGCGACGACAAGTTCCATGCCAGGAGGGATGAGGACGACGGCGTCCTTGGGAAGATCTCCTGGGGCGAGTGTGCCGGAAGCGGAGACGGCGTGGGTGAAGGTCCTCGGCATCATGCCCTGCATGGGAGAGGTGAAGGCGGTGGTCACTTGAGCCGTGCCTGAGGAGGGCTCTGGATCGGAAACCGCCACCTGCGTCTCCTGTGTCTCTGCTAGTTCGGGGACGTGCACAACAACCAATCGGAAGAAACACCGCGGGTGTTCATCAAATGGGTCACCGATGAAGAAATGCAGCTGATGGCCACCGCCTGGCTCTGCGGTGAGTACTTTGCCAGGGCCTTCCCATGCCGATCCTGGATCGCGCCAGGCCAACAAGCCCCACGAATGTTCGTCGAGGTCGAGGCACGTCTGGATTTCGTAGCGCACATCCGGCAAGGCGGGCTCAGGGAGCTGAAGTTCAAAGAGGGGTACATTCCCTTCCAGCCACGCTTGGGAAGGGAAACTGTTAGAATCGTGCGGGCTGAGTCCTAGCGCATACTCCAAGAGATTGGAAAGGCCGTCATCATCGGGATCGGCACCAGTAAGGGCTTCGGCGGTGGTCCCGCCGAAATGGTGCACTTGCCACTGAGGAAACGACGTGGGTTCGGCATCGGTAGCCGCTTGCAGGGGGCTGGCGCTGATTCCGAGACCTAGAAGAAGCCATCGCAGCGCCCGCGGGGAGAAGTAGGGGGCGTTCATAGAAATAGTGTTTAATTATGGCCATTGCGGCCGGTCCTCTAACTACGCCCCGCTCACCTTTCTTTTATCAGCTACCTACAAACATTTGGTTTTTAGATGATTTCCATAGATTCAGGAGGCCGTTGCCTTCCGCGAGGATGCGCGCTAGTCCTCCGGATGCCGTCAGCCATGCCGCCCCTTAAGATTGCCGTGATCGGCAGCGGTGCCGTGGGTTGCTACTACGGTTCCAAGCTCGCTCGCGGCGGGCATGACGTGCATTTCCTCATGCGCGCGGATCTTGAGCGCGTTCGGAGCCATGGCTTGGAGATTCGCAGTCATGCGGAACCCACCGTTCTGCTTCGCGATGAGATCTCCGTGCATGGAGACACGGAGGCGATCGGTCCTTGCGACTTGGTGATCATTGCGTTGAAGGCGACGGCCAACGCAGCCCTCCTAACACTGACCCCGCCTTTGCTGGGGCCCAAGACGCGCCTCCTCACGTTGCAGAATGGCTTAGGGAACGAAGCTTACCTAGCCACACACTTTGGCGAAGAACGTGTCTTGGGCGGGCTGTGCTTTGTCTGCATCAATCGCCTGGCGCCGGGCGTGGTCGAGCATTTTAGTCAGGGTACCGTCGCCATGGGAAGACATGGCACCAATCCTGATACATGGACACGCGCTCTCGCAGAAACGTGGAATCGGTGCGGAATCGAGTGTCAATTGATGGATGATCTCCGCCAAGCGCGTTGGCGGAAGTTGGTGTGGAATGTGCCTTTCAATGGGATCGCCATTGCCGCTGGAGGCGTCGATGTGTCAGTGATTCTCGCCAGCTCTGAATTGTCTGTGCTCGCCAAGGCGCTCATGACCGAGATCATTGAAATCGCCACGGAAATGGGGCTGGTAATGCCTGCCGATCTGATTGCTGATCAGTTCGCAAAGACGGCTGAAATGGGCCCTTACAAACCGTCATCGCTCCTCGATTTCCTCAATCAGCGCCCCGTCGAAGTCGAGGCCATATGGGGAGAGGCCTACCGCCAGGGACGTGCACTCGGGAGTCCCGTGGGGCATTTGGAAACGCTCTATTGGCTTCTGAAAGCACTCTGTGTTGAGGCGTAAAGATGCCTTGGTCCGCAACCGATGCACCGGTATCCGGGGTTGATACTCCCCACTTATCCTCTTAGCTAATCGCCCTTTATGAAGCCTTCGCAGCCCACCCGTCGCCATTTCCTTCAATCCTCTGCAGCCAGTGCCGCAGCTCTGGTGGCCACTCCCTACATCGCGCGTGGTCAGGGAGATCAAAGCCCGGTGAAGGTGGGATTGGTCGGCTGTGGTGGACGCGGATCAGGAGCCGCTGCTCAGGCCTTGAACGCGGACAATGGCGCCATCTTGTGGTCCATGGGGGATGCGTTTGAGGGGCAGCTGAATCGCTCGCTGAAGCGCTTTCAAGACGGTCCCAAGGGTGAGAACGGTCAGGTGAACGTCGCTGACGATCGGCGTTTTGTGGGGTTGGATGCTTTTCAGAAGGTGATCGATAGCGGGGTGGATGTTGTCTTACTCGCGACCCCTCCGGGTTTCCGCCCCCAACATCTCCGGGCGGCTGTCGAAGCGGGGAAACACGTCTTTTGTGAGAAACCGATGGCGGTGGATGCTCCGGGCGTGCGATCCGTGATGGAGTCTGCCCAGATGGCCAAAGCCAAAGGCACCTGTCTGGTTGCTGGATTCTGCTGGCGCTACAGCACCTCGCGTCGGGCGGCATTCGAGCGTGTGTTGGGGGGGGACATTGGCGATCTTCGCGCCTACCACGCGACCTACTACACGGGACCGGTCAAGCCCATGAATCCCGAGAGTTCACGCCCCGCAGGCCTGGGTGACGTGGAGTGGCAGGTGCAGAATTGGTATAACTTTGGTTGGCTGAGCGGTGATAGCTTGGTCGAGCAAGCGGTGCATAGCGTGGACAAGGTTTCCTGGGCCATGGGGGATCGGCCACCTCTCGCTGCCGTTGCCAATGGCGGTCGGACGCGAGACAACCACAAGGGCAATATCTTTGATCACTTCAGTGTGATGTATGAGTATCCCAACGGCGTTCTTGGTGCGGTGAGTTCGCGTCAGATCCCCAATTGTTTCAATGAGAACGCCGATTACATCGTGGGGTCCAACGGGCGTTGCGTGATCAATGGAGGACGGGTTGCTTTGGAGAATAGCCGCGGCAATGAGATGTGGCGCTTTCGCAGTCGCGGAGACAACAACATGTATCAAGAAGAGCACGACACGCTGTTTGCGGCGATTCGCAAGGGCGAGACAGTGAATGATGGTGATTGGATGGCCACGAGTACCATGTTAGCCATTCTCGGACGCATGGCTGCCTACACGGGGCAACGCATCACTTGGGATGATGCCCTCCAATCCTCCACGGATCTCGCGCCAGATACGCTTCAGTTCAACGATGCTTTCGATCCCGGTGGTGTGCCTCAGCCGGGTGTCACCAAGTTTTCCTAACCTATACCGTCCATTTCTCCATCCTCCCACCACCGTCGTTCTATGAAAGCCACCTGGATTCCTAGCGCTCTTCTTGTTTCTAGTGTTAGTCTTGTGATCGCACAAGACGAGCCTGCCAAGATTGATTTCGTCAAAGACATCAAGCCTATCTTTGAGGAGAAATGTGTCACTTGTCATAATCCTGGCAGTGATAAAAGCGACTACCACATGACGACGTTAGAGCTCTCCAAGACCACGGGAGACGATCCTGACGAATATCCGGGGTTGGTCCCTGGAAAGCCGGAAGATAGTGGTATCTTCATCTTGATCAATTTGCCAGAGGACGACGATGAATTGATGCCTCCGGTCAAAAGTGGGGGCAAACTTCCTGACGAAGACATCGAGAAAGTGCGTCTCTGGATCGCACAGGGTGCTGAGTGGCCTGCCGACCTAGAGCCCCTCCGGGCTACGGGACCATCAGAAGATGGCCGCCCCCCTTCGCCAGATACCCTCGCCTTGGTCGAGAAGATCCGGGAGAAGATTCTCGCCACGCAGAAAGAGGCGGCTGAGGCAGACATGAAAGCCTACTCGAACACCGTGGAGCGGTCGGGAGCGGACTATCACATGGTCCCCATCAAGGGAGGTGAGTTTCTCCTCGGCAGTCCCAGTGGTGAAGACGAGCGTCGCAGTGATGAGGGGCCTCAGCGGAAGGTGAAGATTGAGCCCTTTTGGATGGGTAAACATGAGGTCACGTGGGACGAGTATGGCCCTTTCATGATCACACCCGTGGATCGCTACAAGGATGGTGCCAAGAAAGTCGCCGGAGATTCTGATACCATTGTGGATGCTGTCAGCATGCCCACTCCACCTTACACGGAGATGAGCTTTGGCATGGGGCAAGAGGGCTTTCCTGCCATTAGCATGACGCAGCATGCGGCCAACAAATACTGCCAATGGCTCAGCGCTCAGACGGGTCACTTCTATCGCTTACCCACAGAGGCCGAGTGGGAATACGCTTGCCGTGCTGGAACCACCACGGCGTATTCTTTCGGTGACAATCTGGATGACATCGATGACTACGCTTGGCACGCAGACAATTCCGATGGGAAATACCAGCTTGTCGGCAAGCTCAAGCCTAACCCCTGGGGACTCTATGACATGCATGGCAATGTCATGGAATGGACCTGTGATCAGTATGATTCGGGATTCTATCAATCGCTCAATGACGGCGTGGTGAATCCTCACAATCCTATCAAAGAGCTCTATCCCACGACTGCTCGCGGAGGGAGCTGGGATGATTTCCCAGAGGATCTCCGCAGCGCCGTCCGCGTTGGTTCTTCCGCCAATTGGAAGAAGCGTGATCCCCAATTGCCCAAGAGCATTTGGTATCACACCGATGCCATGTTCCTAGGATTCCGAATCATCCGCCCCCTCAAGGTTCCCTCTGCTGAGGAAATGCATCACTACTGGAATAGTGGGGTGGCTGGCACGGACTTCTAGTCCTTGCCTTTATTGTCCAGTCTAGTGCTTGCAGAACGTCCACACCGTGAAATCATGGTGTAGAATCATGGCGGTCATTGGCATAGCCGTGATCCTCCACAATCACTAGATTTCGAAACGTCATGGACGCCTCCGTACTTCGCCTTCCCGGTCTCGGGCACAGTCTTTGGATTTCTACTCAGGAAACCCGATCGCAGCCCGTCCATCTTCCAGGAAACGGCTTCTCCCTTTGGCCCTCTGAGGCTACCGTTGTCCACCTCACGGCGGAGCCGGTTTCGCTTCCGGGCGCCGGATTCAGCACCTGGATCCACCCTGCCTACGCCCAGGGATTCGCGGGCGAGGCGTCATCATCAGCTGGTGCGGGGCCAGTCACCCTTCCGGGCGCCGGTTTCAGCCTCTGGCCTGGAGAAGTTTCCACCGGATCGCCTGTGACAGGCGGCCTCTGCTTGCCTGGAGAAGGCTTCAGCATGTGGACGGATCCCAAGCGCGCCATCATCGAGCCCGCTTCGTCAGGGGTTCGTCTCCCTGGCGATTCCCATTCCCTTTGGACCGCACCCTACGTGCAGAAGGCCGCCGCCGCCGAGGGCGGTGACTCCAGCCCCCTCTTCGACGGCTCCGTTTACCCCACAACCCCAGACAATCAACCTCCCTCACTCATCGGAAAAACCATGAAACTCTTTGGCTTTGCACAATGGATCGGCATCTTCCTGATCCTCGCCCTCCTCTTCGGCTTCCTTGGGAGCCGTGAAGAAGCGGAGAAATTGGAAACGAACCTCAAGGCAACGGAAGCCGAGCTCGCCACGGCCGAGACAGAACGCAATGCTTTCCTCGACCAAGTCCAAGCACTTGAAGGCGACGTCGCCGCCTCGCAGAAACAGCAAGCGCAGCTCAGCGGTCAAATTGACGCGTTAGAGAAAGCTAAAGCCGGCGTCGAGAACAGCCTCAATACTCAGATCGCGAATCTTGAGAAAGCGGTGCAATCTGCCGAGACGGCCAAAGCAGACGTCGACGCCAAACTCAAGGCGGCGGAAGAAGCCAGCGCTGCCCAGGCGAAAGAATTGAACGGTGCCTTGGAAGAGGCTAAAGCGGCTCTCACCAAATCACAAGACGAGGTCGCTGCTCTCACGGCCAATGTCCAAGAGCTCACGGATGCCAAGTCGGCCATTGAAACGCAGCTGAAAGAGAGTGCTGCTGCCTTGGAGGAGTCGCAGAAATCTGTCGAGACGATCAAGGGCCAGCTCGACGCCAGCGAGAAAGCCAAGTCTGAGCTGGAGAAACAGCTCGAGGCACTCAAGAAGGAGATGGAAGAGGCTGCCAAAGAGACGGAGGAAGCAGAGGAGCAGGTCGAGACCTCGCAGCGCGAGATCCGTCGCCTTCAGTCCGCTCTTGAGACAGCGGGCAACCAACTAGCAGAATTCAAGAACGTCGTTGATCGTGCTCAGCCGGTGCGACAAGACAACACTGTCGCCACGGCCTCAGCTCTTCGGGAGGATGATCTTCGCCGCCAGTTGGAGGAACAACAGAAGCAGCAGCGGGAAGTCACAGCCCTCCTTCGTCAGCTGCGTTCCAAGGTGAAAGAAATCCAGGGCGACCTCGCCTCAGCCCAAACGGCAAATCTATAGGTGAGTTTGTGAATTGAGATCGGGCGCCGACTCTCGTAGTTGCGGGGAGTAGTGCCCGATGATCGATCACGCGCACTTGGCTGGTGCTTCACGGAAGGCTTTCTCTGGCTTGCACAGTAGACGGGGACAGTTAGCGGCCCGGAAGCATTTCCTGCAAATGAACTGAGGATCTCGGATACAGGCCTCGACCAAGGCGCGATCACGCTTCAGGGAGAGCTTCTTCTTCATGTCGCAGAGCTTGGCTGCCATGGGATTGCAATTGAGACTCAATCTCAGTGAAATCAAGCGCAATGATGGGGCGGCATCTTCTTGGTAACGCGCAAGACGCGATGACAACACGACATCACTGGCCCATGGAAACATGGAGCCGCCAGAATCGAGAAGTCAGCTCTGATTGAGGCGTCGCCACAGGCATTTCCACTCGGATGAGGCGATTATCGATTGGGATTTGCGCTGCCAGCGCTTCGTCGACAGGGCCCCAGGTCTGCAGATCCGGGCTTTCTTCCAACCGTACGTTGAGCCCTCGCTCTTCAGCGTCCCTGAGACGCTGGTAATGGATGTGGAAGGGTGATCCGCCTGTGCTGGGAAACCATTCCCATGGGAGTTCCGGGCCACGATCAGCAACGGTTGGATCTAGACCGAGAGCGAACTCTAGCAAGTTGGTCAAGTGGTCGCTGTCATTGTCTTCTAACGGGGCGAGAGCGGTGACGCCAGGAAAGCGTCCGATCCATTCTTGGTAGTAGGTCTGGCGGCGTTCCAATTGAAGGATCGGTGCCAAGAGAAGGTCGCGATTCTCTGGGATGAAATTGAGACCATGAATGGCGAGGATATTCTCTCCCGGGACTAGCAAAGCGCGATGCGCGGTGAGATCATAGTCTTCTAACTGCACGGCCTCGTCGTCTTCACGCAAGATGGCGGCGGCGGTATTCCAGGCCGGGGAGATGTTGAGGGGAGCGGTGGCGCTCCGTGCGACCTCAGTCCCATTGAGGAAAGCGATAAAGGCATCGTCATACCGCATGCTCAAGGTGAGCGCTTCGATCATCTGTGTTTCGGTGAGGGTGAAAGGAATGCGTATGTATACGGACGTTCCCTTCTCATACATTGCCCCTTCGACATCGGTACCAATCCAGGGGCGAAATTCGGGGTCGAGATCGTAGCCAACCCCACTGAGTCCGCTGGTCCAGCCACTGTCGTCGAAAGCGGTTGCTCGCCAGGAAGAACCTAGGGCGCCATCCAATGGCACGAAGACGCGCGCCTGGCTGCTTTCATCAACGAGTGAGGTCGAAAGAATGGGGGCAGCGTCAGTGGTGAACTGCCCTGCGTCCGACCATGCCGTCTGTCCATCGATACGAATGCGTAGGCGATACTGATAGGTGGTTTCAAAGAGGAGCCCTGAGGCGGTAAGAGTCGTCTCACCCGCCGGAATCGTGCCAACGGGAAGCTGTTGTTCCCAGTTGCCAGCGACTGTGGCCCCATCCGTCCGTCCGAGGAAGAAGCTGGCTTCCGCTTCTCCCGTCTCAAAGAAAGTCATGGCGGCGAGATTGGCGGTGGTGGGGCTCGTCGATTTCACAGGTGTGACAAGGGCGGCGATGGCATCGTCGGCGAGCGTGTTCGCAGCAATCACGAGATCGTCGAACGTCGTGATGCCTTCGCGAGTCGCCGTGAAGCGCACCTCATAAAGACCTTCTTGAGGGATCGCGAAAGTGGTATCCACCTGATTCGGTTGGGAGAATGTGAGGGCGCCAGGGCCTGAGATCTGCGTCCACGTTACGGCGACATTCCCCTGCGTCGAAAGCTGAGCCTCCAATTGCCCGGTGATGGCATTGTCAGGCCGATCCACGCTCAGTTCCATGCCCACACCGGTGGCCAGTTCGCCTGGGGCCACGACAGTGATGTCGAGTGTCAGAGATTCTGATAGGGCGCCCTCGGTTGAGGCGCGTAAGGTGTAGGATCCTGGGGAAGAGAAGCGCACGCCGTGGAGAGTGGCGTCAAGTTCCTGAATAGAGACGGAAGGATCTTGAGCAACGGTTTCCCAGGAAACGGTTTGGCCGGCTGCTGCCCCATTCACTTCCGATTCCAGCCGCACCCAGGTTTGCGCCGGAACGGTGATCTGATCGCGCGAGGGAGAGATCAATTGGATGCCACTGCGAGTCACGGAGGCTTCCAACTCTGGAACCAGGAGGAAATCGGAACTGCCGATGGATGCGTTCAGTCCGTGAATGGCAAGAACGTTAGTGCCTTCTCGAAGAAGGCTAGTTTGGCTGGAGAGATCAAAAGTGGCGAAGGTGAGGGCAAGACTATCGCTAGTGCTCGGAGAAGCGAGCGCGTTCCAAGCGAGTGGGGCCGTGCCGACAGCGTTGCTTGAGCGCGCCACTTCGCTGCCGTTGAGGTAGGCGACGAATCCGTCGTCCACCTTGAGTCGTAGTGCTAGTTGCGTGTATTGTGCTACCTCAGCAGCTTCAAAAGGGAGCCGGACAAAGACGGACGTGTTCGTATTCTGGAGGCCGGTGAGAGTGGTGTCTATCTCCGCTTGGAAATCATTGTTGGCATCGTAGCCCAATCCGGTGGGACCACTTTGCCAGTTGGAATCGTCGAAGTCGGGAAGCATCCACAGCGTGTCGTCCTGAGAGTCGGCGGGGACGTGGTAGCGGGCCGTGTCACCGGTATCGATGAGCGTATCAACGCGATAAGGAAGGACGATCTCGATCAAGCCAGTGGCTTCATTGCCAACAGCATCTTCGACCGTGTAATCGATCAAAGCCGTTCCCGTGGCTCCATTCGATGGCGTGAATGTGAGGACGCTGTCGAGGCGGTTGTCACGTTGGCCATCGATGACGAAAGCGAGGGTGCGTGTCGATAGCGTGCCCTTCTCGGGCGTCCGATGCTGGACGCTGGCGAGGCGGAAAGTGGTGGGAAACAATTCATCACCATCGGAGTCGTGGTCGACTGTTCCCACTCCCAGGGTGGGTTTGATAGGATTGATCCAGGGCTCGCCTGCTCCCTCGTCATTCAACAAGGGATTGAACACGAGGGGCCCGTTTCCAGGCTCATAGACGTAGCGATCATCAGTGACCCTTGGTGAATCGGCGGTGTAGCGAAGGGTGTAGGTGCGGCTCCCGGACCGAAAGGTGTCCGTGCCACTTGTAGTCGCCTTTACTCGGATGATCAGCAATTGAGAGTCGTCTCGCGATTGGCTCACCACGGCTTGCGCGGGTTGCGTCAAGCCACTGGTCCCCGTCCCGGGCACGAAGGAATACGAAGCGCCAGGAGCGAGATCGATGGTGAGCGAACTGGGCGGGGCTCCCACGCGAACTGCCACATCGCCCTTGTGCAGCCAACCGCGATTGTTGTTCCCCACACTGCCTCGCAAGCTGTAGCTAAACCAGGCGGTGCCTTGAAAGTTGGCCGCGGGTTCGAAGCGTACTTCATTACCTAACACCGTTGCGGAACCGGCGTCTAACGGTGTCACGGAACTGACCTCTTCAAGAGAGAGCGCGTTGATCGCTCCGTTGCGCACCTGAGTATCGTCGTTGCTCAGAGGCGCAATGGTGACGGGAGTGTCGACTGCGGTGGAAACGGAGTCTTGATTGGCAAAAGGAATCTGTTCCGGGTGGCGCATGTTGGCATTGCCAATCAGGCGACTGCGCGCGTAGTCGTAGATATCTTTGGCGGCCGTCTCACCGGAAGTGACATCGGTGAAGAAATTCCGATTGCTTCCACCCAGCGAGGTCGCATTCATGATGCCGCCCTGGCTATGCTCCGAGCCTAAGTTATGCCCAATCTCATGGGCGAGAACATCCCAACGAGCGGTGCTTTCGCACACACTGACAGAACTGTTGTTTCGGATCGTGCTGACGAATGCGATGCCCAGCGTTTGTCCCGAGAGTCCAGCACCAAATTTGGAGGCCATGGACCAGTTGTAAGTGCCATTAGAGCGATTGCTAGCGACCCATGAGCGGAAATCATCGATAGCGTCATTGCTAGGAATGTCGACGAAATCCCCCGCGTTGGGAATCATGATCATCTCCTGGACGAGGAGCCGAATGCCTAACTGATTCTCATAAGCAGCAGCGACATTGGAGACGGTGGCCAAGTAGATGGATGCCTTGGAAGTGAGGTTGGCCGTGGTGTTGTTTCCTGTGGCTTGCTTGTCGAGGACGAGAAGTAGAAGGGCGGTTTTGAGAGAGGCGTCGTAGTTAGTCGCCCGCGGGATCGCATTGATGTATTTATCCAGGCGTCCGGAAGCTGGATCGACGCCGGTGAGAGCGGCCGTTTCTGGCTCGAGTTGGGTTGGGGTGGCATCGGCCCACGCAGCTTCGCCGCTCGGCAAGGGATCGTCTGATTGCACATGATAGGTGCCGTTGGCGTCCAGGACGCATTGCGTCTGCAAGTCCTCGCGAAATTCGCGGCGCGCTTGCAACTGGCCAGTTTCGGGATGGGTGCGGATGTAAGTCACTTCAGCCTCATCGCGGATCACCATGCCGAGCGAATCTCCAGCGAGCACGAGGGTCGCCTTGGGGGCTGCGGGATTGGCTGAGAGGGAGAGACCTTCAAAACTCTGGGGCTGGGTGTCCATCGTGGCTCCATGAGGACCGAGATGCCATTGGAAAGCATCGGCGAGGACTGGACGCGGACGAAAGAGGTAGCGGTGCGGCTCGCCATCTCCGGTGGTCACGCGGACAGGGCGCCCCGAAGTGATCGCCTGATGAAGGGCCTCCGTGAGGGGTGACTGAAAGTGAGGCGCAGTTTCCTCCAAGTGAGGGGAGGGATCGGACCGCGTCAGGGCAATGGTGCCTATCTCATCTGGGCTCTGCGAATCTGATTGCGGAAGCGATAGGGAGAGAAATGTTAGACCGGTAAGCAATAGGCAAGCGAGCGCAAGAGGGAGGATCTGGCGGTGCATTGGAGGGGGGTGTTCGGATTGAGAGCAAGCAGGGGTGAATGGCCGCTGACGACTACCTGAAAGATAGTTTGCGCTCGGAAGAATGCAAATGGCTCACTCCTCGATCTCTTCGACCGTGAGGCGCAAATGCAGCGCGGCGTCCGCTTCTCCCTGAGGCGTGCTCACGGTGATCGCTTGCCGACCCTCGACGGGGGGCGCCGATTCCACCAATATGGTTGCGTTAGCAGCCAGCCAACCGTCCGCTCCCTCCTTGATCGCCAGGGTCTGCCAGCTGATAAGATCGTCCGATTGCTCCACTCGATAGATGAGGTCCGTGTGCGGCTCTGCGGGCAATTGAAATTGCAGCGCCAGGCGATTCGTTTCGGCAACCTCGGTGATCGCGCCCACCGGCAGCAGATCTTCGCCCGCTTCCAGATCGACCGGACTGCTGCCCAGCGCGCGCTCGATCAGGTTGCTCAAGCCGTCACCATCGAAGTCCTCCGCGGATTCTGTCAAGACATCGCGCAGTTGACCAAAGTGTTGGAGTGCCCACGCTTCTTTCTGGTCGATGGTGATATTGGTAGGGTTTACGAGCAGAGGTGAGGTGAAGGAGAATTGATGCCCGCCCACAATGGGAGCCAATTGGACCAAATACGTGTCGCCTTCTTCGAGCACGTTGCCCGCTGTCTGCTCATCGAATGCAAAAGTCGAGACATCGGCATCGAGCTCACTGACGGTCTCTCCCACGATCGTGGTCGTGTCCGTGACGGTGATGTCGTCGAGGTAGACGCCATAGTAGTTGGCGATCTTGCTAGAATCCCAGGGAAAGTAGGACCCGTTCGTGTGAATCCGAAACCGCAATTTGATGGGCTTGCCGATATGGGTTTCGGGAATGACGGCAGATTCGTTGACCCAATTGCTATCCCAAAGCTGACTGGACCCTGACGAGTTGTTTCCGGGTTTGTCGAAGATGGTGGTCCAAGAAGCCCCATCGTTGTCCGAGATCTCAGCCTTGAGTCGGGAACTGGTATAGAAGAACCGATAGCGGCGCTTGAATCGCAGGATGCTAGTCTCTGATGGGATGAACGAGCGCTCAATTTCAAAGCCTTGTTCGCCGAAAGTGGGAAATAGGAGGTGAAAGCTGCGATTGCCCGAACTCGCCATGTCTGTGGATGCAAGACCGTAGGTAGCACTTGTGTTATCTGTGATCGTGGCGAGCGACTCGGCGCCTTCCGTCCAGCTTTCACTATTCTGACGGGCTACCTTGACCGCATACCCCTCGGCGGCGTCAGCGGGATCAAAGGTGAAGATGTTATTGCCATGAATAGAGACCTCCGCTGGAGCATTGAGGGCGAGATCGTGCTGGAGATCGTAGGGATCGTAGAGAATCACCTGATAGTGATAGGAGGCGAAGGGGGCGTTGCCAATGTTACTGACAGATACATCCACAACGGAGTCTGTTCCTGGTGTGGGTGGGCTGGAGGGAATGCCGCTGGGACGCCATACCAGAGTGTTGTCTCCGATGTGGCTGGCCAAGGGCTCCTTGGTGATACTCACGCTTTCACCGTTGAGAGTCATGCTCACCTGAGCACTGCTGAAGTCTGCCAGGGGATACGTGAATGACCAACGAGGATAGCTTGCGCTATCGTTAGGCGCGAGATGATAGGGGCAATAGCCTTCGTTGGGCCAAGTCACTACTTGAGGATCCGGGGACGGAATGAAATCACCCACGACCCAGACCACGCAGGCCGATGTGTAGTTGCTCACAAATGGGATCGATCCGTGACCCATCTCGATGACCCGCGGATACAGGAACCAACGTCGATGGCCCACGGGACCATTGTGGCTTCCGTCGTCAAGCATGAGCCGGTCAATCGAGGCGTAGCCAAAGGTGCCAAGCGCCAGATTCGAGATCCGGGCCGTGTCATCCGTGGCTTGCGTCACGCAGGGATTGTTTCCGAAATCCGTTAGCGGCGTGTGGGAGAGCGCTTTCTGGCGTGCCATGACCATGGCGGTCTGTTGGCTAGCCTGATTCTTGGCGTCTGTGAATTGAATGTTGGCGGGAAGCCCCGCTTGCCCCCGAAAGTAATTGATGCGGCGGAGGACGCGATCATGGAAATCAGCAGAGATGGTGCCTGGATCGCAGGCTGAGAGATTGCCCGTCCATCCGATCTGGTCGTCGGGATCACCCGTTTCGGTATAATGTCGGTGAAACCCGATGAGATTGCCCAATCGGGTTTCCCGGTCGATCTGGAAATCACCCGTTTGCGTGGCGTTGCCATCGATAACCGCCTTGGCAATCATCGATCGGGAAACCGTGGAGGTCGTCGCCGGTGAGTGAGAAACGGCGTTTCCAGTAGTCGGCGATGGGGCGAGGCGAGCTTCCACCAACTCATTGGCCATCAGCGGGAATGGCATGAGGCCGACCATGAGCAAGATTCCAAGGAAGCAGCGGGAGAACACGCGCGAATTATAATTACTATAATTATTAAGCAATGGAAAGTTCGACTAATGAGACAGCCGTGGCAGTAGTGCTCGCATGCGCCCCCGAATGCTCGCACTCCTGAGTCTCGTTTCGATGACCAGCGCCCTCCTGGGCGCGGATCCTTACCGGACGCTCGATCTGCTCGATGGCGTCGGATTCACCCGCTACTACGGATCGACGGGGCTGGGATCGGCGGGGGTCCCCGTGTGCGGCGGCTACGATTGCGATGGCGATGGCAGGAAAGACCTCGCCTTCGGCCAATTTCAGGCGGATCCCTTCGGCAATAGCAATGCTGGCCAGGTGACGTTCATTCTGGGGAATGGCACCATTGGTGGTGAGTTTGATAGTGCTGGCTTTCCTTCCAACATGGTCAAGTTCGCCGGTGGCGAGGTGATGGAGGTGACTGGCTCGGAAGTATGGATGGGTGATGTGAATGGTGACGGCTTGGGCGACTTGCTCATCGCGCGCCAGGCCTATGATCCGGGTGGACGCGTCGGCGCCGGCGCCCTCACCATCGTCTTTGGAGATCCCATTCTACGCACTTGGGCTGCGGGAGGGGCCTTGATCCCGCTCAGTGATCTGCCAGAGGATCGCGGCTTGGGGGTCCTCACTATCGTGGGTGATGTGGATGAGCGGGTAGGCATCTGGATGCGCACTGGTGATGTGAATGGCGATGGGATCGCCGATATCATTCTCGGGGCGGATCAACGAGACGATCACTCGGGAGGTGTCTATGTGATTCTGGGAGGGCCCGAATTAGTTAGCTTAGGAGAGACGTTAGACTTGGCTGACTTTGGTGAAGGGACATTCCCGGAGAGCATGCAGTCACGCGTGGCGCTTGTCCGCGCTCCCGAAACCTCGCCGCATTTCCATTTGGGAGCCACCGTGAACGTCGGCGACCTCGATGGCAATGGTCGGGCAGAGGTCATTCTTGCGGCCGCCTTGAATCGCGCCGGAGCGGCTCTTGGGCCGGCGGGTGTGCATGCGTCAGGGGGTGCCGTCTTTGGCAGAATGTATGTTTGTTGGGATGAGAATTTCCCTGATGGTCCATGGCCCAATGGCTACACTTTTCGAATCGATGAACCTTTGTTAGGAGATTTTACCCAGATCACAGGGACGACAGGCAATCGGGCTTTTGGCGAAGAGTTGCTCGCTGGTGAGGACTACAGTGGGGATGGCTTTCCCGATCTGTTCGTCGGGGATTTGGTCGCGCAAGCCGATGGCCTCTTCAATGCGGGTTTGGGTTACGTCTTCTACAACGCGGCGGGTCTGCGAGGGCGTGTCTTCACCATGGCGAGTCCGCCTGCAGAGGTGGCATACAGTTTGATCAAAGGACCCGTCGCGGGTGCGATCAGTTCCGACACGGTGGCCCATGGCGATTTCGATGCCGATGGAGTGGTGGATCTTGCCATCGGGAATCCTCACGATAATCCCAAGGGTCGCACAGAGGCGGGCTCCATGCACATTCTCTACGGGCAACCAGGTGGCTGGCCAGCGATCATCGATCTGAAGCCAACGCAATTGCCAGCTCATGAAGCCATGCGGGTGGTGGAAGTCGTCGGCGCGTATGCAGGAGATGTTCTCTGCTATAGCGGGGCAGCCAGTGACATGGATGGCGATGGCTACGTGGACTTGATCGTGAATGAAATGACCGGGAACGGCTTTGGCGGAACGCCCATCGATGTGGGCAACGTGATCATCGTGAGTGGAGAAGCGTTAGGAGAAGGGCCCGTGCCCCAATTGGTGGTGCATCCTCAAGCTGATTTGATGGAGACGGTGCATGGAGTCGACTATGGGTTGGTGAACCTAGGTGATACCCTCGTCATCGATCTGTTAGTGACGCATGCGACCATTGAGGATGCCCCCATCACCTGGACGACCATGCCAATAATTGCCGGTCCTCAGCAAGCGGCATTCACGATCGTGTCGACAAGCGATTATGCGATTGGCACTTCCTTGGTCCGTGTGCGTTTCCACCCTGGCACGGTCGGGCCTCACGGAGCGGCTCTCGTGATGCAGTCGGCGGAAGACGTCCTTCCGGTCCGCTATGGGCTGACAGGCATCGGAGTGGATCCACGTCTGGCGTGCGACCTCGATTTCGTCACCATTGGCGGCGAGCGCTTTCTCCAATTGCAGACAGCGTTTGGCGTGCCGATTGAGGTGCGAACCAGTCTGCTCTTGGACACCTGGACGGCTTGGTGGGGGCCAGAGACGGGCACGGGAGGGCCAGTCCTCTTGCCTGTCCCGGAGGCGATGACGATGGAGGGGCGATATTTTTACCAAGCGTGGTTGCCAGAACCGTAAGACACTTTATGGGTGGACTTGGCACGGATCTTTCTTGCGAAGGTGGAAATAGCGAGATGGAATATCTTGCCAGACAACCAAGACAACCCAGAAAGTGACCACATGAAGAAGATCGAAGCCATTATCAAACCATTCAAACTCGAAGCCGTCAAAGAGGCGATCAGCGAGACCGGTGTGCAGGGCATGACGGTGAGCGAAGTCAAAGGCTTCGGACGACAAAAGGGCCACACCGAGATTTATCGAGGCAGTGAGTACACGGTCGATTTCCTCCCCAAGGTGAAGATCGAGGTCGTCGTCGACGACGAGAACGCGGAAAGCGTCATTGACGCCATTGTGAACAATGCCAACACAGGCAAGATCGGTGACGGGAAAGTCTTTGTCAGTCCCGTGGAAGAAGCCATTCGCATCCGGACGGGTGAGAAAGGAGCCGCAGCGGTTTCTGGTTCTGCTTCCTGATCCCGCTCGCCACACCCATAAAGTAGCCTTTCCAAGCCCACCGTGCTGTCAGTCGGCACCGTGGGCTTTTCTCGTGACAGGGAGGAGAAACTTCACAGGACCCTGGGGGTTCCTCCTTGGAAATGCCTGACGCCAGATTCTAATGGCGTTGGCGCTGATTTCCCTACAGTTTCTCTACTATGAATCCACGACGTTTCCTGACACCTCTCATCTCGTTACCCGTCCTGATGAGCTCCGCCCACGCGGAGGAAGACACCATCTATGCCAAGGTGGTCCAGCCAATCCTTGCAGCCCGCTGTGTCGAGTGTCATGGCGAAGAGAAGGCCAAGGGAAAGCTTCGCCTGGACACGCCCGAGCACATTCTAAAGGGCGGAAGTGAAGGAGAAACGGTGATCGCAGGTGACTCGGAGGAAAGTTCGCTCGTCTTCCGCGTGACGCTGCCAGAGGACGACGATGAATTGATGCCACCGAAAGGAGATCCGCTCACCCCCGACCAGATTGAGGCTCTGAAGTGGTGGATCGACAAGAAGGAAGCGTCGTTCGAGGCCAAGTTCGTCATCGCGGAGGCTCCCGATGCGGTGAAGAAGTTGGCAGAGAATGCCCCTGTGGTGGTGCAGAAGAAAGCCACGGAGCCTGAGCTGCCCGAGGTGGATCCTGCAAATCCCGAGTCCATGAAGCCGTTGCAGGACATGGGCGTGCTCGTCCTCCCCTTGGCCCAGAATACAAACCTCTTGCACGTGGAATCTGTGAGTGTGGCCAAGGACGTGAAGGATGAACACTTGGCCCTGTTAGAACCACTTGCTCCCCAATTGGCCTGGCTTTATTTGAACAAGACCCAGATCACGGATGCAGGTCTGAAGCATTTGGCGGGAATGAAGCAGTTGCGTCGTTTGCACTTGGCCAACACGGCTATCACCGATGCGGGTGTGAAACACCTTGCGGGTTTGGAGAACCTCGAAACTCTCAATATCTACGGGACGAAAGTTTCCAACGCTGTGTTAGAGACCGTGGCGAGCCTGCCCAAACTCAAGAAGATCTTTCTCTATGACACTCAGGTGGAGCCGCGCGCGGCCTTCCGCTTTCTCAATCAGCATCCCGATCTCGATGTGAATCTTGGGTGGGACTTCGAGTCCTTGAAGAATCTCGACTCAGGCCTGGCCTATCATGAGACCTTCGATGATCAGCTGACTGGATCTGCCCAAGGTGGGAAGATTGACTACGCTGACGGCGTGGCGGCCAAGGCGGCCACCTTCGATGGCAAGGCCTACGTTGTGGCGGGTGATGTGGGCAATTTCGATCATTCCGATGCCTTCAGCATGGCAGCCTGGATCAAGGGAGAGCCCCAAGACGATGGTGTCATCGCGGCACGGGCAGATGTTGCCGATGCCGGCCGCGGATGGACCCTCCACGTGTCCAAGGGCCAGGTGGGATTTCAACTCGTCAGCAATGGTCCTGACAATGCGATCAAGGTGCACGCACCCGCTGAGATGGACAAGGATACCTGGTATTATGTCGCCGCAACCTACGACGGGAGTGGTAAAGCGGAAGGTGTGAAGCTTTACGTGGATAGTCTCCCAGTCGACGTGAAGGTGGGTCAGGACAATCTGTCGCGGACAACGAAGACGTTTCAGGAGATGCATCTCGGTCGCCGCAGTGATGGTGCAATCTTCAAAGGGCAAATGGATGACTTCCGCCTCTATCCCACCGCGCTCTCATCGGATCAGTTGGGAGCTTTGTTCGATCGCTACGACCACAAGGCTGTTCCGGGAGAATCGGCGTCTACGGAGGATGCGAAGAACGGGCAACCGGAAGGGGTGGCTCTCGTTGGTCTCTTCGATGACGGGAGTTGCTGTGCCAAGGCCCATGGAAAGGGCGAGGCGTGTGATCATGCCTGCTGTGTGAAGGCGGCTGAGAAAGAGACGGTCTGCCTCAAGTGCAATCCTGGGGCGAAAGAGAAGCTCGCGGAAGGCGTGCTCTAGTCTAGCGTTTGCCCATCGCCGATGCGTATGCTGCGACGGACCTTCTTCTTGGGAATCTGGTGCCTGGGGATCGGACTCTCTCTTGCTGAGGAATGGCCGATCCCGCAGCCATATGCGGAAGCAGCCATCGTCATCGATGCGCAGTCGGGGACCGTGCTCTATGAGAAGAATGCGGATTCTCAGCGAGCGGTGGCCAGCACTCAGAAGCTTCTCACTGCCCTGATCATTGCAGAAGCGGGTGACCTTGAAACCAACGTCAAGGTGGAGAGGACGGATACCCGGGTGGAGCCTTCCAAGGTAGGCATTCGCACAGGGGCAGAGTATCCGCGATCGCTCTTGGTGCAGTCTTTGTTAGTCAAGAGTGGCAATGACGTGGCTCGCGCACTGGCGCGTGATCATTCCGGCGGGCAAGACGCGTTCCGGCCGGTCATGAATGCGAAAGCACGGCAGCTTGGCATGGGAGCCTCACAGTTTGTCAACGCTCATGGGTTGACGGAAGAGGGGCAGTATTCGACCGCCCGTGACATGGCGAAACTTGCTTACGCGGCCTACCGTAATCCTGTGATTCGGGAAGCCGTGCGCTTGAAGGAGATGGAGTTTCCGATGAAAGGGTGGGTGGATACCTTGAAGAACACGAATGACTTGTTGCATGATCATGCCTTTGTCAGTGGCATGAAGACCGGGTTCACCAACGCGGCGGGGCGTTGTCTTGTCAGCTGCGCCGAGCATGATGGACGCGAAGTGATCGCGGTTGTGTTGGGAAGCAAACGTCCCGAGATTTGGGAGGATAGTGAGGCGCTTCTCCGCTGGGCCTTGCGATTGCCCGAGGAGCCAGCACCGGTCGAGCCGGAGGCCACAGAGAGCGACGATCCCAATGCGGATGACTCCTGAGACCTTGGAGGCTGGTTGGAAAGCGGCCCGCGCCTGGCGTGATCAGCTAGAAGTCTCGGGGAAACGCTTAGTCTTCACGAATGGATGCTTCGACGTACTCCATGTGGGGCATGTGCGCTACCTTCAGGAAGCCCGGGCGTTAGGGGACGCGCTCTGTGTGGCGATCAACACGGACGCCTCGGTGCGCGCCTTGAAAGGCCCCACGCGGCCCGTCAACACGGCAGAAGATCGCGCCGAAGTCTTGTTAGCCTTGGAGGCAGTGGATCGCGTGATCTTCTTCGATGAAGAGCGCTGCACACGAGCCATCCAGGCAGTGGCGCCTCACGTTTATGCGAAGGGAGGCGACTACACGCCGGAAACGCTCAATGCCGAAGAGAAGGCAGCTTTGGATGCCGTTGGGGCGGAGATCCGCATGCTTCAATTGGTGGCGGGCAAGTCTACCACGGCAACCTTGCAACGCATGGCTGCACCTGCGGACGCTTCTCGCAAGCTCCGTTTGGGAGTGTTAGGCTCGGGGCGTGGTTCGACCTTGGAAGGACTCTTAGATTCTATCGCAACGGGGCGTTTGCCCGACGCCGAAGTCGTGGTGGTCGTGTCAGATTGTGAAGAGGCGCGGATCCTGGAACTTGGTCGCCGGCGAGGAATCCCCTCGCATCACATTGATCCCGGGCCACACGGAAATCGCTTCGCCATCGCGAGCCAGGAAGTCGCTTGCCGTATCTTGCAAGCTGCTGAGGTGGATTTGGTGATTCTGGCAGGCTTCATGCGTCGTATCAAAGCGCCGCTGCTTAAGGCTTTCCCAGATCGCATCCTGAATATTCATCCTTCACTGCTCCCGCAGTTTCCGGGAAAGGATGCCTGGAAACAAGCCCTAGGCGCAGGCGTCGCGCACACGGGCGCCACTGTTCACGTCGTCAATGCAGAGATTGATGCGGGCGAGATCGTCCAGCAATCAAGCGTCGCTGTCCTCCCAGGAGATACTCCCGAGAGCCTCCACGCGCGCATTCAAGGGGCAGAGCGAATCCTCTACCCACAAGCCATCAGCGCCTATTGGAAACGCGTTGGTGGTTGACGCTTCTGTGAGATGACGCCGAGCCTTTCTCAACGCCTTGCTTTACGAGAACGCCCATCGGCCCGGGTGATCATGCGGCAACGATGGGAGGACCTCTGGTTCATCCATTGGGTAGTGCCCGCGGAGGAGCTTCAAGCGCATCTCCCTCCAGGACTGACGATCGATGTGCATGAGGGCCAGGCCTACTTGGGCGTTGTTCCTTTTCGCATGCGCGCCATTCGTCCGGTGGGATGTCCTCCCGTGCCCTATCTTTCCTATTTCCTGGAATGTAATGTGAGGACCTATGTGTACGATGAACAGGGGGAGCCTGGCGTCTGGTTCTTCTCCTTGGATACGGATCGCTGGCTTGCTTACAAGATTGCCAGGGTGGCCTTCCGCCTGGCCTATCACTGTGCGGATATGTCGTTTCACAAAGACAATGCAGGCGTTTGCGAAATGACGGTGCGTCGGCGGGGTGAGAAGGATACTGGGTGTTATCGATCCAGGCCGCGTGGTTCTGCGCGCGCGGCCGAGCCGGGGTCGCTTGAGTTCTTTCTGTTAGAGCGCTACTTGCTTTACGCCTATGATGACCGCGGCGACCGCTTGTTTCGTGGTCGTGTGTTTCACCATCCCTATCAGTTCAGTGACGGGGAAGCGATGGCATGGTCGGCGGCGCCCATTGGGTGGAATGGCCTGTCCATTCCTGAAGCTCCCCCTGTCCATTTCTGTCACGCGCGGCGGGTGGAGGTGAGTGTGTATCCAATTGAGAAGCTGCCCTAGCGGCGTTTTTTACGGGGAAACAGAGCCGTTTCACCGAGTTCGTATTTCACTGGCACGCTGCTTGCTGCATTGACAGGAGCAAACTCTGACGGACGAGGCATGCCGCTTCGTCTCGGAGTGGGCTCTCGAAACACAAACAGATCAAGATAACCCAAACACCTGTTGGGCTCCGTTCCTGGCAGAATCTCAACACATGAATGTTCCTTTACGTACTATCCTCATTTCTATCGGTGGCCTCTCACTGACGCATGCGGGCGAAGTCATGCCACCCATGGAGATGCCGCCTCCATCTATGCCAGAGCCTAGTGGTGGCGGATTGCTTTCCGACACGGGGCTCAGTCTTGCGGCTTCCGTGGGCTATGACAGCGATTACCTTTGGCGCGGTGCCAATTATGGTGACGACCTTACCTGGTTTGATGTCAGTACTGGCCTTTCGCTCAATGATATGACGTCCCTCTCTTTGGGCGTATGGCATGGGTCTTGGCGAGGAGGCAATGATGAACTCGATGTCTACGCGGGACTCGACGTTGACCTAGGCGCGGTCACACTGAGCGCGGGCTGGACGTATTTCTATTTCTACGATGCCGGTGGAGACTATCACGAATTCAGCCTAGGCGCGTCGACCTCGCTGGGCCCCGTCGATCTGGGTCTCACTTACTACATCGCTCCTGACAATGATGTCGACTACAGCTACGTGGAAGCGACGGCCGGCACTAGCTATGATATCAGCGAATATGTGTCTTTGGACCTGGGGGCAACATTAGGCTACGGCGATAGCGAATTCAATACCTTCCAGGGAGGCACCGATAGCTCGGGTTTCACGCATTTGGGTGTGAGCGTGGGGCTCTCGATGACGCTATGGGAGAACGTGACATTATCACCGTATATCGCTTACAATCATCCATTGGATGAATTGGAAGACGCCTATGACGAAGACGTCTATGGCGGAATCAGTCTCGGAATCGAATTCTAGTCTGGGTGTGGGTACTCGTCTCGGTAGTCTGGTTTGCTTCAACTGCGAGAAGCATTCCAGGCTACTGAGGCGGTTTCATTTGAGGCCTTTGCTGGCACTCCGCTTCTTCTTTCCTAGGACTACTGTCTTGGGAGTAGGAACCTTGGGATGGCGCCCACGGATGGACGTCTCAATCATGGTGGAATTTGGCATGACGAGAAAGGTCCCTTGGCTGTCTTCGAGCCGCGTGGAGGTGGCTCCTACCGCGATGACACGATAGGAAGTGTCGTCACGATCATCGTCGATCTGTACTTCCGTGCCGGGCGGAAACAGGTCCCTGGCATAGACTCCTGCCGCGATGTGTTTGGCAATGGAGGTCATGCCTAACCCAATGGCGAGGGCGAGGGCGAGGGCGATACTCCCTAACGAAATCTGAATGGTTTTGGAGAGGAGTTCCGTCTCGATGTCCATCTGCCCAAATGCGAGGGTGAGGACAACAATGACGAGGAAACCGTAGACGAGATTGGCAAGGGGACGCGCGTATTCCAGGCCCACGCGTTCTGCACTGCTGAGGAGGGCCCCATGGGCAAAGCGCGCGACTAACAGTCCGGCGAGTGCGTAGAGAATAGCGCTGGCGGCACGCGGAAAGTAGGTGACCAGGTTCTTTAGCACTTCGGCGATGGCCGTCAGGCCGGGCACGACTTGGGTGCCGCTCATGAGAAACATGAGCACCATGACGATGAAGACGAATTTGCCGATGATGACTGGCAGCGAGGCCTTGATGCCAAAGCTAGAGAGCAGGTCTTTGAGGCCCACACGTTCACTCACCTTATCCAGCCCGATCTTGGAGAGGATGGTGGTGAGGACGCGGCGCACGATCAGGGCGACGAAGAGCCCGACAAGAAAGATGATCAGCCCGCCGATGAAGCCTGGGACGAATCGTTGGAAGGCCACTCCAAGCTCGGTGAGTGATTGCATCACCGTGTCCGTGAGATTCCACGTCACGGGTTCAGGAGCTTCTTGCGCGACAATGAATGGCATCAGGAAAGAAAGGGTTAGGTTGCAGCGGATGGTCCATCGGGATCATCTTCGGCGTCATCCTCCTTTGAATCGGGCACTGCTTTCAAGAGAACATTGGCGAGACCGCCCAGCGTCGTTCCGAAGCTTTTGAACATGAAGGAGACACTGTCTTTCACCAGCTCATCCGCGCGGACCTTGCCCATGATCTGCTGAATCCGTTCCTCATTCGGCTCCAAGTGGTCCATGGGCCACGGGGAGCCACCACCGAAGAGGGCTTCCACCTCGGCCTCCTTTTCTCGGAGTTGTTCGTCGCTGATCATGGGGAGGGCGTGGCCGAATGGCCTTGGGGATTGGTCTGCATGTAGACCTCCTTGAATTGGTCGAGCGACCGATAAAGGCGCATCTTGGCCGCACTCAGCGAGATGCTGAGGACGTCCGCCATTTCTTGGAGAGTGAGTCCACTGACGTATTTCATCACGATGACCTGGCGCTGATCCTCGCCCAGCGCGCGCATCGCTTCCTGCACGGATTCGGAAAGGGCCTCGTCCGCACTGGCCGCCAGTTCCTTCTCTCGCACTTCACGAGCCTGGTCTTCGCCAGCCGCCGTGTCTTTCGTTCGTTGTCGATTCACCTTTTCTCGGCGCCGAAGACAGAGATTGTAGACGATTCGGAAAAGCCAGGTCTTGAAGGCCGAGCGGTTCTCGAACTGATGCAGTTTGTGGTAAACTTGCACAAACGCATCTTGGCACACCTCCTCGGCGTCCTGGAAGGATCCGATCATCTTGTGGCAGGTGTTGAAGACAAGGGGTTCATGGCGTCTCAAGAGTTCTTGGAAAGCAGCCACATCCACAGGAGAAGAGCTTTGGCAGCGATCGACCAACTGCCTGTCAGTCCAATCGTGCAAAGGCTCTTCCGCATTCTGAAGGGGCTCTTTCAAAGGTCTTAGAGACGGCTACCCGTCTGAAAAGTCATTCATGTGGCAAGATTTCTGGTTCTCCACAAGCCACTTTTGGATTACCTGCATGACCGTCGTCGCCCCATGGTCGTGAAGAAGGAGATGATACCCCTCCGGAAACAAGTATCCGCTTTTGTGATTTCCCCCGATACGCCCGTAGAATTGCTGGATTTCTTCGGGAGTGGAGAAGACGTCTTTCCCTCCGTGCAATACGAGAATGGGGTAAGTGTTATGGGTGAGAAATTCTCGATTCTCAGAAACAAGTCTTTGGATTTCATGCAACATGCGTAACGAGAAATGCGACATTGCGTGGGGAGTCTGAGCCATTTGATCTTCGTGCGTGGTCGTGCTCACCACCTGGGGAACGGAACCTTCTGGTGCCAGATCGAGCAAACGCCAGCGCCATCGGGGGATCAATCGTGCGCCGACTGAGAGCAGCAGCCGATGCCAACGAGGGACCTTGGCATCGACACCGACAATGGGTGACGCCAGGATCATGCCACACGGCCGCTCATTTAATGGAAATGGATTGTTGGCGAGGAACCCTATCCCAATGAGGCCGCCCAGGCTTTCGCCGTAGAGAAACAGAGGCTTTTCAGGATGAGAGGCGCGAACCTGCTGCGTGAATGCCGCCAAGTCGTCAATCCACTTTCCGCGATGGCCGATGTGCCCGCGACGTTGGCGCTTGGGGTCATTGCCCATGCCTCGAAGTTCATGGGCATACACCGCCACTCCACGAGGGGCGAGATACTCACCCAGGGGACGCCAATCGCTCGCGGCCCCGCCGAGACCGTGAACGGCCACGACCACAATATCGGTGGATCGCCCTGCTGGAAGCCATCGCCGAAAGGGCAACGAATCGCCGTCGCTTGCTGGAAACGTCTCGCCGAGGAGCGGCGCAGCGGACGCTTGAGAAAGCCGTTTCGGCGGGCTCGCGCAGCTAACGAAGAGCCCCAGGAAGGCAACCATTGACCAATGAAGCCTGGTCAAATGGCGTCTAGCACATCTCGACATTGACACTAATTATAAACATTCTATAAACTTCCTATTCGAGGATGAAACGCGCTTCCGTTATCCATTGGCTCCCTTTCGTATTCCTGACGGCCTGTCAAGTGCCTCACATTCCGGAGGAACACCTTCCAGACCTGAATGGCGCGAGCGTGACGACAGCTCCGCAGCCTGTCTACGAAACGGTGACGAGGCAGGAGGCGATCCGGATGGCGCGGCGGTATGCGGGGCATCGATGGAAGCCCACGGCGGCGAATGTCTGGCATGGCGTGGATCCGGATGGCGTGCGGGTGGACACGCCAGACGCATCCTTCAAAGCTCGTGGCATTCGTCCGGGATGGTGGGTGCCGGGCCAGGTGAATCAAGGGGTGCCCTATCAATGGGGCGGATTCTCCAGCATTGAGGAATTCGACGCAGGCTTGCGGAAAGGCATGGCTGCCGGAGATCTGCTTTCCGATGACAAGCAGGCCATGATTGAACTCAACCTGCCGAACGTTAGTCCTTTCGCCGTGGGCATCGGTGCTTCGGGGTTGATCAGCCGTTGTTGGAAACTCCCTCGCTATCATTCCACTCAAGAGCTTGCCGCGCTTTGTGAGACACTTCCGTCATACGACGACCTTCTTCCTGGAGATATCCTCAATCTTCCGGGGACGCATGTGATTCTGGTAGAGCAATTTGCCGACGAACGTCGCCGAGCTATCCTGGCCTACGAAGCGGGGTCGCCGCCAAGCTGGAAGGTCGTCTACAATCACATGCCGATTTCCCATCTCAAAAGGCTGGGCTATCAACCACAGCGCTTCCGGTACATCGAAGGATCACCTGACGACGCGGAAGTGTTAGGGTTGCGCCGTGCTCAGCCGGAGCCCGCGGTGACTCCTCCACCGACCATGGATGATCCCAACCTATCGTTTCTCTAGGTTGCTCTAGCAGAAAGACTGGTTTATGCGGACGAGGCGCTTTGTGCCATCCAGGCCCGCACGCGACCGATGATGGCGTCCTGACGTTTGAACAAGAGAAGAGCGCCTTCGTCGTCAAAGGCCTCAAAGGAGACGGGAATATTCCACCGCTTGAGCCCTTGAGCCGCATGCTCGACGGTTTCTGCAGGGACCAAGGAGTCCTTCTTTCCGTGCAAGACCAAGTAGGGCTTCTTCGACGCGACGCGGTGATCCGCCAATCCTAGCGTTGTTTCAGGAGTGAAAGCGGAAGCAATGTGCACGAACCCAGCGAAACGTTCGGGCATGGTGCGCGCCGCGTAGTTGGCCGCCGCGCCGCCGTTTCCGATGCCAATCAATAATACCTTGGAGGCGTCGAGATCGGACTCGCCCTCACAGTATTGCAAAGTGGCTTCGAGCTGCGCACGGGTCGAGTCTTCAGTCCATTGGCCACGGCCTCCTGTCGGAGCGATCAAGGCGGTTCCTGTCTGGTCGGCCAATTCCTTGAGTGCCCACAAGGGCGCTTTCAAGTTCCCCCCGTTCCCGTGCAGAAGGATGAAGATCGGCATGGCCGCTTTGGCGCGGCCTTTGGGAGAACGGTAGACATAGCGGTGGGTGGGAGGCGTCCTATCGAACCAAGCGTCGTAAGCAGCGGTCAATTGCGTGCCGTAATCAATCAATTCATCGTGATGGTATTCGAGGTCATCGTAGGTGACCTTCATCAAGGTGCGCGCTTCCCGGCTGGCAGTTTCATCAAAGGGACCACCGAACCATCCCGATAGCATCAAGGCCACCTGGACGTGATCTCGCTCGGCGATCAGATTGGCAGGGTGCCACCGACGATAGCTGCCATCATCGTCGTAGACGGAGAGAAAGGGAGCCTTCGCATCTGTGGTGGTTCCCGGTGGGGAGGAATGATAGGCTCCGGCAATGAGACCCGCCGCCACGAGCAGAAAGAGCACGGCGAACTTGCCGGAATGCCCGGTGTCGACGCGAAAGTGTTTCGTCAGTCGCGTCAGCGCAAAGAAGAGCGCAACCAGTCCAAACCCAAAGAGACGAGTATGATTAGCCTGTGCTTGAACAATGAGAAAGACCGCAGCTAGGGCGACCGGAAGCATGGCAAGCGTCAGAAGTCCGCAAATAAGGGTGCACAAAGTTCGCATGACGAAAGCCTACCGCGGCCCTCCTTGGACACAAGCCAATAGAGTGGCCGTCAAGGATTCCGTGAGGGTCACGAGATTTCTCGTTGCATCTCCACGCAAACGTGCGATGAGATTGCCGAGAGAGCAGGGGCTCCAATCAGCCAGTGTGTTGATGTGCTAGCAGTCTCCCACGAGTTGGTGACGACCTATCAAAATCGTAGTCTTGACGATTCCTCTAGCACGTATCTACGGATGCCTTCTCGGGACCAACGAAGGAAGGAAACGGAATATTTGTTTAACATGATAGCTATCGATCATATCGATAAAAAGATCGCTGCGATACCGGCGCTGAATGTGGCCGCAGGCAACCGCGGGCAGGAACGGATCGAGATTCCTGTCCACCATGGCGTTTGGCCTGGTATGCCGCAGGCGCTGGAGGCGCTCATTCTAACGGCGGACTTGCAGATGCGCGAGAGTGGCGAAATGCCGCCCACTGAGCGCGCGCTCCTTGGGGTGGTCGTGGCCGAAAGGCTCGAAGCCATGGCGGCCGATGGAAAACTTCCCTCCGCCAAGAAGACGGGTGTGCTCTTGGCGGGCGATTTCTACACGGATCCCGCTCTGCGCAAGCGTGGAACCACCGGCAATGTCGAGGAGGTTTGGAAAGCCTTTGCGGAGCGCTTTCGTTGGGTCGTGGGTGTGGCTGGCAACCATGACCTCTTTCGAGAGCGCGCGACTTTTGGAGATGTCTTCCGAAAGCATGCAAACATCTTTCCTCTTGATGGCGATGTCATGGAACGCGACGGCCTCTGCATGGGTGGAATCAGCGGTATCATTGGCAATCTCCGCAAGCCCTGGCGACACGATGAGGCTAGCTTCCATGCTCAATTGCGCGAGATTCTAACGAGCACCCCAGACATCCTCCTGGTGCACGAAGGGCCTAACGATCCTGCTAAGCGATATCGTGGCAATGCCTTTATCCGCGAGCGCTTGCTAGACGGCGAGTTTGGCGGCCTGCTCGTCAACGGACACTGTCATTGGCCTGAACCTATCACACGCCTTTCCAAGCGCGGCCCCACTGTTATCAATGTCGATGCACGGGTGGTTGTCCTCACACGAACCCCATTGAGTTGACTGAAAGATATGAATACGGTGAAACTAAGCAAATACCTGAGCCTGATCCTACGCCACGATCCAGGAAGTATCGGTGTCGTGCTCGATGACGAAGGCTGGGTAGCGATTGACACCTTGCTGGAACGGATGGCTGCCCAAGGTCGCCCCGTCACGCGTGCCCAGATGGATGAGGTCGTGCGCACAAACGACAAGCAACGCTTCGCCTACAATGAAGCGGGCACCCACGTGCGCGCCAGTCAGGGGCACTCGATAAAGATCGATCTTGAGTTGCAACCGGTCGAACCGCCCGCGGTGCTCTACCACGGCACGGCCACGCGATTCCTGCCCTCCATCATGCAGGAGGGCCTCACCTCGCAGTCCCGCCAACACGTACACCTCTCTCCGGACACCCAAACAGCCGCCAAAGTCGGCGTGAGACACGGCAAGCTAGCCATTCTTGAAGTCGATAGCGAAGGCATGGCAGCTGCCGGTCACCGCTTCTACCGCTCTGCGAACGGCGTCTGGCTCACAGACTCCGTGCCCGTCGCGTTTCTATCGGAACGGCCAATTGAATAAGGGGAAAGATTCCTGTCGGATTCTTGTAGCCTGCGGGTTGATACTGGTCGTATGCCTACCAAGACTCCATCATCGGTGTGTCAACTATTGCGTGACTATCAACAGTCGCGATCTGAGGAGGCTTTCCGTGAGTTGGTGGATCGCTACATTGATTTCGTTTACGGGATTGCCAGCCGTAAGTGCGAACGGACGGGAGTGTCTATTGATGATATTGTGCAAACCGTATTCATCGACCTCGGCCGTAAGGCGCCAGGTCTATCTGCAGAGACTCCGTTAGGGGGTTGGCTGCATCGGCATACACATTTCGTCACTGCCAAATTCATGCGTGCGGAGCGCCGCCGCATAGAACGAGAACGGATCTTCTTGGAAATGGACACCCAACAACGAGATGAGCGCGCCACCGAATTCTGGCATGAGATTTCACCCCTGCTTGACGATGCCCTGCACCAGCTGCGTGATCGAGACCGCGACGCAATCGTGATGCGCTTCTTTGAAAGACTGTCATTACGACATGTTGGCGATGCGTTGGGTGTAAGCGAGGATGCCGCGCAGAAGCGGCTGACGCGTGCGCTTCAACGGCTACGCCACCTTCTTCATCGTCGAGGATTGTCACTAGCCTCAACGAACGTTCTTGCGACAACACTGCAATCGAACGCCGTGACCATAAAGGCACCAACGGGATTGGTGGCCCAAGTCGCGAGCGAAGCATGGGCTTCCACAACAACCTCGGCGGCTACTCTCACCACACCTTTTCTCATGATCTCCAAAGCCAAAGCCACGGCCTTTGTCAGTCTCACTCTTCTCAGTGCATTTGTGACGATTCCGTTTGCCCGTCAGTCCGGAACTTCTATCGCAGTCACGAATTTGCCACGGGAATCGATGCTGCCCGCTCGCTCTTCCGGTCGAGCTGTCGATGTGTTCTCAAGGAAACGCGATCGATTGCGAGATCTTTGGTCTGCTGAGCAACTGGTGAATACGGACCCCGAACGTGCCTTGCAACTTTGTATGGATGGCGAATCCACAGACCGGGCTTTGTGGGAGAACCTGCTGCGTTATCTGCTGCCGAATCGTGTTGAGGATGCGATGATGCTAGTTGCGCGCGGTCGATGTTTCAGATCCTCAGATGATCGCGATCGCGCAATCGCCTTCCTGATCGATCAGTTGCCCTTGAACGTGCTCAGCACTCAGATCGATGCGATTGCCAATATGCGGGGACCAAGGGTGACTTCTTTATTAAACGCTATTTGCGAGCATTGGGCAGCAAGCGCACCCGAAGAAGCGCGGCAGGGCGTCTTAGCTCTCACCAATCCTCTCTATCGCCAACACGCGCTGGCGGCGGTTCTGGCGGCATCGTTGGACGCGGGTTCCGAAGCATGGACACAAGCTTATGAACATTTGAGTCCGATGCTGCGAACGGAGGCCATTGAGCCAATCTTTGCAACAGGCCGAGTTGAGGAGCAAATTGCTTGGATCAATCAATATTTGTTTGAAAGCCATCAATGGCCCGAGATGATGATCCGGGCACTCAGAAACACGGGCAGTCCTCGCGAAGCGATTGCACACGCTGAGCAGAACGGGTTATTGGATGATGATAAATTGCGCTGGAGTCTTGCCGAATGGGCCGCTCAGGATGATCCGAGTCTCTATCTTAGATGGTTTGGTGAAGCGGTTGGCGATGAGCAGTGGCGCCTGCTTCGCAACGGTCTACAAGGAGTCTTGCGAAATACTCCAGACGATGCTCTCCGCATGATTGAAGAGAATCCTCAATACATCGATCCGTGGTCGATTAGCGTCTTGAGTAAAGGGGTCACCACCCCTCAACAATTGCAACGGCTGCAAGCACTCTTAGATTCATCTCAGAAGGTGAAGGGGCACTACATGTCCTTTACCAATTATCTCTATGCGGTGGCTCGACAAGATCCAGACACGTTCCTCGCGGCATGGAATACTTACTCGAAAGGTTATTCGGAGGATCAACGTGCCGACAACGTTCGGCGCATGTTCCCCGAAATGTGGCGTGATCCTAAGAGGCATGCTATCGCCGCTGATTGGATTGCCAATCTCAGCTCAGCTGATGCCGATGGAGCCTACGAAGGGCTGGCACGTTCCGCGCTTGAATACGAGGAAGCACTTTCATGGGTAAACAAGATCGATAACCGCTCCGATCGCAACCGCGTGCTCACGATCATCTACAAGACCCATCATGAATAGGCGCTCACTTAGTAACAATTGGCGCAATTGCTCGGGGATTGTACTAGCATTGGTGCTAGGCAGCGTTGTGGGATGGTTCTGGTCCCGTCATCTCTCTCCAGGCCGTGCAGGGAAGCCCTCGGACTACGACTACGAGCTTGCTGCCCTATTCAAAGCGAAGAGAGTGTCTGATTCGAGAGGAACGCCAGGGCCACGGCAATTTGATGATCCTCGTTCTGTAGCAGAGTTTCAGGCCGAGTTCGAGCGTTTGTCAGAGCGACTCACGCCGGGGGCGGCCTATCCGCTGGCCAATCATATTAATGCTTGGCTAGAGCAGCACCCAAGGAGTGGGCTTCTCGCCCTGGAGAAGCTCGTCGATGCGCCAAGTTCATTCCCACTGGCATTGTTAGTGCAATCCTGTGGCGAGAGGCACGGTGATCTTGTGCTCGATCGATGGAGGCAGAACCCGAAGGACTTCGGAGCACGATTTGCACTAGGGTTGGCGGCCGCTATGCGGGGTAAAGATGGCGTGACGGCAAGCGAAGCGATGTTCTGGAGCGTTGTCATGCCGTTAGGGCAGGACGCCACGGTGTTTCACGAGATTGTGCATGAGGCCGAATCCCTTCGCGTGGCGTTGACTCGCTGTGCTGCCGCTGGTCATTTGCCCGAATGTGCTCGCGATGCGCTCAATCGTGCCTTGGGCCACAAATACGGGAAGGAAGTGCTATCCATCGCTGAGGCGCCAGACGCTCTCCTTCTGGGCATGTTAGAGCGGGTTAGTCAGGAATCCCTGCCAGAGGCGCTCACTCAAGCGACCCGGCATGGTGATGACGACACCCTGTTAGAGCGCCTGATGCCTCTGTTATGGGATCAAGATGATGTCGCCTTGCGCGAGGCGATTGCATCCGTGGAGAAACGAGGTCTGAGAAAGAGGCTTGGTAAAGCTCTCTTTAACGAGGCACTCAACCGCATCGAACCGAGTGAAGTCTTAGAAGTGTGGGAGGAAGTTGTTCGGATTTCTGGGGCCCGTAGACCTTTAGAAGAGGATGAAGTTCGCGAGGCTGCCGGTAATAACCCATTGTTCGCGTTTCCAGTATTAGCTTCCGCATTCAGTGAACGGATGTGGGATCGAGGACCGGCTTTGGATTATGGAGAGCTTTGTGCTCGACAACTCGGCTCCGCCTTGCTGAGAAGCGATCACCTGAATCCCGAATTGAAGGCTGGACTCCGTTTTAGTCTACATCAAGGCACTTTTGAAGACTGGGTGGATTCACAATCACCTGATAGCGATAGGGCCGCAGCTCGTGCGGTATTTGTTTGGGACACTGCCAGGGCTGAGCCGGGTAGAGCATTGGCGTTGGCCGCCTCGATCGAGGATCCGGTCATTCGCAATCGTGCTTATATGGGCATGGTTTCTGGGCCAAACACAGCTTTGGTTCCTGACATTGCCAAACAGGCGATTGACTCCATAGACGACTCCAAGATGCGAGCGAGCACGATTGAAAGATGGGCCTACTGGCTAGGCACGCATTCGCCTCACCAGGGATCGCAAATACTAGCAGAGATGCACTCGAAAGAAGCGCTTCCAGATAAAGCGATTGCTCGTTTCATTGAAACCTCAGCCGAGGCGGACATTGAGGGAGCCATGGCCTGGCTTGACGAACTGGAGAGTGACGCTCTGCGAGACGAAACCACGCAATTGCTCAAGAGATGGCACCGTATCAGGTGAACTTCATCATGAGCAGAGCTGCCATGCTGCTCAGTCGCGTGAACTGGGGACGATCTTGAGAGTCTTCTCTTCGCCTTTGCGTTGGATGACGATTTCCGTTTCCTCACCGATACTTAGGGCGCCAAGCGTGTAGGTGTAGTCGTAGATGTTCTTGATCTCTTTGCCGCCGAGTTTGATGATGATATCGCCAGATTCGATGCCCGCGTTGCTGGCGGGGCCGCCTTTCCGGACACCTGACAGTTTCACGCCTTCGATATCGCCTTGGGCGTAGTCAGGGATGGTGCCGAGGTAGACGCGGAGACCACCGCGATTCTCCTGATTCTCGGGACGGGCGACCTCATTGTAAGCGGGGGTGTCTTCGCTCAGGGCGAGTCCTCGGAGAATGAGTCCCATGAACGTTGAGATCTTCTGAGTGCCCTCATAATTGATGAGGTCCACGGTGTCGCGAGGCGTGTGGTACTCGTCATGGGCACCGGTGAAGGCGCTGAGGATCGGCACTTCGCGTAGGTAGAATGAGGTGGCGTCCGTGGGCAGGTAGGTGTCGTTCTGGGTGACGATCGGTAGACCGATGGGGGCGTTGCGTTTCTCGATCTCCATGGGCCAACGGTCACTGGAGGCGACGCCTTGGAGGACAACTGATTTCCGTAGGCGGCCAATCATGTCCATGTTGAGACAGGCGGCGAAGAGGCCGCCGAGCTTGGCGTCTTCATCGCCGAACATCTTGGCCCATTGCCGGGTGAAATGAGCGGACCCTAACAATCCCAATTCTTCTCCCGACCAGGCGGCAAAGAGAATGCTCCGTTTGGAATCAAATTTCCCGCGTGCCTTCATGTCGGCGAGCCACTGGGCGATCTCTAACATGCCTGCCACACCTGAGGCGTTGTCGTCGGCGCCGAAGTGAATCTGATCCTCTTCGCCTTCCTTGGCTCGAGAATTGGTCCCAATCTGGCGTCCGAGATGATCGACGTGCGCGCCAATGATGAGCATGGGTTCGTGTGGATTGGTCGAATTCCCCGGGAGCATGCCAATGACATTTCGCCCAGTGCGTTTCTCTTCATTGATGTCAATGTGAGTTGAAAGCGAGAGGCCGGGTAGGGGAATGCCTTCCTGCATGTCACCGGTATCCAACTGGTCTTGGAGAGTCTTCATGTCTTTGCCAGCGGCGTCGAGCAATCGCTGGCCGAGGGCATCTGTGATCGAGAGTGCGGCGACACCTGATCCTGCCAGGGAGGCATCGAATCCGAGAGGAACGAGTTGCTTCCGCACCTTGGAGTTGGGACCGCTCATGACGATCAATCCCCGCGCCCCTTTCTGCCGAGCCGTCATGGCTTTGAATCGCAGACTGCTGTAGCGCATGAATCGCTGTCGTTGGCTGTCGGAAACTTTGTGTGGTGCATAGCGGAATGCGAGAACCCATTTGTCTTTCACATCAAGGTGGAAATAGGAACTGTAAGCTTCGAAGGTCTCGCCGTCTTCTCCTGTCTCCTTGGGAGCTTCGATCCCGTAGCCTGCAAAGACGATTTCCCCAGCGTCGATGCTTCCGGTTTGCGAAAAGGAGAGAGGGGTCCAATCGCTGCCCACGGTAAAGCTGCTTTCCCCTTCCTTGTGAAGGAGTGTGAGGGTGTTCTCCGATCCGAGATCCACTCCAGCCGTGAACTCGAATGACTGGAAGAAGCTGTCGCGGTCTCCCGCGGGTTCCAGCCCAAGGTGTCGGAAGGCATCGGCCACGTAGGCGGTTGCTAGCTCGCCGCCCTTGGTTCCCGTCAAGCGCCCTTCCATCTCCTCGGAGGCAAGGGCCGTGATGTGCTTGGTGAGATCATCGACCGTGATCGGACCGGTGGTGTCGGAGAAATCTGTGGCACTCCCTTGCTTGAGCTGCTCCATGGCCGCATCGTGATCCCAGTCGGCGAGGAAGAGCTGTGATTTCTTGTTAGGCGTGCGATTGCTGGTCCACGCCAGTTTCGTGCCGTCGGGAGAGAAAGCGGGTAAGCCATCAAAGCCATCAGTGTCCGTCACTCGGACAGGTTTGCCACCGCCACTAGCACTGACGAGGTAGAGCTCGAAGTTGCCAAAGCCATGCAGGTTCGTGGCGAAGATGAGATACTCACCGGATGGATGAAAGAAGGGTGCCCAGGACATTGCCCCTAACGAAGTCACCTGACGCTGGTCGCTCCCATCGGCGTTCATGACCCAGATTTCCGCTTGATCACCGAGCTCATTGAAGCGTCTCCAGCAAATCTTGCGCCCATCGGCACTGAAGAAGGGGCCGCCGTCGTAGCCATTCACCGAGGTCAGGCGCTGCACGTCTGATCCGTCCACACGCATGCGGTAGATCTCCATGAGATACGACTTGTCGATCTCAAATCGTGCCCGGCTCTTCTCGTCTAAGGTCTCGGTGTAGGCGTGTCTGTTAGATGCAAATGCAATCCATTCGCCATCAGGGGAGTAGCTGCCTTCGGCATCATACCCACGAATCTTGGTGAGGTTCTTCAACTGAGACCCATCGTGAGCAGACTCGTAGATATCGTAGTGTTCATCATAATCCCAGGAATAGCGGCGCTCTTTCCCGGACTGGCGGAATTCTAATTCTTCCTTCTGCTTGGCCCGGGCCTCGGGATCGTCGTGGGTCGACGCGAAGAGAAGTTTCTTACCGTTGGGATGCAGCCAAGCACAGGTGGTCTTGCCATGTCCAGGCGAGACGCGTTCGACGTCTCCCGTTTCCAGGTCCATGAGAAAGATCTGGAAGAAAGGGTTGTCGGCGTCGCGCTCGCTTTGAAAGATCAGCCGGGTGCCATCGGCGCTGAAGTACCCTTCACCAGCGCGCTTGCCAGCGAAGGTCAACTGACGGACATGCTGAAGAAAGAGGGCTTCTCCGGCGGATTCGGCGGCCGTTTCCCCCTTCGTGTGGGCGAGGATGAGCGCGAATAAGACGGACAATCCGATACAGATGGGAGGGGTCTTCATGAGACCACTTTAAGAAAGATCCCAAACCGTGCAATGCCGAGAAGCCAGCCACCTCAGGCGCTCAGGCCGGGCGCGGTGAACTGGCTCAGGTAGCGGAAACTTTGTTCAAGGGACCCTTTGCGTCCCTCTAACGTTTGTTCATATGGGCGGTCTTCGACTTCCACACAGACGGGGCCGCGATAGCTCGTCTCGCTCAAGGCCGAGAAGAAGGCCCCCCAGGGGACATCGCCCAGGCCCGGGAGCTTAGGCGTGTGAAACTGCAAGGGCGTGCCCAGGATGCCGACATCATCCAAACCATCGCGATCAATGCGGGCATCCTTCGCGTGGACGTGGACGAACTTCGATCCGAACTCGCGGATGGCCTTACAGATATCCATCTGCAACCACACGAGATGGGAAGGATCGAAATTCAATCCAAAGTGATCGCTAGGGATCTCCTCAAACATGCGACGCCATATCTGAGGCGCGTAGGCTAGGTTCTTGCCACTGGGCCATTCATCGTCGGTGAAATACATGGGGCAGTTCTCGATGCCAATGCGCACACCGTGGTCTTCTGCATGTTGGATCAGCGGTTTCCACACGTCACAGAAGCGCGGCCAATTGCCATCGATCGATTTCGATGGATCACGACCGATGAAGGTATTCACCACCTGCAAGTCGAGCTTGGGCGCGGCCTCGATCAATTTACGCAAATGCCCAATGCTCATCTCTGCTTCTTCGCGATCGGCTGTCAGGGGATTTGGATAGTAACCCAGTCCACTGATTGCGACGCCGGAGTCTGCGACCTGGTCCTTGATTTCCGAGGCGCGAGATTCGCTGAGGTCATTGACGTCAATGTGAGTCACGCCAGCGTAGCGCCGCTCTGCCTTGCCGACGGGCCAACACATGACTTCCACACATTGATACCCTGTGTCCCCGGCAAAGCGAAGAACGTCGACCAAAGACAGATCGGGAAGAATGGCACTGACAAATCCGAGTTTCATGACGGCATCATACCGATCCTGCGGATCATGGAAACGCTCGATTGCGTCAAGATGGCGATTGGATGGTCTCGACAGGGCCGTCTGGACTTGTTAGCCGAGGGGCTTATGAAATCGATCACGCTATTGCTGGTCAGTCTGCTGGTGGCGCAGGCAGCTGACCTGGAGACCATCACGGATGAACCCTACAAGCCGGAGGGGGAGACGGCTTACGAACGCGAGCGCTGTTTGCTGGATTGGTATTTGCCAAAGGATACCCCTGGTTTTCCGACCCTCGTGTGGTTTCACGGCGGCGGGTTGCAGAATGGAGACAAGGCGGATGCCATCGCGACTGGCCTTGCTCATCGCTTTGCGGGCGAGGGTATCGCGGTCGTCTCCGTCAATTATCGCTTGTCGCCCAAGGCAAGCTTTCCGGCCTACATTGAGGATGCCGCTGCGGCGGTGGCTCATGTGCGCAAGCATGTGGGCGAACGAGGAGGTGCCGACGACTTGGTATTCGTGTCAGGGCATTCGGCTGGTGGCTATTTGACGTCGATGTTAGGGGTGGATGCGCGTTACTTGCAGGCACATGGATTGGGTGATGACGCCATCGCCGGTTATCTGCCGGTGTCCGGGCAAATGATCACGCATTCAACGGTGCGCGGTGAGCGTGGTATTGCGCGCACGCAGCCGATCATTGATGAAGGGGCTCCGAGTTATCATGCCCGATCTGGGGCGGCGCCATTCTTCTGCATCGCAGGAACGGAGGATCTTCCGGCACGGGCAGAAGAGAATCGCTACTTTGTGGCGGCGTTAGAGGCGGCGGGACACCCCTGGGCGCGCCTCAAAGTATACGAAGGGCGCGACCATACCACAATCGCCTCACGCTTATCTCAAAAGAGCGATGTAGTGGCGGTTGACATGAAAGCTTTCATGCTTGAGGTCGGTGCTAGGCGAGCTTTTCCCAATCTCAGGAAGCCAGATCACGTGGTGAATCTCTGGCCGGGACGCCCTCCAGGACCGGAACGTGTGTTAGAGGCGGAGCAAGACATGACAAAGGATTCGGATCGATTGATCGCGGGGCGGCGCATCATCAAGTTGGGCAATGTCTCGGTGCCTCAAGCGCATGTCTTTCTGCCGCCTGTCGAGAAACGCACGGGAGCTTCCGTCGTCATTTGTCCTGGAGGCGGATTCCATATCCTAGCATGGGATCTGGAAGGGGTGGAAGTGGCCGAGTGGTTGAATGGCCTGGGGATCGCTGCTGTGGTGTTGAAGTATCGGGTGCCCACGGCTGCCCAGAATCCTCGCTGGCTAGCACCGGCTCAAGATGCGCAGCGAACCTTGAGTCTCGTTCGCCATCATGCGCCGGAGTGGCAGCTGGATCCTGACAGAGTGGCCATCCTTGGTTTCTCTGCAGGGGGAGCCACGGCGTGGAAGACCACCCTAGCAGAGAAGCGCCACTACGAGGCCATAGACGCGGTTGATGAAGCGTCGTGTCGGCCGGATCGCGTAGTCCTCATCTATGGGGCAGGCCTTCCTGAGGACAGCGACGCCACCGCCGTTCGTCTTCCTGAAGCCATGCCGCCGGTCTTCATGGCGCATGCTTTCGATGACTTTGTGCCGGTGGCAGGCACGGCGAACGTGCTTCTAGCATTGAAGCAGGCAGAAGTGCCTTCTGAGTTGCACGTGTATGATGCCGGTGGCCATGGATATGGCTTGCGGCTGGTGGACGACCTGCCCGTCACAACGTGGATCGATCCCTGCGCCGCCTGGCTGCGTCGCGCGGGATGGTGGGGGAAGGAGTGATGTCCCAACGCGACTGACGAATGGTGTACACGAAAGCAGCGGGGGACGAATCCCCCGCTGCGATGCACGATACGACCAACTCGTATTTCCTTATTAGGGAGTGTTAGAGAACGCTTTGTGGTTCGAAAGCGTTCACATGGGTGTAGGCGGGAGCGCCGTGTTCATCAACGTCGAGGCCAGCTTCTTCAAGCTCCTCGGGGACGCGGATGCCCATAGTGACTTTGAGGATGATCATCACCACGAGGGAGAAGACAAAGGCGAAAGCACTGATGGCAAGAGTGCCTAACAGTTGCGTGCCGAGGCTGTGCTCTGGATTCGTGGAGAAGAGACCGACGGCCAGGGTTCCCCAGATGCCGCAGATCCCGTGAACGGAGATGGCACCTACAGGGTCATCGACCCGTAGCTTATCGAGGCCGACGATGGCGAAGACAACGATCACCCCGGCGATGAGGCCGATGAGGATGGAACTAGCTTCCGTCACGGTGTCCGCACCAGCAGTGATGCCGACGAGACCGGCGAGGATCCCGTTGAGGGCCATGGAGAGGTCAGGCTTCTTGAGGAAGACCCAAGCCGTAAAGATGGCGGCGACCGCGCCACCGCAAGCGCCGAGCGACGTGGTGACGAAGACGAAGGAAACCAATTTCGGATCGGCGCTCAGAACAGAGCCGCCGTTGAATCCGAACCAACCGAGCCAGAGGAGGAAGACCCCGATGGTCGCGAGTGGGAGACTGTGTCCCGGGATGGGCTTGATGCCATTGGCGGTGTATTTGCCAGAGCGTGGTCCTAACACCAGCACGGCGGCGAGAGCTGCGAAGCCTCCAAAGGCGTGCACCACAGAGGAGCCCGCGAAGTCGTAGAAGCCACGGTCGTCGAGCCATCCGCCACCCCACTTCCAAGAACCGGTGATGGGATAGGCAAAGCCAACGAGCAAGACGGAGAAGACCATGAAGGCCGGGAGCTTGATACGCTCAGCAACGGCACCCGACACAATCGTCGCACCCGTCGCGGCAAACATGGCCTGGAAGATGAAATCACCCCACCACGTGTAGCCTGCATTGTAGGCATCGGTGGTTTGGGAAACGTCATCGAGACTCTGCGCAAACCAGCTTCCCGTGGCGAAGAATTCGTTGAAGTCGCCTGGATACATGGCGTTGAAGCCCCAGAGCGCGTAAAGGAGGATCCCAGAAGTGATGATCCACACATTCTTAAAGAGAATGTTGACCGTGTTCTTCTGCTGCGTGAGTCCAGATTCGAGCGTGGCAAAGCCGAGGTGCATGATGAAGACCAGGGCCGCTGAGATACAAATCCAGAGGTTATTGACCGTGAACAGCGTGAAACCGTTCGAGGCGGAGAAAGCGTCATAGTCGGCATAGGCAGGTGCTTCCTCCGCAAGGAGGGAAACATCTCCTGCCACCAGGGCACCAAGGCCGACGAGGGCGCATTTAAGAAGTGTGCGAGATCGATTCATAAGTTGGTGTATGGGTTCGTTAGCGTCGTAAGAGGTGTGATTGAGTTTCGTGTTAGAGAGCCATCGAGAGTCGATGGGGTTCATGGTAACGGGTGAAAGCACCAGCCGTGCCAACTTGATTGGAAATTTCGAAAACTTCTTCTGACCGCTTCTTCTCGGGGGAAACGAGGCAAGCCTGGCGCTTCTTGACCACTCCTGGCACCCGGCAGAGTCTCTGGTTGCGTTTGCGTTGTCCATGTTCACGTTGCGGAAATTCTTAAAATGATGGTGCGTTCTATTGTTCTCCTTTCTCTATGTCTCCATGCGTTCTCGGTCTCGCGGGGCGAACAGGCCGCTCAGGAGCACCACTATCAGTGCGCCCACTGTGCGATCATGGCGTCGCTGGCCGCAGCGGAGGCAGCGGGGGGAGGCCCGCCTGAAAGGCAGTATGCGCCCGATCGGCTCGTGGATGTGGTTCACCTGAAGCTGGAGGTGACGCCGGACTTCGACACGCAGGAAATCGATGCCCAAGCCACCTTGACGTTTCGACCCATTGCCAAGCCTCTACCGCAATGGCGGTTGCATGCGATTGCCTTGGATGTCCGCGAGATCACGGGATCCCATCCCATCGCCGCCCATCAGACGGACGGGGATCTCCTGGAGATCACGTTTGAAGAGCCGATCCCCCCTGGAGACGAGGCGGAAATCGTCATCACCTATGAGGCCGCACCAAAGGATGGGCTGCATTTCCGTTCGGCCGCCATGGGCTATGCGAAGGAAGATGAACAACTCTGGACTCAAGGAGAACCAGAGGATCATCGGCACTGGTTCCCCTCTCACGATTATCCCAACGAGAAGTTCACGACAGAATTCATCTGTCATGTGCCGAAGGGCATGGTGGCGCTTTCCAACGGGAGGCTATTGTCGGACGAGACCAATGAGGATACCGGCCTGACAACCTTTCATTGGCTACAGGATAAGCCGCACGTGAACTATCTGGTGAGCCTGACGGCCGGCTACTTTGAGAAACTGGAAGATACCTATGGGGAACTTCCCATCGCCCTTTATGTGCCACCCTCGAAGAAGGCTGTCGCGCACAACACCTTCCGCGATACGAAGAAGATCCTCGCCTACTTCGAAGAAGAGATCGGGGTGCCCTATCCGTGGGATAAGTACTATAATGTGTGTGCCATCGATTACATGTTTGGTGGGATGGAGAATACGAGCATCACCACGCTGACAGTGAACACCTTGTTTCCCGATGAAGCGGAGAACCTGCGCAGCAGCCGTTCGCTCGACGCCCATGAAGTGGCGCACCAATGGTTCGGCGACTTAGTGACTTGCCGAGATTGGAGTCACCTCTGGCTGAATGAAGGCTTCGCCACTTACTACTCGCTCCTCTATGATCGCCATTTGTTAGGAGAGGATTTCTTCAAACATGGACTCTATCAGAAGGCGCAAGGGATCTTCAGCAACAGTGCGGACACGATACCGATCGTCTACACGGGGTATGGGGATCCCATGGAGCAGTTCAGCTTTCGCGCCTATCCCAAGGGCGCGTGGGTGCTCCACATGCTGCGCACGGAATTAGGCGAAGATCTCTTTCGCCAATGTGTGAAGACCTATCTAGAACGGCACGCCTACAAGACGGTGGTGACCCAGGATCTGGTTGAAATCATTGAAGAACTCAGTGGGCGGTCACTCTCGCGTTTCATGGATCAATGGGTGCATTTGTCAGGCTATCCGGAAGTGAAGGTGGACTATGCCTGGGATGAGTTGACGAAGCTGGTCAAACTCACGGTTTCGCAAACGCAGATGAAGAATGAGAAACGGGCGCGCTTCCACTTCTCCTTACCCGTGCGCCTGAAGCAGGGCGACCACGTTCATGACGAGGTCCTCGAGATCTCTCAGGATCGCGAAGATTTCTACATTCGCATGGACGCCGCACCTGAGATCATCCGGATCGATCCCGACTTGTCGGTGCTCGTTAAAGTGACCTTCGCGCCGAATGAGAAACAGCTCCTTGCCCAGTTGGCGGATGCCTCCGATGCGATGGGACGCTTTCTCGCGGTGAAGCAATTGGCTGACAAGAAGAAGCCCGTGGTTCTTGAGAAGTTGGAGTGCGTTCTGACAGAGGACTCCTTCTTCGCCGTACGAGAAGCCGCCGCCGAGGCCTTGGGATCCATGCGGACGCCGGAAGCCCTCGCTGCGTTGGAGCGTGCTCGGCGGCAGGAGGATGCGCGGGCGCGTCGCGCGGTGGTGCGGGCCCTCACACGATACTATTCTGATGATGCCTACACCTTGTTGAAAGGGATCGCTGATCAGGAAACCAATCCTGACATCCGTACGATCGCGATTCGGGAACTGGGGAAATACGCGAAACCGGATCTCCGGTCCTATTTCCTCAATCTCTTGCAGTCCGAGTCCTATCAGCATGCGATCGCGCGAGCCGCAGTAGACGCCATGCGTTCTCAGGATGATCCTTTCTACGTGGAGCCCCTCTTGCGGACCTTGCAGACGGACGAGGCGAAGTTCACCAGTGGGGGATTCTCCACCGCCTTGCGCGCCTTGGGGCACCTGGCGCGGAATGAAGATTCGAAGGCTGCTGTCCGCGCGTTCCTCAGTCAGCACACCGATCATCTGAAACGCAGCGTGGCCCGCTCGGCCATGGCCGCCTTGGGCGCCCTGCGAGATCCGAAAGCAGTCCCCTTGCTCGAATCCTTCGTGGCGGCCGATCGCGACTCCGCCGATGGCCGTGCCGCGCAGCAGGCGCTGAACACGCTCCGCAAGGAGGCAACGCCTCCCGTGCCCGAGGAAGTGAATCGTCTCCGCAACCAGGTGAATGATCTTCAAGCCCAGCTCAAACGGGTGAATGAAGACGTGGAAACGCTCCGAGCGCAGTTCCGCGAGGCTCTCAAGGCCCAGGAAGTTCCAGAGGGGGCGGAGACCCCGTGAGAGCCGGTGAAATTAGTTGAATAACCAAGGGCACGATGCATCCTTGGCCGCTCTTCGCTCATGAGCAGTTCAGGGTCGGCCATCCAAACGCTTCCCGGGTTCCGCGATTTCTACCCTCAGGAATGCAGCACCCGGAACTATCTCTTTTGCCAATGGCGGGAGGGCTGCCGCCGCTATGGCTTTCACGAATACGAAGGCCCCATTCTGGAAGCGACGGATCTCTATCGGAAGAAGAGTGGGGACGAAGTGGTGGATCAGCTCTTCGCCTTCACAGACAAAGGCGAACGCGATGTCGCCATGCGCCCGGAATTGACGCCCACCTTGGCGCGCATGGTCGCTGCCCGGCAACGTGATTTTAAGAAGCCGATGCGCTGGTTCAGCATCGGCCCCTTCTTCCGCTACGAACGTCCCATGGTGAAGAAGGGGCGCATGCGCGAATTCTATCAATTTAATTGCGACATCATCGGTGAGGAAGCTGAGGGCGTGGATGCGGAGTTGATCGCGCTCGCCATTGATCTCATGCTTTCGTTGGGGCTCAGTGAGGACGACTTTGTGGTGCGCGTGAGCGACCGCCAGGCATGGGTGGACTTTGCGAAGAATGAGGGCGTGGACGAGGACGGGATCGATGCATTCTTACAATGTGTGGACAAGATGGAGCGGGAGAAAGAGGAAGTCACGGCAGAGCGTCTGCAAGCACTGGGAACATCGTTAGAAGCCGTGCGCACGTTCATGGAGGGAGGCGCCGCTCAGGTGGAACGTTTGCAGCGCTTGTTCGAGCAGCTTCGCGCACAAGAGAAAGACGCTTACTGCAAGGTAGACCTCGGCATCGTTCGTGGTCTGGCCTACTACACAGGCGTGGTCTTTGAGATCTTTGATAAGAAACATGGCCTCCGCGCGATCGCAGGTGGCGGACGTTACGATCGCCTCATCCACACCTTGAGTGATGGCAAGGCTGACATGCCCGCGGCGGGATTTGCCATGGGTGATACCGTCATGAGTCTCTTGATCGATAAGACGCCTGAGGCCAAACGACGCCTGGACGTGTGGTCGCGTCGCCAGGAAGCCATCGACGTCTACGCGGTCATTGCCGCGGAAAGCCAACGCCACGCCGCCCTCGCGGGCGTGCAGCAATTGCGTGACGCGGGCCTCCGGGTGCAATACCCCTTTGGTCCCATGAAAGTCGGCAAGCAGTTTCAAACCGCCGAGAGCCAGGGGGCTCCCGTGGCGGTCGTCTTTGGAGACGAGTATCCAAAGATCCAGGTGAAAGACCTGGAGAAACGGCAGGAGTCCGCTGTCGAAGGACTTGAAGCCATGGTGGGAACCGTGGAGATGTTGTTAGAGAATCCTCATCCAGGCGGGCTCATCGCCTAACGCTTTCATTTGTCATGTACCGCACGCATCATTGTAATCAAATTCGCAAAGAACACATCGGAGAAGTGGTCACGCTCAGTGGTTGGGTGAATTCCACCCGTGACCATGGAGGCGTCATCTTCATTGATTTGCGTGACCGCGAAGGGCTGACCCAGGTTGTCTTCCGTCCAGAAGAGAGCGCTGAAGCGGCGAAGCTCAGCCACTCGCTTCGTTTCGAAGATGTCCTCAAGATCACGGGTCGCGTGGCGGAGCGTTTGGAAGGAACGGCCAACGATAAGTTGGCCACGGGGGATGTCGAAGTCGTCGTGCAGGAAGTCGTCGTCATCAGCCGATCCGAGGTCTTGCCCTTTCAGTTAGACAAGGAACTTTCTAACGAAGATCTACGACTCAAGCATCGCTATCTCGACCTGCGTCGTCCCCGCCTGGCGCGCAACTTGCAAATGCGTCATCGGGTCGCCAAGGCCACGCGCGATTTCTTGGACGAAGAAGGCTATTTGGAGATTGAAACGCCCATTCTCTCTAAGAGCACGCCGGAAGGGGCGCGTGATTTCCTCGTGCCCTCGCGGCTCAATCCAGGCCACTTCTACGCCTTGCCCCAAGCCCCGCAGCAGTACAAGCAACTCCTGCAAGTGGCTGGGGTGGACAAGTATTTCCAAATCGCGCGATGCTTCCGTGATGAAGATTTGCGGGCAGATCGCCAACCGGAATTCACCCAGGTAGACATCGAGGCCTCCTTCGTAGAGCGAGAAGACATTCTCAATCTCGTGGAAGGCTTGTTAGGGCGCTGTTTCAAAGAAGCGCTCGGCGTGGAGATTCCCACGGCCTTTGAGAGGATGACCTATCAGGAAGCCATGGATCGCTTCGGCTCCGACAAACCGGAGCGGCGTTTCGGCATGGAGTTGATCGATCTCACGGAAGAGCTGAAAGATTGTGAGTTTCGCGTCTTCTCTGGCGCGGTCTCCAATGGCGGTGTCGTCAAGGCGATCAACGCCAAGGGATTTGCGGATATCTCCACTGGGCAGATTGATAAATTGACCCAGCTCGCTCAGGAAGCGGGAGCCAAGGGCTTGGCCTACATCCAGGCGCGCGGTGAGGAACGGACCACCTGGCGTTCGCCCTTCGTCAAGCGGATGACGGATGAAGAAATCGAAGCGCTCCGCAGCAAGCTCGGCATCGAAGCGGGGGACCTCATTCTCTTTGCCGCGGACCAATGGACAGACGCCTGTGAAGTGTTAGGGCGTATTCGTCTCGCCGTGGCGGAATTGCGTGAACTGCTCAAGGGCAACACGGATCTCGACTTCCTCTGGGTCACTGACTTTCCGCTGCTCGCTTATGACGAAGAGGAAGAGCGTTGGCACGCCGTGCATCACCCCTTCACGCGTCCCAAGGCTGAGGATCTAGAGAAATTGGAAGCTGGTGAATTTGCCAATGTCAGAGCGGAAGCTTATGACGTCGTCCTCAACGGCCACGAGATTGGCGGGGGCAGCATCCGGATTCACGAACAGGGCTTGCAACAGAAGATGTTCGAGGCACTCGGGATTTCTCAAGAGGAGCAAGAGGCCATGTTTGATCACATCCTCACCGCCTTCAGTTTCGGAGCCCCGCCGCACGGAGGCGTCGCCCTGGGATTCGATCGCCTCGTCATGCTCATTTGCGGTGAAGTCAGCATCCGTGAAGTCATCGCCTTTCCCAAGAACAACAAAGGGATCGACCTCATGAGTGCCAGCCCAGCCTCTGTGGATTTCAAACAACTCCGCGAACTCTACATCCGCTCCGTCGCGAAAGAGAAGAAAGCGGAAGACGCCACAGAGAGTTCTTCATAGAGAGAAGCTTCGGGATGACCTTTAAGGACGGTTTCTGACACCATCCTTATCCTCTATGGCTTCGTGATTTGTGAGTCCGTATTCCGGAGCCGGTGGCAATCGACTTCGAATCCGTGATAGGATGAGATGATGAAGCCCATCATCCGCCATTCGATTGCTCGTGGATGTTCCCTTCCGAATTCCTCACAAAGATCGAAGAAGAGAGCGGATAGGGGCGCTCGTGGCTGTCGTTGGCAATTTGAGCAGCGAGTTGCTCGTGAAAGTGATCGTCACAGTCTAAACGCCAGGTGATGAGGAAGTCGCGGTTTGGAATGGCGAAACGAAAGGTTTCGCCGAGATGTGCGGCCAGGAAGGCCTGAATGCTAGGGACGAGGATGCGGGCGGCGTCGTAGCCGTCGCCGGAAGCGATGGCGATGAATTGATTTCTCCCTTCCCCAGCGCTCTGCAGCGCCATGGATTGGCTTTCCTTTTCAAGATTGGAAAGGGCGAGGGCGTGGAGATCATCGGCGGCGATGTCCCAGCGCTGCAGTTCGAGATTGCGGAGATACATGTAGGTCTCTGGGAAATCAGCAACGAGTCCCACACTCACATGCGTGCTCAAGGGAAAGTGAATGAGCGGGAGCGGGGCTGAGGTGGCATACTCCACCGGCATGATCTGTGGAAAGAGTTTCTCCCGCACATCCTCGAGCTCGACGTCTTCGATCGAAGGCAATTGTTTGCCGAGGATCTGGCCGAGATGATGCTTTACGAGGGCTTCCAGATCGTCGTCTGGAGCGTCAGAGAGACGATGATTGGCCCAGATGTTTTGAAGACTGACTTGATGCCCGTCCACAACGAGAAGCTCTACCGAATCGGGGTGAGGTTCGATCGTGGCTTCGGGAAAGAGATCGTTCGCCACGGAAATGACCTGTTGGCGAAACGCTTCGTCGCTTGGCATGGTTCGAAGGTGCTAGAGGGGAACTTGTTAGTCGAACCACTCGTCGTCGGGATCGAAGGCCGGGATGGGCACATTGAGAATCTTCAAGTGACCCACGGCTCGGTGGCGACAGCCTGGCTTGATGAAGACAGCAGTTTCCGGCTTGAGCGGGTGGCGTTCGCCATCGAGCTCGATGTGACCTTCGCCCTCCAAGACGAAATAGATCTCCGTCATCTTCTTGTGGTAGTGCGTGCGCGAGTCTTCCTGGATGGTGACCACGTGCATGGTCGCCAGGGAATTGTCTGGCGTGGCAAAGGCGCGTTTCGCTTGGCCGCAGGGGCAGCTGACGGGCGCAATGTCCGCGAACTGCGCGATCATGTAGTTCGGCATGCGAAGATGAAAGCGCGGGATGCCAGGAGACTCAAGCTAGGATCGAGTGCACGACGTGGCCGTGAACATCTGTGAGGCGGAAATCGCGGCCTGAGTAGCGGTAAGTCAGCGCTTCGTGATCCATGCCGAGCAGGTGCAGCATGGTGGCGTGGAGATCGTGCACGTGGACGGGATCTTTCACCGCGTGCATGCCCATTTCATCCGAAGCGCCGTGGACATGGCCCCCGCGCACCCCGCCTCCGGCGAGAAGGGTGGAGAAGGCAGTGTGATGATGGTCGCGCCCGGGAGCCTTGCCATTGTTCTCCGCATAAGGCGTGCGCCCAAATTCGCCTGTCCACACCACGAGCGTGTCTTCAAGGAGTCCGCGAGCTTTCAAGTCTTCGATGAGGGCTGCGCTAGCTCTATCACTGTCCGCACAGAGGCGTGCATGGCCTTTGTCGTGATTGCTATGGGTGTCCCAGGGTTGTGTGCTGTTGTCTCTCGTGTAGTAGACGCTGACATAGCGCACCCCATGCTCGACCAAGCGCCGGGCGAGGAGACAGGCATTCGCATAGGGGGAATCGCCATACTGCTTGCGCACGTAGTCGGGTTCTTTCGACACATCGAAGGCTTCGCTTGCCTCTGTTTGCATGCGATAAGCCGTCTCCATGGATCGGATCTGCGCTTCTAATTCGGTATCGCCATCGCGCGCGGCGAGATGTTCTTGGTTCATCGCGGCAAGCAGATCAAGTTGCGCCCGTTGCTCCGTCTGCGCATACCGCGGGCTCTTGATATTCTTGAGCAAACGGTCCACCTGCATGTCTGTGGTGGCAACGCTAGAGGCCTGATACTGCGCCGGGAGAAAGCCGCTGCTCCATAATGCGGGTCCCACCACGATGCGTTTGCCAGGACGGAGAACGACGTATCCTGGCAGATTCTCATTCTCAGAGCCCAGGCCATAGACAGACCACGCACCGATGGAGGGACGGGTGGGCTGAAGATGGCCGCATTGCATCATGAGAAGGGCGGGCTCATGATTGGGCACATTCGTGTGCATGGAACGGATGACGCAACAGTCATCGATCACTCGGCTCAAGTGCGGCAGACTTTCGCTTACCTCAATGCCGCTCTGACCCTGAGGGGCAAATGATAGGGGCGATGGAAAGAACCCGCTTCCCTTGCTCTTCTTGTAAAGCTTGCCGGAGGGCTGCTCACCCGCGTGCCGAGCGAGGGCGGGCTTAGGATCGAATGTGTCGATGTGTGAGGGCCCGCCATTCATGAAGAGGAAGATGACCCGTTTGGCACGTGCTGAATGGGTGGTCTTCCCAAGGTGAGTGCTTCCCTGTGCTCCTAGCAGACCTGCTAGACTAACAGAGCCAAAGCCAGCGCTTAGGCGTCGCAGCAGGGCGCGGCGAGAAAGGAGCGGCATTTCGGGAGCAGTCATGGCACTTAATCGAGATAGAGCATTTCGTTAGAACAAAGCAAGACCTGCACGAGTCCTGGCAGGCGTTCCTTACCTGCTGTGAGGAATTGCTGGGCTCGACGACGTTCGTGCGGTTGGGGCGCGCGGGCGAGGAGTTGGCGATAGAGCCAGGCCACAGGATCGTCTCCGCTGGCATGGGCCCGCTCGGCGATCCGACTCGCTTGGTCCAACACGAAGGGATGGTTCAGAAGAAAGAGCTTCTGCGTCGTTGTGGTGGTGGCGACGCGGCCCGCAGCGTGGATGTTAGGATCAGGATAATCAAATGCTTCCAAGACGTCGTTGAGATCGAGTCGGCTTACCCGCGCATACACCGTGCGCCGATGGTTCTCCTCATCTTCGATCTCCATGGACGCTCCCCCACGAGGATCCAGGTCACCCGATGCGTGGAGGACAGTGTCGCGCCACATCTCGAAGCTCAAGCGATGACGCGTCATCCGCCCGTACCAGAGATTCTTCGGATCCTGTTCTAACAACGTGGCGCCTGCGGTGGAGACGCGATGGAAGGCCTGCGTCTCCAGGAGCGAACGGAGAAGGCGCTTGATGGAACCGTGCCCCTGGAAGTCCAGTGCGAGTTCATCCAAGAGGCGCGGGTGTGAGGGAGCTTGTCCCAAGGCACCGAAGTTACTCGGCGTTTGCACGAGTCCGTGCCCAAAGACTTCGCGCCAGAGGCGATTCACCATCACGCGAGCCGTGAGGGGATTGCGTGGGGACACGAGCGCTTCGGCGAGTGGTTGACGCCCACTGCCTTGATCGAAACCTGTTGGTGCGATTTCTGACAGAATGCTTAAGAAGCCGCGCGGCGCGGCTTCACCCTTGCGCTCCACATTGCCCCGGATGAAGACGGGCAAATCTCGCGGGTTGCCGTCCTTCACAATGTGACGGGTGTGCACGGGCGCTGCTTGCTTGTTCGGCTTCCCGTCCTTGTCCTTGGGTGCTTCTTGTCCTGGCAGAACCTCATTCACCATTTCCGTGCTGGCAAAGATGCTGGCGAGGGCGTGGTAATCACGCGCAGAAATCGGGTCATACTTGTGATCATGACAGCGCGCACAGGCTACGGTCAGACCCATGAACGTGCGGGTCACCGTATCGACGCGATCTTCCCATTCGTCTGCCATCACTTCCAGCCGTCCCCGATTGTAGTATTTGGGACCGAGCCCGAGAAATCCCAAAGCATCCCGCTCCGCTTTCCCATCGTCATGCAGATCGGCGGCCAATTGGAAACGCACGAATTGCGGGTACGAGAGATCACGATTGAACGCATCGATCACCCATTGACGATAGCGATGCGCATTCGGGTAAGTGAGTGATTTGTTATTCCCCACTTCATGTGCCTGGTCTTCCGCGTAGCGAGCGATGGGTAACCAGAAACTTGCTAGGCGCTCGCCAAAGGCGTAGGAACCTAACAGACGATCAATCAATCGTTGGCGTTTGTTAGGAGAGGTGTCGGCTTCAAAGCGTGCCTGATCGTGAGGTGTCGGTGGAAGTCCCGTGAGGAGCACATGCGCACGACGATGAAACACGGAGTCAGACGCGGTACCCTGTGGCGAGAGGTCGTGGCTTTCCAGAGCCTCAAGGAGAAAGCGGTCAATGCGATGCTGCGCGGGAATCGCGCTCTCGGGGAGGGGCGAGGTTTGCGGCGGTTGAAAGGCCCAGAAATCTTTCCCCACACGAGGCTGATCGGCGAGAGCGAAGAGCCCACTGATCCATAGGCAGATGCTGGGCAAGAGAACGCGGGCGATCACACGAAGAGGAACCCCGCGCCCCGAGACCCGTCGCTTCCCGTCAGCCGTCGCGGCGCCACCAGTCTGCCTCGCGTTCCCAGGAAGCGTGAGATTCTCCCGCGCGACCCTTCTTGACCCTCTTCGAAGGAGCTGCCTGTGGATCCCTTTCTGGAAACACCTCACTCAGCAAATGGTCCACGGCTTGATCCTCGTCTCGCTCGCGGCGCCGAAAGGAGCGGGCGATGAGCAGGAAACCACCCAGCACAAGAAACAGCATGGCGATCAGCGTGATGGCAAAGCCGTCTGCCAGGTCGAAATGGCGAAACTCCGGGGAAACATACTGCTGAGCAAGGATCGTCATGACTCTGGGGTGGTGGACTGCGTAGAGAAGCTTAGAGCGGAATCGTCTTCCGCATAGGGATCATCTTGGATTCAAGAAAGCCGTGCCGAATGAAGAACGCCTGAGAATCTTGGCTGATCCGGTCGGTCAAGAGCGTGATCCGGCTGAATCCTCGTTTCTTGGCAAAGAGCTCCGCATGTTCCAGAAGACGCCCTCCGTAGCCGTGACGCCGGTGTTCTGGATGAACCACTAAATCCTCCAGAAGGAGCACCATGCCACCCTCTGCTGTGCTGATGGTGAAGAGGAGATTCACCATGCCCACGATCTTGAAATCGTTTCGCAGGACAAAGATGCGCCCGCGATTCGGCTGTTCCAAGATGAGGCGCAAGCCATGCTCTTGCTTACCGCGGTCCGGCTCGAAATCCTCCTCCAAGCGGAGCAAATCCATCACCAACTCAGTCAAATCGTCCAGGTCCTCCATCGTCGCGGGGGCGATTCGAAGGTCCTCGGTCTCAGGCGAAACAGTAGCAGTCATCGTTCTCGAAACCTGGCAGGCTTGAGGCCAGGGGAAGGATCTATGGCAGAAGTTGGGCTCTTGGGAAAGCAAGTTCTCTGCCGGATACGACACGAAAGTGCAGGGGCACTCGGATGGAGGGCTGGCGGTGCTCGCTAGGAGACGATCGGAACGGTGATTGCTCCTAGCATTGTTAGACCCCCTTACTCCTCCTCCAATTGCTGGCGGCACGCAGCGAGGACGGCGCGTTGCTCTTCGGGTAAGTCGGGATACGTCATCTTCATATCCTCCAAACGATCCAGGATGAGTTGGGAGACAATGAGACGCATGTTCTTCTTATTATCGGCAGGGACCACATACCAAGGGGCGTCCTTCGTCGCGGTCTCGCGGATGGCTTCTTGATAGGCTTCCATGTAGTCGTCCCAGTAGCCGCGTTCCTTGATGTCTCCGTCAGAGAACTTCCAGTTCTTCTCCGGACGATCGATCCGCTCGAGGAAACGGGCTTTCTGTTCCGCTTTGGAGAGGTTGAGAAAGAATTTCATGATCAAGGTGCCATTCTCTGCGAGGTGCCGTTCGAAGTCGCGGATGGAACGGTAGCGGTCTTTCCACAATTGATCCATGTCTTCCGTATAGGATTTGGGTAACCGCTGGTATTGCGTGACAATTTCAGGGTGAACCTTGCAGACGAGCACTTCTTCATAGTAGGAGCGATTGAAGATCCCGATCTTGCCGCGTGGGGGTAATGCGAGGGTTGTGCGCCAGAGATAATCATGATCCAACTCGATGGCGCTAGGTTGTTTGAATGCATGCACTTCCACGCCGTGGGGATTCACCCCGCTCATGACGTGGCGAATCGTGCCGTCCTTACCCGCCGCGTCCATGGCTTGAAACACGAGCAAAAGGCTGTAGCGATCATGCGCGTACATCATGTTCTGCAGGTCATCGATTTCCTCTCGGTAATCTTCCAACGCCTTCTCGTAGTCCTTCTTGCCGTCGTAGAGATCTTCTTTCAGCTGGTGAGGATGATCGCTGAGTTTGAAATCATCGCCGTTGGTGATTTGATAGTCCTTCGGATTAATCTTGCTCATGAGAATGGGGGCTTTCGGCCGTGAGTTGGTAAGCTTGGTGTTTCTGTGAAGATTTCTCGATCCGCCACCAGGGAAAGTCTTCGAAAGCGGTGGCGATCTGATTGGCAATCGCATGGTCGTAGGCATGATCATGCACGTGGAGGAGATAGCGCAGACGCAAGGGGGCGTCCGACTTCAGGTTGATCCCTCGGTGTCGCGTGAGGGAGGCGCCCATCCAGCCATCCTCACGGACATGCCAATGAGCGGGATAGTGGGGATTCCCGGGATGATCAAAGTAGGTGATCCCATTCCAACGGGCGGCGTTGCCCGTGCTCCCAGGAGCTACGGGGCCACTATCATCCCACCATCGGGCATATTGACCAAAGCCGGTGGCCTCGTCTTCAGCGCCTTCACTGCTCGTCAATGTCCCCCCGCCGAAGTGAACAGAAAGAGCCTTGCTCACCCGTACGGCCAGGATGCCAAAGTTGGACTTGGCTATAGGGAGAGTTGCTTGGGTGGGTGTTAGGGAGGTTTGGATCTCAATCAAACTCTCGCGATGGGGGAGGGGGCGGAGAATGGTGACGAGATCTTGATGCAACAGCACCGCTCCCGTGGGAGCGATCCAGTGCAAGTGCACGGCCATGGCAGCATGTTCGTCTCCATCTTCGTAGCAATGCCAGTGTGCCTGGCGGATGGTGCCCGTATCAGGGCCGTTCGCCCAGAAATCCACGCCACCCAGATCCGCGTGGGCGAACCAGATGGATTGGTGATGATCGTGGTTGGGCGCGCCGGGATGGCCCATGCGCGTGAGAGGCACGCCTGCTGGACCGATGACGGGGTAGAAGCATGGGCGTGGGTGCTCCGAGCCGTGGTGCCACACGAGGCGCGTCTCCCCATCCACTCGAAAGCGCAGCTGATGCCCAGGCTCCGGAACGAGTTGACAGCGGGGAAAGTCTTGCGGCATGACTGGCTTCTAACGCCTGCGCCACGCGGCGGCAATGCGAAACCTCGACCTTGTCATGAAACGCCTCTTTCTTCTTCTCCTAACGTTTGTTCCAACGATGCTTGCAGCCGCAGACCGTCCCAACGTCATCTTCGTCTTGGCTGATGATCTCGGCTATGGAGACCTGGGATGTTTCGGTCAGGATAAGATACAGACACCGCATCTGGATCAAATGGCTGCAGAGGGCATGAAACTCACAAGCTTCTATGCGGGATCGACCGTCTGTGCGCCTTCGCGATGTGTGCTTATGACAGGGAAAGACACCGGACACGCGCGTGTGCGAGGCAATGGGTGGGGACCACTTCTACCGGAAGACCTTACCGTGGCTGAAATGCTCAAGGAAGCAGGGTATCGCACCGCGCTGTGTGGGAAATGGGGCATCGGTGAGGAAGGCACCACAGGCGTGCCCAACAAACAGGGGTTCGATTACTTCTATGGCTACCTCAACCAACGGCACGCGCACAATTACTACCCCACTTACCTCTGGCAGAATGACCAACGCGTGGCCCTTCCCAACGTGCCCGAGACGGAGGACAAGGTGGGCGGCGGCTGGGCGCGTGAGGCCGTGGCCTACTCGCACGATCTCATCATGGACGAGGCCTTGCAGTGGTTGCGAAAGGGAGAGCGCGCGCAGCCATTCTTCCTCTACCTAGCTCTCACCATTCCCCATGCGAACAATGAGAGGAATCGCGGTCTGGGCGATGGCCAGGAAGTGCCCGACTACGGGATCTACGAGGACATGGATTGGCCGCGCCCGGCCAAAGGGCAGGCCGCGATGATCACGCGGATGGACCGCGACATGGGAACGCTCTTCGCCACATTGAAAGAGCTACAGGTGGATGAGAACACCCTTGTCATCTTCAGTTCAGACAATGGGCATCATCGTGAGGGTGGTCACGATCCAGCCTTCTTCGACGCCAACGGACCCTTGCGTGGGATGAAACGCGATCTCTACGAAGGCGGCATACGCGTGCCCACCATCGCGCGTTGGCCCGGGAAGATCGCCGCGGGATCGCGCTCGGCGCACCCAGCCTACTTCGGCGATTTCATGGCCACCATCAGCGACCTCACAGGACAAGCCCTTCCCAAGGACACGCAGTCCGTGAGTTTCTTGCCAACACTGTTAGGTCAGCATGATCAACAAGAGACGGATCGCATGCTCTACTGGGAATTCCACGAGAGGCAGGGCAAACAGGCCTTACGCTTTGGCAAATGGAAAGCCATCCGCAAACCCTTCGGCAATGGACACATCGAACTCTACGATCTCTCTCGAGATCTGGGTGAACGCCGCAACCTCGCCCTTCAACGCCGCGATCTCGTCCAACAAGCCGCCACCTGGATGGACCAAGCTCGGATCGAAGACCCGCGCCTGATGCAACAGCGTCAGCGTTAGGGGTGCTGTCACTGTCACCAATGCCGCTGGCCTCATCCTGTCGCTCGTCGCTAGCGCACTCGTGGCCGAGGAGCGAACTTCATCAGGAAGATGTCGCCGCCGCCCTTGTTCTCCATCGGGAAGCGGCCAAAGGTTCCGTCGGTGGTGCCCGTGATGAAGACCGCGCCTTGGGCGTCGATGGCGATGGAACTGGGCCTTTCATAGAAATCGGTCCGAATCTGTTGCAAATCGACTTCCATTCCGGTTGGACCGACGATGGCGCGGAAGAGGTCTTGTTTCTTTGTGAGGCCAATGCGGTCCCGCTGGTCGAAGTCCCCAGTGTCCGTCTGTCCCACGAGATGGATCCTGCCATCGCGTGCCACCGCTAATGAGATGAAGGAATCGTTGGCAGCCGTGCCGATCTGACGAACCCACTCGACCTTTCCTTCGGGGCTGATCTTGCCTACAAAGCCATCACGGTTGCCCATTGCTTTCTCTCCATCGAAGGTCCCGTCGGTAGATCCGGCAACGAAGATGTTGCCTGCCGCATCCGTCCCGACATCGGCAAACGATTCGCCCCCGAAGGTGTCGAGAGTCGTGGTCCAAAGCTCGTTGGCATTCAGGCTAAGGCAACGGACTTGAATGCGACTGTTAGACTCCTGGGTTTCAGGATTTCGGAAGTATTCGTTGCCCGCGAGGATGAGGTATTTCCCCTGGCTGATGGTCATGTCGCGACACGCTTTGGGATCGGACTGGGCAGCCCAAACGATCTTTCCTTGGGGATCGAACTTCACGATGAAGGCCTGGGCAGGGTCGCGCTCTTTCGAGCGTCGCCCATCTGTGAGTGTGCCAGAGGTGGTGCCAGACACATAAACGTTTCCCTCCGGATCCATGACCACGTCTCGGGGCATCTCGGTCTGCGGAGTAGCCACGATCGTGTCCGAGAGGCGCTGGCCTTGGGGGCTCATGACGCGGAGAACGAGCCGGTTGCGATGCTCTAACGGGGGCTGCTTGCGGCCGCCGTGCTTCACGAAGTGCTCATAGGCCCGCCCTTTCACATACTCCGATATCGCGATATAGATCCTACCATCTTTCCCAATCGCCATCCCGCTGACTTGGCAGGTGTCGTGCCCACCCGAGACGTGAACAAAGCGCTGCAACCACACTTGATCTCCGTGGCGGTTGTACTTGGCGACGAACAGTGGCGCACCACTTTCACGGTCCATCTCGCCGCAAATGAAGACATTGCCTTCATCGTCGACGACCACCTGGCTCACGCGGTCCCGTTCCTTGGTGCCGGTCAATTTGACATCGACCAAGTCCAGTAGTGGTTGGGCCGCATCGGTTCCGGCTTTCTTCTCAACACCATCGAGGGTGCCGTCGCCATCGGTGTCTGGAGCAGTCGGGTTGGTTCGCACAAGGATGGATTCGCCTTTGAGATCGATCTTCCATCCATCCACTTCGACTTTGTCACTTAGACCATCCTTATCGGTGTCCGCTTTGTTAGGATCGGTGCGGTGCACAAATTCCGCCCGAGCCCCGAGCCCGTCTCCATCAACATCTTCTATGTAGACCAGTTTCAGGGAGTCACCGGCTTTCACCATGACGTCTTCCGCTTGGTACGATTTCACGAGAGGGTCGTAGCGTTTCTTCACTGTTTCCCCTCTTGAAGCAGTCGTGTGGATGACCGCCCAGCGGGCGCGCCGCTTAGAGTCGGTCTTGAAATCACGCACATCCTGCAAGCCGGTGAGTTTAGCCATCCCTCCAAACATCACCAAGGCATCACCACTCGACCGGATCTCCCATTCGAATTCGCCACTCTGCTGTTTGATTCGCAGGATGTTGTTGAGCACCTTGGTGAGTGGAAGGCCGCGGCCTTCTTCTGAGTAGGTTGAAACGAGGAACGACTCCGGCGGGCGTGTGCCACCATAATCAATCCCAATCTCTGCCGTCTTGGCACCGATCTCGGTAAAGCGGAGATTCAATGGCCCATCTTCTCCGTCGAGTTCGAAAGCGCTGATGCGAACAACCAAGTTCCCTTGATCGCGAAGGATTTGCTTCACCATGTCGAGGTTGAGGTCGCTCTTAGAGAAGACGAGCCCTTCAATCTTCTGTCTCCCCTGGGTCTGGAGCGTGACGTCCGAGAGTTCCCCCCATTTCCCGTAGGTGAGATTGCCGACAGGGATCAAGACCTCGGGGCGTCTCGGGTCGAGGAGAAGAGCATTGAGGGTCAGGCTACGGATGGTGTAGGCGATGTCACCGGGATTGCTCACGTCTACCGTGACCGCCAGACTGCCTCCACTCTTGGAAATCGAGTTGGAGCGGGCAAATTCCTCGGCCCTAGTCACGGACCGGCTGTTCTCCTTTGACTGAGCCTGTGACCATCCAAAGGTTTCTGACGCACTCACAGAAACACTCACTCCGATGCCATCGGGACCGACGCCCACGCTGTCTTCGACACTGAGGGACTCTTCAAAGGTATTGGTCGTCGTGACCGATTGCGACGTCGCCTTGGTCCGGCTAGCAGAGAAGGACTTGGTCTCGTCCTCGGTCGTCGTGAAATCCATGGTGAGGTGTGGTGGGCTCCTCAGGTCGATGTCGATCTTAGGGAGATCCGCGATGAGCGGATTGAACTTGTGTGGGCGGTCCTCCCAGTTTCTTTCGAATTGAAGATCATAGACCTCGTAACCGTCGTTGAACCCGTCTCCATCGGTATCGGGATCGTTGGGATCCGTGCCCCATTTGCGCTCCTCCACGTCAGAAAGGTTGTCTTCATCGGTATCGAGATCTGGATCCTCAGCAGGCTCAGTCACCTCTGGTTCAACAGGTGCTTCCGGCGTTGGTGTCTGTGCTAGTTGTGAAGTGGTTTCGCCCTGGTCGGCGTCGCCACAGCTCACGAGAATGGCAAGGCTGGCGGCTAGGAGAAAGTGACAGAGGGCGTGGGTAAGAAGAGTTGGGTGCTTCTTCATGGTTACGTAGATGTTGGGTGCGACAAAGAGGGAAATGTGAGGGTGAAGTGTCCAAGATGAGGATCACTCCTCGGGTTCGGGCTCTGGGTATTTCCAGGTGAGGGCTTTCCCTTCTTGAAGCTGCTTCAAGTCGTTTGTTAGGGATCCCTGCTCATCTATTGGGGCTAGCGCGATCGCCTTCTTCTGATGCGTGGTGGCTTGTTCGAAGTCGCCAACGGCGGCGCACGCCGCGGCAAGCGAGGCCACCGGACGCCAGTCCTTTCCCTGCGTCTGCGTGACCGCTGCTTCTGCCAACTCACGGGCGCGTCCGCCCTCACGCAGTTCTTGCTGCGGAACCGTCGCAAGCAGCCAAGCCAACTCGGTCCGAGCTAGCTCGTTCTCGGGTTCGAGCTCAAGAGCGTCTTGGTAGTCATCAATGGCCTCTTTCCACTGGGCCAGCGCTTCACGGACATTGGCGCGGCAGGCATAGGCAAGGGCGTTGTTCGAATTGAGGCGAATGGCCTGGTCGAGCGACTCAAGGGCGGCCTCGCTCTCCTCCAGAACGAGGAGGCAGTTGCCGCGAGCCAGGAACACTTGTTCGGAATCGCTGCCAGCGTCGACCGCATCGTCGAGGTCCAAGAGCGCATGGTAGAACTCGCCGAGATTGTAGAGATCAAGCCCACGTTGCACCAGTGCGGTGAGCTTGTTAGGATCATCTTCGAGTTCGTAGGTCGCGCTGGCGATGCCTCGATCAACAGTTGCTGCTTCGGTGTCGCCGATGCCTTCCCAGCATTCGGCACGTTCCTCATGGAGGACCGGATCGACCTCGTCGTAGAGGCCCAGTGCAACCGTGTAATCCGCGATGGCCTCCTCAAAGTTTCCCAAACGGAGATGAGCTAAAGCTCGATTTCGGAACGCGTCGGCATCGTCTTCACTCTGACGGATCACGTCGGAGAGAAGCTTGAGGGCTGATTGAAATTCTCCCATCGCGATGTGGGCTGCGCCCAGGTTCACCGCGATGTTAGGATCATTGGGAGCCATGGTAGCTGCCTGCTCTAGATCGGAGAGCGCCGCCGCATGGTCTTCCCGTTCGAGCTGAACGATCCCGCGAAGCTCGAGAAGGCTAACATCATCTCCATTGACGCCGAGGGCTTCGTTCAGGATCTGGAGAGCTGAATCAAACTCAAGGTTGTCCATGGCTTCCTCGGCAGACTTCACCAAGTCTGGAGGTGTGGACTGCTTGCAAGAACTGCAAAGGCCAGCGAGCAGGACAAGGCTCGATGCGAGTAAGAGGCGAAGTTTCATGGGTGCTGAAGGGGTTCGTCTGAAGGTGGCTAACGAGTCTCAACGACTCATGCCTAACGGCGACGGCTCTTGTAGCTACCGAGTTTCGCTCCAGGGGACGTGATGACGCCGCCATTGCGTGTGTTCGTGCGGAATCTCACGGTAGGGATCCGGCTTCCATTGCGCGAGGACCGATTGTAGTTCCTCTGCCACTGGCGATTCACGCTGCGTAAACTTCGGCTATCGCCCATCTTCTGGCGCCCGCTCAGTTTGCTCTTGGCGCGACGACTGGCGATCCGTTGCTTGGCCTGCGAAGAAGATGCTTTGGACCGGGAGGCACGACTACTCCGCGAAGCATTGTTCCGGGAGGAGCCGGCACGGCGAGTGGTGGCCCGATGGCGTCGACTGCCATTGCGGCTGGTCCGGGCGCTCGATCCTTTTTTCCCGGATGAAGTGGAGGCCTTTGGCCCACCGCCCTTCCCTCCACTACCACCAGCGGCATTAGCAAAAGTGTTAAAGCTAAGGGTCATGGCCATTGCCAGGCCAAAGACGGCAAACTTCCGGATGGTGGTGATCATGGCTGCAGTTGGTCTCGTGTTAATCATCGTTCTAGGTGCCTTTCTATGGTGCTTGGATGGAATGAAGTGATTGTCAGAATCAAGCGCAGAAACTTTGTCTGCGAGCTCTGCCTGAAGCTGCAAGCTAGGACCACTCATTTGCCGATCCTATTCAGTCTAGATGTGCTTTTACTGAAGGAACACGGGATTCACAAGTCATCTTGGCGCTTTGCCGTCGAAAGGCATAACCCGCTGGAATTCATTCATAGTTGCCAGTAGAAAGGCGATGTGAGTTCCTCTAAAAGATAACATTGTGATAGGGTTGCTTGGCGTGACGGCAAGCCAAGCAGCGATGGAGGCACCGTGATCTGATTCGCAGGGTTGACCCGCTAGTCGATCAGGAGTTCGACGTGCATGGTGGGGGGGCTTCTCATCCCCAAGATTTCTAGTGTTCCAGATTGCTTTGAAACAAGGATGCGGCGGGGGGGAGCTCTTCGCCATCGAGTTCGACTTTCTGGTGGCGGAACCCCCAACCGCGAGTGGTGTAGAGGAATCCCACAGAGGCGCCGCCGCGTAGGCGGTGCGTTTGAACGGATGATCCTCCTGCTGGAATGGTGAACTGTTTCCCTGAGACATTGAGAGTGTGCTCGGCCGGCACGGATTCGCGAACTGACCATGTGATGGTGACGTCGTAGGCCGCTGACATCGATTTGCGCGCAACCAACTCGACAAGTAGAAGCATGCCCAAGAGAACCCAGACGACCTTGCGAATGGCTGTTTGATGGTTCCTGGCATGTGAAAGGATGAAATTCGTCATCAGTGTTAGGCAGGTTTGACCTGCTTTGAAGGTTCGCAATTTGGGCCTGGCTTCTCTGAGCCTTCTTGCATAGAGATCGTGCATGAGTCAGTCGAAAGCAAAGGTGGTGTTGATCACGGGCGTGACCCGTGGTCTTGGCAAGGCGATGGTTGATGGGTTTGCCAATCTCGGATGGACGGTGGCGGGCTGTGGGAGATCGGAGGATGCGTTGGCGGCTTTGCGAGAGCGGCATGGGAGCCCGCATCACTTTGTGGCGGCGGACCTGGCTTCCGATGCGTCGGCTGCGGCTTTTGTCAGGGAAGCGGTGGCGAAAGTGGGCACGCCGGACTTGGTCCTGAACAACGGCGCAGTCATCAATGAAAGCGCGCCCCTGTGGGAAATTGAGGCGGAGGCATTCTCGGACTTGATTGATATCAATATCAAGGGTACAGCTTCCATCATCCGGGCGGTGATGCCCGCTTTGCTAGAGAGGGGATCAGGAGTGATCGTGAACTTCAGCTCTGGCTGGGGGCGTTCCACCTCACCCGAAGTGGCCCCTTATTGTGCAAGCAAATGGGCCATCGAAGGTCTCAGCGCTGCCATGGCGCAAGAAGTGCCCAAGGGCATTGCGGTGGCGGCGATGAACCCGGGGATCATCCACACGGAGATGTTGCAGAAATGCTTCGGCCCAGGAGCCGCGGCGTATCCTGGCCCAGAAGATTGGGCAGGTTCGGCGGTACCGTTTCTGGCCAAACTGGACGCACGTTGCAACGGAAAGGCATTGACCGCCCCGTGAGGTGAACCCATGAGGGTCCCACCCGGTCAATTCATACGCATCCATCGTTTCGCGATCGATGCCTCACACACGCATTAATGGAAGAACAAATTCTTAAACTGTTAGGACGGCGCCGTTATGTGCCGTCAAATGTGCCGGAACTGCTCCGGCTTTTGAAAGAAAGTCCCAACCGCCAGCAGGCGTTGCAGAAAGTGCTTCGCGAGCTCGAGCGCGATGGGCAAGTGGCCCGTATCAAAGGCAATCGCTACATCATTCCGAGAGAGGCGGACCTGATCCCAGGCCGCATTTCCATCACCCGGCATGGACGCGGCTTTCTGACCCCGGATGAGCCTGGCTTGCCGGAGATCGCCATTCCAGCGGCGGGCACGGGCACGGCGATGCATGAGGACCATGTCTTGGTGCGTCGTGATGTGCGGCCTCGGGGACGCCAGGGCAAGGGTAGGGGACGAGACGAAGAACAACCCGCCACGGGCACGGTGGTAAGGGTGTTAGAACGTCGGCGAACGCAGATTGTCGGCACGCTGCGCCGGACGAAGCAATTTCTTCATGTGGCTCCCGATGATCCGCGGTTTCCCGAAGACATCTATGTGCCTAAGCCAAAGGATGTGGGACGCCCGGCTCGAGTGGGCGATAAGGTCGTGGTGGAGCTGACCGATTGGGAATCGCGTCACACGAATCCTGAGGGTGTCATCACCGAAGTGCTTGGGCCGCCTACGAAGGAGGGTGTCGATATGTTATCGATCCTTCGGCAATATGACTTGCCCTTGAAGTTTCCCCGCAAGGTGTTGCAGGAGGTGAAGTCGTTTGGTAAGCATGTGAGGGAAGCGGACATCAAAGACCGTGTGGATTGCCGCTCCCATGACGTTATCACTATCGACCCAGCGGATGCGAAGGACTTTGATGATGCGTTTTATTTGAAACGCTTGCCAGACAATCGCTGGCGGTTGTGGGTGCACATTGCGGACGTGTCGCATTATGTGAAAGCAGGCACGGCCTTGGATGAGGAAGCCTACAAACGCGGCAACTCGACCTACTTGGTCGACCGCGTCATTCCCATGCTGCCCGAGGCGTTGAGCAATGAACTCTGCTCGCTAAAGCCGGGAGTCGATCGCTTGACCAAGTGTGTGGAATTTGTCCTCAGCGATGCCGGAGAGGTGCTCAAGGTGAAGTTTTATCAAGCCGTGATTCACTCACAGAAACGCTACGCCTATGAAGAAGCGTATGCGGTGTTGCAGCGGAAGAAGAAAGAAGGGCCGATCGAGCACATGCTCCATGACGCGGCGCGCTTGGCCATGAAGGTGCGGAAACGGCGTTTCAAAGCGGGCTCGTTGGAACTGGACTTTCCCGAAACGAAGATTCGGCTCGATGACAAAGGCCGCGTGTCGCGAATTGAGAAAGTGGAGAATGACATCTCGCATCAGCTGATTGAGGAATTCATGCTCTTGGCCAATGAAGCAGCAGCGTCGCGGTTGATTCGGTTGAAACGACCATCGGTGCATCGGGTGCATGAGCGGCCGGATCCGGAACGTTTGGAGGAGTATCGCCAGGAAGTGCTGAGTCATCACGTGCCCTGTGGCAATCTGGAAAAGCCCGCTGAAGTGCAAAAGCTGATGCGGCGATTGAAGGGCTTGTCCATCGGCCCTGCGCTGAAGATTGGCTTTCTCAAATCACTGATGCGGGCGCGGTATGCGGTAGAACCGTTAGGGCACTATGGCTTGGCCAAAGAGAAATACGCGCACTTCACCTCGCCCATCCGGCGATACGCGGATCTGTTAGTGCATCGAGCCTTGTTTGAGCAAGGGAAAGCCAAAGAACGGCGATTGGCACGCATGGCGGATCACATTTCCACCACGGAACGCAACTCAGCTGATGCGGAACGGGATAGCAAGAGCGTGAAGCTCTTTGCCTTCTTGGAGCATCAATTGAAGACCGGCGACTTGCACACGTATCCCGCCATGGTCACCGATCTGCGGAACTTTGGTGTGTTCATCGATGTTCAAGACCTCGGGATGCGTGGGCTGGTGCCGTTGTCGTTGCTCGATGATGATTTCTATGAGTTCGACGACACGCGCTTGCAATTGCGCGGGCGGCGCACAGGGTATGTGATTCAGTTAGGTGGCGTCATTCAAGTACAGGTTGCCAAGGTGGACACGGCGCAGAAGCAAGTCGACTTCCGCTTGGCGGTGCCGCGGAAGAAGAAGGGGAAGGCGTCGACGAAGAAGCAAGCGGTGCGCCCGGCTAAGAAGCGGCGTCAGTCAGCGAAGAAGCGGGCAGTGCGCAAGCAGCCGTCTAAGCGAGGGAAACAGCCGTCGAGTAAGCGAGGGAAACGTGGACGCCGTTGATTGAATGACGATTGTTGATCGTAATTTGCATTACCCGCGATTCGGTTTCTCGATGGTTAAACTATCTCCAATCGGGGCTAACACTGGCCTATCGCCCTGTGGGTCAGGGGCGTTTCATTTCCAACTGCACGGGGCAATGATCCGAGCCCATGACGTCGGAGAGGATGGTGGAGGCTTTCACCTTGCTGCGGAGGGCTTCGGAAACGAGCCAGTAGTCGATGCGCCACCCGACGTTCCGTTTGCGAGCGCCCATGCGGTAGCTCCACCAGGTGTATTGGTGCGGGTCAGGGGTGAACATCCGGAAGGTGTCGACGAAGCCATGCTCTAACAACGTGTCGAATCCCGCGCGCTCTTCATCGGTGAAGCCCGCGTTCTTCCGGTTGGACTTGGGATTGGCGAGATCAATCTCTTGGTGGGCGACGTTGAGATCTCCGCAGACGACGACGGGTTTCTCCTTCTCCAAATGCTTGAGGTAGGCGAGGAAGGCGGCGTCCCATTCTTGCCGATAGGGCAGGCGTCGCAGTTCATTCTGGGAATTGGGCGTGTAGACGGTGACGACGGAGAATTTGGGAAATTCGAGGGTCAACACGCGGCCTTCTTGATCGTGCTCGTCGATGCCCATGCCGTGGCGGGTGTGGATGGGCTTGACCCGCGAGAAGATGGCCGTTCCCGAGTAGCCCTTCTTCTGAGCGGGGTTCCAGTAGGTCTCGTAGCCCGCCGCCCAGCTGAGATCCTCGATCTGCTCAGGGTGCGCCTTGATTTCCTGGAGGCAGACGACGTCCGCATCGGATTCTTGGAAAAATTTCACGAAGTCTTTCTGCAAGACGGCACGGAGACCGTTGACGTTCCACGAAATCAATGTACTTGGGTGAGCCTTACGAGTCATGAAGAGCTTGAATGAGAGGGAGTTGAGGGGCCTGAGCCCGCGTCAAATAACACGAAAACTGCTTGCATCAATGGCGATTCTTGTCATGACAATGGCCACACACACTACTTACGGTGCGTAACAGAAGAAGATAACTTTCGATGCTGCCATCAGCACAATGTCGTAACCTTAACATGGACTTCTTCCTTACCCATGAGTCAGGAGGAAGTTTCTCCAATTCATGATCCACGTAGAGAACCTATCGAAACACTTCGGGGCCAAGAAGGCCGTGAACAACGTCACTTTTGACGTGAAGAAAGGGGAGGTGCTCGGGTTTCTTGGGCCCAACGGTGCCGGGAAATCGACCACCATGCGGATGGTCACCGGCTATCTGCCTCCTACCAGTGGCACGATCACTGTAGGCGGGGCTGATGTCGTTGAGGACCCCATCCGTGCCAAGACGCACATCGGCTACCTCCCAGAGAATGCGCCGCTCTATACAGAGCTGACCGTCCAGGGATTCCTGAATTTCATTGGGCAGCTTCGCGGTCTCAGCGGGGCCGATCTCGACAAGGCGGTGAGCCGTTCCATGGATCTCTGCCATCTGCAGGGCGTCCGGCATCAGAGTGTGGACACGCTCTCAAAGGGTTTCCGCCACCGGACGTGCTTTGCGCAGGCGCTGATCAGTGATCCTGATGTCCTCATCATGGATGAGCCGACCGATGGTCTCGATCCCAACCAGAAGCACGAAGTGCGCGGGCTGATTCGTCGGATGGGTGAAGAGAAAGCGATCATCTTCTCCACCCACATCTTGGAAGAGGTGGAAGCGGCCTGCACACGGGCCATCGTGATCAGCAACGGCGTCGTGGTTGCCAACGGCACGCCGGATGACTTGAAACAGAAGGCCACCGGTGCTGGAACCATTCGCTTTGGCATCGCCGGGATCCCTGCCGCCAGTGCCAAAGAAGCCTTGCAGAATCTGACGAGCGTCGATTCTCTCAATATCACCCTGGAGGAGGAGAATACCTTACGCGGAGTGGCCACGCCCAAGCCTGGGCAATCAGGGCGCGCTTCGGAAGAAATCTTCAAATATGTCTCTGGCAAGAACGGGCTGCTACAGGAACTAGCCACCGTGGAAGGTCGTCTCGACGACATGTTCCGAGAAATCACCGTCACGGATAGCGCCGCCTAAAGGGATTATTCTAACCAAATTACCAACCGTATTTCAACCAACGCCTTTATGAAAAACTCTTGGGGTCATATTTGGACAATCATGAAGAAGGAGCTGAAGAGCTACTTCAGCACGCCACTCGCCTGGGTGCTGATTGTGGTCTTCTTGCTCTTGTCTCAAGGATTTGCCTTCCTCTTTGGTGGATTGCTAGAGCGACAAGATGCCTCGCTCGCCGCATTCTTTCTCTACGTGCCATGGATCTTCATGGTCTTCTCACCGGCAGTAGGCATGCGCCTGTGGTCGGAGGAGCATCGTTTGGGAACGATGGAGCTCTTGATGACGATGCCCATTTCACCGTGGCAAGCCATCGCGGGCAAATTCCTCGCTGCTGCCACCATCGTCTTCGTCAGTCTCGCGCTGACATTCCCGGCATGGATGACGATCAATTGGCTTGGCGATCCTGACAATGGCACCGTCTTCTCAGGCTACATCGCCGCCTTCTTCGTCGGAGTCACCTTCCTTGCGGTGACCGGAGTCATTTCAGCACTCACGCGCAGCATGGTGGTGAGCTTCATCGTTGCCCTGTTCATCTGCCTGGGCATGATCATGTCAGGCTGGCCCATCGTGGTCAGTGCCATTGATGGATGGGTCCCCGGTGTGGGGCAGAGCTTGGCTCAGCTCAGCGTGCTGACCCATTACAACGAATTGACGAAAGGTATTGTGGTCAGTTCTGACATCATCTTCTTCCTCAGCGTGATTGGCTTCTGCCTCTATCTCACCGCGGTCATTCTCAAGACGAAACGCGCCTAACGAAACCTAACATTCGAATTATCATGGATCAGAATCAAACCAACAAGCTATTCTCCTGGGCAGGCGTGCTCGTGATCCTGCTCATCCTCTTGCTTGTGAACTTCATCCTCGGCCTGGGACCGTTCCGCACACGGTTCGATTTCACGGAGGATAAGCTCTACACGCTATCCGAGGGCACTCAGAACATCCTGAGCGACCTCGATACGAAGGTGAACATCCGTTACTACCGCACGGAGGACAAATCCATCTTGCCAGAGCAAATCCAAGTCTACATGCGCCGGGTGGAAGATATTCTTAATGAGTATCGCAAGCGTAGTAAGGGTAAAGTGACTGTGGAAATGCTAGACCCTGAGCCCGACTCCGACGAGGAAGTGGCGGCGCTGCAAGATGGCATCAACCGGATCAGCATGAATCTGGTGGAGTCCTTCTACAACGGTCTCGTGGTCCAGTGCCTCGATGAGAAAGTCGTTCTGCCCACGCTTGATCCCCAGCAGGAGACGTTGTTAGAGTATGAACTGTCTCGCGCCGTGGCGGAAGTCACTCGCGGCGACAAGCCTAAGGTCGCTATCATGACGGATGAACCCATCAATGGAGGCGGTGGCCCCGGTGCTAATCCCCTGATGGGCGGTGGTCCGCAGCAGACGCCTCCCTGGTTCTTTCCGCAGTTGTTAGAGCAGGACTATGAGGTGGAGACCATTCCCATCTCATCGAATAAGATTCGCGAGGACGTGGATCTTCTCCTCGTGGTGCATCCCAAGACGATCACCGAACGGGGCGAGTATGCGATTGATCAATTCATCCTCCGCGGAGGGAAAGTCGTCGTCTTCGTCGATCCGAAGTTCTACTTTGGCCAGAGCAGCCAACCCAACCCCATGATGGGTGGCATGGGCGGAGGCAATGAGCCGTCCACCCTGACAAAGCTCTTTGAAAAGTGGGGAGTATCCTTCACCGACGACAAAGTGCTCGCGGACGTGACCTATCGTACTGCCTTGCAAGACAATCGTGGCGGGCGGGTGAATGAGCCGCGCGTGCTCTCACTGAATAATGAAGCCTTCAATCAAGATGCGCCAGCGGCTGCTTCCCTTCAAAACATGCTCATGTGGGAAGCTGGCACGTTCTCGGGCACGCCTGCAGAAGGCTTGGAGAAGACGCCGCTCATTTCCAGCACGGAGAACAGCCAGATGGTGACGCCCTCACAGATGTTCGGAAACGACGCGGAGCAGATCATGTCGAAGTTCAATGCCGATGGGAAACAGTATGACCTCGCAGTGATGCTCTCCGGCACGTTCAAGACCGCCTTCCCCGACGGCCAACCAGCTGCGCCTGAAGAGAACGATGAGGATGCTGCCGACGACGATAGTGAGACTGAGGAGGAGGAAGAGAAGCCCGCACACCTCGCGGAAGCTGAGTCTGAGAACACCGTGGTCCTCGTGGGTGATGTGGACATGCTCTTCGACCGCACCTTTCTCCAGCAGATGCGCAATCCTTTCACGGGTCAGGTGAACCAAGTCATGGGGAACACCAATATGGTGCTCGTACAGAACTTGTTAGAGCAAATGGCGGGCAATGAGAATCTCATCAAGATTCGTAGCCGCACAGCCGCTCAGCGTTCCTTCACCAAGCTCCGCGAGATGGATGAGGAAAGTGATAAGAAGTATCGTCAGTCCTTGGCGGAAGGTCAGCAGGATGTCGATGACGCCCAGCGCCGCCTCTCCGAGCTAGTGCAAGCCAAGAGCGAGGATGGCAAGCCAGTGAGCGTTCATAATTTGGACCCTGAAACGCAGAAAGCTCTGGAGGAAACTCGTGAAACCTTGGCTGATGCCAAGAAGGAACTTCGCCAAATCCGTCTGGATAGCCGGAAGGACAAGGAGCGTCTTCTCGCCAAAGTGAAGTTTGCCAACATCCTCCTCATGCCCATTCTCGTGATTCTCGTAGGAGTGGTCATGGCCGCCATCCGGAAATCGAAGACCGCAGCGAAGTAACCCTAGACACCCTTACAAAGACTCATGAAACCGAAACTCTTAGTGATCTTGACCGCCGTCATGGCGGTCTTGGGAGCCATTGCGTTCATCGCGAGCCGTTCCACCGGGGGCGGTGATCAGACGGATGCCACCGAGTTGCGTGGCAAGGAGCTTCTCGAAGGTTGGGCGATCAATGATGTGAAGGAAATTCACATTCAATCCACGGATGGAGAGGTCACCCTGAAGAAGCCGGACAATCAATGGTTGGTGGCGGACCGTAAGGATTATCCTGCCGATTCCTCAAAAGTGAACACGATGTTAGTGAAGCTTTGGGACACGCCCATTGTGCAAGCCTTTGAGGCGGGCAAATCGCAAGACAGCCGCCTGGAACTGGTCGATCCTTCTGGTGAGGGTGATGACGAGAAGATGGCGACGAAGGTTACCTTCAAGAGTGGAGGTAGCGATGAGATTGGGCACCTGTTAGTCGGCAAGAACAATCCCCCGCAGGCCGCTCCTGGTGCCAACCCCATGGCTGGTGCCGGTGGCAAGACGGGACGTTTCCTTCGGACGTCCAAGAACAGCGATTTGGTTCTCGAAGTGGCAGACAATTTCTCCGAATTAATGTCAGGAAGCGGTTGGCCCTACAACTTTGGGTCCATTGAGGCCGAACCTGGTGGCTGGCTCAACAAGACGGATTTCATCAAAGTGAACAAGCCCAAGTCCATTGCGGTCACCTACAAGGATGGCGAGAAGGAAGGTTACGCCTTGATGCGTGAGAGTGATACTGGCGACTATAAGCTCGAAGGTGACATTCCCGAGGGCAAAGTCCTTGATGGCAGCAAAGTGAGCAGCCTCAAGACGGTGCTTTCGAGCGCGAGCTTCGAAGATCTTCTCACGGAAGAAGAGGTCGCAGAGGTCGATGAATCTAAGGCAACGGAAGTGGCCATCACCACCTTCGAAGGATTCACTTATAATATCCTCATTGGACCCAAGGATGAGGAGGGTAATCAAATTCCTATCAAGTTCACCGTGGCTGGGGAGTTTCCCCAAGAGCGCGTGGTCGAAGAAGGCAAGGAAGAGACGGAGGAGGAGAAGGCCAAGGCGGATGGGGATTTCTTGTTAGAGAAGAAGAAGCTCGAAGACAAGCTGGCCTTGGAGAAAGCGCTGGAAGGGCATTGGTTCGCGCTGAGCAGCTATCGCGTGGATAGCCTCCTCAAGTCCCGTCCCGATTTGCTCAAGGACGAGGAAGAGGAGACAGAAGAAGACACGGAAGCGCCGCCGACATCCTTACAGAAGCCCGAATTGCCTCCGGGCGTGACGCCACCAACGTCTGCAACGGAAACCAAGACGGATGTCGAAGTTGTTTCCAAACCCGTGGCTGTGCCGCCAGTGAAGAAGCCTGTCACGGCGACGTCGCCTCCCATCGAGATTCCGGCGGCTCCCGAGAAGAAAGAGCCGATCACAGCTACCACGCCTCCTATCGCCATCCCACCTCGCCCCACTGAAGCGGCGGAAGAAGCAACCGAAGCGGTCGAGGAAGCAACCGAAGCGGTGAAAGACGCCGTCGAGGATTCTGCGGAAGCGGTGAAAGAGACTGCTCAAGATGCTGTCGACGCCGTGAAAGAAGCTGTCGACGAGGCAACGACGGAAGAGGCTCCCGAAGAATAAACTAAGGGAGACAACGGTTTTCGGAAGGGGCGGCACTTGTGTCGCCCCTTCTTGGTGTCGCTACTCTGACGGTTTCACCAATGGGAGGGGGCGATCGACCAGGCCTGCGGGACGTGTCCCTTTCCCAATTGTATCGAGATCGCCGAGATCCGCGCGGGCGGCGTCCGCCAACGCCGTGAGTTCGGCGACAATGTCGGGGTGCTGATCGGCTACATTCTGTTTCTCGGCAATGTCCGTGTCGAGGTCATAGAGCTTTGCGGCCTTGCTTGTCTTGGTGGCGATGCCTCGGAAGGGATGACGCACTTTGGTGAGTGGAAGGTGAAGTTTCCATTTCCCTAGGCGCACGGCTTGCAATTGGTCTTGTTGGTAAAAGTAATAGGGACGCGCCTCGGCAGAGTGCTCCTGGCCGTTGAGCAACGGCCAGAGGTTCCGGCCGTCGAGGGCGCGGTCCGCCGGGAGTGTTCCGCCTGCCAATGTCACCAGGGTGGGAAAGAGATCGATCGTTCCTGAGACGTCGTCTACTTGAAGGCGTGGAGGGATGTGTCCCGGCCAACGCATGACACAGGGGACGCGCATGCCACCCTCCATGACACTGCCTTTGAAGCCTGCTAGAGGCGCATTGCTCCCACCCCAAGCCTTGGCTGCGCCATTGTCAGAGGTGAAGATCACCAGGGTTTGCTCGGACAAGCCGGTCTCGTGCAGCGCTTCCAGGATCTGGCCTGTGGACCAATCGATCTCCTCGACACAACTCGCGTAGATCCCATGCTCGGAGTGTTCTTTGAACGCCTCACTCACGTGAATGGGCTTGTGAGGCATGGTGTGGGGAAGATAGAGAAAGAATGGCGATTCCTGATGGGAACGGATGAAGGCTATGGCCTCTTCGGTGTAGCGTTTGGTGAGGGTCGATTGATCGACAGGCGCTTCGATCACCTCCTCGTTGCGAAGGAGAGGGAGCGGGGGATTGACCGGAAATTGCTTGCTGCCCATGTCATTGCTGTAGGGAATGCCAAAGTAGTGATCGAAACCCTGGCGTGTCGGGAGAAAGACTTTCTGATCTCCCAAATGCCATTTCCCCACACAGGCAGTGGCGTAGCCATTCTCCTTTAAGGCTTCTGCAAGGGTGATTTCGTTAGGATGCAAGCCTTTGCGGGCGACGGGAAAGAGAACCTGTCGCATGGTGCTGGTGCCAGGGGGCAAGTGATTCATGTGCATGCTCACGCGCGGTGGGTAACAACCGGTGAGCAATGCGGCCCTGGACGGCGTGCAGACACCGCTGGCCGAGTAGAAATTGGTGAGGAGAGCCCCATCTGCTGCCAAGGCGTCCAGGTGAGGCGTGCGATGGTTCTCTGATCCGTAGCATCCGAGATCGCCGTAGCCGAGATCGTCACAGAAGATGAGGACAATGTTGGGCTGGCGTGGTGCGTCGGGAAGGAGCGCCGCGCTGGCTGGGCCGGGCTCCCCTGGAAGCTGGGGAGCGTTTGGGTCTGACACCATCCCCCATGAGAGGGCCGCTGCCGCCTCTGAACCTGCCGTCTGGGTGAGCGATGGGGGGACTCTTTCTCCCCATGCACGTCCGTCTAGCGGAAGCACGCCGTGCCTTGAGGCAAGCGCGTCCCAGCGCGAGGACAGGTCTTGGACCACTGCCGGGTAGCGGCTGGCGAGGTCTTGAGACTCTGATCGATCGTGCGTTAAATGATAGAGTTCCCAAGGCTTTTGAAACCTGGAAACCAGTTTCCAATGTCCCTGTCGGATGGCCCGATGTCCCTCATGTTCCCAGTAGTGAACAGGCTGAGAGGATCCTGACATCCCTCGAAAGAGTTGACGTAGACTGCGGCCTTCCATCGGCGGGATGAGATGGTCGCCACGTTTCTGTGGATACCGTGCCTGAGCGATCTCCACGAGAGTCGGCATGATATCAATGAAATGAGCGGGATCCGTTCGGGCCCGGCCCCTAGCAATGATCTGCCTGGGCCAGTGGACGATGCATGGCGATGCGATGCCGCCTTCGTAGGGCGAGGCCTTGCCGCCTCGGAAAGGAATGTTAGACAAGGATGCCCACCCCGCACCATAGCTCGCGAAAGAGCTTTGAGAACCCAGTCGCCCCCCTGGCGAGCGTTCGAAACCCAAGGGGCCACCCTCGGGGCTCGCGCCGTTGTCCGAGAGGAAGAGGATCAGGGTGTTGTCGAGCTGGCGATGCTTCTCCAGCACGGCAAGCATCTGTCCGATGCCGCGGTCCATGCCTTCCACCTGCGCCGCGTAGATGGCCATGCGCTCGGTCATGGCCTTTCTCTGTGCGTCTGTAAGGGTGTCCCATGCGGGGACCTCTGCCGGGCGGGGAGGAAGGGTCCAGTGGGGCTCTAACAAGCGCATCTGCCGCATGCGTGCGAAGCGCTCCTCGCGGAGGACGTCCCACCCACGCGCATAGTGTTGGCGATACTTGGCAATGGCTTCTTCCTCCGCATGAAGGGGCCAGTGCGGGGCAGTGAAGGGCACATAACAGAAGAACGGTTTGCCGGGAGATTGCGCGAGGTGATCCTGCACATAGCCACTCGCTGCCTGGGCAATGGCATCTGTGAGGAAGAACCCTTCTTTGGGAGCACTGACCACGGTGTTGTCCTGCATGAGCCGAGGTGGTGCGAAATAACTGCCACCGCGCAAGGAACCAAAGAAGCGATCGAACCCGCGTTGCCGTGGCCATGACGGGTGCTCCGTGGTCGCTGCCTCGTGATCGTGCCGCGTGAGGTGCCATTTCCCGGCTGCGTAGGTGCCATATCCTGCCTCCTTGAGCACTTCGGCAAGCGTCACACTCGCTTGGGAGAGCTCGCCTTGATACGCGGGACGGCCCAGATCGGCCGCCGTCATCCACCCCAGACCGGCCTGGTGGGGGTAGAGTCCTGTCAGCAAAGACGCGCGGCTCGGACAGCAGCGGCCTGCCGAATAGACATCCGTCAACCGGAGTCCCCCGGCAGCCAGGCGATTCAGGTGCGGCGTGTCGATCTCTCCGCCAAATGACCCGAGATCTGAGTAGCCGAGGTCATCGGCGAGGAAGAGGAGGATGTTGGGCCGATCATTCTGGGCCACCGCCAGGCTCGCCGTCGCTGCGAGCGTAAGGAACCATGAGAATACGCGCCGAGTATACATGGCGCAGAATTCCATGATTCCCGTAATTTCCCAACGGGAATCCCCTGCGAGCCGTTCTTCATTACCAGAATTGCGAACTCAATTGCCCACGCGGATGTCGTCGAGGAACCAGCCGGCACCATTATTGTCTGGATTGCCGTCATCCACTGACAGAAAGACGAACTCGATGATGAAGGAGCGCGCCGGATCAAGGTCAGGAAGACGAATGCTCGCATCTGTCCACGTCTCTGTGTTGCCGTCGCCCCCAATGTAGGGAGGCTCGAAACGTTGAATCTCGTCACCGTTTGCTTCTAACAGACGCACCTGGCCACCCTCTTCGGACGTCGCTTCCAGGTAGTAGGCAAAGCTGAGGCGCAAATTCGTCGCTCCGAGTGGATCGATCACTGGCGTGCGAAGTTGAACTGTGGTCCCACTTTCATAATCAGCAGTCAGCCCGGTGCCCACCACGTTCTGGCCACTCTTGGCAGCTCCGGGACCATTGGTGGGGATGCCTGCCTCCCAAGTGGTTCCGGTTTCCAGGCCGCCTGGCAAGAGGCTCACCGTCCAGTCGCCCAGACCATTCTCGAAGCTGTCTTCAAAGAGGGCTGGTGTTGGGACGCGCACCACCCGGAGATAGTTGGCTGTGCCCTCCAGCCCGGTGAGGGACATGGTGGTGACCGTGGCAGGATCCGGATCGGCTGGTAAATCAGTTAGGATGGCTTGCCAGGAGTTCGGTGTCAAATCGGTAGAACGCTCGACGTCATAGAACGCCCCGGGGAATGATGACCAACTGAGTTGCACGTCGCCATTGGTCTCACGCGCAACGGATTCGATTCGGAAGGAGTTCAAGCCGAGGAAGGCTTCGACGCCATTCTGATAGATGTTCTGAATGTCGTCATCGCCTAGAGGGATTCGGAAGATTGCTAGGTTGTCGATGTTCCCGATGAAGTGGAAACCATCGCCAAAGTCCTGGCCGGCCCCGATGTTGAGGGGAGTGGTGTCATTAGGCGTGAGCGTGTCTTCCGACTCGACCGCCAATTCGCCATCCACGTAGAGCTTCTTCATTCCCTCCACGTCATCATAGACGATGGCGAGGTGTTGCCACTGTTCTAACATCACTTCAGGTCCATCGAGCGTTTGCCAGTTGCCTGGATCCTCTCCGTTGCCACTCCAGAAAGTCCACACACCACTCGGATTGTTGTCGTAGATCAGGTAGCCTTGACTGGCCTCGCCTTGCCCAAAGAGGTCGTGGCGGCTCGTCACAGGAGAGTTCCACGCACCCGCGCCCCCTTCCGATTTTACCCACACACTGAGCGTGAACGACTCTGGGTTGAGATCGGCGCTGTGCTCAAACTGGATGACGGAATCGCCTTCAAAGCGGGCGGAATTCCCAGTGAATGGGCGTGCTCCGGTATCCCCGTAGGTCACGCCGTCGTCGAGACTCGGGACAAAGAAGCCATCTGAGGATTGCCCATCGGCATCGAGTGGGAAGAAAGCGGCCAGAGGGCCTAACTGACTGGCAGCATCTAACGGGTCGGTGCCAGAACGAATCTCACTCCCGTCTCCGAAACCATCGCCATCCGTGTCTGCAAGGAGGGGGTTCGTGCCTGGCCCGTCGGCCGACCCTGGCACTTCCATGCCATCTGCAAGTCCATCGCCATCCGTGTCTGCCATGAGAGGATCCGTGCCTGTGTTCGAAGCATCGACATAGGTGCCCGTGTTCGTTTCCGCACCATCGAGCAGTCCATCGCCGTCCGTGTCTGGATTCGTCGGATCCGTCTTCAGCTCATTGATCTCAACCAAGGCGGTGAGGCCATCATTGTCGAGATCACTATCACTGTCCGCGACGTCAGGATCCAAGCCGTTAGGCTCCTCCAGGCGGTTGGGGATCCCGTCTCCGTCGCGATCTGGATCAAAGTTAGGGTCCACGCCTCCCGTCAGTGAGAGCACACCACTCTCCATGACCTGAATGATCTCATCCTCAGTCAAGGGGCCATCCCACAGGCCGATGTCGTCGAGGTCGCCCACGAAATGGAAGCCATCGCCAAAGTCTTGGCCTGCGCCAATGTTAAACGGAGTCGTGTCGTTTGGAGTGATGGTGTCTGCCGATTCCGCGACCAATTCGCCGTCCACATAGAGTTTCTTCATGGGGGCTTCGTGATCATAAAGAAGCACGACATGTTGCCATTCGCCTAACTTCACTTCGGAGCCATCCATGGGCTGCCAGTTGCCAGGATCCTCTCCGTTGCCACTCCAGAATGTCCAGGAACCGGTAGGATTGTTATCGTAAAGGAGATAGCCCTGACTTTGCTCGCCATCGGCAAAGCGATCGTGTCGACTCGTCACGGGCGAATTCCACGCTCCGGCTCCGCCCTCGGAGCGTGCCCAGAGAGCGAGCGTGAAGCTCTCGGGATTCAGATCGGCGGTCCATTCGTGCTGGATCACGCTGCTCGATCCATTGAACGTTGCTGCCGTGCCCGTGGATTCCGTGGCGCCAGGCGCATCGAAGGTCACATCGGTGACCACGCTGGCGGCGAATCCTCCGATCTCAGAGGAATCGCCATCGGCGTCGAGTGGAAAGTGAGCGATGAGGTCGGCGGCCTGAGAAGGGTTGCCAACCGCGAGGAGACCTAACAAGGAAAGGAGCGTGATGCTCGGGTGTGAGGATGGCTTCATGATAGGAAGAAACAGCAAGATGGAGAGAGAGTTGCCAGCGCAAACGGCATGGTGATGGAAACAGGGCTTGTCTGCAGGACTACGTTCGCCTTGGATAGCAAGCATGGACAAAGCCAATCGACGCCAATTTCTAAAGAAATCGACCCTCACTGCGGGCGCTCTCGCTTTCCCTCACATTGCCATTGGACAAGGAAGTGGGTCACCTAACAGTCGCATCAACTGCGCCGTGGTCGGCTGTGGAGGCATGGGAAGCTTTGCCGTGAGGCAGGCGGCAAAGGAGAATCTCGTCGCCATGTGTGATCTGGATCTTGCCAACGCGGGACGCGCCTTCAAGGAGCACGAGAAGGTGCCAAAGTACAAGGATTTCCGCGTGATGATGGACAAGATGCACAAAGAGATTGATGCCGTTTCCATTTCCACGCCCGATCACACCCACTTCGCTGCTGCCATGTGCGCCATGGAGCACGGGAAGCATGTCTTTGTGCAGAAGCCCTTGGCTCATAACATTTGGCAAGTTCGCACCTTGCGGAAAGCGGCCCGGCACTACGGAGTGGTCACACAGATGGGCAATCAAGGCCACACCTTTGAAGGCATGCGCCGCATTAAGGAATGGACGGATGCCGGCGTAATCGGGGACGTCCGTGAAGTCGTCACCTGGACGAATCGGCCTAACAAACCGTGGTTTGTCCCACCGGCCAGCTTTCCTGCGCCCACGTCTCCCATCCCTGAGGGCTTCGATTGGGATCTTTGGCAGGGTCCGGTCGCTCATCGGGACTACAGCAAGCACTACGCGCCGGTGACCTGGCGCGGGTGGTGGCCCTATGGTTGTGGTGCCTTGGGAGACATCGGGTGCCACACCTTTGATGCGCCTTTCTGGGCGCTCGATCTCGGCCTGCCCACCAAAGTCGACGTGGTACGCACGCCACCCCCCCATGAGGAATTCATTCCCATGAACGGCACCCTTGTCACCTATCACTTTCCCGCACGCGGCGAGAAACCGCCCGTCACCATGAAATGGTATGAAGCCGGCTTCGATGTGCCCAAGCCGAAGCGCTGGGATGCCGAGAAACCACTGCCCGAGGGTGGCGGCATGTACATGGAAGGCACGAAAGAAACGCTCTTCCACGAGGGCATGCGCCCTAACAGTCCCATGCTCACGCCGTCATCCCGCTTTCAAGCCATGAAGCCGGAGCTGGCCAAGATCGATCGCTTGCCGGCCCTTGGAAAAGGTCCCATCGACGAATTCTATCGCGCCATCAAAGGTGAAATCGAGGCGCCCGGTTCGAATTTCGAATACGCCGCGCCTCTGACGGAAGTGGTTCTGTTAGGAGCCCTCGCGCAACGTTCGGGCCGCACAATCGAGTGGGATGCCGAAGCCATGAAAGTGAAAGGCGAGCCTGAAATGGATGCCTGGATCAAAGAGCCGGCCCGTCCAGGCTGGGCCTACGGCGAGAGTCTCTGGGCGTGATCGCATGGATGCGAAGACCGTTCTTGCGTAATCAGTGCGCAGTCATCGCTCTCTCACGCTTTTGCGGATCATGGTTGCTATTCGTGGTCATGCTTGCGTTTGGGCGGCATTGAATGTGCCAGGGGCGGTTCTTGGCCTCGCAAGAATGTTGAAGTGGGCGATAGGTGAGCGATGCACCGGCTGCTCGTCTCCACGATCCTCGGGCTTGCTTTCGTAAGCTTGGGGTGGTGCCTAGGGAAAGTGCTTTCCGGTGAGGAGGCGCATCACGCCGACGACTCCCAAAGGGTGACAACGTCAGTGTTAGGAGAGGTGGGCACGCCATCACCAGGTTGGGCGCGAGAAGCACTCGCCGATTGGTTCGGGGTGGAGCCTGATTCCGAAAAGTGGTTTGCGGCTCTTGCGGAGGTAGAGGCAGACACGCGCCAGAGGAAATTTCGGGAACTAGCCTTGTGGAATCCTCAGAGGGCGGCAGCACTTGCCAAACACTATCATGCTGCTACGGGAGACGCCTCGGCCCTCCACACGGTGATGCATGTTTGGGCGGACTCAGATCCTGGAGCCGTGGGGAGCTTCCTGACAGACTTCCCGCAAGCGCTTCGCACGGAACTTGCGAGCAGTGTGGTGGGAACGCTAGAGACGGAGAACCCTTGGGCCATGGGGGCATTGGTTAGCAATGCGAAGGCTGCGGAGTGGCCGGATCGCCTGCAGGGACAGGCGGCTCGTGTCTGGGTCACTCTCGATCCAGGCGGGGCGGCCGCGTGGATCACCACTCTAGAGGATGACGCAGTGGAACGCTTGGCCTCACAGACGCTTTCGAACTTTACCATCTTCAGTGAGGTCGGAGGGGGATCGGAGATCTATCTCAGGGCGTTCGGCCATCTCGATGTGCTTGAGAACAAAGATGGTCCTACTCTCGATAGCGTGCTCGTTTCCGCGCAAACGCCTGAGGAGGCACATGCCTTCGCGGAAACGCTCGCGTCGCCCTCTGCTAGAGCCGCCTACTACTTTGGCTATTTGAGCAATCGACTTGCCGTCGATGAAGGGGAGGCCTTGGCCTTCTTTGAACAAGAGGTGCCTGAGACATTGAAGGGGCGTGTGGCAAAAGCCCTCGGTTCTCGCATGACCTCGCTTGGAGATGCTGGATGGGAGTGGATGTTAGAGCGCTCGAATTACTTTACCTCTGATGTTCTGGCAAATGCGCTCTTCATCCAAAGCTTCGATCCTAGGGGGCTTGAGGTCGCGCGGGACCGGATTCTCGATCTCGTTGATGGGTCTCCATTGGAGGCCGCTGTATCGGAACAGCTCTCAAGGGCCATTCACTTCGCGAGTGCGGTTGGCGTAGGACATGATACACCAGGGGCGGTGGAATGGGCGCTCGGCATCGAGCATCCGGCCGCCAGACAAGAGGCACTCCGAGCGGTGGCGGAACGACTGACAGGGAATGATGCGGCCGTCGCTTCCCAACTCATCGCTGAGATCGATCCAGGAGCGTCCCGCGATGCATTGATCGAGGATCTTGTGGCGGGGATTCCCGAGGATCCCGAGAGCGCGTTCCACTGGGCAAGTGTGGTCACCGATACCCCTCTCCGAGAGGAGCTGACACGGCAAGTGTTAGATCAATTCTGGGAAGCGAGTGCCCTGATTCTGGAAGAAACTATTCATCAGAGTGCGCTCTCTCAGGAGGAGAAAGAAGCCTTGCTAGCCGACTACGTGACTCCATGAAAAGAGTGCTTGCGAGAATGGTCGTGGCGCTGGCTCTCCTCGGCCTGGGTTTCGTCATGGGAAGGAGGAGGGCGACGCAAGAGGTCGCTTCGCCATTGGCACGGACCTCCATTTCTCCGCAGGCGTCGGTGTGGGCCGATGGTCCGCAGGGCATCATTGGTCGGCTTCAATCGCTGCATTCCGGATCATTACCTAACGATGCTGCAAGACGGGAACGAGAAAGGCTGCTCGCGCAACTGGCGGAACGCGATCCGGTCGCTTTCCTGTCATTATTCGCAAAGGGCCTAGCCAATCGCGAGCAGCGCGATCTCCTCCGCGAAGCGGTGGCGACGCTCACCAAACGTAATCCTAACGTTGCCGTAGATGTCATTCGCCGTCTGCCAGGAGGTTGGCAGCAGGCGGATGCTTGGGAGGTCTTTGCGCAGACAGGGGCAAACGAGGATCCAGAGGCTATCCTCGCCTTGGCTTCCCAGGGTGAACGATTTCGTCGCGTGATTCTCAAGTCCTTGATCGATCAGTGGTCCGAGATCGATCCGGCCGCCGCCGTGGCTAGAGTGAGCGAGGCGGTGGGGGTGGACGATCTGGAAACGTGGTTTCGCGTGGTGGATTCGGCGACAGTCTCCAAGTGGTTGCGTCAGGACCCGAAGGCTGCACTGAAATGGTTTGATTCCTTACCCATCTCCGAAAGCTTTCGCGCCAGTCAGGGCTCCTCTCTCGGGCATGAACTCCGAGGGCAAGTCGGGCAGGTGGCGACGATGCCGGGAGAGCTCCGAGAACGCGTGATCGACTGGATTGGACAAGGTGAGGTTGCCTGGTTGCAAACGGAAGCTGAGGTGCGGCGTCTCATGCAAGAAGATCCACAAGCTGCTCTTGAGAAAGCGCTAGAAGCGGGGGAGCAGCGAATCGATGGTGTGAAGGGATTGGTCACGGAGACTTTGCGCGCACTGTTCACCCAGGATCCGCAGAAAGCCTTTGCGCAAGCCATGGCGTTGCCCAGTCGTCAACACCGGCACGCCTTCTTCCAAGAATACACGGAAGCCGCCGCTGAGGTGCCTTTTGAAGAACTCAACGCCTGGGTGCATGCGTTAGAAGATCCGGCTTCCCAGGCAGGGGCCTTGCAGGGATTGATGAGCCGCTGGGTGAAGGAGGACTTTGTCAGTGCCATGGAGGCCTTGTCCTATCACGACGCCACCACCTTCAGCCGCGACATGGTCTTTCGGCTTGCCTATGCGACGGATGCGAGCGTGTTGTTAGGCCACCAGCCGCACCAGGAAGCCCTTGCCACCTTTCTCCATTCCCTAAAGCCAAGGCATCGCCAACAGTGGGTCGCCATCATCCAGCGCAACCTTGACGGCAATCTCCCCGGGCCACTGCAGCCCTTCATGCCATAGTTGCAATCAATCCCGAAACTTGCGGTGGCAGGCGCGGCAATCCCGACGCATCGCTGTGAGCAGGGTGGCCGTGTTCGTTCCTTCGTGGATCGCTTGGCGCAGGGCGTTGGCTGCCTTGGCAGAGGCTTGTAGGGCTTTTGCCATTTCAGAATCTTTGGTGTGGCGCGCGGATTCACCGAATTGCTCCCACAATAAGGTGGCTTTCTCGTACTGTTGCTTCTGAGAAAGAGCTTCTTTATGCTTGTGTGAGAGTTCTTCAAACAAGCGATCAATCGTGGTCATCGATTCTACCAGGGGTTCGACCTTGGCGACAGCGACGAGCGGGGCGCTGGCGGCCTCTGCTGGCGGCATGGTGAAGGATTCGACGGCTCGCCAGAGACCTGCGTAGTCTTTGCTGGTCTCACATTGTTCGAGAACTTGAAGGGCTGTGCTCTTCTGCTTGATGTCGCCAGAGACCAGCCCGGCAAGGGCTGCTGCGGCGGGCCCACGGTGCTTGCCGTGGTGGCAGTGAATGAAGACTTTCCCATCCGTCTCCTGGAGAAGGGTGCGAAGAGCGGCTTGGGTCTCGACCGTGATGGCGTCGTAGCCGACTGGCAAATGCACATAGCGGAGTCCCGCAGCGGTGGCTTTCTCGACGGGAGGTCGGAGGCCGTCAACACTGACGACGACTTGAAACCCTTCCTCTTTCAGGGTTTTGAAGACGGCGGCATCATGGATTTCCGCACCCGTGGCAATCCTTGGGGTCACTTCCGTGAAGCGCTCTGGGAGATTGGTAGGGCGCTCCTCGGCAGCGAGAGCCGTCCATGAGTGCAGGATCATGGCAAATGCCAACCATGCCCGTACGAGGCCATTCCCCAAACCGTGCGATTCACCATTCCCCTCGAGTCTCCTGAAGATGCTGAATCCAAACATGCCGGGACTATCTGAAGGGCTTACTCGGAGGCAAGCCATGGAGGCGCTTTAACGGACTGCTATTGCTGCTCTTGCTCCAGGCGCTCACTGAGCCATTGCTTGATCATGCTCTGATAGTTCAGGTAGCGCGAACTCGCGATGCGTTTGATTCTCGCCAACATGCGAGGGTCGAAACGCAGGGTGATCGTGGTCGATTCCCGATTGTTCGGGCGATGCACCGAAGCATTCATCAGGCGGGGGTCAATCTGATGGTCCATCCAGAAGGCGGCTTCGTCTTTCCGGTGTTTGAATTCAGGGATCTCGTCCCAGCTTTCGATCGTCTTCATGAGTCAGTGGGATGATGTGTTAGTCCATCGCGTTCTTACGCTCGTAGAAATTCAGTTCATCATCCGTCATCTGCCGTGCGAGGATGGCGCGGAATTGCTTTCCGTTTGTCCAGAAGACGCAGAAGATGGGGCGGTTCTGTACGGTCTTGCCGAGGTTGAAATAGCGCGCCTCTTTCAAATTTCCATAGTCGCCATCAGGCAGGAGCTTGATGGCGAAGGGATCCTCAAAACTCTCCTCGACCTCTTTGGGGATGACCTTGTTCAGATCGAAGTGAACGTCTATCCAGTCGAATTCCATGGGCGAGAGGTAACAAAGGAGCGCTCAGCTGGATTGCAATCAGGAAGCGCGTCGCTGGATGAGTTCGATTTCGTAGCCTTCGGGAGCATCAATGAAGGCGAAGACGCCTGATTTGCTCTCCGTGGGGCCATCGGAAAGGGGATAGCCTTTCTCGGCGGCGTGTTTGGCGAAGGCATCCAGATCATCGACTTCAAAGGCGAGGTGGGTGAGATCGTAGCCGACTTCCACCGGACCACTGCCGTCATATTGACAGATCTCGATCAATTCCTCGCTCTCGGGAGCTTTGAGAAAGACCAGCTTCGAGCCGCGCGGGCTCTCGTGGCGTTTCACTTCTTCCAGGCCGAGGACGTCCTTATAGAAGGCGAGTGTCTTATCCAAATCGGCGACCCGATAACGTGTGTGCAGGAGTTTGCGAACCATGGCTTTGAGGGAATGATGAATGCCCGTCTCCCTCAGACGCAAGTCCGACTTGCAGAATTCAGCCAAAGCCGTCAGGACTAGGGCATGATCGTTCTCGGCATTGATAGCGGCACGCAGAGCACCAAGACCATCGCTCTGGACGTGGACTCAGGAGAAATCCTCGCGCAGGCGCAGGAAGGCTACGACCTCCTGCCTGGTCTGCCCAATGGCCATCTGGAGCAAGACCCGGCCACCTGGACGGAGGCCACGGCGAAGACGATCGCGAGCGTCTTGGCGGATCTCGGCCCTCGCAAACGTGAGATTCGCGGGATCGGCGTGAGCGGGCAACAGCACGGGTTGGTAGTGCTCGATGCGGACGATCGGCCAGTGCGCCCTGCCAAACTGTGGTGTGACACGTCGACCGCGCCTCAGTGCGAGGCCATGGCCCACCACTTTGGCGGTCAGGCGGCCATCATTGCCAAGGCGGGCAACGCGATGCTGCCTGGCTACACCGCCCCTAAGATTCTTTGGTTGAAGGAGAATGAGCCTGACAACTTTGCCAAGACAACGAGTATCCTGCTCCCTCACGATTATCTCAATTTCTGGCTCACAGGGACGAAACGGATGGAATACGGGGATGCCTCGGGAATGGCCATTCTCGACGTGCGCAATCGTACCTGGCATCAGGAATTGATCGACCACATTGATCCTAGGGTGCATGACATGCTGCCAACGTTAGGCTCCTCGGCAGAAGCGCACGGCACGTTGACGCCGGAATTGGCGAAGGCTTGGGGGCTATCGAACGACGTGATGGTGAGTGCTGGGGGTGGGGACAACATGATGGGGGCCATCGGGACTGGCAATGTGCGGGCCGGCGTGATCACGGCATCGCTTGGAACGTCAGGGACCCTTTATGGCTCTGCAAGTGAGCCTGTCATTGATACGAAAGGTGAGATCGCCGCGTTCTGCGATAGCACGGACCAATGGATGCCACTGGTCTGCACCATGAACGTGACCGTGCTCACTGAGAAGACTCGGGGGCTGTTCTCATGGGAGCTTCCGGATCTAGAGAAACACGTTGCTAGTGTGGAGCCGGGTGCAGGCGGGCTGCTCTTTCTTCCCTATCTTCACGGGGAACGCACGCCCAATTTGCCTAACGGAAAAGCCGTGCTGCACGGGCTGACAGAAGAGAACATGACGCCTGCCCACCTCGCGCGGGCAGCCATGGAGGGTGTCACCTTGGGCTTGGGCTATGGCATGAAACGCTTCGCAGAGCTGGGCCTTTCTCCCACCGAGGTACGGCTCACGGGTGGTGGCAGTAAGAGCCCCGTCTGGCGTCAGATCGTGGCGGATGCCTTTGGGGCTGCCACAGTGTGCCCGCAAACGGCGGAAGGAGCGAGTCTAGGAGCCGCCATCCAAGCGGCGGCTTGTTGCCAGGGCGGCGGGAAGTTTGATCGCGACGGGCTTGCGAGCCTCACGTCGCGCCTCGTGCAGGTGGACGAGACCTCGCGCTGTGAGCCTGACAAAGAGACACACGCGACTTATGGCGCGCAAATGGACCGGCAACTCAAGCTCACCCGCGAGTTGCATGCGGGTGGCTGGCTCTGATTTCCCCGGCGAGGATCCCTACACATGACTCTGGCGTTCCTCTTGAATGAGTATCGCCCCTACGGCGGCATGTCGCGGGATTGTGTGAAGCTCGCACAGGAAGCTGCCTCCCGTGGACACCGGGTCGACATCGTCACACGGAGTTGGCAAGGAGAAACGCTCAGGGAGGAAGGTATTCGTGTTCATGTGCTAGGGAGGCGTGGCTGGAGCAACGCGAGCCGCGACAAGCACTTCACCCGCGCCGCGAACGATTGGTGCCGAGACCATCAGCCTGAGGTGACCCTTGGGTTTCTGCGAATGTCAGGGATCGATGCCTACTTTGCGGCCGATCCTTGCTACCTCGCCAAGGTGCGGCGACTCAAGCCGGGGTGGTATGCGCGCACGCCTCGCCATCGGCGGTTCGCGCGTGCGGAGGCAGCAGTCTTTTCCAAAGGGAGCCGCACGCAGATCCTCCTCCTGCATCCGGGAGAGTGTGATGTCTATCAGAAACACTACGGGACGGAGCCAGACCGTCTCCATGTCCTGCCTCCTGGCATCCAGCGGGTGAACCTTGATGAAATCAGCCAGAAACGTCCTGAAGCACGGTTCGTGGTGAGGGAAGAACTGGGCCTTGCCGAAGAGACGCCGCTCCTCCTTCTGGCAGGCTCGGGCTTTCGGACGAAAGGGCTGGATCGCGCCATCCAAATGCTTGTTTCCCAACCGCAAGCGCACCTTGCCGTGGCGGGTCAAGACCACGCGGAACCCTTTCGCAGGCAAGCAGATCAGTTAGGTGTTGCCCATCGGGTGCATTTCCTCGGTGGCCGGGCCGATCTCCTGGATCGATGGATGCTTGGCTGCGATCTGCTCGTGCATCCCGCCTACAGCGAGAACACGGGAACCGTTCTCCTAGAAGCGATCGTGAGGGGGCTTCCAGTCGTGGCGAGCTCTGTCTGTGGGTTTGCCCCGCACCTCACTGCCTCGCAAGCAGGGCGAGCCCTCGCCGAACCGTTCACGCAGAGCGCTTTCGATCAAGCGGTTGCCGATCTCCTTGCTGATGAGGAGGCGCGGTATGTGATGCGGCGCGCTGGCGGCGCCTACGGGGTCACGGAAGACCTCTACAGCTGCCACCAACGCGCCGTTGATGTGTTAGAAAGGATAAAGTGAGAGGAGCGTCGGTCGATGCCCTACTCTAAGACTTTCACCTGAATGTCTTTCAAATAGGTGATGCTCTTGGGATCGTGCCCTTGGATGGCAAAGGTGCCTTCTTTAATGAGCCGTCCTTTGAAGTTGTCAGGGCGCTGGACATCGTCGGGCTCGGTGTAGTTGACGACTTCTTTGCCATCTACGGAGATGCGGACCGTCTTACCCTTCACGATGATGTGATAGTCAAACCATTCACCATCCGTGGAGGGCGCATTCTTCATCACGTCTTGAATGCCGTAGAGACTGCCGGTCTTGCGATCGTCGGAGTGAGTGGAATTGATCTGACATTCATACCCTTTGGTCGGCCAACCCTTCTCTTGAAACTCCGTGTGAAAGTAGAAGCCGCCATTAGCACCGGGGGTCGTCTTCACCTTGAGCTTGATTTCAAAGTCCTTGAACTTCCCGTCATTGACGTCGCCGTCATAGAAGAGGTGCGCGCGGCCTCCTTTGACTTGAATGGCTCCGTCCACGACAGAGAAGACATTCGGTTTCTCTTCATTGGACTTCCACCCTTCAAGGGTCTTGCCATCGAAGAGGGAGACCCACCCTGCGTGATCATCCGCCAGCGCGGGAATCATGCTAGTGAGAACGAGCGAACTGATAAGTAAGAGGGATTTCTTCATGATCATCACGTGTGTAACGCCAAACCCTGGAACGGGTTGCGACGCCGGTAAAGCGATTATCCGTCGCTTGCCTCGTGGGGCGGAATCGCCGTAGGCTAAGTGAATGATGCGTCTCCTTTCTGCTTTCCTTCTCACCGTTCTCTCCCCTACGTCTGCCTTGGCCAAGGATCCCACCTTTCGGGCGCAAACCATTGATGATGAGATCCTTGTCGGCTATGGGCTCGCCATTGGAGACGTGGATGGCGATGGCAGAGACGACATCCTCCTAGCCGACCAATTCGACATCGTTTGGTATCAGAATCCGACCTGGAAGAAGCACGTGATGGCCAGCAAACTCACGATCCGGGATAATGTTTGCATCGCCGCGAAGGACCTCAATGGGGATGGCAAGGTGGAGGTCGCGGTGGGGGCCAATTGGAATCCTGGCAATACCATCTCCCGACGTGAATCGGGATCTGTGCACTATCTCATCGCGCCGGATGATCGGACCAAGCGGTGGCAAGCCGTCACGCTTCCTCACGAGCCCACGGTGCATCGCATGCACTGGGTCACGCGCGACAACGAAGCGCCGCAGTTAGTCGTCTTACCGCTGCACGGGAGTGGTAACCGAGGGGGAGAAGGGGACAACGGCGTCCGCATCTTCGCCTATCAAATGCCGCAAACGCATATTGATCGAGCCTCTAACTGGAAACTCACATTGCTCGATGAATCCTTACACAAGACCCACAACTTCGATGTCGGCGGTGAGCTTGCCATTGGAGGCACCGAGGGTCTCCTTCTCCTCGACCCCTTTCGGCCAGAGAACAAGGTCCACTGGATCGGCGAACCGGGCAAACCGTTGGAATCTGGAGGCATCGGCGAAGTCCGGTGGGGGCCGTTCTTGGCGAACCCCACTGCGGATATGGACATCATGCGCACCTTCGCCACCATCGAGCCCATGCACGGGCATCAAGTCGTCGTCTATGATCCTGACAAAACGCGCACAGTGCTTGATGATACGCTCAAGCAAGGCCATGCCCTCATATGCGGAAGCTTCCTTGAGGGACCGCGGCAACAAGTCGTAGCAGGCTGGCGCGACAAGAACGCCCAAGGGAAAGTCGGGATTCGAATGTATCAATGGCAGGATAATCGATGGACCGCGCACGTGATCGACGACAACACCATGGCGTGTGAAGATCTCAAAGCCGCCGATCTCAATGGTGATGGCAAGATGGATCTCATCGCCGCTGGTCGCGCCACAAAGAACGTGATCATCTATTGGAACGCGAATGAAGTTCACTAGGCAGATCCTACTCGATCACAAGCCGTTTAGCCTTCATGAAGATCGAGGGGTGCGTCGCTGCGTTCGACGTCCAAGAGCTTGACGACAGCTGGCGGAGCTGAATAGCGCACTGCCCAATCGAACGGCGTTTCGCCATGATCGTTTGGGGCGTCCCGTTTCGCACCCGCATCGAGCAGTAGCCGGACAATAGGCGCATCCCAAGCGCCCGCAGCGTAGTGAAGCGCCGTCTCGCCGTTCATGACCCACGGTTCACAACCCTCATACTTGCGGTTTCCAGAAGCGTTTCTCTCATTCACGTCCGCTCCATGAGAAATCAGGACACGAACCGTTTCGCGAAACCCATCTGGCCAATGGGGATAGTGGCCATCATGCGAATAGCCTCGAAAGGTCGGGCGGCCGCAGCAAGCATCATGCAATAACCCGCCGTGCGCAGCGTAGCCTGCTTGAAAAGCTTCAAGTAGGAGGTCGGCTTGTCCGCAATAGGCCATCAAATACAAACGCGGCTCGCCGTCTTCTTCATAGAATTCTGAAGTGCCCGTAAATCCACGCTTCTTGGCATTCATTTCAGCGGTAGTGTCCCGTGACTCTGTCATGCTCAGATTGATTTGGAAAACCTCTAGAAGTCTGTCAACGCTCTCGAAGGAAGCCTTCGACGTCAGGATGAACCTTCTGATACCCGATGCCTCTGGAAAACACAACTCGAGAGAACGATCGGTCAGCCCCGAACTGACGACCGGAAGTGAAGAAAGCCTCACGGCGTCGCAAAGGTCCGTTGCGCATGCGTCCGCATCGTCTGGTCCGCATGGCGCTGACCAACGATTGGCTGAGCGGTCAGGGAGTGCCCTCGATTGCAGAACAATGGCTCAACGTCAATTACCCTAACAGTAGCGTATCGGAATCGCCGTGCTACGGACCCGTATGGCCTGTGGAGTGGGGGAGCAGGGTCAAACCGATTTAAACCCTGCTTCTACCCGATTCGGCTTGTTTGATGCGCGTGTTCAGAGACTTCGCCAAACTTGAGAAGCGAAACAAGGATGAACACGGTAGGAACTTGATTCTTCTACCAAAGGCAGAGTCTCGGCGAAGGTGAAGCGAAACTCCCGCTGGACGTATCATGGTTGAGCTCACCTGCCGGATGTCTCTCAAATCGATTGATTCTTCAAGACCTTGGTCCCTAACCAATATGCGGTCCCCATCATCAAGCACTTCGTCCATATTGCCCAAGGCTTGGTTCCTCTCCACCAAATTGTACTGCTAGGGCTGTGACAATGAGGTCTAGTGAAGTGAGTGACCGTGTATCTCTACTGCAATGACGCGATCAGACTCGACCTGCTTGTAAATTGAGCAGTCAGCATCGCCGTCCCACAGAAAGACCAAACCAGCATCTATACTTGCAATGGGCTTAGCGATACTCTCATAAGCACTAAGAGCCTCTCCTCCCTCGCTCACCCTTTTCATGATTCTTTCGAAGGCATCACCGCCTGACTTCTCTTGTTCTTCCACGACACCTCTATCATAGATCGCATGGAAACAGGTTGATCCGATGATCCCAGTTTCGATGCACTCGCGCTGAAGTCCCGTAGTCGGAAAGTCGCAATTGGCTAGCAGAACATCTTTATCGCCTGCTGGTGTAAGACGGACACTCGCATTCCAGACTCCTGGAACACAATTCTCGATGGTGACGCCGCAACCTGGAGGGTGCCCAGGGTCCATCACTATTAGTCCGTCCGATCTGAGTTCGAACCCGTGCTGGACTGGATCAACTTTCATAGGATAGGCAATACTGACATTCCTTTAGAAGCACTATGTTTGAGCCATCGCAGCCTGATCTGAGGGCGATGTCTCGATCGGAGTTTTAAGTATCGAATCAGGGTAGTCAATCAACTCACAACGTGATCAGGCTTGCGATGGTCGCCCTGTGCGTGCCCAGCATGGGCGCTGTTGCGCTTCAGATGAAATGGGGATTTCAAGTCCCCTGTGTGAACCGAATGCGTCATGAACTATCCGTTCAACGAATTAGTGATCAGAGACACTAGCCGAAGTCATCGGCGGAAGGGCGACCGATCGAGGGTGGGAGAAAGGTGCATCAATCTGCCGACCGGACGTCGGTTCGGCCTTCGGGCCTTGGAATTTCCATAGGGAAAGGGTTTTGCGCTTGTCCTACTTCACGGGGATTCTGCTAGTCTTGCTGCGTAAACTCGTCGCGCGTGATCGTAGGCGTCGAGGGCGTCTTGCATTTCTTCCTCGGCGATGAATTTCTCTTTCTGGCTCCAGAGTTGTTCGATGGATTTCAAGCACCACTCCAGGCTCTTCTTCTCGCGGACGGGTTTGCCCCCGACCTCGACGAAGATGGGGTTGGTGTGTGCGCTAGGGAGGATGCGTAGGGCCACCCAGCAACTTTTCTCAATCGGCACCTCAATACTGAGATCGCGGAGCGCGCCATCAGCGGTGAGTGTCTGAGAGGTCTTCGGTAAGCCATTGACGATCACTTCGACCTTGACGGTGCGCGTGTCGCCTTGGCGCGCCCGTTCCACATGCCAGTAGGGTTGTTGGTCGAAGGAGCGTGATCGGATAAAGGCATCCGGCTGTTCGTCTAACAAAGAGGCGGCTTTGACCGTGGCCGTGACGGTGCTAGGAGCGTCGAGTTTCAGGTCTGGCTTGCCGCTTCCCAATTGCGTGTCGTTGATGGTGAAGTCAATGAGGTGACTGTAGCCGTCTGACACATAGGCGCGGCCTTCTTCGATGCCCTGGCACCAGTTGTCGTAGTCGAGGCGTCCTGGCAATTTCACATAAGAGCGCCCGAGGCCGACGCGTTCACCATAGATGCAAGGGAAATCGGTCTCACCACTGATGCGGGTGCGATAGCCCGCATTGAGGGTGTGATAGTAGATGTTGAGTTCCCAAGGATAGGGGGTGTCGACCGTGGACATGAAATCCACGGCGGGCACGAGTTCACCATCGGGGCCTGGCACTTCGTGGGTCACATCGACCACGTATTCGCAGGCGCCGATGCCATCGAAAGGTGGGATATCGTAGTTGGGGAGTTCCGCAGAGGGGAGAGCGAGGCCCCAGCCCGAATGGGCGGGCCCGCAGACGGCGCCCTGTTGCTGTGCCCATCGCAAGGTATTGAGGCAGAGGGTAGGCCAATGATCCTTCGAGTTGCCTCCGGGATACATTTGTTGTTGCAAACGGAGGAGGCAGAGGTGGCCCGATTGATGGGAACCAAACCCTGACACTTCTACATCGTAGCGCAAGAGATAGGGATACTGAGAGACGCTGTCGTCTTTGCCCGTGAAGAATTGCTTTTGATAGTCGAAGCAGGGTCCCCAGGTGAGATTGGCGCCGATCTTGAGATCCTCGCCCAGGCAGTGCCGCATCATGTCAGGCGCGTGGACGCCTTCGGTAGGATTGCTATAGTGGGCGCAGCCAGCGGCATGAATGTGATGATCTCCGGACCACCAGCCTAACAAGGAGGGATCGATCCAGCGCCGAAGCTCGAAGCGCACCGGTGGAGAGGCTTCGGTGATCGTGACCTCTTGCGTTTGAGGAAGATATTCCGGTCCGCGCGTGCATTTGATGGTGTAGGTGCCCAGTGGAAGCTTCACATTCTCCCCATGAGCACGGTAGACTTGGGGGTGAAAGGAGAAATCGGGTGCGAGACGCTTCGATTGCGAAGGGTAAACGCGGTTCAGGTGATCCCGAATCTCGAGAGCCGCAGTAGTGGGTTGGTTGTGTTCGTCACGGATGTGGAAGGTTACCTCGCGACTAGCAGTGGCGTTGAAGGTTGCCACGAGATCGCTCCGGAATCCGAGATCTTGAGTGCCTTGGCCCACAGAGAACTCTAGCACAGCGCTTCGATTGCCAGCGTCGCGACTATAGAGTTGGATGATGCGATATTCTAGCAGAGAACCGGAGAGCCGGGCTGTCATGGGTCTATCATTGAACACGGCGAGGTCCATCCACCGATCGCGCAGCGTCTCTGGTGGGGCGTTGTGCAAGGGCTGCGCTTGATTGCTCTTCACCACCAGGGGGTGGGTGACCCCTGCTTCGTTGTGGACCTTGACGAGGAAGAGTGTCCAGCCGTGCTGTGCTAAGGTGCGGGGAGAAGGACCTTCCGCCACTTTCACGCGGGACTCGGGATTGATCTGAACGCGAGCCAGGCAGTGGGGATCCAGGACCTCTTGCACGATCTGCGTGGCGCGTGCGTCCTCTTGCTCCGCGCGTGCCTGGGCAAGCCGCTGCTTCTCGTCAACGCTCAACGGCTGTCCCAGGAAGTCGAGTGCCTCCACCAGGCGATCTGTCTGCAGCAGGAGAGGCTGGGCCGGTGCGCCCTCGATGCGTGGCATTTCTTGCGCGGGTGATCCAATGTTCCAACAAAGGAGTATAAGAAAGAGAGTGAGCGATGAGCGAACCATGCGGACAAGCATGAGGAGCCTCGCGCCATGGGTCAATCTCCGAGCGGACAGGTTTATTGAGACGAAATGGCTCTATTGGTCAAGTAATCCCCAATTCAGGAAGTGTCAGAAAGACTCATCTGATCCTTCGGGCAATATCGGGTGAAATTGACTTAATGCGTTTATAATAAGGGAATTAAGTGGAAATGGATAAGCTTGGCATGGTGGCTGCATATACCCTAAGGCAAATTCCAAACTTTAAACACATGAAACCAATCCATTACCATCATCCACTGACGCACACCTTGAACGAACTCAACGGCTGGTTCCGGGAGCCTTTCACGGACTTCGAGCCTTTCTCCCGCTTCCTCGGGCATCGCTTCCGAGATCTGGTGGGAGACGATTCGCGGCTTGCCTGTGATCTCTTCGAAGACGACGAGCATTACGCGCTTCGGTTCCATCTGCCGGGGATCGCCAAGAAGGACGTTCGAGTCAGCTGGGAACCATCGGGCGAGCTGCTCGTCAGCTATGAGCGTGAGGAGAAACAAGGCGAGGAAGACGAAGCTCTCGTCGCTCGCGCGAGTCGCCGCGTCGCCCTCCCTGATGGCGTCGATCCCGAATCAGTCACCGCAAAGCTCACCGATGGTGTGCTCACAGTGACCGTGGGCAAAGCGCCAACACTGAAGCCGCGCACCATTGAAATCGCCTAACAAGCGACTGCTAACCTAACGCATCAACTACCATCAATCATCATTTAGAAAGGAAAGAAGCATGAACTGCACTACTGACAAAGACACCACCTTGACCTGCGCCAATGAGAAAGCGGTCGCTGCCACCGAAGAACGGTTCCTCAAACCCCGTTACCGTGCGCGTGAGGACGATCATGGGTATCAAGTGAAGGTCTACGTCCCGGGCGCCGGGAAATCCGGAGTGACCCTGTCACTGGCCGAAGAAGTCCTAACGATTACAGCAAAACGAGAAGATGCCGCCCCTGAAGGGTGGCAAGCGCGCTCTCGAGAGTTGCCAGAGGGAGATTATCGGTTGCGCCTTCGGCTCAATGCCAAGATCGATCCCGAACGCATCACGGCCAAAGTGGAAGACGGCGTTCTCGATATCGGCTTGCCGCTGAAAGAAGCGGACAAGCCACGAGTCATCGACGTGGCCTAGCGGGACGCCTGCAAGATTCGTAAGCACGAAGCAAGAGAAGACAGAGCGGCACCGCCGTGGCTTTCGAGCCGCGGCGGTGTTTCTGTTGAGACGATATTCATTGGCAGGGCGGCCAAGGAAAGGCCAAGGTTCCAGGTGGCTGCAAATCAACCCATCTGGAAAGTCGGCGTCCTCGGGGCGACAGGATACATTGGCACTCCCTACCGTCGAGAATTGCGCGCTTGTGAGGGGGTGAAGATCGTGGCGCTGGCGGCGCGGCGTCGCGACTTGTTAGAGACGGCGGCTGCAGAGGATGGGGCTTCTTTGATCTCTGATGATTGGCGAGAGGTGGTGGCGCATCCGGAGGTGAATGTGGTCATCGTAGCGACGCCTGACGCCTGCCACTATGAAGCCGTGATGGCGTGTGCAGAGGCTGGGAAACACGTGCTTTGTGAGAAGCCTGTGGGTCTGAACGTGAGAGAGGCGCGTGCCATGGCAGCGGCTTACACAGCCCGACCGTTGCTGGGACATTTCGTGCCTTTCTGGGTCCGTTACGCGGAAGCGATGCAGCGAGCCAAGGCGATGGTGGCGGCCGGAGATCTCGGTGAGGTGCGTGGCGTGGTCTATCGTTGGCACAATCCGCGTCCCATGCACATGCCGAGAACCTGGCGTGATGATCCGCAGATCTCATCGTCTGGAAGCATCGCTGATGTGGGCTCGCATGCCTACGATACCGTGCGGTGGATCATGGGTGACGATGCGAAGCGCGTGCTCGTGCATGGGGCCACTCTCTCCCCGAGGGTGGATCATGGCGACGTGAATCTGATCGAAGCGCTCCGTCTTGGGGAGGAGTGTCAAGAGGGAACGCCGGCCACTAGCGGAACGGTGGATTACGCATCGATTGCTTGGGAATTTGATAGTGGGGCCGTGGGAACGTTAGTGCTTTCACACGCGCCGTATTTCCGTAGGCGCATGGCACCTGAGCTGGAGCTTCATGGGACGGAAGGTTCTTTGAGTGTGTGTCGCCTTTCTGGGGCTTTGCGATTGGCTTCGGGTTCGAACCAACCGGAAGTCGTGGCGGTCTTGCCGGACGAGGGCACGGCCAATCGGTTCCAGTCCTATGTGTTTCCGGCGTTGAGCCGAGTGGTAGCCGGTGAGTCCAGTGAGCATCCCACCTTGGACGATGGTCTGGCCGTTCAGGCATTCACGGACGCAGCGGCGTCCTCGGTTCAAGACGGGCGCTGGGTAGCGGTGGCGACCCCAACGGTAAACAGAACGACCCCTACCGGACGTATCCAGTAGGGGTCTTCTGCTGCTCTTTCTTCGACTGCACCAGCTGCGAGCACCTCCCCAGGTCACTCACAGATGGCGCAAAGTGTGTGTTAGTATGCGTTCTCTTTGTTGACCAGCGTGCGGGCCATGATGACGAGATCAAAGAGCAAGTTGCCGCGTTTGATGTAATCCGTGTCGTGGCGCACCCGCTCGTTGAGATCGGTGTCGCCGCGCCATCCATTCACTTGTGCCCATCCTGTCAGCCCTGGCTTCACTGCGAGGCGCTTCTCCCATCCAGGGATCTCTTCACAGAGACGCTCGATGTGTTCGGGCCGCTCAGGGCGTGGTCCTACCAGGCTCATGTCTCCTTTGAGCACGTTCCAGAACTGAGGCACCTCGTCGATGTTCCATGAGCGGATGAACTTGCCGACTTGGAGGCAACGAGGATCATTCTCCACGGTCCATCCCGCTCCGTTGACCTCGGAGTCGAGTTTCATGCTGCGGAGCTTATAGATGGTGAATTCGTTGCCATCGCGGCCTACCCGGCGCTGCTTGTAGATGATGTTGCCAGGGGATTCGCGGTAGATTAGCAAGCCAAAGACCACCATGAGGGGGGCGGCGAGGATGAGGCCAACAATCGATCCGGCGATGTCGAGAAGACGCTTGGAGAGGCCATGCTCGCTGAGATAGGCATTGGCGTCATCCGAAAGGGGATCCGTGAGCAGAGGGTTCGCGAGGCTTTCAGGCTTTGGGGAGGAGATGTTCATGGTATTTCTAATTGAGAAAGATTTCAATGGTGAGTCACCATTGCCACGAGTTGGAACTATCTCAAAAGAAATACCATAAAAACAAGAATCAATTATTACGAGTGAGAATGGGCCGAGTCCGCAGCACCCACTGGGCGGCTCCCGATGGTTGGAACGTGCGTGGACAGCGCTGGCTCAGCGCTCGATGTGGATGCGCAGGTAGCGTCCACCGAGTGCCAAGGGAAACCGCCAGCCACTGTGAGGCGCGGCATCGATTGGAGTGCCAAGGGCCGTGGCGTCTTGCCAGGATTGCAGGTCGTCGGAGATTTCGGGACGTAGACGGAGATCTGTGGCCGCGCTATTCATCGGGTAGTGGACCATGAATCCATCGGCATCTGCATGGACGGTAAGAGGCGAGGGCTGGGAAACGGAGGGATCCGTGCCGAGGGCGTATTCGACCAGGTTGGGGAGGGCATCGGCATCAGGATCCGATGCTGGGCCCGTGATGCCGGGATTCGCGCGTTCGTCTTCGGTGAAATACGTGCTCACCCAATCCGTGAAGCCGTCTTCGGTGGGGGCGGCATTGCCAATGATGCCGGGTGTGCCCTGAGCCTCGTTACCCGCCGCCCAGTTCCCGACTTCATCGCCGTAGGCATCGAGCGCGGTGCGTTCGAGCGAACGTCCCATGCCGTCGGCGCTTTCCGGCCATGGGGAGGCGTCGTTGTAGCGCACGGAGTCGACGATGACTTGCGTGGTGCGTTCGGCGCCGGCTTCGGTGGTGTAGGTTTCGCCTGGACGCGTGAGCGTGAGGCGCTCGCCGTCATTATCGAGCCGCCCACCTGCGGGGCCCAAGATCTGAACGGTCTCCGGGACGGTGTAGAGGGTGCGAAAGTCGGCCGCAGCCAGGCGCGTGATGAGAATGGCTTCTCCTGGGGCGATGGTGATTTCTGACGGAAAGGCGAACCCGAGCCCGTCGATCTCCCATCCGTCGAGCAGGATGCTTGTCTCCGAGCGATTGGCGAGTTCCACGTATTCGCCTGCGTCAGTCATCTCGCCGAGGCTTTTGTCAGAGTGATACATGATCTCCGAGAAGACGATGGGGCCGATGGCGGGGGCGGCGTTGGCACTGCCCAGGGTGGGCACCGCGAGGGGTGGGTAGGCGACCCGTCCTTGGGAATCGGTCACGCGTCCAAAGGTGACGCCTTGCGCGGCCGCGCCAAAGGAGAACCCGTCACTGTAGCCGCTAAGATTTCCATCACTGGCAGCGAAGAGGTGAATGGCATCCCCGCGCGAGCTGAGACCGAAGGCTTGGCCAAAGTAGTTGGCTGGCAAATCAGCATTATTGTCAGGATTGCTGTCATTATCCTCTTCGATGACCAGGTAACCGCCGGGCGCGATGAGGGTTCCCGCTGCGATGGCATATTTCGAAGGCGTGTTAGGATCATCGGTGAGAAACCAGCCACTGACGTCGATCGGTTCTGAGCCGAGATTGTGGAGTTCGACGGCATCGACAGCAGGTGGCTCGGAGTTTGTGAGGATTTCATGGATCACCACTTGCGGGGTATCAACGTCTTCAATCTGTCCCGGAGATCCTCCGTAGACGACGCTTGCTTGCCAGGACGTGGCTTTGTCAGGATCGGCTCCTTGCAATACCATGGAGAAACCCTCTCCATCGGCGGTGCGGGGCCAGTTGCCACGGTCACTGTAGTCAATCGCATGGATCGCGTTGCCATCTTCGCCGGTGAGTTGGAGGGTTTCGCCTCCGTTGGCGAGCGCGCCCGAGTAGACGCCATGGACAGGAATCGTATCACCGTAGCGATAGCGAAAGGCGGCCGCATCGCGGACGAGTAGGAGGGTGGCACCGGGTGCCAGGATGGCGTCGTGACCCGGCAGAAAGTGGAAATCGATTCCACGGTCAAACCGGCTTCCAGCGAGATCGAGGGTGCTGTCACTGACATTGTGCAACTCAATGAATTCGAAATCATCGCTGCTGACGTGGCCCGCGGCTGATTCCTCAGCGGTCGGGGGGCCAGGATGATACATGATCTCGGAAACGGTCACGGTCTCAGCGGATGGCGTGTTCGTGTCGACGGCAAAGAAGGTCTCTGTGAGCGCGCTCCACTCGCCGCTCGTGGAGCGTACACGTGCCTTGAAAGTGAGCGATTCTGTCAGGGCAATGGGCGTGGCATACTCGGTGGCCGCGGCACTCACCGCATCGTTCAGGCCGATGGGATCGCTCCCATCCGTGGTGTAGTAGATCTTCCCAGGATTGAAGACCGAGGTGCCTTTGGACGAAAGTGTCAGTTCGAAACCGGTGGGCACGCGGCCTCCGAACTGGTTGAGGTCGACGCCCAGGGTCTTGGGGTAAAGACCGGCGTCCTGATACTGATCGATCACCTCGGCGGTGCGCTCTGGAAAGTAATCGTTGAGGATGCGATCGCGTTCCGCCACCCATTCATCGTCCCGCTCGTAGGGGGTGCCTCGCCGGTTGTCTCCCCAACGCGCGCTTTCCGCGATGATGGCCACATCGAGTTCCATGGCGCGACGCTGATAGCGCGCGACGTTGCGTTCAGGGGTGAGGGCACCGCTGTTGAAGAGATGTTTATGCAAGCGATCACCAAAGCGGCGCACGAACTCTGGCATATCATCCAAACTGTTGAAGATCATGGAGGGATCGGAAGACGGCCCAGGCACGCCCTCACGCAATCCCTCGAGAATGCGTTCGGTATCCCAGGCATAGAAGCGCCAGGGGCGATTGTCCGGGCCACCTCCTGCCGCTTTCCAATTGCCATCATTCTTCCAATCACGATTGCTGGCGAAGCGTTGGATAATATGCCAGTCGATGTAGTTGTCGACGTCCAGCGTGCTTTGCAGACCTTCCCAGTCCTTGGCGCGTGCGATGGCGCGCATAGCATTGTAAGCATTGAGATCGCCATCCGTGGCGCGACCGCCGTTGACGGCATCGATCTCATCATCGCGCCCGCCGTAGTAGCTAGCATAGTGTGAGGAATCCAGGCGCTCTTGCATCACATAGATGCCCCAATAGAGACCGTTCAGATAGAGGTGCGCGTAGTCGCCATGGCCTGCCGAGGGTGTGCCCATCTCGATCATGGAATCGCGCGCCCATTGATCGCGGATGTATTGCGCCCGATCACGCTGGCCGCTGTTGCTGTGGATCCAACTGTTGTTGTAGCGCGCGCGGAGGTGAAGCGAATTGTAACTTTGGACGGGACTGCTGGGAATAACGGGATAGTCGAGCCGACCCGTGCCGTAGACACGACGGAAACGGAGGCTGAGCGCATGCTTCGAGGATCGATCCGCGTTGCGACTGGCGCCACCTTGCGCGCGGAGGCCGGCGTGGACTTGAAAGCCGTCCTTCCCATCGGGGTGGATGAGTTCTGCCGACACCTCGAATTCATAGGCGAAATCCGCCCCCTCACCGCTGGCAGGTCGACGGGTGGTATTCAGATAGAGCCCATCGGAGGCCCAGAGATGATCGCTATCTGTGACGATGGAAAGCGTCGGAAGAGCCACGAAGGCATCGTGGATGCGATCCTGATAGTCAGGACTTTCGACAATGTCAGGACTCATGCCGTAGTCGGCGCGCTGACCATTCCATCGATCGGGCAGCCCTGGTTGGTCGTCGGACTGTTGCAGCACATCGGCGATGAAGAGATAGGTATGCGTGTCAATGTTTGTGGGCTCAAGGCCTTCCTTGTAGGCTCGTGCGCGCAGAATGGTCGTGCCCTCAATGGCGACGGGCTCCGTGTACTGCTTGCCTGGTTGAAAGACGGAACCTGGTCCTGGATCGCTGCCGTCAGTGCTGTAGTAGATGAGAGCGTCCTCGGTAGCGGTGGTGATTTCGACGGTGAATGGTTCCGTGAAGAAACCACGCCCGACACTAAACTTCGTGTCAGCCACTTGAGGTGGCAGATCATCGCGTCCTTCGCCGTTGGCTGCTTTCGGTGTGGGTGTTTCAAAGTAGCCTAACGTATTGCCGCCACTTTCATTGTTGCGAATCCCGTAGGAAAGTCCCGTGCGTTGCTTCGGATAGCGCTCGGCAAATTCGCTCAAGATCGTTTCCCCATCACTCGCCACCAGGGCGAGGTAGTCCCCATCCGTCGAGAGTTCAAAGTTGCTGTGATAGGTGGTGGCGAAGATGCCAGAGCGATCCTTCCCGGAGGCAAAGACGAGGGCGTAGCCATTGGCGGGTACGTTGAGATTGGAGGGAATCATCCATTTGCGAAGATTACGCCGGTCATCGGTGAGGAAATGCCCTCCCAGCGCGTAGGTGGTTCCGCTAGGATTGTAGATCTCAATCCAGTCGGAAGCATCGTCGTCATCATCAAGGATCGCGGTGAGATTGGAGGCCATGAACTCGGAAATGACGGGTGTTCCCTGAGCGTGCAGACACGCGACACTCCAGAGAACGAGGGCAAGGGCAAAGAGGGGCTTCTTCATGGGTAACGGCTGAGACTGATGGAAGGGGAAGGGATTGCCAAGGGGAAAGCGAGGGAATGCGAAAGGGGGGAATGTTAGGGGAGATGGCAAAGAGAAGGGCGACCTGAGGAGGTCGCCCTTCTTCAACGAAAGTGGATTCGTTGCCTTACTTGGCGGCGGCGTAGCGCTCGGCCACGGCGTCCCAATTGACCACATTCCAGAAGGCTGCGATGTAGTCAGGGCGACGATTCTGATAGTTGAGGTAGTAAGCGTGCTCCCACACGTCGATTCCGAGGATCGGCGTGGCCCCTTCCATGATGGGACTATCCTGGTTGGGTGTGGAACTGACGACGAGAGCGCCGTCCTTGACGCTGAGCCAGGCCCAGCCGGATCCGAAACGAGTGGCGGCTGCCTTGGCAAAGGCTTCTTTGAAGGCATCAAAGGACCCGAAGGTGCTATCGATGGCGGCCGCGAGATCACCGCTGGGGGTGCCGCCTTTGTTGGGTCCGAGGATGCTCCAGAACAGGGAGTGGTTGGAGTGGCCGCCACCGTGATTGCGCACGGCGCCGCGGATGTCTTCGGGCACGGCGTCGAGATCACTGATCAACGCGTCGACAGACTTGGCTGCGAGGGCATCCTGCCCTTCTAGCGCGGCATTCAGACTGGTGACGTAAGTGTTATGATGCTTGCTGTGATGGATTTCCATCGTGCGGGCATCGATGTGAGGTTCGAGGGCGTCGTGTGCGAAGGGAAGGTCGGGAAGCGTGTGTGCCATGATGTGCGATTGAGGTGTTGAGGTATGAGGTGTTCTGGAGACCAGATTTCGAGGGACGTTGACTCAGAGTCTACGGGGGATCAAGCGGATCCGCTCACTTGCTGAGCTCGAGCATGCGGAGAATGGGTTCTTCCGCCCGTTTGCGCACGTCCTCGGGAAGCGTGACCTCTGGTTGCAGATGGAGGAGGCAATCGTGCAGTTTCTCCATGGTGTTTAATTTCATGTAGCGGCAGTCCGCGCAGTGACACTTGTCCGTGGGCCCGGCGATGAGGTTCTTGTCAGGGGCTTCCTTGCGCAGACGATGCAGCATGCCGGATTCGGTGACTACGATGATATTCTTCGCAGGCGTGTCGCGGCAGAAATCTACCATCTTCTCGGTGGAACACACTTCGTCCGCGAGCATGCGGACCGAGTAGGTGCATTCGGGATGGGCCACGACGACGGCATCAGGATGTTCCTCTTTGATGCCATGGATGCTATCGCGGGTGAATTCGACATGGACGTAGCAGGCACCCTGCCAAAGATCCATCTTGCGCCCGGTCTGTTCCATCACCCAGGCACCAAGATTCTGATCCGGCACGAAGAGGATGTTGCGATCCTCGGGTACGGACTCGACGAGTTTGACCGCATTGCCACTCGTGCAAATGAGATCCGAAAGCGCCTTCACCTCCGCACTGCAATTGATGTAGGCAATGACGTAATAATTCTTATCGGCGTGTTCCTTCAGATACTTGGCGAGTTCCGGTCCAGGACACGCTTGTTCCAGAGAGCAACCGGCGTCTTTGTCAGGAAGAATGACGGTTTTGTCAGGATTGATGATCTTGGCAGTCTCCGCCATGAAATGGACGCCACAGAAGGCGATGACTTCCGCATCGGTTTCGCGGGCTTTGTAAGAGAGGCCGAGGGAATCCCCCACATAATCCGCGAGGTCTTGGATAGGACCCACCTGATAATTGTGTGCTAGGATGATGGCGTTGCGTTCCTCCTTGAGGCGCAGGATTTCCGATTCGAGGTCGATGGATGCTGTGGTCACCATGGTGTGTTTGTGTTGGAAAGGCTCACCTACGTGCGCGGAAGGCCTGGTGGCAAGCGGGTTGTGGGTGATTTCCCGAGCCAAGCCTTTTGACAAGTGTGGTCTCCGTGTCTTGGAGTAGGCGGATGGACGCATTAGAACAGGAAATCCTTGAGATGGGCAAGCGCGCGCGGAAAGCCGCCCTGACGCTGGCCAATCTGACCACGGCGCAGAAGAACGCCATTCTGGAGTCGATGGCGGATGCCTTGATCACAGCAGAGGCCTCTATTCTCGAGGCCAACGCCAAGGATCTCGCCGCCGCCGAAGCCAATGGACTCAGTTCGGCCATGACTGATCGTCTGCTTCTGGACAGCGCCCGCGTGGCGGCGATGGCGGATGGCGTGCGTCAAGTGGCTGCCTTGCCTGATCCTGTAGGAGAGGTGTTGGCGGAATGGGATCGCCCGAAAGGCATCCACATCACCAAGAAACGCGTGCCCATTGGGACCATTGGGATCATCTACGAATCGCGGCCCAACGTCACCAGCGATGCCGCCGTTCTCTGTTTCAAGTCTGGCAATGCCACCATCTTGCGTGGCGGGAAAGAGGCCATCTACTCCAATGGCGCCATTGCGGATGCGCTCGCCTTTGGTGGGCGCGAGGCGGGCATGCCAGAAGGAGCGATTCAACTCATCCGGACGCCAGACCGTGCCACCGTCCAGTATCTCGCGCAGATGGATCAATACTTGGATCTCATCATCCCGCGCGGAGGGAAAGGCTTGATCGAAACGGTGGTTTCGTTAGCGCGCATGCCAGTGATCAAGCACTACGATGGTATCTGTCATCTCTACGTCGACAAAGATGCTGATTTAGAAATGGCTAAAGCGCTCGTGGTGAATTCAAAGACGCAGAAACCCAGTGTGTGCAATGCGTTAGAGACCTTGCTTGTGCACCGCGACGTGGCACCGGCATTCTACGCGGATGGTGGCCAAGCCCTTCTCGATGCAGGTGTCGCCTTGCGTGGCGAGGCGGATTTGCAAGCCGCGCATCCGGGAAAGGTGGAGCAAGTCACGGACGACGACTGGACGACGGAATACCTGGAACTCATCCTTGCGGTGAAGACAGTGGATTCGTTAGAGGATGCTGTCGATCACATCAATGAGTATGGATCGCGTCACAGTGATGGGATCGTGACCAAAGACGCGCAGCGGGCAGAACGCTTTATGAATATGGTCGATTCTGCTGCCGTCTTCTGGAATACCTCCACGCGCTTTTCCGATGGGGAAGAGTTTGGCTTCGGAGCAGAGATCGGTATCAGCACAGACAAGTTGCATGCCCGTGGGCCCATGGCCCTGCCAGAACTGACTTCTTACAAATACCTCATCACGAGTGATGGTGTCGTGAAGTGAGCTTGCGATTCGTGGATCGAGGCGTCTGTCAGTCCCGATGTCGGGAAGATTTGCGAATGGCCCACAAGAGTGGTACCGCGAGGGTGATCGAAGCGAGAATGCCGAGAGCTCCGAGCACGGAAACCCCGCCAATGGTGGGGGGCACAGCTCGGCTGAGAATCATGGACGAGCCCATGAAGAGTGCCGACGCTAACAGACCGACGACGAGACGATCGACAGTGTCTTCGAGCCGCCGGTGTTCATGATGGATCTCGAAGCTCCCGTCGCGAAAGCGGCTGATGATGTCCGTGAAATCGCGGGGCAGCATTTGAAACATGCGATGCCACTGGCGGCTGGAGCGGGAGACCTCGCGAAGAAGGCGCTTGGGGGCGAAGCGTCGATAAGCAGCCTTCTTGTAGTAAGGGGCTAACAATTCGGCGAGACTGAATGCTGGACTCACTTTCTGGGATGTGCCCTCCAGCATGATGAGGGTCTTGAGAAGCAGGGCGAATCCCTGAGGAAGGATGATCTGATAGTCGCGGATGAGGCCGATGATCCGTGCCAGGGCGCCACTGAGGTCAAACTGATCGATGGATTGCGTGGTGTAGTCCGCAAGAATCTCAGTGAGATCATGAGTGAGTTCGCGGGGGTTCAAATCCGGCGGGGCCAAACCCATCCGGCAGACAATGTCGACCATTTCTTCCGCGTCAGGGCCCGCCGAGGCTAACAAGAGCGCCTCGATGTCCTCACGCATGCGCTCATCGATTCGGCCCACCATGCCCGCATCGACCACACCCACGACGTTCCCTGGCAGATGCATCAGATTGCCAGGATGAGGATCAGCATGGTAGAAGCCATCGCGGAAGATCATCTCCAAATACATCACCGCGCCGCGTCTCGCGAATTCCGTGAGGTCGTCTTTCGTCGCCTCCAATCCAGCGCGATCGGACACCGGCACCCCATCGAGCCAGCGCATGGTGAGCACGCGCCGCGTGCACAGGGCCGGGTAGACAGTGGGAAAGGTTACGGTGGGATCATCCTTGAACTGTCTCCCGAAGGTCTCCAAATGGCGTTTCTCGTAGTGATAGTCGATCTCGCGTAGCAAGGTCGTACGGAAATCGCGAACTGTGGCCACCGGACGATATTGCCGGAGAGCAGACGAGTGTTTCTCCATCAAGTCCGCCAGGAATGTCAGCAACGCGAGATCCCGATGGATCGGCTCCTCGATCCCGGGATGCATGACTTTCACGGCCACCCGCTCGCCTGAGCTGAGAGTCGCTTGATGAACCTGACCGATGGATGCCGAGGCTTTCGGGCGATCATCAAAGGTAGCGAAGTCGCGCTCCAGACTGCCGGGCAATTCTTCCTCGATGATCTCCCGGATCACCGTGGGGTCATCAGGAGGCGTGCTGGATTGGAGTTTGGTGAGTTCTTCTGCGAGTTCAGGCCCGACCAGATCCGGGCGCGTGCTTAACATTTGCCCTAATTTGATCGTCGTCGTGCCCAGCTCGGTCAGGGCTAGGCGAATGCGCTCCTCCGTGGTGCGTTGCGTCAGAGGCTCACCACGGTGACTCCGCAAGAGCTTCTCGACCCATTGGATCTTGGTATCGTTCAACCAATTGGCGATCCCATACTTGGCGAATGTCCCGACGATCTCACTCAGGCGTTTCGCACCGCCATCGATTTGTGATAGGACATTCACGCGAAGGATGCCTAACCGTTGGTCGTGTCACCCACGACCGCGTCCACCGAGGTGTTCAATCGACTGATCACGTCGTAGGCGTCTTGATCGGACAGGTCGTGTGCTTTTAAAGCCGCCATCAAGTGATCGATGAAACGGGAGAAATGTTCACGAGTGATACCGCGCCCGCTGTGCGCTTCCCGAAGCGTCTTCCCGGCATAAACGATAGGGCCACCGAGTGCGGCTGCCAGAAATTCGCGCTGCATGCGTCGTATGCCTTCCACCGAACTGTGCTCGAAGAAAGGCGCGAGCACCTCGTCAGCCATCACGCGCTCATAGAGGGTATCGACCAATTTGCGGACCGTGGATTCACCACCGATCCGTTCGTAGAGAGAAGCGTCTTCATTCATAGAGGCACGAGCGTTGTTAGAAGGTGCCGTGAACATGGGCCGAAACACCGCCAGGTTCCAGTGTTACTAACCACGAGAGCCAACTCGTGCACGTCGCAACGCAAACGGTGCGCGGTAGAAGTTGCCATCTCGGGCCGAACTATGCGTAGGTTCCCAGTATATTACGAATGGCATGTCAGTGAAGTTTCGAGACTACTACAAGGTCTTAGGCGTAGAGCGATCCGCCTCTCAGGATGATATCCGCAAAGCCTTCCGCAAGTTGGCCAGGAAATACCACCCGGACGTCGCCGAGGACAAGGCCCAGGCAGAGGACAAGTTCAAGGAGTTGAATGAAGCCTATGAAGTCCTGAGTGATCCTGAGAAACGGGAAAAGTATGATCAGCTAGGCCCCGATTGGCAGCACATGCGCGACTTCACGCCGCCGCCAGGAGGTGGAGGCGGCTTCGCCGGGGCAAGGACTGGTGGCGGTGCCAGTGGAGGTGGATTCGAATACCATTTCGACGGCACCGGATTCTCGGACTTCTTCGAACAGTTCTTTGGTCAACGCACCCGTGGTGGCGGCTTTGCGGGTTATGGCGACATGGGGACAGCATCCATGCCGCACCGTGGTCGTGACATCGAGGCCGAGATCCTCGTGACCCTTGAGGAAGTCATGCACGGCGGACAGCGCGTTCTCACATTGCAACGAACCGGTATCCCGGGAGAAACTGGCAGCGCGCACACGATACGCGTTCGCATCCCCAAAGGTGTGGAGGAGGGGCAAATGATCCGGTGTGCTGGCATGGGGGAGCCAGGCAATCAAGGGGGCGATCCGGGCGATCTCTTTCTGCGCGTGGCCCTCCAACGGCATCCCGATTTCGTCATCACGGGACAGGATCTCCATCATGAGTTGCCCATCCCACCATGGGATGCGGTCCTAGGTGGGCAAGCCACCATCCCCACGCCGCACGGGCGCATCGAGCTGAAGGTCCCCGCAGGCACGGCCAACGGCACGGAACTTCGCCTCCGCGGCAAGGGCCTTCCAAAAGGTTCGGGGTCCGCGCATGGAGACCTCTATTGTAAGATACGCCTCGAAGTGCCGGAGAGCACGACCGAGGAAGCGAAAGCCCTTTGGAAACAACTCCAAGACCTTCATCAATCCTAACAAAGCGATTCTCATGAGTCATTCATCTTCGGCAATGGTGCCAACCTCTAGCGAGGCCGCACAGGCAGTGGTCGATCTCGACGCGGCCAGCGCGCTCTCGGGAATGCATCCGGAAATGATTCAAGAAGTGATGCGAGCCAAACTCGTCGTCTGTGTTCGGGAAAGCAGCGCAGGCGAACCCTACTTTGATGATGAGGCGATCTATCGTTTGCGCCAAATCGAATACCTCCGCACCCATCAGCGTGCGCAGATGCGCACGATCCGATTGGTGATGCAACTCCTCGACCGCCTGGAAACGACGGAACGCGAGGTGCGTTGGCTGCGGGAGCGATTGGGGTAGACCAAGATGGACGCAGAGCACACCAAGCAAAGCGGAGCGTCCAGGAGAGGGGGAGTTCATCGTTCGGCATGAGTGAAGTGGTTCCCTTTCGTCGATTCTTGGCAGCAAAGTTAGAACTTAGCGCGGCGCGAGCCTATGCTTCCCAGGAGCCCTCGATCACGCTCTCGCGACAAGCGGGGGCGCGAGCTGTGTCGATCGGGGAGAAATTGGTCCAGTCCCTGCAAGAGGACTCGCCGCTCAAGGATCCGCACTGGACCTTGTTCGATCAGGATTTGGTGAGGACGATCGTGGAGGACAATGATCTGCCACCGGGAACCGAGCAGGACATGCCGGAAGACAGTGTCTCAATGATAGGTGACGCCGTGCGCGAAGTGTTCCGAAAGAAGCCGAGTGACTGGACACTCTTTGAACACACCGTGCACACGATCCGTAAGCTTTGCGACATGGGCCACGCCATCGTCGTCGGGAGGGGTGGCAATCACATCGCTGCAGACCTCGCCAACACGTTCAGAGTGCGCCTTGTTGGATCGTTTGCCTGCCGTCGTGACCACGTCATGGAGAAGTTTGGCATGACGGAGAAGGCGGCGGATGACTACCTGGATACGAGAGACAATGGGCGGCGGCGCTATGTGAAAGCGCATCTTGGTGAGGATATCGAGGATCCCGCGAGCTACGATCTCATCATCAATACGGATCGACTCTCGGACGATACGGTGGTCAGCATCATCATACACGCCGTGGCGTCCTGGAGTGATGGGCCATCTGGCCTGGCCAAGAGTCAATCTGCGGCGGAAGCGTAGCGACTTGGTAGTTTGCCCATCCATCTCGTGACGGCCGGATCGTCGATGAAGAGCAACGTTAGGGCTTGAATTCGCTTTCGCCTCCAGACGGAGTATGGTCTGGTTGGGCACGAGCATGGAATCCCAAGATCAGATTGATTCACTCATCGCCGAAGCGAGCGAAGTGGCTTTGAAGCCGGAGCTGGTCCAAGCGTTTGTGTCTCGTTTGCCGGAAAGCGATGAGCTTCTCTCCACAGCCTTGATGATGGCGTCTGAAGGGCGAAACGCCCGCGCTTTCCAAGCTCTCTATTTCGCGGCGCTGACCGGGGAACGCGCGATTCCTGCCACGTGCTTGCATGAGGGAGCGGCTCTCATTGAAGACGTTCGACTCTTGTTATGCACAGTTCTCAAGGTGCAGGGCGACATCGTCGCCGCCCTCACCGAGGCTGTCCGGCGAGGGCGAATGTCTGTCGAGCGGGAATCGATTTGCCTCTTATTGGCGTGGCACTCGTGCAACGAGCAGGACATGGAGGTGCCTCACGAGTTGATCCTTCTTAGCCGACGAAAGGTTAGAACGGCCCTGCGAGAGGGTTGTTTCATGGCTCTGGTTCAGTACGAAGCTCTCGTGAAATTCACGGATGACCCCGTGATCACAGCGCTCACGGCTTCGCTCAAAGACCGTTTCGGTGTCGAGACAAGCCTAGCGAAGTTTCGGCGTCAAGCGGAGTCACTCTGGAGTGTGGCGTTGCTGACTGGGCTCCAAAGTGAAGAGAGGGTACACTCAGGGTCGACCTTGATCAGAGAGACGCCTCGGATCGGGCGCAATGATCCTTGTCCCTGCGGCAGCGGGAAGAAGTACAAGAAGTGTTGTTTGGGAAAGTCTAAGGGTTTTGATGACTACTCTGCGGATGGCCTCAAGCTCTCGGAGCTCAAGGACGTACCGGAACTGGGTCTTACGGAGGCCAAAGTTAGGGACATGCGCAGCTATGAAGTGTGGAATCTGCGGCCAGAGAAGATCCCGGATACGGTACGGATCTCGGTGGTCCAGCGCTTGATCTTGTTCGAAGACCTTGCCCGCGCTCGTGAAGTGCTAGAACACAAGGCACCCAAGGACTACGATTTGCGCGGATTGGAAGTCATCTACTATGACGTCTACGAGCACGCGAAACAGGGAGATCGCTCCTTGCTCGCCTGGTTCTCAGAGTGGGCTGAGGGGTATTTCGAACCCCATTTCGAGGCCGAAACCTTGCTGGCCAGCCGAGAAGAATTAGTGTCGATGTTAATCAGCGAGGTGGAGATGGCGTTTGCGGCGACGCTGGCTGGCGAACCTTTCGCGCGGGTCCACTACGCCAATGTGGCTCATGCGGCGTTCTTTCTTTCCAAACCATTGGGCATTCTCATCGCGCGTGGCTGTTTGAAAGATGCGGAGGGCCTGCATCACGACCTTATTCTCGACACCATTGAGGATGCGCGCGATGAGCTTGGGCTTGCTGGTGATGATCAAGCGGTGCAGATTTCGCAAGCCATCATGGACAATGAAGATGTGGCCTTTGAGACCTCTTTCAAATTGTCCAAAGAACAGGCGAGAGCCAAGAAGCAAGTGGAAACGCGACGGCAACAAGCGGCGAAACTGGAGATGCGCATCTCGGCTCTCGAAGAAGATCTGAAGAAACTGGAAAACAAGGCGACGGAGAAGACATCACCCTCTCCAAGTGCCAAGGCGGAGCCGGTTGCTTTACGATCCGATAACGAGATTCAAGAACGTCTAGCAGAGATCAAACGCCTGAAGACCAATCTCAAAGTCGAGCACGAAGAGCACAAACGCGTGCGACAACAATTGGAGAGAGCTCAGGAACAACTCGCCTCCGCCCAAACGGTTGCACCAGCTGAGGACAACGAGGCCGATCACAAAGACTCTGAACGGGATCATTTGGAGCCTGTTCCTGAGCGGGTGCGGGTGCGGGTGTGTTTGCCAGTGTTCGCCGACGGCTTTGCCGAAGCCCTAGAGAGGGTGCCAGACAACCTCGCGGCCCAAGCGGTGATCATGGCAGGGCGACTTGCTGCAGGAGATAAACACGCCTGGAATGGCTGCCGACTTCTCAAGCAAACTCAAGGCGTGATGCGGCAGCGCTTGGGACGGAGCCACCGGCTCTTCTTCCGCTGCCATGAGAGGACATTAGAATTCATCGACTTGATCCAACGGCAAGATTTCGAAACTTGGGTGCGCAAGTACCTGCAAGCGTAGGGAGTTCACTTCAGCTTTCGGGCCCAAAGGTGACGCTGTCTTCAGCCTCACGGAGCAAGACGGCGCGCAGGATCTCGGCGTGATCATACATGGCTCTGCCTTGTGCCTCTTGCACGATGGGCGTGAGGGAAGCTGGGCCATGTTTGGCGAAGAGCGGGCGGAGGACGGCTTCCGTATCTGCATCTACAAAACGTTTCCAATCGATGTCGCGCCCGTCTTCGATGAGGCGCGCGATATGTTTCCGAATGGTGCCCGATTTGAGGTTTCGTCTCGACGCGATCTCCTCTAACGAAAGGCCCTCACTCAGGAGAGATTCCGTTTCGAGAATGGTGCTGCTGAGGACGTCTGCTATGGGAACAGCGGTTTCCATGCGGGGCGAAGGCGGATCCGCGGTGGGCGTCAGTTCAGGATGGTCTTTCCGATAGGCTGCGATGGCATCGAGAAATGGCTGTCCATAGCGTTGTAGACGATGCTGACCAATGCCGTGGATGGGCTCAAGTTCGGGCAAGGTGCTCGGCAAATGAGCGGCCAGTAGGCGGAGACTGCGGTCTGTCAGAATGACATAAGGTGGTACTTCCTCGGCATCGGCGAGGGCTTTGCGCGTCTCGCGAAGGTGGGCGAAGAGACCGGCGTCATGTGGTGGATCGCCATCGGTTAGGGTGGCGCCCCGCTGTTTCCTTCCCGGTTCAGACCGCGTGTCCTCTTGCCTTTCAAAGGATCGCTTCCCGCGAAGGACTTCCCATGCTTCAGGCGTCAGCTTGGGAATGGCGAAGCTGTCGCTGTCATCGATTCTCACAATGCCACCAACGACGAGTGCGTCGAGAAGGCGTCGCCAATGCGTCTTCGGCTTGTCCTTGCCCACGCCGAATGTCTTGAGTTGATCGTGGCCGAACTGCCTGATCTTGGCGGTGTTGGCACCGCTGACGATGTCACAAACATGCACGGCTCCAAAGCGTTCGTTTGTCCGTGCCATGGCGGAGAGCACCATCTGAGCTTCACGGGTGGCATCGACCGCGCGGAACTCTCCTGTGCAGTAATCGCAGCTGCCGCAGTTCTCCTTTCCATAGTCTTCACCAAAGTAGCGGAGGAGGGCGCGGCGCCGGCAACTGGGCGTGGCTGCAAAGCGCTCCATTTCTTTGAGCAGTGATAGGGTGCGGTGCCGTTCGTCTGCGTCGAGGATGCCTTCGAGCATCCGTTTCTGTTTGATGACGTCGCCAGTGCCAAAGAGCAGCAGGCAATACGACGGCTCGCCATCCCGTCCCGCGCGCCCCGTTTCCTGATAGTAGGATTCGACATTCTTCGGGAGATCGCCATGGACGACAAAGCGCACGTCCGCCTTATCGATGCCCATGCCGAAAGCAATGGTGGCGACAATGATAGGGGCATCGTCGCGGATGAACGCTTCCTGGGTACGGGCGCGTTCTTGGGGATCCATGCCTGCGTGATAGCAGCGGGCATCGATGCCGTTGGCCATGAGTAAGGCGGCGGTGTCTTCGGTGGCTTTCCTAGTGGCGCGATAGATGATCCCAGATTGACCCTGACGCTCGCGCACAAATCCCACGAGCTGTTCTTTCCATTTCGTCTTGGTGCGGACGTCGTAGAAGAGATTGGCTCGATCAAAGGACGCGCGCACCCGGATGGGGTCTCGCAGCCGCAAACGCGTTTCAATGTCCTGGGCGACTTTGGAAGTCGCGGTGGCGGTGAATGCGGCTATGGGAATGTCAGGAAAAGCCTCGCGAAGCCGTTGCAGGCCAAGGTAGTCCGGTCGGAAATCATGGCCCCACTCAGAGATGCAATGGGCTTCATCAATGGCGAAGAAAGCTGGCTTTCCCGAGGGGCAGGCGCGTAGGCGATCTAACACACCAGCCATCGCGAGGCGTTCGGGGGCTAGGTAGAGGAGGTCCAGTTGGCCTTCTCGATAGGCCTTGGTTGCTTCATAGCGATCGGCGTCAGAGACAGCACTATTGGCGCAGGCCGCGCGGATGCCGTTGGCCTTGGCGGCATCCACTTGATCCTTCATGAGCGCAATGAGAGGGCTGACGACAATGGCGCACCCTTCTTGCGCGATCGCGGGAAGTTGATAGCAGAGGGACTTGCCACCCCCTGTGGGCATCACGCCAAAGACATCGCGTCCTGCCAAGACACCATCGATGAGATCCCGCTGATGCTCACGAAAGGCGGGAAAGCCGAAAGTCTGTTGCAGAATCGCATCTATGCTCATGCTACGGCATCTTCAAGGTCTGTAGGTAGGCCATGAGATCGCGGATATCCGGAGGTGGGAGTGCGAGTCCCATGGGGGGCATGGGTGAAAGGGCCGGGGTTTGCGAGGCGATGTCTGCTTTGGTGACGATGATAGGATCGCTATCAGCGGTCTTGACCGTGATGGTGGCCTCTGTTTCCGCAATGGGCGAGCCCGTGATGACGCTTCCATCTTCCAATGTGAGGCTCATGATGCCATAGCCCGGCACCACAATCTCGTTGGGAAAGGCGAGCGAATGGAGAATTTCTTGAGGGCTCTGGCGAGAGGCCAAGCTTTCCAAAGAGGGGCCCGCGTCTTCGGAATCGTCACCCTCCACCCGATGACACTTGCGACAGGTGCCCTGGTTGGCGAATACCCGCTCGCCTCGGATGGGATCCCCGCCTTCGTAGGTGTAGACGAGGGCTCCGAGAGGGTCGTTCGAGAGCTTGGCTTGTACGTTTGCCAAGGCCCCCATGGCACCCTGGTGGGGGGACGATTGTGCGGCACCGATCAAGTCCAGAGCGGCCGCGGCGGGCACCTCATCGTCTAGGAGAAGGTTGAGTTCTTCCTCTAGCAGTGATCCCAAAGACTCATCGTCAGACGTAGCAATGATGGTGTAGGCTCCGCGACGTTCTGCAGTGCTTCCTCCGCGTAACAACTGCTGAGCGACCCGCATCGCCTCTTTGGGAAAGACGTGCACCATGCTCTCGGCCGCAGCCACACGCATTTGCGTATCGGGGTCTTGTTGGAGTTGATCCAGATCACGTTTGAAGGCTTTGGGTAGTTGCGTTTCCAAGGCATGCAAGGCGGCTCGGCGGGCAGGGAACGCCAGGTTGCGATCGAGCAGCCAGCCGCGAAGGAGGCGGGGATTCACGGCGAACTCGAAAGCCCTGGCGACGCCGATGGCCTCTGCGATGATGGAGGGCGTCTTGGATTGTTCTAACAAATTGCCTAGATCGTCTTCGATGGTCGCGAGCGTTGGGGGCGCCTCCCTGAGAGGTAGGGGGCGGTAGATGCCTGTGGTGGGGTCAATGCTAGGTGGTTGCGGCCAGACAGAGAGCGCTTTGAGCGCCAGCACGCGGTAGTTCTCTGGCAGAGAAGCATTGGCACCCATGAGGAGGAGTCGCTTGGCTCCTAGCGGACTGCCTAACCGGAAGTTCGCATTGAGTAGGCGCCGAAAGATCATCTCGTCTGGGAGTGTGTTGGCGGGAAAGGATCGGCAAAGACGTTCGCTGGTTGCGGCGACCGCTTCGAGACCGTCTTGCAGATCGAGGTCATTCACGGCGCGAATGACTTCTTGGGCGATGCGGGGGTCGGGGTCGTCGAGAAAGGCAACGATGGTTGCATCCTGACGTTTGCGCAACGTGAGCACGGTGGCCAGGCGCACGCTGGGTGAAGGATGGGCGGTCAATTCCAGGAGTGCATTGGTGGGAGCGATGCCTTTCAAAGCCATGATGCCTGCGTGACGTAGGAAGGGGTCTACCCCGGCGTTTCGCTCTAGCAGCGTGACGACGTGAGGGAAGGCTTCCATGGATCCAACTTTGCTGAGAGCAATGGCGGCGAAGGCTTGCACGCGTGTGCTTTCGTCAGTGAGGAGGCTGGTAAGGGCCGGGGCTGCTTCGTTGGTGCGGAGCTCGCCCAGGGCACGAGCGGCCTGAGCGCGGATCTCGGCTTCGCGATCCTCTAGCAATCTTCTGAGAGGCGCTGAGAGGGCGCGCTGCCGGAGTCCCCAGAGACCGTGGAGACGGGCGAGCAAGGGAGCCTCTTCGTCGTGTGCGGTGTCGAGAAGGGCTGCGATGGCCTTCTCGTCTTCCATGGCGGCCAAGGTGAATTGCGCCCGCAAGCGAACACGCCAATCGGCGTGAGCAAGGAGTTGGCGAAGGTCGCCCACGGAGCGCTTGGTGAAGCCTTCTGCAAAGAGTTGCTGCGTTTCGGCGACGACGGGATTCCCGATGTGTTCGGGGTCGTGTAAGGTGAAGATATTACCGCGATCAGGGCGGATCCAGCCCCCGCCGAAGTCTCCTAGGTAGATCTTGCCATCATAGCCCACATCCACGTCGGCAGCGGTGATGCCGCTGTGAAAGATGTGAGGATCGCGCACGACGTAGCCAGCCCCTTCCGGCGCGACTTTGAAACTGTAGAGGAAACACTGATTGCTGGAGCCTTTGTAGTCACAGACGAGAAAGTGATTCTGATAGCGTGGTGAAAGGGCATTGCCTGAATCGAAGACCAATCCCGAGGGTCCCGCGGTGAGATAGTCGAGTGCGGGCAGGATCCAGGCAGGCTGGTCCGGATACCGTTTCTTCCAGAGACCTTCGCTCATCCAGTGAGGATCTTGCTCCATGTGACCGTCGTCGACCTGGTCAGAAAAGGTGGTGAGGGCTTGGTGTCCCATGTGCCACCCGGTGTCTCCTCCTTCCATGAGATAGGTGACTCTAGCAGAATCTCCCTGGTCACAGTTGTTATCGACCGTGAAGAGATCGCCATACTCATTGAAGGCGAGTTCCTGCGGATTGCGCAGACCATAGTAGAAGACCTCCAGATGGGATCCATCGGGATCACAACGGAAGGCGGCTCCGGCTCCTGGGTCAGACAAGACCTTGCCCTCCCGCGTTTGCACATGATAGCCGCGGTCACCCATTGAGAAATAGAGCTTACCATCGGGTCCCCAGGCGAGCCCGTGCAAGTCGTGGCCACTGAGACTGAAGCGAGGCCCAAATCCTTCCTGCAGGGATTCGCGTTTCTCGGCGATGCCGTCATCGTCGGCATCTGTCAGGGCCCAGAGATGAGGGATGTTTGTCAGGTAGATCTTGCCGAATCCTGACAGAAGGCCAATCGCCGGGCCATCGAGAGCGTCGTTGAACCCATCGGCAAAGACGGTGCGATCATCGGCTCGTCCATCGCCATCTGTATCCTCCAGCCGCACGACGCGTTCTTCATTCCGCGTGAAGTAGTCGGGGGCAAACTTGTCCTTCCACTTTTCCAACAGGGCTCGGCGATCGGCCGTGGTCTGCGAGGCCAGGTCATCCATCACCCAGAAGAGATGATCCCGATTGTCCTCCACGCCGTTGCGCCAGCGGCCACTTTCGGCCACGTAGAGCCGTCCGTGATCATCGAAACAGATTGCCGTGACATTCTGCACCTGACTGGCATCCGCGAAGGTCTCGACGGTGAGCGGCGGCCCTTGGCTCTTGCGAGCGGTTCCTGAAGAAGTGCCATGACCTTCGGCGGCCCAGGCATCGAGGCTGGTGAGGCTGAGACCGACGAGAAGTATCCGAGAGAGCGTCATGAAAGAGGATCGCTCAGTCGCTGTCTCTGTCTAGAGTGCAAATACCGTCGCTTTCATAAATATGATCCTTTCTGACTGCCAGGGTTTATAATGGCCAAGTTCTGCTGGATTTCCTGACAGAAAGGGCAACCAATACAGCAACCTTCGGTGAGCATTCCGTCATCAAGCCCCCTTTAGCGGACGCTCCTCGGCAGGCACCCCCTAGTCCATGATCCAGACCCTCGCACGCATGCTCATGCTCGGCGCGATGCTCTACGGGAGCATCGTCGGCGTGTGCGCGCAGCATCGCCTCCTCGTGGTGGGTGACTCCATTTCGGTAGGCTTTCCCATGAATGATGAGGTGAGTTATCAGACGGTGTTGGGCGAATTGCTCAGTCCGATCACCTATGCGGGCGATCCCGTGGAGGGCTACGATCTCGTCTTGGAAAGCGTCACAACGACGGGCGAGCTCACCGCAACGGGCACGCAGCTGGTCGTGATCGCACTTGTAGATGGAGCTCTTCATGTACGCATCTTTGATGGGAATGGGGATGTCGCGGTGGATGAAGACGAGTCGGGCTTGAGCCAACCAGCGAGTGTGCATGACAATCTCAAGGCCTTTCTGGAGCAGGTGCCGTTTCCGGATGCCTCGGCGATGACGGCACTGGAGAAGCGTGTGCGGATCGAGCAGGCCGCGGAGTTGACCGAACTCCTGTCGTTGACGGATACTGGGCAGCCGATGATCGGCGGCAATGGCAATATCATCGGACGCACGCCGCCAGCCCCGTTCAATTCTCGCCGTGGGGCGCAAGATCACTTTGAGCGCATTGAGGGCATGCTGCAATCTAACAATGACGTGCCAGATTATATCGTGGTCTTGTTAGGCGTGAATGACATGATTGAATTGATCGCCCCGCATGACAGCGACGATACCTTCGTCCCGGGAACGGTGGCAGGTGATTTCCCGGCTTCCGGTGGGGCGCTTCCTTCGGGGAATGATGATTTCACTGATGGCGGGATCTTTGTGGATCACGGGGTGGACCTTGGGGCGGGGACCTATGGGGAGATACCCACCGAGAGCGAACTCCACGTGGTCGAGCCTCTCATTGACCGCTATGAAACCTTCCTCGATGTCTTGGCGGCAGCGTTTCCGACCGCGCATTTCCTCTTGGTTCCCATCCCTAGCACAGATGCGGCAGGAGGTTTCGGGGACGCCAGCTTTCAATCGGCAAAAGTGACGCTCAAAGCGATGGTGGATGTCTTCAATCCGCAGCTGGCGGCTCTCGCAGAAAGCCGTGGCAGCCAATACACCTGCGTGGATCCCATGCTGATCCGCGCGATCAACACGACGGATCCCGATTCGCCGCCTCAATACATCCCATCACCAGATTTGCGAAATGGAGATGGCTTGCATCCTAGTGCGGCGGGCTATGAGAAGATCGGCCGCGCGTTGGCCAATGCCATTCTATACCGCGATTGGGCAGCCGATGCCTTTGGATCAGATTTCGGTGATCCTGCCAAAGAAGCCAGCGTCTGGGGTCGCAAAGCGGATCCGGATGCAGATGGGTGGACCAATGAATTGGAATACTATGAAGGGCGGGACCCAAACGCCTATGATGAGCTGATGTTAGAAATCGCCGTCTCGGGAAATGACTTCACCGTGACCTTTGAAAAGCACGAAGATGTTCTGTTAGAGTCTGTGCGCTTGGAGTATTCGACTGACCTGACGGAGTGGACGACCGATGGATTATCGGTTCCCATGGAAGGGGTGCCCACGAATGACATCCTCTCCATCACGGAGACGCTCACCTTGGATCCTTGGGACAGCGTCTTCTTCCGCCTGACGGCTCAGGGCGTGCACTGAGGTGGGGTGGCCAATTCACATGCCTGCGTGGGGCAGGTAGGGCTCGAGGGGACCACTTGGCCCAGCCGACGGCGCAAAGAGCGGCCGAGGCATGGGAACGGGCATGGTCATCTCGGTGGGGGGACGATGCTGAATCTTCTTCACCTTCAGCCCCTTGTTGAGAGGCTCCAACCACTGAACCCGGTTGAGATCATCGTAGTAGAGCTCGACTTGGATCTCCTTGCCATCAAAGAGGCCTTCGGTCGGCGTGGCCACGATTTCCCAGAGACCGAGCGTGGCCACTGCGGCCGCTCCATGGAGCAAGGAACGCGTGGTCCGATTCGCCTTACTGTAGCCTTGGCGGAAAGCGAAGACGTCGACGATGCGTCCGCGGCGAGTCTCGGTGAGGAGAGGGCGTCCCAGCTCCGCTATGACTTTTGCCCGAGGCGTACCGGGATCCAGCACGGCGAGATCGCGTTTCGGAGGCTGACGCGTGGCGATGAGACTGGAACACGCGCAGAAGCCAAGGAGGAGGAGAATCGACGCGAGACACTGAAGTGCTGGTTTCATAGCAGTTGTGGGATTGTGAACGCGAATAGCATGGATTTCAACTGACTTCCGCCATTGACCGCGCGCCCTTCTGAAGGCTGAGTCTGCACCACGCATGACCTCACAAGAGATTCGCCAGTCCTTCCTCGATTTCTTTCAAGAGAAAGAGCACACCGTAGTGCCTTCGGCGTCGTTGATGCCAACGTCGCCCAATCTTCTCTTCACCAATGCCGGCATGAACCAGTTCGTGCCCTATTTCCTCGGCACCGAGAAGGCACCCTTCACCCCGCCGCGCGCCGCAGACACGCAGAAGTGTATCCGAGCGGGGGGCAAACACAATGACCTCGAGGATGTGGGTTACGATACCTATCATCACACGCTCTTCGAGATGCTGGGCAATTGGAGCTTTGGCGATTATTTCAAGGAGGAGGCCATCGCGTGGGCCTGGGAATTGATCGTGGAGCGGTGGGGCTTTCCCGCCTCCCGTCTCTACGCGACGATCTATCAGCCTGGTGAGGGCGATCCCGGCGAGCGGGATGAAGAAGCCTATGCTTTCTGGGAGAAACGCTTTAAAGACGTGGGGCTCGATCCTAGCATTCACATTGTCGATGGGAATAAAGATGACAATTTCTGGATGATGGGTGAGACCGGTCCCTGTGGGCCTTGTTCCGAACTGCACGTGGACCTCACTCCTGACGGAGATACCAAAGGCCAATTGGTCAATGCGGACGATCCGCGATGCATCGAGATCTGGAACCTCGTCTTCATTCAATACAACGCGGAGCAAGACGGGAGTTTCCGTCCGCTCCCGGCCACACACGTTGATACCGGCATGGGATTTGAGCGGGTGTGTAGCATCCTGCAGGGAACCCAAGGTCTCACCGATTTCTCCCAGCCGATCTCTAACTACGATACCGATGTCTTCGCGCCTCTGTTCGCGAAATTGGCAGCAATTTCCGGAAAGACCTATCAACGGACCTTGCCGGCGTCTCGCCAATCGGTCAGTGAGCAAGAACAAGTAGACGTTGCCTTCCGCGTGATTGGCGATCACATCCGTACCCTCAGCTTTTCCATTGCCGATGGGATCCTTCCGGGAAACAAGGATCGGAATTACGTCTTGCGGCGCATTCTCCGACGCGCAGTGCGATTCGGGAGGGTGTTAGGCCTGGGTGAAGATGGGACGCCATTCCTCAGTCAGCTCGTGCCTACCTTGGTGGCGGAGTTTGGCACCGCGTTCCCCGAGTTGGATACCCATCGCGATCGCATCGTCGAAACGCTCGATCAGGAAGAGCAAAGCTTCAATCGCACCCTCGACCGCGGGCTCCAACTCTTCGAGTCGGCCGTGGCGAAACTGCCAGAAGGGGAGAAAGCGTTTCCTGCTGAGACGGCCGTGACTCTCTACGATACCTATGGGTTTCCGTTAGATCTCACCGCGCTCATGGCGGAGGAGCGCGGCATGGCTGTCGATGCCAAAGCAGTGAAGGTCCTCATGGACGAAATCCGCGAACGCAGCAAGCAGAGCCGATCCGTCGATGTGATCAGCGCGGAAGACATCAGCACGGATGTGGTGACCACTTTTACCGGTTTCGATGAGTGTGAGACCGAGGCGAAGATTCTGGAATTGCACGAGAAAGAGGATGTCTGTCTCGCCCTCGTGGATCGCTGCCCATTCTATGTCGAGAAGGGCGGTCAGGTAAGTGATGAAGGCGTGGTCGTGGTCGGAGGCGATGAGATCGAGGTGCTTCATGTCTATCAGATTGGCGAAGCCATCGCTCTCCATCTCGCTGAACGTCCCACAGCTTACCAGGAAGGGAAACCGCTCGCCGTGACTCTGCGCGTGGCGACAGCGCGTCGTCATGCCATCGAGGCGCATCACACGGCCACGCATCTCATGCACTGGGCCTTGCATGAAGAAGTAAGTGCCGACATCGCCCAGCAAGGCTCTTATGTGGGGCCAGATCGCTTGCGCTTTGACTTCAATAGCAAAGCCCTTACCTCGGACCAACTGACCGCGATCGAGACGAGTGTCAATGCGCGCATTGCCGAGAACGGTGCCGTTTCCGCGAAGGAAGTGCCGCATGGTGACATCAACGAACGGGAGGACATCATGCAGTTCTTTGGGGATAAGTATGGGGAATTGGTGAGGGTCGTTCAGATCGGAGGCGCGCCAGGTGCTCTCGACGGCTATTCCATGGAACTTTGTGGGGGCACCCATGTCCAGCGGACGGGTGATATTGGCTTCTTCAAGATTCTTTCCGAAGGGTCCATTTCCTCCGGTGTCCGTCGTATCGAAGCCGTTTCAGGTGTCGCTGCCGTGGCTCATGTCCAAGAACAACTCGTTGCCAAGGACAAGGTCATTGCCAAGCTTGAGGAGAAGCTTGCGAACGCTAACAAAACCTTGCAAAAGGAACGAAGCGCGGCGCTGGCGCGCGAAGCGGATCGTTTGTTAGGCGAAGCTGTCGCCCAGGCAGAAGCCGCTTCACAAACGCCTCCTCGCATTGTCATGAAACTTCAAGGAGATGCGGGGCTCGTTCAAGAAGCCCTCAACGGGCTCAAGAAGCGTCAATTCTCTGGTGTGGGCCTCTTTGTCGTCGATGACGGCGAGAAAGCTCATCTTGGAGCCTATGTCTCCAAGGACCACACCGCTACCTTTCAAGCGGGCAAGCTCATCCAGGAACTCGCCCCCGTCGTCGGTGGACGTGGTGGTGGCAAACCAGAAATGGCCCGCGGCGCAGGGACAGAGACCGGCAAGATCAAGGACCTCCTCGCCAAGGCCGAGACGCTGCTGGGATAACGTGCCGCTAGTCGTGTGGTTTGGTTAGTTGCCGACTCACCAATCACTGATCAACTATCTGAATGCACGCGACGCCCGGCGGCGAGACCGGTCACGTAGGGCTGATACATCGGTGAGATCTGGGCCGCGGGCCAGGTGACCTCGCCAGCCGCCGTGACGCGCGCGAGCACGGCGTAGACGTGGTGACCAAGCGGCACATTGTCGAAATAGAGATTGGCCGATTGATCGCGGAACTCACTGTGACTGAGGGAGAGCGTGGCGCGGACATCATTGGGCAATTGATAGACCATGGCCACTTGAGGAAGGTTGAAGTTCACGATCTCCAGGCCACTGGGAAGCTCATCGACCAAGGCGACGTAGTGTTGGTGTTGCTTGCTTTCAAATCGATACGTGAGGAGCAATTCGTCGCCTAAAGCGAACGGCGCTTCCTCCGTGCCGAGTCGGGTCGGATCGGTGAGATTAGTCACCACGCGTTCCAGACGGAAGCCGCGGTCTTCCATCTTGGTGGTGGTGTCAGGCGTGCGCACCACCGTCGCTTCGAGCAGGTAGTGACGGTCGGACGATCCCTCGCCGAGTTGCAGGGCGAGGTCGCGCAGGTGCTCTAGGGAGCGCGTGCGCCAAGCAATGGAGACGGCATTCTTGGAAATAAGATCGGGAGCCGGCTGAAGGGATGCCGCCTCGAAAGTGTGCTGGTGATCCAGAGCCACCATCTGGCCTAACAGAACAGCGCGCCAGAAGTGCTCTTGTGTGGAAAGGAGTCGATTGCCCTGGGCCTCACTTTCTTTCAAATAGGCCTCGCTCACCTGGCGCTGTGCCAGTGGAGACGATGCCAGGCGACATTCGGTGAGCCAACGCAAGGTGTTGTCCCGATGACTGGAGCCAAAGTGATTGGGATCGAAAGCGATTTCACGTTCTCGGCGTTCCGAGCGGATCACCTTGGCCAGCGCGGTTTGTTCCTTTGCCATGAAGTCCTGTCGTTCCATAGCGAGTAAGAGGAAGGTGAGAGCGTCCGTTTCCATGTCCCCACGGCGGGCGTGCAGATCGACGAATAAAGGTGCCAATTCACCGAGCGCTTGGCCGCTCTCGGCGTGGACAAAGAGTGCGAAGGCCCGCGTGGTGAGGGAAATCTTGGGATGGTCTCGGCGACCTTGCGCCAGGATGAGGTGCGCCTTTGTCAATTCTGTGTCCAGGGACTCAGGAATGGCCATGCCTTGGGCTTTCACGCTTTCCTTAAACCAATACGCTAACAACGTGACCCAATCGTTGGGAGTGGTGCCGCCCTGCCAGTAGGGAAGGAATCCGTTAGAGAGGAGGTGATTGTCGTAGAAGGCTACCGCCTCCTCCAGGCGTTCCGCATAGTTGCCATGGCGATCCTGCAGTTCTGGCAGATAGTCTAACAGACTGAGCATGATAGCATAGCTCAGATAGCGGACGGTGCGCTGTTCGAGGCAACCGTGGGGATAGTCGAGCACCTCTGGGAGGCTCTGGAGCTCTGGAAGGAAGGGGGTGTGTGAAAGGGTGAGCCGAAAGTCGCCCTCTGATTGTTTCCACGTGTCCGGCAGCTGTTCGTGGAGGGGATACGTGGCGAGGGTCTTCGGGATGCGGCCGAAATGCCCCGTCCGTTGACGAATGCCTGGTGCATGGACGGGAAGGGTGACTTCGACGGCATCGCGCAACTGAGGATCACCCTCACCGTGGGCTTCGAAGCGGACGACGACGGCATCACCACCTAGAACCTTGATGGGGAGAGCGACCGCTTGGGGAACGTTCTGTTGTAGTGAGAGGACAAGCGCAGTGGGTTCGGTCAGCCACTCGATATCTCCCTCCACGCTGGCGACGACACGAGCGGTGATTTCCTCCCGATAGTTCTGCCGGACCACCGCGCGGAGATCAATGGCATCGCCTTGGCGCACGAAGCGCGGCAAACCCGGCTCCACCATGAGCCGCTTCTTCACCTCGAAGGTGGCGTCTCCCTGGCCGAACTGATGTTCTTTTGTCTGAGCGAGGGCGACCAGATGGTAACTGGTAAGACTGTCAGGTGCTTCGAAAGCGAACGTTGCGTTGCCCGCGTTGTTTGTTCGCAAGGACGATTCCCAGAAAGCGAGGGCTCGGAAATCCTGACGAAATGACTGCGGCCCTGCTCCCTCGATCTCGGGGGCGTAGGCACCGCCTCCTATGAGGAAGCCTTTCTCCGTGACCTCGCTTTCCTCAAACTTCTCGAAGTGCTCAGCCAAACCGCGATAGGCGGCCACATTGAGAAAGCGACGAGGATACATCTTGGGAAACCACGCGGGCATGGTCCACTGACCCAGCTCATGCACGGCGCGATTCACGGCAAATACGGTGACATCAGCGTTGGTGACAGGTTGCCCCTGACACCTTACCTCAACGACGCCTTCGGCGGGGGAGCCGGGCTCTAACGTATTCACGGTGAGCGATGGTGCCACGTCCAGAACGAGGTCAGGGCGATCCACCTCGATCGTCACACTTCCGTAGCGCTCGCTTGGCAGGCGATCCGCACCTCCGGGGCGCAGGAGATAGACGCTGGCATGCACATTTGGATGATAGCTGTGTTTGATTGGGAGGGATATGGGTGTGTTGTTAGACGGGAGATCTATAAGGAACTCGTCTAACAAGGTATCGGTCTCGACACAGACCCACGCCTGCCCACCGAAGGGTGATTCCACGGCGAGTTGCGCTGTTTCTTGCCCCGCCACGTAGCGTTCCTTGTCCGTCCGGACGGTGATTTCGCCGTCGTTGCGAATCTCGTAGTAGCCGGGCTCGTCACCGACCACATGGATCAAGTCCGAGACCCCATGGCTACCTTCTAATCCTGACAATTTGGCGTAAGCCACGTAGTGCGCGCTGGTCTTGGGAGTGAAACGGAAGCTCTGTCCAGTGGTCACGTTGGCCTGCGTCTCGATGTGAAACTGAGGCGTATTGCGGTAGCGATAGATGCTGGGCCCGAGCCGCTCTTTCACGGTGTGCGTTTCCTTTCGATATATCGTGAGGGCCATGGGCTGGCCGTCCACGATCGCACCTTCCCGATCGCGGGTCCGCAGGTGCACGAGCAAGTCGTCACTATCAGGAAGGCGCTCCCATTTGATGCTGGGAACGAGCGCCTGAGGGGTGACCTGAAAAGCTTCCGCCGCTTCCACTACCTGGCCTTCTGGCGAAAGGATGGCCACATTGAGGAAGGCTCGGAACTGGCCGCAAGGCCAGGGCTTGGGGAAGGGAACGGCGAGATCAATGGTGGCAAGGCCGTGCTCGTCGAGTGTGAGGGTTCCCTCCTGCAAGGTGTTGTTGAGCGCTTCTTGGCGAAAGGGTGAGTGCGCATCAGTCTTGCGATATTCCTCGTCCCAAGAATCGTCTTCGGACCAGGCGAGATCCCATTCGACCCGCGCTCCGGCATTGGGAGATCCGTGGAAATAGTGCGATCGAATTTGGAGACGATCGGGATTGCCTCCTTGCGTGAGCTGAATTTCGAAAAGGGGAGGCTTGTACTCTTCTACCTGGAAATAGACGGTGTCCGAAAGTTCGCCTATTTGATAGGCCATGCGATAGTCGCCGAGCTTGGCGCCAGCCGGGATCTCCCAAGTGGCTTCCCATCCGCCATAGGCATCAAGGTCGGCTTTGCCCTGGGCGAGCGGCGCGCCACGGTAGCCTTGGCGGATGGACCATGACACTTCGCCTTCGGGAATGCTTAAATGATAGGCCCCCGAGGTTTCGGTCCGGCGAGAGCGGACGGTGCCCTTCACATGAATCGCTTCGCCTGGGCGATAGAGATTGCGATCCGCGAAGGCGTCACCCGCGAGGGTGGCGCGATCTCGGCCCTGGGAAAGCCGACTGCTGACCCAGCCAGAACTGTGGAAACGAGCGCCACGGTAAGGTTGAATGGCCCCGCCGCTGGATGATCGGAGAATGAAATAGGCGGCTCCTGGATGTTTGCTAGGCTCTAAAGGAGCGCGTGAGAGTGTGGCGACGCCGTTTCCATTGGTCACGGTTTCTCCCAATTTGACATTGTCAGGATCAATCACCGTGAGGGTGGCATTGGCGATGGGACGTCCGTCATCCATGGCGAAAGCTTTCAAGAGACACGAGTCGTGGGTGAAACGGCGATGCAGGACGATCTCGTTAAAATAGACGATGGAGCGATTGCCCACCAGCTCTCCATCAGGTAGCTGCGCGTGCGCTTCTAACAAATACGCTCCTGAGGTAAGGGTGCCCTCTTCGGGGCGCCACTGGATCGATGCGTAGCGCACGTCGTGAAGACCGGCGCCAGGAAGTGTCCCGCGTGCGGCGGTCTCCAGTTCGAGGGCATCGACGAGCAACTCGGTTTGAAAGGGTCCCACGTGTTCGCCGGTGAATGGATCTCTGGCACTACCCTCAAATTCCTTCAACCGATGGTGAACGACCGAGAGTTTGGCCAAGGGGATCCTGGCCAGGGTCCAAGTGGTCTCGGGGCAATGGGATTGCATCACGGTCACATCAAGACCGCGCGCCACGCGCTGATAGAATGTGGCCTGGGGGAAAAGGATGGCTGGCTGTCTTCCCTTGAAAGTGGCCTCGTAAGGGCCGTGGGAGGCGAGCGGATACCCGGACGCTCCTATCACGCTGTCCTTGAAGGTCACACGATACGTCTGGCTAGTATCGAAGTCGCCTTGCAAACGGACGAATGATGGCGTGTTGAGAACTTTCAGATCAGCGATCGCTGGTTCTAACAGCACTGCCTCTGGTGTCAGCGTTGTGTTGTCGAGAGCCCCGGTAGTTTCAAGATGAATGATAGGCTTCTCCAACGGATGGGTATGGACGGAAACGTCCGTCACCGTCACCGTGCGGGTGTTTCCCAGCGGAATCGCTTGGACGGCGGGGAGGGACGTTTGGGTCGCGGCATCGGCAAGCCCATCAATGATCAAATCATAGGTGCCATCCACGGGAAGGGGAGCTCTCGGTGTTACTTGGAGATGTGATAGGGCGCGATCCCAATCATTGTCGTCATCGCTCCCATCGCCCACGGCCGGAAGCAAGACCGCGGTGGCATGGCGACGTCGCGTGTCCCGGTTCTGGAAGAAGATCGATTGCCGGACATTGGCGACTGATACGGGGTAGTTCACGCGAAGATCCACTTCGGGCATGGCGGCGAGTCGATCACCCTGGGGGCGGAAACGGCTCTTCACGTCGAGTGCGGGAGCCTGAAAGGCCACCGCCTGCCATGACGACGTGGGCAGGGGATTGCCATCGCCGTCAGTGAGGTTTGGGGAAAGATCGAGGGTATAACCCTGGCCCGGTGTGAGAGGGCCGGTGACCTTGAGCACGAGGAGGCTGGTCGATCGCCATTCTGCGGTGAACGCGATGTTAGGAAGAATAGTGATGGGAATCGACGCTGCTGCGCCAATGGCTTCCAACGGAATCATAGCCGCTGGGAAACTGATTCGAATCTCGTCGCCCGCGCTGAAATCCCCTCCAGACGGCGTGACGGTGATGGTCTCGGCAGCCTTTTCGAGATCGGCACTGGTGGTGCGCTGAGCGGTGAGAGGTGCTAGCGACAGCAGCACTAGCAGAAGGGTGAGAAAGAGAGCGTTCATGGCGACAGGAAAAGGAGTTGGTTAGGATTCTTCAGGGCGCAGTCGCGCGGAGGCTTTCGCGAGTTCTTGCTGGTAGCGCGCATGCTTCGGATGGTGTTGCACCAGCCATTGGTAACGGTCGATAGCCTCGGTGTAGTCCGCGCGCTCCATGGCCAACTTGGCCAGGCCCGCCCAGGCACCTTCGTGGTTAGGATCGACTTCGAGAGCTTGGTGAAAGGCTTCGAACGCTGATTGTTTCTGTTGGTGTGCTAGGAAACAGAGGGCTTGGCAGTGATAGCCTGCGGCGGATTTCTCTAGAGCAGGTCCGGCCGCCTTGAGATCGTCCAGAGCGAGGAACGGCTGTTTCGCTTGCGCCAGGAGCAAGGCACGGTGAAGAAAGGCATCCGGAGAAATGAGTTTCTGTGAGAGAGCTCCGTCTGCCTCTTCCAAGGTAAGGCGCTCATGAGTGTCGAGGATGGCGTGATCGTTCTGGGTCACGACGCGCAGGGCGCGAATTTCCTCATGACGGTGGTTCCGGGCATGGAGTCGAGCGAGCGTCAGCTTGGGCAGAACAGCGCGTGGTGCTTGTGTGAGGGCTAACGTGGTGTCTTCCCATGCCAATTGATACCGTTCATGGTTGAAGAAGAAATCAGCCCGTCGAGCGCGTGCTTGCGCGTTGCCGCCTGTGGCAATGGCATCATCGAGCGCACGGAGCGCCTCGCGTTCACGCAAGAGCGCTTCGAAGCTAGCGGCCGTCTTCATCCCGCTGCGCGTGCCTCCTTGATTCAAGCGATTGATCAGTCCCTCCACCGTCTGCCAGTCGCGCTCGCGGACGGCAGCTTCGCCCGCCACGTCCATCGCCGCGACGAAGCGATAATCGTCGGCTACCCGCTTCATCATGGTTTCATACTGGGCACGCTCCTCGGGTGCCCACAGTTGAGGAGAAAGGAGCCGTCGCGCCACATCGAGATCCTTGGCGAGCGCATAGCTTTCGAGCCAATGAACGCGTGCTTCTTCCCGCTCATCTCGAGCCCACGCGAGTTCGCCGCGCAGGGCGCGCATTGGAGCCGTCGGGGTGTCGACGGTGGCTTCCCAGCGGGCCAACCACGTTTCACAGGCATCGGAATCGCCCAGCTGCAAACGCGCCTCGGCGATGGCCCCTAGCAGGTGTTGCTGGCTCGGATCGGCCTCAAGCCAGCGCTGGGCCCGCTCGGCTGCCGTTGCCCAATCGAATTGATCGCGAGCCTGCCAATAGGCATCGGCCAGGTCGGCACGGGCGAAGGAGGATAGAGTGAGTAAGCCTACAGCGAGTAGGTTCCAGTGCGAGAGCAAGCGACATCGCATGGTGAAGGGTAGCATAGACAGGGTTGATTGCGCGAGGAAATCTGCCGCGCGCACAGGTGTGGACGCGGTGCCGTTGCCTGGTATTCACGCGACCTCCATTCTTTCCACGCCTTGACCGTGCGCGTGCTTGAATGATAGTCCGCACCATGCCCAGCTTTCTCCAATCCATCCAGGACGCCTTCGATGCCAAGGGCTGGGCCTACGAACGCGTGCCCGATCAGGACGTGCTCCAACTATCGTTTGAAGCGCATCACACGCGTGTCCACGTCCACGTGCAGGCCTTTGCCCCGATCCATGGCATTCATGTTGTCGCCACCTCGCCTTATCAGTTTGAATCCTATCATCTGTTCAAACTTTCCGAACTGCTCATGCGGACCTCGGAAACCCTGACGATCGGGAATTTCGAGGCGGTATGGGATCGTCGACAGGTGCTCTTTCGCGCCACCAATCTATTCCCTGAGAAGCAAGCTGCCAATGCCGCTATCTTGCAGGCCTTGGTGCATGCTGCCGTGGCGGAAATGGACCGCCTGACCCCGCTGCTGGCGGAAGTGCACAAGCAAGACCCCGCCTCCGTCATTCATCTGGATGTGGCGCGCTTGTTGCAACGTGAGGATTGGTTGCCTCCGGTGACCATTCCCGAATCGCCGTGACTGCGATGGCTGAGCCGCGCTATAATTTGCTCAGCGAAGGGCGCAAGTACGGCCCTTACGATTTGAGGCAACTCGCCAGGATGCTCGATGACGGCGAGATTGGGATGGAGTCGTGGTGCATCCGAGTAGGGGATGGCGAGATGCAACAGATTCAGGAACTGCTCGAATGGGTCGGCGATGAGGCCCCGAAGGCCTCTGCAGATGACCGTGAATCGGCCGAAGATGACGATGAGGCTGAATTGGAAAGCCTCTTTGAGGAAGTGCCCTTCGGAGAAGGCATCTGGGTGGCGGATGAGGAAGATGATGACGATGTTCCGGTGTCGACGGCTCAAGCCTCAGCAAGCGATGAGCCTGATCCTGACGAAATCATCTGCCGATTGCATCCATCTCTCTTTGGATACCCCAAACTACTCTTTCTCATCATCCTCTTTGGGAGTGCCGCCGCCTTTCTCATCGTGATCGGACCCTATATCGGGGTTCCATTGGGCCAAGCCAAGAGCTCGGCAATCGGTCTCGCCTTATTGCTGTCCCTCTGGCTGATCATCCTCCGTCACTTTGACAATTACCTCATCACGCGCACGCGGGCGGAAGTCGTGCGTGGCATCATTGCGAAGAGCTCTAACGAAGTGCGTATTTCTGACATCCGCCGGATCGATGTCGATAAGCCCGGGTTGTTAGGCCTCTTAAATGTGGGCGATGTGAAACTCTCCTCGGCGGGCACCGGCGGGTTTGATATCATCTTTGCCAAAGTCCGTGCCGGGCACAAAGTGAAGAAGATCCTCCGACGCGTGCAGAAAGATCCCATGGCCCCCCGGCGACGTCTGCTCCACGGCAAGGGGTGGCTGCGGCGGTAGGCAGGGTTCTGGAAATCTCATTGCGTATGGATACTTCTGCGTGATTCTCGTGGATGCCTGCTTATGTCATTCGTGGGATGGGAATCGCTCTCTTGGTGGCGCTGGGATTCTTCGCTGGGCGTTTGTCCGTGAATCCAAGCGTTGAAGGAATGCCCGCGCCGCCGTTCCAACCACTAGTTTCCATGTTGCCGCCGCTGCCCGGGAATGCCTCAGTGGCGGAGGTGGATGCGAATGAAGCGGATGAGGCCGTTTCGGAAGAGGCATCGCCTGGTGAGATTCCGCCGGAGGTGCTGAAGATGTTGAGCGCGCTTGCGAGCGTCATGGATAGTGATCAATACGCCGAGGCGGTTCGTGCTTGGCTGGCCCAGGATCCTGAGGGTGCGATTGGCTACCTCACAGAGGCGACGAAACATCCCCAAGAGATGACGCGGTGGTTGGTGCAAATGTGGAGTGAGATCGATCCCGAGAAAGCCTCGGCATGGTTGATTGCCCAGTCCGATTCGGAACATCGCGATTCCGCAATCGAGGGGCTCACGCGGGGGATTGCCAACTCCGATCCCGAATCCGCTTTGCGTTGGGTTTCGCAGATCGACAATCCATTGATCAAGTATAGAGCAGCTAGGCGTGCGGGGTATCAGCAGTTTCGATACCCTCCTGTTCTAGCAGAAGAACGATTGGTGGAAACTGGCTTGCCCGCCTCTGGAATCGAAGCGTTGATGGGTAATTGGGAGCGAACGTGGGAAGCGAGGTCCCGTCGCAATGCGCAGAATGTTTCGTCCGTCTTTGCGGCGGCGCAGGCGGCAGGTGCGGCGTTCGAGGGAACGTCGGCAGCGGAAGTCATTCGAGAAGTGTCGATAGGGAAGACCGTGGAAGGTGGTGCCTTTGATGGGGAGTTCTTTGGCGTTCCCAACCTGACAGAGCGCGAAGTGGACGCCCTCGCGCGGTGGCTGCGGTTGAATGCATCTGGCGCGCTCGCCTACGATCCCGGTGGCGATGAAAACTGACGCTTTCCTATATGGAGATTCATGTGATTGGGGATTGACAAGAAACTGGGTGAAACCGGTTGCGCAAGAAGGCAAGACCGCCTAGCTCCTCTGCCCCGCTGACGGGAGGTCGGTGGGTCTACCTCTATGTTTCGACTCATCTACCGGAAATACGGCCAGGGAATTCGTTGGAAAGACGACCTTCTCTCAGGACTAACAGTTGCTCTGGCGTTGGTTCCGGAAGCCGTCGCTTTCGCCTTCGTTGCGGGCGTGGATCCTCTCGTGGGACTCTACGCCGCTGTCATTGTTGGATTCATCACAGCCGCGATCGGTGGCCGGCCAGGCATGATATCGGGGGCGACAGGAGCCATGGCGGTCGTCATGACTTCGGTCGTGGTGCTCTTCGGGTTGCCGTATCTCCTGATGGCGGTCGTCGTCGCGGGCATCCTTCAAGTCCTTGCTGGTCTCTTGCAGTTGGGGCGCTTCATTCGCATCCTTCCGCATCCGGTCATGCTTGGGTTTGTCAATGGTTTGGCTATTGTGATAGGCCTGGCGCAGTTTGGGCAGTTTAAGACCAATCACCGCGTGGTCTATGATCCCGAAGTCGGATTCCTCACGAAGGCCGATTGGATGTCGTTCTCGTCGCCCGCGTTGCAAATCACGCTTGGGCTGATCATCATGACTATGCTGATCGCCCACTTTCTGCCACGGTTCACCCGTGCGGTGCCAGCTCCTCTGGTCGCGATTGTCCTCGGCACTTGCCTGGTGGCCTTCACGCCACTTGAAACCCTAACAGTGAGCGATGTGGTGGACCAGCAGCGGGCGTTGCAATATGAGACTCAAGTGAAGGCTGCGGAGTTTGCCGAGATTGAGTCCGATCTCTTGGTCAAAGAGGTCGCCGCGCGTGGGCAAGCTGTGGCCGAGCGCTCTTTGACAGAAAGTGAGCGTGAGGCTGTTGCCGATCTTCCCAAAGGGTTGCAAGCATCCTTACCTTCCTTTGCCATTCCCAAGATCGATCTTGGAAATCAGACAGCGCTGCAGGCCGTGTTGGTCTTGGCCATTGCGCTGGCGAGCATCGGATTGGTGGAATCGCTGATGACCTTATCATTGATCGATGAACTGACAGAAACACGCGGTTCCACTCGGCGAGAGTGTGTGGGTCAGGGCGTTGCGAATATAGTGACCGGTTTCTTTGGTGGCATGGGCGGCTGTGCCATGATCGGCCAGAGCATGATCAACATCAATTCCGGAGGGCGTGGGCGTCTCTCGGGCATGTCCGCAGCGGCCTTTCTCCTCGTCTTCATTCTCTTCGCCCCGCGATTGATTGAGATGATCCCCATGGGCTGCCTCATCGGTGTCATGTTCATGGTGGTGATTGCGACCTTTGAATGGTCCAGTTTCCGTCTCATTGGCAAAGTGCCAGCGACGGATCTATGGGTCATCTTCACGGTGTCGCTGGTCACGGTGGTCTTTCATAATCTGGCCCTCGCCGTGGGGATTGGCATCGTCATTTCGACGGTGTGTTATGCTTGGGAGCGGTCGAAGGAGATCCGCCTTGAATTGCACCAAGAAGAGGAAGGGAAGCGCTACTATAAATTGCGTGGGACGCTCTTCTTTGGCTCCATTCAGCCATTCAAGGATCTCTTCAATCCCAAAGACGATCCTGACGATATCTATGTCAGTTTCCGGCGATCCAAGGTATGCGATCACTCTGCTATTGAGGCCATTCACAATGTCAGTGAGCGGTATCGGAGCCTCGGCAAGCGTCTCCACCTGACCCATCTCGATCCTGGCTGTAGCAAGGTGCTCAACAAGGCAGGGGACTTGGTGGAAACGCAGTATTATGCGAAAGTCGCTGCTGGCGGTCACTAGGGAGTGCCGGGAATGCGCCTCCTTGTGATCAGACTTGCGGTCTGACACGGCTTCGATTTGCCAAATCGGCCTTCTGCCCTAGTCTGGCGCGGACTTATGGCAGAATCGACGAAACACTTTCACTTTGTGGGCATCTGTGGGACAGCCATGGGCTCGGTGGCTGCGGCGATGAAACGGCGCGGGCACACCGTCACCGGCTCGGACGCGAATGTGTATCCTCCCATGTCTACCTTTCTGCTAGAGCAAGGCGTCGAGATCGTGTCGGGGTATGCGGCCAAGAACATCCCGGCAACGGCAGATCAAGTGATCATTGGAAATGCCATCAGTCGTGGGAATGACGAGGCAGAAGCGGTGTTAGAGCGCAAACTGCTCTATGTGTCCCTGCCTGAGATCCTTAAGACAGAGTTCTTGCGTGGGAAAAGCAACTACGTGGTGGCGGGAACCCATGGGAAAACGACAACAACTTCTTTGTTAGCCTGGATCTTCGAGCATGCCGGACGCGAGCCGAGCTTCATGATTGGCGGCTTGCCCAAGAATCTTGGCGTGGGGGCGCGATTCACGGAGAGTGCCTACACTGTCTTGGAGGGGGACGAGTATGACACGGCCTTCTTTGACAAGCGCTCGAAGTTTCTCCACTACCTTCCCGAAGTGGCCATCATCAATAACATTGAGTTCGATCACGCGGACATCTATGATAGTCTCGACGCGATCAAGCTTACCTTCCGTCGTTTGCTTAACATTGTTCCGAGAAATGGAATGGCCTTCGTCAATGGAGACGATCCCAATTGCTTGGCAGTTGCCGATGGGGCACCGGCGCCAATCAGCACCGTTGGTTTGGGCGAGGGTTGTGATCGACGAATCACGGACGTGCACTATGAGGAGTCCGGAAGTAGATTCACCCTGGCGGGGGAAACGTATGAGGTGCCCATGGCGGGCGAGTTCAATGTGAGGAATGCAGCCATGGCCGTTTCTGCCGCGCGGCACGCGGGCCTGTCGCCTGAGGAGGTGCAAGCGGCGCTCACCACATTCGAGGGCATTGCCCGGCGGCAAGAAGTGCGTGGGATCGTGCGCGGCGTACGCGTGATCGATGACTTTGGCCATCATCCCACCGCGATCGGGCAGGCGGTGCAGGCGATGCGACGCCAGTATCCTCAAGGGAAGATCTGGGCGGTCTTCGAGCCGCGCTCGAATACCTCTCAGCAGAACATCTTTCAGAAAGAGTTAGGAGAAGCTTTGGCAGAGGCCGATGGGGCCATTATCCCTCCCATCTCCGCTCCTGAGAAATTCCGGCCTGAGGATCGCTTGGACCCTGAAGCTGTCATCGCAGCGGTACGGGCAGCGGGTAAAGAAGGCTACTACGAGCCAGATGTGGATGCGATCATTGCAAGGTTGAAGCCGCTCGTGCACGAGGGCGATACCATCGTCGTTCTGAGCAATGGTGGCTTTGGTGGGATTCACGAGCGCTTGTTGAACGAACTTTAAACGAGGGCGGGCGACGGTGGCGCAATCTCGAGACCTTGACTATTTGCGGAAGCATTGCGCACACGATGTCAAGGCTCTGTTAGGGTGTTGGCGACGGGCAGTGCGGGGAACGGAATTTCGCGCCCAGGTCGTGGGGGAGAAGGATGGATATCCTCTCATGCAGATTCGCAATCGCATTCCTTTGCAAGAGGGGAATGGCTTCTATGTGTCTACCGGCATTCACGGGGATGAGCCAGCGCCGCCTTGGGCATTGCTAGAGTGGTTCGAGGCTGGTGGCTACAAGGTGCTGGGGGAACGGCCAATGCTGTTCTTTCCGTGTCTCAATCCGCATGGCGTGGTGGAGAATCAGCGGACGGATGCGAAGGGGAACGATCTCAATCGCCTGTTCCACCGGAAATATCTCAGTCCGATCCGGGAAGTGTGGCAAGCCGTCGAGGATGCCTCGTTTGGCCTGGCGATTTGCTTGCATGAGGATTTCGATGGCCAGGGAGCATACCTCTACGATCTCAATCGGAATGACGATGCGGATTCTGCTAGGCAATTGTTGGAGAAAGCGACTTCTCGAAGGGTGCCGATCGATGGCCGATCACGAATCGATGGACGCATGGCCAAGGACGGAGTGATCTTTCGGCGGCGTTTGGATTTGCGCCGGGTTCCGGGTATGCCGGAAGCGGTCTTTCTCTTTCTGAAAGGGTACGCGGATCGGACGCTGACTTTTGAGACGCCATCGGAGTTCTGTCTCGTGGATCGGATCGCGGCGCAGCGCCGATTTCTCACGGAGGCTAGCAAGGCCTTTGTGAAGCAGAGATAGCGATCAGCCTTCAGATGACCAGAAGGCCTCTTGATGGTCGATCATCTCTTCTAACGAACGCACCATGTGCGGCTGCCACCATGCCGGAAAGAGTTCGCGGTACCGGTGCTGACGATAGCGTTCATCGATCAGCAGCGCCATGCCACGATCGGTTTCCGTGCGGATGAGGCGTCCGACGGCTTGCAGGACGCGATTGAAACCAGGATAGGTGTAGGCGAAATCAAAGCCGCGGGCTTCATCGTGATCGCGTGAGGCGAAGCGCTCTTTGATCAGATCATTCTCCGCATTCACCTGAGGCAGCCCGACGCCTATGACGGCAACGCCGATCAGGCTCTCACCTGTCAGATCCACCCCTTCACCGAAGACGCCCCCTAACACTGCTAGGCCTAACAAGGAGGTACGGCTTCGTGGCGAGGGTGCCTTCTCGAAATGCCGGAGAAAGGCGGCGCGCTCTTCCAGGTCCATTTCTGGGAGTTGACTCAGGACCCGCAGGCCTGGGCGACGGGTGCCGCGCAGGGCTTCCTCCACCTGACGGAGATATTCGTAGGAGGAGAAGAACGCGAGGTAATGCCCGGGTTTACCGGAGGCAAACGTGGCCAAGATCTCAGCCACAGCGCCGTAAGACTCGCCTCGACGGCGATAGGTGGTGGCAATGCCTGTGTGAACCATGAGGCCAAGATTCTCTTGGGGAAAGGGTGAGGGCAGTTCCAGGCGTGCCGGATGCCGGGAGTGCCCCAGAAGCCGTTCAAAGTAAGTGTCAGGCGAAAGCGTAGCCGAGAAGAGAACCGTCGGTCCGGTTTCCTGATAAACCTTCTCTAGGAGAGGGCCAGGATCGAGGCAGAGCCAACGCAGCCGCAGGGCACCACGGCGATCGCGCGTTTCCAGGAGCAATGCATGGGTTTCCGGGTTTCCCATGTCATAGAGCTTGAGGAAATGCGAGACTTCGAAATAGCATTCTAACAGAGCTTCGTGAAAGGGAGGCGTGTCGCCACGGCTGAGGAAGGTATCGGCGGCCGTGAGGAACTGGCCCATAGCGGCGCGCAGCCCCCGCGGAAGAGATTCGAGGTGAATGACGGCTTGGTTCACGCCTTGGCGCTGCCGGACGTCTCGGAGAAGAGTGAGGAGCTTGTCCACGGCTTGTTGGCACGGCGGCAGCGCTTTGCCCAGGGCTTGCTTTAATTTGGAGAGCCGATTGCCGCAGATCTCGCCCGTGAACATGCGGCGCGCGCGGTCTGGTAGGTTGTGGGCTTCATCAATGAGGAGGGCCACCTGCTGTGTGCCTTCGTTGGTGAGGCTCTGCAGTCTGACAGAAGGATCAAAGACGTAGTTGTAATCGCAGACCACGAGGTCCACCCAAGGGACGAGATCGATGGCCAAGGCAGAGGGGCAGACTTGGTGGCGTTCAGCGAGGTCACGCAGCGTCTCGATACCTATCCATCCACGATCGAGAGCCTCGCGCATGGCGGCCTGCCGATGATCGTAGTGAGCCCTAGCAAAGGGACAGGTGGTGACATCGCAGGGCTCACCGGAACGCTGGCCAAAGCACAAGCGGTCGCGGGCAGCAAAGGCGAGCGCATTCAGCTTCACACCCGTAGAGGCCAGGTCCGCAACTGCCTTGCGGGCGGAGGCGTGGCCCGTGGTCTTGGCCGTGAGATAGGCCAGCCGAAGATTTCCTTGGTTTCTCACAACGGCCTGAACGCCGGCATAGAGCGTGGAAATGGTCTTCCCGATTCCGGTGGGCGCCTCAGCGTGCAGGGTGTGTTGCTGTTGCAGGGTTTCGCCTACCTTCGCTAGCAAGCGCTCCTGACCGGCACGGGGCTCGGGGAAAGGGAAGGTCGATTGGCGGATGGATAGGTCACGCTCTTCGCAATGGGTGTGATGATAGGCAATCCAGGCGCGGTAGACGTCTGTTAGATTCTCGTAGAAGAGTCGCAAATCCTCTTCGGAAAACTGCTTGCGAAAGACGGTGAGATCATTCGTTTCCAAATGGAGATAGGTGAGCTGGATATCGATCTCTGTCAGGGCGCGCTGTTGCGCGAAGATGGCCGCGTAGACTTTGGCTTGAGACCAATGCGTGTCACGGGCTTCGCCGTTCCATTCTCCCACCACTGTCTTGATTTCTTCTAACAACCACCCAGAGGCTGTCTCGATCACGCCATCGATCCGGCCTTGGACCACGAGGGTGGGACCGGTGACTCCACGAATCTCATCGCGTACCGGCACTTCCGGCTGGTAATGGGCCGGGCGCTGCCGTTGCACGTCTTGATGCCCCTGGGTGCCAGCATGGGCGCGGCGTGCGCTGCGGAAGCTGCCCCGCGTGAGCCCGCCACGGCGCAGCACGAAATCGACCAAGTCGCGGACGGAGACGACGTGGGTCTTGGGCGAGGAAGAAAGCAGGGCGTTGCTCACAGGGGAGCCTTGCTTAACCCTGCGACACGTCCTATGAAAGGCCAGACTCATGAAATATCGGCCCATTGACTCGCAGCTCTTCGTTCACCACCGCGAACGCCTCCGTGCGTTGCTCCCTCCTAAGAGCCTGGTGATTCTCCATGCGAATGACGTCCCGTCCACGAATGCAGACGGCACGGCGCGGTTCCGACAGAACAGTGACCTCTTCTTCCTCTCTGGAGTGGATCAGGAGGAAACGGTGCTCATCCTCTTTCCCGATGCGCCTGATGAGAAGCATCGGGAAATGTTGTTCGTCCGCGAAACCAATGACCACATCAAGGTGTGGGAAGGGGCCAAGCTCACCAAGGACCAGGCCACCGAGGTGTCAGGCATCAACGAGGTGCATTGGTTAGAGGAATTCTCCAAGCACTTCCGAATGCTCATGATTCAGGCAGACACCGTCTATCTAAATACCAACGAGCATCCGCGAGCGGAGATCCATGCGGAATCTCGCGAAATGCGTTTTGTGCACGAATGTCAGCGTGCCTACCCGCTGCATCGCTATGAACGCCTGGCACCATTGATTTCAGGCTTGCGCCAGATCAAGCAACCACAAGAGATCGATCTCATCAAGGAAGCGTGTGAGATTACCAAGAAAGGCTTCCTGCGCCTGCTCTCCTTTGTAAAGCCCGGCGTGGGTGAATGGGAAATTGAGGCTGAGCTTGCGCACGAATTTCTTCGTCATCGGTCCAATCACTTTGCCTATGAGCCCATCATTGCCTCAGGGGTGGGGTCGTGTGCTCTCCATTATCTCAGCAACGACCAGGTCTGCCAAGATGGTGAGGTGCTCCTGTTAGACGTGGCGGCTGAGTATGCGAACTATAACAGTGACCTCACGCGTACGATACCGGTGAACGGCAAATTCACCGATCGGCAACGTCAGGTCTACGATGCGGTGTTGCGCGTCTTCCGGCAAGCCGTCTCGTGGATGCAACCCGGCACGGTGATCAAACCGTACCAGGAAGAAGTCGGCAAGCTTGTAGAGGCCGAGTTGATCGAGCTCGGGCTCCTCGATGCGGATGAGGTGAAGGACCAGGATCCTGACAAACCACTCTACAAGAAATATTTCATGCACGGGACTGCGCACCATCTGGGATTGGATGTCCATGATGTGGGCGACACCTGGCGGCCCATGGAACCGGGCATGGTCTTCACCTGCGAACCTGGGATCTACGTTCCGGACGAGGGATTTGGCATTCGGTTAGAGAATGACATTCTCATCACGGATACTGGAAACATCGATCTCATGGAATCGATTCCCATCGAAGCGGACGAGATCGAATCCCTCATGCGCCAAGGCTAGGGCGGCGTCGCGAGTAGACCTCTAGGCCACCGGGACGGCGAGCCAGAAGGTCGTCATGCCGCCTCCGCTCTTCACGCCGATCGACATGTCCATGCGCCCCGCGAGGACGTAGGCGGTGGTCAATCCGATGCCCAGGTGGCTGTTGTCTTTCGTCGTGTGGAAAGGCTTGAAGACCTCCAGCAACATTTCGTCAGGAATGTCTTCCCCGGTGTTGCGGACAAAGAAGTCGACAGCGTGTTGAGAACTCCCCGGCACCGTCCCTGGGGCAAGGACGTCGAGTCCCACTTCACCTCGTGGTCCGGCAGCCTCCACTGCATTCTTCACCAGTTCATCGAGGATGGTGCGCAGCCGATCTTGATCCGCGCGCACCACTGGCAGGTTTTGACTCAAGTTCGTCTGAAAAGGGATTTCCGCCTTCTCAACCTGAGTGCGCAGGCGCGTCACCAGCATGGGCAGCGCGTCCACCAACGCCACATCGGCGAGATCCACTCGGGAACAGCCGCCAGCCGGCATGATGCGCTCTCCGAGGTCCGATGCACTAGTGGCTGCATCCTTCATATGCTGGAGATTCTCTGTGGACATCTCGTCCAACCCGTCTTGCATCAAGACCAAACTCGAGAAACCTTGAATGACGGCCAAGAGGTTGTTCATCTTATGCGTCAAACCGCGCAACAAAGCATCATAGTGACGCGCCGTGGGGCTATTCTGCGGCACGAGAGGCTCGGGAAATGTAAACCCCGCGTCAGCAATGATTTCTGGAGATTCGGCAGTGAGCACGGTAGCCGTAACTAGGAAACACCACTACCATTGTCCAGTAACAATTTAACATATTCTAATTGGAAAGATCTACGAAGTTCTTGAATGTCTTAAACATATAGTAGAAATGGAAATTGCATTGAAGCCCGATTGGGTTGGAGAACTACGGTCCTGCTTGCAGCATGGGAAAGTCCTGACAGACCTAACATCTCGGGAGGTCCACGGGCGAGACCGTTGGCACCACGAACATCAGCCAGATGCAGTCGTGCTTCCCCAGACGACCGAGGAGGTGGCGGCTGTGATGCGCTTCGCTGATCGCCACAACATCCCGGTGACCGCTCGCGGTGGCGGGGTGGGCTACGTAGGTGGTTGCGTGCCCGTGGCAGGAGGCATAGCCCTATCACTCTTCGAAATGCAAGCCATCAAGGAGGTCCATGCCGAAGACGGGATCGCGGTGGTAGAACCCGGTGTGATCACGGCGGACCTGCAAGCAATCGCGGCGTCCAAAGGACTCTTCTACCCGCCTGATCCGGCAAGTTTGAAAGAGTGCACCTTGGGCGGAAATGTCGCTACGAACGCTGGCGGGCCACGTTGCCTCAAATACGGTGTCACCCGTCACTACGTGTTAGGGTTAGAGGTCGTTCTGGCGGATGGACGCATCGTGCGAGCGGGCAGTCGATGTCATAAGAACAAGACGGGCTTCGACCTCGTCGGCCTCTTTGTCGGCTCCGAAGGGATGTTAGGCGTGGTGACGGAGATCACGCTCCGTCTCTTGCCGTTGCCCCCAGCGCGGGCCATGCTATCCAGTTCCTTCGCCACGTTTCCAGAGGCGGCTCACGCTGTGCAGCGTATCTTGGGCTCTGGATTCCTACCTTCAGCATTGGAAATCAGTGATCAGTTCACACTGCAAGCAGCACGTGATCATGTGGGTAAAGAGATGATTCCTGATGGAAACGCTCACTTGTTAGTGGAGATTGATGGGCAACCGGACAGCGTGCATTCGGAATGTCGTCAATTAGAGGTGTTGTTAGGAGAATTGAATAGCCTGACTCTGGAGACAGCGCTCACTGATGACGATTGCGAGCGCATCTGGGAGATTCGAAGAGCCTTCTCGTATAGCCTGCGAGCCACTGGCCTCACCAAATTAAACGAAGACATTGTGGTTCCGCGAGGCCGTCTCGTGGACCTCGCCAATTTCACCGCCGCGCTCCAGGAAGAAACGGGTTTTCAGATCGCCTCCTTTGGTCATGCTGGAGATGGCAATATCCATGTCAATCTCATGGTCCCGCCCATGGACGATGCGAAGCATCGCCAACAAGTGGATCGTGCCCTGGACAGACTCTTCCAACAAGTCCTCGCTTGGGGCGGCGTCGTCTCAGGCGAGCACGGCATCGGTCTCGCCAAGAAGCCGTGGTTCAATCAAGCCCTCAGCGAAACCGCCATCGACGTGCATCACACGATGAAGAAAGCGCTAGACCCGAAGGGGATACTCAATCCCGGCAAGTTTCTGGGATAGCTGCGCTGCGCGAGAGCGTGCATATGAGCTTGCTCAAGCCACGCTTCTTGGGCGGGACGCCGGGCGTCGCGCGCTGAGATTTAAGGCGATGAGAAGCGATGTGAGGACGATGGCAAAGGCGGCGGACCCCTTCAGGGTCAAGAAGAGTGGTGCCCACCGACTATGAAGGAGAGGCGCTAGAAAGCACCGGTTCACCCACTCCCAATCATTCAGGTAGAGTCCGTTTGGGTAGAATGCTAGCGTGAATGGGACGGAAGCCCACTGCATGAACAACCAGCATGCAGGGATCAGCCAAGGCCGCTTGATGGCGCCACTTAGAAACCGCCGCAAGGTAGGGAAGCCAACGCCAGATAGCGTGATGATGAATACCAAAGCGAATAGGAAGGGCGTCACTTGGGCCATTAGCACAGCGGGCGGTGACAAGATGCTCTCGATATTCCAGAACGCCTCGAGAGCAAAGTAGCCGATCCCATTGATCATGTTGATTGCTTGGAGCGCCATGGCGCCAAAGATGAAGCCGCAAACGGCGATCGCATGGGTATGATAGAGGCCATTCCGTTGATCCGACTGAAAGATGCGGAAAGCGCTCCACCCGATCCAGGTCAATGCTAGAGGGACGATCCAGGCGATTAGGGGATAAATGAGCTGGTATTCAAGATACGGCGCTACGGGATCAGGATCGCCAGATGTGTATCTGAGGAAGTTGAGAACGTAAGGAACTAGCATCCCGTAGTTGACGAGCCAGAAGGCGACGCCTAGGCCGACGCTAGCGGCGAGCTGGGTTGGCAATGAAGTCTGACACCAATCCACGGCCTTGGTCACCCAGATTAGCGAGCCTCGCATGCCCCGGGTCACGGTCCAGACCAGGAGGGCAAAGAGCACCGCTTGGGCGCCCATAGTGAAGAGCGTTGCTAGACTGAGCTGATGCCACTCATGCATGGCAGAGGCCAAACCTGCGAAGAAGGAAGAGTTGGGGTCGACCGGTATGGACCATGGCGTTTCTATCATGATCGCCCCCAATCCGAGGGCGAGCAAGATGACCTCTAGCAAAGCGCTCACCTGAAAGACGAGTCCAATTAGTGTGCTGACGAGCACATAACCCACGAGGGCGTTCAAGAGACGCCTCCGCCAGGGAACTTTCGGATGCACCTTGGCATATTCCAAATGGAGCGCCTGGGCATCACCGATACTGGCACAGGCCGCCTCGAAGGCTTGCGATGCCTCATCGCCGGCAGCCACGCGGCGTTCAATGGCATCGCGCAGATGGTCCTCTAATTCTGCTAGGCTGTCGCGATCCAGGGTTCCGCCCTTTGCTAGTTCCTCGCGCCATTTCGCCAGGGATGCCTCTAGATCGAACATGCCGCGCCTCCTTCCCAAAGCCCCTCTAACGCTCCATTCACGGCCCGCCATTCGGCCTTCTGTTTCTCAACCACTTTGCGTCCTGCCCGCTCGATGCGGTAGTATTTCCGGTCGCGTCCCGTGTCCGATTTCTTCCAGACTGAGCGAATCATCCCTTCTTGTTCCAGTCGATGAAGCACGGGGTAGAGCATCCCGTCAGTCCACTCAAGATGGCCTCCAGAACGCTTCTTCACCTCCTGAATGATGGCATATCCGTAGCTCTCGCCCTGAGTCAGAATCGCGAGCACAAGCGGACGGGATGATGCCGCGACGAGTTCCCTTGGTGGTTTATCCATTTCTTAAGAATGCATTGTTCAGCAAGGTATTCAAGGACTTTCTGATTGGATGGATTGGTGAACGCCCCTTGAGAGGTGGGGTTGGCAACTGGCTGGCCTCCCGTTACACTTCGGGGATCATGAGCTTCGCAAAGGTTGATGTCATTGTGGTTGGCGTGGGGACGATGGGGGCCGCGGCACCCTATCACTTAGCGCGTCGTGGCGCCTCTGTGTTAGGCCTTGAGCAGCATGCCATTCCCCATACGCTGGGCGCGCACCATGGGTTCTCACGAGCCATTCGCTCAGCCTACTATGAGCACCCCAATTATGTGCCCCTGCTCAAGCGTTCGTTTGCGTTGTGGGATGCGCTTGAGAGGACATCCGGGCAGCGAGTGTTGTATCGCACCGGTGGACTTTATATGGGTCCTGAAGATGCAGCGTTTATCACGGGGGCGACGAGGGCGGCCACAGCGCATCAGTTGCCGTATGAGCGTCTCAGTTCGGCACAGCTAAGAGAGCGCTTTCCGCAGTTCGAATTACCCTCGCATTATACGGGTTTTCTCGAAGCTGAGGCAGGCTTTGTCGTGCCGGAGATTGCCATGAATGCCCACGTGGAAGGCGCCTTGAGAGGTGGCGCCACCTTGTTAGGCCATGTGAAGGTGACGTCTTGGCAAGTGACTTCCGAAGGCGTGCGGATTGAGACGAATCGTGGGGCTTTCCGTGCAAAGCATGTCGTGCTGACGGCTGGCGCTTGGGCACCGTTATGGTCGGCGGGCCTGCCCTTTGCCCTCAAGGTGACGCGACAGACCTGGGGCTGGTTCTGGCCCAAAGTGCTCGCTCCCTTTGCTCTTGGAACCCTACCTACCTGGTTCATCGAATCTGAGCCAGGCTCTGGCTATTACGGCTTTCCCATGATGCCAGAGCAGCCTGGATTAAAGTTAGCGCTGCATCAACCAGGCACGGAGACGACGGCCGAATCGGTGGATCGACGGATCGACCTGGCAGGCGATGAAGCTCCTCTGCGAAGATGCCTGGAAGGTCATCTGCCCGAGGGGAATGGCCATTTGTTAGCGCTGCGTACCTGCCTCTACACGAACTCCCCAGACGGCCATTTCATCATTGATCGGCATCCGACGAGTGCGAACGTCACGATCGCCTGCGGCTTCAGTGGGCACGGTTTCAAATTCGCGCCCGTGGTCGGAGAGATCCTAGCGGATCTGGCTCTGCTCGGGCGCACGGATCACCCAATCGATTTCTTGAGCATGGACCGGTTTCGGTAGGGTGGAGAGGCACCGCAGTTCTCTGCGAGAGCTCCTCATTTGCGAAAGAATCAGAAATTCTTGTTAACCTTTCGGCCCCTGCGGACATTTGCCATGGTATGGAAACGCCTGATGCCTCTCAAGAAGCCGAGCTCGTGGCTCTGCTCACGGCGCATCAGTCGGCTCTGCGTCTCTATGTGAATGCCCTCATGCCGGGGGATTCGGCGGCGGCGGATGTGGCTCAGCAGGCCAACAGTACCATTTGGCGGAAACGTGCGGACTTCACGCCAGGCACCCATTTCAAAGCGTGGATCTTCGCCATCGCTCGTAATGAGGTGCGCAATTATCGGAAACAGAGCACCCGCGAGAAGCAACGGCTCGTCTTCAGTGAGACGTTGGAAGATCTCATTGCTGAGGAATTGCCGCACGTTTCCGAAGCATTGGAGACGCGCCAGCAGGCGCTCCGCCGATGCCTTGCCAAGTTGCGTGATCGGGATCGCGAACTGATCCAGCAACGTTATGTGCACCGCACGCCCTTGAAGGACTATGCGTTAGAAACCAATCGCAGTGTGGGTGGCCTGAAAGTCACGCTGCATCGCGTCCGCAACGCGCTCGCGGCGTGCATTCGCCAACAACTTGCTGCGTCGTCATGAATTCATCTGAGAGAGAACGACTCATCGATGCATTGTTAGACGAAGCGATCACGACTGCGGAGTTTCAGGCCTTGGAGCGTGAGTTGCAGGATGACCCAGAAGCCCGTCAGGCGTATTACGAGCGCTTGCAACTGCACACGGCCTTGGAGGCAGAGGCGGAGGAAAGCATGTTAGGGCAAGTTGTGGTGGTTCCCTCTGATCGCTTCCGTGGGGCAAGCGTCCTTGCTTGGGCGGCTGCCGCGCTGTTTGTAGGCACGCTCGGGTGGTGGATGGTCGCCTCCTCCTCTCCCTCTCAGAATCCCTCAATGGCTGCGGAAGAACCTGTGGCTCGGGGCTTTGCGGTCGTGGCGGACCAGGCAGGGGTCTCCTGGCAGTTGTCTCGTGGCGACCTGGTGCCGAGTGGTTTGATCAGTTTGGCAGAGGGAACAGCGCAGTTGGAATTCTTCAGTGGTGTGACGGTGTTAGTCGAGGGCCCGGCGCGCTTTGAAGTGGCCTCAACCATGGCCATGCGGGTGGAGGCGGGCAAGGTGCGCGCCGTGGTGCCGCCGCCGGCACAGGGCTTTCGTATCCAGACCGCGCAGGGCGATTTGGTCGATCTCGGAACGGAGTTTTCCCTTGAGGTGACTCCTCATCGAGCGGATCTCCAAGTGTTCGATGGGGAAGTGGAATGGCACCCGCGTGAGGCGGACATGCAGACCTTACAGAGTGGCGAGAGCCTGAGTTGGCAAGGGGAGGGAGTGGTAGCCAATGTGCAGGCGGAAGCGTCTCCGCGCGTCTCCGAACTCATCGACGCATTGAGCGTGCATCGGCAGGAACGCTTTGAGGCCTGGGAGGCGGTGACGAAGGATTGGCAATCCGATGGGCGCACCGTGCTGCATCTGACAGACCCTGGGAGTGCCTCCGAGCGTGAGTGGGGGGATCGAAGCCTGCCATCCTATCCTGGCACCATTGTCAGGGCGCAGCTGACCCATGATCGCTGGGGACATGCGGATGGGGCACTTGATTTCTCTCCCATGGGTAGTCGCGTGCGACTCGTCATTCCCGGTTCTTTCCAGGCCCTGACATTGCATTGTTGGGTCAAGATTGATAGCCTTGATCGGTGGTATAATTCGCTCTTCCTCACGGATGGTCATGAACGGCACGAACCGCACTGGCAGATCATGAACGATGGCCGTCTCTTCTTCTCGGTGAAGGCTCACAATCGGACAGGCCCCGGGAATCCTGACAAACAGATCTGCTTCTCCCCGCCATTCTGGTCTCCCAGTTTGAGTGGTCAGTGGTTGCAGCTGGCCACGACGTTTGATTCGCGCACTCAGGAAGTCGTGCACTATCTGAATGGCGAAATCCTCAGTCGCGAGCGCGTGCGCGAGGAAATGCTGGTGCCCACCATCGTGATCGGGGCAGCATCGATTGGGAATTGGAGTGAGCCCAAGCGTCAGGACCCCGACTTCGCCGTGAGGAATTTGAATGGGGCCATTGATGACTTTCTCCTCTGCTCGGAGGCCTTGTCGCCTGAAGCTATTCGCCAACTTTATCTCTCTGGAAGACCCTAACACCTATGTTTGACCGATCTCTCCTTCATCTGTTCTTGCCGTTGGGCTTGCTGATTCCCGTGGGTGCCGAGGACGACGGCGCGCGACTCTTCTCGTTGGAAGTGCAGCCTATCCTGGCGGCCAAGTGTACGAGTTGCCACGGGGATGACCGCGAGAAGATCAAAGGAGGGCTGGACCTCCTGAGTCGTGAGGGATTTCTCAAGGGGGGAGAGACTTCTAACAGGGTGCTCGTGCCGGGAGCGCCCGAGGAAAGTCTCCTCATCACGGCGATCAAGTGGGCAGATGCGGACTATGAGATGCCGCCCAAGGCCAATGATCGACTCACGGAGGCGCAGATTGCGGCGGTGGAGGAGTGGGTGCGGTTAGGTGCTCCTTGGCCAGACGCGGAGACGCAGGCGAGGCACGTGGCAGAAGAGCGCACACGGAAGGTGACGGAGGACGGCATGATTGTGGAGACGAGCGGCGGCCTTGCTGATGCCTGGACTTATCGGCGTTACCAGCCTGAGGACCTGTGGGCCTTCGCGCCGGTGGAGGCTTCGGAGCCTTCCGGTGCGAAGGGACATCCCATTGATGCTTTTGTAAGGGAGAAACTGTCAGAGGCGGGCTTTGCTCCGGCTCCCCAGGCCTCCCCCAGGCAACTCATTCGGCGAGCTACCTTTGATCTGTTAGGCCTTCCTCCGAAGCCTGAAGAGGTGAAAGCGTTTCTCGTGGCCTGGGAAGCTGATGAAGCCGAGGCGTGGGAAGGATTGATTGATCGATTGTTAGCCAGCGAACACTATGGCGAGCGATGGGGGCAGCATTGGCTGGACGTGGCGCGCTATGCGGACACAGCCGGATTCTCCAATGACTTCGAGCGGTCGAATGCGTGGCGCTACCGCGACTACGTCATCCGGTCATTTAATGCGGATAAACCTTGGGACCAATTTGTGAGAGAGCAGATCGCGGGTGATGAATTGGACCCAGATTCTGCGGAGATGAAGATCGCGACGGGCTTCCTGCGGATGGGCCCTTGGGGAACGGCGATGGTGCAGCAGGAGGTCGCTCGCCAGCTATTTCTCGATGATATCGTGGACAATGTTGGGCAGGCTTTCCTCTCCATTCCCATGAGTTGCTGCAAGTGTCATGATCACAAATTTGATCCCATTCCGACCCGTGACTATTACCAACTCTATGCGGCCTTTGCCGCCACGCAGCCAGCCGAATTGAAGGCTGATTTCTTGCCTGAGGAGAATGTCAGTGACTTTGAGGAGGAGCGTGAGCATGTCGATCAGCTGCATCAGTATGCGGACAATGCGCGCCAGGCGCTGGTGAAGAAGCGGGAAGATGCCGCCCGTGCGTGGTATGCTGAGCGTGGCAAAGACTACCTTCCTTTGAAGGAGCGGAATGCGCTTCCCGATGGTCAGAAGCCTCCTCGACATGTGGGATTGAACCACGTCGATGAAGGCCGACTCAAGGTGCGAGAGCAGGACACCTGGATTTGGCAACGACGTCAGGAACGTTTCCAGCCGCTTGCGCAGGCTGTCTACAATGGGCCAGATTACCGATACAACGCCAAGAAGCTTCGCAAGACGGAGAAGCCGCATCCACAGTGGGACGGGAAGCATTACATCCTCACGGGTGGAGCGGTCGACGCCAAGGGAGAGGAAGTTTCTCCTGGAGTGCTCAGCGCGGTTCCTCCGCTGACAGATGTGCCGGAGGCGCTTACGGGACGCCGGCTGGCCGTGGCCAATTGGTTGGCACACCCTGACAATCCACTCACCACGCGCTCGATCGTCAATCGAGTATGGCACTATCACTTTGGTAGAGGGCTCTCGGCGACCCCCAACAACTTTGGGGTGAAGGGGGCAAAGCCCACGCATCCGCAGCTGTTAGACTGGCTCACCCAGGATTTCGTCTCGCACGGTTGGCGACTCAAGCGCTTGCACCGTCTTATCATGACGTCCCAGACGTATCAGCAAGCGACTCAACATCCAGACAGGGAGAAGCTTGCTGAGGCCGATCCTCTCAATGCGCTTCTCGCTTTCGCCATGCCACAGCGGATGGATGCGGAGTCCTTGCGTGATAGTCTCTTGGCTGTGTCGGGGGAACTCAACCCTGCGCTTGGCGGCTTGCCCGTGCGTCCCGAGATCAACATGGAAGTCGCGTTGCAGCCGCGGATGATTCAGTTCTCGATTGCCCCGGCTTATCAACCCTCGGCCAAACCCGATCAGCGTAATCGCCGCAGTGTCTATGCTTACCGTGTGCGCGGCCAGGCGGACCCCTTTCTCGAAACGTTTAATCAACCGAATCCTAACAAATCCTGTGAGCGCCGTGAGGCGGCTGCCGTTTCTCCTCAGGCATTCACATTGCTTAACAGTGATGTCATTACGGATCGAACGATAGCGTTCGCGCTTCGATTGCAGCGCGAGCTCCCCGAGGATCTTCCCGCCCAGATCGAGCGCGCCTTCGCCCTGGCATTGGGGCGTCCCGCATCGGTTGACGAGCGTGATCGTCTGGTGCGCTACGTGACAGACATGCAGGGGTATCACCGTGAGGTGACTCCGGAGCCTGTGCCCTATCCCACGGAAGTCACTCGATCGCTCGTGGAGGAGTTCTCTGGAAAGCCATTCGACTATCAGGAGTGGCTGCCTGCCTTTGAAGCCTATCAGGCGGATGCGAAACCCTGGGATGTGAGTCCCGAAACCCGCGCTTTGGCGGATGCTTGCCTGGTGCTGCTCAATACAAACGAATTCATCTACATCTACTAACGGAACCATGAACTCTCGACGCGAATTTCTCTACGGTCTCGGAGCCTCGTTAGGCTCAGTCGCTTTTACTGATCTGTTAGCGCAAGACAAAGCGAGTCCGCTGGCCCCTCGTGCGCCCCAGGTGAAGACCAAGGCCAAGCGCTGCATCATGCTGTTCATGGAGGGTGGTCCTAGCCACATGGACACTTTTGATCCCAAACCAGAACTCAACAAACGGCACCTCCGGCAGTCATCCCTCACGCAGGCGATCGAAAGCGGTGACCGCTTCTTCGTTGGTTCGCCTTTCGGATCGCGCAAGGTTGGCCAGTCCGGAATCGACATGTGTGATCAATTTGTCCACATGGCGGATCCCGAGGTTGCCGACGAACTCTGCGTCTATCGCGGGTGCCAAGCGGAATCTCTCAATCATCCTGAAGCCCTCTTTCACATGAACACGGGCAGTCGTCTTGGCGGCGACCCCGGGGTGGGAGCTTGGGTCAATTACGGCCTCGGTACCTTGAATCAGAATCTGCCTGGCTATGTCGTCATGACTGAGTTGGCCCTGCCGCAGGGTGGTCCGGGGAATTGGACGAATGGATTCCTCCCAGCCCATTATCAAGGCACGCGATTGCGTTCGGTGGGATCGCCTATCCTGGATCTCAACCGCCCTGCCTTCAAAACGCGGGCGCACCAGCGTCGTGCCCTGGATGAATTGGCTGCCCTCAATCAAGCGCACGCTGCTGCCCATCCTGAACACGCGGATCTCGCAGCCCGCATGGAAAGCTACGAACTGGCTTATCGGATGCAAATGGAAGTCCCTGGCATTGTCGATATCGATTCTGAACCTGAGACGATCAAGAGCATGTATGGCCTGGATGAGTCGGACACGGCGCCTTTCGGAAAGCAATGCTTGATGGCGCGTCGCCTTGTCGAGCAGGGGACCCGATTTGTCCAAATCTTCTCCGGTGGCTGGGACAGCCACGACTACCTCCAGCGTGGTCACTCTGCTAGGATCAAGAGCGTGGATAAACCAATCGCTGGATTGATCAAAGATCTCAAGACGCGAGGCTTGCTAGAAGACACTCTCGTCATGTGGACGGGCGAGTTTGGCCGCACTCCAGACAACAATCACCGCGGTGGAGAGATGGCTCTCGGTCGGGGGCATAACAATCAAGCCATGTGCATGTGGTTCGCTGGAGGCGGCGTCAAACCCGGTGCCGTCGTGGGAGCCACCGATGACATCGGTCACCAAGCCGTTGATGTTGTTCACCCTATTCGTGATGTGCATGTCACGCTTCTGCACCTGCTAGGGTTGGACGATAACAAACTGACTTACTATCACGGAGGGCGCTACAAGCAGCTCTCCCAGTTCGGTGGCGAAGTGATCCGAGAGCTGGTGGCATAGGGGTCTAGGGAAGGTCGACCCGAAGGCGGAGGAATAGGCGATCCATGGTTTCGGTTGGAGTGGCCAGTTGGGCGACGAGGAACTCGGGTTCCGACGAGGTGATCTCGATATCAGTCTCGTGGGACGACCAGTTCTCTAACTCCGTCGATAGTTCGTAGAATCCGAACGCATAAGCGAGCGGATCGCGCGCGACCATGAGTCCGTCAAAGGCACTGCAGGAGTCGTCGGTGAACGTCGGGATGAGAGTCGGAAAGTCCGATGAATCAAGAGGCGCGGTGCCGCAGTAGAACTCGGTGGCATTGTTCCAGCCGTCTCCGTCAGGATCCGCGTCACCTCCTACGATCTCAAGATCGGGCAGGTCGGGAGCGGGGAAGCGCAGACCAATCCATTCTCCATAGGAGTGAAACTTTGGGGCGCCTCCATACATATTCACATTGGTATCGATCGCATCAGGGATGCCGTCACCATCATAGTCACTGCCAACGAAGTCGATGCGACCGTCGCCATCGGTGTCGAGAGCTCGGAAAGGCGTGCCCGCAATGTCTGGGAGCCCTCTATTATCACTGTTAGGATCGATGTGATTAGGGAGATGATCATCGTCGTCGTTCTTGGGAGCCGGATTGGCGAGGTCTCCAAACAGAAGTGGCAGCCCGTCCGCAGCGTCGGCGATGCCATCGAGGTCGGTATCGTTGCCGTCAACACGTCCATCACCATCCAGATCCAGTCCACCAGAACCACTCTCCAAGACATCAGGGAGGGAATCGTTGTCACTATCGAGATCAAGGAAGTCGCGGACAGAATCGCCATCGGAATTTGGCAATGGAAGAGGCGTCCCGCTTTCATCGGGATCGACCATGGCCACAAGCCCGTCATCATCTGCATCCAGGAACCCATCTTGGATGCCATTCCCGTCCACATCCGTGCCGCCTCCTTCGATCACATCCGCGATGCCATCGCCATCACTGTCGAGGTCGCGGTGGTTCGGAACCGTATCATTGTCCGCGTCTGCCGAGGTTTCGGCGAGATCTGGGATGCCATCTGCGTCCGAATCTGCGTCGTGCATGTCAGGGATGCCATCGGAGTCCGTATCAATACGCCCATTGCCTTCCAGGGCATTGGGGATGCTATCGCCATCGGGATCGGCGAAAGGACTCACAATGCCACCAAAGGCAAGAGCCTTGGTGTCGAGGGGTGAAGGGACACCGTCGCGGTCGAGATCCGAGTCGATGGCAACGTCAACCCTACCGTCATTGTCCGTGTCGAGCGACTCATTCCCAGTGCCCACGATGTCTCGCGTGCCATCATTGTCAGAGTCGATTTCGATGGCATCTGATAGGCCATCAGAATCACTGTCGGGCTGTGGGGTGGCGTCTGGGGCATCGCCGAATCCCGCCCGCAGGTCGACGTTGGCGGGAATGCCATCCTCGTCCAGATCCGCGCCGTCCGCGAGGCCATCGCCATTGGTATCCGCTGCGCTGTGCCCTGCTTCGACGAGGTCTGAGATGCTGTCATTGTCAGAGTCCAAATCGATGTAGTCTGGGCGTAGATCACCATCTGAATCTGAAATGGGAAGCGCGGTGCCATTGCCTGTAGGGATGGCATCGTCAGGGTCGGCGGTGTCTACGATGCCGTCACCATCTTCATCGGGATTGGCATCACCGCTTGGATCTTGTCTGCCATCTCCATTGGCATCGATGCCTCCCGCTTCGATCACGTCGTTGATGCCATCATTGTCTGAATCGAGGTCGAAGCGATCAAGGATGCCATCGCCGTCGGTGTCTCCAGGTGTGGAACTGAGCAGCGCGTTGGCTATCTCGATAGCGTCACGGATCCCGTCACCGTCGGAGTCACCGTCGGCGAAATCGGGGATGAGATCGCCGTCCGTATCAGACCCTTGGGTAGCCGACGAGTGGCCAAGGACGATGTTAGACGTTAGACCAGTTTCTAGGAGTGGTAATGTGAGTCCGCTGGCGTCTGTATTGAGCCGGAGGGCGGTCCGTTCGACCGTCATGCCCGAGCTGGCGTCCCCTGTGACGGACTGCTCATTGAGACTGAGAGTGACGCCTGCGAGGCCGAGAACACCGAGATCAACTGTCGTGTTAGGGAGCGGTGGGAGGGCGATGCCGAGAGTGGTGAGATCTGCTGGGATGCCATTGACGCGGATGGCGAGATTGGTGACGGCGAAGCCTCCACCCGGTGTGAACGTACCACCCGTTTCGGAAACACTGGACGTGGTGAGGATCTCGTCCGCCTCAATCTCAAGCAGGGGTGGGACGAGTGGGAGGTCTCCAACGCGCAATTCCAAAGTCTCGATCTTGGATTGCGAGGTAGTGGTGTGTGTGGCTGGAGCTCCCGGGTCCCCCACGTTTGATGCGGCAAGCGTCGTCACCGTCCCATCGATACCAAGGATATCGAGAGTGGTGGCGAGGAGGGATCCCAGGGGCGTGAATGAGGTGTCTTGAAGAATCGCCATCTCTGTGGCGTCCACACTCTCTGAATAGGCGGGAGGGGCTTGGCCGGAGGATCGGCCAATCGGAGCTTCGTCAAAGTCGCCTATGGCGTCATTGGATCCGGAAGCCATGCCCCCGAAGGCATCGCCAGAAGCGATGTCGGAAGCCGATGATGCGATTAAACGTGGAGCTCCAACGGTGAACCCCAAGCACAGGGCGATGGAAGCATTGATAAGGTTTCTTGCAGATGGATTTCGCATAACTCATTGAAGGTCAATAGTTTCGAGCGTGGATTCTTGCAAGGCAGCCAGAGGGCAGCGCAATTCTAGAAATCATGATAGATATGGCAATTATTGTTAGCAAGGGATATATTTGTCAGGTTTGCCAAGCCATTACCTCGTGAACTCGTAAACCGCTGACCGCTAACCCCTTCCGCGAGGATGGTCTTTTGAAAGCAATCGCAGCGGCGCGTGCCTCTTGGAGCGATTCTCTTGGCAAGAATGAGTGGCAGAGCCGGGAATGGGCGTGTTATCCTTTCGTATTGTGCGTGTTGCCAGCTTCTTCCTCTTCCTGGCATTGATGTCAACGGTCCTTCGTGGTGAGGGGCTTCCGTTAGAGTCGGGCTTGACGCATCACTGGCCGTTGCGGTCTCACGTGGCTGACCTCATGACTGGAGACATCGCATTCGTGCAAGGTCAGCGAGCGCTTCGAATGGATTCGCTCTCGTGGCGAGCCTCGACAGCATCGCCTGGATGCTTGTTAGAAACAAAGGTTCCCGTGGATTTCACGAAGCCTTTCACGCTCAGCTTCTGGATGGAGCCCTCCATACGGGCGCTCGGTGCGCAGACTTTACTTGCTGGCGATTCGAGTTGGGAACTCTTCTATCATCGCACTTCCGTGTCAAAGGGTGTGTTAGGATTTCAAGCTGGTGGTTTGAAGTTGATTGCGATCCCGATGACGGCGGCGAGTGAGTCGCACCATGTGGTCTTGATAGGTGACGGGGTAGGGATGGCTGTCTACGTGGATCAGGATCATGCCTATTCAGTGGCGCGAGTACCGCTGCTTCCTGCTGAGACTCTGGCAGTGACGTTCATGCGCAATGAGGCTGATCGGTTGATGGTGCGTGATCTGACTCTGTGGGATCGCGCTCTCACAGAAGATGCATTGTTTCCTCTCGCCCAGGACCCTGAAAGGCCTCTGATGCGTCATCTCCGCGACCTTGACGATGACGGATTGCCTGATTTCTGGGAGCTGCGCCATGGATTTGATCCGAGGCGTGCGGAACCCCGGAGTGACCCTGATGGCGATGGCCTCAGCAATGCGGAGGAATTTCGTTTGGCGACGGATCCCAATCTCGCGGACACGGATGGGGATGGCTTGACTGACAAGGCAGAGGATCGACGCGGGATCTGGTTAGACAGCGAGCACACGGGGACGGACCCACTGATTGGTGATTCTGATGGCGATGGCGTTGCGGATGGTCAGGAGGTTGCAGTGGATCGAGACCCTAACATTGACGAGTCGATTGTGTCCGAGCCGCGAAATGCGTGGGGTGACGAGTTGCTCGCCTACTGGCCGTTCGATGGATCGACCGAAGAACGTGTGCGCGGATTCCACGGAGCGATGCGTGGGACAGTTCTAGCAAAGTTTCGTCATGGGCGATTTGGAAAAGGGCTTCACTTGACGGGCAAGGGGACCTCGTTTGCGATTGGAGAAGAAGGAAGCGGGCTCGCCTCACAGATCAAGGATCACTCGTTCACGATTTCAGCATGGTTTATGTTAGAGCGCGATAGTGCTTTGCGCCCGGTCCTTCTCAGCCATGGAGGGGAGAGGCCGTGGTTGATCGGTGTGGGTGAATACGGAGAGATGCGTTTCTGGGTTTCTCCCTATCAAGCGGCACCAGCATTCGATCTCTGGGAAGAAACGTATTCCCAGGGGCGGGTACGGGACGGGTACTGGCATCATGTCGTGGCCATGGCAGACGCTTCAGGTTCGGTCCGGAAGCTCGTGGTGGATGGGCAAGCGATGAGCATCGACCGGGATGCGGGTCGTCTCTCTGGAGAGGCACATGATCTCCTCGTCTTTGGTCATGCACCAGCGGATGCGGCAAGTGTGAGCAGCAACTGGAAGGGTGTCGTGGATGACGTGGCTCTTTGGAGAAGAGAACTGACAGAGAATGAGATGGATCGTCTTTGGGATCGCGGCGTGGGGAGTTCTCTAGGGGAGGTGTTAGGCTTGAACAGCAAGGATCGTCTTGACCCTTTTGAGGATCTCGATGGGGATGGGCTCACCAATGAAGTAGAGAGTCGGTGGGGGACGGACCCGACCCATGCTGACACGGATGGGGATCAGCTGGCGGATGGTGAAGAACTGGAGATGGGGACGGACCCAAGGCATCCCGACACGGATCGGGACGGATGGACGGATGGTGGGGAGATGGGGCGATCCAACCCGCTTTGGGCGGATACAGACGCCGATGGCGTGCTCGACCCGCTGGACCCTGAGCCCACATGGCGTGACATCGGGTTGGACTTGGATGAAGAGATGAAGGCCTACTGGACCTTTGATGGTGATCATGTGTCGATGATAGGCAAGACGCGTGTCAGTGTCAGTGGACGCGAGCCGATCCAATATCTTCCTTGGCGCGAAGGGAAGGGGGTTCGCTTGAACGGGGATGATCAGTTCGTGGTCATGGCCTTGCCGGAGTTCTCCTTTAGTGACCAAAGCTTTGCCATTGCCCTGTGGTTCCAGGCCGAAGGATCGACCCATCCACGGACCTTGCTGAGTGGCAAGCAATGGTCGTTGACGCAACGTCCTGCGGGCGATGGGTTGGCTTTGGAAATAGCCTCATCGCGACCGGCTGAGCATCCTGCGGAGGTGCGTTTCTTTCCCGGAAAGGGGCCGCAGCATCTCTGCTTGGTGGTCGATGGGCATTCTCAGATCGCCACTCTCTACTTGGATGGGGAGCGCGTGGCCACTCAGGGAAACTTCTTTATCGCTGACGATGATTCGCCGGGGCCGGACATGGCTTTGGGGGCGGCGCTCCAGGGGACCGTCTTTCGCAATTGGATGGGTATGGTAGATGATCTGGCGGTGTGGGGACGCACGTTGACTGCCAAGGAAGTGCGTATGTTAGCCGAATCCGAAGATGACCTTCATGAGGTGTTAGCCATTGTGGAAGATGTTGATGGCGATGGGCTCGAGGATCGCTTTGAATATTTCTATACCAATGATGACCTCACCTTGCTGACGTTGGACGGGGACTATGATAGGGATGGCGTGACCGATGGCGAAGAGATACGGATCGGAACCAATCCGCTGACGGGATCAACGCTCATCGCGCATGTTCCCTTTGATGAAGCCGATCCGCTCTTCTTTCAGAATGCGATCAATCCAATGGCTCCGGGGCGATTCTATGTGGCCAAAGATCAAGCGCTCTTGTTGCAAGAGCCTCCTCTGGCTTCCGGGTATTCGGTGGCGTTGAACCATGAGCGCTGGCGGCAGCGTTCTTATGGGGCGCTGATGCTACCGCCTTTGCGAACGTTCACCATCAGTGTGTGGCTCCGTCAGCATGAGCAGATTGCTGATCCGGCCATCCTCTTCACGCGTGAAGGAACGGTGATCGAGTCTCCCCCATTCATTGTCGCAATTACCAAGAACGCGGTGGAATGGCGGACCAATGAAGCCTCCATTGAGCTGACTTCAGGGCCTGTGCTGCAGGTAGGACAGCCCCATCATCTGGTCATCGTCTATCGTGACGGTCAGGAGGCTCCCGGAGTCGAGCGTCGCGTGTCCATCTACGTCGATGGTCATGAAGTCGCTTCCCGCGCGGACGGCCTTGCGCAATGGGTGGACCTTGGGAACAGCGCATTTCTGATAGGGGGAATGGCGTTCGGTTCGGGATTCCTCGGGCATCTGGACGATCTTCAGATCTATGCCGATGCGCTCTCGGCGGAGACCATTCACGCGCTCTATCATCTTCCCGGGACGACAGCCTTTTCCCCTGCGCCGTTCACGGCGCCGTTGTTGGGGCTTACATTGGTTCGTGAGGAAATGGCCTATCGCTTGCATTGGAGAGGGGTCTCTGATGGGCTCTACGATGTGCTGGTGAGCGATACGCTGGCGGGACCGTGGCGCGTGCAGGGCCCACCCGAGCAACCCGTCCAAGGAGAGTGGCACTGGCGTGATCCCATTCTGGAGTCAGTGGACGATGATGGGCAGATCGTACCGATCCATCTCCCTCGGCGTTTCTACCGCGTGCGTTCGGTTCGGTGACGCCCTAGCCAAGTGCTCATTTCCAATGGGCTCGTAGCCGCCAGTAGGCCATTCTGGATGTCTCGGGCAGCGACACCGTGATCGCATCGGAATCGGGAGTCACTGCCTTTACGGAAATGTTTGTTGGGCCCGGTTCCCAGGCGGCCCAGGTTTCAAGGTCTGAGGAATGTTCTAACTGAATCGCGATGTTGCGCTCGCTGTGGTCGGACCGTCGTCGAAAGGTGAGCTTGTGATCTGCCACTCGCAACCAGGACTCCAGACGTTGCGGTTCATGTGGCGGCAAGCCTGACACATACTCGAACACATTCGTGATGCCGTCATGATCAGGATCGGCAGACGTGTGATCAGCGCCTTCAGGAAGCCCCTGTTTCCGGATCCAGGCGTCGTAGTGTGAGGGACGGCCAGTGGCGTGGAGACGTGTGTTGAGGAGGAAATCAGGATTGGCGGCCTCATGATTCATGGCGTGAATGGCGAGGACATTGTTTCCGTTTCTCAGCGCGCCTAGTGACGACGAGAGATCGAAGCTTTCCCACAGCACGGCTGCTTGATCGGGTCGAAGCGCTGCGGTGCTGCGGTAGTCTCCGCGCGAACGCTGCGCAGAACCACTCCGCGCGACTTCAATGCCATTGAGATAGGCAATGAAACCATCGTCAATCTGGACCTGAAGATGAAGGCTTTCATGCGATTGCGTGTCGGTGACGTGAAAGTGATAGCGTGCGAAGAGCGAACTGCTCCGGTCGAACAGATGAGTGCGCAAGGGGTGCTGAATGTGCGCATCAAACCCACCTTCCAAATCAAATCCCATCCCGTTGGGCACCCTATCCCACTCGGTATCATCGAAATCTAAGGCTTGCCAACGGCCATCGAGAGCTGCGTCTAACGGAATCCAAATCTTGGCAGTGCTGTCTTTGTCGTCAATGAAGATTGCGGTCTCGTTGTCCGTCAACGGGGTGCGAAAGGATTGGGTTGTCGGGAGCCAATGCTGGCCATCCATGAGGAAACGATAGTGATAGGATCGATCGGGGATCAAGTCTGTGAGGGGCTGCGTGATGACACCGGGGGAATGCGTGCCCAACGAAAGCTGGAACGCCCACTCACTGGGATCCCGATCGCCATCATTCGGACCGTAGAAGAGATCGAGACCATAAGTGGTATCGGCAGGACCGACCAAGGCCAAGGCGACTTCTGCCGAGGTGGCCGCCAGGGAAGGGGGCGGCAATGCGTGGAGACTCACTGTTTCGTCATTCATGCCACTGTCGTTTCCGGCCTGAATGGAGACCACATCCAGGGTTTCAAGCCCAAAGGGATTGGTCGCGATTAAGGCAAAGCGATAGCTGCCTGGCGCGAAACAGACCACGGCCGTCTCCAGTGCCCGGGGATGGGTCATCTCGGTTTTCCATGGCCCATCGACTTGATGCCAACGCAGAGTGCGGGCATCACCTTCCAGGATTCGTCCTCGCAAAGTCCCCACGAGCGTTTCCCAATGCGCATCGGCGCCTGCATCGACACGCACACCGCGAGAAGGATCTTGCGCCGGTGTACCCACTTGCACCACGATGCCTTCGGAATAGCGCTGGCCCTGAGCGTTTGAGGCGACGAACAGCCCATACTGACCTGGACCGGAGAAGCGTACCCACTGCGTGCCGTCTTGACCCTGATCAAACGTCATGGTTTCTCCGTCAGGAACTTGTTTGGGCCACCAAATAGGTTCGGTGTGGGTGGCGTTCCCGCGAGTATGCGCGGCGACGCGTAGCCAGGTGTCTTCGGGCAAACTCACGGAGCGCGTGTTTGGAGCCGTGACTTCGAGGCCAGGTTCTTCCAAAACGCCTGACAAAGCGGCTTCTAACAGAAAGTCGGAATCGTAGGGAGTGCGATTGATGCCATGGATGGCGAGGACATTGGCTCCCGAGCGGAGAAGCGGGAGCGCACCTTGAAGGTCGATGGTTGTGAGTTGAATGGCCTGATTGTCAGGGCGGCTTTGAATGGCAGTCGCGTCCCAAGGCAAGGGGCTGGTGCCTTCCACATGATCTCTCGCCACTTCGTGTCCGTTTAGATAGGCAACAAAGGCGTCATCGTAGCGTAGGGAAAGAAGGAGATTGGAAAGGGCTTCCGGGCGTTCGATCTTGAATGGCAAGCGCACGTAGACCGATGGGCTAATGTTAAACATGGAGAGGACGGAATCTTGAATGATCCCTTCGTAGCCGCTGCGGCGCTCATAGCCGATGGCTCCGGAGGCTCTATCCCAAGCATCATCTTCGTGGAGCGTGTGCATCCAATCATTCTCATCTTGGGAATCTTTGGGAATCTGATAGATGGCGTCCTCCATGGTGACATGGAGAGAGGTCAGATCTTCATTTCCTAGGACAATGGTCACGATCTCCGTCGCTGTGGTCCCAGTGGCGTCTTCCACTTCATAGGAGAACTGCGCGCGGCCCACGGCGGAGACATTGGCGATGAACTCGATCGCTCCGGTCGCTTGTTGACGGCTCGCCCCCACGATGGTGAAGGGGCTGCGCATGGGGACGATCGTACCCTTGTCAGGATTCAGGTTGCGCACATTCACCAAGCGAAGCGAGGACACGCCCCGATGGATGCGCTGAGATCCAAAGAGGGTGGGATTGATAGGAAACGCCCAGCTCTCGCCCACACCGTGATCGTTGGCGAGTGGATAGAGCCTGAGATGGCGCACTCCAGGCGGGAGGAGATAGAGATCAGGCTGTGTCTGGAGCGGCTTCCACGTGTAGTGGACCAGGTAGGGAATGTCGCCATAGGAGAACGATTCCTCTCCGAAGGCGTCAGAGTGGGCGCGGAGGATCAGGAATTGGCCATCACGTGAGACATCGATCTGTGCATGGGTGAGATCAGTGAGCGGCAGATCGGGAGTGGCAATGGGAATGGCTTTGGTTTCGCCGCGAGCGACCCGAATGTGGAATGGGTCGAGGTCAGGCTCGCCCACGGTGATAGCCACGTCGCCCTTGTGCAGCCAGGAGAGCCCGGTGGCACCCTCGGAGCCCCTCACGGAGTAGCTGAACCAGGCGGTGCCTTCGAATCCATTGGAGGGAAAGAAGAGTATCTCGCCATCGAGGATCTCGGCCTCGCCGGCGCCTCTGGGGATCACTTTGGAAATCTCGGCTAATGTGAGGGTGTTTTCCCGTCCGTAAGGCGCGCTTGTGTCATCATTCTCCAGCGGGTCGATCAGCAAGAGGCGATCCTTGGGGGTATGATAGTGATCAGGCTGTGCAAAGGGAATCTCCGTGGGGGCCCGGAGGCGGTGATCGCCTCGGAGGCGGGTGCGACTGTATTGATAGATCATCTCTGCCGCCGTGCGGGGGACGCCGTCTATGGGCGCGTTGGGATCATCAATGAGCCGGAAGAAGTCACGCGAATCGAGGAGAGCACTGTTCATGATGCCGCCATCGGAATGGAAGCTCCCCAGGTTGTGTCCCACCTCATGGGCGAGCACATTCCAAAGAGTATCTTTCCTCTGCACGCTGATGGCAGATTCAGTCCCGAGATTGCTGATGCGTGCCACGCCGAGGGTGCCCCCGCTCAATCCTTCGCCGTACTTCACGGCCACATCCCAGTCGTGCCTGCTGATGTGGCGATGCGCGCGCAGCCAATCTTGGAAACGGTTCAGAGCTCGCTCGCTGTCCGTGCTTGTGGGGATATTCTCGGAAGGATGATTCTCAGGGAAGAGGAGAAGTTCCTGCATGAGCAGGCGGATGCCCAACTGATGCTCATAGATGGCCGCCACGTGAGCTGCGGTGGCAAGGTAGAGAGAAGTCTTGGATTGAATGTTAGCGTGCGAGTCGTCGCCCGCAGCGGTCTTATCGAGCACCATGAGCATGAGGAGTTCTTTCAATGATAACTCATACTGTTCAGCGCGTGGGATGGGAGAGATGGTGCGGTCATAGTGTCCGGTGGCAGGATCACTTCCCGAAACGGGGGTCACCACAGCGGCGACGGCAGAGCCCCAATCGAGAGGCGTTCCGGAAACGGAGGCAATGTTAGCAATGGGATCGCTCAGGCACTGGTGGTCAGTGTTAGTCAAATCCGTGATGATGGCTTCGAGAGCGCCGGTCTCGGGATGCGAACGCACGGTCACCGTCCGTCCAAATCGGTCGCGGATCACGGCGCCTAGCGAAGAGCCCATCGTGACAAGACTAGCAGAGCTCCTCTCGTGGAGGCCATGATAGGCCTTGGGCTGGTGGTGAGGTAAGGCGACATTCGCCACAGTGAGACGAAAGGTTTCTGCCAATAGCCGCTGTGGTCGAAACTGAAAGGTTTGTTTCCAGTGGCCGACAGCGATTTCCACGGGAGTGCCCTGCTCCAGGGCGCGCTGCAGCGGGAGGCGATTACTCGGCAATGAGGGTGGCTGCTCAGGGAAGAAGGAAGTGTCTGCTTGCGTGCTTAAGCGGGAAGATGTTAGGGTGCCTGAGAGGCGCTGAGGTTCTTCCCATCGCAGAAGAAGAAGCCCTAAGAGCAGTAGCAATCCGAGCACGTATTCTCCGCGAGCCATGGGTAGGAGTTTACCCATGGCTCGCCCTGGAGGCAAGGGACGTGATGGGCTCTTGGATCAACCGTCCGCCAGCACGCGGAGGTAGCGGCTCCGATCTGGTTGGAAGGGCATGATGACGCGGACGCGCTCGCGCGTGCCTTCGGTCTCAAGCACCTCCTCCGCATCGGGCGTCGTGAGGGCCCAGTCTTGGAGATTGGCGGACGTTTCCACATGATAGGTGACCCCGGCGCGTTGGCGCCAGTATTCGAAGACGGTGTGGGCTCCGAGTCGACTGATGGGGAATTCGGCCACATCGTTGGCCCGTGGATCGGTGGCAAAGGCGAATTCTTCGAGATTTGTGCGCCCGTCGCTATCTGGATCGGCGAGGCGAGTGGTGATCACGCCAGCATTGATCTCGGCAGGTGTGAAATGGGCGCTGAGCCAGTCAGGATAGGCATCGCCTCCGCCGCCATCGATGGTTGTCGTTGCCTCACTGCTCGCTTTCAGGGCCTCTTCGTTGCCGACCAAATCTCGAGCGATCGCGTAGAAGCTGTAGGTGCGGCCGTTGATGCCCGTGAATGGCGCAGAGCTTTCTTGCGTGTTCACTAACCAAGGTTCGAAAGCGCCTGTTCCCTGTCTCACATAGATCGAATAGCTTCCGACTCCTGCGCCAACATCGGTCCCTGACCAAGACACCAGGAATGTCTCGCTGCTAGTGGAGGGCAGTGAGGCGACGGTACTGCTGGGAGCATCGCCGTCGATGGTTACCAAAGCTTCCTTCTCGGGATCGGTGCCTTGGCTAGGGTCATGGGGGTCCACCTGATTTGTATCGATGACTTCGCCAAAGTCAAAGGTGATGGTGGCCACATTACGAATCTCGGTGCCCGTGGGCAGATCGGCTTTGGCGTGGATGAGGTAGCTGAAATAGCCTTGGCCTCGGCCGGTCTCATCCTCGGGTGGGAGAAAGCCATACTGCACCTCTGGAGGCAAGCCTGTCTCCGCATCCGTGCTGCTGAAGATTGCCGTGATGATACCCGTGAGTGGATCCAAGTTGATATCGATCGCGACCTCCAAGTCCTTGCCGTCGTAGGTCATGGGCTCGACCCATTGGAGCGACTGTGAGGATCCAGGAACAGGAATGACATGATCCCCAAAGCCGGCTTCCGTTAGTTCAAAGGAGTTCCAGTCGAGCTTGTCCGAGAGCGGATCCGAGATCATCACGACCTGAGCGGGCGCTCTCGCATCATGATCATTCTCGAAATCCACGCGATAGGATAGGGTTTTGCTAGGACTGACATAATGCGCATCACCTTGGCCCGCGGGACCGTATTTCTCATTAGGATCCTTTGATTGGCTAGGCTTCGTCTTAATGCGGTCGCCTTTGACGTCGAGGTCGTCCCACCAGATCCAGAAATCCTCCATCCAGCCGCCATCGCGCGCGCCATAGTCGAGGATGAGAACGGCGGCTCCGAGACCGACGCTCACGGGCAATGCGGCCGTTCCCAGGATGGCCACTCCTCCCGCGCTGGTCATCCAGCCGCCGAGGGCAGTGGCCCCAATGGAGCCGATTCCGTGAGACATCTTGTAGCCATCATTCTCCTGATAGCCTTGCACGGTTTCGATCGTCCCTGCGAGGTAGGAGAGTCCTGTGAGTGCGGTGTTCGCGCGCCCAAACCATTTCAGGTCACTCACGTAGTCCGTTCCTTTGGCGATCTCGTAGAAGCCCATGCCCAGTCCCGTGCCACCGACACCGAGTCCTGTATAAGAATGGGTGAGGACATCGGTCACGGGATTGTGAAACGCCTGATGCGTGAGCGGATGCCGCAACGCTTGGTCGGCTAACGCACTCACATCATCGACATGGAGCACGAGGGGTAGCCCCAGAGGCGTGAGCGGAAAGGAATCGTGTTCCCAATTGGAGATGAGATTGGGCTGAGTGAGCGGGCTGTTAGAGAAGGGATCTTGGAAGGAGAGGAAGCCGTTCCCGAAGAGGGCGTTTGTGGTCGTCTCCCCGGCTTCCGTGAGTAGGCCGGTGAATGTGACCGGACTGCTAGGATCATTCATCACCCCGTAAGTCTGGGCGTCCTCTTCAATGGCAGTCGTCAGGCCGGTGGGATCGATTGTCCGTGTCCAGATGAAGTCAGGTCCCGAGGCATTCGTGAGGCGATTCTCACTGTCATAAGTGTAGTCGATAGAACCGGACGGCGTCGTGACCTTGGTCACGTTGCCATCGGCGTCGTGTTCGTAGGTCATGTTTCCAGCGGAGAGATAGTTGCCGCGCGCATCGGTAGACACAGGCTGCGCGGTGCCGTCGACGCTCGTTTGAGAAAGCCTACCGCTCGCATCGTAGTCGTAGGTCATGGTTTGGGTAGCTCCTCCCGTGGGCGTGAAACTTTGTGAGAGGACTTGACCATGAGCATTCCACTCGAAGCGGCGCCGACCCTGGCTGGTCTCGATCACTGCTGGGTGAGAGTTGGCATCATAAGTGATCGTGCCTTGTTCTACCAGAGTCCCACTGGCATTGTAGCGGCGCTCTTCACTTACCTGGCCAGAGGCATGGTAGTCGTAGGCGACCGCAGACCCATCCGGCAAGGTTTGCTGCGCGATCTTGCCAGCAGCATTGTAGTCGTAGGCAACGAGTGTTCCACCGTTCTCGTCTGACAAACGTGCGATTCTCCCTGCCTCGTCATACGCGTAGCGCGTCACTTCACCTCGCTGATTGGTCATGGAGGTGCGCCGACCCGAGGCGTCATATTGATAGGTGAGGGAGGTGCCTTGTGGGTAGGTGACTCGTGTGGGCAGATCCTGCGCATTGTAAGCATATTCGGTTCGACCGGCGGTTCCATCGGTGGCGCTGAGGCGTCCGCGAGCGTCGTATTCGTAGGAAGCACTGGTCCCATCGGGATAAGTCTTCGAGGTGAGTCGGCCTGCTTGGTCGTGGGTCAAGGTCACGCGCTCGCCGCGTCCATTCACAAATGCAGAGAGGTTGCCTTGAGCATCGTATTCATAGGCGTGGCTGGTGCCGTCGGCATACGTCACGCCAATGAGATTTCCCTGGGCATCGTAAGCGGCCGATGTCTGCCGGCCTTCCTCATCCGTAAAGGCGGTGAGACGATTCTCGCGATCATAGGTGAACGTCCGCTCGCCGCCGAGTTTCCCGGTCACGGAAGTGAGACGCCCTGAACTATCATAAGCATAGCTGCGCATGGCCCCCAGCCCATCTTCTTCAGCCTCAAATTGAAGGTCGTCGCTCATCCGTTGGATCCGCGAAGCTCCATGCCCATCGGTGGTCTTGGTTGCGAGGCCATGGTGGTCGAAGTGGACTTCGGTTGTGCTGCCAAGGGCATCGGTGAGATGGGCGGATCCGTGACCATCGTAGGTGATGGCGACCGCTTCGTGTCCGCCTTCGCGACTAGTACTCGCAACGCGACCGTTGCTGTCATAGTTATAATTTCGACCGGACTTGTCCGAACGCTGGATGGCAGTGAGCGCATAGGCCTTGGCACCTGCTTGGCTATTCGCGTAATGATAGTTGCTCTGTTTGCCATTGGCGTGAGTTACTTGGCTCAACATCTCTCCCGTGTAGGCATAGCTGGTCCGCCGCTGATGATGATCCGTGATCGCGGTGAGACGACCGCTGCCATCGTAGCTCAGGGTGAGGGAGGCTCCGGATGAGTGTTGGAGCTTGCTCAAGCGATTGCCAGTGTGGGTCGCGGTGATACGATTGCCGTGGCGATCCTCGACATAACTGAATTGGCCATTGCTAAAGTGATAGGTCTTGCCGTCGGCCTCGACGAGCCTGTGATCGATGTCAGCGCCACCAGAAAGGAGGCGACCGGAGTCGTGGGGGGCGGCGAAGAAGCCTCCGCGGGCATCCGGTTGGAAGACGCGGTGTTGTCCTTGGAACGCGATGACCACGGTGCCATCCTCCAGCGTGCGCGAACGCATGTCCCAGGAGTGCCACCAACCGCGTCCGAAGTCCCCCTGACGGAAACGCCGTGAGAGATTGGCCGGGAAGAGGCGTTCGAATACGAGGGGCATTCCAGCTCCTTGCAAACGGTAGTCCACCTCACGGTCGAGGAAGGGGAGTGGTGCCATGCCCTCGGCCTGCAAGAACTCGAATTGGTTGAGAGCACTGACATCTTGAATCTGATGGCCAAGTCGTGAGAGATAGGCGGCATTCTGGCCTAGCATGGTGACAAATTCACCCACGGTTGAGCCGATGCCCGCTTGGTAGTTTTGCCAGATGATCTCGAAAGCCGCCGGCTCCATCACTCCCATGTTCAGACTAGCTTTCAGGGTCGGCCAATCGATTGCGCGGGTGTCCGTGGCTTCCAAGGTTGAGAGACCAAACTCGATGGGTGGGTAACTAAAGTCCCACGGTTTCTGCCACCCGGCGTAATAGACGGGGATTCGTCCAGACTCTCCTGGTTGTAAGATGCCCGGCGTTTCGCCACTGCCCAAGATCTGCACAGTATTGGCAAAACCTTCTGGAATCGCTGAGGTCCAGAATCCCGTCACCAGCCGGGTTTTCTCCAATGTGAGAAGCGCGCGCCGCTGGTCATTCTGAAATCCAGTGACGATCAGGAGAGGTGCGGGCATGGCCACGTCCCCCTCGTTGGCATATTCCACATACAAGGTGGCGAGTTGATGATAGCCAACTGCCGCAGGAACGATCAGATCGGTGACCAGTTTAGGATGGCCACCATCGATCGCCTCAAAAGCATCTGGCAGCAGGGCAGGCGTCTTGCCAGGCACCGAGATTTCCACGGTGTAGCGTCCTGACAGAATAGCTGAAGGGAACGTAGCGGTCACGCGCGTGAAGGCGTCTACGTCAACGGAAAGGGCGTTCACGTGGCGAACGCCATCGACGAGTGCTACGTGCGTCCCAGCGGTGAATCCTGCGCCATCGATCTGCATGGTGAAGCCCACCCGATTCGAATGGCGTTCGGGGGAGATGCTTTGAATGGCGATGTCTGCTAGATCAGCCCGGATGGTGTATGCGCTACTGGTTTCCCCAGTGAATTGGTAGACGAGCACATACCACCTCCCTGGCCCGGCCGTGGGAGCAAAGAGACGTTGGTCAGCGGCATTGGCCTCATGGCGGATTTGATAGTGTCCCGGGGTGGGATAGCGGCCACGGCTCATGTAGACCTGCGTCACGCCTTCATCGTTGGCGTCGTCGAGTGAAAGGGTGAGATTCTGTCCCGCGGGAACATCCACGGCGTAGTAGAAGCCATTCACGCCTCGTGGAAAGCTTCCAGCGACGGCTTCGCCATTGTGTAAGACCGCTTCGAGTTCCTGAGGAAGGCCACTGGCAAAGACACGATAGGGTTGGAAGACGACGTGATCAGAAACAAGATCTCCCTTACCTTCGGGATTGAGCGTGGCGTGTTGAGGTCCGGTAGCGTCTCCCCACCAGTTGTTGATCGCCATGAGTTCGCTGTTGCCACGGTTGTTGATGCCCCATTCGCCATTGCCGCTGATGAAGGCATTCGTCACCCTCGGAGGTGTCCCGCTCGCTGCCCAGACGCCGGCGCGAGCATTGTCGCGGAGGAAACAATCGGTGACGGTGGCATTTCCATTATTCGTGTGGATGCCATCCTGCGCGTTCTCAAAGAGGTCGCAGGCATCAATGCGCGGAGCGGATCCATCCACCTGGATGCCGTGGCTCCCGCAGGCAGAGATAGAGGAGAGCATGATGTCCACATTGCCGCCAGACGTTCGAATGCCAGCACCACTTGAGATTGCTAACTGACATTGATCGACGGTGACGGGGGAGCTGCCCGAGAGGTCTAGCAATGCGTTGTACCAATAGCCGCCTGCTTCCAAGAGGCAATGCTTGAAGGCACTTGGTCGAGTGCGATTGCCAGTGAGGACAACGGCACCCCATTGATGCCCCTCCTTCTCTTCATCGTCGGAGGTGAAGGTGATCGGGCGCTGAGTGGTGCCGAGGGCCTGCAGGCTGCCATCGACCACGAGCGAATGCCAATCAGTGAATTTGATCGTTGTGCCAGGGGCGATGGAAAGATCGGCTCCGGCGACGATGGTGCGCGTGCCGTTCACGAGATACGCTTGGCCGGGATCCGCCAGGGTTCCACTTGAGTCAATGTTGTTGCCGATCTCGATATAGTCGTCCTCTCCAAAGACATTGTTAGAGAACGTGGGCAAGCTGGCCCCGTGATCAGCGGAGCTCAGCAAGAGAATCCCATTGTGACCGCAGCTTTGAAAGGTGCTATTGGCAATGGCTGGAGATGCGCTTTGCAGGCGCAATCCGTAGTGAGCCGCGTTCTCGAAGTGACAGTGGTCGAGACGGCTTTCGGGGGCATTGGAGAGACGGGCCAAGTCCAGGGTGCTCGTGTTGAAGTGGCAATGATCCAGGGTGATGGGTGCCCCACCATAAGCCTCTAACAATGTTTGATACCAATAGCCGCCGCCGGAGAACTGACAGTAGGTAAGCCGATTCGCAAGGCCGGGGCCATTGCCTTCGTGGTTTGTGAGGCGGACAGCGCCCCATTCATTCTCTCCAGCACGTGAGAAGGTGATGGGTGCTTCTTCCGTTCCTTCGGCAATGAGGTTGCCGTGAATGGTCCAGGTCGACCAGGCAGCCATGGCAAAGGTCGCGCCCGCGTCGATGGTCACGCTTTCTGTCGATTCGCAAACGCGATGTCCATCGAGGAAATAGGGCGCTGCGGTGAAGGTTCCACTGGTCGGCATATTGGTCGCAATATGGACGCGTTGCCCTGGGGCAAACGTCGAGCTGACGAAGATGGGGAGCGAACTCTTTCCAGCGCCTGACTCTAGCCTGCCCGCATAGCCATTGCCAGTGAACTGACAGGCTTCTACAAGAGGGGATGAACCACGTAGCCAAAGGCCATGACTAGCATTGTCTGAGAATGTGCTCCGTTTGATTGGGCCCCCAGAGTTCTCGAAGAAGCGGAGGCCATCCAGGGTGCTGTTGCGAAACTGACAGTCTTCGATGGTCGCGGGGGCCTCTCCATGGACTTGGAGCAAGGTTTGAAACCAATAGCCGCCCCCATCAAAGTGACAGTGTGTCAGATGACTGGCGCGCCTTTCGCCATTGCCATCACTGTTCGAAAGGATCACGGCTCCCCATTCATTATCCCCGGCACGGTAGAAGCGGATCGGTGCGGCTTCCGTCCCGTTAGCGATGAGATTGCCATGGATGGTCCAGGACGCCCAGTCGGCCATGGCGAAGGACGCGCCAGCATCGATAGTGATCGTTTGGTCTTCTAACGCATAGCGATGACTATCGAGGAAATAAGGAGCCGCCGTGAGGGTGCCTCCAGAGTCGAAGTTGGAGGCGATGTGCACGCGTTGGCCGTCGTCGAAGTGGGTGTCTGCGAACTGTGGGAAGGATCCAGATCCCGCGCCGGACTCCAGTCGACTCGCATAGGCGTTTCCGGTGAACGTCGATCCCTGCACGTCCGGAGAAGAACCACGTAGCCAGAGCCCGTAGCGTCCATTGTCTTCAAAGAGACTATTCGTGATTGTCGTCCCGGAGTTCTCGAAGAAACGGAGGCCATCTAGTGTGCTGTGGTGAAACTGACAGTGATCTAACGTTGCTGGAGATCCTCCGTGTACCTGGAGCAGCGTTTGAAACCAGTAGCCGCCACCCTCGAAGTGACAGTGTGTCAGATGACTGGCAAGACCATCACCATTGCCATCATTGTTAGAGAGGATGATGGCTCCCCATTCGTTGTCTCCAGCGCGGTGGAAGCGAATTGGTGCGGCTTCCGTCCCGTTGGCGATGAGGTTACCATGGATGGTCCAGGACGCCCAGTCGGCCATGGCGAAAGACGCGCCACCATCGATGGTAATCGTCTGCCCCTCTAACGCATAGCGATGGCCATCGACGAAATAAGGGGCCGCCGTGAGCGTGCCACTGGAGTCGATGTTTGTCGCGATGTGGACATAGCCGCTATCGGTGAACGTCGGTTGAGTGAAGTTAGGAAACGAGCCTTTGCCGCCTCCTGATTCCAATCGACTAATGTTACCATTACGCGTGAAGCGGCACCCGTGAACCAAGGGTGAACTTCCGCGGAGCCACAACCCGTAGCCATCATTATCCTCAAAGACGGTCGCCTCAATGGGACCGCCAGCGTCTTCGAAGAATCGAATGGCATCGGCATTGCTGTGGCGAAAGGCGCAATCGCTCACGCTGACTTGGGCCCCACCCCAGACTTCTAACAGTGTTTGAAACCAATAGCCGCCGCCTTCGAAGGTGCAATGTGAGAAGGCACTGGCTAGTTGGCCGCCACCGCCGTCGCCATTGGTTAGGCGGATCGCTCCCCAAGGATTGCCTTCGGTGGCGCCACTGAGAGAGGTGAAGCGGATCCCTTGAGCGGCGGTGCCATTCGCGAGGATGCGTCCGTGGATGGTGAGGGAGGTCCAATCAAGGAATTGGACCACAGCGCCTGGCTGGATGGTGAGCGTCACGTCGGCGGCCACGGAGGCATTATTGACTTCATAGGGGGATCCTGCGGCGCTCCAAGTCGTGTCTTCGGTGATGCTGCCAGAAACGAGTGTCTTTCCAGAGGATACGGAGACGATGAGGCAGGCGCACCCTAATGTGATAAATCCAGTTTTCATGGGAAGGAGAGTTGGTGAACCTGGAAATTTACTAGCTTACAGTCGTTGCACTCCGCAGATGTTGGTGCGTGCTGAGCATGCTCGCAGATGAGAGCCTCTCTGAGGCAGATGGCCTGCCGAGAGGGAGGGCGATTTCTTTTGAAGAATCTTTGCGGAGACTTGCGGGTCCTTTCGCCTTGATCAGGTGGAACCTTGTTCCATCACCCATTTGATCCCTCACCCATGAAAGTTCGGCTTCCCTTTATCATTGCCATCCTCCTCTCCTCTGCTGGGGCCTTTGGCCTCGGCTGGGTCCTCAAACCTGCTGATCCCGCCTCGTCGGAGACCGCATCCGGATCCGCCGTTCAGACGGTGAATACCCTTACTCCGGGAGAGCGCCAGCGTTCCGATGCCACTTTGGCAGCGGCCAAGGCGAATCCTGTCCTCGCGGACTATTTCAAGAACGGAAAGATTGGCAACGAGGAGATGCAGTCGGCCATCAAGGATATGATGAAGGAGAATGATCCGCTCAAGCGCAATGCCATGTTCAGTGCCTTGCTGGAGCAATTGACTCCTGAGAATGCGGAAGCTGCCTTTGCTGCCCTCCGTGAATCACGGGGAAATCGTCGGGGTGGCTTTGGGCGCGGGGGCGGCGGCGATGAAATGCGTCTCCTCCTCAATGCGTGGGGACGGATCGATGGTGAGAATGCCATCGCAAAGCTGACGGAGATCGCGGACGCGGAGAGGGCAGAGCGTGAGGCGAATGGTGAGGACGGTCGTGGAAGAGGCCGGGGCGGCTTTGATCGCGGCGGTACCTTTGATATCTACAGTGCGTTGCAAGGGTGGGCGACGAATGACGCTGAGAGTGCGCTTGCTTACGTGAATTCGTTAGAAAGCGATGGCGAAGGGGGGGATCGGCGCAAGGGCATGTATACAGGTGGCATCGTCAATGGCCTCCTGGCCAACAGCGTGGAAGATGCGGTAAGCTTCATTTCAAATCTGCCCGCGGAAGACGGTTCACGCGGCCGATACATGGAGTCGGTGGCTCAGGAAGTGTTGGAGAACGGCGCGGCAGATGCGGCCAAATGGGTTGATTCGTTAGGGGATGATGATTTGAAATCCGGGGCGATGAATCGGATCGCCGAGTCGTATGCTCGTGAAGATCTCGATGCCGCCATCGATTGGATAAGCGATCACGCAAGTGAGGAGTACGCTAGTCGCGCCGTCACTGAAGTGGCCGAACGCTGGGCTGAGGACGATCCTCAAGCCGTGATGGATTGGGCGAGCAATCTACCTCAAGAAACGCAGCAAGGGGTCTTCGAAGAAGCTTTGGACGAGTGGACAGAGCGTGATCCTCTGGCGGCAAGTGAGTATTTGGCGAACATGCAAGATTCTCCGGTGAAGGATTCAGCCGTGGAAGGGTTTTCCCGAGAATTGGCCCGTGAAGACGCCGCCTCGGCGGCCGCCTGGGCAGCGACGATCGGCAACGAAGAGCTGCGAACCAGCACCTTACAGGACGTGGCCCGCAATTGGGTGCGTCAGGACCGCGCTGCCGTGGAAGCCTGGCTTCCCTCCAGTGGGTTGCCTCAGGAGACTCAACAGCAAATCCTAGAAGGCGGCGGCCGTGGCTTTGGAGGAGATTGGGGCGGAAGAGGCGGTGGTCGTCGTGGCCGCTAGTAGCTCAAGCTACGCCCTTATCTTTAACTAACATTCTACCTCAGCAACACAACCTTTCATAGATCGTTTCCATTGTAAGCTGTTTTGGAGAGAATAGGTGGGCTCCGATCAGACCAGATGGAAGTGATTTGTGATCCGCAAGGGTAGACCGCAGGAGGCTCCAACCTCCTGCGGCGCCTTTCCTAACGAAAAACCTCACCCAGCTCTCTATGAAAAGCCCCTTCTTTGTGCTCTCGACTGCGACTCTCGTGGCCACCGCAACTCTTCAAGCGAACGATGCCTCCTGGCCGCAGTGGCGTGGTCCTCTTCACAACGGCGTCGTGCCTCAGGGGAATCCTGTGACGGAATGGTCCGAGGAGAAGAACGTGAAATGGAAGGTCGAGGTGCCCGGGCAGGGCACGTCTACCCCGATCATTGTCGGTGATAAGATCTTCCTCTTGGCTGCGGCCGGTACGGGTAAGAAAGTCGAGGGCAGTGCCGAATCGGCAGAAGAGAGTGAGCGTCCATCAGGGGAACGCGAGCGTCCTGAGCCCAGAGGCGATCGGCCTGCTCGGCCGCAAGCGCAAGGTGGCGAGGGTCGGGAGAACGATGGTCGCAGGGGCGGCGGCGGTTTCCGTGGCCTTGGTGATGGCCCTCTGCCCGAGTGGGCCAAGACCTACGATAAGGACGAGGATGGGAAGCTGAGTGAAGAGGAAAGCACCGCCATGCGAGAAGCTTTCCGTTCACGGAGGGGACGGGGAGGCGATCGTGGTCGAGGCGGCCGAGGCGGTTTTGGGAGGGGGCAGAAGCCCGATGAAGTGCATGCTTTCTCTGTCGTCTGCCTTGATCGCAAGACGGGCAAACAGCTTTGGAATAAAGTCGTTCATGAAGAGGTGCCTCACGAAGGACACCATCGGGATCACGGCTATGCTTCCGCGTCTCCGGTGAGTGACGGGGAACATCTCTACGCTTTCTTCGGTTCGCGGGGGCTTCATTGCCTCGATCTGGATGGGAATGTGAAGTGGACGAAAGACTTTGGCGAGATGCGCATTTCCAATGGCTTTGGTGAAGGTGCTAGCCCCGCAATCGATGGGGACACCCTCGTGGTGAAATGGGATCACGAGGGAGATTCCTTTATCGTGGCACTCGATAAGACCAATGGGAAAGAGAAGTGGCGCAAGGAGCGTGACGAACGCACTTCCTGGGCGACCCCTGTCGTGGTCGAACATGACGGAGTGAAGCAAGTGATTGCGAATGCCACGGATAAGATCGCCTCTTACAATCTCGCTAATGGTGAGATCATTTGGGAATCTTCAGGAATGACCCGCAACACCATCCCCACGCCCGTGGTCGAAGATGGTGTGGCCTATGTCATGAGTGGGTTCCGAGGTGCTGCGCTGCAAGCAATCAAACTCGACACCAAGGGGAAAGTGTCAGAATCGAATGGGCTGCTGTGGTCGCATGATGAGGGGACTCCCTATGTGCCTTCGCCGCTTCTCTATCAAGGCCGCCTCTATTTCTTCCAGGGGAATGATAACCGCCTGTCGTGTCTCGATGCGAAGACGGGGAAAGTGCATTTCTCTCGTGAGCGCGTCGAGGGCATTCGTGGCGTGTATGCATCGCCTATCGGTGTGAATGGCCACATCTATATCGTGGGTCGTCAGGGGAACGTCGCTGTGCTCAAAGCATCCGATCAATTGGAGGTGGTTGCGACAAACACGCTCGACGACGCCTTTGATGCCTGTCCTGTGGTGGTGGGCGACGAACTCTATCTTCGCGGGAAAGAGGCACTCTACTGCCTCGCCGCCAAATGATGCGAACCTCCTTCATGTAGGGGTATATCGACCGTTTGTGCCGATAACTCTGGCCGGAGCACTGGTTTCTGTGGGGTTTCCAGTGTATCCGGCCTCTTTTCGTGGCGGGGCTTGGCAGGAATTCGCGCATGTGACACAAACGACACATGCCCTCCATGCTCTGCCCTTCCCGCATTTCTCTTCTTCTTCCGGTTGTCGCCCTGCTTGCCTCCGCCTCGTCCACGCTGGTGGCACAGGTCGTCATCAATGAAATCTTCTATCATGCGCCCGATGACTTGGAGCGTTTGGAATACGTTGAATTGTTCAATCACGGCACGGAGGCAGTCGATCTCTCTGGATGGAAACTGACTAAAGGGGTCCAATACACGTTTCCTGACCCGAGTATCATACCCGAAGGAGGGTTTGTGGTGATCTGCAAGGATGCCGATCTGTTCGCTCAGATCTACGAGGGCATCGCAGTCTCTGGCGAATTCGCCAAAGCGTTGAGCAATCGCTCGGACAAGATCAACCTCAAGAATGCGGACGGCAAGACCGTTGATTCCGTGGAATATCACGATCGTTCTCCTTGGCCGGTGAGTCCAGATGGCTATTCCGCATCTCTAGAGCGCCTCTCGCCCGAGGGGCCCGGAGACGCAGCCGCGAACTGGGCACCGTCGAGCCTCTCCGATAGGAAACGCCAGCCCGCAGGGACTCCAGGTGCGGTGAATAGTGTCTACACAGAAGCGCCTGGACCGGTGATCACCGCAATGACCGTCGGTGCATCGGTCATTGCGCCTAACCACACCCTTACCGTGACCGCAGAGGTGAGCGAGGGAACTCCTGACATGACCTTGCTCTATCGAATCGCCTCTCCAGGTGAGGAAAGTTCCGAAACGGCAGTGTCCATGGCGCGCCAGATTGATGGACGTTATGAGGCGAAAGTGCCAGGGCAAGCGGCCAACCGTATCATCCGCTTGCGTGTGAAGGCGACCAGCAAGAGTGGGGCTTCTCGCATCTTTCCACATCCTCATGAGATCCGTCCTGCTCTCTCTGTGTATGTCGATGGTGGATTTGAGCCTGCCAAGATTCCCGTGGTGCAGTTCTTCAATGTGGGAGCGCAAGAACATGCCGAGGGCGAGGCCTATCGCACCCGCCATTCGGAACGCGGTGGCCGGGGCTTCGGGAGACCTCGCTTCGGTCCTGATCGTGGAGGACGTCAGCCGTTCGGGCAAGGAGTTGATCGGGGACGCGAACGGCCACGAGGCGATTTCAGAAGGCCTCGCTGGGGGCGCGAAGAGGCACCACCCAAACCCATTCGCCCTCAAGGACGCTCAGCCTTTATCTATACTGATCTCGAATCGAAACGTCCGCGACTCTTCGATTTCGTCAATATCGTGGAGCGCAAGAGCGGCTACAAGGTGCGCCTCCATAAGGATCAGCCTCTGCATGGCATGACGACCTTGAACGTGCTCTTCGAGCGGGATGAGGGCACGACTATCAATGAGACGCTGGCTTATGACCTGTATCGCCTCGCGGGAAATGCGACTCCCGCTTCCGGGTTCTTCCGGGTGCTCATCGATGGGAAAGTGGCAGGCTATCACCTGTGGTTTGAACAGCTCAACGGAGCCTTCTTTCGCCGGCATGAGATCGATGATGAAGGCAATCTCTACAAACTGATTTGGATGGGTAATCATCGCCCTAGCAAATACATTCCCGCAGACCAGCAACCGCGTCGCATGGACATCGTGGGACGGCACGAGAAGAAGACTCACCCTCATGAGGGCTATGGAGATCTTGTCAGTCTCATTGAAGCGCTTGAGGATGCGAGTGGATCCGACGAGCCTTTGGCGGCCTTGATAGAACAGCACTTCGATGTGGATCAGGTGGTCACTTACTTCGCCGTGAACGCCCTTCTTTCTCATTGGGACGGGTTCTTCAACAACTACTTCCTCTATCATGATGTCGAAGGCACTGGGAAATGGAGTCTCTTTCCCTGGGATCAAGATTCTACCTGGAGCATGCGCATGGGCATGCCGGAGGATTTGAGCATCATGCCCCTCAACTTCGGAGCGGAAGGCGCCCGGCCCCCAGAGGCCGACGCCGTCGAGGTGGACCGTGGTGGTCGTGATGGTCGTCGTTTCCGAGGCTTTGGGGGACGGCGCCGTGGCCCCGGGTGGTGGCGTGATGGCGGGGATATCTCGCGCCCATTGCTGGCGCACCCAGCATTCTTTCAGCGCTATCGCGAGCGCTTGCAGACTCTGTTGGAAACAGCTTTCAATGAGCATACTTTCGGCCCCAAGATCGATGCCTTGATCGAAACGCTAGGACCGGAAGTGCGTCTGCGGGCCACGACCTTTGATCGGGATCCTGATCAAGCGATGGACGCCTTGCGCGCAACGGTCTCGCGCTTGCGGGAGCATTTGCGCTTGCGTTCGGCCTTTCTTCACCGCGAATTGGGTGAATGACACCATCGGCAGATCCCTCTTCCCCTTCTGTTGCGCTCGTCACCGGTGCCGGGCAGGGCATTGGGCGAGCCATTGCTCTAGCATTCGCACGTGATGGCACCGACGTGGTGGTGAATGATAGGGAAGTAGCCGGTGCTCAAGTCGCTGCTGAGATTGAAGCCGTGGGACGACGGGCGCTGTTTGTACAAGCGGATGTCACCGATCGCACGGCCATGCAGGAAATGTTCGCGCAAGCAGTGGCTCACTGGGGCCATGTGGATCACGTGGTGTCCAATGCCGCGTGGATGCAGCGGGAGCGGGTGGCTGACGCGAGCTGGGAAGGCTTTCGGCGGACGATCGAGGTGAATCAGTTTGGACTCTTTCATGTGTGCCAAGCCGCTGCCCTAACGCTCATCAACGGACAGAAAGCGGGACGCCCGCCTGGGAGCATCACGGTGATTGGTTCTGTGCATGCGAAATTTGTCTTCGCCAACAATGCCGCTTATGCCATGAGCAAGGCGGCGGCAAATCACTTCGCACGCGTGCTCGCCAAGGAATTGGCTCCCTATCATATTCGCGTCAATACCGTCAATCCAGGCTGGACGGACACGCCAGGGGAACGCCGTTTCATGGAAGAGGACGCCCTACAGGCAGCAGCTGCGCACTTACCGCTGGGACGGCTCGCAGATCCAGAAGAGATTGCCGAGGCCGTCTTGTATCTGGCGACGCGCGCCCGCTATGTGACGGGTAGCGAATGGGGCGTGGATGGCGGGATCGTCATCGCCCCCGAAACCGTCTGCGAACAGCGTTGAGGCCTTATTGCCTTGAGTCAACCCCGGGCGGCATGGCATTGATGGGACAACCTTGGTTCTATGAACATGCCACCTTTGTTGTATCGACTCCTCTCCTTGATGGGATTGCTGTCGCTAACCGCCTCAGCGGAGTCGGTTAGCTACTACAAGCAGATCCGTCCCCTCTTTCAGGCGCACTGTCATGGGTGTCACCAGCCTGCAAAGGATAAGGGAGGGTATGTGATGACAACGCATGCGCGTTTGTTAGAAGGAGGTGATGAGGATGTGGCAATTGTGCCAGGGAAACCAAAGGAAAGCCCGCTTCTCCAAGAGATCACTACGGATGAGTCGGGCAAGGCAGCGATGCCAAAGGGGAAACCAGCGCTGGACCCTGCGGAGCGTGAGCTCATTGCTCGCTGGATCACTGAAGGAGCCGAGGATGACACGCCCAAGAATGCCAAGATCCGTTACACGGCTGAGCATCCTCCCATGTATACACGTCCACCTGTCATCACGTCTCTGGACTTCTCTCCCGATGGGAGATGGCTGGCGGTGGCTGGTTTCCATGAAGTCCTCTTGCATCGGGCCGATGGCTCGGGCCTAGAGGCGCGGTTAGTGGGAATGTCAGAGCGCATTGAGTCCGTGGCGTTCTCACCCGATGGCACCCGGTTGGCGGTGACTGGGGGGCTGCCAGCGCGCATGGGTGAAGTTCAAGTTTGGGATGTGGCCAAACGGACCCTCACGCTTTCCGTGCCCGTGACCTATGATACGGTCTACGGTGCCAGTTGGTCTCCAGATGGGGCGACCATTGCCTTTGGGTGCAGCGATCGCTCGGTCCGAGCCATCGATGCGACGACAGGCGAGCAGGTGCTCTATCAGGGATCCCATAATGATTGGGTCTTCGACACCGCCTTCTCCCTCGAAGGCACCCATCTCGTTTCCGTGGGGCGCGACATGACCGCTAAGCTGACGGAGGTGGCGACGCAACGATTCATGGATAACATTACCTCCATCACGCCCGGTGCGCTCAAGGGCGGCATGACGTCGGTGGATCGTCATCCCTTGCGTGATGAGATCCTCGTCGGAGGCGCAGACGGCGTGCCCAAGATCTACAAGATGTTCCGGACGACGAAGCGAGTCATCGGTGATGATGCCAATCTCCTCCAAGAGTTGCCCTCGCTAGAGGGACGCGTGTGGAGTGTGGCCTTCAGTCGGGACGCGCGACGGATCGCGGCGGGGAGCAGTCTTGATGGACGGGGCGAAATACAGGTCTTTGCCATCGAGCCCGACGCCACCTTAGAGGAGAACATCCGCAAGATCCTGGAGAAACCCACCCATCAACGAAGCGGGGATGAACAGAAAGCGCTCCGAGCCTATCATGAATCCAGTTCGGAGACCTTGGCAGCGCTCCAGGTAGAAACGGGGATCTACGCCGTGGCGTTCTCCCCTGACGGAAACACCGTCGCCGCCGCAGGAGGTGATGGGAAAGTGCGTTTGTTCGTCGCTGACGGTGGGGCGAGCATCAAAGAATTTGTCCCTGTGAAGGTCCAACGGCATCGAGCAGAAGAGGTCGCAGGGTTGCTCGTGGAGCCGAGTGCTGTCACTCTCACCAATCCGCACGCCTACGCGCAAATGATCGTCATGGCGCAACTGACCAGCGGTGACGTGGTCGATGTGACGCGTGATCTTCATGTCGCCCCTAACAAAGCCGTGCACGTTTCCGAAACGGGAGTGATCAAGGCGTTGGCAGATGGCTCGTATACCCTCGCGCTGTCGTATGCTGGGCGAACCGTGGATCTTCCCGTGACCTCTAGCGGGCTGACCGATCCCTTCCGCCCTGACTACATCCGCGATGTGAATCCAGTGATCTCAAAAGCGGGGTGCAATGCCGGGACCTGTCATGGGGCGAAAGATGGGAAGAATGGATTCAAGCTCTCCTTGCGTGGGTATGATCCCATCTTTGACCTGAGAGCCTTCACGGACGACATCGCGGCTCGGCGTATCAACGCGGCTGCTCCCGATAGCAGCCTCCTCCTCATGAAGGCTACTGGTGGCGTGCCTCATGAGGGCGGTCAAATCATCAGCCCTGACAGTGATGCCTATCAAGTGATTCGCGCATGGATCGCAGAGGGAGCGACTGTCGACCTTGACGCTGCCAAAGCCACCGGGATCGAGATCTATCCGCACAACCCTGTCATTCAGACCATTGGAGACCAGCAGCAGATCCGTGTGCTCGCGAACTATCCGGACGGATCTCAACGCGACGTCACTCGGGAAGCCTTTACCGAAAGCGGGAATGCAGAGGTGGCGGCAGTGGATGATTTCGGACTCATCACCACACGCCGCCGGGGCGAAGCCGCCCTGCTTGTGCGCTACGAAGGCAACTACGCTTCCACCATCGTGACCGTGATGGGCGATCGATCGGGATTCGTGTGGGAAGACGTGACACCGGTCAATGAGATCGACCGTTTCGTCGCCGCCAAGCTCAAGCGGACGAAGACCTCCTCAGCGCCTGTGTGCGGCGATGCGGACTTTGTCAGGAGACTTTCCATGGATCTCACCGGACTGCCACCATCGCCCGAGACGGTGCGGACCTTCTTGGCAGATCCTTCCGACTCGAAACGCACGAAGTTGATTGATCAGCTCGTTGGTAGCGATCCCTACATTGATCTGTGGTCCAACAAATGGGCGGATCTCTTGCAAGTGAACCGCAAATTCCTCGCGGCAGAAGGCGCAAAGCGTTTTCGTGATTGGATCAGAAATGAAGTGGCTCATAACACGCCCTATGACGCTTTTGTGAGGAAGATTCTGACGGCGTCCGGTTCTAACAAAGACAATCCAGCAGCCTCCTACTATAAGATTCTGCGGACGCCAGAAGATACCATGGAGAACACGACCCATCTCTTCCTCGGCGTGCGCTTTAACTGCAACAAGTGCCATGATCATCCTTTCGAGCGCTGGACCCAGGACAACTACTACGAAATGGCGGCCTACTTTGGGCAGGTCGGCCTCAAGAAAGATGATGCCAGCGGGGACAAGAAGATTGGTGGCACCGCCGTAGAAGGAGGGAAACCCTTGTACGAAGTGGTCTTTGACAAAAGGGAGGGGGAAGTCATTCACGACCGGACCAAGGAAGTAGCTGCGCCGCGATTTCCGTATGAGGCAAGTGTGAGCCTCCCTGAGGAGGCGTCTCGCCGAGAGCAGATGGCGCACTGGATCACGGCCCCGGACAATCCCTACTTTGCCTCCAGTTACGTGAATCGCGTGTGGGGATACTTGATCGGCACGGGATTGATTGAACCGTTAGACGACATCCGAGCTGGGAATCCTCCAAGCAATCCGGAATTGTTGCGTTGGCTAACGGATCAGTTCATCGCCAGCGGCTTTGACACCCAAGCACTCGTGAAGTTGATCTGTCAGTCGCGAACCTATCAGTTATCCATTGAGACCGATACCTGGAACGAGGATGATGCCATCAATTTTTCCCATGCGAAGGCGCGTCGATTGCCCGCGGAAGTGCTCTACGACGCCGTGCACGCGGTCACGGGAGCGATGTCCAAGATCCCTGGAGTCCCGGAGGGTACCCGTGCGGCGCAGTTGCCCGACGTGGGCGTGAAATTGAAGGATGGGTTCCTTGCCAATCTTGGTCGGCCGGTGCGTGAGAGTGCCTGTGAATGTGAGCGCAATGATGAACTTCAGTTAGGACCCATCATGGCCTTGATCAGTGGCCCTACGGTCAATGATGCCATCAGTGATCCTAACAATGCCATAGCGAAACTGGTGAGCGAGATGAATGAGCCAGAGGAGTTGGTGGAGGCGCTCTTCATGCGCATTCTGAATCGGTCAGCTACCGAGGACGAGGTGGCCTTGAGTCAGGCGGTCTTTGACGTGATTGATAGGGAGCACGATCAAGTGGTAGACGCCTTGACGGATTATCAATCAGAGACAGCGGAAGAGGTGGCGTCAGCCAAGAAGGCGCGCCAAGATGCCATCGCGGAGGCGAAGGAGATCCTAGACGCTTACCGTGTGGAACTGGTCGGCATTGAGGAGCAGCGTGATGAAGAGCAGCGGCAACAGGTGGCGACCCTGAGTGAGACGCTGGCGGCGGTTGAGGAGGCACTCAAAGGACAGCAGCAGGCCTGGGAGGAGACTTACAAAGACACGACTGAATGGGTGACCCTCCATCCCTCAATGCTCCAGACGAGTAACGGGGCGATTCTGCGTCACCAAGCCGATGGCTCCATCGTGGCGAGTGGTCGCAACGACAAGGTCACTTACACGATCACAGCCGAGACGGCGTTGCCAGAGATCACGGGAATCCGCATCGAAGCCCTTCGTGACGAACGTTTTCCCAATCAGGGACCTGGTCGGGCTGATGACGGCAATTTCGTCCTCACCGAATTCACGGTAGCTGCTGCCAATGCCATCGACAGCAGCGATTGGCCCGTCCTTCATCGGTGGGCCTTTGCTGAAGGGCTCTCCGGTTGGGAGGCCACGAATGAAGCCGCGTTGAAGGCAGGTGACGATCACGTGATCATCACCAGTGAGGGGAAGGACCCTCACATTGCGAATCGTCAGGTTTCGGCAAAGCCAGGGAACTACATCCTTGAGTTCGCCGCCCGATTTGACGGCAATCTCGACGCAGAACTCTATTGGATGACGGAGAACCATCCGGAACCTCATGCCGATCGTTCGCAGCGGATGACCTTGGTGGGATCGGTTCATGAGTGGTCGGTGCATCGGATGGCTTTCTCTAGCAAAGATGCCCTCACTGGCTTGCGATTCGATCCTGGCAATGTCAAAGGAACGGTGCTTCTCCGCGAGATGACCCTGATGCAGGGCATGTTGCCTCCATTTGAAACGCTATCTCTCCAGCAGGCTCGGGCCGACTTCAGTCAGGAAGGCTACGGTGTGGCCACGGCGATCGATGGTAAGCGTGACGGTGCCAACAATGGTTGGGCGGTCCATCCGCAAACAGGCAAAGATCACATCGCTGTCTTTGCCTTTGAGAAACCGATCGAGAATCAGGATGGCACACGTTTCTCATTAGGGTTAGCGCAACTCTACAATGGCAAGAAGTTTGGGTTGGGACGGTTCCGAGTTTCCGTAACCAATGATCCTCTCCCGCATCAGTTTGGTCTGCCTCATCAGATCCACGCGATCGTGCAGACGCCCATTGAGGATCGGAGTGCAGATGCTAGTGAGCATCTGTTTCACTATTTCAGAGAACGCGATGCCGAGTGGCTCGCTCAGCACGCGGCCCTCACAAAAGCTAAAGCCAAGCGCGGCAAGGACGCCAAGTTGATTGCTCTGGAGCATGCTCTCGCAGAAGCGGAGAAGCCCCTTCCGACAGATCCCAAGCTGGAAACCTTGAAACGGGCGGTGGTTCTCAGCACGGAACAGCGCAAGAACAAACGCCTCACCGGGGCACAGGACATCGCCTGGGCCCTCATCAATTCGCCCGCGTTCTTGTTTAATCGCTAGGACCATGTTACCCTTCAGCCATGAGCATTGAGAGCGGCTTTGCCATCCAGCTACCTCTTCCTGAGGACGCCGATCCGGTCATCGTGGATCATCCCATGATGGGGGATGATTTCGAGACGCTCTGCGAGAAGAACCCCGAGCTGCGGATCGAGCAGGACCGCCACGGAAAGATCCTCATCATGCCCCCTGTCAATCCCACGAGTGGCCACTATGAATTGGAGTTGGGAGCCCAACTGCACGCCTGGTCACAGCGCACCAAGTCCGGCCCAGCATTCAGTTCATCGACCATCTTCACCTTGCCCAATGGCGCTAAGCGGAGCCCGGACGCCAGTTGGTTGCCGCAAGCCGTATGGGAGGCCGTCACGGAGACTGATCGGCTGCGCATCACGCCAGTGTGCCCGCATTTCGTGGTGGAATTGCGTTCCCCCAGTGATCGTCTGGAGACCCTCCAAGACAAGATGGCAGAGTATATCGAGAACGGAGCCAAGCTGGGATTTCTCGTCGATCCGCAAACGAAACGGGTACACGTTTACAGGCCAAGCCAAGAGGTGGGCATCCTGGAAGCCCCGGAAACCGTCTCTGCCGAGCCCGAGTTGCCTGGATTCGAAATGCGATTCCAGCGCCTTTGGTAGGAGAAGGCTTGTCAATGGGCTGCTGATACGGCAGGACGGTTTGACCTCGGCATGCAACAGGGCGTCCCTGGTCGGGGTTTGTCCCAATCCATTACATTCCTATGACCAAACGTTTGCTCACTTCGTTTCTGGGAACGCTTCTTCTGTTCCCGCTCGTCTCTCAGGCGGCATTCAGTTTTGAGAAAGGTGATCGCATCGCGATCATCGGCAATGCCACGGCAGGACGCCTGCAGTTCGATGGCTGGCTGGAGTCCTTCCTTCAAAGCAAGCTCCCTCAGCATGAACTCGTCATTCGAAACCTCGCCTTTCCTGGGGACACCATTGACAAACGACCGCGAAACAAAGGCTTCAGTCCTCCAGAAGAATATCTCAAACACGTTCAGGCGGATGTCATCTTCGTCTTCTTCGGCTACAACGAGTCCTTTCAGGGGAAAGAAGGCATCGCTTCGTTCAAGAAAGCCTACAGCGACATGATCGAGCGCTACCGTGGGCTCAAGCCTAACGGAGAAACAGAGCCCCGTTTCGTCCTCTTCTCACCCATCGCCCACGAAGACTTCGGGCATCCGAGTCTGCCCGATGGAAAAGGGAACAATGTGAGGTTAGCAGCCTACACCAAAGCCATTGAAGAAGTGGCCCAAGAGAAAGAGGTCGAATTCATCGATATCTTTCATCCCACCCAGAAACTCTACGAAGCCTACGAAGCTCCGTTGACGATCAATGGCATCCATCTTAATGAACGCGGAGATCGCCATCTCGCCGAGGTGATTACTACTTCTTTGTTAGGAGATGTTTCCCTGGGGAGTCCTTCCGAAGCCTTGCGAGAGGCAGTGAAGGACAAAGACTGGCATTGGTTCAATCGCTATCGGGCAACGGATGGGAACGACGTGTGGGGTGGACGTTCCACGCTCCAGTTCACCGATGGACAAACCAACCGCGAAGTCCTCATGCACGAGCTCGCGATGATCGATGTCATGACGGACAACCGTGATCGCCGCATTTGGGCCCGTGCCCAAGGAGGCGACGTGGAAGTGGACGATAGCAATGTGCCCGAACCCATTCCGGTGAAGACCAACGTTGGTGGTGGAAGCAAGAGTTCCAACCCTAACAAGGAAGGATCACTCACTTACCTCAGCGGAGAAGAAGGTCTCGACAAGATCACGGTCACCGAACCCTTCGAAGTGGGCCTCTTCGCCGATGAAAAGCAATTTCCCGAACTCGTCAATCCGGTGCAAATGCAAGTGGATGGCAAGGGCCGCCTCTGGGTCGCCGCTTGGCCGACCTATCCCAAGTGGGAGCCTCTAAAGGAAATGAACGATCGCCTCCTCATCCTCCCCGATGAAGATCGCGACGGCAAAGCGGACAAAGTCATCACCTTCTGTGAGGTGCACAATCCGTTAGGATTCGAGTTCTGGAACGGCGGCGTCATCGTGGCCTCACAACCCAACCTCATCTTCTTCAAAGATACCGATGGCGACGACGTGGCCGATCACCGCGAAGTCATCCTCCAGGGCATCGGCTCTGCCGACACCCACCACGCCGCCAACAACCTCATCTACGGTCCTGACGGAGGCATCTACTGGCAAAGCGGCATCTTCTTACACAACAACATCGAGCACCCCTGGGGCCCCTCCCTCAGCACCGGCTCTTCCGCCATGTACCGCTTCGACCCACGGCGCTACACCATTGCCCATCACGCTGGCAATAGCCCCAACCCGCACGGTATCTCCTTTGACTACTGGGGTTATCATTATGCCAACGACGGCACCGGTGGCCGCGCCTACCAAGTGCGCCCCGAAGGGAACAGCTTCAAGATGCACAAACTGTTAGAGAAAGAAGTGCGTCCGGTCCCAGCCAATGAAGTCATTTCCAGCACTCATTTCCCAGAAGATATGCAAGGTGACTTCCTCATCTGCAACACCATCGGCTACCTTGGGATCAAACAATACACCCTCGAGCGGAACCCCGAGAACGGCCATGTTTGGGGCACACCCAAGGCAGACATTCTCGTCAGTTCCGACAAGAATTTCCGTCCCACGGATGCCATCTTCGGATCTGATGGAGCCATGTATGTCGCCGATTGGCACAATGTCATCATCGGGCACATGCAGCACAATGTGCGTGACCCCAATCGCGACCACCAACACGGGCGCATCTACCGCGTCACCGCCAAGGGTAGCCCCCTCCAAGCTCCCGTGGCCATCGCCGGGGAGTCCATTGAGAATCTTCTCAAGGTGTTAGAGCATCCTGTCGACGGCGTCCGTCATCGCGCACGCGTCGAACTCAGCGGACGAGATTCCAAAGCCGTCATCGCCGCTTGTGAAAAGTGGATGGCGCAATGGGATCATCAGAACAAAGATCATGCCCATCATTTGTTAGAAGCCCTCTGGCTGCATCAACAGCATGATGTGCGCAACACCGATCTCCTCACCAAGATGTTAGGCTCCCCTGAGCCGCATGCCCGTATCGCCGCTGCCACCGTCCAACACCACTGGTATGCCGCCGATCCGGCTCAAGGCACAACGGCAGTCGAGGAAGAAGAAATCGTCGTCACCCAGAAATCGGGCGTGCTCAACGAAACAGACACCCACATCGAAGTTCGCGTGGGAACCGTGGTCGAGAAGCTCCAATTCGACATCAACCAATTCAAAGTCACGCGAGGCAAGACCCTCAAGCTCACCTTCGCCAATCCAGATTTCATGCCGCACAACCTCGTCATCGTGAAACCGGGAGCCGCTGACGACGTGGGCAATGCCGCGGTTCTGTTAGGAGCCGAAGGATTTGAGAAAGAATGGGTCCCAGAAAGTGACCAAGTGCTCGCCGCCACCAAACTGCTCGACCACAAAGGCGAACAAACCATCGAATTCGCCGTGCCCAGCGAGCCAGGCGACTACCAGTTTGTGTGCACCTTCCCCGGACACCACCTCCTCATGCGCGGCATCATGAAAGTCGAGTAGTAGAGTCGATGAAGGGCGGCCTTCCCCTCGCCCCACTGCCACCCCTGGGCGGGCCGACGTCCCTGTCGGCCCGTGAGAATTCGAATGCAGGTAGATAGATAGTCGCAACAGCCTTGAAATGGCCTTGGCGAACCACGAAGCGTGAATACGAGCCATCATACAAGACAAAGCCACGGAAACGCCTACGTTTCTTCGCGGCCCTGACGAACTCAAGCGACCTATCAACAACTCAAGGACTTCGCCATGGCGCATTTTCCGATTCATGATGATCCATCAAACGCTCTACCAGCAGACCGCACACCTGAACGCAGCCGATTGCGACTGTATAAGAGACGACCAGAGTCACTTAAATTCATCCGCCAAAACGTACATTCTCGCTGAACCAGTACAATTGCGTGCATCGGTGATGCATACAATGTGCCCGATAGAGGTTTGTTCAAACAAGAGGTCAGCCGCAAGTCCTACGGCTTCGGTTGCCAACCCGCGACCCTCGTATTGTGCATTGAGTGGAAACCCAATTTCGGCCTCGTCTTCTTTCGGTCGGACGCACACCCCGATGTCCCCATGCAATGCTCCCGATTCTCGGTCAGCGATGCCAATCTGACACCACGTGTCTGGCTGGAGAAGATCAACCGTGCTCAGGAACGAAAGAGCTTTCGGGTCAGGCCAGGGCTCCCAGCCTTGGTAGCGACCCACCTCTTCATCGTGTCGATAGTTTTGGAAGACAATCAAGTCCGCAGTCCGCTGCCGACAAGCGTCTGAGGAGGACTCGATTTCCGTGTAGGGGGAGTGATAGGTTATCTGTCATTCGCTTCGCTATTCTCGCATGGAGTTACTCCACGACGACAAGGCACATCTGCGGCAGCGCCTGAAGGGAGATCACTCGACGAGCCGGAGGCGATAGAATTCAGAAAGCGGCAACGCTCGCGGTCCTACCATCGGTGAGCCAACGTTCAAGGCTGGAACCTGCCAAGCTTCCAGCGGTTCGTCGGGCAACGTGAAGCCATTGATCACATGCCAGTCGGTCGGATTCATCGAGTGGGATTGCTCCAGCTCCATCACCGAGCCCACTGGGCCATCAATTATCAGTCGGCCGTCTGCGCTCAGAGTAAGAAGAGCTTCGCCAGCCATGGTCGGTGCCGTTCCAAGTAGAAACTCCGTAAAATTGCTGTCTCCATCTCCATCATCATCCGCATCCGGAGACAGTGCCAGGTCATTTCCAAACCAAAGCTCCCACGCGTCGGGTAGACCGTCAGAATCTCGATCGGTCACGATCTGTAGCTCTACCTCATCCGTACCGAAGTCGTTGCTAGCGATGACTCGAAGAGTCCCTTCGTAGTCTCCGAGACTGACTGTTGCCATCGGCGAGTATTCGTGGTTCATAGGCTGAAGGGTAACCTTGTCAGCCCTTGTGGCGTTCCAAGACACCCCCCATCCTCGTCCACTCAACGTGCCATCCGGATCGACGGACGTTCGACGAAACTCTGGCGCTTTGTGTCCCAAATGCTCCTGATGAGCCAACCATTGTCTGCCATCATCAAGGGATAGGATGCTAACAATATCTTCATCGCCATCTCCGTCAAAGTCACCAAATGTCGTCTGATCATTGCTGCCTCCTAGCGATTCAAGCGTAGGTTTATCTGGTGACACGCCTGAACACCAATCGATCAGGCCGCCGCTTGCTGCCAAAAGGTCCACTTTACCATTACCGTCGATATCCTTTGAAGGTAACAAGAAATCAATGCGCGGCTGACTCCGGTTGAACTCTCTGGGTTCGTCAAAGTCCACGATTCCTGACCCGCTTGAATGAAAGGCAAACAACGCTCCAGCTCTAGTCAATACTACATAGTCGGTAACGTCATCGTTGTCGACGTGCGCTAGCTGCACATCTTGGATGCCGAAAAAACTAAAGATCTTCTCGGGTGGCGACCATATTCCAGCTGAAGACTGACGAAACTGAATCACGGACTCCTCGGAATGAGCAATGATTTCTGAAAAACCGTCTCCGTCCACATCGACACAACTCGCTCCAAGGTAGCGGTATTCAGTTGATCGTAGTGTGGTTTTGAGTGATCCGTCGTCTTGGAGAGCCAATAATTCAAGGTATCCACCTACGCCCAGCAACCCGACTAAGTTCTCCACCGGCCTGTCGATGGCATGGACTAGCCGTGGGTGAGATGGCCCTTGCCAGTTACCCACCATCATCTCCTCTCCGAACTGCGTCCCGTCGTTTCGCAGCATGAGAACATCGAGTGAATTCGCCTGGATCTCAAGCAGATCGGCTTTGCCATCACGATCTAGATCCAATAGAACTTGGTCCTCCGTCGTGTAGATGAATGGCAGCGGCTCGTAAACGGAATCATAGGCTCTTCCTTGGAAAAGGAAATCGTCGTCACCATCCGCATCAAGATCGCCGATGACCAACCTATCACTTCTATTGTCATTGCGCTGGATTTGAACGAGTTTCTCAGCTCCATAGTACCGAGGAATTAGATAGCCAAACCATTGGTTCTCATGCTTTCCGTTGGTGCTTGTTAGCGTAATACGGGACTCATAGCGAGGGTGGATAACTGTACTTCCCACAGCAGGAACTGGTGAAGTGAAGCTCCCTTCGGCATCTGTGATGGCTAGAGATCCTGGCAACTCTGATCTCCAGCTCAGCTCGACAGGGTCTCCTGGAAAGATCTGCCAATAGTCATCGGAGAACCTGCCGCTAATTCTGGGTGCGCGTCGATAGGTAACTGAAATGGTGTCCGACGTGGTCGCGAATGCATTCGTAGCGGTGACAGGGACCGCAACCGTTTGATTGAGAGGCGGGTTAAGCCCTACCATCGATGCCTCCATGAAGAGATCGTCCTCTCCGTCGCTCGCCTGGTGGACCTGAACCGCAATCGAGTTCCAGCCTTCTCGAAGTTGCTCCCCACTCAATCCAATGACCTCCAAGTGGTCTGGCTGTGACCCATCTATTGAGCGAAGCGCGGCAGTCTCGTGCTTTATCAAGGTATGACGCAAACCCTGAAAGCCTGGGGATGAGAAGTAATGCCCCCCGTTTATGTAGATCACGTAGTCATCATCGGCGGCAATGGATAGAGACACAGACCGAGTTTTGGAAAAACCACTCGAGTCAAACTCGCTTATTGGTACATAAAATCGTGCCCTGAAATAGGCAGTGGTCTCGGGAGAGACGCCCGCTTCGAGAATGTTCGTAGCGCCCGCTAGTTCTCTATTTGTGAATGGGCCCATGACAGATCTCCATGAACGATCATCAAAGTTGTCGTCCTTCCATTCCTCGGGCGGAGCTTCAGCATCGAGATAGACTCTCCAAGGTTGATGCTCGGGCAAGAGCGTGACCGCATGCTGATGAGTCAGGTCTTCGTGCGGCATGCCTAGACGAGCGTCGTTACTCAAGACCGGTGCGTCTCGAATTTCCACGTCTGTCGCGTCGAGAACGGTCGCTCTCGCGTAAAACCATTCTCCTATTTCAAGTTCGACGCTGGGCTTCTCTATCAGGATCTTGGGGGCTACATCAGGATAGTACCCATCCAAAAGAACATAATCAGATACAAACTCGGCGTAGCTGTCTTCGTCGAGGTTCAGATTTCCAGAGCGAGAGGGAGTGAACCGACTCGTAAGAGCCTCGCCTACCAAAACGCGAGGAAACAGAAAGGTTCCATCACCTTGATTCTTGTACCACCAATTTAATCTCAACAGATCCAGAAGCCCGTCGCCATTGACGTCCATTAGTCCATCTACCATACTTATAGCTGCATGATCGATTTGGGCTCCGAACCGGTCCTTTACGATGAACGAGGCAGTCTGGTAGGTTCCATCTTCACTTTGTGGATGCCAACCCACAAGCGTCCGAATCTTTCCAGCTCGTCGCCATTCGATAAGGTCTTGATGCCCGTCGCCTCTTAAGTCGACAAACGATACTCGATTCCCAGATGTGCCGGAGAAACGAATGCTGGGTTCTGGAGGAAACGAGCCCCTGTTGTAGCCAATGATACTCTCCTCCGATTCATGGTGAGAGATGAAATCAAGCGCACCATCGCCGTCTATATCATTGGAGAGTTGCCAGTTTCTGCCGGATAGTTTGAGTGGCACAGCACTGGACGAGTAAGATCCGTCCCCGTGATTCTTGTAGTAGTACCATCTTGGCGCGGTCTCGGATCCAAGCGGATAGAGGACGTCTTCAAGACCATCTTCATTGGCATCAACAATGACAGCATCTTTCAATGGCAATCCAGAGCCCAGCACATCGAAGTGAGCCGTGGATGTTCCCAGCCCAACGAGAATACGATTGTCCTGGAGAATCTCAGTTTGACCATCGCTGTCGAAGTCCTCCAAACGAAACGGACTTGAAGAAGTATCGCTGTTTATGTAATATGCCTTGGGATGTTCCAATCCAATTTCGCCTGCTGGGATAAAGATTACTCCCACGGATGTACCATAGAGAATGCCAGCCTCCTGATCGTGCTTCGCTCGAATGTGAAGAAGTGAATGAGGCCGAAAGCTATTCACAACAACGCATCGTCCACGCTCTCGAAACTCTTCATCTTGGTCAAGGTCGAAGAGACATGTTAGGTCGCTGCTAGTAACAAGAATCTCGGTTCTTTCGTCGTCATCGATATCCGCTGCGAGAATGTCTCCCTTGATTTGAGTGATTTCTTTATCGCCCCACGCGTTCCCGGCTCTCTTGGCTATTGATAGACGCGACAAGTGATCCTGCATCGCAACGCATGCCACTTCTTGGCCATTCTCTTCGTTTCCATCGAATTCTCCCACGATTAGTGCCGATAAACGGGTTCTTATCCCGACAGTTTCCCATTCTGAGTCAACGTCGCTTGCGTTCGCTTTAAACAGCAAGCTACTCGTCGAAGGTGAATAGCGCACGAGTCCATCAGTTCCTTCTCGGGTTTTGATCGGCGACAGCCGTCGAGTATCCTCAAAGACTCTAAAGTTACTGAAAACGCCACGCTCAGCTTGGTATATAACAGTAACGGACGAACCGTTGCGGTAGAGAACCAAGTCTTGAAGACCATTTCCCGTCATGTCGACCAATTCAGATGAAAACGGAGGGTCACCCGGTAAATCTTGCGGAAGCTGCATTTGCGTTGATGTGAACGTGAGCGGTTCGATCTGGGTATACCTTGTATAGGCAGGTTCGTTCGCAAGATCTTGAGTCACGATGCTATCAAGCTGCCCGTCTTTTGTCGTGAGTAGCCCAACGTATCTGAAGATCGTGGAATTCGGTTCGATAAGAGTAACTGAATTGGCAAACCCTCCCTCGCTATCTTGCAGCATTGCGGCAATGCCTCTCCGGAAAGGGGATGTCGTGGTCGTCGCGACGATGATATCTACGAGTCCATCGGCATCGACGTCATTGACATCCACCGGCCAAATCTTAGCAAACTCGATTCCGCTGATCGGAGGACGAAGGCTAAACCTTCCACCACCATTATTGTCAAAAAGATAGAGAGGATTCGCTTCATCGAGCGCTCCATAACCAATGAGTTCTGGAAGTCCGTCGCCCGTAAGATCGTGAACTAGCAATCCGTTTAGTGACTCTTTGGGCGATGGAGGTAGCAGGGGCGTTTCTTCCCACAGCTGTGCATTGGCATTTGCTAGGAGTGCAAAGCCGACGAAGGCCATGCGTAGCTTGGAAATCATCACCCCGGACAATAGCCCTAGAAGCCAGCGAATTCTACAAAATCCCGCAATGTCTCAAGGATCCTACTCTGCCACGACGAGGCATGTTTGGGGCAAGGCTTGCAGAAAGACCTTCCCGTAGCGCCTTGTCAGGACGCGGTTGTTCAGAATGACGGCGATGCCCCGGTCTTTTCCAGAACGGATAAGACGACCGATGCCTTGTCGAAGCTTGAGCACGCCTTCGGGGACCGAGTAATCCATGAATGATTACCGTTCCGTTCGCGTATTTGTTCGAGCCGAGATTCGACCAACGGATGATCTGGGACGGCAAAGGGCAAGCGCGTGACGATGACGTTAGAGAGAGCTTCACCTGGGACGTCGACCCCGGTCCAGAAACTGTCCGTGCCAAAGAGCACGCTGTCGATGTCCTTCTTGAACATTTCGATCTGCGTGGCCCGCGGTTTACCTGAACCCTGGACCAGCAGGGGCCAACCTTGTCCCGAAAAGAACGGTGTCATGTGGCCGGCAAGGCGTTGCATGAGACGGTAGCTGGTAAAGAGGACGAACGCACGCCCAGAACTCTGGGTGACAAAGTGTTGGATCTGTTTCTCTAACGCTTCTTCAAACGCGATGTCATTCGGTTCAGGCATCGTCTTGGCCACGTAAAGCCGGACAGCAGGGCTTTAAAGGGACAGGAACATAACCGGAACGGCCTTGACGAACCGAGAGAATGTCAGGAGCAGGAGACGGTCTAGTCTGTGCGAGCGCTGCAGCACGTTGGCGCGCTGCTCGACAGATGGGGTCAATCGGTGGCCGATTGCCGATTAGGCGAGGAGTGGCTTGATGACGTGTGCGGGTTCGACGCCGGTGAGACGGGCATCGAGCCCTTGGAATTTGTAACTAAAGCGGTGATGATCGATGCCGAAGAGGTGGAGGAGGGTGGCATGGAAGTCCCGCACGTGGACGACGTCTTTCACCGCGTTGTAGCCGAGTTCGTCCGTTTCTCCATGACTGATGCCTCCGCGGATCCCACCTCCGGCCATCCACATGGAGAAGCCCTTGATGTGGTGATCCCGTCCGGTGCCTTGTGCCATCGGTGTGCGTCCGAACTCGCCTCCCCAGATGACTAACGTTTCGTCTAGCATCCCACGCTGCTTGAGATCCTTGATCAGGGCGGCGCTGGCTTGATCGACGAGGCCGGCGGTGGTGCGGGTGCCGTTCTTCACTCCGCCGTGGTGGTCCCAACCACGATGATAGAGTTGTATGAAGCGGACGCCGCGTTCAGCCAGGCGCCGCGCTAAAAGGCAATTCGATGCAAACGAGCCGTCGCCCGGCTTGGCTCCGTAGAGATCGAGGATGTGCTGCGGTTCATCGTGCACGTCCATGAGTCCGGGTACGGATGTTTGCATCTTGAAGGCCATTTCATATTGGGCGATGCGTGCGGCGACTTCTGGGTCACCCACGTGTGTGTCGTGCATGCGGTTGAGGGCATTGACAGTGTCGACCAATTGGCGTTGATCTTGACGCTGCACCCCTTTCGGATTGCTGACGTATAACACGGGATCACCCTTGGAATGAAAGGGAACGCCTTGGAACCGGCTCGGGAGAAAGCCGCTATGCCACTGGCGCGCCGCGATGGGTTGGCTCTGCCCGCCACCGACCGAGGTCAAGACGACGAAACCAGGCAACTCATCGGTCGATGCGCCCAGTCCATAGAGGAGCCAGGACCCCATGCACGGTCGCCCCGAAATCTGCGTGCCGGTGTTGAAGAAGGTGTGGGCGGGATCGTGATTGATCTGCTCGGTGACCATGGAGCGTACGATGGCGATGTCGTCTGCTACGGTGCCAATGTGAGGGAGAATAGAGCTGATGTGTTGGCCTGATGCGCCGCAACGTTGGAAATCGTGTTGCGGGCCGAAGCAGGTCAACGCTCGTCCCTGCAACTGTGCAATAGGTTGCCCCTTTGTGAAACTGTCAGGCATAGGCTGCCCATGCATTTCGGCGAGTTTGGGCTTGTAGTCGAGCAATTCCAAGTGGGACGGGCCGCCAGCCATGCAAAGGTGGATGACGGTCTTGGCTTTCGCTCGTGTGTGGGTCTGTGAGAGTGCTCCCGTCCAACGTTTCGCTGCTTCCGTGGCTTGGGACTGCTGCAGAAGGGACGTCAGGGCGACGGAGCCGATGCCCGTGCTGGCGCGATTGAGAAAGGTGCGGCGGCTAATCTGAAGGGGATCCATGGGTCAGGGGCGGGTGATGGTTTCGTGCAGGTTCAGGAGGGCGCGGGCGACGGCCGTGGTGGCGGCCAGCTCTGGGGTAGCGGTGCATTCTTTCAGACCGACGGCGAGGAACGCTTGGCGGGCCTCGCTGTCACTCTCGTACCGTTTGAACTGTTGGTGATAGAGCGATTCTAACAGGGAGGCTTCTTGGCTGGAAGCCGGTCGTGAGAGCGCGGTGCGCGTGGCCCAAGCAATGCGAGCCGTGATGTCCTCGCCACCCTCTGCGAGGATGCGTTCAGCGAAGGCGCGGGCGGCTTCTACATAGGTGGGGTCATTGAGAAGGACGAGCGCTTGCAGGGGGGTGTTCGAGCGGGGGCGCTCTGCGGTGCATTCTTCTCGGGAGGGCGCATCGAATGCGAGCATGGCTGGATGGAGGAAACTGCGCTGCCAATGCGTGTAGAGGGCGCGTCGGTATTGATTGGCATCCTGGTCATGCGCCCACTGGCGGCGGGGGAAATTCAGATGTTGCCAGTAGCCTGCTGGTTGGTAGGGCTTGATGCTTTCCCCACCTAACGTTTCGACAAGGAGGCCACTGATGGCGAGGGCATTGTCGCGAACCATCTCAGCATCCAAGCGGAAACGTGTTTGGCCCACTAGGAGAGTGTTGTTAGGGTCTCGTTGGCGCCATTCTGCAGGCAGACGGGAGCTGCGCGCGTAGGCTTGCGTATTCACGAGCAGTCGCACCATGTGCTTGACGTCCCAGCCGCTCTCCACGAACTCTACCGCGAGCCAATCAAGCAGTTCGGGGTGGGTGGGCCATTGCCCCTGGGAACCGAGGTCGTCGACATTACGGGAGAGGCCTGCGCCGTAGAAGACTTTCCACAGGCGGTTGACGAAGGCGCGCGCCGTGGTGGGATTGTCAGGGCCGATGAGCCAATTGGCCAAGTCGAGTCGACTGGGGCGCGCGTGGGTGGCTTCGACCTTGCCGAGAAACGCGGGCACGGCAGGTCCTACGAGCGCGCCACTATCATCCTGCCAATTCCCGCGGTGTAGAATGCGCGTTGGTCGGGGTTCCTTCAAGGCCACGGTAATCAGGGTGCGAGGAATGGATTCCTCCAGTTTCGCGAGAGCTTGTTTGGCATCGTCTAAGCGTTTCTGAGCGGCGTCCACTGCCGCTTTCGCCGCTTTTCTCTGGCCGCTTCCGGCGGTTTTCAGGCTTTCATCAGCGGCTTTCTTTGTCGATTCTCGCTCGTGGACGCTTGCGCGGAGTGAGGCGCGTTCCTGCTCCTGAGCAGGCGTGGGAAGCTCAAGCGCCCCTTCGCGCTTGCCCACACCACGCTCTTGCACATCGGCGAAGAAGGCTGCCATGGCGTAGAAGTCACGCATGGTGTAGGGATCGTATTTATGATCGTGGCACTGCGCGCAGCCGAGGGTGCCGCCTAACCAAACGTTGGAGACATTGCGAACTCGATCGGCTGCGTAGATGGCGCGATACTCTTTCTCTTGGGCGCCGCCTTCTTCGGTAGTTTGTAAGAGCCGATTGTATCCCGAGGCGATCTTCTGTTCGGTCGTGGGCTGGGGAAGGAGATCGCCGGCTAGTTGCCAGCGAGTGAACTGGTCGAATGGCTGATTGGCGTTGAAGGCATTGATCACCCATTCGCGGTAGAGAGCGACCGGCATCGGATTGTCACTATGATAGCCGATGGTGTCCGCGTAGCGCACGAGATCCAGCCAGAAGGCCGCCATCCTTTCGCCATAGCGTGAGGAGGCGATCAACATCTCCGCACGCTCGGCGACGGCTGCGGACGGCTCTATGGCGAAGGCCATTTGAAAGGTGGCCACGTCTTCCGAGGTGGGGGGAAGGCCGGTGAGGTCGAAATGCAAGCGCCGCACCAATTCATGGGGTTCTGCTAGTGGAAGGGGCTCCGCTCCTGCCTCGGCGAAACGTTGAAGGATGAAATGATCGATGGCGGCGGTGCCTCGTAGCGATGTCGTGCGTTTGGGGGGCTCGTAGGACCAATGTCCCTCGTAGGGCGCCCCCTCATCAATCCATTGTTTGAGCAAGGCAATCTCTTCGGGCTGGAGTGCTTTGTCAGAACCAGGCGGCGGCATGCGTTCATCGGGATCCGTGGTCGTCATCCGGGCGACGATCGCGCTCGCCCCCGCATCACCTGGAACGATGGCTGCGGTTCCCTGGTGCGTGGTGACGGCAGCCTTTCGGACATCAAGGCGAAGGCCTGCCTCTCGGGTCGATTCATCGGGGCCATGACAGGCAAAGCAGTTGTCGGACAGTAGCGGACGGATATCGCGATTGAAGCGAATTTCCGCCTGGACTCCGCGTGCCAGGAGCAGGGAAACCAGGGATAAAGTGAGGCATTTCAGGAAATAGAGGTGGGCGTGCACGGGTGAGATAACCCCGCATTCGGCCGGAGGATGCCGCGCAATCAACGCGTGAAGGCCCAGAATCCAGCGATCATGGCACCGACGGCGACCCAACTCAGAAGGAAGCCAAGGACAGTGGTTCTGCTAGGTTTGAGAATCTCAAGCTGGCCTGCTCGAAACCACAGGTGGCGGGGAGCGGCGTCGATCCCGGCGGGAAGCGTGCACGGCTGCGCGGGAGATCCTTCCTCCGTATCGACCGGCGTGCGGACCAGGGCATAGAATTGCTCCAGTTTCGCGGCATCGACTGGGCGCGTGAAGAGGCTAACGAGGATCCCCGAGGCGAAACCTGCGGTGAGGTAGAAGATCATTTGCCAATGCAGCATCATGCCACTGCCATCCTCCTTGAGCATGTGGGGAGCGGCCTCGCGAAGCGCGTCGAGGAAGAAAGCTTGCTCTGTGAGGATCCACACGGCAAAGGCGGTGAGGGTGGAGGCCCAAGCGCCCGCGGTGGTCGCCCGGCGCCATAGCAAGCCTAACCAGAAAGCAATGCCCATGAGAGGGGAGATCTTCCAAAAGATTTCAATGCCCTGGACGACATCAGTGAGGAGGTAGGCCGAGATTAATCCCCCCGCCACGATGCCCGCCGAGGCGATGCGCCCCACGAGAAGGTAGTGCTTCGGTTCTTTCTCGGGTACCAAAGGTTTGTAGAGGTTCTCCGTAAAGAGCGCTGAGGATGCGATCATGAAGGAATCACACGAACTCATCACGGAGGCTAGCAGAGAAGCGATGAAGATACCTAACAAGCCAGGCATGATGTTAGGAAAGAATTCGTGTGCCATCAAGCCGTAGACATGATCGGGGTCCACATCGCGCCCGGCAAGGTAGCCCACAGCAGCGATCCCCACGACGCACCAAGCCATCGTGCAAACGCGCTTGATGAAGTTCCCCACGGTGAATCCCACGCGTCCGTCGGATTCTGTTCGACCCGCGGCGCAGTTCCCCATGGTGTGGGGCTGGGTGACAATGCCAATGAAGGCATTGATCGCGATCACCACGATGTAGAACACGGTGATATCGCCAGGGGCTGTGAGGGAGAACATGGCCTCGTCATTCACGGTTTCGCGAAGCCCAGAGAAGCCGCCCACCGCCTTGAGAACAAAGGGCACGAGCACAAAGGAGAAGATGATGGTCAGGATCCCCTGCACGAAGTCTGTGAGGATGGCCGCGGACAACCCCCCAGCGATGCCGTAGACGACGAATAGCGCGGTCATCACGAGAATGATCGCGTCTGGCGACACATTTCCGCCGAGCGAAGCCGAGAGAACCGCCCCCGACCCTTTGAGCATGACGCCAATGTTAAACATCAGATTGAGCGTGCCAATGAGAGCAAAGAGCATGCCGACGCTACGAGCGTAGCGAGCCTCGAAGACATCTGACATCGTGATGGCGCGGAAGCGCCGCATGACGGGTGCGATCAACCAATAGAAGGGCGTGCAGAAGAGCCACAACCATTGATACCAAATCCCGGCGAGGCCGCTGGTGAAGGTCTTAGAGGCGACGCCCACGGCTTGATCGGAGTGGGTGCCGGTGCCAAAGGCGTGGGCAATCAATGAGACTTTGCCAAACTTCCGCGGCATGAAGAAGTCTCCCATGTTCTTCACGGATCGCGCAGCCCAAATGCCGATCGCAGTGATGCCCAGGAAATAGAGGAGGATAACCGCGATATCAACGATATGGAGTCCGAACATGCGGGAGGGTCTATCTGCTCTTCATGCTCCTGTCGACCCCTCAATGCACCAGGTTGGTGGGAACCTTAGGATTCAGAAAAGAACGCGTGGGATCATAGGATGCCGATAGAATGGACGGATCGCTTGGATAGTGACGCTCTATCGCATCACGAGCGCCAGTCGGCGAATGAAATGGACAGGTTCCGCCGCAACCGTCGCGCCTTCATGCATCGTCACCGTTATCTGGGGCATTGTCAGGCCCACCTGCTCGGTGGTGAATTTCGCCTGCATGTTTGCCAAATGAGTCTTCTGCAATTCATACGACTTTCTAGCTTCGGCATACTCAGCTACTTTGCGCCGCTCGTCCAAATCACCATCCCTTCTCTCTCCAATGGGTTCTAGCGACTTCAAAGCCTTCTCTGCAATGGCAACTTTAGTCGCCAAGGTCTTTTGAATATCCTCAACAGTGCTTTCCAACCTCTGACGCGTCTGCACGATCTGTCTTTCGACCCTCACTATGCTAGGATGCTCTGCCTCCAAGCCCGCGTTGAGAAGCCCCTCCTTCTCAAGCTGAAATTGCTGATACGTCGGCCATAGGCTTTGCAACGTGGGTTCTGTAAGATCCAATAACACTGCATTCTGAAGCAATGGATCGCCTTCAAGTTCCTTCAGCGCCTTAAGCTGCTTTGTGATCTGAGCGATCACCGCCTCAGCTTTGGAGGCACCACCAGGTGTCAACGCTCGGCTAACGGAGACGCCATGCTTCGGTAGGTCAACAATCCCATAGCGCTCCGCTACCTCAATCATGCGTAATCTTGCCTCCTCAACCTTATCCTGTTGATCCTTCAACTGCATCTGCAAGGTGGCCAACACCTTCTGCGCCCGAGTCGTCTCTTGCGCTCTACGGCGGGCTTGATAAGCCGTCGCGACGGCGTCCGCAAGATGGCAGGCCATTTCGGGATCTGTGTCCCAAGAGGTGATCGTGATGAGATCGGTTCCCTTGGGCGCTTTCGATTCAACCTGCTTGGATAGCTTCGTGAGAGCCTGCGCGTTGCTCAGTTCCCATCGCTCATCGAGTGTTAATCGATCCACGACATCCTGAAGGATTTCCTTGCTCGTAATCATGGTGATCTCCGTATCGATCGATATCGGCGTATTGCCACGTTGTTTCCAATCATACCCCTCTCGATTCAGCTGGAGTGTCGCGGTGCTTTGAAATGTCCTCGGAAGCACATTAAACAAGGCACCAGCGAGGAGCAATGCGGTAGCAAGAGCGATCAATAGCTGTTTCTTCATCGGTGACACCCGTATTGACCCATCAGAGCACGAACCGTTCAATGAAACGAGAAATCCTAGGATTCTGACAGGATGATCTGCTCGTGGCTCTCCCAGAGATGGGGCCATTGCCAACGTTCGATCTGCCGCTGCTGTCTTCGCCACCCTTGGGCATTGTCCAATGAAGATTGGCGCTATTCTCGGGTTGAGATCTATTCTAACAAGTGCATGATATAGATCTGTGCCGTAAAGTCACGTGATTACAAACAGCCTGCCAAGCTGCAATCGCTTGTTGTGGGAAGAGGCCTACGGTGATGCCGTCATCAAGACACGCATTCCTATGAAATCACCTCATCGATCCACTCGTCGCAAAGCCATGCAAACCCAGCCGCAGCGGCAGCCGCTGCGTCGTCCGAAGACTGCCCGCAATCGGTGCGTCTGCCTCCCGGACGGTCGTATTCTTACACTTGCCGAAGCACGGCGAGAATTCCTGAAGAAGTTCTGGTCTGCCTGAGTTCCTTGGCGCGTTCTCTACTTGGCATTTCCGCGAATCTCGCCAGCATGGTGGTCTATCTGTCACCGATTACCGAACCACGCATATGAAGCAATGGCATTACGCAGACGCAAATAAACAGCAACACCAGACCACAGAAGAGGAACTACCCGCCCTCGTGAGTCATGGCGTGATCACGCCCACCACGATGGTGTGGAGCGCAGGTCTCACCAACTGGCAGCCCGCTGATCAGGCACTGCCCGATCTCTTCCGGGACACGCAGACAAGTGGGCCGCCCCCGATTCCTGGAGCACCCGTGGCTTCGGGACGCACGAGTCATGAAGTCGACTACGAGATCTTTGGCGACGACATGCAGATCGTGGAGGTGGAGCTCGATCCACGAGAAACCGTCATCGGGGAGGCCGGCGCCATGAACTACATGGAGGAGGACATCGCCTTCGAGTCCAAGATGGGTGATGGAACAAAGCCCGATGAGGGGCTGATGGGGAAATTGCTAGGCGCAGGGAAACGGATGATCACGGGCGAGTCGATCTTCATGACCCACTTCACGCACGCCGGCCCCGCGGGCAAACGGCGAGTGGCCTTTGCCGCACCCTATCCAGGCAAGATCATCCCGGTCGATCTCAGTGTGGTCGGTGGTGAGCTCATTTGTCAGAAGGACTCCTTTCTTTGCGCAGCGTTAGGGACCGAGGTGTCGATCGCGTTCAACCGCCGCCTTGGAGCTGGTTTCTTTGGCGGAGAGGGATTCATCCTGCAGCGTCTGCGTGGGGATGGCATGGCCTTTGTTCACGCAGGTGGTACGGTGGTGAAACGCGAATTGAAAGGGGAAACGTTGCGCGTGGATACAGGGTGTCTCGTGGGCTTTAGTCCGGGCGTGGAGTATGACATCGAGCGCGCAGGCAATCTGAAATCGATGTTCTTTGGGGGAGAAGGCCTCTTCCTCGCAACCCTCCGCGGGCATGGGACGGTCTATCTGCAAAGTTTGCCGTTCTCGCGCATGGCGGACCGCATCATCAAACACGCCCCGAGCCGTATTGGTGGGTCATCGCAGGGAGAGGGTTCCGTGCTCGGTGGTATCGGGCGCCTCTTGGACGGCGATTAAGTCGAGGGGTGTTTTACTGTTAGTATTCTTGAGCTTCGAAGAGGCTCAACTGCTCCGCATGGGTTGCTGGGGGTCGGCTGTGAAAGCGCACGCCGGCCCCTAGCAGGCGCACATGACGTGCTTCTGCCCGTGTCCACCCTTCTTCTAGCAGGCTCTCATAGAGTTCCCAATCTGGAGAGGAAGCTTGACGCTCTACTGTGGTATGCCGGAAATCATGAAACTTGAGCTTTACGAAGGCACTTTTGATAGAGCGAGGGGCTTGCATCTTCTTGAGATCGGTGAGGAGCTCTTCCCAGAGACGGTGGAGCTTGGGAATGCTCTCCTCGAAACAACGGAGATCCTGCGAAAACGTACGTTCGTTGCTCAACGACTTCCGTTCGCGTGAAGGCTGGACAGGGCGAGAATCGATTCCTTGGCACTGGTGATAGAGTTCGACGCCGAGCTTTCCAAAGCGACGGTGAATCTCGGTGAGGTCGTGAGTGAGGAGATCGCCGCAGGTGCTGATGCCTAGTTGGCTGAGGCGCTCACCCGTCTTCTTCCCCACGCCCCACAGCTTGCCGATGGGGAGGGTGGGCATGAATGTTGGGATGGCCTCTTGGGTCACTTCAAATTGACCGTTTGGTTTGTGCCAGTCACTGGCAATCTTCGCGAGAAGCTTGTTAGGAGCGATGCCTGCTGAGGCCGTGAGTCCGGTCGCTTCGTGGATCTGGGTGCGGATCTCGCGAGCCACTGCGCTACCGGACGAGCGCCAATGAGAGACATCAAGGTAGGCTTCATCAAGGGAGAGCGGCTCTACGAGTTCCGAGAAGCGCCGGAACACTTCACGGATGCGCTGGGATTCGTGCCGATACGCCTCAAATCGCGTGGGAACGATGCGCAGGTGCGGGCACAACTGCAGTGCTTTGAATGCCGGCATGGCGCTGCGACAGCCATAGCGCCGCGCCTCATAGTTGCAGGTCGTGAGGACCGCGCGCCCGGATGATCCCCCCACCGCTAAAGGCTTCCCGGCCCACTCGGGATGGTCGCGCTCCTCAATGGCCGCGTAAAAGCAATCCATGTCGATATGGATGATCTTTCGCGGAGCCTCTGACATCACAACTTGTCGAGTGTCCGCTCGGCGAGACACCGTTGCAAGATCCGCTCTTGCGTTTCGGCCATGCGGCGGAAGTCGTCGGGGGCCTTGTCTTCATACCCCGCGAGATGGAGAAGGCCGTGTACAGTGTAGAGGGCCACTTCATGAAACCACGACCGTTCGTAGTCGGCTGCCTGACGCTTGGCGGTGTCGATGCTGATGAGAATCTCGCCATGATGAAAGGTGATCACATCCGTGGGGTCTGGCAGATTCATGAAGTCGCCATGAATTCTGGCAATGGTAGGATCATTGACGAGAGTGATCTCGATCTCGGCAAGCGCATTCAAGACGGAGCCTTCCATGGTCTCCTTTGAGACGAGTGCCAGTGCTTGAATGGCGATGTCTGTCAGGGCCGTGAGGTCGAGCGGGTGCTCCTGATCAGAGTGATCGGTGAGGAGAATGTCAGGCAAGCGCACTGCCATCGGATCTCAAGCCGCGTCAATCACGCGTAAGCCCTTGCTGGCCCCATGCGTCGCGTCCTTCTTCATGAGCGCCTGCGTTTCATGAAGCTTCTTGGCCGCTTTGGGATAGGCGATTCGCGTGTGGAGCATGCTGATGAGTGTCTTGGTGAAACTCTCCTTCACCAGGGCCAGCTCGCGCAGGGTGAGGTCGGCGTCGTCCAACTGCCCGTCCTTCACGCGCATGGCCACAATATCCTCCACCAATTGCTCGATCTTGGAGTGCGTGGGTTTTTCCAGTGAGCGCGAGGCGCTTTCGACCGAATCCGCCAGGCTGATGATGGCGGACTCTTTGGTCTGAGGGACGGGACCAGCATAGCGGAAATCCTCCTCGTTCACCTCGGGAATATCTTCCTCATGCGCGTTGCCTTCTTCCACCAGTTTGCGGATCTCCTCCTGCTTATCCAGAGCGCGTCGGTAGAAATAGTAGACCAGCGAAGTGCCGTGATGTTCTTGAATGACATCAATGATCGGTCCCTTGAGCTTGTGTTTCAGAGCGAGATCAACGCCCTCTTTCACATGGGAATGAATGACTAACACACTCATGCTCGGTGAGAGATCATCGTGTGGGTTGTCCTCAGGATTGATATTCTCGATAAAGTAGCGGGGCTTCACCAATTTCCCGATGTCATGGAAATAGGCGCAGACCTGACATTGGGTCGCATTGGCCCCCACGCTCTCAGCCGCGCTCTCGGCCAAACGCGCCACCACCAGGCTGTGATGGTAAGTGCCGGGTGCTTCAATCGTCATGCGTTTGAGCAATTTGTGATTCAAGTCGGCTAGCTCTAACCAAGTGATATTAGTCGTGATTCCAAAGACAGCTTCGAGAAGGGGGAGGAACCCTCCCACGATGCCCGCCGTGATGATGCCAACGAGCAGAACCGTGATGATCTGAACGCCGATCACCCGTGGGCTCGCGGCACGGAGTTCATTCATCAAGGGAATGTGACCTAACATGAAGGCGAGGACGAGGGAGATGAGTCCCACATAGCACCCCGCACGCATCAATCGCCCACGCTTGCGCAAATCGTGCGTTGCATACACCGCCACCATACCCGCGAGGAGACTTCCGAGGAGGAAATCGTAGACCATGGATTGATCCACCATGAGGCAGCCAAAGATTCCGCCAAAGATGGTAGCAAAGACGGCCTGCCTGCGTCCTAACAAAACCGAAAGGGCCATTGGTGCCAATGCGAAAGGCATGAGGAGAAAGAGAAAGTGACGACTCGTCTCCGCGTCTTGGCTCAGAGCAGGAAGGAGATCCACGACAATCCCACAAAGCCTGACACAAGCCAATTGCACCAGAACAGCGCCGAACATGAGAAGGGTCCGACTGTTCTGCGCAAAACTGATTGGGTGATTGGCAAAGAATTGAACCAGAGAGGCCAAGAAGACAAGCCCACCGATAATGGATGCTTTCAAGGGATCTTGTCCAAAGACCCGTGTGACCGGAGTGGAGTAGATCAACCCTACCAGGCCACCGAAGAATGCGAGGAAGATCAGCGTCTTCACAATGGCGCTCTGATCAATGCGCTGCCTGAGATCGCTCTCGCTTTGCTTGCGGCGACGCCGTGTGGTGGCCAGGCCGCGGCGCTGAAGTTGGAGCCGTTTCAGGGAACGAATCATCGAGGAGGAAGGGCAGGAGTCGTACCACGGATCAACCGTGGAGCAAACGATACTTCAAAGTGGGAAAGAGTGGTCGCGTTTCCGGTACCCTAGTGGCGTGATCCCTTCTGCCAAGAAGAAATCCCCAACTGATTAAGAGGTGTTGATCATCAAGGAGTTCGGCATGCGTTTGCGGGAGAAATACCTCTCTAAAATCTGCGAATAGACCTCATCGAGAGCGCCTCATGGATGCTGAGTTGAGCCTGTCTTCGATCATGAGGCGGACATCGATTCTTAGATTCGCGGGACTGGGATTTCGCTGGGTCCACTCGCCGTCCATGTCATGCTAAGAATGAACGAATGAGAGGATCGCAATCATTGTGAATGGATGTGAGCCAAAGTGGCTAAGTGTCAGGGAAGCATATCCCTCTCGCTTCATGGTCACAGATGACAAATCTTCTCTGTTAGGTATTGGAGTTGGATCTGAGACGACCATCCCGTTCCTACACACAATGGAGGTCCTGCCTCCAATCTAACCACTTTCCTCAGCAATCGCCACGGCGGCTTTGGCGTTGGCAGTGATCGTTGCCCAGTCGCCCGCGTGGATGGCGTCGCGTTTGGCTAGCCAAGAACCTCCGATCGCAGCCACGGCAGCGTGAGCGAGATAGTGGCGCATATTGTCGACGTTGATTCCTCCCAAAGGCACATAGCGCAGCCCCAGATGATTGTATGGGGCGGCGATGGAATCGAGATACTTGAGGCCGCCCGAGGGTTCGGCAGGAAAGAACTTGAGCATGCGCAGATCGTAGGCAAGCGCACGCTCGATGTCTGACGGTGTGACAATGCCAGGGGCAAAGGGCAGGCCAATCTCTTGAGCGGTGTCGAGAACCCTTTCATTGAGACCAGGAGAGACGCCGAAGGCGGCATCGGCGTCGCGGACGGCGCGCACTTGATCTGGCGTGAGGATGGTCCCGATGCCTGCAATCATCTCGGGCACCTTGGCTCGGATTTGTTGGAGTGCGCCCATGGCGGCATCCGTTCTCAGAGTGAGTTCCATGCAGTCGACGCCTCCCGCCAAGAGCGCTTCGGCGAGCGGAATGGCGTCATCTTCACGATCGATGACGAGTACGGCAACCACACGCCGAGCGGCGACTTTCTGAAAGACTTCTGGAAGGACACTCATGCGACGATCCTCGCTTAATCTTTCAGCTTCGCCAGGAAATCCTCTTCGGAAAGGACCGGCACGCCAAGTTTCTCTGCCTTGGTGAGTTTGCTGCCAGCCTTCTCGCCCGCTAACAGAAAGCTGGTCTTTGACGAGACACTTCCCGTCACTTTCCCCCCATGCTGCTTGATGATCTCCGCAAAGTGATCTCGCGCTTGGCTGAGGGTGCCGGTGAGCACCCAGGTGGTGCCCGCGAAACGATCGCTTCCCGCATCGGCTCCCGTGTCTGATTGGGGAGATGCCGGAGCTTGACCAAAGGGGAGGCCTGCTTCTCGCAGCTTCTCCAGGTCGTCACGATGCGCGTCGCTGCGGAAGAAATCATGCAGGCTCTTGGCCACCACTTCACCCACATCGGGGACGGCTTCTAACTCTTCAAGACTTGCGGCCGCAACGGCATCAATGCTCCCAAAGTGGTCTAACAAGCTTTGACTGGAGGTGCTGCCGACATGCATGATGCCCAGCCCGAAGAGCAAGCGCCAGGCAGCCTGCTTCTTGCTTGCTTCAATGCCGTCTAGCAGATTCTTGATGCTCCTGCTGCCCATGCGTTCAAGCCTGCCGAGCTTCATGGGATCCAAGGCGTAGAGGTCGCTGACCTGCTCAGCCAGACCGCCGTCGACTAACTGATCCACCAGAGCGGTTCCCAGTCCCTGAATGTCCATGGCTCCACGAGCGGCGAAGTGGCGCAAACGACGCTTCACTTTCTCGGCACAATGCTCGTTGGGGCATCGGACAGCTACTTGTTCGGGATCGCGAACGACGGGAGTGTTGCATGCTGGGCAGGTGTTAGGCATCTCAAACGCCACCTCGTTACCCTGACGTTGATCCACCTTGACTTCAACCACGGCTGGGATGATCTCTCCGGCCTTCTCGATGATGACGACATCGCCCACGCGCACGTCTTTGCGTTTCACTTCTTCCTCATTGTGCAAGGTCGCTCGAGAAACGGTCGAGCCACTGACAAAGACCGGTTCCAGATTGGCAACCGGAGTCAAGGCGCCCGTACGCCCCACCTGGACTTCGATGGATAGCACTCGTGTCACAGCTTGCTCTGCCTGGTATTTGAATGCGATCGCCCAGCGCGGGGCCTTGGAAGTGGCTCCTAACGTTTGTTGCAAGTGGCGATCGTCCACCTTGATCACCGCGCCATCTGTTTCATAGGGTAATCCATGCCGTTTCTCGTCCAGCTCGCGGATGGCTGCGAGCACGTCGGTAAGGGTTTCAGCTTTCCAAATGAGATCGCCTTTCCGTAGGCCTGCTTGATCGAGGAGATGGTAGAAGGCACTCTGAGATTCTAACACGACGTCATTTCCTAACCAACCGAAGCCGTAGAAGATGACTTCCAGGGGCCGTTTCGCCACCACCTTGGGATCCAGTTGCTTCAACGTGCCCGCAGTGGCATTGCGAGGATTGGCAAAGAGAGGTTCACCGTCGCGTTCGCGTTCCGCATTCATCTTCGCAAAGCCATCCCGTGGCATATAGACTTCTCCACGAACTTCGAAGTTGGCAGGCGCGTCGTGGGGCAAACGCAAGGGGAGGGACTCGATGGTGCGAAGGTTCTGCGTGATGTCATCGCCCTGACGACCATCGCCACGAGTGGCCGCGCGCTCTAACACACCATTACGATAAACGACGGATACGGCGACGCCGTCAATCTTGGGCTCGATCACGACTGGGAGGCGGTCACGGTCCAGGTTCTTCAACAGGCGGTTGTAGAAAGTGGTGAGTTCCTCTTCGCTATAGGTGTTGTCGAGACTCATCATCCGCTCCAAATGCGTCACCGTTTCGAAGCCTGCGAGGGGAGCGCCTCCGACGCGCTGCGTGGGAGAGTGGGGCGAGAGAAATTGGGGAAAGGCCTTTTCCAGATCGACGAGTTCTCGATGAAGGGCGTCGTAGGCCTTGTCGGAGATCTCCGGCATGGCCTCAAGATAATAAAGCCGATCATGCCGCTCGATCTGCCGTGAGAGTTCTTCGATCCGATGGTTGGCCTCGTCCGCTGTCATGGCCTTGTTTCTAGATCCTAGCTGAGGTGGTGACAACAAGCTTTGCGTTGCGCTGGCGATGCGCTACCAATGCGCCCGCCATGCCCGCCGCTTCCGTCATCGCCACTGACCCTGTCCCTCGGCCGTGGATCCTTCCCGTCCTGGCAGCGATCTTCGTTCTGTTGGGTTTCGCTCTTTATCAGGAGCATCGCGACTGGCCAGCGGTCTATCATCATGACGAGCCCAGCAAGGTCGGCCAGATTGTGGAGAACACGCGCAATCTGAATCATCCCCTCCTGCTTCTGGAGGCGACGGAATGGCTGCGTCTTCTCACGGGGACCCCGCGAGAGGATGCCGAGACGATTCTCACACTGGGTCGACTTTTCTCGGCTGGGTGCATGGCGTTGGCGCTGGGGGCGCTCGTCATGGCGGCGGGGAGGCGTGGTGGCTGGGTGAGTGGCATGATGACGGGATTGGTGGCGTTGCTATTCTGGCGCTTTTACGAAGTGGGGCATTATTTCAAGGAAGACACGCCCTTCCTGATGGGGACGGCGCTGGTGCTCTGGGCGGTGACCGAGCGCATGCGTAAGCCGACGTGGAAATCAGCGCTTCTGCTAGGCTTGGCTACAGGAGTGGCGCTGGCTTCAAAGTATGTGGGGGCTGGGCTTCTGGCGATCACCTTGCCGGTGATGGTTCTCTACCAGGAGGAGGACGGTCAGTGGAAACGGGATCTTGGGTGGCTCGCCGTAGGCGTCCTGGGAATCGTGCTTCTCGTGCATCTCCGCTTTCTCGTCATGGACGATCCTTTGGCGACGCTCACACAATCACTTAATCGAGAAGTGACGTGGCTCGTGCAGGGACACCGTGGGATCGGCAATGAGGTGCCGAATTGGGACTATGCAGTGAGGCTCTACTATGATCTGGGTTACCATGGGCTCCTCTTCCTGGGCCTTTGGGCTCTCTTTCTGCGGCGTTTGGGGAAAGCGGATCTCGTCATCCTCCTCTTCGCTTTGATCCTCTTTGCGATTCTAACGATGAGTCGAAAGTACTCGGAACGCTATCTTTTGCCGATCAGCATGATTTCCCTCTACTACGTGGGTCTTCAAATGGGGAATCTCGTGCGTGTGGCTGGAGAGCGCTGGCCTCGAGGGCGGGTGGTGGCGATCTTAGGGATTGCCGCCGTGGCTGCCTTTCCGTGGTATCCATGGTTGGCCAAGCACCGCGAGGCCTTTGCCCAGGATAGCCGAATGGCATTGTGTCAGTATGTTCAAGAGCACCTTCCCACTGATGCTGTCATCGCCTTGGATGAGAATGTTAACCTTCGTGCAGCGCTGAAGCGCCAGGGATTGGAACCCGTGCGCCGACAGTTGATAGCGCTTTACGCTCCAGAACTGGGATCGCTTGCAGAACTGCGAGCACTCGGTGTGACGCATGTGGCGATCTGCTATGATTCGTATCACCGCTTTGTCGACGCGGGCATGGCTGCGGTAGGGGATCAATCAGCGGAATGGCAGACGGCACGCGCGTTCTATGGGCGCTTGCTCCAGGAAACCCCTTTGTGGGAATCACCGGCAGACGATCCCAAACCGCTCCACCCCGGGCTTGAACTTTACGCCATGCCCAGCAAGCTCTAGGCACGTCCCTCATGGATTACTTGGCCTACTACATCCACCGCTTCGACCCTATCATCTTCCGTATCACGGAGAACTTCGGTCCGCGATGGTATGGGCTTGCCTACTTGCTAGGATTCGTGGCCGGCATCCTCTTTCTGCGTTATCTCTCCCGGCGCAGTCTTTGCCGGATCCCGGAGTCTCAGGTGACGGATTTCATCGTCTACACGGCGATCTTTGGGGTGATGATAGGTGGGCGTGTGGGGTACTTCCTCTTCTATCGCTTCGAAGAACTGGTCAGCAATCCGCTCGTGCTCTTGCAAGTCTACAAAGGAGGGATGGCTAGCCACGGCGGAATCCTTGGGATCGTCGCCTTCACCTTCTATTATGCGCGCAAGCATGGCTATCCGTGGACGCACTTAGGTGATTCTCTGGTACCCATCGCACCGATTGGGATCGGGCTCGGCCGGTTGGCGAATTTCATCAATGGGGAATTGGTGGGGCGCCCCACCACCGTGCCGTGGGCTGTGCAGTTTCCGGAAGAGTTGAATCTGGGTCCAGAGCACGGCCTGCCTGCTGAAACCGTGCAACGCGTCATCAACGAAGTGGACCCACTCGTTCCGAATGAATCCGTGCGTTACGTCGACCAAGTGATCGACGCCGCACGGCATGTTCCAGAGGTGCTTCCTGTCTTGGCGCAGCATCTGACACCACGACACCCCTCACAACTTTACCAAGCGGCCCTGGAGGGCTTCCTCCTTGCTGGAATCCTGATCTTCATCCGCTTGAAATGGCGTCAGCTCCCTCACGGAATGCTTACTGGTATCTTCTTCATCCTCTACGCCATCTTTCGTATGATCGGGGAGACGTTTAGAGAACCCGATGCGACGCGTTTGTTAGGATTCACAAGAGGGCAATTCTATTCCGCCTTTATGATTGCGGTGGGGATGGCGTTCCTGGCTTACGCGTGGCGTTCCGCATCCACACGCGCGGCGCGTTCGTAGGATGCGCCCGCGTCCCGATCGGGGCGATGCAATCGATCGTCTCCCGCTTGGGCTCATCTTGGCCCACGGTGATTGCGTGCTTCTCCAGGGTCTCTTTGAGCGATGTGAAATCGATCGGTTTCGGAATGAAGTCCACCGCGCCTGCTTCTAACATTTCTTTCCCTTTGAAGTGTTCAGCGCTCATCCCGATCACATGCATGGAGCGCCCCGTGTGGTGCGCCCACCGGACGAGATCGGTTCCCGAAGTCTGAGGCAGATTGCAGTCGGCCAGCACCAATTGCGGAGCCACGCGATCGAGGAAACTGGCGGCCGATTGGACGTCGCCCGCTTCTGAAACGTGGAAGCCAAGATGCTGGAGCGCGTAGACGAGGAACCGGCGTGCAGACGTGTCGTCTTCGACGACCAGGACGGAATGTTTGATAGGGGAAGGCATGAGGTTGTGTTAGTTTAGTTGAGGTTGAGGAGACAACACCCAGCATGCCACGGATTTCGAAGAATGGAGGCGAGTTTGAAGCGCCTGCCGCAATTTCATGCCCGTCTTCTCGATACGGCGCCGGTTTCGCAGGAGCGCGCTTCGCGAATTCTCGATGGGTAGAAACGCGATCGGGAAATTGCCAAGCGCTTGGAAGAGAATCTACTTTTCGAAGGCCATCTTCGCCTCCAACCGTCGTGCCATCCACGAGATGGGTAGCGTGAGGATCAGGTAACCCAGCGCCAGTGGCAGGAACGTTTCGAAGGGGCTGTAAGTGTCCGAATTGACCTTGCGCGCGTTGAAGGTGAATTCACTCACGGAAATGACGAAGAGGAGAGACGTGTCCTTGATCAACGAGGCGGATTGACCTGCGTACGCGGGCAACACTTGGCGGATGGCTTGAGGAAAGATCACATGGAGATAAGTCTGAACGGGACTTAGACCGATGGCTCGGGCGGAGTCGATCTGAGATTTGGGAACAGCCTCAATTCCCGCCCGAAAGATCTCACTTAAATAGGCAGCGGAGAAAGCGGAAATGATCAGCACTCCCGCCCAGAAAGGATCGTCCAATCGCAAGCGCTCGAAGATCACATAATAGCCAAAGAGAATCTGGACGATGAGAGGCGTGCCGCGAATGAGCTCGACGTAGAATCGGCTCAGGCAACGGACCACCAAGACCGCGCTCCGCTGGCCGAACATCACGATGACTCCAAGAATTGTGCTCAGGACGAGGGCGCAGACGGATACCAGCAGCGTCACCCACCAGCCTTGCACAAGGCGATGGCGGTGCTTGTATTCGAAGATCGTGCTCCAGTTGAACTGGTATGAAAGCCCGGAAAAGAATCCGTAGCTTGCGATGCCAACGAGGAGAAACACTGTCGCCCAGGCGAGAAACCATTGCCTAGCCGTGGGGGGCGCCGTGCCGAGAGACGTCATCTAACGGTTCACTCAAAGATGAAGGGAATGCCTTGCTCAGCGAAGGCCTTCTTCTCGGCTGCCATGTAGCGATCGGTCAACGCCTCGAAGCCATTCTGTGCGCGAAAGGCGGCCAAGAACGCATTCACCTCTTCCCGAAGAGCGTCCTCACCATGACGCAGACCGATTGCCCAACTCTCTGCGCGAATGGGTTTCAAGATCGCCCGGGTCGCCTCGGGATGCGCCTGCCAACTCTTATAAATAGAGATCTGGTCATAGATGAAGGCATCGGCCTTGCCCTGCATGACTTGTAAGGCGCAGTCGCTCGCCTGGTCTAACCGAATCACCTCAGCATCCGGCAGATACTCATTCACATAGGCTTCTCCGGTGGTCTCACCCTTCACAGCGATCCGCACGCCTGGTTTCTTCAGATCCTCAGGATCTTGGATCGGCGACTCCTTCCCCACCAAGGTACAGAGACTGTTCGTCACATAGGGATCGGAAAAGGCGATCGACTTCTCACGCTCTTCCGTCTTGGTCATGGAGGACAAGATGAGATCAATCTTGCCGGTTCGCAGCGCCGCGATGATTCCGTCCCATCCCACATCCACGATTTCGATCGGTCGTCCCAGGTGTTCACCCAATGCCTCGGCAAGGCGCACGCTGATCCCATCGGGTTCGTTCTGGGCATTGGTCATCTCAAAGGGGGGATAACTCAACTCCATTCCAATGCGGAGAGTATTGGGATCGCGTTTGGAGCAACTGCTAGTCAGTGCGAGCAGAGTGGCTAGAAAGAGAGCGGTTAGCAGTTTAGTCATGGGATGCAATGGCTGATGGAGGCGGATGCGGAGTGATCAGGCCTGCAGAGAAGACGAGCTTCGAGGCCTCCTCAAGAGAAAGCGTGGAATCCAAGACCTTCGTATCCTCCACTACGATCACAAATCCAGTCATCGGGTTTGGAGACGTGGGCACAAACACACTCGTGACCGGCTTCTGAATTTGCTCATCATGATAGCGTCCCGTCACGAATCCAATCAAGCGGCAGCCTGGTGCGGGATACTCCACGTAGACCACCCGTTGAAAGCGCTGGGCCCCGCCCAAAGCCTGCGCGGACTGAATCCCTTGCTTCAAACCACGATAGACAAAAGCCACGACAGGGATTCCAAGGAAGAACTGGTCCACCGCCTCCAACAAGCGCTTGCCGATGCCATTGCGCGCGACCAATCCGAATCCAAGAATGAGCAGGATCACCAAGAGGATGCCGCAGAGACTCACCAGCATCCGCGGGGGCTCCATCCCATCTGGCAGCAGGAAGTTCATGAGGGGCCAACTCATCCGTTCGACCAGCCGATAGATGAAAACGAGCAACCACCCCGTGGCGGCCAAGGGAATCAGAAAGGCCAAACCGGCCAGGAAAGTACGCCGTAGCGACAGGGAGAGACGTGTCATCCGTGAGACGCCACCATGATACCCGCCTCCTCAATGTCCAATCGCCGTTGCACAGAATCGCCATCTTTCAGTTTACGCTGGAAAATGGCTTCTGAATGTTGAAAATATGATAATTATCAATATTCCATTAAGCGATGCACTCCTCCCTCCGAATTTGGTTCTGTTTCTACCTCGCCATGAGCGCGTTGTATGGGGACGAAGAGCTCACGCGTCTCCTGCGGGAAGACGGGCGGGCGCCTGTCATGGAAGGAAGCTTCAGTTTGGCGCAGTGCATTGAGACTGCTCTGGCGCATAACCAGCAGCGGCCCGCCTCTCGATTCTCCGTGGCCATTGCCAAAGCCCAGCACCGGCAGGCCCTTTCTGCCTACTGGCCTCAGGTGAATCTCCGAGGCCTCGCCGATCTGCGGGGAGACGAACCCAATTTCATCTACCCGGAATCGACCTTCACCCTCCCGGACATGGCTCTTGGCCTGCCCGAGATGAGTATCCCATTTCCAGGTGGCACCATCCAAACGCCAGCCAGTTCGCTTACCATTCCGAGTGGCGCTTTCGGGCCCAATTTCCCTCCGGCGGACCTCCAGGTTCCCGTGCCTCCTCAGAGCGTCAACATCCCCGGGCAACTCATTACCATCCCAAGTCAGCAATTTGCCGTCCCTGGGCAAGAACTCACCGTTCCCGAACAAGAGATCCAGCTTGCAGATCGCTTCACTTATGGGGCCCTCCTAGAGGTCCAGTGGCTCCTTTATGATGGGGGCATGCGCGAAGCCATGCGTGCCCAGGCCAAGCAAGGGATTGCCGCCGCCCGCCAGGATGCTCGCCGCACGGATCACGAGATCATTTATGAGGTCACGCGGATGTACAACGGAACGGTTCTTGCCAGTCAATTACTCAGTCTGGGAGAGGAAACGCTCGAGCGCATGCGGATCACGCTGACCCTCACGGAGCAGCTTTATAAAGGCGGATCCATGCAGGTGAAGAAGACGGATTATCTTCGCAACAAGGTCGTGGTTGATAGCATCCGCATGCTAGTGGAGCGCCTTCGGAAAAATAAAGAGCTGGCCGCTTCTGCCTTGGTGCACAGCATGGGACTTTCCTGGCAATCATCCGTCACCCCGACAAAGAAAGCACTCAATTACCAAGCGCATGACATCGACCTTGCCACCGCGATTGGGGAAGCCCTTCAATCCAATCCCCAATGGAATAAGGTGCAGATCGGCATTCAAGCGGCCGATGCGAAGATACGTGAAGAGCGATCGGCGCATCTTCCTAGGGTCGCCTTCCTCGGCTCCGCACATTATCTAGAGAACGGCCTCAATACGGGAGCCGCTTCTAAATCCAATCTCCAAAACTGGAGTGTTGGGATTGGGATGGAATTGCCTCTCTTCACAGGCTTCCGCCACCGTGAAAAGCTGAAAGAGGCAAAGGCTCATGCCGGACAAATCCGCGCCCAGCGGGAGCTGCTACGTCATGGCCTCGCCATGAAGATCAAGAGTCATTATCTCAATCTCAAGCAAATGGAACAGCAGGAGGCCATCAGCGTAGAAGCTGTTCAAACGGCGACGGAGAATCGCGACTTGGTCGAGCGCGCGTATCGCAATGATCTCATCGAGGCGCGTGACGTCTTCGAATCTCAGATGATGGAAGCCATGGTCAAAGCCAGGCGCCATAAACTCCACTTCGATCAACTCACCACTATTGCCGATCTCAATCGGGATATTGGCAAGGACCCCGTAAAATGAATAGTCCATCTCTGCTCACAACCCTGGCAATTGGGATCACCTATATTCTGGCGCCCGGCAATCACGCTCTTGCAGAGGTGGCTAGCCCTATTCGCGTAGGTGTTTTAGAGTCAGCCGTCGCCTCGGGTGATGCGGGGAGCCTGGGGGTCACCTTGAACGTGCTCTTTGAGGAACTGGTGAACGAGAACTTTGGTGAGGCTACCATCTTTGCTTCGGATAGCTCGTTCATCAACGCAGTCCAGAAGGATGAGATCGACTTCTTTCCTCTAGAGACGTTTCAATACTTTCGCTTTCGTGAACGCGCTCCCCTAAAGCCCGCTCTTACGGCGATCATCGACGAGAGTTGCTTTGAAACGTTGATCGTTCTTGGCAAGAAAGGAAGCCAACACGCTTCGATCGCAGATTACGCATCGAAAGATGTTACCATCACCCATCAATGGACCACACCTTACGGCCAAATCTGGATGGATCATTTGCTCGACAAGAATGGTCTCCCAAGTTCTGAAGAATACTTCAAGCAAGTCTCCACCGTCAAACAAAGCCAGAACGCAATTCTGTCCGTCTTCTTTGGGAAACAGGATCTTTGTATCGCGACTAAAAGGTCCTTTGAAGCCATGGCGGAACTCAATCCCCAAATCAGGAAGTCTCTTCAAGTGGTTGCTGAGTCGGACCCGTTGCTCCTCTTCTGTTTGTGCGCCTCGGGAAATCGCAGTGCTGAAGAACGTTTGGACATCATCAGGCGCGCCTCTTCGACACATGAGCATCCTGCGGGAAAACAGATTCTTACATTGAGTAAAGTCGAACGATTGCAACCCTTTGAAGAAGGGCAATTGGATACGATGAAAGTGCTTTGGAACTTTCATCAGGAACGTCACTCGAAATCGGAATATACAACTGCGCCACTCGAATGAGTTTGCTATCTCCTCGCCATATCCTTTGGGTGAGCCTGGCGTTGCTACAGCTAGGTTCTCTTTCACTTGTTGCTCAGACCGGTAAACTCTACTCGATGCGGACCGGTTTCCCTCTTTCAGCACTCAATAATGTGGATGCGCGGGATGCTCAAGTAGCCGCGAAGCATCTATTAAAAGAGATTGTGGAGTCGCACGGTATCGGGTACGACACGGAAGTCATCGAAGACAACGATGAGTTTCTGCAGAAGCTTGTCGCTAACGAATTCGATTTCTTTCTTATCTTCGGATACGAGTATTTGCGTTTGAATGAGGAATATCCTATGCGCCCTGTGCTCATCGGTCAGGATACAGAGAATTCAATCTTCGATGAGTATCTCTTCCTGGTGCCTCACCATATTGATTCGCTCAGTGGTTTCTCGGATGCCAAGCTCCTCATTCAGCGAGGGTCTGGCGATCTCCCCTTGATGTGGCTGCAGGAGAAGTTTGCCGAAGAGCAGATCCCGTTCACGGAGATGACCTTTACGGAAGTTCAGGAAACCAACAACGTCTCGCAAGCAGTCTTGCCGTTATTCTTTGGCAAAGCGCAAGCGTGCATAGTCACCAAGAGCGCTTATGAGACCGTGGTTGAACTCAATCCACAGATTGGTAAGAAACTCAAGGTTCTCTATCAATCTGAGCCTTACATCAACAGCATCTTGTGCTTTCGAGCGGACTACAAGGAGAAGGAGCCCGATCTCGTTCTGCGCGAGGGACTCAAACTGAACAAGAAACCGAAAGGCGAACAGTTGCTGACGCTCTTTCGAGTCAAGCGGCTCTATCCATTCGACCCGGCGCAGCTTGATTCCCTCAAGAGTCTTTTGGCGAGAAGAGAAGAGCGTTCGCAGCACGCACAACCCCTTTCGGCCGAGATCCCGATCGATTCTCAAGAGCCCTGATGAGTTCTGATTCTAACAGACAGAAAGGCATTAGCATCTTCGTCAAAGCTACCGCGCTCTCTGTCGGGGTGGCGGCGCTTACGTTGGGTGTCTTCGCGTGGACCATGGTTCATCATGAGAAGCGCATGCTCTTTGGGCAGCTCAAGGAGCGCGGGAATCTTCTGGCATCGTCGCTCGATCGCGTCACTGCCAAGGCAATTGTTGCCGAGGATTGGGAATCAGTGATTTCCCAATGCCTTCGCATGATCGAGATGGGCGGCCATGTGGACTACGTGGTGATTACTAAGATGGATGATGGGTTCTCACTGGTCCACACGCACGACGGGTGGCGATTGGATACCCTAGATACGGATTGGAGTAATCCGGCCGTGCACGAGAGCACGGCACTAATTCGCCCTAACCCTCTCGCTGAAGATGGTGACGAGATCATGCATTATAGCCATGCGTTTGCCTATTCAGGCATCAAATGGGGCTGGATTCACGTCGGTATCACCCTTGATGACTATTACAAAAGCGTTCAAAGCGTCTATGGCATCATTCTGCGGTTGTCCATCCCTGCCTTCGCCATTGGCATTGTCACCTCTTTCCTCTTCGCTCGGAATCTCACGCATCCCATCTCGCGCATCAAGGACTTCGCTCAACGCGTGGCTTCGGGTGATCTCGATCATCAGCTAGAGATCAAGGATCATGATGAATTAGGGGCCCTCGGCCATGCGATGAATCAGATGACAACCGATCTGAAGCGTTCGCACGAGCAACTCCAGGAATCGCTTCAGCAAGAGGCTCGCCTCAGAGAGAAGGAGGTCCTTCTCAAAGAGATTCATCACCGAGTGAAGAACAATATGCAGATCTTGAGCAGTCTTCTCAGGATGCAAGCACGTGAGGTCGAGGGCGAGCGTATCAAGGTTTTCCTGAAAGAGAGTGAATCGCGCATTCGATCCATGGGATTGATTCATGAGAAACTCTATCAATCCCAGAATATCTCGGAGATTGATTTCCATGGCTATGTCGAAACGCTGGCTGGGCAGCTCGTTCGGATGCATCGCTCAGAAGGTTCTAATGTGAGTCTTGAGGTCGATGCTCCTGAGATTCTCCTGGGATTGGACACGGCCATGCCGTGCGGTCTCATCGTCAATGAGCTGGTGAGCAACGCGCTCAAATACGCTTTTCCGGACCATCGCGACGGCAAGATCTCCATCAAGGTGCGGCCGGTGTCGGATGGCCGCTATAGCCTCATAGTCGCAGATGATGGGATTGGCCTTCAGGGGAAGAAGCCTGAGCGCGAGGGGTCCCTCGGGAGTAAGCTTGTCGATATGCTCGTCGATCAGCTTGATGGCGAAATTGATTACCGAAACGGTGTGGGTACCAGTGTCCACATAGAATTCTACGAAAGCGAATACGAGGAGCGAGTTTAGTCATGAGTCAGTCCACCGTCTTAGTCGTCGAAGATGAGCGCATTGTTGCTGAGGATATTAAGATGTCTCTTGAAGACGCTGGATATCACGTCTGCGGCATTGCCAAAAGGGGGGAAGAGGCAATTGCGCTCGCCAAGGAACACCAGCCTGACTTGGCGCTTCTTGATATCGTGCTGCGTGGAGACATGGATGGCATCGGAGTGGCTCACGAGATCAAGCAGTATGGGATTCCGTTTATCTTTCTTACGGCTTACTCCCAGCAGGGTGTGGTCGAACGGGCCAAGGAGACGGAGCCTATGGGCTATCTCATCAAGCCTTTTGAGCAGGCCGCGTTGGTCTCAGCAGTTGAGATTGCGATCCATAAAGCACAGATGGACCAGCAATTGCAGGCCAGTGCGGAATGGTTCTTCACGACCCTGCATTCGATCGGTGATGGCGTGATTGCCGCAGATCCCACCGGCAATATTGTGTTCATGAATGGGGTTGCGGAAGATCTTACCCAGTGGACTTCCGACAACGCCGTGGGGAAACCGCTCGTGGATGTCTTTCAGATTGTTCATGAAGAGTCCCGTGAGGTGGTGGAGAATCCTCTCCTGGTCGCCTTGGAATCGGGAGAAGTGACCGGCCTGGCTGAGAAGACGGTACTTATTCGCCCCGATGGATCTGAGATTCCTATTGATGATTCGGGATCGCCGATTCGCAATAGTGAGGGAAAGCTGGTGGGAGCTGTCCTTATCTTTCGAGACATCAGTGTTCAACGAGATGGGGAACGTCGTAAGGAGGAATACAAGGACCATCTGGAAGAACTGGTTTCCCAGCGCACGAAGGATCTGCGATGGCGGATTCATCTCGAAGCAGTCATCAACGATATCAGCCTGGAATTGCTTGATCTCAGTGATAATGAATTGGCACAGGGGATTCGAGCGGCCCTCGGGCGAATGGGAACCTTTCTCAAGATCGATTTCTCTGGAGTCTACCTTCAAGAAGGCGGAAGCCTGAATGAGACCTTTGCCTGGCAAAAGGAGGATGAGCTTTTGTCAGTGCCGATCGATGCCATCCTGGAGTCATCCTGGAGTGGCGATCAGATTGATAGGCACGGGTGGGCAGCGATCAGTGACCTTGATGAACGGGGTGGGGATCCTATCAATTTCCGGGATGCCCTCTCTGAGGCTGGGATTGCGTCGATGGCCGTCTTTCCATTGGATAAGCGGGATCAATCGCGTGGAGTGCTCATGATGGCGAATCGCCAGCCGTATGCCTGGACAGATCATCAAGTTAGGCTCTTCGAAATGTTTGTCCATATCGTGCGGAGTGGTTTGCAGCGTCTTGAGACCGGCAGGGAGAAACAGCGATTGATGGAGGAATTGAATCAAGCATCGAAGTTGGAAGCGATTGGTAAGCTAACAGGTGGCATTGCCCATGACTTCAATAACATGCTTTTGCCCATCATCGGCTATAGTGATATGCTTTTGGAGCGTGATGATCTGCTAGCGGCCGATCAGCAGGAGCTTCAAGAGATCCGGAAAGCCGCTGAAAGTGCGGCGGACCTCACCCACCAATTGCTAGCCTTTTCGCGAAAGCAAATCTTGGAAAAGGCTCCTATGGACCTGAATGCACTGGTAGAGGACAAGCGCGTCTTGCTCAATCGCATCCTGGGAGAAGATATTCGCTTGGAGATCGATCTTATGGATGGCGAAGCCATGATCGAGGCAGATAGGGGCCAGATGGATCAAGTGATCATGAATCTTTGTGTGAACGCTCGCGATGCGATGTCAAGGGGAGGCACGATTGAGATGTCCACCTCATTGGAGATGGCGGCGAGGCCAAGCAATGGAGAATCCTTACAAGCTATACGATTTATTGTGAAAGACACGGGGCCAGGCATGGATCCAGAGATCATCGACCGCGTGTTTGACCCATTCTTCACGACCAAAGGACTTGATGGGACGGGGCTTGGCTTGTCCGTGGTGGTCGGGATCATTGAGCAACACGAAGGGTGGATTGACCTCGATAGTGCATTAGGAGAAGGCACGCAGTTCACGATCTACCTGCCCGCGAAAGTAGTGGCAGCTAGTCGGAAGGCCGTGCCGCTAGAGGAGGTGGGCAAACGCAATGGCTCCCGTGGAGAGCGGATATTGCTGGTGGAGGATGAGCCGAGTGTTATCAACTTCGTAAAGACCGCGCTGACGAGTAAAGGGTATCAAGTGATCACGGCGATGACGGCGAAAGAAGCCCTGCGTGTGTTCGATGAGCACGACGGTCGCTTCGATATGATCTTTAGCGATGCCATGCTGCCTGATGGAACGGGAATGGAAGTGTTAGACAAGCTGTTGACGACTCATCCTCACATCAGAGGCTTGCTCAGCAGCGGCTACACGGACCACCGGGCCTTGGTGGACGCGGCTCGGGAGAAAGACATTGCTTTCCTCCACAAGCCTTATGCGCTCACAAGCCTTTACGAGATGGTGGGGAAAGTATTGGGACAGGAGGAGGATGTTCCCTTGGCAAGCTGATCTCAGCGCACCACCATCTCGCCTTTCATCACGATCCAGTGCCCCGGAAAGGTGCACAGATAGGGATAGACACCTGGCTCGCTTGGCGCGCGGAATCGGAGTGCTTGCGCTTGGCCTTGCTTGAGTAGCTTGCTAGCGTGAAGGATCTTAGGCGAGTCGGGGATGAACCCTTTCTTGGCCGCTTCAGGATCTTTGGCCATTTCATTTCCAGCCAGACCGATTTCTTCTAAAGCGCCCGGTTGAACGATCACGAGATTGTGTTCCGTGGCGTCGGGATTATGGAATACGAGTTTGATTGGCTGATTGGGTGCCACGCGAAAGCGCTCTCGGGTGTAGAGCATGCGTTCTGGTATGCAGCCAATCTTGAGGGTTTTGAGATCTTTCTGGCTATCAAATCCGGCATCGGTGGCGTTCCGTGGCCGGCTTGCTACTTTCAAGGGATCTGGCCGTTTGCCGGCATTGAGAAGTTCCTGGATCCTTGGGGCCAAGCGTTCGTCATTCTGCCAGTGAGGCAGAAGTGCTTGGGAACCGAGAGCACAACGGACAGCGTAGTTGAGGTGATCACCCATCGTTTGATCCAAGATGGGGAGAATTGCGTGCAGCGAGTCCTTGGAACCCATATAGCTCGCCGCCATGGCTGCTTCCATGCGAACGAGCGCGTGCCCATCCAATGCGCTTTCTTTCAAATGATCCAAGCCCTGGTCATCGAGCGATTTGTGCCAATAGCGTAGCATACGAGTGGCGGCGGCGCGGGCATGGTGTTGTGGGCATCTTAATAATTCTGCAAGGAGTTCTGATTGTACTCGGCCGAGAGATCGATACATCCACAAAGCTTCCAATTGATGGTGCCGATGCCGGGGATCCTCAGTCTGCAGGGAATGGGCCCACTGATCAAGCGCTGCCATCACCTTCGCAGCATCGCGCGTGCGTAGCTCGCGTTTCGACCAATAGCGGTAGCGGTATTCCCGACGCTTGAGGAGATCGAGGAGTTCATCAATCGATTGGTTGGCAATAATGATAGGTGATGCCAGTTCCGTCCCTTTGGGTGTCAGACGCCAGATGCGTCCGGACTTTCGGTCGCGGCGGGGGTCTCGAAGGGAATATTGTGCATGGCCTTTGACGGGATTGTACCAGTCACAGACATACATGGCTCCACGGGGGCCATAGCGAAGATCGACTGGGATGAACGATAAGTTTTCCGAGAATAGGAGGTCGCCCTGATATTCCTCGGCGAAGTGATCGTCGTGCTCGACCCAGCGATGAATCTCCACGCGGTTCGTCGGTTTGTAGCGTACTTTAATAAAGCCACCTTGTAGCGAGGCAGGCCATGATTCGAAGTCGACGAATTCATGTCCGCAAACGCCCGAGTATGCAGGCAAGCCTTTGGCTGCGGGATGCTGTGTGGGATAGGGGGGATTGGTGGCATGAAAGGCGGCTGCGAAGACAGGGTGGCTGGCGACGTGGTAGCCCCAATCGTCAAAAGTGACGCCCCACGGATTGGTGTTCGGGTAGTTTCCAAACGAGCGGAGTCTTTGGGTGGCTGGAGTCCATTGAAACCAGGCCGAATTCTTGGCGCGCACGGGTCCGTAGGCTGTTTCGACCTGGCTGTTATGAAAGATGGATTCGCGAAACAACAAATCGCCATCGGGGGTCCATACAAAGTCGTGCAACGCATGATGCGAATCTTCCGTCCCAAATCCTGTGAGGACATGAACGCGCGTGTCGGCACGATCATCTCCATCGGTATCGCGAATGAGGGAAAGGTGCGGCTCTTCCGAAACGAGCACACCGTCCTTGGTAAGCACAAATGAGAGCGGGATGTGCAGATCATCCGCCCAAACCTTGCAGGTGTCGGCGCGTCCATCCCAATCGGTATCTTCTAGGATGACAATCTTATCGTTGGGCTCTTGCCCTGGATAAACGTGAGGGTAAGTGGTGGAACAGGCAACCCACAGACGGCCCTTGGCATCCCAGCGCATTTGAATGGGGCAGGCCAGATCGGGGAATTCCTCCTCGGAGGCGAAGAGATTGACCTCAAATCGTGGGTCTACGCGGAAGGCCTTCTGTTCATCAGCGGGTGAGAGCCATTCATTGGCGCCACGCGATTGCGTTGTCTCTTCTAAGGGTGGTACATTTGAATCTTCGAGAATTCTGGCAGTTGGTCGATCTCCCCGCGCGAGCGCCCAAGCGCGAGCCTCGCGATTGGCGGCCATGATTTCAAAGTTTCGCATGGCTGGGAGGAAGTCGAGGTAGCCGTATTTCTGATTGCGTCCACCTGTGTAGTAGAAGGTGTTGAGCGGCCGATACCGACGAAAGTATTGGCGATTCTTGTCTGCCATGGCCTCGCGCACGCCCTCTCGAAGGGAGGGAGCAGATTGATTGAAGATCGCTTGGAACAGCAATGAATCGACTTTGGCGTAGCCTTCCGCTGTCAGATGAATGCCATTGATGGTCCAGGGTTTTTCGGAAGCTTGGGAGAAGAGCGGATGGGTCAGCGCAAAGAGATCAACGAAGGCGACTTTGGCTTCTTCAGCCACCGCTCGCATGGCCTCCGTGTACTGTTTGAGTCTGGCATTATTGCGATCGGCTGCCGGTACTCCCGGTAGGTTCTCGTTTGCGATGGGTGATAGTAAGACAATCTTGGGCCCCTCTGTTCCGTTGAAGGCTCGTGAAGACGTGCTTTCAATCCAGGTGCGAAGGCGATCTTGAAAGGTCTCAATGGCGTCGATGCCAGCAAAGGATTCGTTGAATCCAAAGGCGGCGATAATGACATCAATCTTCTCCCGCGTGAGGTGTTGCCCCACGGTAGCGAAATTGTCAGGGCGCGGCTGGAGATCGACTTCATCTGCCGACCAGGAGAAGTTTCGTACGACGAGATCGTGCTCCGGATGTGCCTGGACGAGAAAGCTCTCGAAATAGGCGAAGTGCTGGGAGCGATCGAGAAGGGTGTTGCCCACGAAGGCGATGCGATCCCCTGGAGAAAGTTGGAGAGGCAATGTCGTCGGGATTCGTTTGCCGACGGCGGCCAGAGGAGCGGATTCCGCGTAGATGCCAAAGGATTGGAGCGTGTCTTGGGATGGCTCTTCGGCGAGGGCGCGGAAGGACACCGTAGATAGAAGCATGAGCGCGGCGCCCTTGAGATGGGTGATCATGCTGGAAGCCTACGGGGCGAACAGAGTGGTCGTCACTCTTGAACTCAGAGAAGTTCCCTTTCCAATGCCTGAGATTGATCCTTGCCTCCGGGCAAAGCACGTCCAAGCTCCGGGGATTGACCATGACGGAACCGAAGACTCCTGTAGACGATTCTTTGCCGCTGATCGGCTGGCGAGAATGGCTATCCTTTCCAGATCTCGGCATCCCCGGTATCAAGGCGAAGATTGATACGGGGGCGCGTTCTTCCTGCTTGCACACGCACGACTACGAGATCTTTGAGAAAGATGGTGCCGAGTGGACTCGCTTTCACCTCCATCCATTGGTGGATCGGTCAGAGCTCATGTTAACATGTGAGGCTCCGGTCGTCGACCGGCGTGTGGTGAAGGATTCTGGCGGCCATGAAGAAGAGCGTCTTTATATTGAGACCACCGCTTTCCTCGGCAAATTCTCATTTCCCATCCAGCTGAATTTATCCAATAGGGAGGGCATGAAGTTTCGCATGCTTTTAGGCCGCGTCGATATGGCGCAACGTTTTACCGTTGCTCCTGGACGTTCCTATGTCGCCAGTCAGGATCTCCATTGTCAGTATGATGTCCCCAATCCCCAATAACTCATGAAGATTGCTATTCTCTCTCGTAACCGTCGTCTTTATTCTACAAACAGTTTGGTAGAGGCTGCCAAGGAGCGTGATCATGAGGTACACGTGGTGGATTATTTGAAATGTCACATGAACATCACGGCTCACAATCCTCGCATCTTTCTGGGTGATAAGGAGTTGAGCGGCTATGATGCGATCATCCCGAGAATTGGCGCCTCGCGAACGTTCTTTGGCACGGCGGTGGTGCGGCAGTTTGAGATGATGGGGGTTTATTGCGTCAATGAATCCGTCGCGATCACGCGTTCCCGGGATAAGTTGCGTAGCATGCAGCTTCTTGCTCGCAAAGGACTGGGACTCCCAGTGACAGCCTTTGCCCACGATCCGCGTGCAACGAAGCATTTGATTAGGGAATGCGGCGGGGCGCCTTTGGTGATCAAGCTTTTAGAAGGTACGCAGGGCGTGGGCGTCGTTCTTGCGGAAACGAGTAAGGCGGCGGAGAGTGTGATCGAGGCATTCCGGGGTCTCAACGCGAATATCCTCGCGCAGGAGTTTATCAAAGAAGCGGGTGGCGCAGACATCCGGTGTTTGGTGGTGGGGGACAAGGTCGTTGCTGCGATGAAGCGGCAGGGGAAAGAGGGCGAGTTCCGTTCCAATCTCCATCGCGGTGGCTCTGCCGAGGTCATCCGCATCACGCCAGAAGAGCGGTCCACGGCGACGCGGGCTGCGAAGGTGATGGGACTGAACGTGGCAGGAGTCGACTTGCTGCGCTCTAATCACGGGCCCGTCATCATGGAAGTGAATTCGTCTCCAGGGTTGGAAGGCATCGAGAAAGCCACTGGCAAAGATATTGCCGGATTGATCATCGATTTCATTGCCAAGACAGCCAAGCCGGGGCGCAATCGGACGCGTGGCTCCGGCTAGGCCTCTAGATGGTGGATCGATGAATGATAGAATCGAGTCTCTCGTTGTCGGCGGCACCGCGTTCAAGCCCGGTGAGCGTGGTGTGGCTAAAGTGGTCGTCGGCCACCTCATCACCCACGAAGAGGTGCTCATGCCAGTCAATGTCCTGCGTGGCAAACGCCCCGGGCCTTGTGTCTTTATTAGTGCTGGTATCCATGGCGATGAATTGAACGGTGTCGAGATCTTGCGCCGTTTGCTCAAGATGCGCCTTCTCCATCGGCTGCGCGGGGATGTCTTGGTCGTGCCGATCGTCAATCAACCGGCATTCATTGCGCGGTCTCGCTACTTGCCAGATCGACGGGATCTCAATCGACTCTTTCCTGGATCGGCCTCTGGAAGCTTTGGGGCTCGGTTAGCGCGCACCTTCATGGAAGAGGTGGTTCAGCGAGCCGATTACGGCATTGATTTGCACACTGGCGCCCAGCATCGGTCGAATCTTCCGCAAATTCGGATCACCACGGGAAATGCCAAGGCGAGGGAGCTGGCGCAGGTCTTTGGGTGCCCGGTGGTGATTGAGTCGCCACTTCGTGAGGGTTCCCTTCGCGAGAGTTTTGAGAAACAAGGCAAGGCGCTGTTGACCTTCGAAGGGGGAGAGTCTCTTCGGCTGGATGCGCCTTCCCTCCGCTTCGGGCAACGGGGGATCATCAATGTGTTGCGTCACCTTGGGATGTTGCCTGCAGAGAAGAAATCCTCACCCTTTAGCAAGCCGGTCTTTTCTGATCGCACTTTCTGGGAGCGGGCTCCCCGCGGCGGGACCTTCACGCCTTTGGTCCCGTTGGGAAAAGTGGTAGATGAGGAGACGGTGTTAGGATTCATCTCGGATCCGTTCGGCAAAGAAGAAGTGCGGATCTATCCGCGGGAACACGGTGTCGTGATTGGGCGTACGAATCTGGGCATTGCCGATGAAGGCGATGCCCTCTTCCACATTGCTGCGGATCTGCCTGGGCGTGCGGAACGCGCGATCCAGCGCTCAAGTGATTCGTTAGACGAAAGCACGGATCATCCTGTTTCCGACGAGCCGTTCATGGAAGACTGATAGGGCGGGTCAGTTGCTGGTGACGTCATCCTTTTGTCCGCGGTATAGGAGCACGAGGTTGCGACCGTAGAGGAAGGGGAGGAAACAGCTTCCTAGAATGAGAGGTGCCTTGTCTAAATGTAAGGCGTAGATGAAATTGAAGGTGCTGCCCCAGAAGCTGAGGTGCCAGAAGTAGGAAGGTACCACGAGGCGTTTGCGTTTCTCCGAGTGGATCCATTGGAAGACGAAGCGGCTGCCAAAGATCAACGCCCCGGCAAACCCGACCACCGTCCAAAGGGAGGAGGAAGTGTAGAGCCAAGGCAAGAGTGATTGGAGATAGGGCGCCAGGAAACCGGTGCCTTCCGGCAAGAGTTCGTGACAGTGTGGGCAGAGCGTTTGGACCATGCCCAGACCTGACGGGGTTCCTCAGCTTCGTGCAAGCTCGATCATGCCCTTGCCCTTCGTCTAGCGAGCTTTGAGCTGGATGGCGCGCTCCTCATAAAATTGCCGCATGGCCGCGAAGAGTGCCTCGTCTGAGCGGCCTGCAGCCAGTTGCGCAAAGGCCTTCTTGGAGGCATTGCGCTGGATGACCATCCGCTTCGCGATGAGGCGCCCGACCTCGTCGCGTTCGTCATCATTGGTGATTTGGTCAGGGAGTACGATCTCGTGCAGTCCCTTCTCAGTGACTTCGCGTCGGTAGTCTTCCAGATACAGGCGCAAGCGAGCGGCGCCTGCTTCACCACCGTCATGGAGAAAGAAGTAGGTGAGGAGCATCGCCGAATGGTAATGATGCAAGATCTCGGCGTGGGGAAGGGCAGGGGCGGGTGGAAAGCCCATGAACTGCCGTTGTGGAGCTAAGAGAACTCGATTCACATCGATGGGAACCTCCAAACCGGAGGGGCCCAGATCCTTGATGATGCTACCGTCCCGCAAGCCTGCCGTGAGGCGCTCTTTCATGCCTTGTTCCAGGCGGTTGAAGAGCAATTTCCCGCTATCATACTGCGCGGCTCCTACGAGATCAGCAAAGCCTTCATTGAACCAGATGGGGGCGACATCGAGCCAATGATCCAAAAGCTGATGGGTGGCTTCATGGATCAAGGTCGTGGGATCATAGTAGCCACCGCGCCGGACCCAGGCTTGATTGGCCTGACGCAGACCGAGAGAGCGGAAGGGCACGAGAATCTGTTTGGTCTCAGTGGAATAGACACCGGCTGCGCCCGACATGCCACCCGCCATGCGATAGCCCACCGTGCTTTGGAAGAGGCGGATCTTGAAGTAGCCGCTGCGAGGGCGCGAGAGACGCAGGCCTAACGGATTACTTGATAGCGCTTTGTGAGTGACTTCGAAGATCCGAGAGATATCCTTGACGAGGTTAGGCGCCAATTTCGCATCGGCCTCGAATTCATAGTGGGGCGTACGGTAGATGTAGCGCCCCTCTTCGACATCTTCGATGACGACTTCCACGGTTTCCTGCAGCCAATTCAGCTGAACGCGGGTGGGCCATTGATAGTGACGTGGTGGTCGTTGCCAATACTGACCCTGATTGCGGAAATGATCGATACGGGCGCGATCGCTCTCCTGGAAACGTGTGATCGCGACCGTGGCTCTCTTGCCGCTTTCTAACAGAAAAGTGGCATCACCCTCGTCCACAGAGAGGAGGCGAGCTCGAATCTGGCGGCCGTCGACGGCGGTCCAGGTTGCATAGGAAGAATCGGCGGAGGCTTCGAATGCACCTAACAATAGGGTCATCCCAATCCAAAGGCACATCCTTGCGGGGGAGAGATCCATGAGCTCAGGTGGTCACTCCCTTCTTCAGGATGATATTCGCATACGTTGCCGTGTCCCCTGACATGACCACCGCATAAGCTTCACGAGCGCGCTCGTAGAAGGCGAAGCGATCGAGCATTGCGATCGGTGGAGTGCCTGGTGCCAGACGATCTATCACCTCGCGATAGCGTATCTCCACCTGAGGATCCGGGGAGTCGCCCTCCACGGGCGCCATCATGAGCACGGGTGCCTCCACGTAGCTATCGAGTGCGAATAGTGGTAGGATGCCCTCTAGCAGAGGGGCGATTCGTATCCCGTCGGCTCGAAGCGTGTTAGGGTGGACGGAGTGTCCAGGGAAATGCGCGTCCGCGAGGACGATCTCGTCCCCGTGCCCCATGCGGCAGAGGGTCGCGAGGAGTTCTGGGCTGAGCAAGGGGGAAATGCCGCGCAACATGGTTCTGTTAGTTCCCTTCTTGCGGAGCAGGGGATTCGCCGGACTCGGCCGGGATCGATGGGGGCGCCGGCTTGGGGCGCGAGGTGCGAATCCCAAAGTCATTGATGATGGGCTTGGGGCGCTTGTCCGCAGGGATGGAGGGGAGAGCCGCCTCCGAACCCGGTAGTGAGGCAGGATCAGCGGCGCGGAGCGGTTCGAGTGATGGGGGCCCTGCGACGGCTTCTGCGGGATCGGGTTTGCCCGGCGTTCCCGCTGCCTCGGTCTGCTTCTCCTTTGAGAGTTCTGTGAGGAAGCGGGATGGCACCCAGCCCTTCTTGCCATCAGGCAGACGGACACGGGAGAATTTGTCCTCCTCATTCTCTTTCAGTAACAAGACCTTCGTGGAGGCGCTGAGGAATCGGGAAGGCTTCGCGTCTTTGCGGAGACCTGATCGGAGCCAGCGGAAGAATGGAGTCTGATCCACGGCGATCAGACGAGCCGCGTCGCCGTCGCTGTCATCGTCATCGCCCTTCTCCTCCTTGTTATCCGCCTCTCGCGCGGACGCCTCTTGCGGAGTCGCTGCCGTCGCCTTGTCAGTGGGGCTGCGCGGTTTGAATCGGCTCAGCGTCCCACAGCCGATGACGACATGGCAGAGCATGAGGAGAAGTACGATCCGGCTCAGCGTGAAACGCATAGGGCCCATAGTGCGCAAGGTTGGCCTGAGAGGCAACCGCTTTCAAGGGTGCCTGAAGCAAGAAAGCGAGCTCTGCATGAGCTCGCTTTCTAACCTCGTAACTTCAACCAAGAATGACCATCCAGGTAGCCTAAGAGTTGAGCATCTTGTCGCGCTCTAACTTCAATCCCATCTTGCGATAGAGGGTAGCGATGCTCACCCCCAACATGCTCGCGGTCTTCTCGCGTGAGCCCTCGTTGTATTTGAGGGTCTCTTGAATAAAGATCTTCTCCTGCTTCTTGATGTAATCGGACAGTTTGCTGCCGATGGGAAGCTGGTGCTTGAGTTTCTGGTTCTCTTCATCCGTGATCTCGATCTTCTGCGTGATCTTGGGCGGAAGATCCACCGGGCGGAGGCGATCATCCTCCGCAAAGGTGCAGGCGCGCTCGATGGCGTTCTGCAGCTCACCGACGTTGCCCGGCCAGGCGTAGTTCGTGAGCAACTGGAGGGCATACTTGTCCACGCTCTTCACCTTGGACTGAGATACCTTCGCGTAGTTCTTGAGGAAATGCTCGGCCAATGGTGCGATGTCTTCCTTGCGGCTACGGAGCGGCGGCATGGACACCGGAATGATGGAGATGCGGTAGAACAGATCTTCCCGGAATTTCCCCTCCGCGACTTCCTTCTCCAAGGGTTTGGTCGAGGTCGAGACGAAGCGGAAGTCGAGATTGGCCGGCAAGGATCCGTGAACGCGTCGATTATTGATGTCCTCAAGGAACGCGTCTAACTGGCTCTGCAAACGGACCGGGAGGACATTGACCTCTTCCAGAACCACGGTGCCCCCTTGAGCCCGCATGAAGATGGTCTCGCCCGTGTGGGCGGCTCCGCCAAAGAGCTCAAGTTCTAGTAATTCTTCGGGCAAGGCACTGCAGTGAAGCACTTTAAAGGGCGCGCTGTTGCGTCGGGACTGGTTGTGGATGGCGCGAGCCACCATCTGCTTACCCGATCCAAACTCACCCTCAAGGAGGACGGGACTGTCATTGTCCGCCACTTTCTTGACCACCGACATGATCTTCTTAATCGGCTCACTGCTGCCCACCAATTTGGAGCGCTCGCCGAAGGTCGCCAGGGTAGGGCGGGAATAGGGATCTTCCTTTTGAGGCTGATCCTTGCGAGCTCCGGTGGCCACGGCGCGATTGATAATCCGTTGGAGATCATCGAGCTCGAAAGGCTTGGAAAGGTAGTCAAATGCCCCAAATTTCATGGCATCGACCGCAATCTTGACGCTCCCGTATCCCGTCACCATGATAATGGCCATGTTCGGATACTGGATGTGGCACTGCTGGATGATGTCGAGACCATCCATATCCCCTATCTTGAGATCGACGATGAGGATTTCGGGAGTGTTACGACGGATGAATGACATCTCTTCGGTGCCCGTTTGGAACGCATAGGTCTCGTGACCCAGACGCTCGCAAAGCTGCGACATCATCTTGAGGACAGCCGCTTCGTCATCGATAATTACGATCTTAGCCATATTTGCTGGAGGAACTGAATTTAGAAAGTTGTTTAGGACGGTCCTAAAGACGTCAAGATGTTTAAGCTGAGTTTAGGGATTGTTCCAATAAAATCTTTCAGTTTTGATATTTTTAGAAAACTCTCCGAAATACAACAACGAAGTCGCCTAAATCCCGAGAATCAGCGATCTGAGCCGCGTTGATGAGAAGATTTCAAAACGCCCTTTGGAAATCATGGGATGTTTGAGGCGGCGCCGGAAGAGAACCTCAACCCCAAACGGCCGCCGCCTCAATCCCCTCAACACAAGACGGAGCACAAGATGCGAACAAGTACTCACGCGAGTATGGATCTTCAAAATTTCATAAATATCAAGCAATTAATAAAAATTTCATGATTTCTATCCGAAATGAGTGCGCTCTTTCCTGAGCTCGTCCTTTGGGAGATGCTTCCGAGCAGGCTCCAAGGGGCAGAACAGATGGCCATCGATGAGTGGCTCTTGACCCAAGCGCCCGGTCCGCTCCCGAAACTGAGGCTCTATCAATGGTCCTCGCCAGCGGTTACTTACGGATATTTCCAATCGCCCACTCACGCTGAAGAGGCCTTTCCAGGGCTCCCGAACACGAGGCGGTGGACTGGAGGAGGGGTCGTGGCCCACGGAATCCCCCTGGAATTAACTTATGCGTTGGCAATTCCGCGTGGTGATCCGTTCTTTCAAGTGGCTCCGCGAGAGGGCTATGAGTGCCTCCATCGCGCGCTGCAAGGCGCCCTTGATGAGGTCGGGGTGACCACTACTTTCGTTGAGACCTCCTCTACCGGGACGCAATGTTTTCAGCATCCGGCGAAAGGAGATCTTCTCCTGCCGAGCGGCAAGAAAGCCGCGGGAGCCGCGCAGCGACGCTCCCGTCATGGGGCCCTCATTCAGGGCTCAATCCGTTTGGAGGAGACGATTCCGGACCGATTGCCCGCAGCCCTTGCCAACCATCTTGCGGGAAAAAGGGTCACCGGACCGCCACTAGATGGCCAGGCGATTGATCAACTGGTGCGTGCCCGTTATGGAACGGACGCGTGGCGATACCGCATCAAGTGAAATTCCGCACGCCGATATCGGAGCGGCGCTGCGCCCCATCGAAATCGACCTTGGTCCCTTCGGCGTAGGCGTTTGCCACCGCTTCTTCTCGGGTCGCTCCCTGAGCCACCACCGCGAGCACACGTCCACCGGCGGTCTCAAATTGGCCTTCGGCATTCTGACGAGTCCCCGCGTGGTAGACGCGTGCGCCCTGGACCTCTTCCAGCCCTCGAATGACATCGCCATTGCGAGAAGAGGCCGGATAGCCCGCTGAGGCGAGAACGAGGCAGACACTCCAAAGATCTTGGAAGGAGAAATACGTGCGATCCAAGACACCACTGGCTGCTTTCAAGAGATAGCCGGCGAGGTCACCCTCGATCAGCGGCATCACCGCCTGGCATTCGGGATCTCCAAAGCGACAATTGTACTCGATCACCTTGGGACCATCGTCTGTGAGCATGAGTCCAAAGTAGAGGAAGCCGCGATAGCGATTGCCGTCCTTTTCCAGACCGCTCACCGTGGGCCGCACGATTTCCTCTTCAATCCGCTGAAGCAGCGCTGGCTCTAATAATTGCGGCGACGCCACCGCGCCCATACCGCCTGTGTTCGGACCCTCATCGCCGTCTCCCAGACGCTTGTAGTCGCGCGCAGGACAGAGGATTTGATAGTCCCCGTCAGCCACCATGGCAAAGATGGAGACTTCGGGTCCTTCAAGGTATTCTTCCACGAGCAATTTCCCGGAACCGAAGCGCTCATCGTCGAACACTTCCTTGAGGAAGGCCTCGGCCGTGGCTTCGTCAGGGCAAACAGCCACACCTTTCCCGGCTGCCAACCCATCAAATTTCAAGACGCATGGGTAGCTAGAAATGGCGTCCCGGGCTGCTTGGGCATCGCTCACCGAATCGTAGGTCCCCGTGGGGACGCCGTGTCGATCCATGAATTCTTTGGCGAATTCTTTGCTTCCTTCCAACAATGCTCCTTGCCGCTTCGGGCCCCAGCAGGCGATGCCCGAGGCCTCGCAGGCATCGGCCAGCCCTTGCATGAGATAGCTTTCCTCGCCCGCGACGCACAAGTGGATCTCCTCTTTCTGAATGAAGTTCAAGAGTTCAGGAACCGCAGAGATGCCCTCGACGCGCTGAGCGAGTTGGCCGATGGCATCACTGCCAGGCCAGGCGTACACCTCTGGGGCAGAGGATGATTCCTTCAGGGCTCTCACAATGGCGTGTTCACGGCCACCCTTACCTATCACTATCACTTTCATCGCGGACATGGTTGGCTCTGCTTACACAGCCCCTTCAGGCAGGTCAACGGAGATTGTCCCCTCGCTCCAGCTTCCTAGCAGAATGGCCGTCATTTCAGGGAGCTTCGATGATGCGTACTCGGAGAAACAAGCGGTCCAGGCCAGTCGGAAGGGGGACTTCCCAGACCACCGTGGTTTGGGTGCGACCGATCACGCGCGCTCCCTCGGCTGGGCTCCATCCATCGGGGGAAGGATCTGGGGAGGTTTCTAGGACGGCTTGGTATTCATCGTCAACACTGTTGGCGAACTCGGCGATCGCGACTTGCTGGGTCCCACGTGATTCGATTGTGAAGGGGACCCCTGACGAGGAGCCACCGAAGTAGGCGAGCAGGTTCGCCTCGCCATTGCCATCGGCATCGTCCAATGGACCATCCTTTCCAGCGGGAAGATTCATCGAGGTGGCCCACGCGGCGTAGCTTGTGGTGGTCAGGGTGTGGAGGGTGAAATCGGAGAGCTGTACTGCATTCGGAGAACTTGAGCCGGGTCCATACTCTACGCGGAAGCTGCCTTCGCCTCCCAGGGTCCAGATTCGAGAACCCGATGCCACGTTGGAAAAGGCGCCGCCGATGGGAAGGTCACTCGTGACCACGGACCAGGTGTCGGTGGGGGCAAACGTGTCAGTGAAATCATCGATCAACGACACGGTCAGCCTCCCGGCGAGGTCCACTCCTGTGTCGCCCCCTGACTGCGCCAACACATCATACGTGCTTCCCGGCAGGTTGCCTCCAATCTCCACGCCGAGTTCCGAAGCGATTCCCAAGGTGAGATTGCCGATGATGGAGAGCCTACCGGGTGAGCGCCCTGGAAAGATGCGGCCGTTCTCGGCAACAATGCCTTGCGGTGCCTCTAATCTCCCATTGCCCTGGACGCTGACGCCACCATCGTAGAATTGAGCCTGAGCGCGCAGAATGAAGGAATCTTCACCGCTGGGCGGTTGCGGGCCGGTGTCCACAGAACCTCCATTCTGAGTGAAATTGCCAGTGATGATGCACTCGCCCCCGTAGCCGCTGGCCACGAGATCTCCGCGATTGATGACATCGGCGTCGATCGTGACGACAGCATCTTGAATCACCTCGGTCTGGACGGCGCCCAATTCAAAGGCACCTGCGGCCGCGACCTGATTGTTAGAGCCGCTGACACCTATGGTGCCTGTGCCAGAATAGCCTCCCGCCACGTTGAGCGCTGTATTTCCCCGCATGCTCACCGTCCCATTATTGACAAAGTTTCCCGCGATATTGACCACTGATACCTGATCGGATGGATTGAGCGCCATGGTGATCGATCCCTCATTCACGAAATTGCCATTGATCGACATCGTGAATCCGTAGTCCATCACCAGAAAGCCTTCGTTGCGCCGGAGGTTTCTGAAGGCGGGCAACCCTGTATTCTGATCGCGAACCCTCACATTGGGACCGAACAGATTGAAGCCCCCTTTGTTCACCTCGATGTCAGCACCCCGAAACTCCACTATGGCCAGTTGAGGAGGGTTTTGACCAGAGATCGCAAAGGCCGTGCCGGAGTTCAAAGTCTTCGTCGCAGGATCGTAGCTGTCGAGTGTCCCGAGAGAGGCGGTCGATGGAGACCTTACGCTCAGGAAACCATGACCACTCGTGGTGTCATTGATAAACAGGTTGTTCCCTGCCGTATCCAAATCCACGTCAAACTCCATGTGAAGGTTCTCAAGCGTCACTGGATTCTCCAAGTCCAAATAGAGAGACACCGGATCTCCAAAGTCATCGGTTAAAGTGGGAATCTCGACGGAACAGCTGGAATCTGGTTGTCCGGGCGACCAGTAGTCATTCTCCCATGAGAGGAAGGTGGGATTCTCAATGATGTCCTCCGGTGGCACGTCCAAGATGGCATCAGCTTGAATAGTGGCCATCATCACTGCAAGCGTGAGGCCCATTTCGATAAGGAGGATCCGCGTCATGGATGTTTCCTAACAACGGATGCCTCACAATTCAATGCTCGGGAGAAGGAGGAGGGAGCGGATCTGCGTGGCCATCTATCTCGTCCAAAAGTCGGTGGGCGCCGGCAATGCGATCGATGCGGTTGGTCCAGACGTAGCCCCTGAAGCCGGTGGGAATATCGTTCAGATCCAAGATGTCATCGAACCCCTCGGACCATTTCCCATTGCCGTCGACGAGAATGACGCGCGTGCCGGCTGCCTCCATCCGTTGTAGAAATCTGTCAGGCCAACCCCAGAGAAACTTCGCGTAGATGAGAGGGATCTGGATCTGTCCACCACGCAATGATTGCGGAACGCGCCCGGTCCAGCCTGTGAGCAAGTAGGAGAGGAGTCCCTTCTTGAGGGTCTTGCGAGAGTGAACCTTGAGATCTGGAAACGCGTCTTGCAATACCATCATCGCCTCGTGATCGCCGTAGACGCCGATCCCGGCCCGCCAGGCAGCGTCTTTCTCTTTGAGGAGATTGGCTAACAAGTTGCCAGAAATGGTGCCGCCGTCCTTTACGTGAATGAGAAAGCGGCCTTCAGGGAAACGGTCGAGCATGTCCTCGATTGGTAACATCAGCCCCACGCCCATGCCGCGAAAGGGAAAGGTCTCGCCTTCATCTGCCGTATAGCCATGTCCCACATCCAGCGCGCGTAGTTCTTCCAACGTCTTCTCGGCCACGCGTCCTTCGCCATTGGTCCGGTATTCTAACAAGTAATCATGAAAGACAACCAATCGCCGATCTTTAGTTAGGCGAACGTCAAACTCGACCATGTCCGCTCCAAGCGCGAACGCCGCCTTGATCGAGGGCACGGTATTCTCGATGTAAGGATGTTCAGGCTCATGAATGATGGCGGCCGTGTTCGTGTCCCATTCGAGACCGTCAATCTCAAACGTTTGCGCCAATCCACGGTGAGCCAGCCACTTGGGTTTCCCCGGAGGCTCCTCGACGAAGACGGACGTGTTGTTCAGCCAGACACAGAAGAGGAATGCTAGGAATCCCAGTGCCAAGCGCCTCAAACGCACGCGTCGTTTCGGTCGGGAAGCAGCGGGCACCGGCTAGACAGATTGTTCTTCCTTCAGGCGAAGCTGACCGCAGGCAGCATCAATATCGTGTCCCTTTTCCCGACGCAAGGTGGCCGCCACGCCTGCTCGTTTGAGCGTGCTGAGGAAGGCTTCTTGTTGCGACTCCGTGGGGCGTTTCCAGGTCAATCCCTCGACAGTGTTGTAGGGGATGAGATTGACCTTGGCGCCGAGCCGGTCCGCGTGCTGTGCTAACAAATGGGCCTGTTCCACGGCATCGTTGACGCCTTCTATGAGAATATATTCAAAGGTGATGCGCTGCTTCTTGCGTTCGCGATAGTAACTCAGTGCCTCTAACAAGCGCGCCAAAGGGTATTTCCGATTCACGGGCATGATGCGCTCACGCACCGCATCCGTGGCTCCGTGTAGCGAGATCGCCAAGCGAATCTGCAAGGGTTGCTCGGCGAGCTTCTTGATCTGCGGAGCGAGTCCACTAGTGGAAATGGTAAGGCGTCGCGCCCCGATGCCAATGCCCCAGGGAGCGTTGATCACGTCAATCGCCTTGAGGAGGTTTGTGAGATTCGCCAGCGGTTCACCCATGCCCATGAAGACCATATTATTCACGCGCTGCCCGGTAAGGCGCTCGGTTTCTAACACTTGATCAATAATCTCACCGCTCGTGAGATTGCGAGTGAAGCCTGCCAATCCACTGGCGCAGAATTTGCAATCGTAGGCACAGCCCACCTGGCTGGAAACGCAAAGAGTGTGCCGATCAGAAGCCTCGCCATAAAGCGCGGGCGACGCTGGAATGAGCACGCACTCAATCATGCGGCCATCGTGTAAGCGGAAGAGAAACTTCTGAGTCGTGTCCTTGGACCCCTGCCGTTTGACGAGTTCTGGTCGGGCCAGGGAGAAATGCTCGCTCAGCCGCTGCCGTAAGCTCAGCCCAAGATTCGTCATCTCATCGAACGACGACACGCGCTTCTCGTAAAGCCACTGAAGAATTTGCTTTGTGCGGAACGCGGGCTCACCCCAGACCTGAACCATCCCCGCGAGTTCCTCGCGTGACACATTGGTAAGAGGCAATGGTTCAGTCCGCATCCATCCACATCGCACGGATGTTTGGAATCACCAACGACAATCATATTGGTAGAACGTGCCTTCGCTAGGGAGTTAGGTGGCATTGAGCCATCGGCGGAGGACGGTGCTCAGAAGCAGGATTCCAACAATGATCATGGCGATGGGAAGGATGCGCTTGCTCGTTCGATGAGCCCCTGATGAAGGGTGGTTGCCGAAATGTTCGTAGCCCCGTGTCGGCATCAAGGGGGCGTCGCCAAGTGTGAGCGCTTCCGATGGGAGATCGCGGGTGATGCTGAGGTGGAGGAGAAAGGGTTTCCATTCCTCAGCCGTGGGAATCAGTTGATAGGCGACGTGCACGTGATTTCCGAATTGGTGGGCGCGGCGATAAGGCTCTTGAGGTATTTGCTGGGCGGATTCCATCCAGTGACGGAGGGTTTCTACCGATCCTTCTAACAAGCGCTCTAAACGGACCGATGACCGGAAGGCTTCATTGCGACTGAGGGCGGGCGTGTAGCCGCGCACCGTCACCAGTCGGCGTTCGCGCGTCACGATGAAATCCCAGTTGGCTCGGAGCGCGGGCAACTCCACCGTGTCGAGCCGGAATCCGAGCATTTGGGCACGGACCTCGCAGAGACAGTTCTCCAGCCCCGGCACCTGGTGCGGCTCCAATCCCGCGTCATACAGGCGATGCAGCCCTGCGTCCCCTTGCAGATTCACCACATAGAAGCCTTGTGCCCAAACGCTGCATGCAGCGATCTGACACAGCAGGACGATCAGAGCCGCTTTCATGGATCGATAGGCGTCGGCCACGCGTCTGATGGAGTGCGAGCGGTGGCGAGATAGGATTCGAAAGCGGTGACGACTTCAGGATTCTCGGCGGCTACGTTGTGTTTCTCACCGATGTCTTGAGCCAAATCATAGAGTTCCAGGGGTCCGTGGGGACGACTGCGAATGGCCTTCCAGTTGCGCCAGCGCGCGGCTTGTTTGAAGCCCTGCTCGAAGAATTCCCAGTAGAGGAAGCGCTCACGAAGAATGGGCAGATCGTTTCCGAGAAGTGCCGGGCTCACATCAATCCCATCCAAGCCGGAAGGCGTGGTGGTCCCCGAGAGACTAGCGGCGGTGGGAAGGAAATCCGCAAAGCTCCAAACCGCCTCACTCACTGCGCCCGCAGGAACCTTGCCAGGCCAACGCACGAGCATAGGCGTGCGGATCCCGCCCTCGGTCAGATCACGCTTGCGGCCTCGCAGAGGGCCCGAGCTCTGGAAGAGGTGATCGTAGCGATCGGCCGCGCCATTGTCAGAACAAAAGAAGACGATGGTTTCCTCGTCGATCTCAAGAGACTCTAACAATGTGAAGAGGCGCCCGATGTCCCGGTCCATGCGCGTGATCATGGCGGCATAACACTTCTCCTGATCACTCCAATCGCGGTCCGCGTAGCGATCGTAGTCTGGGATCTCGAACTTGGCGTGGGGAACGGTGTAGGGGAGGTAGAGAAAGAAAGGCGTCTCGGCGTGCTGCCTCACAAAGTTCAATGCAAAGCCTGTGAAGAGGTCGTGGGAATACTGTTGCTGACGCCCATCCATGTTTCCGGGCAGATCGAAACGTTGGTCATTGTGAAAGAGGAAATCCGGGTAGTAGCTATGGGCGCGCCGCTGATTCAAATGACCGAACCACGCGTCGAAGCCCTGTCGGTTCGGCGTGCCCTCAGTTCCCGGCTCGCCCAGGCCCCATTTCCCGCTCATGCCTGTGGCGTAGCCCGCAGCCTGAAGCACTTCCGCCACCGTCACGTCCTCCGCTCGTAGCGGGACGCGTCCGTCTTTCCCCCCTAACCCTTTCACGCCACCTCTCCCCATGTTTCCACGCACCCGGGTGTGACCGGTGTGGAGACCGGTCATGAGGACTGAGCGGGCCGGCGCGCAGACAGGCGAGCCCGAGTAACACTGCGTGAAGCGCGTCCCCTCAGCAGCCATGCGGTCGAGGGTGGGCGTGTGGATGTGTTGTCCTCCGAAACACCCCGCGTCGGCATAACCCATATCGTCTGCCATGATAAAGACGATGTTAGGAGGCCGCTCGGCATGGGTGTGCACGAGGGCCAATGAAAGGAGGCACGCGAGGAGAGCGATCCCTTTCATGGTGGTGTCTGTTAGACTAACCCTAGTTTCATCTTTCCCTCCTCACTGATCATGTCCTGGGTCCATGGTGGATCCCAGACGAGTTCCACTTGAGCGTCTTTGATAGGATCCAGAGTCATGATGCGGCTTTGCGCGTCAGCAGCAATGGTCGGGCCCATGCCACAGCCAGGTGCGGTGAGAGTCATCTTGACGGAAACAACCGTGCCGCCGTCTTCCTCTTCCAATTGGCAGTCGTAGACCAGTCCGAGATCGACGATGTTGACTGGAATCTCGGGATCGTAGACTTGCTTCAGTTGCTCCCAAACGGCGCCTTCGAGGTCGCCGTCCTTGACTGCGACTTTATCCTTGGCTTGAGATTCTTCATCGATCCCTAACGCATCGGCATCTTTCGCCGTGATGCGGGCGAGTCCGAAGTCTGTCGCTACGGTGTAGGTGCCGCCGAGATTCTGAGTGATCATGACGTGCAAGCCTGCCGGGAGAGTCACCGTGTCTCCGCTAGGGATCTGGATGGCCTCGACCTCCCGAGTGAGCGCGATGCGTTCGGATTGGATGTTCATGAAATCCACTTGGGAGAGGAATGGCCTTCCGGCAAGTTGGGAATGGCAAATTACGGTGCGACGCGCGCGCGGATCCGGAGCCAGGCCGGGAGGAGAATCAGACAGACGAGGCCATTTAAAGCCAGAGCCAGCGCGCATACCCGTCCCAAGCTTGCCAGTCCCTGATTGCTGGCCCAGGCGATGGAACCAAATCCAGCGATGCTGGAGAGGGCACACACTCTTAGAGCGCGGAGCACATCCTCACATTCGCCACATCGGCGATGCGCCAGGAGCACATGGATACTATAGTCGAGCCCAGCTCCGAACGTGAGCAAGAGCGCGCTCATGCTGAAGAAATTCCATTCCCAACCGAGCCATTGCATCGCTCCCGACAAGGCGGTTAAGGTGATCGAAGAAAGGGATAATGTCAGGATCACGGAAGGCCATTGCCTGAAGGTCAACCATAGCATGACGGTTACCACCAACACAAGCACCGCACCCACGCGAAGAAGATCGCGTGGGACGATGGCATTCAAGCGGTCCGTGATCTGCGGCCACGAAACGGGAAACACGCCCGGCGCCTCTGGCAGGGGTGTGCCAGCGCTGCTCGAAGCGAGCAGGTAGACAGTGTCGCCATCGGTCGCGACGAGCCGTGACCAGAGGCGTGCGACCGAGGGATGCTCGGGGCGATCAGGCATGGCCGTCGATTGCCACTTGTCCCAATGGCGAATGATTTCCTGAGTCAATGTCAGGGCTTCTGGCTCGAAACCTGCGGCATGAGCATCTTCGGCAAGGGCTTCCCCTGAGACCTTGGCGTCACGCCAGTTGGCGAGGTTGGCCTGTTGCCAGGAAGCGTGCGGGAGGAGAGCCGTGGGCACCTGCCAGTCATCCCCGAGAGCGGCTGCATTCTGGGTTGTTACGATGGCCAAGGGTCGATCTTGAGAGCCTAACAAACGCGTCTCCAGCCGATCCATGGTGTCGTAGGCTTGGCTATCGCGCGGGCGCAAGGCGGCGGTGGTAGTGTCTAGCTTCGGGAGGCCTAGCCAGAGGGCCGATAGGAGGAGGGAGCCAATGAGCACGGCTACCACAGGCGTGAGGCCTGGATAGTGTAGCCGATTGGATTTGCTCGAATGATGCGGGTGCTGATTCTGAACCATCGGCGGATAGACGAGGAGCATCACCACTGCCCCAACGATGATGCCGATGGCTACCAAGTGACCAAGGGCGGCGATGCCGGGAACGCTGCTCAAGCCGAGGGCCGCAAAGGCCGCCGCCGTGGTGAGCGCAGCCCAGAGGATGCTCTGGCAAGTGCGTTGGCGCAACTGTGAGGCCGATTGCGCCTCTGAAAGGGAAGTTTGATAGATAAGAACGCCGTAGTCCACGGTGAGACCGATCAAGATGGCAGCAAAGCCGACGCTCATCACGGTGACGGAGTCGAGGAGCCACCCAGCCAATCCCAATGTGAGGAGAAATGTCAGGGTCAATCCCGCCATCAGGGCGAGCAGCGGGCGTAGGCGACGATAGGCTAGGGCAAAGAGGATACTCGTGAGGAGGAGAGCAGTGATCCCTGACAGTTTCATGTCGCGTTCCATGCTGGTGGCTATCTCGCTCTCGAAAACGGGTTCCCCTGTGAAACCGACTCGGACATCAGTGAAAGCAAGCCAAGAGCGGACAGCCTCTTTGACAGAGGGGACCCATGCGGAGCTGGGATCGGGATGGGAGAGGGTGAGTAACTGAAACGTGCCATCGTCCGACAGCGACGCTTCCCCCGGGAGAAGGGCCTCATGCTGATCGCGCAAACGGAGAATCAATTGATAGGGGTCGTAGGCCAATGTCAGAGCGCGATCCAATTCCATCGAGGCTCCAATGGTGTCCAAGGAATCCTCTAGCAACGGGCGACGACGCGGGGCCTGCAGGTCTTCAAGGAGGCTAGCAAAGCGTTCAGGTGGGGTGCTATTGACGAGCAACCACGCGGCCATCTCCCCCAGGGCCGCAGGCGAGGATTCTGACCAAAGATCTGCGTGGACCAACGTCCCCATCTCAGGATGGGAGCGCAAATGAGCAGACAAGTCCTCTCGCGCTTCTGTCAGAATGTCTGGATCGGCATGCTCAAGTGTGAGGATGAGTTCATCCCGTCGAGAGAAGTGATCGAGGAAGAGACGGAGCCCCTGGACCTCTTTCAGCTCCTGTGGCAAAAGCTCAAGGACGTCGACCTGCAGACGCACTCGGGTCACACCGAGAACAATGACGAGCATTCCCAGGGCTACCGCAGTCTTGTGCCACATGGTCATGAGCGGCAGAGCTTCAATCCTGTCTGTTCAATGAGCTGCCAGGCTTCAGGAACATGAAGGGACAGGACTACAGTTGAAATGGCCGCCTACCGTTGGCAAGCGAGCAACCCAACTATCCGCCTTCGAGGAGACCGTCCTGAGCATATCGCAGCACGCCTTGTCAACGCGGATTACATGTGCTGACGAATGGTGGACAGAATGGAACATGGAAATTCTCTGATTCCGTCCAAGGCCCAAGTGGTTGGCTGTTTGGTTAGGTCAGGCGGCGCCTTCCTGATATTTGGCAAGGGCTTCGCGAGCTTGTTCAAGTTCCTTCTCTACGCGAGCGAGTTCCGTTGAGGTTGCGCGGAGTCGGTTGGCCATGATCTTGGCGAGGAAGCTGTAGACGGCGGCGTAGAAACTGCCGTTGTCTCGAACGGGCTTGATTTCTTGAAGAAACTTCTGATCGATCACCAGGAGAAGGGTGTGGGTCTCGGCGATGACGGAGGCCGATCGGCTCTCTTCGTTGAATGCGGCGATCTCTCCGAAGAGCTCACCGGGACTGGTGGTTTTCGCTAGCAATTCGCCGTTCTTCTCCACTCGGACCGTGCCGGTGAGCAGGACGAACATGCGGGAATCCGTGGTGCCTTCTTCGATGAAGCATTCATCGGGGTCGCACTCAAGGAAGTAGCTGGAGTAGAGAATGGTGTTGAGATGGCTCTCCTCGAAGCTGTCGAGAAAGGGCAGATCTCTGAGGAAAGGGGGGAGTTTCCCTTCCTCATGGATGTAAGCGTACTCTTTCATTGGGGGTATGGGCCTTGTTTATACGGGCCATAGCCGCCAAGCGCGAGGCTAAAATGAGGGGAGTGAGGAGCAGGCCTCTGACAGCCAATTTCGGGAGGCCTGCTCCTGGAGTGCCGCGACACACAGAGAGTCTCATGGGCTTACCACGTAGTACGGAGACGGATGTTTCTCGAAATTTGCGATTTCTTTCCAGATCGTGGTCGAGACCTTGAAATATCCTTTGGTGGAATTAAGTAATTATCGTGGGTATAAATAAAGCTGTCATTACTGCTGCAGGCGCGACGCAGCGCCATCTCCCTCTTCAGACCATGGTCGATAGTCTGGGGCGCAATCGCAAAGTGCTGGGCCTCTTGGTGGATGAGGCGACTTCTGCCGGGATTGAGGACGTCGCCGTGGTGATTCGGCCGGGGACCGAGGCACTCTTTCGCGATGCGGTGGAGGAGGTTTCGGCCGAAGTCACGTTCATCGAACAGACGGAGCCCAAGGGTTACGGGCATGCCGTGCTCGCTGCAGAGACGTTTACGGGTGAGGCGCCCTTCCTGCTGATGGTGAGCGATCACATCTATGTGAGTGATTCTCAAGAGGCCTCCTGTGCGCGCCAATTGATCGAGGTCGCGGAGCAGGAAGAGTGCCACGTATCGGCCGTGCAGCCCACACATGAGGGACGTTTGGGGGCTTTTGGAGCGGTGGGAGGCACGCTCTTTGATGGGAGCCGGGAATTGTATCAGGTGGGGGCGGTGTTGGAGAAACCGACTCCGACGGAGGCGGAGCAGGTCATCATGACACCAGGGATCCGGCATGGGTATTACCTCGCATTCTTCGGCATGCATGTGCTGCGATCGTCCATCATGACCCTTCTGAAGGAGCGGGAGGCACGTCTTGCGGAGGGGGAAATGCTCGATCTCTCAGGAGCGCTGGATGAGGCGGCTAGCCGTGGGCGTTACCTTGCAAAGGTCATGCAAGGACGGCGCTACGATCTCGACTGTCGTCATGGGCTTCTGATCGGTCAGCTGGCGGTGAGTCTTTCAGGTTGTTATCGCGAAGAAGTGCTCACAGCGATCACGGAACTCTTGGCCAAGGGGGCCCTTCGCAATCCCGAGCTTCTTTAATGGTGAACGCCGTCACGTCTTCATCTCCACTGGTCCAGGTTATCCTGGCAACGAATCCGGCGGTGCGCGATACCTCCCTAGAGGCGGTTTGCAAGAGCATGTCCCTGGAGGCTTTGTTGGCCGAATGTGAGGCTCTTGACGCGTTCCGGAGGGAATCGACGAATCTCTATGAGCGCGTGCGGGCGCTGTTCTTCCTATACGCCCTCTATCGCTTCTACATTCCAGCCAAACTTCCCCAAGATTCAGTGGGAGCCGTCGTTTCCTTTGAAGCTCATACGCACTTGTTAGAAAGGCGGTTTGCGGAGTGTCTGGATCATTTCCTGGAGGATAAAGCTCGGGATGGCATCTCCGATGCGGTCTGCAGTGCTCTGGCAAAAGCCTACTATCAACTGGGGATTCAGAATCTCGCCGATCAAGTCCGGGCGAGCGTGCGCGCCGTGCGGGGCAATCAATGGATGTTCCGCACGGGAAGCTGCGAGGACTATCCCTTGCGCATCCGTCCCGAATTAATCGAAGAGTGTCAGGGCGCCACTCCGATCATCCATGAAACGACGGCGGTCCGCATGGATCTCACGCATAGCGCGTGGAGTGATATCTTCTTCTTGGGCATGGATTATCCCAGCGGGGCGCGCGTTCTGAATATCTCGGTGGATCTCGCCGTCCATGGGCGCGACCCGGAAACGCGACCACCTGTGGAGGCCCTCTTCAGGGTGATTGATGAGCCTGTGATTCGCTTGGCAAGCGTCGATCTTGGCGTGACCGCGGATATCACGGAACTGAGTGATGTCTTCAACTTTGCCAAAGATTATCTTGGGTTGTTGAAAGCGAGTCTTATCGCCGCCGGCATTGTCCCCATCGGTTTGGAGGGCTCCGGGCAACGCCTCGAATTGTTGTTAGAAACACTAGTGGGGCCTGGTCGCGGGATTGAATTGATCAGTTGTGTCAATGATATCCCCAAAGGAAGTCGCCTGGCAGTGTCAACGAATCTGTTAGGTGGCTTGATCGCCGCCTGCATGCGAGCCACGGGACAGACGCGCGCATTGGAGGGGCCGCTGGAAGAGTCCGAGCGGCGTATCGTCGCGGCACGAGCCATTCTCGGCGAATGGCTGGGTGGATCTGGCGGTGGATGGCAGGACTCCGGAGGGGTCTGGCCGGGGATCAAGGTGATTGAAGGGTGTCGTGCTGACGAGAATGACCCGGAATACGGTATCAGCCGTGGCCGATTGTTACCCAAACACACGTTGTTAGGCAGCGATGAGATTCCGCAGGCGATGCGGGACAAGTTGCGCGACAGTCTCATCCTCGTTCACGGTGGCATGGCACAGAACGTCGGGCCCATCTTAGAGATGGTCACTGAGAAATATCTCTTACGCTCGGCCGAGGCATGGGACGCCCGCCAAGACTCGCTGCGGATGTTCGATCAGATTCTTGAGGCGCTCCGTCAGGGGGACATCAAGCGGCTCGGAGCCCTCACCACCGAGCATTTCTTTGGGCCCTTACAAACGATCATCCCGTGGTCGACCACCTTCTTCACGGAACGCTTGATTGATCAGCTGCGCGATCGCTTTGGTGACGATTATTGGGGATTCTGGATGTTAGGCGGTATGTCAGGAGGTGGGATGGGATTCATGGTGGATCCTGCTCGTAAGACTGAGGCGTTGGAGAGCGTGCGGGAGATCATGGCATCGCTCAAAGGGCAACTGCAACACTCGTTGCCCTTTGCCATGGACCCAGTAGTCTATGATTTCTCGATCAATGAGGATGGGAGCAGTGCGCGCCTGAGAACTGGGCATGACGCGGTGATGCCTCCGGGCTACTACACCATGACCTTGCCCCTGTTGTTGCGATCGGATCCGCGGCTATTAGGCGAGAAGCGACGACTGGAGATGGTGCGCTTTGAACGCAAGGCCAATGCGGAGAAGGTGTATGACGAGGTGCGCGACAAGCTCGTCTCGAACCTCTTCCCGCGGTCGACCGATGATGGTGACGAGGAATCGTCGCTTGAGGGATTGTTAGAACGCAATGGCTTTGATGCTATTCTCCACGAGCGGATCCGTGTCGACATGCGGCAAGGACTGATTGGCCTTTCGAAGAACCGCCTGGCAGCGAGTTCGCGAGTGAACGATGTGGAGGAAGGTGATGTAGCAACCGCGCTCACAGCTGATGATGAAACGTTAGGGAAGGAAGCGCTCGCGCGCGGTGAGGTTGCCGTGGTCACTTTGGCTGCTGGTGCGGCGAGTCGGTGGACGGAAGGTGCTGGAGTGGTGAAAGCGCTCCACCCGTTCTGCAAATTCGACGGGCGGCATCGGACCTTTCTGGAAGTCCATTTGGCCAAGACGCGGGCGGTGGGTACAGCTCATGGCGCCATACCGCTGCACGTGATCACGACGAGTTACCTCACGGATGACCCCATCCGGCGCTTTCTGGAGAGTGTGAATCACTATGGTTTAGGAGATGTGGTCCAGCTCTCGCGAGGGCGTTCCATCGGATTGCGACTGATTCCCATGCAGCGTGACTTGCGCTTTGAGTGGGAGGAAATGCCCCAACAGATTCTCGACGAACGAGCTCAGAAGATGCGTGCCAGTGTGCGGTCCTCGTTGTTAGGGTGGGCACGGGAAATGGGGGAGGGCTCGGACTACCGAGACAATCTCCCCCTGCAATGCCTTCATCCAGTGGGGCACTGGTATGAAGTGCCCAACTTACTCCTCAATGGCACCCTCGCCAAGATGCTAGAGCAACGTCCGCAATTGAAGACCTTGATGTTGCATAACATTGACACCGTCGGGGCCAATGTAGACGCGGGGCTTTTGGGCTATCATCGTCGCTCGGACGCGACCCTGACCTTTGAAGTCATCCAAAGGCGGATCGAGGACCGAGGGGGTGGCTTGGCGCGCGTCAACGGTAGCTTGCGATTGGTGGAAGGGCTCGCCATGCCTCGCGAAGAGGATGAATTCAAGCTCACCTATTACAACTCAAACACGTGCTGGATCGATCTCGACCGCACTTTGGCCGCCTTTGGTCTCAGCCGAGAAGATCTCCAAGATGCCGTCGCCGTGGCCGAAGCCGTCCGCGACTTCAGCAGTCGCTTGCCCACTTACATTACCCTCAAGGAAGTGAAGAAACGTTGGGGACACGGACAGGAAGACGTCTTTCCCGTGGCCCAGTTTGAGCGGCTGTGGGGTGATATGACGGCACTATCAGAAATACCCTGTAGCTACGTGGCGGTGCCACGTCTGCGAGGGCAACAGCTCAAGGAACAGGCACAGCTCGATGGCTGGTTACGCGACGGATCACGTGATCACGCGGGAGCGCTTTGTGAGTGGTCGACTTGAGGCACTTTAGAAATGGGCTTGCCGCTATTCGGGACGTGGCGTTTCCTCTGGCATGTTGCGCACGCTGAAGCTGAGTCACTTTCGATGTTTCGAGAGTCTCCGCTTGGCATTGGAGCCTGGGGTGTCTGCGTTCATCGGAGCCAATGCCCAGGGAAAGACCTCCATTCTCGAGGCTGTCTGTGTGCTGTTGCGGCTGCAGTCGCCTCGGACGAATGCTCTCAATGACCTGATTCGCTTTGAAGAGCCTGGCTTTGGCTTGGCCGGGGACTGGGATGGACGGGCCTTGAGTGTGGTGAATGAGCATCGCAAGCGACGGAAACTCTATCATGGTGCCAACGAGGTGGAGCGCAGTCGGGTGTATCTCGAGCACGGTGGCTTGGTGGTGTGGATGGGAAACGACGATCTCGGCTTGGTGACTGGGAGTGGGCATCGACGGCGGCGCTATCTTGATTTCCAAGCGGCACAGCTTTACCCGGACTATCGGGCGACTTTGCGCTCTTACGAGAAGGCGTTGCGTTCACGCAATGAATTGCTGAAACAGGGTCGAGGACATGCGCGCGGAGCTTTGGACGCGTATACGGCTGTGTTAGTCGAGCATGGGAAGGTGCTGACGGAACGGCGGGCGGCTCTCGTGGAGGCATTGGTTCCATTTGTGGATGCGGCCCAGCGACGGATCAGTGGTTCACGAGAAGCCCTTACGCTTATCTACGAACGGGGCTGTGGTGACGATTTCGTGGGAGCGTTGAGCGAATGCGAGGAGCGGGATCGCCGGCGTGGGCTCACCCATGTGGGGCCGCATCGTGATGATGTGAGGATTGATTTAGATGGTCGGCCGGCGAGTCGCTTTGCTTCGGAAGGCCAGCAGCGGACCCTTGCCTTGGCGTTGAAGTTGGGGCAATTGGAACTGCTGAGAGATCATCGAAACGCTACCCCGATCTTGCTGGTGGATGATATCTTTGGGGAATTGGATCCGCAGCGTCGCGAGGCGTTGACGGAGGCGCTGCCTCGAGAGAGTCAGAAGCTGATCACCACGACTTCGCTGCGATGGCTCCCGGCAGAGGCTCGGGATCTCATGGTTTACCAAGTCGACGCGGGATCCGTCGTGGCGAGAGCCTAACGGAAGCATGGGGAATCGACTTTCCGGGCAAGACGAGTAGACGGGCGAGCCGATCTGGGTAAGGGAGGGGAGGCGTTACCATGGATCTCTGGCTACTACTTCGAGACATCGTCGTCCTTCTGGCAGGTGCTCTCCTGCTGGGTGGGCTCTTCTCTCGTTGGGGCCAAAGTCCATTGATTGGGTATCTCTTCGCCGGGATGCTCCTTGGAGGCCCCGGGAGCGTGGGAATGGTGGCATCGGAGCACGAGATCGAGGCGATCGCGGAGTTGGGGGTGGCGCTCTTGCTCTTCAGCTTGGGGCTGGAATTCTCGGTGAAACGCCTGCGCAAACTGGGAGCCAAACCACTGCTCGGGGGGGTAATTCAGGTCATCCTCACGATGCTTGTGGGAGCGGTGGTCGCCTCCCTTTGGGGCTTGCCCATTCGCCAAGCCTTGGCCTTTGGAGCGATGATCGCTCTGAGTAGTACGGCGGTTGTGTTGCGGATTCTCATGGAGCGGTCGGAAATGGATCTGCCGCATGGTCGAAACAGTTTGGGAGTGCTCTTGACTCAAGACATGGCGGTGGTGCCACTGGCTTTGTTAATGACGGTCCTTGGAGGAGAAGGGGAGGGCATGACCGTGGCGATGGAAGTGGGCAAGCTGCTCCTCGTCGCGGTGGGACTGGTCGCGGGCATGTGGGTGCTTAACAAAGTGGCGGTGCTGGCGCTCGGAACGCTGACATTGCATCGGAATCGTGAACTGACGGTGATCTTGGCGGTGACGACGGGTTTGGGGGCCGCTTGGGTGGCGCACGCCGCGGGCATTTCACCGGCGCTGGGAGCGTTTGTTGCCGGCATGTTGTTAGGGAGTTCGGCCTTTGCTACCCAGATTCGCGCGGATGTGTCGTCGTTTCGTGTCGTCCTCCTGACGCTCTTCTTTGGAGCCGCGGGTATGGTGGCTGATCCCATGTGGATCCTCACACATGCTCATTGGGTGCTCTTGGTGACGGCGGCCATCACGGTGGTGAAATTGCTCATTGTCTGGGCCATCTTTCAGTTGCTGGGCCACTCGCTGCGCGTGTCTTTGGCGACCGGGCTCAGCTTGGCACAGATTGGTGAATTTGCCTTTGTGCTAGGTGCTATCGGCCGGACAGCTGGGGTGGTTTCAACAGATCTTTACGCACTCATCGTCTCGGTGACGATCATGTCCTTCTTGGTCAGTGCTATCTTGGTGCCGCGGGCGGGTGCGCTTGCCGATTGGTTGGCGACAACGCTAGGTAAGGTTCCGGAGAAATCGCTTTCAGAGACGGCGGCATTCGTGCCGGAAGTGGTGGTTGTCGGTTTCGGTCCAGCAGCACAGCGATTGATTCAGCCGCTGCTGGAGGGAGAGACGCGTGTCATGGTGATTGATTTGAACCAACAGGGGGTGACGCGGGCCCACGACTGTGGATTCCGGGGCTTGGTGGGAGACGCCACTCAGAGCGAGGTGCTGGAGCACGCGAAGGTGAGCCATGCGAAGGTGGTGGTCATCACGGTGCCCCATCATGAATCGGGACTTCTGATGATGGCCCAGGTGCGACTGCTGGCGCCGCAGGCCCAGCTGATCGTGCGATCCCGGTATCAACTGCATACGGAGGACTTTGTCTCTGGCGGTGGGGATATCGTGGTTGGTGACGAGGAGGAGGTGGGCGATGCCATGGCGGTGGCTCTCAAGGAATGTTTGCGTGGTTGAAATGGGTTCAGATTGCCACTTGCCAGTCCTAGAGGTGTGACTATACTTGGCCGCTCGCTGAACCGGGGCAATTTCGCGGATTCTTCTTGACTTCGATTGATCGTTGCCTCTCAGCATGCAGCCCCTGCACGGAACCTTCTTATATGTCTACCGAACTTCTCGAAGAACTTGTTGAAGCTGGCGTTCACTACGGCCATCAGCGCCGGAAGTGGAATCCCAAGATGAAGCCTTACCTCCTGGAGGAGCGGAACAATATCTACATCATCAATCTCTATGAGACGGTGAAGCAGATCGAGGAAGCGGCATCGTTTCTGGCTGAGCTCGCAGCGGCGGGGAAGAAGATCCTCTTCGTGGGGTGCAAGCGCCAGGCCCAAGAGTCCGTGCGCGAAGCGGCCACGGCCTGCAATCAGTATTACATCAATCACCGCTGGCTCGGTGGCACGTTGACGAATATGTCCACGATCCGCCAGAGCGTGAAGCGTCTCGAATATTTGGAGAAGATTGAGAAGTCGCCCGAGTTTAAGGCTATGAGTAAGAAGGAGTTGGCTGCCCTCGATCGTGAGCGGGCGAAACTTCTTCGGAACCTCGAGGGGATCCGCAACATGGAGAAATTGCCTGATGCGGTGGTTGTCGTGGATTCTTTCCGTGAGGACATCGCCGTGAATGAGGCCACTCGCCTGGGCATCCCTGTTGTGGCCTTGGTCGATAGCAATGCGGATCCAGATCCGATTGCGTATCCCATCGCTGCCAATGATGACGCTCTCCGTTCGATTCGCGTGATCTTGCAGAAGCTGATCGATCCTGTGATCGCGGCGACTCAAGGCGGCGGCAAGTTCACTCCAGCCAAGCGGGCGGAGATGGAGCTTGTGGACGCCTCCTAGCGGCTGCGGAGTCCTCGCACGCCGTGTTCTAACCAGTTCACCAACTAGCACCTACCAACTGATACACCCTTACTATGGCAGAAATCACCGCCAAACTCGTCGCGCAGCTCCGTGAGAAGACCAACGTCGGCATGATGAAGTGCAAAGAAGCACTGAAGGAAGCCGATGGCGATTTGGAGAAAGCAGAGACCATCTTGCGTAAGAAGAGCCTTGCCACTGCGGACAAGAAAGCCTCGCGTGTGGCGAAGGAAGGCGTCATTGCCTCCTACATTCACCATGATCGGGCCGGCGTGCTCATCGAGGTGAATTGTGAAACGGACTTTGTGGCTAAGAATGCGTCTTTTCGTGATTTCGTGAAGGATATCACGCTGCACATCGCGGCCGCTCAGCCAACCTGTGTGAGTCGAGACCAAGTGCCTGAGGACGTGGTCAATAAAGAGAAGGAGATTTACGCGGAGCAGATGAAGGACAAGCCTGCTAACGTCATCGAGAAGATTCTCGAGGGTAAGTTGGACAAGTTCTACAGCACGATCTGTCTCTTGGAGCAGGGGTTCATCAAGGATCCTGACCAAACTGTGGGTGATCTGCTCAAGGCCAAGATTGCGGAACTCGGCGAGAACATTGTGATTCGTCGTTTCACGCGCTACGCGCTTGGTGAGTAAACCTTTACTCCTGTAAACGCAGGAGCTTTCTCGAAAGTGGGGGTATAGCTCAGGTGGTAGAGCGTCTCGTTCGCAATGAGAAGGTCAGCGGTTCGAATCCGCTTACCTCCACCACCCGCTAGTTCTTCACACGCATTCGACTTGCCGCTTGGCAGAAATGTGTTTCTATACGCCCCCCTTTCACACCCAGTTTCCCTTTTAACCACGATTCTTTCATGGCCACCATCCATCCTCTCACTGCCGCGAAACGCGAGTCTTCGGGCTCTGCAGCCGCTAAGAAACTCCGCCGCACGGGTCGCGTGCCAGCCGTCGTCTATGGCGGGAAGCAGGACAATTATGGGGTGGACCTGGACGCGGTCTCCATTCGTGATTTGCTTGCTAGCAGTGCCTCGGAGAACGTTCTCGTGCGGTTGGACATTGATGGCGCACGTGAGCAGGGCAAGTTGGCGCTGATCCAAGACGTGCAGCATCACCCGCTGACGAGTGCGGTCACGCATGTGGATTTCCGCGTGGTGAATGACGACGACCTCATCACGGCGAGCGTTCCCCTGGAGCTGATCGGAGATAGTGTTGGGGTAAAGGCTGGTGGATTGCTCGATCAACAGCTCCTCTCCTTGGAGGTGCGCTGCAAGCCTGGCGATCTTCCTGACAAAGTTCAAGGCGACATCTCGAATCTCGGTGTGGGCGGTGCCTTTCACGTTGGCGAAGTGACCTGGCCTGAAGGCGTGGGACCTGTTCTTGGCGAGGACGTGGTGGTGGCCATTGTGGCCGAAGTGCGTGCGCTCAAAGCGGCCGCTGCTGCGGGCGGTGGAGACGATTCCGCTGACGCCTCTGAAGAATAGTGCTCGCACGCTTCAGTAGTGTCTGATGGCATATTTCAGAGCCCTCTTTGGTCTCGGCAATCCTGGCCGTGACTACGAAGAAACCCGGCACAATGTCGGGTTTCTTGTTATGGATCGGTTGGCGGAAACCCTGCCACCGCCGGATGGCGCGCCGTTGGGTGAGGCGCGCTATAAATCCATTCGACGACTAGAGGCCGACTTATTGAAGTCGCGGGATGCGTATCTTGTGAAACCCACCACCTTCATGAACGAAAGTGGCGTGGCCGTGGCGCAGGTGTCTCGTTTCTACCGGATCCCGCCTGAAGAAATGCTGGTGGTCTATGATGATATGGATCTTGCTTTGGGAAGATTGCGATTCCGAGCTCGCGGCTCTTCAGGAGGCCATAATGGGATCAAATCGATCATCCAACACCTTGGGACGGATGCGTTTCCCAGACTCAAAGTCGGCATCGGCAGACGCGAGAGTCGTGAGCAGGACAGAGTGGTCAACCATGTGTTAGGGAAGTTCGGCCAGGAGGAGCGACCCGTTCTCCAGGCGGTGCTGGATGTAGCCGTGCGCGCCGTCACCGATGCGATGGAGATGGGGCTGGACCACGCCATGACGGAGTATAACGGGCTGGTGGTGGGCGAGTAGCCTCGTTTGAGGCTTGGGAGAATGCCATTGAAGCGTCGTGGCGGATCCGTTAGCGTGAACGCTATGATTCGCGTGTTCTGCTATTTCCTCCTCGCACCAGTGGTCGTGGGTCAATCGTTCAACGATTACGATTTGCCGCCGCACGACTACTACAACGCGCCGCTGACGGATCCCATGTCCAATTTGCTCAAGCGGCTCCATGCGGGTGAGCTGGCCTTGGAGGAGCCTAGTGGCAAACCGCTGGTCGAGCGCTTGCTTGTTGAGCTCGACATTCCAGTGAGTTCGCAGATCTTGGTCTTCACCAAGACCAGCCTGCAGCGTCGCGCGGTCCATCCTGGCAATCCGCGGGCCATCTATTTCAATGAGGAAGTCTACCTGGGATGGATGCCGAATGGCCGCATCGAGATCACGAGCATCGATCCCAATCTTGGCGGAGTCTTCTATTTCCAACGCCCCTTGGACGAACCGGAACGACTGCTCTTTGCGAGGGAGGAACGCTGTCTGGGATGCCATGCGGGTAGCGCGACGAATTTCCTGCCTGGTCTCTTGGGAATGTCCGTCTTTCCAGATGCGGACGGCCGGAATCTGCGAAGCGTGCCATCCTTTGATCGGGTCAGTCATGACGCTCCTTTTGAGGATCGCTGGGGAGGGTGGTTTCTGACAGGGCACACGGGCAGAGTGAAACACATGGCCAATGTGTTAGCCAAAGGGAGCCGGCGTGATCCAGTCTTGCAGCCAGATGGCCGAGAGAATAAGGCGTCTTTGCAAGAGTTCTTCGATCTCGATTTGCACCTCCGTCCAGATAGCGATGTTCTAGCGCTTCTCATCCACGACCATCAGATCGGGATGCACTACTGTTTCCTGGAGGCGCTCTATCGCGTGAGGCAAGGTTTGTATGATGCCAAGATTGACGATGATTCCCGGCATGCTCTGACAAGATTGCGGCCCAATGATGTGGCCGACATCGGCGCGTGTGTGGATCGCTTGATGCGCTACTTGCTCTTTGCGGACGAGGTTTCGTTGGGTGATGAATCGTGGCAAGACGGAGGCGACTATCGCGCGGCGTTTCTCAAGGATCGTCGTCCAGATCAGAAAGGGCGTGCTCTGAAAGATCTTCGATTGGCTGGGCGACTCTTCGAGCACCGGTGCAGTTACATGATCTATTCGCAATCGTTTGCAGCCTTGCCGAGACCGTTACGGGAAGAGGTCTACTTCCGTCTCCACACCATTCTCACCACGGACGTGGAGGCATTCGACCATTTGTCGGGGTCAGAGAAACAGGCGATCCATGAGATCCTAACAGAGACCTTGCCAGAAGCGCGCGATTACTGGGCGAATCTCTAAGCGGGATTCACTCTCCGGGAGCCCGTTTCTCTGGGAGGGGCGCTTCCTGAAAGCGTTTCTGCTGACCTAACAACTCTTGGTCTTGAGGGGTCAGGGTCACCGCATGGTTCGAAAGTTCCAAGGCCTTCTCGCGGTCACCCATGGCAAAGTGAACTTCAGCCAGAGTATCGAGGTAGGCGGCGTTGTCTGGCTTCAGGCGATTGGCGGTTTCAGCGTGGTGGAGTGCCTCGTCTAGCTGGCGCCGGGAGCGGGCATCTAGCCAGGCAAGGTTGTTGTGAGCCATGGCAGACTTCGGAAAGAGTCGAACGGCCTCTTTCGAGAGGGCTCGGGTCTTTTCGTAGAAATCCCGAGCCTCTGCTTCTTTTCCAAGGCTCTCTAACATTGGTAGCAATTCTTCTCCGATGGAAGCGTTTCCTGGAGAGAGGTCGAAGTAGGCCTGGACCGAGGCAAGGGCTTTGTCAGGCTCGCCATTCTGAGCGTGAACCTGAGCCTGACATTGATGCATGAGTGATTGCATGCGAATGTCAAAGGTGAAGCGTGCGGACGGGATGACGTCCATTTCGTGACGACTGACAATCACGCGCTGGAGGTAGCGCAAGGCCGTGGCGGGATCGTCATAGCGCAGGGTGCTAGCAAGGTGATAGAAAGCCCAGGAGCCGTAGTTCTCCTCCAAACGGCTGAGCCGGGCAATGAGGGCGTACTCTCCTTGGGCGATGACGCGATCCCCGTTGCTATTCATCGCCGAGGCGAGGGCGCTCCGCGCTTGGAGGTCTCCGAGGCAAAGAAGACGCGCTTGGTTGATGTACTGCTGTCCTTGGACGGTGTTTCCTGCTTTTGTCAGGGCCATGCCTGCCAAGTAGAGATAACTTGGCTGAAGGTGAGGAAGTTCGTCATCCGCTCCGGCGTGTCTCCCCGCCTCCACCTTCTGCTGAGCGGAATCTCTCACATTGTCGCTGTGCAGTTTCCAGGCGTGCTCGTAAGCCTCTGCCGCTTCGGGCCACCGCTCTCTTTCTGCTTCCGTGTTTCCGATGAGGTAATACCAGTAGATCTGATCTTCAGGAGGCTGATCGCGGGCGATATCCTGTGCGAACTTCACGGCGAGATCCCACGCTTCGTGCAGCGTAGCGGTGAGGTAGAGATTGCGCAGGTAGTCTTCACGCGCTTGACGCCGGAGTGGCTCCGCCACGGCATAGGCTTGTTCCAGAAGGCGGGTAAGACCCTCCTTGGGTTTGGCATCGTCTTCTTGAACGTCCACGATGTGCAGAGTCTTGATGACGGTTTCGAGGCGATTGGTCTGCTCGGGTTCATGCTCTAGCAGAAAGTCATACCACTGCTTGGCGAGTGCTTGATTGCCGGGAAGAATCGCATCAATGAGCTGATCGATTCGCATGCCGTCGGCGGCGAGTTTGCGGAGGTGCTTCTCGGCGGCATCTCTCAGCCCTAGCCGAATCTCCTCGCCCACAAGGAGGCGTCGCCGATCAAGATTATTCTCCAGGGCGTCGAAGGCCAACCCTAGCAAACGCTCGCACTCTTCCTGTTCGTCCATGTCGATCAGATTGCGGACGAAATCGAGCAATTCCTGGAGCACGGTACCGTCATTGTCATTCGCTAAGTTGGCGACACGATCATCGACCCAGGTGCCGTAGGGCGGGCGCTCTTCTTCTACCCCGATCGCTTTCAAAGCCGCTCCATACAGGCCGCGGTAAGTTTGAATGTCGTAGACCGTTTGTTCGATGACTTTTGGCAGGAATGGTAGAGCTTCATCCACAGCGTCATTCAAGAGAAGGGCATCGACGATGGGGCGGGTGCTGTAGGGGTTCTCATTCTCTTCGGCTAGCTCGACCAATTTCTCAATGGCTTGCTGTTGCTCCTCTTGCTTGCCCCCCAGTTGGGCTTGAAAGGCACGGGCACGCCATTGCTGCAGCGGCTCCATGACGGGTTGATCCAGTTCAAATTCGCAGAAAGCGAGGGCGTCACCATTGGCCACGCGCACTTCGCGCTGGGCCTGAAGGTCGTTCGCACCTAGAGCAAGAGCTTCCTCCATTCTGCCAGCAGCGCGGAGGAGCCAGCGTTTCAATTCCGGAGCGTTTGGTCGATCCTCTGCTTGTGTGAGAGCCTCTTCCAGGTCGCCGCGAAGGTGGACGAATACGGCGTAGTCTCGCATGCCAATGTCGCCAATGGCAGCGCGTGCCAGGAGAGATTCGGCCTCTCCCCATGATTGCTCTAACAGAAGCGGTAGGAGCTTGGCGCGTACTTGTGCGGCTAGAATGTCAGTGAGATTCGTGCGGATGTGAGCCTCTTCGACCGCATGAATTAAGCGATAGGCGGCGTTGAGATTGTCTGAGACGACCAAGTTGCGAATGATCGTCCGTTTCTCATCAAGGGTGCCATCGTGAAACTGATAGATCTTCTCGGCGACATCGCGCGGTGTGTCCGGGTAGATGCCAAGTTGGTAGGCCTCCCAGATCCGCAAGGAGCGTTGGCGTACATCGGGGTCAGCGGATTGCATCGCTTGGCGAAGCTGCGTTTCCGCGTGTTCGGCATGTTGCCAGAGCAGTCTGGTGGCGGCCTCGCGGACCGCAAAGTGATCGCTTTGGAGTTCGCGGAGGGCTTGATCGTAGGGAGCGGGGTCTGACTCCGCCCAGATGGGGGACAGGAGGCTCCAGAAGAGGGTGACGATGACGAGGTGGCCACGCATGCCGCAGTATAGAAGTGTTCTGATCCCGTGCCTCCACAAATTGCTAAGGGGCGCACCGTTCATGAATAGGGAAGGGCGGAGACGCGTCTTGACTGCGAAAGGCATCATGCCATTATTTCGTTTACCCTTAAATTTAAGAAACATGAAACGGTTGATTCTCAAGAGAAGCTTTCAAGCCCTGGGTGTGCTGGTGTTGGCGTTCTCCACGTCGAATTGTGGGCATACCATGTACGGCCTGGGTTTGGATATGGAGCGGGCTGGGAGACGGCTTCAGACGAATCATGATCCCAATGCGGCGGGTTACGGATCGGGCGGCAGCGGTGCCTATCAAGCGCAACCGGGCTACGGAGGAAGCAGTATCCCCACGCAGCCCGGCTATGGCTATGGTGCCGGCTACTAGCAGCCAGCCCTTGATCAATTGAAACTTCTTAGAACCGCCAGCGGATACGCTTGCGGAGGCGATCAGCGCGTTCATTGATGGCACGGAACGCGGCCATGCGCGCTTGAGCGTCGCTTGCCGACATGGCTCGGGTTTTCGAAAGTGCTTTGGTGACTTCCAAGCGGCTTGCGCTCTCGGAGTAGATGGCATCGATGTGCAGCTTGTCTTCCTTGCGAGCCATGCCCTCGTCGACTTTGCGTTCGAGGAGGAAGAGTTCGCGATCCCACTGAAGCGTGGTGTTGTCGGCAAACTTGCCTGATCCGTAGCGATGACGCATGCGGTCTGCTTCTTCAGTGAAGACGGCGTGGGGCCGCTCGGAGACGCCCTGAGTGTTCGTGCGCAATAGCGTGGGTGTGATGAACATCATGAGGTTCTTCCGCGAATGGCGGCGAGAGCTGTCCCGGAAGAGGTTGCCAACCACAGGCAGGCGACCCATCACCGGCACGCGGGTTTTCCCATCGGTATTCACGGCTTCATCGAGGCCTGCGATGGCGACCGTGTATCCTGACTGCACTCGGAGTGGGGCGCCGTAGACCCGAGAACTCGCCACGGGGTATGGGTTGCCCTGAATGATCCGTTCGCCGATGATGCTGGAGACGGTGAGCTGCACGTCGAGAGCGACCGTATTATTCGCCATTTCGCGGGGGAGAATGTTGATCACCGTCCCAATGGGGAGGTATTGAACGGCCGAAGTCGTCGTGGCACCGGCACCTGGGGTCGTGGACGAAGACGCGGCAAGCACGGGCTCGTTGATCACACTGTTAATGACCACTTCCCGATTGCTCACAGTGAGCACACGAGGATACGAGACCTGCGTCGTCTCTGAATCGGAAACCAACGCCCGCACGGTGGCATTCACATCTGTGCTATCAAGAACAGCGCTTTGGGGGGCGACAGTGTTCTTGAGGAAATTCAGATCCACGTCCGTGCTGAGGCCAGAAAGTCCCAGATCGATGCCGTTGTCTCCCAAGGTGCCACTCCAATCGATGCCTAACTGACGCTTCGGATCCTTAGTCGTCTCGAAGAATTTCACTTCGACTGCAATCAAGTTCTGAGGGCGATCGGCGCTCTTCAAATACTCGGCAACCATCTTGTGCTGTTGTAAGGTCGCCACCACAAAGAGAGAGTTGGAATCGCCGTTCCATATCACTTTGGCGGAATCTTCCGCTGGCCCTGGGTTGACTAGGTTGGTCACCTGAGGTGTGAGGGCGCCACCGCCGCCGATGCCACCACTGATCGCCTGAAGATAAGCATCGCCTGACAGAATCGCACCGGAGGCTGCCTTGATCCCTAAGATCGTCTTCACGTCTTCGATCAACTGACTCGGCTCCACCTCAAACTTCGGCTCGGCCGTGCTGATGTCGATGCCGGTGGAAATGCCGCCGCCCTGTCCGCCAGCGCCACCGCCGACGCCGCGGCTACCGCCACCACCGCCTCCGCCGCCACTCACCTCGATCTTCTCGCGCGTGTTGTAGCGAATGTGATAGTTCTTGGCAATGAGCTCGCTGCTGTTGGAGGGCTTTAGAGACCAGAGGCCACCTTTGTTGTAGACCAGGGCGATGCCGTTGTCGTGGGCGAGCGTCTCGAGAGCCGAGAAGGGGCTCATCTCAAAAGTGAAGGTAACCAGGCGCGAGGCATCATTCTCATCGCCTGGGAGCGAAATGAAATTGATCCCAGCCTGTTCAGCCAGCATGCGGAGCACATCAGAGAGACGAGCGCCGGAAAACTGAAATTTCTCGGAGGGCGCGTTACGGAGAGCGGACGCGGCCGACTCGTAAACGGCCGTGTTGCGGATATGGGCATCTCCAAACGCGGGAGTACCCGGGAGAAGGACAGCCGCGCAGAGCGCGATGGTATGAGAACGAATCCGGAGCAGAGACATGGAAATGAGGAAAGTTGATTGTTGAATTACCATAATTATTATCAAACAACAAGAGATCAACTATAAAAACTAGAAATTTATGAAAGCCGTGGTTTTTGGAAATAAGCCTTGAAATGAGACTGATAGTATATAAATATCATAGTTTAACGCAAGATCTGTAATATCACAGGTCATTCTGATTCCCTGATTTCCAACCATTCCGATGCAACAACACGAGTTCAGAGACGATACCCCCATCGGCCAGCGTATCATGCAGCTGGCGCAGTCTGGAAGCATCAGTGACTTCTATATCACGCCGTGGGAGCCTCTCGCCTACAAGCTGAATGGGGAACTGCATCGCGATGACTCTTTCATCTACACACCGTCGCAGAACCTCGAAGTCATTCCCGGATGCGCGGACTACGCGGTGGTCATCGGGCCGCACCGCTTTCGTGTCAACCAGCTCGTCACACGCGGCAAGTTGCGCTGGGTCATGCGTCTCCTCCCCGTGCAGATCCCCACCACGGATCAGGTGAGCGTGCCGGCGCCCTCGGTGAAGGCCTTCTTAGAAGCCAAGAACGGTCTCTTCCTCGTCTGTGGTGCCACAGGTAGTGGTAAGTCGACGACCATTGCCTCCATGATCTTGCATCGGGCACAGCGTCGCCGGGAGCACGTGGTCACGTTTGAGGATCCGATCGAATATGTCTATCCGGACAACACGCCTTCACTCATGTCTCAGAGGGAAATGGGCACGGATGAATTGGACTTTGGTTCGTCTCTTAGAGCCGCCTTGCGACAAGCGCCCGACGTGATTGTCATTGGTGAGATTCGTGATGCGGAAACGGCGGAAATCGCGCTGCAAGCTGCAGAGACGGGGCACGTCGTGGTCGCCACGCTGCACACGTCCACGGCAGCCCAGACGGTTGCTCGTTTCCTCAAGTTGATCCCATCGGAGCGCCTTGAAAGTGCGCAGTCCACCTTCGCGGATGTGATGAAGATGATCCTCTGTCAGCGCCTCATGCTCGACGAAGAGAAAGGGAAACGTTTCGCCATTCACGAGCTCCTTCTCCAATACGATTCCGTCGCCAACCTGATCCGCCGAGGGGAATTCAAGAAGCTCGACCAAGAGCTCGAGGTCGGTTGGAAGCGCGGCATGTCGAATTTCGAACACAGTTTGGCCATGCGCGCCCAAGAAGGCTGGCGGTGGTCTACCAAGAACTCGGGCACGGGCTATACGGAATACGAAGTGCGCGAATATCTCGAGACTCAGCAAATCCTCCAATAACTCCATCGATCCACTCTCATGCAGTTCGTACATATTAAGAACTTACTAACCTTCGCGTCTTTCCGACCCGAGCCACCGGATCCGACTGCTCCATGGAGCGCTCGTTTCCCTAACAAGCGTACTTTGCTCATCAATGTGAATCGCAATACCGTCGATTGGCAGGTGATGTTGAAGGGCGGTAATCTGGGTGATGCGGGGACGGAAGAGGGGTCTCTCAACGATGTCCTTGAACTCTATGGAGAAGAATGGGGCGGCCTTGTCGACGACGGCTGGTGCTCCGTCTCGCTCAACAACCGGTTCATCTTGTCTTTGGAGAGTAATCTTTCTCGAAAGAAGGGGTATGAGGAGATGCTGCGCACCAATCCGAAGGCTGTTCTCGGGAGCAAATTCGAGCGGGGCAAGGTGTACGCGGTGCGGCATCACCCGGAGACGAATTCCAGTCTCTTGCTAGCCTGCGAGGAGACCTTGATCAAGGAGACGCAGGATGCATTTAAGAAAGCCGATCTGAATGTCGGCAGGATCAGTTGTGGATTGTTTGCCATGGTTTCGGACGTGCTCTATCGCCTTCATGACCCATCAGAAGCTGAAGAGGCCGATTCCGTCCCATCGAACTATCTGCTTATTGCTGTTTGTCAGGGTTCCGTATGTGTGATCAAGCAGGTTGAAGATCAGTGGACGGAACTGCGTTCACGTTCGGCCTATTATGAACCGGGCGATCTCTCCTCGATTCGGCAAATCCTGCAGCCAATGTTGAATGATTGGGATCCTCAATGGCCTTCCCTCTTTGTGAGTGATGACAACGATCCGGATAGCCTCGATCAAATCCGCCAGATGCTGCCGGGTTTCGCTCTCACAGACGTATCCACTGATGATCATTTGTGGAACATCATTGGAAAGAACTAAAACCATGCGAATCCTACCATGTTAGTCTGCCACGATTTAAAACTATCCACGGAGCCCGTCGCTCCTCCGCTGCCTAGCAGCTTGCGCGTCGTTCCAATCCTCTTCTATGTTGCCATTGCAGGTTGTGCATTCTTTGCGGCCTATTTTATGATTCAGAAAGGAGCTGCTGAGCGTTCGCGGGTGGCTCAGGAGAGAGTCACGGCTGAGGAGAAGCGGAAGATTGCTCAGATCCAAATGCGCCATCAAGAATTGGAGAGCGATCTGAATAAAGCCAAGTCTATGATCGAATGGGTGAAAGGGTCAGAAATGATGCAGCCTTTGGCGATGAAGATCAATGACAGCGTTGATGTGAACTTCGCGAATATCAACCGTCTCGCGCTCACACGGGACTCGGAAATTCCCTGGCAGATCAAGCTCGATCTCCAGCTCAATACAATGGAGAACGGTATCCTTGAGCGCACGATAGGTGTGTTGGATCCCGACTTCCGCAAGATCGCGCCACGGCGTGTCCAGCAGGAAACAGGTGTGAGCTATAGCGTCACACTCATGAAACAGAACAATAGCCGCGTCGCTCAACAATGAAAGAGAAACAATTTGCGTGTTTTATCTTAGGAATGGCGATCTTCGCCTGCTTCTTCGGAATCATGAAGATGCAGACGAAGCTCCAGGATGCCCGGAAAGCAGCGGATACTGCCAAGACCGATGCAGAGAATACCAGTAGGCAACGAATGGTAGCCGCGAGCAACTTTGCCGATCTTGAGAAGAAGAGTAAAGCCGAAGTGGCGTACTACCAAGCGTGGAGACCTCACTTTGAAGGATTTCGCGAGGGTACTGGCGTCTATGATAAGGTCGCTGCCCTCATGAAGAAGGATAACATTGAGCCGTATAGACAGGATATCGCTGCGGTAGGCTACAAGGACAAGTTTGGAGTGATATCGCAGATTCAGCGAGTCAATCTTGTTCTGGTCGATGAGTATGTGAAGCTCTTCAGCTTCCTCGCGTTTCTCGAGGGAGATCTGAAGACGGCCCGTGTGACATCCTTGGCGGTACAGAAGTCGACTGGAGAGTCGGAGCATATTCAAATGGAGGTCACGGTCGACGTGCCCGTATTGGCCGTCACTGAAGGTGAAGGAGCTGACTCTGCTTCTTGATAATCTCTGAACTTAATAGTGTTATGAAACCATCAATTTACGTATTGGGCATTCTCTATGCCAGTGGCCTATGGATGGCCGCTCAGGACCAGGTAGATCCGAGTCTTGTGGGGGAATTGCCTGAGCGCCGCCAGGGATCCCCCGTGACTCCTGGAAAGCCGAGCCCTTATGGACTGCCCGATGAGAAGAAGAAGAAACAAACGGCAACCAAGCGTCAATACAGTGAAGAGGATCAGATCAAATCGATTCTGAGTAGCCTTCCTGTGACGGGTGTTATCGGGAATGGGAAGAAGGTGCTTCTAGGGAATATTATCCTCGAAGAAGGAGAGTTGGTTGATGATGTTCTCCCCAATCAGCGGGAGCAACTTCTCGTGAAGGAGATCACAGAGGATCAGGTTCTCCTCGAGTGGATCGAGGAGTTTCGTCGCCCCAATGCTCGGCAGTTGCCGATAGCGATTGATTTGAAGCCTAGAGTCCGAGTGCTCTTGAAAGGGCATCCAGAAGGGACGAAGCCGCCAATGGGAATTGCTCGGCCGCCTTTAGGTGCTGAAGACGACGATTTTTAGATTAGATCATGCGTGTTTCCCCTCCATCTCGGTCTTCTGGCTTTACCATTGTGGAACTCTTGGTCGCTGGGGCCATGAGTGCTGCGTTCTTCACGGCAGCGGCCCTGACATTCAAGGCCTTTGCCTACAATCGCGACCACTACCATGCGCTGGTGCCCGTGACGGTGAACCCTACGGGCGATCTCGATGGGATGATGGGAAATTTTTATTGGAACCTCAATGGGCAAACGAGCATCAATGCCTATGGATCACCCGCCTATGGCCGAGCCGCGGCTGCGCATACTCTCTATGATCGTTTCTGGGAGGATGTTGAGAAATCGTCGGCAGTGTTCTGCCTGAGTAGGAATGGTAAGCTGAATACTATCCGCGAGGATTCGGTAACGTTTCCCGCTGGGGCGGTTGCTTCGGAGATCGATACCAACACGGCCTTCCTCTTTGATGTGCTGATTCCGAGTTATTCATCGGCGGCGGATATCTACACGGATTATCGGAATGTGTCGCCTGTCCCTTCGGGGAGTGATCCGCTTCACCAGGGAGGAACGATCTTTGTGCTGCAACCATATAATGTGGCGGATCAGTTGGGCATTCGGGCCACCTACGAATTGGATCTATTGCGTGTGTCGAATCCATCAGGAGTCTATGCATCCGTCAGGCGCTATGTGAAGAATCCCGACAATTCCAATAGAGATCTTTCCGATTTCTACGATGTCTTTTACGAGGACGCGAAGGTGAGTGATTTCGGTCCTTTCTTCGTCGCCTTTGAGAAGAGTGGGCGTCTCGTCTATCCGGAGACGAGTACAGATTCCCACGGAGTAGCCATCGACTCCTATAAGGTCGCCCCACGTGCGCCTTTCTTCATGATGTTCTGGCCAGATCCCGCCTTCATGCTGGGGAAAGATGGCCATGACCTCGATGGGACAGCGCTTTCGACGGGCGATGTGAGAACGAGCTATTTCAAGCTTGGAGCCAAGACTGGATTGATGGGAGTCGTCCCCTTCTTTCCACCGTTCTAAGAGAAACTTATGAAGACACAAAACTCTCAACAAAGAACTAGAGGAAGCGTGCTCGTGGTGGGCTTGCTTTTGGTAGTGGTGGGGACCCTGGGAATGGCCTCGATGACTACCTTGCTGGCTGGAAGGAGCCGCTTGGTGACGGATATGGAACTGTCGAGTCAGCGACGGATCGCCATCAAGAACAATCGGGCGATGGTGCATCATTATTTTATGAGGCAGGGGATTGGGAACTCCGATGATGGTGGCACCATTGATCTCAGTGGATGGGGCAAGCTAGTGGTGCCGTCGACCACGGATTCGCCTTTCGAGAGCCAGCAAGAGTTTAGTTTAATTAATTTCCTCAGTCCCGGTGGCGAGCGCGGATTCACTCAAGACGTCGACGTCTCCTTTAGGCAACCGGACCCTTATGGGACTGGTGAGTCGAGTCGAAACTTTCGCGTGATGCTTAAGAGTCGGTCGCCGCTACTGGGGGGCACGTTGCTCGTTCAGCATAAGCCTGCCACAGTGGTCACTGGGGTGGAGACAGACGTTCAGGGTTCCATTCAGGTGAACGGCAATGTGCAGCTTTGGAAAGACGATCAATTATACGGTGATGTAGGGAACTTCCTCGTGAAGAGTTATGACCATCCTGATCAGATTGCTGTCGGCATTAAGGGGCTCGATAACACGCAAATTCCGCCGACCAACTTTCCGTTTTATGCGAGGTCGACTGGTTACGATACCTCGGAAAGCTCGGGGGCTCCTGTGGTTGATGGAACGTTTAATATGTTTGAGATCGATCACGATAGCTCTACCGGCTCGGATCCCACCATCGCCGCGAATACCTTGTATCATAAGATGGTGACTTATGCCTCGCCACTATATGTAGATGGGGCTTACCAGTCAGATATTGGTGGTGTCGCTGGCGATGAGATTGATGACGATGACGGGACTGGAAGCAAGGAGAGACGGATCAGTGTGAATCTCAATAACCCAGGGGTTTCGCCGGTGATTGTGAACGATGGTGTCCATCATCTCCGCGTGCTCGGATATACTGACAGCGCGAATGCGGACAATGAACCTGCGGGCTTTATCCTCGTGCGTTCGAATGATCTGGAGACCATTACTTTCGAGAATAACAATTTCAGGCGGTTGGTCTTGGGGATTCGTGGAGACTATGAGCCGGTCGAACTTTATCCCATGGCGACCACTGCGACCTCAGGGAATTGGCGGATCCTTTTGACGGTGGAAGGTGCTGGCTTGAATTTCAACATGGCTTCCGGTGCGACGTTTACGTTGCAAGGTGGTATTCGGACAGACTCGCGGCTCAGTGTGCCCAACGGGACATTGATCCTGAATCGTGAACCGTCTCCTGAGCAGCTGGGGCTGATCGATCCTCGGGAAGCATGGATTGAAGTCTACGGATCATGAAGACTTCTTTCTCTCATCGGAATAGCGGGTACACTATCGTTGAAGCGATGGTTGCCGTGTCCATTCTTCTCATGGCGGTGGCGGCAGCGGCCTCATTGTCGATGACCATGGCCAACCAAGAAGAATTGAATGCGCGCGGTGCGCGTGCGGTGAATTGGCATGAGAATGCGGTGCGCCTCTATCAAATGGGAATCGGAGATCCCGATGATCCTGCGGCAATTGTCGCGTTGATGCCGGGGCTGCCGCAAGTGACGAGCCTCACGGCGAGCACGGCATCGGAGACATTCTCGGCCTTGCCTGCTGGCAACAATGCGGTCGACGTCACCACGCTAACGTTGACCTACAAGAGTAATGTCGAGGGCACGGTGAGCCGGTCGAACTCGATGAAAGCGGTACGCTACTAACGAAACCTTTAGTTGATAACATGTTAAAGAAAGTTGCACTGGTAAACTCCTACACGGGCAAGACGGTCACCGCAGTTGTTGATACGGACGACAACGAGAAGGCGATCATTGGGGCTGGGAAAGCTCCCAATGAGGTCGCTCAAGTTTCGGACATTGTCGGTGTGGATGAGACGATTCATCGCCTCAGCATGCCAAAACAGTCAATGGAGGATCGTGCGGCCCTCTTTTCTGGAGTGGCGCGCTGTTTGGAACGCAATATTTCGACCAGGAAGAGCTTCGAACTTCAGGCCAACCGAATGAAGACCCCGATCTATCGCGGGGCCATCGCTGAGATCTGCGATCAGATTTCGGCCGGGGAAAAGATCAGCTCGGCGATGGAACTCTATCCGAATCTGTTCGGACCTGAGTCCGTGGCGTTGGTCCGTGCCGGTGAGGAGGCGGGTCAGTTGCCCGCAGTTTGCCATCAGATCGGCACGGGGCAGAAGAAGACAGTCAAGATCGTCAAGAAGCTCAAGAATGGGATGATCTACCCGGCGATCGTGGTTGTGATGTCGGTGGGGGTGATCATTGTGATGAGCTTCACCTTGGTGCCGGCGCTTTCGAATCTTTATGGGTCCATGGGAGCCAAGCTGCCATTTGCGACGGTGGCGATCATGAATTTCTCCAAGATACTCTTGAAGTATCCCTATCTGGCATTGGTACCATTCTTCATCCTGGGGATGATCTTTAAGAACTGGGGCAAGATCGCTGCCAACCCGACCATGCAGAAGCTCTTCATCCGAATTCCGGTGGTGGGGGATATCGTCAGGAAATCGTCGGCTGCGGTTGCTTTCCGGACGTTCGCGATGCTTGTGGAGTCCAACGTGCGTATGAACACCGCAGTGAGTATCGCTGCGGATACGTCTCCCCACATCTATCACCGCGAGTTCTTCACCAAACTTCGGGAACACATCGCGGCGGGAGACGGTCTTGCCGAGAGCTTCATGCGAGAATCGCATTGGCTGGGCCTCGATGGTCGTCGGATCTGCGGGATCATGGAAATTGCCGCGGAGACAGGATCGGCCACGGACATGCTGAATGAGGTGGCAGACGATTATGAGGAGGAGCTCGATAACATGGCTGCTCAGATCGACAAGATTCTGGAGCCCCTCACTATTATCTTCCTCGGTGGGATGGTGGCGTTCCTCATCTACGCCATCTACTCCCCGATCTTCAGCCTCGGGAAACTGATCCTTCCCGGTGCCGACAAAGAAGCCGCTGCCGAAGTCAGCTCTTAAAATTTCTATAAAACAGCTTGCAATTATGTATAATTACTATAATCTCCAGATGTCCGCTCCAAACAACAACAACAAATACTACTAAGACAACAACCTACTAAGCTCCATCAAACTATGAAAGTTAACAAACTTGCCGCCAAGGGATTCAGCCTCGTTGAGATGCTCGTCGTCATCGCGATCATCGGTGTCATCGCAGCGATTGCCGTGCCTCAAATCAGTGACTTTACCGAGTCTGCCAAGACGAACAAAGACAAGCGCAACGCGCAGAACCTGTCCTCCGTGGCTTCGGCCGCTCAGGCTGCTGGCCACGACTTCGTGGGAACGGAGACTGATATTGCCACGGTGATTGGCTTGATCGTGACTGGATCGACGGTTTCTGAGGGTTCTTTCGCCGGTGAATACTTTGGTGTGCCCAACATGGACTCTGCCGAACAGACAGGTGCTGTGAAGTATCTCGACATTAAGAATGGCACCTTGGCCTACGACCCTGACGGGACTGACTAAATCTCCTTGCTAGTTTAAGGAATCTTCGAGCGGTGGCCGTATTACGGCCACCGCTTTCTTCGTTTGAGCACCGAGAACAGTTGAAATTTGCCATTGATTATAGAAATTATATCAACTATATTGGTTAAGATCTGCCGATTTCCATGAAACTACGCTCTGCCGCATTCAGCCTCCCCGAACTCCTGATCGTGATCTCGATCATGGGTATCATCACCGGCATCGCGATCCCCATGATGCACTACTTTCAAACGAACGCGGCCAAGAATCGGGCCAAGCGCAACGCCCAGAACCTGGCGACCACCTACTCGGCGGGCTTGGCCGTTGGCCATGACTTCGGAGAGGGCGAGTCCGAGACCTCCGACGTCGTGAACAAGGTGGTCACGGGAACGACCGTTTCCGTGGGTGGCTTCACCCACTACATTGGACTTCCCAATCTCCCTCAGCCGCAACGGGATGAGGCGCTGACCCATTTAGAAATCAAGGCTGGCCGCCTGGTCTACATGCCTAGTTCAGAAGACGATTGAAGATTATGATAGTAGCAAAGTCATTCAAGAAACGTGGTTTCACGCTCATCGAGGTCTTGGTGGTCATCGCCATCATCGGAATCATGAGTTCACTCGTGGTCACCGTATACCGCAACGTGGCCCAGGACAGCCGCGACGTGGTTGCCAAGCAGCAGCAGGCGGCGGTTCAGAACGCTTTGAATAGTTGGATCACGGCGCAATCCACGACGAAATCCATTTCGCAGATCCGAACGGCTTACAATGGCCTATCAGATAGCCCGGCGCGTTTGGCTCAAATCAAGGATTACTTGGACGATCGGACCTATGCCCACTTCCTAGGATATTCGCCTGCGGGGACAGATGCTGTCAAAAGTGCTGCTCTTATCAAAACGGAGCAATTTCTCCAACTCGCGGATTGGCAGATTTCCACGACCGGGGCGACGACCTATCCCCAAGTGCACATGAAGGCATCAGGCAGCTAGGCGCCTTCTCAATCAACATCATTTTATGAAGTCATCTATCGAATCAAAGAAGAGGAGAGGATTCTCCCTGGTCGAAATGATCACGGCCGTTGGAATCGTGGGCATCATCTTATTCCTGGCGATCCCCAACATCGTTCAAGTGAAAGCTGACAGTGAGCTGAACTTGGCCAAGGCCCGAGCAGAGGCGCTCAACATGGGGATGGCCTCCTTCATGCAAGCTCGTGGCCGTGTCCAGGCACAGTTGGATTGGAATGGTCTCAATAATCAGCAGCGCTATGCAAAAGTGCAGCCCTATCTTCAGTATGCGCCCACCTCGATCGGGAACTTCTTGCCCGGCTATAGCCTCGTCTTCCCGGCCACGTTGGGCAATCAAATGAAAGTTGGTCTCTTCGAGGGTACCACACAGATTCAGTATTGATCTCGCCGCCAATGCATCTTCCGAATTTCACTCCACGGCGGGGCAGATGTGCTGGGATCAGCATGGTTGAAATGCTCATCACGATCTCGGTCATTGGCATCCTTTCTAGTGTGGCTATTGTTCAATACAAAGGCGTTGTGCAGCGATCCGAAGTTGCGCTAGCTGGGGACTTTGTCGAGCAACTGAACAACGCTCTGAAGGAGTTTGAGCAGGGAGCTTGGGAACTATCGGTTGTCGCCGATGATTCAAGCACGGCGGAGGAAGAGAAGGTCCTTCGGACCTTGCAGCACAAAGCCATCGATTTGTTTGGATCGCCCTATTTCCGGCAGGACTGGAATCCATCGACAACTGACGATAATAGTGTTCCGAGGGTTCGGTGGAATGGCCTGAACTTCGAGCTGATCGCTCCAGGCGTCGATGGGAAAGGCTATCTTATCGACAGCGAAGGCTTGGAATACAACACCTCTTACACGGTCCCGAACGGCGTGCCTATACTTCCCAGTTCCTGAATCTTCTCACTTACATCCTACCCAATATCCATCACTCCACTCCACATGGATTCCACAAGGGAAACGACTCTTAACTCCCAGCGCGGGCAGCAGGACGATGCTGTCCTCTCGCCTCAAGATCAAGGGGCGAGTGGTCAGAACGCCCCGCACGAATCGTCTCAGGCGCTAGAAGGCATTGCTGAGCGTTACAACATTTTACCATGGGCGCCTGCCAGGACTTCGTGTTCGACCGATGGGGAAATGCTCATTCGCAAATTGGGGCGGGTGCCTCGCGAGCAGCATCCTTGGATTCCCGTATCAGCTCTCGGGCCGCTCCTCATCATGGGGCACTACAATCCGGCAGTGACCGAGATGTGGGGAGTGCCTGAGTTTCTCGTGATTCGCGTGGTGATCACGCCAGAGAAATATCAGGAGATCTATGACGATTTAATTCAGCGTCTGAGGCTGAATCCTGTAGCTCCCGAGAATGCTAATGAATTCATGACGCCGCCTCCGCAAGGCGGACCATTGATCGACGTCTTTCATTGGTATTTGGAGAATTATCCGCTCGATAAGATCGATGTGGATCGGCTGGCAACAGTGATTGGGAAATTGCAGCCAGAAGAGTTGGAGCGTCCAGAGCAATTCAATGAAGTGGAAAGTCAATTAGGGGTGGCCCTCTATGGCATGTCCACACGAGACTTTGTCTTCAATCCTGAGGAGGCACCTGGACAGTCGATGTTCGGAGATGCCCTTTTAGAGAAGCACAATGTCTTTCCTCTGCACTGCGGCAAAGACCGTATCTACCTTCTTTCATCGGATCCCTCGAATTACTCATTCGAAGATGAGTGGCTTTCCGCGGGAAACGAGCCCTTGCCCATTTCCATGGTCGTTGCTGATGGCGATGTCATCAAGAAGACGATCAGTCGCCACCGCTCACGAGAATCTTCAGAGAGCGATGGGCAGCCACAGCAGGTAGGTGAACTCCATTTCGCGGATAACGCGAATATGGTGGAGATTGAGCCTGCCGATATGGAGCAGATCAATCCGGCAAATATCAATATCACGGCCGAGGAGGTGATCCATTGGGTGCTTTATCGCTCGATCTTGAATCGAGCAAGTGACCTTCACTTGGAACGCTACTACAATATGTGCCGATTCCGGGCACGTATCGATGGCAAGCTCCGAGTCATCTATTCGGGAAGCGATGAGAATCTCCAACGCTTTGTGGCGTTGATCAAGAACTACTCGAATATGCCGCAGACCCGGCAGGAAGCGCAAGATGGTCGCTTTGCCATGGCGATCGGAAAGCGTCGAGTGGACGTGCGTGTGGCGGCGGTGCCTTGTCGTAAGGAAGCGCAGAAGCTTGTCATGCGTTTCCTCGATAAACAGGATGGTCTTAAATCACTTTCCGACCTCAGTTTATCCGAACGCCAATCGACGATCGTGTCAGACGTGATGGGGCGTGATCAAGGGTTAATCCTGGTGACGGGTCCAACAGGTAGTGGTAAGACGACGACGCTTTATGCGTTGATCAATAGTGTGAATTCTGATGAGAAGAATATTCATACGATTGAGGACCCGATTGAGTATGAGATTGAAGGGATCAATCAGACGCAGACGGATGTCGTACATGGTCTCGACTTCGCGATAGGTTTGCGAGCGCTTCTACGTGCAGACCCCGATGTGATTCTGATTGGGGAATCGCGTGATAAGGAGACGGCGCAGGCAGCGGTGAATGCGGCGCTGACAGGTCACTTGGTGTTGACCACTCTGCACGCGAACGATTGCGTCCGAGCGGTGACTCGTTTGCTATCCATGGGGGTGCCACCTTATTTGCTAGCAGATTCCTTGGCCATGAGTCAGGCGCAACGTTTGGTTCGCCGTTTGTGCAATTATTGCAAACGCCCCGTGGCGGCATCCAGTTCCTTTCAAAAGATTCTTGCCAAGCAGGGCTTGATTCAAGCGCCAATCACCAATCCCATTTATGAAGGAAACGGTTGCCCAGAATGCAATGGATCAGGTTTCCATGGTCGGGTGGCGTTGATGGAAATGTGTCTCGTCGGCGATAAGCTTCAGGACATGATTGCGCGGAATGCTCCTCAAAGTGAGATGCGCGCTGTCGCTGCGCAGAATGGCGTGCTTAGTCTCTATCAGGAAGGTCTCAATGAAGTGATGGAAGGAACCACCACCTTGAAGGAGATCAGTCCGTTGAGTTACACGTCGCAGATGGAAGGCGATTGATCATTGGATCGCTTCCAAGATCTCCTGGACCAGGGTGGCTCCACGATAGACGAATCCCGTGTAGATTTGCACGAGTGAGGCTCCCGCTTCGCGCTTCTCCAACGCATCGGCACCAGACAGGATGCCGCCAACACCAATAATTGGCAATCGGTCGTCGAGATGACGATGGAGGAGGGATATGACCTCGGTGGCGCGCTCGCGGACGGGGGGGCCACTAAGACCACCCGTTTCTCCAGCATGGTGCATGCCGTTGACGCCTTTGCGGGAGATGGTGGTGTTGGTCGCGATGACCGCGTCCATCCCCATGTCGACAAAGAGATCGGCGAGTTGGCGCAGGTGGTCGTCTTCCAGATCGGGAGCGATCTTGATCGCAATGGGAACCCCGTGTTCGTGTTCCTGTGAAAGCCTGTCTCGCTGCTCTAACAAGGCGCCCAGAAGGGGGCGGCAGTGATCGACCATCTGCAGGTCTCGCAGGTTCTTGGTGTTCGGCGAGGATAGATTGATCGCGAAATAGTCAGCGACTTGGTAGGCCGCACGCATCCCAGAAAGGTAGTCGCTCACGGCATCGGCATTGGGCGTATCGAAATTCTTGCCGAGGTTCACGCCCAAGATTCCAGGGTAAGCGCGTTTCTCTAACCGAAACACGGCATCTTGGATGCCCGGATTGTTGAATCCCATCCGGTTGATGATCGCTTGGGCTGGCTTCAATCGAAAGAGCCGTGGCTTAGGATTGCCTGGTTGTGGACGTGGAGTGAGGGTCCCAACTTCGACATGACCAAAGCCCATGGCGCCCAGACCATCCACGCAATGGGCGCCCTTATCGAGACCCGCGGCTAGCCCAAGGCGGTTGGGAAATCGGAGTCCCATGACGTCTACCGGTGCTCCAGGCGCGAACGTTCCACTGTGGAATTCTGCTAGGGGCGCATCCTGCAGCCACTGCAGAGCTTTGAGAGAAAGATGATGGGCTCTCTCTGGATCCAGGGCAAACAGCCCGAGTCGTGCGGAAGGATAGAACGCCGCGAGGAGAGATCGGTAGGTGTTCGTGCGCATGGTCATTCGAGCTCGATGCTCGCAGGTGGTTTGGTGGAGATGTCGTAGAAGACGCGATTCACTCCTGGGACATGGTTGAGGATAGTGTGAGACGTCTCCCGGAGCAGCGCATGCGGCAATTCTACCCAATCAGCGGTCATGGCATCCTCGCTGATCACAGCCCGAAGGGCGATGGCACATTCGTAGGAACGTTCATCGCCTTTCACGCCGACAGTGCGGACGGGGAGCAGAGCTGCGTAAGCCTGCCAGACCTTGTCATACCAGCCATGCTTGTGAAGATTGCCAATGAAGATCGCGTCGGCTTCTTGTACAATGGTGAGTCTCTCTTCCGTGATTTCACCAGGGATACGAACGGCCAAGCCTGGCCCGGGAAACGGATGGCGGTAGAGCATCTTGTCAGGAATGTCCAAGCTCTTGCCGAGGGCGCGCACTTCATCTTTGAAGAGTTCTGCGAGCGGCTCTAACACTCGGCCCTCCCGTTGCAACTCCAGAATACGATCGACGCGATTGTGATGTGTCTTGATCCGCGAGGCGTCGGAGCCGCTGGTGGCACTTTCGATCACGTCGGGATAAAGGGTGCCCTGAGCTAACAGATGAACGTCTTTGGCCGTGTTCCAGAAGACATCAATGAAGAGATCGCCAATGCGGCGGCGCTTCTCTTCGGGATCGTCAATGCCGCGTAGTTTCTCCAGGAACTGCTCCTTCACATTGACGCGTTCAATGGTGATTCCGAGATCTTCGAAGCTGGCCACCACGTCATCGCCTTCGTCCTTCCTCAGGAGACCGTGATCGACGAAGATCGGGCGCACGCGGGCGCCAGCGCGAGCTAACAGAACGGCGAGAACGGTCGAATCGACCCCTCCCGATACGCCGCAGATCACCTCCTCATCACCGATGCGCGCTTTCAAGGCAGCGATGGTTTCGTCGCGGAACGACTGGATCTGAAACCCGGGCGCCTCTGGTACGAGATCGAGGAAATTCTTCAATACCTGTGTGCCTTCGTGACTGTGCGTCACCTCGGGGTGAAACTGAATTCCAAACCAGCCGTCGCGCCATTTCAAGGCCACCGGCGTGTCGTGCTGATTCTTGGCCAGCACGGTCGCCCTTTCAGGAAGCGCGCTCACGGTGTCCGAATGGCTCATCCAGATCTGAGAACTGTCTGACAGGTGCGCGAAGAGTTCGTCGTGCACGCAAGGACGCAGCTCTGCGGGACCATACTCGCGCGAATGGCTGGGCGCCACCTGGCCGCCATGCTTGATGTTGAGCAGTTGCATGCCATAACAGATGCCCAGGACTGGGACGCCAAGCTCCTTGAGATACGTGAAATCAATATCTGGCGCATCGGGCTCTGAAACACTGCGCGGTCCTCCTGACAAGATCACCGCCGCGGGCTGCCCCGTCTCGCGGAGTTGCTGAGGAAGAAAGAGTTTGGCGAAGTAGCCCAGTTCCCGCACGCGGCGGACGATGAGCTGAGAATACTGAGAGCCGAAGTCGATGACGGCGATCTGAACCTGCATGATTCCCTTTGCCCGAAGACAAAGAAGGTGTCAATGGCCTGCCAAGTCCTCCATCAATTGATCGTAGACATTCAAATAGCCGAAGTAGACCTGGACGATCTGCCAGGCCACGAAGAGTCCGATGATGAGAAAGACGGCTTTCGGGAGCCAAACCTCGACCTGGGCAAAGCTCTCGCGAACCCGCGAGGCATACAGATTGGCCCAGCGTTGCAGTTCCTGGTCAAGGGTGCCTGATTCTTCCGCGGTCGACATCCCGGCGGCGAAATCTCTGGGAAATGCTCGCCGAGCGAGGAGTGCGGGCCCCATGGCTTGCCCTGACGCAAGGTCTTGGCTGACACTTGCAGACTGCTCTCTCAAATGACCACTTTGTGAGGCGCGTCCCGCGGCGGCGACCGCTTCCGATGGCTTGAAGGCGCTGAGGAGATAGATCCGGCACACCTCAGCGAAGCGCTCCATGGCGAGCATGCGTCGCAGCTTCCCAAGAATGGGGATCTTGGAGAGAAAGCGATCGATACCAGTGCTCGTTGTGGACTGTCGTTGGAGAAAGAGATAGCCAGCGATCACGCACGCAGCGATCACATAGAAGATGGCGAGGAGTCCAAGGGAAGACCACAGGGCGCTGGCTCCATCACCACGAACGAGTTTGGGGAGGGCAGGGAGGAAGGCGGCCACATGGAGAAGAACGGCTGGATAAACAAGGCTGCGAATGACGGCCCGCCGTGCTTCGTGGACCCGCTCGTAATAGTCTGCCAGATGTCGAAACACATCTTCTAACAAGCCTCCACGTTCTCCCGCTTCGATCAGATTCTCTTCGACTCCTGTCAAGGCGATGTCGTCGATATTCTGGAAAGCATCGCGGATGGAGGTGCCCTCGCGTAGATGCTGTGCCACGGACCGGACGACATGCAGACTGCCATCCGAGAGAGGGTGGTGGTCTAACGTTTCCAACGATTTCTCCATGGAGAAACCCGCCTGCAACAACTTGGTCAGCTCGTGGTAAAGTTGCGCCTTGTCCTTGGCTTCAAACCGCATCCTGAAATGTCTCCGGGCGAGTCGCCGTGACAACTAGATAATCAAGTCTAAGATGCCTGCGAATGTCGGAAATCACGCAACAGTATGCCGGTCCTCCCGGAGATGCAGAAGATGCCTATTGGATGGCGCGCGCCTTGGCGACTGCCCAGCGCGGGATAGGGACGACCTCGCCCAACCCCTGCGTGGGGGCCGTCATCGTCAAGGATTCCGTCAGGATGGGAGCTGGTCACACGGCGCCACCGGGCGGCCCGCATGCGGAAGTGAGGGCGCTTGCGGCAGCCTCTCGTGATCATGAGGTGAGAGGCGCCACTCTCTATGTCACTCTGGAACCGTGCTCGACTCATGGGCGCACGCCGCCTTGTTGTCAGGCCATCATCGATCATGGGATCGCGCGCGTCGTCGTGGGATCGGTCGATCCGAATCCCGCGCATGCTGGGCGGGGAGTGACCATCCTCCAGGAAGCGGGGATCGAGGTGGTGAGTGGCGTTCGCCAAGCCGAGGCCGATCATCTGATCCGGATCTTTCGCCATTGGATCGAGTATCAACGTCCTTACATCATCGCTAAGGCCGGCATCAGTGTGGACGGATGCCTCACGCGGCCTCCAGGCGAATCGAACTGGCTCACCTCGGCAAGTTCTCGACGCGATGCGCAGCACCTGCGTATCTTGGTAGATGCGATCTTGGTAGGAGCCGAGACCATTCGGCAGGATGATCCCTCCCTCACCGTGCGCCATCCTTGGACGCCTGGAATCAAGCCACCGCTGAAACGGATGATTCTCACGCGTTCAGGCACGCTGCCGAAAGATGCCAGAGTCTTCACCGATGCCTTGGCCGCGCACACCACTATCATTGAGAATGCCTCCTGGCCAGAGTGGTTGGAGAGTGCAACGTGCGCTGGGATTTCGAGTATTCTGATAGAAGGAGGTGGGAAAACCCTCACAGAAGCGCTACGTGCTCGAGCTGTGGATGAATTGCACCTCTACGTGGCTCCGCGATTGTCTGGAACATCGGAGCGCTTCCTTGTTGAAGCGTTGGGAATTGACGTCCAGTTGGAGAACCCGCAGGTCACGCGGCTAGGCGATGATGTCAGGATCGTGGGAAGACTTCAATATGCTCCATCATGAAACCGTATCGTCCAGCCTTCTTCTTCGACCGCGATGGCGTGGTCAATCAGCCGCCACCCCCAGCCATGCGTTATCTCCGGCGTTGGGAAGACTTCCATTTCATTGAGGGCATGCCCGCGCTGCTAGCTGAGGTGAAGGCGGCGGGATATCTCATGGTGCTGATCACGAATCAGCAGGGAGTGGGGAAGGGGCTCATGAGCGCGGAGGACTTGGCGGAGTTGCATCGGGCCATGCAAGCGGAACTTGCTGAGCACGGCGCCGCATTCGACCGCATCTACGCCGCTACGGGGCTTGCTGAAGTCGACCATCGGCGGAAGCCAAGTCCTCAGATGCTCCATGAAGCCGCGTCGGACCTTGGGATCACGCTGGCCCAATCATGGATGATTGGGGATCACGACAACGACATGCGTGCGGGAAAAGCGGCAGGGACGGGAACCATTCGCGTCGTGGGCGAGAAGGCCGTCACCGTGTCGAGTGATCATGAAGCAAGGACAGTAGATGAACTTGCGACGGTGATCAGAACGCTCTTCACAGGCTAGGTGAGTGCCTCTGCTAGTTCGGCTTGTCGGCAGGGTGGGGGAACATCCGTGAACGGTGCTTGGGGGGTGAGATCTAATTTCTCTAACAGAGCCAGATCGCGTTGCACCGATGGGTTCTCTGCGGTAAGGAGTTTCTCGCCGTAGAAGATGGAATTGGCTCCGGCGAAGAATGCGAGCGCTTGCGCTTCCTTGCTCATTTCCGTGCGTCCGGCGGAGAGGCGTACCTTGGCGCGAGGCATCGCGATGCGTGCGAGAGCGATCATGCGGACGACATCGAAGCTGTCGACAGGATCGGCGTCAGCCAAAGGCGTGCCTGGCATGGGCATGAGGACATTGATAGGCACACTCTCGGGGTGAGGGGAGAGATTGGAAAGAATTTCTAACATGCGTAGACGATCGCCCGCTTGTTCGCCGAGCCCGAGGATGCCGCCGCAGCACACGGCCATGCCAGCGTCCTGGACATGCTTTAACGTGTTGAGCCGATCGTCGAATGTATGCGTGCTGACGATGTTAGGGTAGTGTTCGGGAGAGGTGTCGATGTTATGGTTGTAGGCGGTCACGCCGGCGTCGCGCAGTTGCTGCGCCTCTTCCGCGCCGAGTTCTCCCAGCGTGACACAGACTTCCATGTCGAGTTCACTGACGCCGCGGATGATATCGAGAACGTCGTCAAAGCGTTTCGTACCTTTCCGCACCCCTTTCCAGGCGGCTCCCATGCAGAAGCGTGTGGAGCCATTGGCTTTGGCGGCGCGCGCATTGGTCAGCACGGCTTCTTTGCTCAGGAGGCGTTCGGCGTCCACGCCCGTGCTGTAGCGCGCGCTTTGAGCGCAGTAAGAACAGTCTTCGCTGCAACCACCCGTCTTGATGCTGAGCAAGGTGCACAGCTGGACTTCTTGCTTGGGCCAATGCGCTTCGTGGACGGCGCGAGCTTGTTGGAGCAATTCAAAGAAAGGCCGCTGGGAAAGGGACTCGAGTTCAGTGAGGTTCATGATAGACGGATGCTAGGATAAAGAAGCCGCCATCCTGTTTCCAAGATGGCGGCATTCATCAAAAGTGTTAGTGGTCGTGCAGGATCAACCTTCGCCGTAGGAGGATTCGACTCGCTGAGCCACATCGCGGTAGCCGTAGTCCACTTCGTAGATCTGCTTGAGGGCGGTGAGATACTCGTCCTTCTCCTCGCGGCGTTCGTGCAGCAGCGCACGCTCATAGACGACCTCTTTCTTGGTATCATCCATGCCGGTGAGCTCTTTCTCGGCTTCCTGCAGCTGATTGATCGCCAGGTCCACCATGTTCTTCTTGGAGAAACATTTCCCGAGAAGGAGCAGCGCTTTGATCCGCACATGCGGATTGCTCTTGGCACGCTGCAATTCGGGGATGGCCTCAGTCGCTTGGTCCGTGGAGAAGAGATACTCGGCGAGGGAATAGCGGAGCTGGGGATCGGTAGGATTGCGCTCCACCTCGTTCTTAAAGAAAGCAACCTTCTGGAGGAGACGCTCTTTCTTGAGCTCTTCCAGGCGCGCCCGCTTCTCGGCGGCGTCGGGCGCATCTGGATTCTCGGCCAGCTCTTTCTCCATTTGGGCAAATTCACTGTCGCGTTGCTTGTCCTTCAAGCTGGTGATCTTCGTCTGCATGGCGCTGTCTCCAGGAGACAGGTGCAGCGCCCACTCGTAGTAGGAGAGGGCGGATTCGAGATCGTTGCCGTGCTCATAGACGTTGGCGATCTTCTTCACCACGATGATGTTCTCGTTGTTCTCGGCGTAGTCGGCGAGAAGGCGCTCCAAGAGACGCTCGCGCTGATCGGGCGTCAGCGTGGCGACCTCCTTGTCCAAGAGTTCTAGATCTTTCGCTTCGTCCTCATCGCGCTTCTTGCCGCCTTTCTCCAATTCGTTGTCCGCCATGGACTTGTTGGTGGCGGCTTTCATGCTGCCGTTCACCGCTTCCAAGTTCGCGGGATCAAGAGCGGTGACTGCATTCCACGCATCGAGGGCTGCTTGCCAATCCTTCTGGCTCTCGTGGTGCTTGGCGATCTTCACAAGGACGCCAGTATCCTTGGGGTTGGCTTGCTTGACGGAATCCAGGGCCAGGAGACCCACTTGAGGCAATTGCGCGGCCATGGCGGCCTCGTAGAGGAGTTCGTTCAGGCCCTTGCTGCCAGGATCTTTGGAAAGCTCATCCTCCAGCGCAGCCATGGCGGCTTTGGGATCTGATTGGATGAGGGGTTTGATCTTCATCCCGGCCTTCATGGCGCCTGCGCCGCCGAGGAGACTCTTCTTCTTGCCAGTAGCCACCGTGAGCTGGGCTTTGCGGAGCGCCTTGCGAGCATCGAGGAACTCGGGACACTCTTTCACAATGGGGCTCAGAAGCTGCTCGACATAGTCGTAGTTCTTCATTTGCAGCGATTTCTTAGCTTTGTCCCAAAGGCCCTTCAGGTTGGACGGCAATTCGTTTTCTGTCATAACGCTAGGTGATGCTCCTTCTCGATCAGCTTCTTAAATTTGAGGTGGATTTCCGCGGTTCTATAGTCGGCAAATGGAAATTTGCCACGGATTTCAGCACAACCTTTTCAAGTTTGGCAAGTGCCTATTCTGCCAAGGGGTCTCATCCAGATCATCGACCTGACTCTCGCCTGGGCTTGGACGCCGGATCGCGTGAGGACGTAGGCTATTGCTGTCATCGCTGGCTCACCGCAGACCAGTGATTCTGCAAGAGAGATTCGCAATCAGAAGGGCTGGTTGATGAGAAATCGGATCGTCTAGCGCTTCGGCCTGCGTTGCCAGAGCCCACGCGGGCGGAATTCACGCAAGATGCCGCGCAGATGGAAACGCATTTCTTTCCAATCCTTGCACGGGCAATACCAATGCCAGACGATGCGATCGTACTTGTCTGAAGGGGTTTGAACCATCGCGCCTAGAAGATACCCGAAATCTGGTCTCGAAACAAGGAAATCCCGTGGCTCGACACCATCCTGAGAAAGGCGTAGTTTCGTCCCGAGTGCATGACGGCAATCTCTTGGCAAACGCGTCCCGGATGGATGGCACTAGCACTACTCCTCTGGCAGGGAGTGGTGCTGGGTGGCGGTTATGAAGAGACCCTGAAGCCGCTCTTCCGCGAGCGTTGCTACGCCTGTCATGGGGCCCTCAAGCAGAAGGGGGATCTGCGTCTGGATACGGTTGCGGCCATGCATGCCGGTCAGGTGATCAATCGGCAGCACCCGAAAGAGAGTGTGCTCCTTCAGCGCACCGCCGCCGCCGATCCCGAAGAGCGGATGCCGCCACCTCACGAAGGCGAAGCTTTGGATACGGCGATGTTAGGGCTTTTGGAAGCCTGGCTTGTGGAGGGTGCTCCGGCACCCCTGGATGAATTGCCGGAAGCGCCTCCTGAGGCCCACTGGGCTTACCAACCCATTGTGCGCCCTCCGTTGCCGGAAGGCTCTGCGGCCAGCCATCCCATTGATGCCTTTCTGGAGGAGCAATGGCGATCACAAGGGCTCGCGCCCGCAGGGGAGGCCTCGCCAGAAACGCTGATTCGGCGAGCCTTTCTGGATTTGATAGGGTTGCCACCGAAAGAGAGCGATTGGGGAGCATGGTTAGGCGAGTGGTCACCGCAGCGCTACGAGCGCCTGGTCGATCAACTGTTGGATGATCCCCGTCACGGTGAGCGGTGGGCGCGGCATTGGATGGATATCTGGCGCTACAGTGATTGGTGGGGACTGGGAGAACAGCGCCGCAATAGTCAAGAGCGGCTCTGGCATTGGCGCGACTGGATCGTGGAATCTCTCAATGCAGACCTCCCCTACGATGAGATGATCCGTCTCATGCTCGCAGCTGATGAGCTCTATCCGGAGGATCTCTCCAAGCTTCGCGCCACGGGATTCCTCGCACGCAATTTCTTCCTCTTCAATCGCACGCAATGGATGGATGAGGTGGTCGAACACGTGAGCAAGGGTTTCCTTGGGATCACCATGAATTGCGCCAAGTGTCATGATCACAAATACGATCCCATTGACCAGCGGGACTATTTCCGTTTGCGAGCCTTCTTTGAGCCCTATCATGTGCGTCAAGACTTGCCGCCGGGAGAGACTGATCTTTCACAAGCGGGGGTGCCGCGCGTCTTTGATGCCTTGTTAGATGAAGCAACCTACCGCTTCATCCGCGGTGAGGAAAGCCAGCCCGATACCTCGGAAGTGATGGTGCCTGGAGTGCCTGAGCTTCTCGCCTTTGATGATCTTGCCATTGAGCCGGTCTCGCTACCGACGGCTGCTTGGCAACCAGTGCGACGTCCCTGGGTGTTGCGCGCGCACGAGCGAGCGGCAAGACAAGCCCTGGAAGAGAATCCTGACAATCGCATACGACAGTTGGAATGGGAAAGCGTTCAGGCGCGTGTGGTGGCTACGAGAGCCGCTTGGAAGGGCGACGCGATTGCCGAGCGTCGGGAAGCCATCGTCGCCGAGCGTCGCTTGGCGGTCGCGCGTGCCGAGGAGGCGCTTAGAGTTGCCGGAGAGGATGCTGACAAACAGGCGAAAGCGCGAGAAGCAGTGACTGAAGCCAAGAAAGCGCTGGTGAAGCCCGTGGATGATGCGGAAAGCTTCACGCCGTTCAAAGGGGCTCAGTGGGTGGCCACGCGTTTCCTCGATTCGACCAAGGACGATCCTGCCTTGGGCTTTCCTTCCACGAGCACGGGGAGACGGCGTGCCCTGGCAGCGTGGATCACCGATGCGCGAAACCCACTCACGGCTCGGGTGGCGGTGAATCACCTTTGGACCAGGCACTTTGGCAAGCCGCTCGTGCGCAGTGTCTTCGACTTCGGTCGCAAGGAGCCTGAGCCGGTGCAACGGAAATTGATCGATTGGTTAGCGGCGGAATTGATTGCCAGAGATTGGCACATGAAGCCGATGCATCGCCTACTCATGCAATCGGAAGCCTATCGAAGAGCGTCGTCTTCACTCGGGGCAGAGGTTGCTTTGGCGCGTGATCCTGACAATGCCCTATGGTGGCGTCGCGAACCGATACGCTTGGAATCGCAGGTGGTGCGCGACGCCGTTCTTGCCTTGGCAGGGACGCTCGATAACCAGATGGGTGGCCCTTCTGTGCCTGGGGCAGCGCAGGATGACTCTCATCGCCGAAGTCTCTATTTCTTCCACTCCAACAATGATCGCAATGCGTTTCTAACATTGTTTGATGAGGCGGCCGTGAAAGAATGTTATCAAAGAGAGCAGAGTATCGTGCCTCAGCAAGCGCTTGCGCTTTCAAATAGCCGTCTGGTAGAGGAGGCGCTTCCCGCAATCGTGGGTCAACTGGGTGGAGGAGCTTGTTCGGATGATGAATTTGTGAGCGTGGCGTTTCTTCAGTTGTTAGGGCTTGCCGTGAGCGGCGATGACAGGGCTCGGAGCCTTGCGGCGCTCCAAGCCTGGAAAGGCGTTGGGAATTCGATCCTCGACGCCCGCGCGCAGCTCGTTTGGACCTTGATCAATCACAACGACTTTGTCACGCTGAGATGATGAGGCCCGCCAATCGTCGCGCATTCCTTTCTCAGGCGAGCTTGGGTTTCGGCAGCTTTGCCTTGGATGCCATGCTCCGCCAGGAGGCGTGTGCGGGCCTCGCACCTACGGGGCGGCCTCACAATAGTCCCAAGGCGAAGAAGGTGATTTGGTTGTTCATGAATGGCGGAGTGAGTCACATGGAGAGCTTTGATCCCAAGCCCATGCTCAATCGTTATGCGGGCAAGACGATCGCGGAGACGCCCTTTGCGCACGTACAGGATCCTGACAAATTAGCGCTAGAGCGGTTGGTCGTGCCTGACGCCAACGGGAATCAGCGGAACAAGCTCTTTCCTCTACAGGTAGGTTTTCGCAAGCATGGACAGAGTGGATTGGAGATCAGCGATTGGTTTCCACACTTGGCCAAGCACGCGGACAAGCTGGCGGTGATCCGATCACTCTGGACGACGGATAGCAATCACGGGGCGCAAACGCAGTTTCATTCTGGGCGCCATCGCAATGATGGTGACTTCCCCACCCTGGGCGCATGGGTCAACTACGGTTTGGGATCACTGAATGAGAACCTGCCGCAGTTCATTTCTTTGGGAAAACGTGAGTATTGGAACAAGCGAGACGGCCATTATCTGGGGCCTGCCTACGATGCGGTGCCTTTGCGAGTCGATCCTCACAAACCGCTCGATTTCGCCTCTCCAGCGATGCCTGTTTCTGAAACCTCTCGCGCTATCGGGCGTGATCTCTTGCGCGATCTACATGTTTCCCACGTGGCTCGCCATCCTGATGACGCCGCGATGGAGGCACGTGTGGCCTCGTACGAGCTGGCGTTCCGCATGCAGACTTCGGTGCCGGAAGTGATGGACTTTGCGGGGGAAAGCGCGGCCACACGTGCGCGCTATGGCTTGGAGCAGAAAGAGACAGCCGACTTTGGCCAGCAATTGCTGGCGGCTCGCCGTCTGGTGGAGCGCGGCGTGCGATTCGTTCAAGTGCAACACGGCGGCGGCGGTGCTGGTGCCTGGGATGCCCACAGCGGGCTACAGAAGAATCACTCACAGAATGCTAGCAAGGTGGATCAACCTATCGCGGCATTGCTAGAGGATCTCGAGCAATGCGGCTTGTTAGAAGAGACACTCGTTGTCTTTGCTTCGGAGTTTGGGCGTACGCCAGGATCGCAGAATGGCGATGGACGTGATCACCACATCTTCGGCTTCAGCGCGTGGATGGCTGGTGGCGGGCTCAAAGGGGGCGTGGTTCATGGCGCCACGGATGAGATTGGCTTTCATGCCGTCGAGAATCGCCACTACGTCACGGACATCCATGCGACCATTCTCCACCAGTTAGGCCTGGATTCCCGCGCTCTTGAGATTCCGGGAAGGAAGCGCTTGGAGATCGATCATGGGCATCCGATCACCGAGATCATCGCGTGACGGCGGGGAACATTATCATGACTAAGCAATTCATCTTCGGAATCGTGGGAGCTCTCCTGGGAGCGGTCCTCGGTCACTTCGTCTTTGGCTGGGCCTTGAGACAAGGATTCTACGCCATGATTCTCCCAGGGGCATTGATCGGGTTCGGTGCGAGCGTTGCTCGCTGTCAGCATCTGGCGCTGCCGATCTTTTGTGCGGTGCTGGCGCTGGTGGTCAGTCTTCTAACGGAATGGCGCTTTCGACCTTTCGTGACGGACAAGAGCCTGGCCTATTTCCTCACACATGTGCATCAATTGAAGCCGGTTGGGTTGGCCATGATGGCGGTGGGCACCGCACTGGCATTCTGGCTGCCCTTTCGATTTCGGCGATCGTAGACCAGCTGCCCAATGCCGCGGCTTATCTTGTTCTTTGTGGATTGGTTAAGGCTGCGGCGCTGATTCCCAGAGGGTTCGTAGTTCCGCGAGGGCCTCTAGACTGGCGTGATAGATGGAAGGGCCCACTTCGTGGCCGCCGGAGACGATTTCTCCGTAAGGAGCCTTGTCCCGACCATAGGTGTAAGGTGCTTTCACATCCCATTGAGTCTTGGGGAGGATATAGCCAATCTCGTCGTTTGCCAGATTGAAGACGAGTTTGAGTTCGCCGCCCATTTGTGGACGCACCGGCGGAGATTCGACTGGTTCTCCTGGGAAATCGGCACCCTCTGGAGATTCCACGCCGCCATCGATGATTTCGGGATAGATCTCGCCGGGAATCCCTAACATTTCAATGGGTCCTAGGCGGAGAGCGTCAATCTCTGTCTTGGCCTTGCCGTCATACCAGCCAGGGTGAATGATGCCGAGCATGATGGGGTATTTGTAAGTGCCATCGATGGGAACAAAGAGCGTCTTGGCGACGCAGGCAAGACGGTGATCCTGAAGGGGCTTTGCTCGGGAACGAAGGAGGTCAACGGTGAGGAGGGCGAGATTCTCGCCAAGAGCGCGGGTCTTCTCAATACCATCTTCTTCGTGGATCGTGGTCCCGTCACGATCAGGTACATCAATGCCTAACGGAGTCATCAATCCGCCCACGCAGCCTTGATAGAAGAGGCACATGCCGCCGAAGCCTTCGCAGCCGTTAGGGCCTGGCAGGCCTTTCTCGACGCCCTCCCGCCAGTAGTGAGCGAAATCGGAACTCACCAGCGGATTCTTGCTCCCCATGGCTTCCGGGTGATTTCCCCAACTGACCATGGTGGCAATGGTGTCATCCGTACCTTCCTTGGTGAAGCGAACAGCGCCTAACAGACGGTCATAGACTTCGGGCTTGCGAGAATCGCGGACAAATCCGTTGGGCTCCACCTGAGTGGAGGCATACTGCCCACTGGCTTGCTCCAGTGTTGCCACGGATTCAAGAATGGCCTCGCGGGTGCGTTCTAGCACCATGTCCATGTAGGCATTGTCGAATCGAAAGGGGAGACGGCGGTAGCTCCAGATGCCCATCGTATCGGGGCCGTTGTGAGTGTGTGTGGTCGTGAAGAGGATGTGATCAATCCCATGCTTTTCGTGATCGATCGCTTTGCGGATCTCGATGAAACGCTCATGAGTCATGCCGACCGAATCGATCGTCACGAGGACAAGGGTGCGATCCCCGTGCCGCAGGGCAAGGCTGCGTGACCAGAGGGGATCATTCACTCCTTGGGCCGGACGATTGGAGCTGAAGCCTCCGAGCCAAACGAGATCGAAGTCTCCGTTCCCGTTGCGATCCTCGTAGTGATCGCCCTTCTTGGGCTCAAATTTCGAGTTCTTGTCGGCATCCGTCCACCCATCGTAGGCGTCCAGATCAGGGGTGATCTCGCGCATGGCGGCGCCGACGAGGAGTGGACCATCAGGAGGGCCCTGCGAAATCCAAGATTCGGCCACGCGGTAGCTGCGATGAGGGCCTTGCATGCGGATCCGGACGAAGATGGCACAGGCGAGAACGATCAGGAGCAAGGTGGTGAGAATGGGATGGCGTCGGAGAAATCGGAACATCAGACGCAGTCTGAGCCGCTTCCGAAGGGAAGTCGATCATTGAACTTGCGGGGAAAGCTCACAAAGTGAGGGCATTCTGGACGATCGCGAATTCTCCCTGCGCTGGTGGCAATGGCCGAACGTGCTGAGCCTTGATGCCCCAGTGGTGGCGCTTGTCTGGCACTGGGCCTTTGCAAGAGCTTACGGGACAAAGGTGGACATGTCAGTCGCGGGATTGTTAGGCCTTGCGGTCTGGATGATCTATGTCACGGATCGTTTGTTAGACGCGCGTCGATCTCGTTCCGCGATTTCCAGTGCTCGCCATCGCTTTCATGCCAGACATGCGCGCCTGTTTGTGGTGGGCTTAGGGATCGCCGCAAGCGTCGGTGCCATCCTGCTCTTGCAAGCAACTGCTGCACTCTGGCGCTTCGGCTTGGGAATGGTGGGCCTGGCGGGTTTGTATGGATGGCGCGTGCATGGGAATGTGAGAAAGTGGGTGCCGAAGGAGTTGGCCTGCGGGGTGTTGTTTGCGTTGGGAACAGTGGGTGCACTCTTGCTTGAACCTTTCCCCTGGCAGGAAGTGCTCGCCTTTGGGTCCGTGTGTGCGGCGAACTGTCTTGTCATTGCCTGTGGAGAGCGAGCGCTGGATGCCGAACATGATCGTTCAGCTTGGCCGCAACGATGGCCTGAGATCGAGCGCTGGTTAGGCCCCTTCTTGGGGGGCTTGGCATTGTGGGGAGGAAGTGAGGGGACGGGGTTGGGCGCGGCTTGGGCGCTCGCAGCACTCCTCTTGTGGGTTCTGCATCGGAGCTCGTGGTCAGCGGAATGGAAGCGCGTGCTGGCGGATGGGTGCTTGCTCACGCCGCTTGTTCTTGGACCTTGGTTAGGCTCTTAACAGATGAGCTACGATGCCCTTGCGCCTTTCTACGAGTCGCTGGAGCGCCTCACCTTTGGGCGCGCCTTGCAAGCGGCTCGGGTGGCACCGCTACAGACTCATGGTCGGCAACCGAAGAACGTGCTATTGCTAGGCGACGGTGATGGGCGGTTTCTCGAGCAAGCGTTAGCGACTTGGAAGGAAGCGCGTTTCGTGAGCATTGACCAAAGTGGAAGAATGCTGGCGTGTGCGGCGCGACGGGCGAGAGGGTTGGGCAATCGCGTGCGCTTCGTTCAGGCGGATCTGCACGACGGTCTCGCATCTCTGGAAGCAGAGGCCTTTGAGGTGATTGTCAGTCACTTTGTGCTCGATTGTTTCCCTGAGGCGCGGCTCGTAGCCTTGCTGCCGTTGATAGAGGAACGCCTCGCACCCCAAGGGATGTGGTTCATCAGCGAATTCTCTGCGAGCCGTTGGTGGCAGCGAGCCCTGCTGTGGGCGATGTATCGGTTCTTTCATGGCTTTACGGAGACGGAGGCGGCCCGTTTTCCGGACTATCGCCGCCTGTTGGAGGAAACTGGCTGGCGTTCAAAGCGACTTGGATTGTGGCGGCGCGCCTTCGTGGTTGCGGAAGCGTGGCAGAGGGAATCTTCGCAGGGATGCGAGAAAGTGCGCCTCTAGGTCTTAGATTTGCACGGCGCAGTTGTTTATTACAATTGATTATTGTAATTGTAACAGCGATGACAATTTCGAGAATCTTGCTTTTCGTGACGGTGGTGATGGGGCTTTCAGCAGGGGCCGCCCCGCGTCGCGACGTCGCCTTGGGATTGGCCAATCTCTACTTCAGCGCGCCGCTGATCACTGCCAAGATGCAGGAATCTGATTCCTGGAAGAAACACACCGCCCTCACGGGAGAGGACATCGAGATGCTCCGGCCGGAAATCTGGGAATCCTATCGTCTGAATCACCGCAAAGCGGGCGCAGCGTTTGAGCAGCGTGAGATCGTTCTTGGAGAGGATCGCATGCCGTTCACCTTGGTCCGGAGAGGATCGGGGAAGTTACCCGTGACGATTTCTCTCCATGGAGGAGGTGCCATTCCTAAAGAGCAGAATGATCGACAATGGCAGGCCCAGCAGCAGCGTTATCCAGATGCGCCTGGCATCTATGTGTGTCCTCGTGCCCCGCGCGATACGTGGAATCAGTGGCATGCCGAACACGTCTATCCGCTGATGGAGGCGTTGATGCGCGATGTCCTCGCTCATGAAGAGGCAGATCCGAACAGAGTCTATCTCATGGGCTACTCTGCGGGAGGGTATGGGTCCATGAGTATGGGCGCTAATCTTGCGGATCGCTTTGCCGCGGTCGCCGCGTCGGCGGCGGCTCCCACGCCCCATCAAACCCCGGTCGAGCATTGGCGGCACTTGCCCTTGCGCTTTGAGATTGGCGAACAAGACATCGCTTATGGCCGCGTGAAGAGCTGCCGTGAATACCAGCACATCCTCACAGGCATGCAGCGCCAGTTTCGCGAGCACTTCCAGTTCACGTTTATTGAGCACGAGAACCGCGGGCATCAGATCGATGACCAAGCGTGTGCCTCGTGGTTAGGCCAGTTCGAACGGAAAGCGCGTCCTCACACGGTCTCATGGAAACCTAGCAACACGCGCGTGCGGCAGTTCTATTGGTTAGCCAATGATGAGCCGGCTCCCGGTCAGGAGATCGAGGCACGGATCGAGGGGAATCGGATCCAATTGGAGACGACGCGCGTGACGCGGCTCACGGTTCGGCTCGACGATTCTCTGGTGGATCTGGATCAGCCGGTGACGGTGGAGGCGAACGGGATCAAGATCTTCGAGGGACGTGTGAAACGTGAATGGCAGTGCTTGGTAAAGACGTTAGAAGAGCGGGGTGATCCTGAATTGATGTTCTGCTCCGAGATCGCGCTCTACATCCCGCAAGGGATGTAGAGCGCTGGGACGCCGGTTTTGACAGGGGCGACGATTTCTCCTAGAAGAGGGCATGATACGTCTGCTACCTATCTTTCTGCTAACGTTGTTGCCCGGTGTCATGCCTCTTTCCGCACAGACCTTTCCCCATGCCTATGCGGCTGGTGAACGCCCTCAGGATCATCGGTTGGGAGATCTGCGGACGCTCAATGACGATCACCCTTTTCATAAAGTAGCGACGCGAGAGGCCTGGGAAACGCGGGCGGTATCGCTGCGGCGGCAGGTGCTGGTGGCGACGGGTTTGTGGCCCATGCCGACGAAAGGAAACTTGAATGTGGTGGAGCACGGCACGGTGACTCGGGAAGATTACACCGTCTCCAAAGTCTATTTCGAATCCTTTCCTGGGCACTATGTGAGTGGCAGTCTGTATCGGCCAAAGTCTCTTAAGCGGGGGCAGAAGGTTCCAGGTATCCTCAGCCCTCATGGGCACTGGACGCATGGCCGCTTTCACGATCATGGGGAAGCGAATGGGAAGAAAGAAATCGAGAGTGGTGCCGAGCGCTTTGCCTCAGGGCGGCATCCTCTACAGGCGCGATGCGTGCAGTTGGCGCGGATGGGATGCGTGGTCTTTCATTATGACATGGTAGGCTATGCAGACAGCGTGCAGTTAGACCATCGCCAAAGCAGCATGGCTGCTGATGGACTCTTCAGCACGCGGGCAGAGCTGCGCCTGCAGAATATGATGGGAATCCAAACCTTCAATTCTGTTCGTGCGCTCGACTTCATCGAATCGTTGCCGGAGATCGATCAGGATCGGATCGGTGTCACGGGTGCAAGTGGCGGGGGCACGCAGACATTCATCCTTGGAGCCATCGATGATCGGCCTGACTTGCTCTTTCCTGCCGTCATGGTTTCCACGGGCATGCAGGGAGGATGTGTTTGTGAGAATGCGAGTTATCTCCGTATCGGTGCGGGCAACGTGGACCTTGCAGCTCTCGCTCTGCCGCGTCCGTTAGGCTTGACGGGAGCGGACGATTGGACGGTGGAGATTGAGACAAAGGGCATGCCGGACTTGGCGCATTTGTATGGGATGCACGGCTGCGAGGGGCGTGTCGAAGTTTTCCCCTACCTGCAGTTTGGGCATAACTTCAACGCGGTCTCCCGGGAGGCCATGGCTGGCTTTGTGAACAAACACTTTAATCTAGGCCATCCTGAGCCTGTGCGGGAGCGCGACTTTGAGCCTCTGAGTGAAGATGAACTTTCCGTGTGGACGGAAACGCACCCGGCTCCTCGTGGACGTGGCGCGGCTCATGAGGGGGCGCTCTTGAAGTGGTGGGAACATGATAGTGTCACACAGATCGCTGCGATCGAGGCACGCTTGCCCAATGATGCCGGTGCCCGGTCAGCCTACGAGGAGGTCATTGGCGGGGCGTGGGACACTCTCTTGGGACGTCGGTTAGGCGACGTGGGTGAAGTCATCTACACGTTGACGGCGAAAGAGGAAGGCTCGGTCGGATTGCGAATGACAGGCACCTTGCGGGCTGAGGGGCACGACGAGGAAGTGGCTGCGCTCTTTCTCCATCCCGGGGATGATTGGAATGGGGAGGTGGTGGTATGGGTCCACGGTGAGGAGGGCAAAAGTTCTGTCCTCACACAGGAGGGGGATCTAGCAGAAGGCCCTCTCGCATTGGTGGAACTCGGCTATGCGGTGGCCGCCCTTGATCCCCATGGAGTGGGTGAAGCGGCGCGGGAAGGTGCTGTGATCAATGATGAGCGCTTTGCCGGTTACACTTTCGGATACAACTATCCGGTCTTTGCCAAACGCGTGCATGACATTCTCACCACGGTGGGATTCATCGTGACGACGCCTGATTGGGACGTGCAACAGGTGCATCTCGCTGGGATGGATGCCCTTGGAGGGGCGATTGTCCTGGCGGCGTGCGGACAGATCGATGACCCGAAGCTGGGCAAGGCGATGGCCAAGCTGGATGGCTGGCGATTTGATCACGTGACCTCTTGGAAAGACGACGCCTTCATGCCGGGGGCAGTGAAATATGGCGATGTCAGCGCCCTGGCCGCACGCTGCGGAGAACAGCCCTTGTTCGTGGTCGATGATAAGAGCGGTTGGGAAACCGCCACCTCAGTCAATCCGGCACTGGTGATACGAGAGACGTTCGATGGCGAAGAAGTGCTTCGCTGGCTGGCGGACTGATTCGAGATGGTGATCTGCGAACGCTTTGAAGCCATGCAGCGAGAATGCGTCGAGCAACCAGTGCGGACCAATTCCTACGAGTGGCTTGGGAAGCCCTGCATGGATCGTTGGTAGTCTAACTTCCGACCCGGTTCTCCAATGTCCCCAAGCCTTCGATAGAGATCCTGACGACATCACCAACTTGGAGAGTGAAATCGGTGGAGGGAACCACTCCCGTGCCCGTCATGAGCCATGCGCCAAAGGGAAATTCGTTGTCGCGGAAGAGGTAGGAAGCGAGTTCGTCGAGCGTCCGTTTGAGTTGTGTGAGGGCTGTCTCACCCGTGAAGGCAGGGTTTCCGTCACGGGTGATCTCCAGAGTGATCTTGCTTTCCTTGGGAAGCGGGTCGCCCACGCACAGGGCGGGCCCCATCGCACATGATCCCCGATAGACTTTCGCTTGTGGCAGATAGAGCGGATTCTCGCCTTCGATCGATCGCGAACTCATGTCATTGCCGACGGTGTAGCCGAACACCTTCCCATGGGCATTGATCGCAATCGTCAGCTCAGGCTCTGGCACATCCCAACTCGAATCCTTGCGAATGCACACCTCCGCCCCGTGCCCGCGCGCGCGTGAAGAGGTGGCTTTGAAGAAGAGTTCAGGGCGTTCGGCTTCGTAAACCTTGTCGTAGAAGACATCGCCGCCAGATTGCTCCGACTCCTCCATGCGTGCTTCACGACTGCGGTAATAGGTGACCCCAGAGGCCCACACTTCCTGAGATTCCAGAGGCGCTTCCCACGTGTCTTGCATGGCTGCGGCCTCCGCGGTCGGGGTGGCTTCGCGGATGGCTTCTTGGAGAAAGGCAGCGGGATCTTCTGCTTGAAAGAGACGGTCAAATGAGAAGCCCTCGTGGCTGTAGCATTGACCACCTGAAACAATCACCACGCTGTCCTGACGACGATAGACCTTGATCATAGGGGGGGATTCTAGTAAGCCAGCCCCCGCAACGCAACCCCAAGCACCATGGTATTGCCAACTTGTCATCGGAAACTAACGGAAATCCCTCTTCTTATCGCGATCTTGTTAGGTCTCATGCTCGGCGTGGGACGATCAGCCGAGGAAGCGGATGCGCCCTCAGGCCTCGTTCCCAAGGAGACGCTCGATGCCCTCGTGTCGAGTTGGCCTCAGATCGATGCGATAGGCATCGCCGAGGATGGCTATCTAGAGGCCGCTTTGAAAGACGAGGATGGCGTCCTCTTGGGAGCCGTCGTGATCACCGACTTGGCAGGGGATCCCACCAAACTGGAAGCCTTCCGCAGGGGAGACGTGAGTATCGGCGGGTATCCTGGAAACTCGGCCACGAATCTCGGCAACGAGACCAATGTGCTTGTGGGGGATCGCTTTCAAATCAAGCTCCGCTCCGAGTCCCAACGCTTCGATGAAGCTGCGCGCATCGCTTGGCTGAAGAAGAACAAGTCCCAGCTCCACAAATTGGATGCCCTGGACGGGCCCTCAGTGGCGTGGCTCGTGACGGTGCTCCTCGTTTCCATCATCTTTCTCTTGGTCCTTATTCTCGTCTTTAAAATGCAGGCCTTCATCGCGCTCTTGTTAGCGGCGATCATTGTCGGCATTGGGGCTGGCATGCCCTTGATGGATGTGGTGCAAAGTGTGATCGATGGCATGGGAGGCAGCCTCGGGTTCATTGCGACGATTATTGGCCTGGGAGCCATACTGGGGAAAGTGTTGGAGTTTTCGGGAGGCGCGGAAAGCCTCGCTCGGTCGTTGATCAAGGCCTTTGGAGAGAAGCGCGCTCCGTGGGCCATGGTTGTGACGGGATTCCTCATTTCTATCCCAGTCTTCTTCGATGTCGGTCTCGTCATTCTCATTTCGATCATCTATGCCATGGCACGCGACACCAAGAAGTCCGTTCTATTCTTCGGTCTTCCGTTAGTGGCTGGCATGGCGACGACCCACGCCTTCATTCCGCCAACCCCTGGCCCCATTCTGGTGGCGGAGAATCTCGAAGTGGGGCTTGGCTGGGTGATTCTCTTTGGAGTGATCGTGGGGTTTCCCACGGCCGTCATTGCAGGCCCTTGGCTGGGGTGTCGACTAGCCGAGAAGCATTTCATCGCCGTGCCTGATCCCGCTGATCTTGGAATCGAAGATCAACGCGAAGGCACGGCCATGAAACTTCCGAGCCTGGGCATGGTGCTTCTCATCATCGGGCTCCCCATCCTTATGATCTTGGCTAGCACCATCCTGGAACTCCTGGTGGACAATGGCCGTATTGCTAGTGGCACGTTCACTGACATTTGCATCTTTCTCGGGCATCCTATCATCGCCTTGATTCTCTCCACGCTCATTTCCCTCTACTTGCTCGGCACGCGACGCGGTGTGAGTCGGGAGAAGCTCATGGAGCTGAGCACTGCCTCGCTCGCTCCTGCAGGCATCATCATTCTGGTCACGGGAGCAGGTGGTGTCTTTAAGCAAATGCTAGGCGATAGCGGAGTGGGCGAAACCCTTGCCAATCTTCTCGCCAGTTCGAAACTCAGCCCTGTCATTCTCGCCTATATCTTCGCAGTCATCGTGCGGGTCACTCAAGGATCCGCTACCGTGTCAATGATCGCCGCCTCCAGTCTCATCGCCCCAGTAGTGGCCACATACAATCTAGATGATATGCACAAAGCCCTGGTTGTGATCGCCATTGCGGCAGGTTCCACGATCCTCTCACATGTGAATGATAGTGGCTTCTGGATCGTCAATCGCTACTTCGGCATGACAGAGAAACAAACGCTGCAAACCTGGACGATCGTCACCACGGTGATCTCTATCGTCGGCTTCGCGCTGGCTTTCCTGCTCAGTATCATTCTCTAATGGTTTTAATGGTTTTCGAACATACTTGCCGCGCGAGCATTTCCAATTAGGATTCATCACATGGCTACGATCACTTCGGACGAACTGGATGCGCATGCGAACTGGCTTTCTACTGGGGGTCAAGAGGGGGCGATGTTAGAGAAGACAGGGATGGATTTGAGCGGGCAGGATTTCTCAGGGGCGAATCTGTCCAAAGCCCATTTCATTGGCACAAATTTCTCTGACGCCATCTTGGTGGGGGTCAATTTCTCCGGAGCCGATTTCAGCGGCGCGACGTTTACCGGGGCGAATTTGAGTCAAGTCGACTTCACCGGCGCGGATCTCGGGGGCGTGACGTTGGATCGTGTGAATCTCAGCGAAGCGGACTTGAGCGGTGCCGATTTATCGGGGGCGACGTTGATAGACGCCAATCTTTCAGGTGCCAAGTGTGTAGGCACGGACCTCATCGCGGCAAACCTGTCAGGATCTCAAAGAGAAGGGCTGGACCTCACCGACGCCATTCTGCGAGACACGCAGGGACTTTGACATAGAAGGTCTTGGAGGGCATGGCGACCATTTCACCAGAGATGATTCTGGGCGCTCACATTGTGGACGTCTTTCAATCAAGGGAGATTGAAGACGCTATCGATATTGTGATTTCCTATTTCACTGTTGATCGCGGCTTTAGTTTCGCGATGCCCTTTGCTGAAGAGCCGTGGGAAACTTGTGATATTCCTGAGAACGCTGATCGGCTGGAAGACGTGGAGAAGATTCCTTCTTTCAAAGTGGTGAGAAAGGTCTTTGGTCTCTTTCAAACTCTTGATGAGGAAGCTCCAATTGTGGTTGATATCGTGAAGCGCATCAAGGCGAGGACGATTGCAGGAGTCTGCTGTCGGTATGATCGCGAGTTCGAAATGTACTATCCCTTCGAAGGGTTTCTGATTCTCGATGACGGGAGTCAGGTGTTCAATACCACTGGGGCACCGCTCGGAACAGGAGCTGCTGGTCTCTATCTTACGGATAAAGAGAAAGTTGACGAAGACGGCTTGGTTGACTATTTCACAGTTCCTTTCAGGTCTGATTGACGACGGTTCCAGCCTTCTTAGGCGGGGACGTAGGCTTTGGTGAGAAGCTCTCGCAAGCGATCGGGATTCGTGGCACTCGTCTTGGCGACGAAACCGCGCCCGTGGGCGAAGTGGACATCGGGTTCGGCTTCGACGCGTGTGAAGTCCACCGCTGGGTGGTCATTGAAGCGGCCCAATCCATAGCCGCTGCCACGGCGATCAGGGTAGATGAGCGCAATGATGGTGTTCTCTTTGCCGCATTCCTCAATATAGCGATTGAGCCCAAAGGATGGCTCTCCGACCACAGGTTCGATCCGTGGCATGAAGAGGGCCTCGAACGCCCCGCGCGGGGTTTCCAACTGCCACCATTCCGCCCGGGTGGCGATGAGGTCGAGGCGTTTGCGCAAACTGCGAAGATACGCGAGAAGGTCCTCACCGATCATCCGCATGACCTGCCAGATGGGTTCATTGAGTGTCCATTGTTTCCCTCCGGCAAAGCGCTTCAGGAGAGTGACATCGATCGGCGAGAGGAGTTGATTGATGACTTCGCGAGGGGCACCGAGCTTGGCTGCGGTCTCATTTGGACCGAGGCAGTCCAGCCATTCGGCCGGCTCAAGCCACTCACAGAATTGCTGAGCGTCTTCGTAGAGCCCAAGATCCTGTAGCACTAACGAAAGCGCACAGATGGGTGGTTGATCTTGGGGAAACTGGTGATGATCAAAGTTCTTCTTCTCTGGATCGTGTTCTCCTCCCACATCCACCACGCAGGTGGAAGGGTCGGCGAGATCTTCAGGGGTGGGCTCCCTGCGATGTATGGGAACCTGATAGAGGGAGACGAGCACGCTGCAAGCGAGGAAGTCGTCCTTGTGGGCGCCCCCTGGATGAGTGACAATTTGACGGACCATCCGTTACAATGGGGGAGACCCCGCCTCCCGTCATCGACTAATCACAGCTTTCTTTCGTGGGGGCATCCAGAGGGCGATGAGCCCTAACGTCACGCCAGAGACAAAGCCCATCACATGTGCCAAGCTATCGACTTGGGGATCGCCAAAGCCTCCTGTCCACCCGAGAACGATGCCGCCAGCGACTAAGGGGACGAGAATGGCACCAAGCCGTTGGGTGAAACGCCAGTGCCAGCGATGGGCCAAGCCCTCTGCCACGAGCAAGCCGAGGGCTCCGAAGACAGCCGTCGATGCCCCGATGGAAAGATGGGATTCAGGATAGTGCAAGAAGGCGACTGTCATATTCCCTAAGACACCGGTGCCGAGAATAAGCATCCATCCTATCATCGTGCCAAAGCCGCGATTGACAAGAAAGCCATACCAGAGCCCAATGACGAGATTGCTGGCAAGGTGGGCGATGTCCGCGTGAAGAAAGAGAGCCGTGAATGGGCGATGCCATTCGCCGCGGGTGATGAGCCCAACGGCATCCATCCTTCCGGACACGCCATAGGCGGGCGCGTAGGCGTTCTGCAGGATGAACGAGGCGATCATGACTAAGGCGATCACATAGGGCACGTAGAAGCTAGGGGGATGCTCGGCCAACCCATGATCCAGGGGCGAGGCATTCCAATGGGATTGTTCATGGCGAAAGGTAGCCAACTCCTCACGGACACGGGCAAGGGAGGCCGTTTCCACGTAGAGTTCGTGATGATCCGTTTGGCGCACATGCCAATAGGGCAGATTCATGGCGAGAATGACGAGGCCATAGTCGAGCGCGTCCCGCGCGGAAGGGCAGCGCGCGGCGAGGGCAATGTTAGCCGGAAGGAGTTCCTCCGCTTCTGTTTCTGAATCGGGCACCGGGAGGACCATACGGCGGAGACGAAGATTGCCAAGTGACTGCTTGCAGATCGGCATTCGCCCGCCAAACTGCAGGCCCGTGTCGACGACGCCTCTCATTCCTGATGACGCCACCTTCGCCACCCAATTCGCGAAGGGTGGGCTCATTCCCACGTACACGGAGTTGGCGGCCGATTATGAAACGCCTCTTTCCGCCTTTCAAAAGATCAATGACGGAGAGCATGCTTTTCTCCTGGAGTCGGCCGAGTCTCGTGAGGATGCGGGACGCTACTCGTTTCTGGGCAGTGCGCCGCGCCTCACATTTGCCGCCCGCGGTCAGGAGATCACGCTAACGGATTTGCGAACAGGCAAGGAGACGGTGACGGTGGTGGAAGGAAGTCCTCTGCGGGAGTTGGAGACGCTTATGGCGGCCTATCAGCCAGTCGATGCGAATGGCTTGCCCGTCTTCTATGGTGGGGCGGTAGGTTACCTTGCCTACGACGCCGTGCGCTACTTCGAACCCACCGTTCCTGAACCGCCGGAGGATGCGCTTGGGGTTCCTGACATGTTCTTCATGTTTGCCGATGAAGTGATCATCTTTGATCATCGTCACCGCCGGATCTTGGTAGTGGCGAACGTCATCACGGCAGATTTCGAGAACGCTGAAACGGCGTATGCCAGTGCGCGGGAACGCATCGATCGGCTGATCGGGAAATTGTCGCAGCCTCTCCATGCGAAGCCCGTGATCACTCATGCCGAGCCCGTTCCGGTGGAGCCTGCTAGCAATACGACGAAAGAGGAATACTGTGCGATGGTCGAGCAGGCGAAGGAATATATTCGCGCCGGTGACATCTTCCAGGTGGTCCCATCGCAACGCTTTGCGGTGGACTATGATGCATCGCCCATCCACCTCTACAGAGCCCTGCGCCACGTGAATCCTTCTCCCTACATGTTTTGCCTGCAGTTTCCGGGGCACTTCGCCTTGGTGGGAAGTTCTCCTGAAGTGCACGTGCGAGCGATCAATGGGAAGATCGAGATCCGGCCGATTGCTGGGACCCGCTGGCGTGGTCAATCGGAGGAAGAAGACCTTGCTCTGGAGAAGGACTTGTTAGGCGATCCCAAAGAGTGTGCGGAACATATCATGCTGGTGGACCTGGCTCGGAATGATGTGGGGCGCATTGCTGAATACGAAAGTGTGAAGGTGACCGATTTGATGATCATCGAGCGCTACAGCCATGTGATGCACATTGTTTCCAATGTCGAAGGGCGTCTCAAGCCTGACAAAAGTGCCTACGACGTGATGGCGGCGACCTTTCCCGCTGGGACGGTATCGGGATCTCCTAAGGTGCGCGCCATGCAGATCATCAACGAGCTTGAGAAGAACAAACGCTGCGCCTACTCGGGAGCCGTGGGATACTTCGGTTTCGATGGCAACCATGATTCCTGCATCGCCCTACGCACCTGTGTCCTCAAGGACGGCAAAGCCTTTGTACAAGCCGGGGCCGGGGTGGTGGCGGACTCGGTGCCAGAGAACGAGTATGAAGAGACGGTGAACAAGGCACGGGGGATGATCCGAGCGATCGAGCGTGCCAAGAAGCTTGCCGAGGAGAGTTGATCCGCTATTCGCCATGTTGTTAGTCATTGATAACTACGATTCGTTCACCTACAATCTGGTGCAGTATTTCGGGGAGTTAGGAGCTGAACTTCAAGTCTACCGGAATGACGAAATTTCCATTGATGAGATCCGTGAGCTGGCACCGGAGAGGATTTGCATTTCGCCAGGGCCCTGCACGCCTGCCGAGGCCGGCATTAGCTGTGACGTCGTCAAGGCGTTCGGGGAATCGACGCCTTTGTTAGGCGTGTGTCTTGGGCATCAGTGCATCGGGCACGTATTTGGAGGGGATGTGATCCGCGCGGAGCGGCTCATGCATGGCAAGACTTCGCCGATTCTCCATGAAGGGGAAAGTGTCTTCAAGGGGCTGCCCACACCTTTCGAAGCTACGCGCTATCATTCTCTCATCGTGAAGCGAGAGACCTTCCCCGAGGTCCTCAAGATCACGGCGGAAACCGCGGAGCATGAGATCATGGGTCTTCAGCATCGAGAGTATCCCATTCACGGTGTGCAATTTCATCCTGAGTCGATTCTGACTGAGCAAGGGAAACACCTCCTCCAGAATTTCCTCGATCTTCCCTGACCCGTTCATGGAATGTTAGATGTCGAGGCAGTCGCGGAACGTCTGAAATGGCCGGAGGCGTGGCACCTGGAAGCTAGGGAGCAGGTAGGGTCGACCAATGATGCGGTGCTCACAGGAGAGGAACGCGGTGAGGAGGGCGCGGTCTTCTTTGCTGAGATCCAGACGGACGGTCGTGGACGGCGGGGAAACCGGTGGTTCAGTGGCGCCGTCGGAGAGAATCTCGCGTTCTCATGCCTCGTGACTCCACCGTGGCCACCTCAGCATTGGGGGCGGCTGACGCATCTCACCGCGGTGGCGCTGAAGCGGGTGCTAGAGGATTATCCCCCGGCGGTGCCCCAAGTGAAGTGGCCAAATGACCTTTATCTCCGAGGAAAGAAGGTGGCAGGGATTCTCGTGGAGACAGAGTTCTGTCAGGGCAGTGGCCAAGCGGTGATCGGCATCGGTCTGAATGTGAATGCGGCGTCAGACGCCTTTCCCTCTGACATTGCCGCGACCGCGACCTCACTCAGAGCAGTCACCCAGGCCTGGATCGATCGCGAAGCGCTCGCGGCGGGAATCCTGGACCAACTCACCGAGGTGTTACGCTGTCCGTTAGAGACCTTTCCTGCCATTCTGGAGGAGATCACCGATGCCCACTACCTGCTGGGGAGGGCCGTGCGCGCCCGGGTGGGCTCACGTGTGCTCACCGGCATGGCCGTCGCATTGGCTGCCGAGGGCGAGCTGGTGATCGAAGACGAATCCGGTCGTCGTGAAGCCCTGACCAGTTGTGAGGAAATCCGGCTTGCGGAATAGCGTTTTCGTCAGGCTGAGGCCGTGAGAAGATGCTGAAGTTCTGTTAGTCTTCGATAGATGCCTTGTCAGCCGTGGGGAAATGGTGAGGGATAGGAATGGTGACGCTGCCAGTGGCGGCCCATTCGGCACCTCGCTGGAGACTAACCGTGTAGCCCACGCATTGGGTTTGTCGGATCGGCTGAGGTTCATTGATGCCGACATGGCCTAACGTTGTGTGAAAGATACGGCCTTGCCCAAAGTAGTTGGTCATGAGCATGGGTTCGTGTTCGCCCGTTCCATTGCGCATGCTGGGATCGGCGGTGGCGGTGGCGAGGATCCTAGTGCTACCGATAGGGCCTCGCAGGCGGCTATAGATCTCGTCATGAGCATGCATCCATTCGCGAGGCATGCCGCGGGTGATGGGGTGGGTGGTGTCGCGGAGCGTGATGGTGAAGTCGTGTTTCTTGGGATGGATGGCGCCGCCATCAGTCGCGTAATCATGGATCTGCTGGCCATCACGCCATCTCAGAATAGGACCGAAGGCTTTGTCGCGACCACCCCAGCCGCCGACACCAATCATCTCGTTGAAAGCTGGCCAGTCCGTGAACGCATTGTCTGAGGAGTGGTGAACGACGAAACCACCGCCGCCACTGACATAGTTTTCAAAGCGTTTCTTCGTTGCTGCTGACCAGGAGTCCCCATCGTAGTCCAAGATGACGACATCGTAGCTCGCAAAGTCAGGGTTGAAGGTGCTCATGTCTTCGCCTTTGGCAGGGCTCACCACCTGCGTGACGTCAAAACGTCCAGTTGCCTCAAGAAGTGCCTCGATCCGGGCGCTCGTGACTTTCCAATCGTGGTAAGGGTTCATTTGCCCGGTGAGGAGCATGGCCTTGATCTTGGCTGGTTCTCCAGGGGCCGCCGCATGGATCAGAAAAGCCATGGCGGGGATAAGGGCGAGCACGAGCGGGAGAAAACGTTTGAGGAGACGAGTCGGGTTCATGGAATGATGGAGACGGTGATGACCTTCAGTCCTCTAACATCTCGGCCGCTTTGGGAAGGCAATTCTGACCCTTTCATAGGCGACCGCGCCGGATTGCCTGCGCCATCCATTCTGAGGTGGCGCGGTCAGGGGAGTAGCGTAGGATGCTCCATGCCGCGGCGGTCGACTTACGAAATTTGGAAGCGCCTCCGTAGCGCAATGGGGAGTAGGCATTGACGTGGATCCTGTTGTCACTGCTTTCCGCCGGGTTCTTAGGGGTCTACGATCTTCTTAAGAAGCTCTCGGTGAGGGACAACGCGGTGGTGCCCGTGCTGTTCTTCAGCAATCTAGCGGGGGCTGTGTTCTGGGGACCATTGCTCGTGTGGTCTTGGATGGATCCTAACAGCATCTCGTCTGGCCTCTACGTGGATCCCGTGGATCGGCAGGAGCACGCTCTTCTCTTTGCCAAAGCGGCGCTCGTGTCCGCATCCTGGATCTTTGGTTACTTCGCGCTCAAACACCTGCCGCTTTCGATCGCGGGCCCAATTCGTTCAACCAGTCCTTTGTGGACCATCTCCTTCGCGTTAATCCTCTTCCAGGAGCGGCCCACGCCCTATCAGTGGATTGGAATAGGGATCATCCTTCTGTCCTTCTATGCCTTTTCGTTAGCAGGAAAGTTAGAGGGCATCCACTTTCACCGAGATAAATGGGTAGGCTACATGATCGTTGGGACGATGTTAGGAGCGCTGAGCTCAGTCTATGATAAATACCTTCTTCAAACGGTGGGATTCACGGTGCCCACGGTGCAGGCCTGGTTCTCCATCTATCTCTTGGTGATTCTGGGCCCCTTCGCGTTGCTGCACCGCTGGGCGGGATGGGCGCGGCATCGCTTTGAGTGGCGGTGGAGCATTCCCTTGGTGGGACTCGCTCTCCTGATTGCTGATTTCGTCTACTTTGCAGCGGTGCGCGATCCCGAGGCGCTCATTTCCGTGATCACGCCCATCCGACGGAGTGGGGTCATCATCACTTTCCTGGCAGGCATCTTCTGGCTAAAGGAGAAGAATGTCAGGCCCAAGGCATGGTGCGTTGCCGGAATCCTGTTAGGGATAGTGATCCTTCATCGAGGATGAATGGAGTGCTTGCCTAGTGATTGAAGAGAAACTCTTTGGTATTGATCAATGCCCAGAGCATGTCTTCAAAGGCTTCCTGCGTGGCTTGGGAGCGTGACGCGTCATCATTCGCCTTCGCTTCTTTCTCCCTCACATAGCGCGTCGCGATTTCGAGTTCGTTGGGATTGGGTTCACGTGAGAAGGCGCGCAGGTACAGTTCGGCAATCTTCTCTTCCATGCTGCGCGTGCTGTCGCGTACGAGGAGCGCGGCGCGTCCTTCCGTGTGGGCGAGCTTTTCCTGAATGCCCTTGCTGTTGAGCAAATGGAGGCTCTGAGCGAGGTTCGCATCTTGAGTGCGTTCGCATTCACAGGCGCTATCCATTTCCGGTCTGCCGAAGACAGTGAGGAAGTAGGAGCTAGCATTGAAGCTATCGTCGGGCAACTGCACGGCCCGCGTGGAAATGGGTTGTCCAGGGAAAGCCGTGGGCACTTTTGTCAGGTGATCGATGGCATCTAGGAGGACTTCCGCCGTCAAACGACGGGGATAGAACCGGGAGAAATTCTGCTTATCGTTCGCATTGTGCGCATTGGGAAGGGCGCTCAGTTGGTAGGTCTGTGAGTTGGTCAGGGTCCGCACCAAATCTTTCAAATCAAAGCCATTCGCGATAAAGTGTTCGGCGAGGGCGTCGAGCAATTCCGGATTGGTCGCGGGATTGGTCACGCGCATGTCATCCTCGGGTTCGACGAGGGCACGTCCAAAGAAGTGTTTCCAGTAGCGATTCACGAGCATGCGTGCGAGGAACGGATTCTCATCGCTCGACATCCATTTGGCCAAAGCGTGGCGGGGATCACTTTCTGCCTCCAGTTCTAACATAGGCGCTCCCAGAGGCGTTGGCATCACTTTCTCCTTCGTCTTGGGATGCTCGGCGCTGGCTTGGCCAGGGCGATGCACGATGACCTGTTCGCCTGGTTGCTCACCGGCTTTCTTGCCAACCTGTGAAAAGAAGGCGGAGAAGCCATAGTAGTCTTTCTCGCTCCATTTCTCGTAGGGATGGTGGTGGCACTGGGCACATTGCAAACGCACGCCAAGAAAGACCTGGGCGATGTCTTGCAACTGTTCCTCACGTTGATCTACAGCGCGAAACCAGGCCACCGCGGGGTTGTGTCCGATTTCTCCCGTGGCAGCGACAAGTTCGGTCACAAACTCGTTGAATGGCACATTCGCGTGGAGGCTCTGACGCACCCAGGCATGGAAAGCGTAGTTGCCGCGCTTGTCTGAGGCGCGTTGCCGTTTGTTGCGGAGAATGGCATTCCACTTATTGGCAAAGTAGTCCGCGTAATCAGTGCTCTCTAACAGATCATCGATCCATAAAGCGCGTTTATGCGGGGCAGTGCTCGTCAAGAAAGCGCTGGCCTCCTCTGGGGTGGGCAAGCGCCCGGCGATGTCCACGGTGACACGGCGCAGGAAGGTGCGATCATCGCACGGTTCCGATGGTGGCAATCCTAACGTTTTGAGTTTCGCGTAGATGTGCTCATCGACGAAGTTCTGCACGGGAGGAAGTGACTCCACTGGCGCTCCTAGCGGAATGGTGGCGCGAAACACATCGACGAGTTCTTGGAATCGGATCATGATGGCGATGTCGCCTGTCTGCTCGCCCATGGTCACCAACCCACTTTCGCTGACCTCGGCCATGTCTTTCTGATTGGACTCGTATTGCACCACACGAGTGATATCGCGCGTGGATCCATCGCTGTAGGTCGCAGTGACTTGCAATTGCTGCTCTGCCCCTGGACGGACGATGCGTTCCTGCGGATACACCGCGATGGATTCCACGATGGGATCGGAGGCGTCACCGTAGGGCATGCCCTGCTCGATCCAGCGGATGAGAGTCTTGTATTCCGCCGAATCTTTCTTCAAAGGACCGCCACCTCCATGCGGAAGGTCGCCGGTGCCCTTCAATAACAACAAACTGTGCTCGGGTGAGGCGGGAAAGATCCGCCGTCCTCTGGCCTCCTTGGTGAGATAATCGAAATCTTCCGTAGGTTCAAATCCTAACAAGGATAGGCGAAAGCCATTCTGGCCGCCTGACTTCCCGTGACATCCGCCGCCATTGCAACCGTATTTGGTAAAGAGTGGCACCACTTCATTGGCGAAATTGATAGGCTGAATGGTTTCCACCTCCTTGACGGCAATCTCGGTGGTAGCTTCCAATCCTTGCAGACGCGCAGTCACGACAGCTTCGCCGTTCGACTGCGGCCTCACTTCCCCGACCCGATCCAGATCGACAATGCCATTGGGAAGCGCTTCCAACGTCACCTCGCGGGTCACATCGACCACCTCACCATTGGCGTCCACTGCCGTCACGATCAATTGTTGGGTGGCATCAGGCCCCAAGAGAAGGGCTTCCCGGCCAGTGTGGATGGAAAGTTCCTGATAGCGCGCCGCCTGGGTGAAACCAGCGACGAAGAGAAAGAGAATAAGAGCAAGAAAGCGAGACATGAGAAGGATAGTGCTAGACCAGTTCTGGCATCGGATTGAATTCTTGATCCACAAGAAAGCGTGGGCGACCGGTGAGATCGTCGATGGTGGCCGATTTCACATCGATGCCTGCCTGATGATAGAGCGTGGCAAAGACCTCTTGGAAATCTACCGGTCGATCCACAGCCTCGCCACCCAGGCGATCCGTCGCACCGATCACTTGGCCGTGATTCATGCCGCCCCCGGCTAACAAGGCGCACGAGACGCGGGGCCAGTGATCGCGACCGCCGCTCGGATTGATCTGAGGGGTGCGCCCAAATTCTCCCCACACCACGACACTGACATCTTTGTCTAGTCCACGCTGGTGAAGATCCTCGACCAGCGCACTCAAGCCTTGGTCCAACATGGGGAAATCCGTGCGTGAGCGTCCGAAGGTATTGCCATGCCAATCCCACCGGCTGAATGCTAGAGTCACGCAACGCACACCGGCTTCAACCAGGCGCCGTGCCATGAGAAACTGGTCGAGCCGTTTCCACGGCCCATCTGCGGTCGGCTTCTCTGTCCCTTTCCCATAGCGCTCGCGTAGCTTGGGATCTTCATCGTCGAGATTCAAGGCTTGCGCTAATCTGCTAGAGGTAAGCACGCCGAAAGCTTCTTGGGTGAAGCTGTCCATCCCCGCCATCATCCCCGAGGCATCGGCCTGGCGACGGAATTGGTCGAAGCTCGTTAGCAATCCTTGCCGATCCTGGAGGCGCTCGATGGAGATGCCATTTAAGATCATGTCCTCCGAGCCCGTGCCGCTCGGTTGGAAGGGGGCGCAGGCAGGGCCCAGAAATCCAGGTTGACCAGGGTCGCCCCAAGGCTTGTGCCGCGTCTTGGGCGAGAGGCCGACAAAGGAGGGGATGCCTACTTGAGCATTTCCCTGCAGATGGTTGAGGACGGCTCCCATGGATGGCCAGCCTCCAGGGGGAGCCTTTCGCGGCGAGCGCCCCGTGAAACACTGCTGCGCATCGTGGCCGCCATGCGCGCCCACGATCGATCGGACATAGGTCAATTTGTCCGAGATCTTGGCCAATTGGGGAAACAGCTCACAGATCTCAATCCCGGGAACGTTCGTCTTGATCGGCTGGAATTCCCCCCGGATCTCCGCGGGAGCATCCATCTTCAGATCGAACATATCCTGGTGGGGAGGCCCCCCAGCCAGGAAGATCATGATGACAGATTTCTGAGTCTTGCCCGTGCTTGCTTGTGCCTCAGCCTGAAGGAGTTGGGGCATGGCGACGCCTCCCAGACCGAGGGAGCCGATACGAAGAAAGGAGCGGCGGGACACGCCGTCACAGAAACGCTCCTGGGCGTCCGCTTGAATCGTGAGCATGGTGACAGTGGGTGGTGGGTTTGAGGCGCCCCAGCGTACAGAGCCAAGGGCTTGAACATCAAGCCTCCTCAAATGTTGCGGGCTCCGATTCCTGCTGACAGCTCTGGTCAGGTCCGCTTTAGTCGCCCCATGCGCACGTTCCTTCCCCTCACGCTGCTTATTCTTGTTCTTCTGCCAGTGGCTTCCAGTTCCGGGCAGAATCCCCTCGAAAGTCTCTTTCGCGAGTTGCTCCGAAGAGACGAACCCGCCCGCCCCTTTGATCGCGATCGAGATCGGAACACCGTTCGAGCGACCGCCTATGAAGTGAATGCTGCGGAACGAGGAGAGGGAACGTTGGGCATGCGAGGTCCCAATCGGAAATTGACGGGCGCTAGGGTCTCCCTGACGCGGGATGGGCGTTGTGAGGTGATCTTCTCAGGCGAACGCGATCATCGCTTCCGTGGCACGTGGCGACGCGGGCGAGCCAATCAAGCCTTGATCACGATCACGCATGCCTTCCATCGGACACCTGCCACGGGCACGGGTGTGGTGTATTTGCAAGGGGACACCTTCACTCGAATCGATATTGAAGGAAACTGTCAGGCTTTACAGGGAGACTATCATGCACGCTTTGAAACGCGGGCTCACCGTGATCGGGATCGCAACCGCTTCAGCATGGAATCCGTGCAGCGTGGCCGAGGATCGATTGGGATGGCGGGACCTAACAGACGCCTCAGCCAAGCTCGGGTTCGCTTGCAACAGGACGGCGACGCCCGCATCACCTTCTATGGAGATGATACGTATGAGTGTGTGGGTTCTTGGACCGCCCGCAGTGCCAATGTGATCGACCTACGAATCAATCGTGGTCCCGATGGACGGCGGATGGATGCCACGGGATCGATCACCTTGGCGCAAGGCAATCGGACATTCTCCAAGATCGAAATCTTGGGAGACTCGCCATCGCTCGGCGGTCGAGTGCGCATGTCCTTCGATGCGAGTTCCCGCCAACACGTGGACCGTCGATATGCCTGGCGTGGCGCCCGCGCTGATGTGCCCGGACGGGGCACCCTTGGGATGCGCGGCCCGAATCGTTCATTGGATCGCGCAGCGGTCACCCTCTATGAGAACGGCAACGCACGCATCCAACTGCAGGGAGAGCGGCAGTATGATCTCCAGGCTACCTGGTTCGGATGTCAGGATACGGGCACGCTTGAATTGGAGATCGATCGCATGAATAACCTCCTAGCGACGGGGACCGGCAAATTATTCCTCGATGGCAATCGAGTGGTCGGAATCGAGTGCGAAGGGCGAGCAGACGCGACCGGTGGGGATTTCAGCGTCCGCTATCGTTTAGGGAATGATCGTGACTCGCGTCGCGGGATGCGGGATCGTCGCGATTACGAGGAGCGGGGAAGTCGCCAGCGCGCAGTCATCCGAGAGATCAAGGCAGATGCGGCAGGTGCGGGTCGGTATCAATCACGCGGTACGGATGCGGCAGTGAATCGCGCGAGTGTCCTTCTGAGAAACGATGGCACCGCTAGCCTGTCGTTCACGGGACGCGACACTTTCTGTTTCGCCGGGACGTGGCGTCATGTGAAAGAAGGTGTGGCGAGCATCGAGGTGAGCCGTTTGCAGGGACGCATCGCCGTGCAAGGCACCGGGACGGTGCAGTATCGGGGTGATGACGTCATGGCAGTGCAAGTGTCAGGAAGTTCGCGTCAACGAGGCGCTTTCAGTCTCTCGTTCAGACGTCAAGAGCAACGGCGTGGCGTGCCGTGGAGACTGGGGCGGGGCATTCGCGGGATTGGTGATCTATTCTAACGCTTGCAGATGGGCAACGTTCTTCTCGTGATCGGTGATGGGGCCGAAGTCATCGATACGATGATCCCGCTGTATCGTTTGGCAGAAGACCATAAAGTGGTGAAAGCAGGGCCGGAGAAACGGACCTACCATCTCGTCCAGCATCACCATGAGGAAGGGTGGGATATCACGGTGGAGACACCAGGATACAAGCTCGACTCGGACATCGCCTTTCGTGATGTGTCTCCAGAGGACTACCAGGCGCTTGTGCTGCCGGGAGGTCGTGCCCCCGAGTTTCTCCGATACGATCAGGATCTGTTAGAGCTCACGCGCCATTTCATTGAGAATGGCAAGCCAGTGGCCTCGATTTGTCACGGCATCGAGATCCTGGCCGCGGCGGATGTCATTCGCGGGCGTCGCGTCACGACGATTCCCAGGTGTCGTCTGGACGCCGAATTTGCCGGAGCGATCTATGTGGAGGAAGGGCTCGTCATCGATGGATCCCTCTACTGTTGCCGCTTCAAGCGGGAATGTGCTCCGTGGATGAAAGCTTTTGCCGCGGCCTTGTCACAAACGTGAATGCATCCAGTCTTCGTGCCGTCAGACACCGGCATGAAGAGTGTTCACATGCTTGAGACAGCTGTCTGGCTGAGTGGTGTGGCGATCATCGCCGTTGCCCTTGCCCATCTGGAGCCCGATCCACAAGATTCCTATTCGCAATCGCAATCCATGCGAGATCGCGGCCCCTTCGTCGATCGGCCTCAGATAGCCTCTCCGCAGAGATTCTCATCGTCCAAGAACGAGCAAAGGCGAGGTTTGAAACAGTGAAACAGAATCGTGATTCAAACGTTGTGTGAAATAAAACATGAAATAATTTGCATGTTTAACGGGGCTGGGTAGTCTGGTGGGGCGATGAGGCATCACGAAACGCGCGATGCGATCGCCCACCTATTAAAAACCCAATGAAACGAACGAAGAACCACGACATCCCTAAGAAGATCTGGACCCTGGCGACATCTGCCCTAGCAGTCCTTTGTATCCCTGCTTCTGCTGCTACGACTAACTTACCCACTACGGCCGAAGAGCAGGGTGCCTTGAAACCGAAAGAGGTCTTGGAGGATCTCATGGCGGGTAATCAGCGTTATGTGGCCGGGAAAGTCACGGAACCCAACGTGAAGGCCCGCATCCAAGCCTCATCGAAAGGTCAGTACCCGAAAGCAACCATTCTATCGTGCCTCGACTCCCGCGTCCCGGTGGAGATGATCTTTGATCAGGGGATTGGTGATATCTTCGTCGGTCGTGTCGCGGGGAACGTTGAGAATGTGGATCAGTTAGGCTCCATGGAGTTTGCCACGAAGGTTGCAGGCGTGAAACTCGTGATGGTCTTGGGCCATGAAGCCTGCGGAGCCGTGAAGGGAGCCTGTGATCATGTGGAAATGGGGAATTTGACAGACCTTCTCGAAAAGATCCAGCCCGCTGTAGAGGCGGTGGACGGATTTGAGAAGAAGGATCGCACCTCCAAGAACCCAGCGTTTGTCGAGCGCGTGGTGGAAGCCAATGTTCGACAGACGGTGAAGGACATCCGCGAACGCAGTGAGGTGCTGGCTGCCATGGAGAAGGCGGGAGAGATCATGATCGTCGGAGCTCTCTATTCGCTCAGTGATGGTAAAGTGACCTTGTTAGATTAGACAGTGATAGTCCTTTCTAGCCCTATTGGATAGTCTTGTGTGAGGCGCGGCGATTCCAGCCGCGCCTCTTTGCGTTCCGCAGCTGGCGTTTCCCAAACCACACCATCGCACTGCCGCCCACAAAGTAGAGGAGTAGCGCAGAGAGGACGCAGAGCGGGAGCCGCGTGGGTTTGCTAGTCACGACAGCGGTCTTCGGCTGAGGCAAGAGACTGAGTTGGAAGACAATGGATGCCTCGCCTAACAACGGCGCGTGCGGATTTGAGAGGAGGCGCGGTGTGAGCAGACCCTTGAAGGGAATCGGCCAAGAGGCGACCAGCAATTCGGCCGTGAGCGGGTAGGCCATGTCGAAGCGACCATTGGCGCGACAAGCACTGATGCCAAAGGCGCTCGCAGCCACTCCAAAGCCATCAATGAGCGGCCCAGAATCGAGGTTGGGCAGGCCCTGCGGTCGACCTCGGGGATACTCGCGGAAGCCCACGCCATAAGCGCGTTCTTGCCAGAAATAGTCTTCGAATGCCTGGAACCATGTGTTGGCTCGATCAGGCCAAAGAGTGGGGCTGAAGGTCGTGAGGTAGGCATTGGCGCATCCGCGCGAGGCGTCGTCCCCCATGCCCGTGACAGCATCGGCGAAGTAGGCGGGCAATCCGAGACCGCGGTCTAACGTTCCAATATAATGCGTTTCCATGGAGGCCAGCCATGCCTGGTGGTCCTCTTCGAGAATGGCGTAAGCCCGTTTCAGTGCAACCAAGGCCGCCACAACATCGGCCGGATAGCATTCACCCGGATAGTCTTCTAACAAACCACTGGGAGCCTGAGAGATGTCCTCACGGAGGGCATCAGCGACACGACGGATGGCGGCAAGATGCGTCGGCGCTCCCGTGAGTCGATGATGCGAGCACAGGGCCGAGAGGTAGAGCATCCGATAGAACGCATTCTCGTGAACGAGATAGTCGTTGCCCCAGTGATCGCGCACCCAGTGTGCGTGGTTGGGGTCGATCACCAACGCCGTCGCCGCCTCGATGGCCTCTTTGGCATAAGTGGCAGGTGCCTCGGGCGCGAGGCTGGGGTCGGCTTCCCACGCCTCTTGCAGATTCTCCGTCGCCCAGAGAAAGAAGCAGCTTCCAAAGAGTGGCCATTCGGTCTCCTCAAGTTGGTTCACCTTGAGGGTGGCGGCAATTCCTGAAGCGATGCGTCTCTCACAGTAAGTCGCATAACGCTGGTGCAGCTGGCGGTGCCAACGGAATGCCAAGGTCGAGGGGCGGGGCTCTCGCAAACCCACATCAGTCGCCAAGTAGTAGGCGATGAAACATCCCGGATAGAGAAAGCCAACGAGACCTAACAGAATCAGTGCCCAACCGAAGAATCGCCGCATGTCAGGAATCTAGCGAGAGGCGTTTCCGTGGCAAGGGGCGCACCGGTCAGGAAGCGTGTGCCTGACGAATGGCACGGTGAAGCCAGGCCTTGGAATAGGTCCAAAGCGCTTCAGCCGAGCGCTTCTTCATCTCGAGAGCCTCCGCCGCCTCATCCATGGTCATGCCCACAAAGTAACGCAGTTTCACCAGATCAGCGGCTTGCGGATCCTCTAGCGCTAACCGTTCCAGGGCCTCGTGCACGGCGAGTAGTTCATCGGGAGGCGCGGTGAGTTGAATGGTGGCTTCATCAATGGGCTCGTGAGGCGTGCCGCCGCCGCGTTTGGCGCTCTTCTTCTTGCGGGCGTGATCCACGAGGATGCGTCGCATGGCTTCTCCCGCCGCGCTGAAGAAATGGTTGCGATTCTTCCAATCGCGCGTCTCCCCGTTGGGACCAGCCAGGCGCATCCACGCTTCGTGGACCAGTGCCGTGGCCTGCAAGGTGTGCCCCTTGGCCTCACGGGCCATCCGCGACGATGCCAGGCGACGGAGTTCGTCGTAGACCATCGGCAGGAGGGTCTCCGCACGCACCTCACCCTGTTCCATCTGGTTGAGGATGCGCGTGAAGTCAGCATTCATAGGGATGAAATGCGAGTCAGGAAGGATCGAGGTCCAGCTCGGGTTTGAAATCGGCGGCGTGATACGAACTGCGGACGAGCGGACCTGAAGCCACGTGCCGGAAACCCTTCTTCTCACCGATCTCTTTGTAATTCGCAAAGGTGTCAGGATGGACATACTCCACCACGGGAAGGTGCTTCGCCGAGGGGCGTAAGTATTGTCCCAATGTCAGAACCGTGACCCCATGATCGCGCAGGTCATCCATGGCTTGGAAAAGTTCCGGTTCTGTCTCGCCTAATCCTAACATTAGGCCACTCTTGGTCGCCACGCGATTGCCCCCCAGGTCCTTGGCCTTCTGCAACACGTCGAGCGAGCGTTGATAGCGTGCGCGCGAGCGCACGAGGGGCGTGAGGCGCTCGATCGTTTCCAGATTGTGGTTGAAGATGTGAGGCTTGGCGTCCATCACCATGGCAATGGCGTCATCCTTCCCATTGAAATCGGGGACCAGGATCTCGATGATGATGCCAGGATTGACGCGGCGGACCGCCTCGATGGTCTTGGCGAAGTGCTCGGCACCGCCATCGGCCACGTCGTCGCGCGCGACTGCGGTGATGACGACATGATTGAGTTTCATCCGTTTCGTGGCTTCGGCCACACGCTCAGGTTCATCGGTCTCCAAGGCGAAAGGCTTGGCCGTCTTCACGGCGCAGAATCCACAGGCGCGCGTGCAGCGATCCCCAGCGATCATGAACGTGGCGGTCCCTTGGCCCCAGCATTCCCAACGATTCGGGCACTCTGCTTCTTCGCAAACCGTGTGCAATCGGAGGTCGGAAACGAGGGCCTTGGTAGACCAGAAGACAGGATTATTGGGCAGACGCACCTTGATCCAAGGCGGCTTTTGCTCGCGGTGCAGTTGGGGATCAATCTTACAGGCCATGGCAAACCCTAGAGAAGCTCATCCCACCAACAAGCGGTTTTCGAGGCCTTTCACTCGCCTTCTGCGCGAGGAGCGCTTGCAAGGTTAAGACCTTTGTCCGCTTCCCCACGTGACGGCGACCCGATCATGGGCAAGGGTCGGCCCAATGCCCCTTGATCCCGCTGCGGTCCGTGACCCGAGTTCGTCTGATGATGTCTTGGAGTGTTTTCTCGACTACCTGATCCAAGAGGGGATCGAGCCCTACGACCACCAGGAAGAGGCCATCCTTGAGCTCTATGCCGGCAAGAATGTGATCCTCAATACACCGACGGGCTCTGGGAAATCTCTCGTAGCCATGGCGTGGCAATTTCGGGCGCTTTGTCAGGGTAAGCGCTCCTACTACACCGTGCCGATCAAGGCACTCGCCAATGAGAAATTCTTGGCGCTCTGTCAGGCATTCGGAGCGGAACGTGTCGGCATGATCACCGGAGATGCGACCGTCAATGCGTCAGCGCCGATCATTTGCTGCACCGCGGAGATCCTGGCTAACCTTGCCCTCCGTAAAGGCGAGGCTGCGGCGGTGGATGAGATCATCATGGATGAGTTTCACTACTACTCAGACCACAGTCGCGGAGCCGCTTGGCAGATTCCCCTTCTGATTCTGAGTCGCGCCCGGTTCCTGCTCATGTCAGCGACCTTGGGCGATACCCAATTCTTTCTAGGAGAACTGGAAGCATTGACCGCGACGCCCGCCATCCTCGTGCAGTCAGACGAACGTCCGGTGCCGCTTGAGTTCACCTATAGTGAGGATACGTTAGAGGAGAAAGTGGCAGAGTTGGTGGAAGCGGATAAAGCCCCCGTCTACCTCGTGCACTTCACGCAGTTGGCCTGCGCGCGCACGGCGCAGAATCTGTTGTCGACGAACTTCTGCACACGTGAGGAGAAACGCACCATTGCCGAGGCCTTGGTCGATGCGGGCTTTCGCAGTCCTTACGGCAAGGAGGTGAGTAAACTGCTAAGGCATGGGATTGGAATCCATCACGCCGGGCTCCTCCCCAAGTATCGGGTGCTGGTTGAGAAGTTAGCTCAGCAGGGACTTTTAAAAGTGATCTGTGGCACGGACACGCTGGGCGTGGGAGTGAATGTTCCCATCCGCACCGTGCTCTTCACGCAATTGTGTAAGTATGACGGGCAGGGGACGCGCATCCTGAGCGTGCGTGATTTCAAGCAGATCTGCGGCCGCGCTGGGAGGCGTGGTTTCGACTCCATCGGCCATGTGGTGGCGCAGGCGCCCGAGCATGTGATTGAGAATAGGCGCCTTGAGGCCAAGGCGGGTGGTAATCCAAAGAAACGCCGCAAGATTGTGAAGCGAAAGCCTCCAGAGAAAGGCTTTGTTGGGTGGGATGAGGGCACCTTCCGTCGCCTCATCGAGGCCCCGCCGGAGCGTTTGCAATCGAGCTTTGCGATGACGCATAACATTCTTCTGAATATTCTCAGTCGCTCGGAAGAAGACGGATGCGCCGCCCTGAAAGCCCTCATCACTTCCTGTCACGAGTCGGAAGGGCAGAAGCACGCGTTGAAGAAACGTGCCTTTGAGCTCTTCCGCAGCTTGGTGCAGGGAGAAATCCTCACCATTATTCCGCCAGCCGACCGCACGGGCCCTAGCAAAGTCCAACTTCACGTCGATCTTCAGGAAGACTTCAGTTTGAATCAGAGCCTTGGCCTCTATTTGATCGATACCTTGGGCGAACTGGATCGCGAATCACCGAGTTTCGCCTTTGATGTGGTCACACTTGTCGAGGCGATCTTGGAGAATCCTGTCGTGGTGCTACGCAAACAAGAGGATAAGGTGAAAGCGGAACTGGTCGCCGCGATGAAGCAGGAAGGGGTCGACTACGAAGAGCGCATGCTCCGGCTGGATGAGGTGGAGTATCCTAAGCCTAACAAAGCGTTTCTCTATGATTCTTTCAATCGTTTCGCCGAACGGCATCCCTGGGTGCGTGAGTATCCTGTGCGTCCCAAGGCGATTGCCAGAGAAATCTTGGAGAACTATCAATCATTCGAAGACTATATCCAGGCCTACGGCCTGCAACGGAGTGAGGCTGTGCTCTTGCGTCACCTGACAGAAGTCTACAAGGTCTTGGCGCAAACCGTGCCACCTGCTGCCAAGACAGAGGAGTTGGAAGAGGCAGAAGCTTATTTGGAAGACATGGTGAGAGGGGTTGATGCGAGCTTGATCGAAGAATGGGAGCGGCTTCGAGATCCCGAGGCCGCCCTGCAACCGGTGGCTGATCGCGAGAAGCGTCGAGAAATGAATGCTCGCCGAGTCCCCACGCTCTCTCGTCAGAAGCCGTTGCTTCTGCGCGTGCTACGCAGACGAATCTTTGATTTCATCAGCGCGATGCGGTCGAAGCGATGGGATGACGCCATGGCACTGATCGAAACGAATGATAGAGAAGGGGAGCCCTGGACGTCTTCACGATTGGAGGCAATCTACCAAGACTACCTTGAGGCGCGGGGACAGCCGCGATTGGACCCCGAAGCGCGGAATCACAAGCACGGGTACCTTGACGATAGCGATCCCAAACACTGGCGCTTTGACCAAGTGCTGGTCGATCAGGAGGAGATGAACGATTGGCAGATACGCGTGTGGGTGGATATGGCTGCAACCGACGCGACAGGGCATCCTGTGGTCACGTTAGAGCGCCTGGGGTCTTTGGTCGACTGACCCCCGCTCGAGAGGCTACTCGCCCACGAGATCCACACACCAGGCTAACGGAATCACGTAGTCAGGCTTGGCGGCATTGATGCGGAAATAGAAGCTGCTGCGATCTCGCGGAAAGATCGATGTTTCGAAATCTCGAGGCGTGAGGAATTCGTCATCCGCGTAGAGCCAGCGCGGCGTTTCATCGCCAGAGGATACGAAGAGGAAGGCGCACCGGAACTCCGGTTGATAGCTTTCCCCATTCCCCAGCCAGAAACACACGTTGTCAGCAGTCGCCGGATCTTCCGAGCCGTCGAAGCTATCTTCGCTCATGGCACGTTCGGCCGGGCTTTGATCCATGGGAAAAGCGCTCGCTTGCAGCGACCATCCCTTCGGCAAGGGCATGGCGAAAGGGTTCTTTCGCACGATACCAACAGGACGTAGCGAGACATCGCGCTCTTGCGGAAGCACGAAGACGCCTTGGCCTGGGGGAATCGCTGTATTTCCGGCGTCCACAAAGATGGAGTCACCATCCAGATCCCAGTAGGGTCCCGCGCCACTCGGATTCGTGTAAAGCCAGTAGGGCTCCCAATCATTCTTGTAGAGAAAGACTTGATCGGCGGGATGGCCGGGCACAAATGTGTGATTCTGTGGGGTGAATTCTCCATTCTCGGGTGGGAAATAATCATTCATGGTGAAGTGCTCACGGAGCACGAAATGATCTCCCGCAATCGTCGTGGGAACAGTAACAGGAGTGAGGATGGTATTGTAGGGTGGGCCAGAATAGACATCGGTATCCGTAGCCAGCGTGATGGTGCTGCCTGTGACGGACGCAACGTCGAACCGGTGCCCCTCGAGATCGCCTTCGGTGATCTCGATATAATAAGCATGCTCCAAAGTTTGCACCTCGGTTTCCAAGGGTACACCGCCGGTGGCAACACTGACATCGATGCCATGAGTGCCCACCGTGGCCGTGACGGTGCCCGAGAGAGACTCGGGTTTCATGAAGGGAACGGAATATGATTCTGTCTGCCCTGCTTCAATGATCGTTTCCGTCCACCCCCAAACGGGCCCATAACTGGTGTGGCCACCGCGCACCACCGCGAGGCGAACGAAACCGGAGGCTTCTGTAAGAGGAGTGGTTGTTTCAAGATGATCGATTCGCACCTCTTCTAGCGCATTCCCAAGGTCGGTGATGGTCACGCCTGAAGGCGGCGCGCCCTGGCCAGGAATGTGGTAGATGGCAGACCAGACCTCGGTATCGAGGACCGGAAGTTGCTCCAAAGCATGAATGTGATAGGTGACATCACTCAAGCCGCCCTTCGGGCGATAGAAGCGCAGGTGGATGCCTCCACCGCCGTCATGGTCGACAAAGAATCCGCCAGGCCCGGGAATCCCTGTTCCGGGATGCAGGCAGATGGCATATTCCATCAGATTGTCATAGAGATCGCCATCGGGATTGTCTTCGGGAGCGAAAGCAGCTCCTAACACGGACCCATAGAGAGATTGCCATTTGCTATAGCTGTCTTCTTTGCCTGGATCGCGGAAATCGACATCTCGGATCATCGCCGTCGCGTTGTCGCCATCAGCAGCAAGGTCATTGTCGATATCACCCAGAGTCGTGGGATTAGGATCATCAATACGATCACTGGGATCCCACGTGACATGATTGGTGTCAAACGCATCATCCAAGCCGTCACCGTCGCTATCATTGCCAGTGATGGCATGATCACTATCACCATTCTCGGCGATGTCCTCCAATTCGTCGTTATCTGAGTTGAGATCATACACATCGACGATCCCGTCTTGGTCGCTGTCGACTGGCGTGAGGCCACCCGTGTAGGCAGAGTCTAATCCTTGGTTGGCAGGACCGGCATCGCCGTTTGGCTCTCGATAGCCCTCGGTGGATTGGGCCTCAATATTGTCGGGGATGCCATCGTTATCGGAATCGATATCGAGGTGATCAGGCACCCCATCCCCATCGAAGTCTTGAGTCGATTCGCAGGTAAGATCGGCCAATTCGGCGGCGAGCGTTCCTGGGATGCCTCCGAAGTTATTCACATTGTAGAAACGCCGAGGTGTGGCACCGGAACCATCTGGATCGGTGGCGTTGCCTTCAATATTACCTGTATAGACGCCACCTACCGATGCGAGCGCGGCGGCAGCAGCATTTGCCTGAGAATCATACGAGGCAATGCCCACATCAAAGCGGATGGACGTCACCGTCGCGTCGAATTGGGTCTTGAAATCGTTCATGAAATGAAAGGGATCAGCCGGTTTGCTAGGGTCCACTAGAGTACTTTCACCTGCGATGTCACGCACCGCATCGGTCATGAAGAGCACGTGTAGGCGCGATCCTGGTAAATGTGTGAGTGTGGAAGAGTCGCCAGATACACCGGTTCCCGAGCCATTAAGAGCGTTTCTTAGCAGGGGAATGGTGCGTTCGAGTTGGTCTTGGCCGGTGCCACGCCGCTCGAAGGTCTTTGCGGCGGTGGGATCAGTGGTGAAATCGCTTTCCACATAAAGATAGGGTGTCGTCCCTGACCAGTCGGACCAATAGTGAGCCACGGCCATGCGGACTGTTCCAGAAGCGCCGAGTTCATCGATCACATTGCGTGTGAATGCCGAGAAATCGTCCCATTCGGAAGAACTAATACTTCCCGAATTGTCCATTAGCAGAATGACTTCAACATTGTTTGGGCAACTGGCATTCACCAGGGCTTCATCGACATCGAGGATGCCATCATCGTCATCATCCACATCATCGATATCGGGGGCGCCGTCTTGATCCGTATCCTGCGCATCGTCATCTGTGATCGACACAATGCCAACATCATCTGCGAGGATCGCGTTGCCTCCCGTAGGGTTCGTCAAGGAGACAAAGAAGCTTTCCTGCCCTTCTGGGAGGGCGTCCTGAAGGATGGGCACGTCGATGGTTCGACTGGTGGATCCCGCGGGAATGGTCAGGTTTCCAGAAACGGCGGTGTAGTCGCTTCCTGCACTAGCGGTATTTGGAAATGTGGTGTAATCGACTGTCACGGGGGATCCAGTGCTGCTCGTGAGGGAAACGGTGAGAGTGGCCATGCCATCAGCCTCGGTGACGATCACATCTTCGATATTCAGTCGAAGCGGAGGAGCGGGTGCCCCAGCGCGACGGCAGCGGGCGGCATCACGGTGATTGCCTGGCACGGCATGGGAGAAATATTCGCGCACCGGAGCCACGCCACCTGTCAGGAGATGCACGTCCGCGATTCGATAAATGATACCTGTATCATCCCGGACGGCATATAGAGCTCCCGTCTTGTCGGAGAAGACCGCTCCAAAGAGGCCATCACCGAGGATGCGTTTCAAGCCGCCTAGTTTAGTGACCTTGCCAGTCGTCGTATTGATGCGGAAGATGACTTCGCCGCGGTCGATCGTGTAGAGATGGCCGTCTAAAGGATGGAATGCCCAGTCCGCCCAGTCCCGAGATTGGGATAGGGTGAGTTCAGGCAGGAGTAAGAGGTAATTGGGTGACGTTGGATTGACATCAATGCGAATCACTGTTTCCGAATCTTGCTTGCCCAGATGAAGAATGCCGTGATCGTCAATATCACCCGCTTCGTAGTCGGGGGCGTGGAGGCCGGCAATGACAAATTCTGACACGGAATGGTCCGCGTTGATCCGCACGATGGTATCCCACGGAGCTTCCTGTTTGAGTCCCCAAATGTAGTGATCTGTGGGATTGTAGCCCACGCCATTGATCCGATCGCTCGCGATATTGGAGGCGAGGGAATTGAAGGATGCGGTGAAGAAATCGATCTCATAGAGATCGGCGCTTCCACCTTCGGTGACGAACGTGCGCTCATCGCATTCATTATCCACAAGCGTCACTGTAGCGGTGGTGCTGCTAAGGCTAGCGCCTGCCGCATTGCTCAAATGGAAGGTGAAATCTTCATTGCGTTCAAAGAGAGCATCGTCAATCACGGTGACGGGCACGCTTTCCGTGGTCGTTCCGGCACTGATAGTGGCTGTTCCAGATACCGCGACGAAATCAGACCCACCCGTTGCCGACCCATTGGCAGTGGTGAAGTCCACGGTGACATCCGTGGTGCTTGGATGCGTCATGACAATCATCACGTCGGCTGTGCCCGCACCTTCAGACGCCGTGAGGTCGGCAATGCTCAAGGAGGCGTGGTCGTCATCGCCGATGGTGATGATCCCTTCTTGATCGTCGATTGATGCCCCAATCGCATCAGTGATGACGAAGCGAACGGTTTCATCACCTTCCACGAGGTTGTCATCCATGAGAGAGACCGTGAACACCGTGCTCGTGTTCCCCGCGGCGATTGTCGCACTCCCTTGCAATTGCGTGTAGTCCGTCCCTTCGCTGGCGGTGCCATCCACGGTGTCATAGTCAAAGGTGGTATCCACGACAGATGGATGAGAAAGATGAACGGTCACATCGACCATCGTGGCGCTTTCGGACACATGGACATCGTCCACGGTCAAGGCGGCCAGATCATTGTCGTTTAAGGTGACCGTCCCTAGACCATCGGCAATGGGAGCGCCTGTGGGATTGGAGAGGGTGACGGCAAAGGTTTCCGTGCCCTCGGCAGTCCCATCATCGAGAAGCGGGATGGATAGGGTGATCGAGGTGGATCCGGCTGGGATCGTTCCGCTTCCCGTCGTCGCGGTGTAGTCCGAGCCGGCGAGGGCACTGCCATCCGCCGTGGCAAAGTCGAATTGGATCGCGGTAGCACTGGCCGCTGTGAGCGAGACCACCACCTCTGCCGTGGCCTCCCCCTCCGTCACAATCGCGTTGCCGATGGAGAGCGAGGTGGAATCGTTATCGTTGATCGTAATGGTTGCGTCACTATCACTGATCGATGCAGATCCGGGATTGCTCAGAGTGAAGTGGAATTTCTCGGGACCCTCGACCAGACCATCCTCGAGGATGGGAATTGTGATATCGACCTTGTTGGATCCTGCCGAAATGGTGGCAGTGCCAGAGACGGCGCTGTAGTCGCTTCCAGCGGTGGCGCCCCCATCACTGGTCGCGTAGTCGACGGTGACCGGCCAGGCCACCGGAGATGCCAGTTTCACACTCACCGTTGCAGAGCCACCCGATTCACTCACATTCACATCATTCACACTAACGGAGGCCCCCGCGCCGATGGTGACTTCATGATCCTCTACCTCGCCTTCGCCCGCGTCGCCGGAGAGGCTGGGATTGGCCGTGGAAGTGAGGCGTAGGCGCGCATGCACCGTCCCCGCAGGGATCGTGCCAGGAATGGGGAACGTGTAAGATTGATCTCCCGAAGTGCCAGAGGGAATCACCACGTTGCTCACGACCTGATCGGGAATCCCATCGATCGTCTCTCCGAGGACGCCATCGCCATCCCAATCGATCCAGGCACTGAGATACGCGTCGGCTCCAGACGTATTCTCGCGGCGAATCATGAGGGCGCCTGTGCCGCCAACCGCGAGGCTGGAGAAGACCAGTCCATCTTCGTCATCAGCACCATCCAGATCGTCGGCCGTGGCTGTGGCATTGCCGCTCAGGGACGTTTCCGCATCGCCCGCGAGATTTCCAAGGGTGATCGTCGTGGAAGGAGTCGAGGAGGCATCTGGGAAAAGGCTAGAGTCTCCATGATCGGACGCCGTCACACTCGGGCCTCCCCAAAGAGGCATCTTCACGGCGACCGTGCCGAGGTAGCTTCTCGCCATGACCGATCCTTCAATGGCCCCGCCCAGTGCGGTCAGGTCCGCGTTGGGGGCCATGACACTGCCATAGAGGGGCTTCCCAAGCGTGATGGTGACTGCGTTAGGGAAGTTCCAGAGGATCTTGGGACGGAGTCCCACGTCGCGGAGAACGTTCACGTTCTCACCAGAGTCGCTGTAGGTGACGGTCGTCCCCGTGATGTTGATGATGATCGCGGAGGGATTCGTGCCATTGAGATCGAGATCGATCGTCTGAATGAGATTGTTATTGAGAAGGGAAGCGCCATCGATGTTGAAGACTGCTGGCGTGCCGTCCGCGACACCGCTCCCGATGGTGAGAGAGGCCACGGCGGGCGACGACGTGGGAATGGAGGCCGTCGAATTGGCTGGCAAAGCCGCATAACTAGCGGATTCCGCCGCGGCTGCATTGTAGATGGAAGAGAAATCAAACGGTGGAGAACTGACCAGCGATCCGCCCCCAGTGAAATTGATCGTCCGGGCGATCGATCCCGCGTTGGGTGCCCAGACACTACCATTGACCACATTGATCTGACCGCCTGTGGCAATGTGAGACTGAATGGCCAGGGAAATGGTGCCGGCGCCCGTCACCTGATGGCCCACCGAGAAGGAGGACGAACCCGTGATGCGGCTAATGACGGCCCTGCCCTGTATGTCCGAGGGAGTGTCAACACTATCGAAGATGATTGCGTTGTAGATGGAAAGCTGCGACTGCCCAAACCCTGACGTCGCCAAGGCGACCATGAGCCCGAGAATGGAAAGAGAAACCGCTGCCAAGGAGTGGGGAGGGCATTTCATGGTGTGTCTTTGAGAGGCGGAAAGGCTTGTTCTATCGGCGTGCTTATGCGCACGATCCATAATTACTATAAATAAATGCCATTTCCGTTGGGATTCTCAAGTGGATTCTGTGAAACGTTGATAGTTCGTTTCGCCAAAGTTCTCAGCCTTACGTCCAGGCAATGACCGCTGCGATCACCGATGAAATGAATAGTGCTCGCTTGCATTGCAGGTGCACATGTGTATTAATTGACGCAGTACACCTATGATACCTTTCCGGATCGAGCTGAAGGCGGGAGCTCCCGTCTATGAGCAAGTGCTCTACGCGGCACGGAAAGCGATCGTCTCGGGCGAGCTGAAGCCGGGCGACGCCTTCCCATCGGTGCGGGCGATCAGCAAGGCGTATCGAATCAATCCTAACACGGTGCAGAAGGCAGTGACCGTGTTGAAGCAAGAAGGACTCATTGAGATACATCCAGGGATTGGGGCGCGAGTATGTGCTGCTCCCAAGGCCTCTCTGGAGGCCCGCGCGCAGGTGTTAGGGCCAGATGTCGAAGCGCTCGTTCTTCGAGCCAAGCAGTTGCAGCTCAGCGTGGACGAACTGCAGAAGGCCATCGCTGACCGATGGAAAGAACTCTAACTTAACCAGAACGACATTCATGAACCAAGATTCTCAACCAGTGATCGCCTGTGATCGCCTCACGAAACGCTATGGGGCGCAAACCGCTCTTGATGCGCTCGAGTGGCAGGTGCCATCCGGAACGATGACCGCTTTGCTAGGACAGAACGGAGCAGGAAAGACGACGACGCTCAGGCTCCTGGTCAATCTGCTTAAACCCACTCGCGGCGAAGCTCGGGTGTTCGGGAGGCCTTCACAGAAGTTGCGTTCATCCGATTTCGCACGGCTAGGCTACGTTGCCGAGGGCCAAGAGTTGCCGGAATGGATGTCCATTGCCTACCTGCTAAATTACCTGAAACCCATGTATCCAACCTGGGATGAGGGCTTTTGTTATCAATTAGTCGACCTGTTCGAGCTGCCCTTGGAACGCAAGATCAGTGAGCTGTCACGAGGCATGCGGATGAAGGCTGCCTTTGTGAGTTCGCTCGCCTACCGACCGGAACTCCTCCTTCTGGATGAACCCTTCAGCGGATTGGACACCTTGGTGCGTGAAGATCTCATTGACGCCTTGTTAGAACTGACCGCGCAAGAACGCTGGACCATCGTCATTTCCTCCCATGACATCGATGATATCGAGCGTCTGGTGGATCATGCGGCCATCCTCCATCACGGACGCCTCCTCCTGCACGAGCCGGTGGAGACGTTGCAAGCTTATCGAGAGATCTCGTTCCGTTCAGAGTCCGCACTTGAAGCGTTGGAGCCGCATTGGATCAGCTATCAGCGCGAAGGCGAACGCACCCAATGGGTGGACACAGTCTTCGATGAGGAAACCACGGTCGCAGCGCTCAAACAGGCTTGTCCTGATCTTCGCGATCTCTCCGTGAGGGCTTTGTCCCTGAAGGAAGCCTACGTAGCTCTTCTCCGATCGCGCAAAGAAAGCTCTGAACCGCAACAACGCCTTGCTTCCTAACATCATGACGTTCGCGTGGAATCTCTTTCTCAAAGATCAGCGGGTGTTGCGCTGGTGGCTCCTGGCGTGGGTGGGGGCATCCTTGATGCTGGCGGGATTCGCTTACCTGGACTGGGCGTCGTCCCAATCATCGGCGAACAGGAGTGTCCTGTGGAAACCGCTCTGGGTGTTGATTGGGGCCCTGACAGTCGTTCAGTTGGTCCATCAGGAGCCCATTGGCAAAGGGCTGTCTTTCTGGAAGACGCGCCCCATGAGACCGCGGCATCTCTTGTTAGGCAAATTAGCCTTTCTGCTCGTCTATTTCGTGGCTGTCCCATTTCTCATCCTTTCGGGCTTGCTCCATTTCACCCTGGGAGATGCGGAGAGTGTCAGGGTTGGGCAAGTAGAATGGGCTGCTCGCTATTTCCCTCTGGGACTCGCGATCCTGGCAGTGGCGACCCTGACCTCGCGTCTCTATCAAGTGTTCATCGCTTGGTTCGGGATCATCGTGGCTTTCTTGGCGGTTCGTGCCTTGGTTGAGACGGTGACGGGGCCTGATTATGGCGAGAGGCTCCGATGGATGAACTTTCCCAGTCTGGCTGTCATGGAAGCCTTCGTGCTAGGAGTATTAGCAATGTTAGTAGTGGTGGCTCAGTATGCCTTTGGTTGGCGTCGCGTGAGCTTGGTGCTGGCTATCGGGGCGCTGGTTGCCATGGCAAGCATGGAACGCGTGCTTCCCTTGCATCGCTATCCCTATCGAGGCCCTGACGCCTTTCCTGAGAGCACAGAGACGCTGGAACGCGTGGCGGATGATTGGGCGGCCGAGCTTGATCGGGTGTGTCCGTTAGAGGAGCGATGGTTTCCAATCGGGGAGAAGCAGGACGGTAGTCGCTATGTGATTCTCCAGCCAGCCCTTCCTTCGGGACCCTATCAAGTGATTCAATCAAGGAGCTCTCTGGAGTATGGGGGACAAACCTATCACAGCACGATGGCGAATCTCCTTTCAAATGGATTTCCCTATCTGCGGCAGACGCTGCTGGCGGAGGCCGCCGGAATCACCGAGATCAGTGAGAGGCATGTCGGCTGGCACCCGCAGCGCATGCTGCGATTGGATGAAGCGATCTATCGCGGTTTCCCTCGCGGTATCGAAGGAACCTTGCGCACTGAGGTGCTCTTTGCCTCGCTGGAACCCTCTCTTCTGGTGAACCTCCCGCTTGAGGAGGGAGCGGAAGTCCGTCACGGGCCCTATCGTCTTCACATTGACGAGGTGAAGCCAAGTGTAGATTCGATCTTCTTTGATATCAGCGAAGAGTTTGTTTGGTCGCAGTTTACGCGTGTTGATCTGGCCTATCCGCGGAGGTCGCTCCAAGATGAGGGCGCGCTCAAGCTCTATCATCGTCCTACAGAGACGTTGATTTCCTTGGATGAATCGTCTCAAGAAGGCGATCGCCGCGTTGGGCCATGGCGACGCGAAAGGCATCGCTTCTCCACGTTGCATGGGATGAGCAGCGTTTACGCTTATTTCCGAGATTGCCTGCTTCACGAGGCCAATCTCAACGTGAAAGAGTGGGCGCTCGTGGGGGGACATCAAGCGGTGCAGGCGACCACGACCATTCCTGTTGTGATTCCCAACCTTCGCCTGAATCGTCAGGTTCCAACCTCAGAAGAGGAGCTCATCGCCTCTCTAGCAGCCATCCAACGAGACCCAGCGGCTCCCACGGAAACCTATCTTTGGGAATTGATGGGATGTTGGTCGCGCGACAGGGGGCGAAGTTCCCTAAAGCATGTGGGGGCGCGCCTCGAAGCGTTGGAGAGCAGCGACGTGCCTGCACTCATCACCGTGGGACGTCGACTCACAGGTCCTTATTGGGAGGGAGCCTCAAACCTCGTGGCCGAACACATCTGTCGGTTGGCTGCACCGGAGCATCGTGAGCTGATCGTCGCGAACATCGATATCCACTTTGATCTCTTGCCGACCATTCGTGCGCACGGATGGGAGAAGGAAGCCTTGCCGCGCATGATGGCGAAAGTGAAAGGGGAAGTGCAGTATCGCATTCCTAAAACATGGGATGAGCTCTTTCTGGAGTCGGGTGTGGAGGATGTCGCTTTCCTCACGGAATTGGCGGTCCGGCGCTTGGGGGAGGAGGCCTTTCTCGAACGCATCCTATCATTGAAACAGGTGCCACTCGCCGCCGTCACGGAACGCCGATGGCAAGCGACCATGGGCTTCGGATTTGGGGGAGACTTCTTTGACTCGCTCAAGGAACAACTGCGCTACGGAAATCCCCTAGCACTGACACGCCTTCTCTATGTCCTGCGATCCGGTCTGAGAGGACAGGATGATCCCGATCCCATGACCCTCGTCAGCCTTCTCTCAACCATGAGCACCTGCCCTTCAGAGAAGGATGAGGCGATCACCTGGCTGGAAGCCCACGCCAAGAAGACCACCTTCGATCGCCTGACACAACGCTACGAAAGTCCATCGAACGCATGAATCTCGTTTGGAGTCTCATTTGCAAAGATCAGCGTAATCTCCGTTGGTGGCTCACGGTGTGGATCGGCACTCAATTGATCCTCTCGGTGGGGCAATGGGTGGTGTGGTTTCAACGTGGTGAGAGCTATCCTGATCTGATCTTGGGACCAGCAGGAGTCGTCTTGCTACTTTTCATTCCGTTTATGACAGCGATGGCGATTCAGCAGGACCCCGTGAATCGCTCCAACACCTTTTGGACAACGCGTCCTTTGCAGCCCAAACATCTACTTCTGGGTAAGGTTATCTTTGTTGGGATCTATCTGGTCCTCCTGCCTGCCGTGATGCGAGGAGCCCTCTATGCTGCCCTTGGATTCGGCCCGCACTGGGGGCTTGCAATGGTCGAGTGGGCGGTGCCTCACTTGATGCTAGTGTTCGCCTCCGTGGCGCTGGCTTCCCTGACTGAACATCCGGGTAGAGTGTTCCTATTGCTCATTTGTTTGCCTATTGTGGCGACACTTCTGCAGACGTTGGCTCGCTGGACACCATGGTTTCGAAACACGTGTGTGATCATCGACTCGCCGTGGGTGGTCGTCCTGGTGTTGGTAAGCCTTTGCTTGGTGGTCACGACTTCTGCCTACCTCAAGAGTCCCTGCTTTGCTCGCATCGCGGCGATCGCAGGAGTGGGCCTGTTAGTGATCGTGGACGTGCCACGCTCGGAACCCATGGTCGCAGGGCTTTCGAGCAATGCGAGCCTAGACGCGCTCGGTGAGGGCTTTCGTCCCGGTATTAATCTGGTTTCGGATTGGGAGATTGATAGTAATCCGGGAATGGTGACATGGCGCCGTTCAGTGCATCAACCCGATGGGGTTAGGTTAGCGATTGAAGCGCGGATGACGGAGTGGGAGGCGCGCGGGCGCGTTTGGAAAAGTGTTGGGAACTGCGAACCTGATGAGGCCATTCTATACCGAAAGCCCACAGCGGAAGAACTTCAGGCCTTTCTTGGTGGTCGGGTGTTGCCCAAGGAGGAGAAAGATGGGTGGTTCCAGGATATTCTGCACCTAGCCCGGCCGTTTGATGAATCCGTGCGGGGAGCGCGAGGTGAATTGCGGGGGAAGTGTTGGCTGATTGATCTTCAGCCGCAATGTTATGCGAGGTTTCCTGTCGTGAAAGGCCGCGTCCATCAGTCTGGGGCGTGGCGTCTGACGATCAGTCGAGTGGCAAGCCGGCCAGACGGGTTCCTCGAATTGAGTGTGAATGCACAGCAAGTGAAGCGTTCCCGGCATACGGCGCTTTCGTGGAAGGGCACTCCGTTTCGGGAGCTGAGGGGCGAGAACTACTACCTCTTCCACCGTCAACGCGGGATATGTCTGCCAGCACTTTCCTCTCGGAGAGCCTATCGGATGTCTGAAATGTCCTTCGAACGCGAACGGGTGACGCTTGCGTTTCAGCACCCTGGAATGCCCGAGCGCCTTGAGAACTTGGCCGCTTGGGAACTGGTTGTGTTCGGCTTCGAGCCGGTAGCCGCGAAGCGCGTGAGCTTTGCAATTCCTAACATCCAATTTAAATCTGAATCAGACTAACGTATGTACACGGAGATCTTCCGCGAATTTCTCAAGTATGGGCGCAAGTATCGGCTCTATTTCGTGCTATTGGTGGTTTGGCAGCTCTTCACCACCTGGACCGCAGCAACCCATCAGGTCTTTGTCAGTGACTCGGAAAGTTGGCGTGATTTGGCATGGCATTTGGAGACCTTGGCCATGCCGATAACCCTTCTGGGTGTGCTCGCCATCATGGCGATCCTGTGGGACGAAGACTCCCTTTGGCGACCCAACGCCTTCTGGCACACTCGGCCGCTAGGAGCCGCACACACCGTGGCGGCGAAGAGCCTCTGGCTGCTGTGGTTAGGCGGAGTGATCCCCTTCGCATCGGCCTTTCTCATCACCTGGACGGCCCAGCTGAGCCTCGCGGAAGCCTTCTTGCGGGGGCTTTGGGAAAGTTGTCTCTTTCTCATGCTGGGGGCCCTTGTCAGTGTGCTTGTTCTCCTCAGTCGCCACTGGCAAGAGGTTGCTGGATTGGTGGCGCTCTACCTGATTGCGTTCGTGCTTCTCTTTGTATTCTGGCAGAGCCTTGGAGGCTTGGGAATTTGGGACGTCGGGTGTTTCCTCATCCTCTTGAGCGGTTCAGTGAGTGCCGCATGGTGGGCGCTCAGAGACGGTAACCGGTTGCGGGCGCATCAGGTGTTGGTCTGGGTGCACCTCGCAATGGTGCTCGTGCTGGCTGTGACGGTGACCGTGGACACGCGCTTGCGACAAGAAGGGAGGGAAGTCGAAGGGGTGACGGTGGCCGTACTCCGCAGCGATGATCCTGACACAATGCTTCAGCCAGGGCTTAAAGTCGGAGGGAGCCACGAAACGTGGAGCGGGCGCCACCTCTTTCTCTGGCTGCAACCACGCATCCTCGCTGGGCAGAGTCGTCACCGGCTGGTAGTGAAGGCCCAGGGACGAAACTGGGCGTCGACTCGCGGATGGCATTCTTGGAAGCGACGCTATCTCGCGCGGATCCAAATCGGAAAGGATGACACCGGCAAGGGGATCATTCTACTGGAGCCCCGAGGCGCTAAGCGTTGAGGCGCGAGATGATCTGGAGAAGAGGCGCTAAGCTAGCAATCCCAGCAAGGTAACCTGTTAGGACAATAAGGACGGCTCCGGTCAGCCCAAGAACCATGGCCTGACGAAACGGCGACAACCACACGCCTAGGAGAAAACCGATCATTGCAAGACTGAAGACCAATAGGGGCCACGGGTGGTTGGAAAGGAGAAAGTGACTGAGTGGGGGGGAATGCTCAGGAGAGCTTACCATCTCCGAGACGATCATGTCGATCTTGGGGCTGAGAAGAAACCAACGGATTGGGCTGAGGCTGCTGGTGATGATAAATACGGATAGAAGCGTGCGCATAGCAATGGTCAAATCGCCTGCGGTCGGTGTGGGTCGGTGGTGCATTATTAGAATGATCGTGATGGACGTGAGTTTGCCCGTCAATGCTCAGCAGCGAGGTCATGAGTGCGATGAACTGCCCATCCGTAGAGGGCGAGTGTTAGGGCAAGGCTGGCGGTGATTGCGATGCCGTGGGCCAGAATGTGTGTCTGGTGGAAATCGGTTTCCCAATGGTGAGCGCACAAGGTGAGAGCAGGACTTGCGTAGACGAAAGTGGCTTCCGACCAGGGGATAGAGGGCACGAGGAAACGGAGGACGATTGGGTGCACGGAACACACCACGAGAATGGCAAGCGCGATGACGATGGCTTGAAACGCTTGCCGCGCATGAATGCTGACGGCGAGCCCAAGGGCGATGAAGAACGGAGGGAAGACGAGCACATGGATAAGCTCCGTCGCGAAGAAGTGCGGAGCGAGGTGGGGATCGCTTGATCCTTGCAGTTCTCTCCAGCGGAACAGGGCAAGTGTAAGGATAAGAATCGACAGAAGCGCGGCGAGCGGTAGGAGTCCAAGAGCTTTCTCTAGCAGCATACGCGATCGTGGCATGGGAGTGGTGAGAAGGATGCCAAGTGTCTGTGCATTTCGCTCTGCAGGAAAGAGTGAAGCCGCTTGAGAGACGAGGATGAGCGCTGTCACGATCCAGGCCGTGATCGAGACCAGAGTGAGCGAGGTGGGATTGAACCAAGCGAGCGCAATCGCAACGATCTCCAGAATGAGGAAATAGCGCATTTGATAGCGTGACTTGCTGAGTTGGCGTCGGTGTTGTTCTCGCCAAAGCAGAGGCGCATCCCTGGGAAGGTCTTCCCGGTGAAAGCGGAATTCAACACCCCCAAAGCGTTTGTTGAGATGGTCAAGCAGGCGATCCAATCGTTGGAAGAGGCTGAGGCGTGTGTTGCTGGAACCACTGGCCAAGCGATCAAGCACGACCCAAGCGGCAAAGAGCAGGATGATGGTGGTGAAGAAGTGAAAGCAGATAAGGCCAAAGGCATCGACGCCCCATTGAGCGAAGAGCGGGGCGATCATGAACTCTCGAATGCCAATGTAAACCACTAACAATACGAGAGAGGTGAGGTAGGCTTTAACCGTCGTCGCGGCGAGTGCCGACGCGAAGAGAGTGATGGCACCCGTCGCCGTAGCAGTGAGGAGCAGAATGCTTGTCCCAATGGCGACACCGGTGGCCGTGAGGCCACCGAGGAAAGAGGCGAAGCCACCGACCACGAAGGTAAGCGAGAGGATGATCAGCATGGGCACGATTGCGGCCAAGTACTTCTCCACCACAATGGAACGGGTGGAGAGCGGGGTGGTGAAGAGTAATGATAGAGTGCCGCGTTCGCGTTCCCCGGCAAAGACTCCAGCCATCATGGCGGGGAGAAACAGATAGATGCCCCAGATCTGAGTGCCTACGGCCATGCCAAAGAGCACCTCTCCCTTTCCGAGCGCTTCCAGACCGCGTACGTTGTGAGCTCCCGGTGGTGATCCTCCCAGATGCACGAGACGGTGATATTGCCAGAGAATCAAGGCGAAGAAGAGAAGCGCGTAGATCCGTCGGACAGTATAGGTGCGAGGCCGCGCGGCGCGCTCCAGCATTTCCTTGCGGAAGAGGGGCAGTGGCGTTTGCCTAATGGGATTGAGGATAGACATAGCGAACGATCACGCGATCCTCACCTTCAGACCACGTGAGGATCCATTGTTCTCGATTGCAGATCAGCCAATCAGAGAGTCCTTCATCCCCTCGGGGAGACCATGGACTGGGAAAAGGCAGCGGTTCTCCCGTTCTAGATCCAAAGTGCCCGAAGCATCGATGAGGAGGTGGGGCAAGACTTCCTGGTTGAAAGAGATCGCGGAGCAGAGACGCCGACGGTCCAGACCCGGCCCAAAGATCGGCTTTGGGAGGGGCTAGAAAGACCACCCCGTCGAGCGTTTTGATGGAGAATAGCTGAGCCCGTAGACGCGTTTCGCAGGAAGAAGGCGATCGAGACTCTTGGGGCCTAACGGATTCCCAGTTGATCTCTTCGAGCGCCGCGGGGATGGCCGCGGCGCTGGGAATACGCAGGACAGAAGAAAGGTGAGGCGTCCACGCTTCTTTCTCACCTGTGTGCGTGTAAGTGTGCGGAAAGTACTCGGCGACCTGCTTGGCGGGATTGACGATGCCATCGCGATGGGATTCGTGGAAGGAGCCGTGCCCCTTGCCGAAACGAAGCCTCACTTCTGTGCTACGGACGCCCTTGCCATCTGCCCCAAGATCGATGAGTGTCAAACGTCTGACGCTTTCACCAGTTCCCAACCATGCCTCAGCTGCATGGAGACTCGCGAGAGCCAAGGCAACCACGGTGAGAGGATAGAAATACCAACTCAGCCAGCGTCGTCGTTTCAGACGAGCGAGCCAGGCATCCATGAGAAAGAGCAGGGCGAGACTGGCAGTGACAAAAGCGATGAGGTGACTGACAGGGAGGAGCTGGAACTCGCTTGGCATGAGATTCCTATGCAGAGTGACCCGTCTCGTATTTCCGTTGAACTCAAGGAAATTGTTGGAATCCAGAGTGAACAAGCGTTGTCGACTTTCTCCATGGGACTCCAGTTTCGACAATAAGGCCTTATCGATCTCTTTGAGATCTCGCACTCTCCAGAGAAAGGCGAACGTTGAGTGCCAATGCCCGTCACTGAGTTCGCTTTCACTACGCGGAGGCGTTGCGTGGACGAGACATCCAAGACCCCACTGCCATCCAATCGCTTTCCCATTCGTATCATCCAAAGAGATCTGGATGGCGCGACTCGCCAATCGTGCTCGTTGGAAACGATCCTGCTTGAGGAGTTGATTCTCCAAGTGCAGACAAGTACCGCCCGCTTGGATCCATTGCTGGAGGGCGGTCGATTGGCTCTCACGGAGTGTTGAGAGTGTATCAGGAGCGAAGACGAGAATATCGTAAGGAGTGAGAGCGAGCGGTTTGTGAGGAAAGGACTCTAGGGGAATGGTTGTGGTGACCGTCCGCAGAGGGATATCGGGATCGTTCGCGGGAACGTCCATAAGAGACTCCAAACGGTGCATGCTGACAAGGGGCTCCAGAAAGGGCGTGGTGAAATGTGCGCTCTGGACCAAACCGACGACGCAAGTGTATTCCGCGCGATTGTTCGCATGGAGAAAGGGGATAGTCCTTTCGACCGTTGCTTGATCCGAAATGAACTGAAGGTGCCAAGCCGCCTTCGTTTCTTGAGGATCCATCGGCGCTGGGAGAAGCCATCGGAAAGTCGTCGGTTCGCTGCTCACGGCGATTGTGGGAGAACGATAGTTGAGCAGCGTCCGTCTCGAATCCCGCAACTGAATGGAGACAACGCCTTTGCGAATGGATTCGGAATCTGTGAGGGTGACGTCAACCAAGAGAGGGGCACCTGTCCGAACTGGAGAGGCCAGTTGGAGGTCGATCTCCATGGCTCCCGCCCAAAGGGGGATGGCAACGAGCCAGAACATCCATGGACACTTGCGCCTCTTCACAAAGGCACTCTCTCCCGTTGCTAACGTTGCGCAAAGGAATTTCGCATGAAACGATGGTCTGTGGGCATTACCTTGTCGAGCGCAACCGAAGCTTAGAAATGTTTCTTGGCAAAAGTGATATACTGCTCCCAATCGTAGTCGGTGACATCATGCTTGCCGGTGCGCAAGTGATAGCCGATGCGACCCATCACAGGCGCATTGACCCCAGGCATCTCCTGCTGCGGCAAGCCCTCAGTGCCTAACAAACGATAGACAGGATCCGCACCCACGCAGGAAAGGAACTCGCCTCGCGGATCTGCCCAGCGATCTTCTACGGCACTGGCCACGTAAAGTGGGCGCGGAGCCATCAACGCAAGGAGCATGTGTTGATCAAAGGGCAGCTTGACCTCATTCTCGCGGTATTGATTGAAGCGTGCGCAGAACCAATGCGGAAACACACGCGTGATGCGCCCCACGGTTTCGCCAAACGCCCGCTTGGACAGAGCGGCCCCGCCGCAGCCAGAGTTGTTGGATATCACGAGAGCAAAGCGCTCATCCGTGGCTCCGGCCCAAAGAGACGTCTTGCCCAGACGCGAATGACCGAACACCCCCACCTTCTGGGGATCAATGCCCATGGACTCTTGCTCAAGGTAGTCTAACACGCGACTCAAACCCCACGCCCAAGCGGCAATGCTACCCCACGCATCCTCTTTGGGTGGCGCGAACGCGGCGTGCACGCCATTCTTGAACTCATCGTGGAAATCGGGGTCCACCTCTCCGTAATAAAGAGTCACCAGTCCATAACCGGCATCAATGATGCGCTCGACGCTCCATCGGCTAGCAGAGCTGCCACGATCGTCCTCTGAAGCGCGGTGATTCTCGGTCTTGCGCACCCAACTCTTGGTCAGTGAGATACGATCGTCAGCAAACACCGTATGATTCCCATGAAAGTTGTAGCCAAGAAAGGCCGGAACGGGTTGGGTGGCACTGCTGGGAAGAAAGACGAGGAGCGCCACGTCTTGTCCAGCGATGGTGAGAACGACTTGAGTGACCGTGGCCTTGCCATCAAGGATCGTGAAAGGCTCTGGACCAGCAGCGGCGGCAATCGTCTTTCCGTCAAACGCGGGCGCTCGTCCGAACATCTCGCGTTCGATCAAGGTGAGGATCTCCTTCCGTTTCGTCGGCCAGGCAGAGGCTTCAGAAATGCCGTCCAAAGGATCCGGAAGCGTGTATTCTGGGACCTCGTTCTCGTCGTAGTTAGGGACGAATTCCGATTGGGCCATGAGAAATGAGGTGAATGTGAGAAGGCCGAAACAAGTGATCGCTGTGCGCTTGAGGTTCATTTGCTGGAGCCTATCGACCTTCAGAGTCCGGAGCAAGTCTCACTTGGCCGGCAGGCGGCGGTGCGGCGACCTTGATAAGAGCAGGGAATTGTCAGCATGCACAGTTGCCATGCCCTCCCTCGACAACGACTACGGCCTTTGCTGGAGAACCTGCGTTGCCGGGCGCGCGGTGTATCTATCAGATCCAACTTTGATTGGATGCAGATTGGTGATAGTGTTGGAGACGCGGATGGAATCGTTTCGCCGAGTGGAATGCTAGGCAATGAACGTGCGCGCCTGCCCCTTCCGGGTGGACAAACGCGGGCAGTGACAGAATAAGATAACGTTAGTCTCGAAAGACAATCGTCTTGTTTCCGCGGATGATGACGCGGTCGTTGGCGTGGTAACGGACGGCTCGCGAGAGGGCGAGGCATTCACAATCACGGCCTAGACGCATGAGGTCTTCGGGCGTGTGGAAGTGTTCCACGCGTTCGACTTCTTGATCGATGATAGGGCCGGCGTCGAGTTCGGAGGTGACGTAGTGGGCGGTGGCTCCGATGATCTTGACACCTCGTCGGTAGGCTTGGCGGTATGGGTTGGCGCCGACGAAGGCGGGTAGAAAGGAGTGGTGGATATTGATGGCGCGGCCGTGAACGGCGTCGCAGAAGTCTGCGGGGAGGATTTGCATGAATCGGGCGAGGACGATGAGCTCGGCGCCAGAGTCATCGATGGCCGATTGATAGTCGGCGAAGGCCGCTTCTTTGCCATCCTTGGGAACGGGAATATGACGGAACGGGATGCCATAGCGCTCGGCGATGGGGGCGAGATCCTCACGGTTTCCCAGGATGAGGGGAATATCGAGGGGGAGATCTCCGGAGTAGGTGCGGGCGAGGAGATCCTGTAGGCAATGGGCGGCTTTGGTGACGAGGATGGCCGTGCGCGTGCGGGCGCCGGATTCGCGAAACTCCCATTCCGCCTTGATGGATTGTCCGAGGGATTCGAACGTGCTGATGAGCGCTTGGCGCTTCTCCTCGGTGTCTTCTAAGTCGATGTGGATGCGGATGAAGAACCACTTCTCGATAGGATCCGTGAACTGCGACATCTCGAGGATGTTCCCGCCTGAGACGGCGATGAAATTTGCCAGGGTGGCGACGAGTCCAGGCCGGTCAGGACACGAGAGTTTCAGGATCATGAACTCCGTTCCTCCGGGATCGGAGGGACGCAACTGAAATGGCGCAGATTCGGTTGCGTATCCGCCGGGCGCTCCTAGGGTCACGGGCCATCGCCAACTCTATGATTGATCCCAAGAATATTCGCAATGTTGCCATCATCGCCCACGTTGATCATGGCAAGACCACTTTGGTCGACGAGCTGCTGAAAGCTGCGGGGACGTTCCGGGATAATCAAGTCGTGGAGGATCGGGTGATGGATTCCATGGATTTGGAGCGCGAGAAAGGCATCACGATCAAGGCGAAGAACACGTCCATCCATTGGGGGGACCAAATTATCAATATCGTGGATACGCCAGGTCACGCCGATTTCGGCGCGGAGGTGGAGCGCGTGATGAAGATGGTCGACGGGGTCCTGCTCGTCGTGGACGCTTATGAAGGCCCTCAGGCGCAGACGCGTTTCGTGCTCAAGAAGGCGCTTCAGCAGGGGCTGAATCCCGTGGTGGTGATCAATAAGATCGATCGCGAGAATGCCGATGTCGATTCCTGTCGGGAGTCGGTGTTGGAGCTCTTCCTCGAGTTGGAGGCAACGGATGAGCAGTTCAATGCACCGTTTCTTTATGCCTCTGCCAGGGACGGCTATGCCATGCGCGACATTGATGATCCGAGAGAGAATTTGACCCCTCTTATTGAGACGATCGTCGAGAAAGTGCCGGCTCCAGCTGTCAGTGTGGAAGGCGATTTCCAAATGCTTGTGTCTAACATTGATTGGGATGACTATGTCGGACGCGTCGCGATCGGGCGGATCCAACAGGGGAAGGTGGCGAAGGGGGATCAGATCTTTGTCCTGAATGAGGAGGGCGCGCCAAAGCGGTTCAAAGTGACGAAAGTGTTTGAGTATTCGGGACTGAATGTGAGCCAGTCTGCGGGTGGTGTGGCTGGGAATATTGTGGGCATTGCGGGCATTGAGGAGATTGACATTGGCGCGACGATTTGTGGGAGCGAAGACACGGAGCCTCTCCCGTTCGTCGCCATTGATCCGGCCACGATTCAGATGGAGTTCGCCATCAACGATGGTCCCTTTGCAGGGAAAGAGGGGAAATACGTGACCTCGCGTCAGATCCGAGATCGCCTGATCCGCGAGACGCGCACCAATATTTCGGTCCAAGTGGAGGATACGGACAGTGCGGGCATCTTTCGTGTCAGTGCGCGCGGATCCATGCAGATCGCGGTCTTGGTGGAACAGATGCGTCGCGAAGGGTATGAGGTCCTGGTATCCCGGCCGACGGTGATCACGAGACGTGATGACGATGGGAAGCTGTTAGAGCCCTATGAGACCGTGTATCTCGAAGTGCCAGAGGAATCGGTGGGTGGCGTGATGAAAGCCCTCACCGCGCGGCGGGCACGCATGGAGAACATGGAGGCCACGGCCTATGGATCGACGATTGAGGCGACCATTCCCACGCGCGGGTTGATTGGATTTGAGACAGAGTTAGTGAATCTCACGAGCGGACGGGGGCTCATGTCGCACCTGTTCAAGGAATACGCGCCTTTCTGTGGAGACATCGCTACCCGGATCACGGGGACGTTGGTTTCCATGGAGACGGGCGTGGCCACCGCGTATTCTCTATCGGCTTTGGAAGATCGTGGACGCTTGTTCGTTGGCCCCGCGGAGCAGGTTTATAGTGGTCAGATTGTGGGTGAGAATCCGCGTTCCGAAGACTTGCCGGTCAATCCTACAAAGGAGAAGCACCTCACGAATCACCGGTCGTCTGGTGATGGGAAAGGGATTCAACTCTCGCCAGCGGTGCGATTCTCCCTGGAGCGCTCCATTGAATATCTCGGGGATGACGAGTATTTGGAAGCGACGCCGAAATCGCTCCGCCTTCGCAAGAAGATCCTCTGTCCCCACACGCGCAAGCGGCTCGCGCGGGACAAGAAGACGGCCTAAGTTCGACTTGTCCGGCACGCCGATGGATGCCCTAGTGGGGCCATGAATCTGACGCGTACAGCTTATGGTACCTGGAGTGGCGGCCGCTACATGCACTTCGGCATTCCGCTAGACGAAGAGCGTTATATCGGCGCGATCCAGCACGCTTACCGCGAAGGAATCCGCACCTTCCTCACAGCGGATACATACGGAGTGGGGGAAGCCGATTCCATGTTGGGAAAAGCGCTATCTGATTTCCCGCGGGAGAGCTATTGCCTGGTTGGCGCCGTCGGCCATGACATTTACGAAGGGCAGCGCGAGGGCAGCAAAGGCTTTCCACGCTTCACGGATCCTCGTCTGCGAGGTGAGGAGAAATATGAGGACTATGTCAGAACAGCAATCAGCCGATCGCTCGAGCGCTGTGGGCAGGCGTCCTTCGATCTCGTACTCTTACATAATCCCGACTCGATCGGCTACAGCAGCCCAGCGGTCTGGGATGCCTTGCAAACGGCGAAGCGCGAGGGGCTCACGGAGCGCTTGGGCGTGGCGCCTGGGCCAGCTAATGGCTTCACTTTAGATGTCATTGGATGCTTCGAGAGATTTGGAGAAATGATTGATTGGGCCATGATCATTCTCAATCCGTTAGAGCCATGGCCTGGCCAGATGGTCCTTCCCGCAGCTGAGAAACATGGGGTGGATCTCCTCACGCGTGTGGTGGACTACGGAGGCTTGTTTCACGACGACGTCAGACCGGGGCATGCCTTTCCCGAACGCGATCACCGCACCTTCCGCCCCGCGGGGTGGGTGGAAGCGGGCGTGGAGAAACTGGATCGCATGCGTGCCATTGCTGAGCGGCACGATCTCACCATGATTCAATTGGCTTCCATTTGGAATCTCTGTCAGTCACCTATCAAAAGCGTCGTGCCTACCATGATTCAGGAACCAGGGGAGGAAAGCAAGACCGTGGAGACCAAGATCAGTGAGTTGGCGCATTTGCCAGAGGTGCGTCTCAGTGATGAGGAAATGGCGACCATTGCCGAGATCGGCAACAACAAGGGCTGCATGGCGTTGAAAGGGGGCAATCCCGCTCACGAAGGCGAGACCTTGGCGGATCGCTGGGCGGTTTCTCCAGAATTGGAGGCCATTGGACGGCGCTGGGATATCGTGCCCGAGCGCGACCTCACGGTGTCGCATTGATTGGAATCGGCCAATCTTTCCATGACAAACGATATGTCCGGGCGTAGGATTCCTTACTGTCGGGTCACCGAGCGAGACTAAGGTGCACATGAATGGCACGAACCCTCCGACTTCGTCTCTTTGTGAGGCAGGTCCCCACGGGTCGTCCCCAGGTCTTTACGATTGTCTTACCAGGTGACTCCGACAGGTCTCCTTTCATGACGAAGGGAACGATGCATTTGCTGAGAGTTACGACCGCAGCACGAGGTAGAGGGTGTCTGGTGGTAAAGTTAGGGAAATCACATCTCCCTGCCGCTTCAAAGGGATTTCTCGCACCACCATGCCGTTGGCGTCCAGAACCGTGGCGCGGGAAAGATGCGTGTTTGTCAGGCTGAGCGTTCCATCAGCCTCGATCAAATTCCAGGGTGAGCCTCCGAGCGTAACGATGCGTTGGCCTCCGCCCTCGGCTTCCGTCTGCCACCCGTGTGGGCGGGCGACGGTGCCAATCTGCACGAGGATTTTATGGGACTCTGCGAGAGGCCGATCATCGAGAGACACCGCAAGAATGCTAGCGTAATGGTTCTTCGCCTCCAGGCGGAGCGCGCCCAGGGAGAGATCGCCTGCTTTATTCAGATTTCCACAAGCGCCGGCCGCCCGCGGGGCCTTGAGGGTGGCATATCCTTCACCAAGATGCCAACGAAGCTCTTCGGTGTTACTCGTCACCACCTGCTTTTCCGGATCCATCCAGCGCGCGAGTTCGCCGATCAAGGGCATCTGCGCTTCCTCCCCAAACTCGACCTCGACGGGTCCGACGAGATAAGCCAGGGGCGTGATCTTGCCAGAGCGCGCGGCTTCGGCACTCGTGGCGGGGGGCGTGGCGTCTCGGTTAGGATCATAGCCTGCTTCCTCTGGCAACAGCGGGGCTTTTCGATTCCAAACATCCGCGAGCGCTCGCCTTTCCTTGAGGACACGTCTGCCCTGGGCGACGTCACCCCGACGGAACATCAGTGCGGCAGCGGGAAACATTCCGATGAGCGCAGGCGTAGACAGTTGCCATTTCCCCATGGGGGGACCGAAACCGATATCGCTCGTGGCGAACCAGTAGAAGCAATCCATCCCTGTGAGGGCGCTATAGGCAGCGACGAGGAAAGGGCCTTCCGCCTGCTCGCGCAAGGGCGGGACCCAAGTGCTTTCAGAAATGATCATCGGATACCCGGAAACATGACGCAATGCCAGAGGAAAGGCCCAGGGCTGCAAGAGAGAAGAGCCCATCTCGAAGCGATCGTGTTGACTCACAAGATAGCCTGGCTTGCGCTTGTCGTCGGGATTCTCGTGAGAACCGCCCGTGTAGTACCGGTTCACGCCAATGACATCGGTGGCGGCATAGGCGTAGCGTTCGGCATCTAGCAGTTTCGCTGCATCCGCCGTGCGCCAGTTGCCCGCATTGACGAGCCCATCGTAGCCCAAGTCTTCGCGTAGAAAGCGGACCACCTCCGTGTTCCAGTCGCGCATGAGTGTCGTGTAGAAGGCTAACTGATCTGCCAAGCGCGCCGCCAACGCTCCCTCCGCCGGTTGGGTCAGCGACCAGATCTGGTGCGGCATCACGATCCCCTGGGAGAAGTCGTCTTCCTCTTGGCCTGCTGGTCCACCCCACTGCGCGGTTGCCTTGTCGAGGGAGCCATACTTCTTCACTAGCCAAGTAGCAAAGAGGCGTGCGAGTTTGGCACGTTGCGCGCCTTTGATACTGCCTTCCGTCCAGAAAAGCAGGCTGTCCTCATTCTGAATCTGAATCAAGGCGACCGCGGGATCCTTCGCCAAGGGCACCCCTGTATGTGGATTGGCGGGCGCTAACAAAGCGCGTAGCCAGCCCTTGTAGGCGGCCTGAAGCTTAGGATCAAAGAAGAGCAAGCCGGTCAGATTGCCATTGCCGGAATCATCCAGACCCCAGGCGGGATCCATCTTGGTGTGGGAAGCCCAGTAGGGCGAGAGCGTCGTGTAGATCCCGTGGTCTCGCATGGCAGCGACCAAGCGCCAGGCCGCGTCGATGTCCGGCTGATGAACGTCTGTCAGGGGCTGTCCATCTTTGGGAGGGAGATGGCCATGGTGGCGGACCATGTTGACCCCACGCTTGGCGAGCCATCGCGCGTGTTCGCGCAGGCGCCCCATGTCATCCTTACGCTGCAGACCGGTGTTCACACCCCAGAAGCGGAGGCGTTCTCCTCGACCATCGGCGAAGTCAGCCCCATCCGTCGTGCGCCGCACGCGACCGTGCTTGCCCGCGGGCACCTCATTGAGATGGCTGAGATCGAGCAAGGAATCTTCGGAGAAACGATCGCGATCCGGTTCGAAAGCCCAGGTGCCTGGATCTGCTAGGCCCGTCTTCTCGCCTGGCTTGCGGTTGCCTTGAGGGAGAAAGGGTTGGTCACTCAAGACCACCACGTCGAGGCCACCATGATACTGATTCTTGCTATCAAAGCGTATGCTCAACGTGTGTTCTCCAGGAGAAAGTGTCAGTGTCGGTCCGGGCACCCAGGCGACAAAGCGCAGATCGGGTTTCCCATCAGCAGCAATGTTAAGGTTCTGTTCCTGTTTCTCAAAGGAGAGCGCCTCCCACGGATCCTCATTCAATCGGACAGAGGCTGCGGCCGCCACCGTGTTCATGCGCAACCACAGGTGATGCGCGCCACCCGTCGTCACCGTCAAGGAGAACCGCGCGACAGGAGCCGTGTCACTGCCGCCAAAGTGTGAGAGCCAATCGCTCCCCGAAAGCTCCGTCTTGCGCACACTATCATACCAACCGTGCCGCTGCATCTCATGATCGGCTGACGATTCACCCTCAATCCAGTGAAAGTCGGCATGAAGCACAGGGAGTGAGAGACCAACGAAAAGGATGATGAGCAATCGCATAGCGCAACGCTACCGCGCCTCCGCGACAGTGCCACTGAGGAAATGGGCGGCATTTCTGGAGGGATGCTTCCTTCTGGACAAGCCTCACACATCCTGCCACTTTCTCGTCAACTATGGCTAGGATTGTTGGCGTTCACGGCATTGGGCAGCAAGATAAAGATGCTGCAGATCTTCAGAGACATTGGTGGGAATCTCTGGTGTATGGCGAGGAAAGAGTGGGCCTGCCGTCGACTCCAAAGGACGACTTTCAACTCGTCTACTATGCCGATTTATACTCGCTGCGTGGTGTGCGGGCATTGGATTCCTCATACGATCTGCACGATCTCTCATCAGGGTGGGAAGAGGATTTCCTGATTTCTTTAGGCGCGGAGGCTGCGTTGCTCCTGCAGGCGGATGAAACCACGACTCGTTGGATCAAGGTCGATCGGAACCTGCAGCGTGCCCTTAATCTCCTCCTCAAGGTGCCAGGAATGGGTAAGGTCTCGGATACTGTGGTGATTCGGTGGATTAAGGAAGTTCATCGCTATCTCAACGAGGAGGATCTCCGCCAGAAGGCAAAGGAAAGAGTTCATGCCTCTCTCGGTGACACGAAAGTGGTAGTGGCGCATTCGCTTGGGAGCGTCGTGGCGTATGAGGCTCTGTGCGAAGACTCAAAGGGAGTTGAACTGTTCATCACTCTTGGATCTCCTCTAGGGATTCGAAAATTGATCTACGATAAACTTAAACCAAACCCGGGACAATGGCCGGGTGCGATCCAGCGGTGGGTCAATATCGCTCAGCCAAGTGATGTGGTCGCCTTATCAAAACAGTTAGATGCGCTCTTCGATTCAAAGGATGTGCGTCATGTTGAGGATATTCTCGTTCCGGATCCAGCGGGGTTATTCCATGCGCACGACGTTGATCGTTATTTATCCCGGCCCGAAGTGGTCAAGATCATTCGCGAATAAAGGTTATGGAGGGCTATTTCTACGCGGGAGGCTGCGCCGAATTTCCATTGCTTGGTAAGCAATTTCGCCTTCCAAATGTGAAGTCAGATGTAGAGAAGGTGACAGACCTGTTTCAGAGCCGATTAAGGCTCAAGCCAGTTTTTCCGGGACTGGATGCCTTGGAGACACCACTTCTCCAAGTGCTTTCGGACACGCATCAGTGGAGCGGTGAACGGCATGACGAGATTGCATTGGTCTTCTACTATGCAACCCACGGCATCTGTGAGGGCAACGATGGGTTGCGTCTGTGCCACGCTGAGAGTGAACGATCGGACAGCGGTGATCTTAATCCAGCTCAGTTAGTGAAGGCCGAACTGATTGCTGAGTGCCTGAAGGGAGGGAGTATCAAGCAGTTGCTTCTCATCCTCGATTGCTGTCATGCTGCCGCTGGCACCAGCGAAATTAGGCGAGTATTCGAGAAGTTTGACGGAAAGTTTTCAAGTAGTTCAGGCGTTCGGGTCGATCTGATCGTGGCTGCGCGCGCGCGGGAATATGCGAACGATGGAGGATTGCCATCAAATCTTGCTAAAGCGGTTGAGACAATTGGATCAGAGGCAGAGGGCTCTCATCTGCCTATCGAAAAGGTCGTTACAGTCCTAAAGGAGAGGACTGATACCGCACTCCAGACAGTCGAGTATCATCCCGTGATTGGACACTTGGAGACCTCCGTGGTGTTCCCGAATCCTGAGCCCCTGATAGATGCTGCCCAAGATCGCAAGCAATTGGGGTCTTTGAAAGAAATTATCGCGAATCATGGGGATGAGGCCAATGATCAGCAAAGGTTGTGGTTTGCATGGTTTGATCGCGGTAAGATTCCTAGCAAAACGACGGACACAGGCTGGTTTGCCCATGCTGAAGAACGAATGGAGCGGCCACTTGATGGGGAGATCGTTCCCATTGTCCGAATGATTGAAGGACTTGCATGCATCGAGCCAGAACTTGAAGCAGCGCTCCACGCGTGGCAGGAGAACTATTTGGAGGGACGGAGCGGGGACTTGCAAAAATCGAGAGCATCCGGAATTGCTTTGCATCGAGAGTATGGTCAATGGCTCGAGGAGAATCCAGTTGAGATTCAGGTCTCGAAGTTGTTGCCTGATGAGCCAGGGCGAGTCGTTCCGGTGGTTTTGGAGAACGTAGAAGGAAAGACCTATCGCTTTCCATTGCCCATGTTAGCCGGACATGACTCGGATGTTGCCCGGTGCTTTGACGCTTTGGTGCAGATGAAGGAGCCTGCTCTGCGATTTCTCGTTCCTCATGAAGATATGAATGCAGCTCACGGTGAAGAATCTTATGAGATGGCAGGTGAGTGTATTGCCTTCAAGAAAGTGTGCAAGCTTACATTGCATCCCTATGAACGCTGGTTCGATCGGAAATGGGCCTTGGTGCGGAATAAGCTGAAGCGTTTTCGAATAAAGATGGCATCTAAAGGGGCTGTTCAGGTTGTTAATCGAGATAATGCCGAGGTGTCCCAAGCCTTGAAAGCTGGGGCTGGGGTAATTCTAGCTGCCGATGATCAGGAAGGTTTCCAAGTAGAGGCGTGGGAAGAGTGGCCAGAGATGCTCCTCGGAGCGCGTGAGAGTGATGATGCAATTGAGACGTTTCTCGTTTTCGATGGGCCGGAATATCTCCCATGGAATCTTCCTAATAGACAATTATTTGAACAATAAAGGAGTCCTATCATGGCAAAAAAAGTGACTGATCAGCGAATTTATCGGGGAGAGCCTGACGGCGATGGGCCCAGCCATAGATTAAAGAATCTCCCGAAGCCTCCTCCTTGGCGGGCGTTTGCCCGAGACGGTGAGCGAAAACGTGCTGAAGCTTATCGACCTGATCCCTCGCTGATTAAGATTGTCAACGCAGCCCTTATCTTGCGGCGCCCTATTCTGCTGGAAGGCGATCCTGGATCGGGTAAGACGACTTTGGCTTACGCGGTCGCAGAGGAGCTGGGATTGCCTGGCCCTTTCTGCTGGTCCATCACTTCAAGGACGGCGCTCAGTGACGGGCTTTACCAATATGACGCCTTGGCGCGCTTGCACGATAGCCAAATGAAGAAGACGGCAGCTCTAAGTGAACAGGTTGGGCGCTATATCCGACTTGGGCCTGTGGGAATGGCCTTTGCAGTGACCAAACCGAATCGTCCGGCAGTTCTGCTGATTGATGAAATAGATAAAAGCGATATCGATCTTCCGAGCGATTTGTTGCACTTGTTTGAAGAGGGGCGTTTTCCGATTCCAGAGTTAGAGCGGATGGAATCGGAAGAGCCGATCGATGTATTGCCCGGACGATCGTCGAAACAGGAGACCGGGGCCGTTCCCGAAAAAATCCCGGTCACGAACGGCCAGGTCATTTGTGATGGTGAGTTTCCATTGGTCATCATGACGAGCAATCAAGGCAGAGAATTCCCAGCTCCTTTCTTGAGGCGTTGCTTGCGCCGTCGTGCGCAGCCTCTCGATGGCAAAGCAGAACTTCTCGACATGGCTCGAAAACATCTGGAGGGCTATCTCCACGATATTGAAAAGCCAAACGAAGCCCTGGAACGCTTGGTAGAGCGTTACCTGGAACGGCGCCAGCGTCAGGTGCAGTCGTTTGATCAGCTATTGAATGCGATCGTGCTCTATTGGCAACAGACTGGCGATTTAGATGTGACTCAAGATTCGGAGTTGATCGAAGCGGTCTGGACGAGCCTTGGGACGAAGCATGGAGCCTAACGCTGTCATTAAATGAGCGACCCCACGCTGGAAGTAGAGGGCTTGCTAGACGCCGCGTGGTTGCGATGGCACGGCCCTTTGTGGCTGTCAGGAGATGCACAAGAATCCGCGTCCAATGAGTCTTCGAAACGTCGTTCAAGTGATTCTGAAACTGGAAGTGCCCGCCCTCCTGAGCCTATACAGCCATCGCCTGCCCCATCAAAAGAGGCCCGGAGCGAACTTGGACTGAGCGGATCCCCTGAGCCAAGCGGACTTAGCGGGCCTGTTGATAGTGCAGAAGAGAGGGCTGATGAGGAAGAACGGGCGTCCATGGTTCAACTGGAGCAACCGTTGCCTTTGCCCAGTCGCCACCTCTTGGGCAAGGCGCTCCGACCCCTGGCTCGGCTTTCGCGGTTTGGACCCTTAGTCGAACTTGATATTGAGAAGACGATTGAACAGACGGTGAATGCTGGTGGGCTGTTGCAGGTGGTCCGGCGGCCACCGCTGCGTCGACTGATTGCTTTGGATTTGGTCGTAGATCAATCGCCGTCCATGGATCTTTGGGATGGCATTGATACTGACCTGATGTCTCTCTTTGAGAGCCTCGGTGCCTTTCGACGGGTGACGCTGACGCACATGAGGGAAGAGGCTGATGCTTCATTGGTCAGTGGAGGTGGGCTACCTGAAATCCTTCCCTATGATGGAGGGCCACGCATCGTCATGGTGGTGACAGATACGATTGGTAAGGCGTGGCGCTCTGGGAGAGCTTTCAGGTGGTTGGGTGACTTGGGGAGTAGCGACCAAGTCATCCTCGTCCATGTATTTCCAGAGAGCTGGCAGCAGGAGCGGACGGCGTTGATGCACGTGGCAGAAGCGGAGGCCAGGGCCACGAGCCGTTATGCTGCTAACAAGGATCTTCTTTGGGTCCGGGAAATTCCCGGTGGCTGTGATGCGACGCTCATGCCGCCTCTCCCACTATTCACGCTCACGGCACGAAGCCTCAAGGAATTAGGGCCATTAACGCTGGCCTACGGTGGGCATTCCGTTAGGGCCCTCGCGATGGAACGAGGCGAAGCCAACACAGCGACAGATGGGGAGCCCTGGGCGCCACCGAGAGGGGAGGCGATCATCAATGAGTTGGCATCATTTTTCCAGACGGCTTCTCCAGAAGGTCAGGAGCTACTCCGCGCGCTGGCTGCGGTTCCGTTGCTTCCCGCCGTGATGCGTTTGGTGCAACGCCGCTTTGTGCCTGCTAGTCGCCATTGGCATTTGGCAGAGATTCTCTTCAGTGGCTTCATCAAACGGATGCCGCCGCTGGAAGGTGCGGAGGCGTTTCCGATCTGGTATGATTTCCATGAGGGGATCCGCGAAGAGATCTTGAAAGGCAGTTCGCTGAGAGTTCAGATTGATGTTTGGGACGCCGTGGGAGATTTCTTGGAGCAGCGCTATGGATTTGACAGATCCTTCTCAGCTCTGCTTAGCCATCCGAGTGGAGAATTCAAGCTTCCGGGACGATTGCAAAAGGTGTTTGCTAGAGTAAGGGCTCTGGTATATCGGGGGCTCGGTGGGGAGAAAGGGGCAGAAGCGGAAGCTGTCTTACAGCAATTGCAAGCCGAGGAAGAGGGTAAAGCTGGCGATTCACGCCACTGGCGATCCGCCACGGGCATCGAGATGCTGCGTGTGCCCGCCGGGCGGTTTCAGATGGGGAGTCCGGACGATGACGAAGAGGCAGATGCTGATGAGAAACCACGGCATTGGGTGCGGCTGACGAAAGCCTTCTGGTTGGGCAAGTACCCAGTGACGCAGGAACAGTATGAGGCGGTGATGGGGGAGAATCCCAGTGAGTTCAAGAAGGCGGGCCCGCGTGCTCCGGTGGAAAGGGTGAGTTGGGACGACGCACGGGCGTTCTGTCGGAAACTCAATGGGCTGAGTGAGGCCGAAGGAGGACCGAGGAAGGGCTGCTACTTTGCCCTGCCGACGGAAGCGCAATGGGAATATGCCTGTCGGGCAGGCACAGAGGCACCCCGCTACGGGGAACTGGACGCCATTGGCTGGTATGACGGAAACAGTGGTCGTACCACGCATCCGGTAGGGGAGAAAGAGGCCAACGGGTGGGGCTTTCACGACATGATCGGAAATGTGTTGGAATGGTGTGAGGATTGGTTTGATGGCAGCTACTACAATGCTAGTCCAGAAGAGGATCCCGTATGCAGGGAGGAGAGCAGGTTCCGCGTGTTGCGCGGTGGCGGCTGGGTCAACAACGGCGGGCGCTGCCGGTCAGCCTGCCGCCTCAGCCGGGATCCGGACTTCCGTAATGGCGACGACGGTTTCCGTCTTGTTCTCAAGGCCGGGGCTCCGCCAGAGCTGTGGCGGCCAGAAGGGCAGGACGCCCCGCAGGGACAGGGCGAAGTGGAGCCAGCGAAGCAGGCGGAGCTCGACCTGGCCCAGGCGGGGCGGCATGCCCTTCTGGTGGGGTGGGATCACCTGCCACACGTACACGGAGATTTCGTGCATCCTATCGCGTTGAAGGACTTCGAGAAGGTGTGGGCTCAGGCGCGGCTGCCGGAGGAGCCGATCGAGCGCTTGGTGGTTTATTACGAGGGGAGTTCGAGCGTGTGGGAGAAGGTGCTTAACGAATTGGAGCAGGTTCGTGCTCAAAGGAAGATTTGGATCATCAATATGAAGGAAGATAATGATCCCCGAGCAGTTCCTCTTCCCAATGAGGCCCACGTGATGGCTGGTGAGCCCACTCCTGATGAAACATTTGGGCGACTCATCGAGGAGGCACTCATTGATGGATGGGCAGACACAAGAAGTACGGGGATCATCACGCTTGGAAATTTGGCAGCATACGTAGAGGCTCATGTGCCCGAGGTTGCTCGTTCGATCGATCTCTCTGGTGAGTCAGCAGATGAGATTCTCGTCGATGGCCACCGCGGCTACGCAAAGATCCCATTACCCAAGGATCAAGAATTGGAAATGCGTTGGATCCCTCCAGGGCCTTTCACTATGGGAGATGGCGAGGATGGTGACTGTCCCGCGCATCGAGTGGAACTCACCCAGGGTTACTGGATCGGGAAGTATCCGGTCACTCAAGCCCAGTACCAAGCCGTGATGAGAAAGAACCCAAGTAGATTCAAGAAGGTCGGCAAAGACGCTCCGGTGGAGAACGTCTCGTGGGAGGATGCCCAGGCGTTCTGTGAGAAGCTCAGCGCCCTGAGCGAGAAAGAGGGCGGAGCGCCGGATGGGATGCGCTATGCCTTACCCACGGAAGCGCAATGGGAACGCGCCTGTCGGGCGGGCCTGAATACGCCCTTCTCCATTGGTGACGGGGAGAATATCTCCTCCGAACTCGCAAACTTCGACGGGAATCACCCATATGGTAAGGCGAAGAAAGGACCCTATCTGGAGAAGACCACGCCTGTGGGGAATTATCCACCCAATCCGTGGGGCCTCTACGACATGCATGGCAATGTTTGGGAATGGTGTGCCGATTGGTATGCTGAAGATTATTACCATGAGAGTCCCAAGCAAGATCCCAAAGGTCCAGAGAAGAGCAGGGACCGCGTGTTGCGCGGTGGCGGCTGGTTCGACGTCGGCGGGTACTGCCGGTCAGCCTGCCGCTTCGACCTGGTTCCGGACTACCGTGGTGACTACGGCGGTTTCCGTCTTGTTCTCAAGGCCGAACCGGGTACCGAGCTGGCGGCGGGCCCTGACGGGCTGGCGGGAGGAAGCGAAGCGCCGCCAGACCAGGCAGGGACAGACGCCAGCTCGGCAGGGAGACGCGCATGATCCAGTACCAGATTTTCCGAGTACCGGCAGAGACGCCAGATGCTGCTAACGAAGCACTGAACCGCTTTGTTAGGAGCCATCAAGTCTTGAGGGTGGAGCAACACTACGATCAAGGTGCGTGGCATTTCTGTGTGCATTACCTCAGTGGCACGGCATCATCAGAAGCAGACGAGAAGAAGCCGGCACCGATTGACTATCGTGAGGTACTGACAGCCGAGGAATTCGTCCGGTTTTTGAAGCTGAAGGAGTGGCGGAAGACGAAAGCGGAGGCCATGGATACGAAGGTCTACAATGTTGTGACGAATGCCCAATTGGCAGAAATCGTGCAGAAACAGGTGGTGACTTTATCAGGACTTGGGGCTGTCACAGGGATGGGCAAGAAACGGCTGGAGCTCTATGGCGATGAATTGGTCCAGGTGTTGCAAGAGTTGATGAATGATGAAGCGAGTGGGCAATCTGCTAGTTGAAATTGCGGCGAGGGACAACCTAGCTCTGGCCTTCCACAAAGCTAGCCGCGGCAAACGGTATCGACCGGAGGTGCAGCGATTTGCGGAAGACCTGGAGGATCGCCTTCAATCGCTTCGCCTCGGGCTCTTGAGAGGAGATGTAAGTCTTGGGCGATCCCATACTTTTATGATCCGCGATCCCAAGCCGAGGGAGATCTGCGCGCCTTGTTTCGAAGAGCGCGTATTGCATCACGCCATCATGAATGTGTGTGAACCAGTCTTCGAACGCACGGCGATTGACCATAGCTATGCGTGTCGCCGGGGGAAAGGACGTCTTGCGGCGCTGGAGACGGCGTCTAAACGCGCAAGATCACGCCCGTTCTTTCTCAAGATGGATATGCGTGCCTATTTCCATAGCATTAATCATTCGTGTTTATTGGAATTGCTTCAACGACGATTCAAAGATCCAGGATTGCTTAAGCTCTTCGCCCGCCTTGTCAGGAGTTTCGAGAAAGGTCCAGGAAGAGGGTTGCCAATCGGAAATCTTACTTCCCAACACTTTGCCAATTTCTATCTATCGCCGTTCGACCGTTTTGTGCAGGAGCGTTTGAAGGTGCCCTATGTCCGCTACATGGATGATGTGGTGTTGTGGGGAGAGGACTCCCATTCACTTCGCGAGTACCGTGACTTGGCGAGGGAGTTCTTGGACGAGAGGTGCCGGTTGGAACTCAAGCCAGAGCCATACATCAATCGGACGCGTCACGGAATGGACTTTCTGGGTTATCGAGTGTTCCCGTACCGGTTAGGTCTCTCCCGTCGCAGTCGCGTGCGATTTCGGAAATGTGTGATCCGCTACGAGCAGAAGTATATGGATGGAGTTTGGGATGAAGCGGAATTGCAGCGGCGGATGACTGCTTTATTTGCCTTTATCATCCCAGCGGATTCTGATGGCGCTTTCCGGCGACAGGTATTATGCTTCTGACGGGTGTCTTCCTAAGAGCAGGAACCGCGTGTTGCGCGGTGGCAGCTGGATCAACAACGGCAGGAACTGCCGGTCAGCCTACCGCAACAACCAGGATCCGGACAACCGTAATGACAACAACGGTTTCCGTCTTGTTCTCAGCCCGAGCAGCCAGAAGGCGGCATCGGCCCGGAAGGTCATCCTGTCCGTCCTGAGATGGCAAATCCTCATGGGCGCCGGGTGTTAGTAGGCTCGCTGAAAGCTCCCGGCGTCACTTTGAAAGAATGAGCCACTGAATATCATTCTGCGCGGAGATCTTCGTGCACGGCGGCGAGGCGGCCTTGGAGAGTCGTCAGGAGTTGTTGATAGGCGGCTTCAAATTGCGCATGGGTGAGAGGACCCTTCTCGGTGACTTTGCGTTGGTCTCTTGCGACCCAGGGCTTGATCTGACGGTAGTAGGTTTCCGCGGACGTCACCATGTCCAGACCTTGCCAGGTTTGCACCGCTTCTTGAATGGCCTCGCGGTAGGCCTGGCGCCCGGTGGGGCTTTCGAGGCAACGCCGGAAGAGGATGCTCGCCATGACCTGGCCATTCGGCCGATCCGAGCGGCGGGTCCGCTCAAACATGCGGATATAGCGGCGCCCGGTGAAGAGTGCGGGTTTGAGGCAAAGGTCATGCCCCCAGGGAATGAAGACGAATTGGTCGCTTTGGGGATCATGATAGAGGCGCAGGTTGTGAACCCACCAGAGTGGGAATGAGAGGGAATCCCATTGGTTCACCAGACCTTCGACCGCCATGAATTTGACGAGGCGTTCCGTATCCACCACCTTGGCGAGGTCGTCAAGGTAGGTGTCTTTGTCAGTAGCGGCTTCGATGGTTTGCAAGAGCTCCGTGAGATCCGAGCGGTCGTTCTCTTCTTCGTTCGTTTCCAGGTCGAAATCAGAGGCATGCTTTGGCAGGAAATCCCCATAGCCGTCCTTCTCGTAGAGGTTGCCGCTGGCGTCTTCAAACCACCGTTTGAGGAACGTGCGATCCTCGGTCTCAATATTCGTGTAAACGCCGTAGAAAGTCTCGTTGATGGTGACGAGCGCGTTGTTGCAACGAGGCGCGGGGACTCCGACGTCTCGGTAGACGGCATAAGCCAAGCGTTCGGCGAGGAAGGTGGGGTCATCGTAATTGTTGTTCAAGGTGAGCCGTTTCAACCCACGAAAACGCTGCCCTGACACAAATTTATCGAACTTGAGCTTCAGCGCTGGTTTGGAGCGGAGAGGTTGGAAGCTCCCCTCGCCCTTGATGCGAACACCGACATGGTGGAGAATCTCGCGCTTTCCTTCCTCCCCGTAGGTAAAGGTGGCCCTGACATACGTCTTGCGTGCGGGATCGCGTGTGGACTGCACGGCATGGAGCTGCTCAAGAGATGCCTCTGACAGTGTTAGGCGAAAGTGCGGCAACTGAGCGGGGTCGTAGAGCTCCTCGCTGGGGTCGGGTGGAGTGGATGTGAGCGGTTCTTCCTCAGCGGGAGATGCGGTCGAGCACATCATGAGGACGGTGATGGCAGAAAGATAGTGAGGCCACTCCATGCGAGGACGTTAGGAAGATCGCGCGGAGCCGCAAGAGGAAGAGCGAGAGGAACAGGCAGGTCATCTCGTGGCTTGCGTTGAAGGACGAGGTCTCTCAAGATGGCGGGTGATGAAGATGTCGTTCTTTCCACTTCTTGGGATGCTGTTGTTCTCGACGATGGTATCAACGTTAGCGCAAGCGAACCTTCCTCAACCAGATCGTCTGGTGGGATACTGGCCAGCGAATGAGGGAGCGGGGGAGGTGGTGGCCAATGCCTCGGCGCGTGGTGCAGAGCTAGACGGGACCTTGCATGGAGGGACGTGGAGTGCCGATGCCGGTGGGCACTCGGGAAAGGCGGGCGACTATGCCTTTGTCCTGGATGCGACAGCAGAGACTTATGTGGAGGTGCCTCAAACGGATGTCGAGTTTGCCGAAATCACCATCGCCGCGTGGGTGAAAGGGGTGCCGGCGGGGAGCTGGGCGGGGATCGTCTACGCTCGCAGTCCACAGCCTATCGGCCTCGATTTCCACAATGACACAGGGAACCTCACCTACACCTGGAACGATAATGCAGGTGAGACCTGGGGTTTTAATAGCGAACTGCATGTGCCCGAGGATCGCTGGACCTTTGTGGCGATGGCACTGAGTGCAGATCGCAACACGTTCTATGTGGGAACGTCAGGAGCGGATGGGACGCTGATGTCTGCGGTGGCAGAACTGGAACACACGCCGCAGACGAATGACCAGGGCCCGTTCGTCTTTGGAGCCGACCTTTGTTGTGGCAATGGTAGGAATTTCGAGGGCCTCATGGATGAAGTGGCCATCTGGGAGGTGGCCTTATCGCCCGAGGAGATGGAGGCGGTGTGGCGTGGTGATGATTCGGATCCTAACATCAATGTGGGCCGTCATCATGAATTCCAACTTCCTTTCATCGACGAGCCGCAAGCGTTGGGAGTGCGCGTGCAGAACGGTGGGGAAAGTCAGGAGCTCGAGGTGACCGCGTCCATCACGACGGGGAATGCCTATTTCACCCTGACGGAACCTGCAGATGGGAGACTCACATTGGCACCAGGCGCTGCCAGTGAGTTGGCGATCGTGTTTGATCCTCAAGGCGAGGAGGGGCAGTTTGACGGGACCCTACGTCTGGAGACCAACGATCCCGACGAGGATGATCGTGCGATCGAGGTGCCGTTGGTGGCCTTGTTAAGGGATCCCTCGGGACCAGTGGGCAGTTATCCGTTGGATGATCTCGCGGGATCGACCATGATCATCGATGCCAGTGGCAGTGGACGTGCTGGTGCCTACGCGTTGGAGGCCGGGGCGGCGACCTTTGAGCAAGAGGCTCTCACTGGTGAGGGAACCGCGGTGGCGTTCTCAGGGGGGGCGCATGTCCGTGTGCCCAGTGGACTCACGGGATTGGAGAGCTTCAGTGTGGCGCTGTGGTTGAATGTCGCCCCGGCGGAGTTCAGCGTCTTATTCGCCAATGGCTCCGAGATCACCCCGGGAGTGGCCGCGCTGATGGTCAATGGCGATCTGCAGTGGTTCGCGGATAGCGCTCCAGTGTTGACGACCACGGGGGCGCCTATCAGCGGAAACACGACGCACCATGTGGCCGTGAGTTACGAAGCCAACACGAGAGAGGTGCAACTGTTTGTCGATGGCGCGATTGTGCCGAGTCAGCCTGTGGGAGGAGGAGAGCTGGCATCCTCTCAGGTGGTGGATCCGGTGGATCTTTCGAATCCAGCCAATGTGCTCACCTTCGGCGGCATCGGCAACAACCCGGCCTTGGGTATCGACGGCATTCTCGATGATATTCGAATCTTTGATAGGGCACTGACGCCAGAAGTAGTGGTGTGTTTGGCAGACCCCGCATCAGGAGGGTGCGGGGGGACGGCAGAGGATTCGGACAGTGATGGCGATGGCTTGAGTGATGCTCGTGAGATCGAGTTGGGAACGGATCCCTTCCATCCTGATACGGATGGCGATGGCCTCTCGGATGGTGCGGAGACAACGGCCCATGGGACCGATCCAAAGAATGTCGACTCGGATGGTGATACCTTGGCGGACGGCGTGGAAGTGGGACGGGGCACGGACCCGCTGGATGCGAATGATCCTGCGGAGATCTCGGCCACGGCCTACATCGTGCCTGAAGGGACGGTGGGGAATCAGGGCTTTGGCGGATCGTTAGGGCACGATTTCATCGTCACCACACCCATTCTGGTGGACGAATTGGGCGTGTTCGATGATGGCTCGGATGGACTTGCATCCATGCTGGCGGTCGCGTTGTGGTCACGTGAGGATGGGGGCACGCCTGAGGATCCGGAAGATGATGCCGCTGGAGAGCGTTTGGCTGAGCGGATCTTCACACCAGAGGATGCGGGTGTGCTCGTGGGAGGATCACGTTTCAAGCCTCTGGCAGAACCACTAAGATTGGAGCCGGGAGCGTATACCGTTCTCGCCCATGGGTATGGCGCGGGTGAGGCCAATGGGAATCAGGGGAGCGTCGATCTAGGAACGTCAACGGATGCTGGCGGCGCGGCTTTGGTGTTTGTGGGAGGGGGACGTTGGGGAGACGAGCCTGGTGCGTGGCCGCCCAACGCGGACGGGGGCCCCGCCGATCGGTATGCGGCGGGAACGTTCACGTTTCGGGTGCTGCGGGATCCGGTGGATTCCGGACCAGCACCTTTCGAGATCCTTACGGTCGAGCGCCAAGGCATCAGGACCACACTCACGTGGCCGAGCGCCTCTGAGGGCCGTTACTTCGTGGAGTTCTCGGAGAGTCTGCAAGGTACGTGGGACACCCTCACTGAGTCACCAATTACTGGCACGGGTGCGCCACTTGAATTCGTCTCGGAGCATGCATTGGCGACAGGCTTCTACCGGGTGCGGGCGGAGTGACCCGTCGTCGGCTGTTGCTGAGAGATGCAGTGGAGAGCGCCGCCTTCCTCGACGATGTCGAGGCAGGGGATGGGGATGATTTCTCGCGTGGGAAAGAGTTCCCCCAGAATGCCACAGCCTAGGGTGTCCGCTTTCTTCTGATCGAAGGTGGGAACGAGAACGGCGGTGTTGAGGATAAGGAAATTGACATAACTGGCAGGGAGCGTGGGCAGCCGCCAGCCGGGGACTTCACACGCTTGGGGGAGGGGAATCTCGATCACCTCGACAGAATACCCTTCCGGCGTGCGGAAATCCTGGAGGCGATCCCGATTCTCTTGCAGCACGCGGTGATTGCCACTCTTGGAATCTTTCTCCCAGGAAAGAACGATGGTGGTGTCATCGACAAATCTAGCAATGTCGTCAATGTGGCCATCGGTGTCATCGCCTTCAATGCCTTCGCCTAACCAGAAGACTTCCTCCATGCCTAACAGATTGAGAAGGCGTGCTTCGATCTCAGCGCGGCTAAGGTCGGGGTTGCGATTGGGATTGAGGAGCACGGCCTCAGTGGTTAGCAATTGGCCGCGGCTATTCACCTCGATGGATCCGCCTTCCAATACCATGCCTCCTTCGAAACGCGGGAGGTCGAGCGCTTCAGCGATCCGACGCGGCATCTGATTGTCCAGATCGTAGGGGGCAAATTTGTCGCCCCACCCATTGAAGGTCCAATCCGTCACCGCGAGCGTGCCATTGTCGCCGTGCTTGAGAAAGAGGGGGCCGTGATCGCGGCACCACACATCATTGTTAGGATGCGGGAAGAGTTGGATCCGATCCATCTCGGCATCTGCCTCCTCAAGCGCACGCTGAATGGCCGCGTGGCGAGGCGCACTGGCATTGATGCGAACGCCTTCGTGGCGGCTGATGCTAGCCGCGATGTGGGCAAATTGAGACTCGATGGCTTGTGCTTTCTCGGGCCACGATTCGGGATGGGCCGGCCATGACAGCCAAATGGCTTCTTGCGGTTCCCATTCGGCAGGCATGCGGTAGCCACAGGCCTTGGGCGAGCGCTCGTTCATGAAGCGCCCAGCCGGCCGAGCCGCCGGAGCCGACCACGGGCGTGCAGGCGTTTCATCCGCTTGCGGTGACGGGGCTCGGGAGCGAATCGCAGCCCCCGACGAAGGGCGCGTCGCTGTTTCTTGAGAGCGAGCATGCGCTGACGCAGGGCGATATTGGGTCCTTGGGCCTTGGAAGCGATCGCCGGATCCGTCGCATTAGAGGCTTTGGCGCCTGCGGGTTTCCCCTTCGTGGCCGCCGCGGGACTGGCCGCGCGTGAGGCCGGAGGTAAGGGGGCTTTGTCAGAGCCAAGGCGTAGCTCACCACTGCTGAATTCGATGACAAAGCCCTCACGGATCAACCAACGAAGATCTTTGAGGAAGTCGATCTCTTCGGGAGTGGGAGTGCCTTCTTGAGTCGAGGCGTTGGGAACGAGGGCGGTGACCAGCTTGTGAAGGTCCTGCTTCTCATTGTCCCGGATGTATTGGACGATCGACCGGATGCGCGGTGACACCTCTGTCTTGGCGTTGAAGGCGCGGGGACGGGAACGCGCGACATAGGTCTCTTTCTTGCCTAGCTTGAAGAAGCGGAGTCCTGCTTTCTCCATGGCAGGACTGACATTCTTCACCATGGGCATGGGAAACTTGGTCTGGCGCTCGACATTGCGCTTCATCATGTTGAGCAATGCCCCGGAGATCTTCTTGGGAGGAATCGTGCCTGGCACGGTGACTTGGGTCACCTTGGCGAAGGCTTCTTCCCCATGCTTGTCGACGAAATGGCGTTCGGCCTCGGCGAAGGATTTGAAGACGGGAGCTTCTTCGCCTTCTGGTGCTTTGAGGTAAGTGTAATGCGTCTCTTTGGCGAGCGAGTCTTTCCATTTCTGGATGGTCTCTTCGTCACGGACCATCTCGATCCGGCGCTTGTAGCCATCGATGTGCATGCGGCTGAATTTGCGCGCGTGCAGGTCGTTGAGATTCTTCTGGTAGGAATGGAAGTTGGGCGGTCCTAGCATTTCGCCAGAAAGTCCACAGACAGCAATGACGGAGAAATTTCCCTTGGGTGGGTCTACCTCGACCTCTTCTTTTTTGTAATACTGATCAAAGAGACCGCTCTGACGGAAATGCCGTAGGGCTTCGTTCATCGATAGCCAGACGGATTGATCGAGGCGGCACTCGATGAGTTCGACCTGGGTCGTCTCTGGCTTCAGCGTGAAGCGCGCATGATAGCGCTCGGGGCCACCGAGCGCCAGCCGAGCGAGGTCGAAGATGGGGTAGGAACGCCCTGTCATCTTGATCTGCCGGGCGACGGCATCCAGGCCGGCCTCATCGGGGAAGAGTTCGATGTCCATCAACTCATAGAGCGGGGGACGTTCCGGGCGGTTCTGCGGACGTGGGCCACGCGGGCCATCGCCGCGCCGTGGCGGGCGATCTCCCTGACGTCGCTGGCCGCCCCCGCGTGGTGGGCGATCTCCACGTGGACCGCGCTCGCGATCTCCGCCAGTGCCGCCACCAGGGGAACGGCGACGATCGCCTCCCGGACCACGGCGATCCCCGCCTGGACCGCGCCGGTCGCCGCCGGGTCCTCGACGTTGGCCGCCGCCACCACCACCACCGTCGGGGCGTCGTCCAGGACGACGGTCACGGTTTCCCTGGCGGGGACGACGGTCTTCTTTGCCTTCAAAGGCTTCAAACCGGTTGGGCTTGTCCAACTCATCAATCCACTGGGGTTTGAGTTGGAGATCAGAGAGATCGATGGGGTCAGAATCGCTCATTAAACGTGCTGGTCGGTGGCTATCAGCGCGGGATAGTCTGTTCTCACTCGCTTGGCAACCTTAATATAATCGGATTGGAGAAACGGTTCTTTTGAGATGGGCAAGCGGCAAGAGCTTTGCGTAGCCTTGCCTGACCAACTCCTACCCCATGCGAGCTACCCTGGCCTCCATGCCCTCTGACGGCGATTTCCTCAAGCTGCTGCCCCAGCATCCGCTCGCGCGTGTCGCGTCCCAAGGCAAGGCTCTTGAGGAGCAGCAGCGCTTGGAGGCGACGACGGTGTTGGCCTTTCACTATCGCCATGGCGTTCTCATGGCGGGTGATCATCGCGCCACGGCCGACAACATCATTTATTCCGATCACGTGGAGAAGATCCTTCCGCTCGATGGCGAATCGCTCATGGCCATCGCGGGTTCCCCTGCCGTGGCCATGGAGATGGCGCGCGCGCTGGGCACCAGCTTCGAGTTCTACCGGCGCAGCCAGTTGCAAACGATGAGTCTGCGGGCGAAGACTCGAGCGCTCTCACAATTGCTCAAAGAGAACCTTCCCATGGTCATGCAGGGTGTCGGGACCGTCGTTCCCATCTTCGCTGGTCTGGATCAGAACGGCGGAGAGCCCCGGCCTGCCATCTACTTCTATGACCCGCTCGGGGCGCAGTTTGAAACGGCAAACTTCGCCGCCTCGGGATCGGGATCCCTTCATGTGAAGAGCATTCTCGGCTATCTCGACCAGTGGGGCACGCCTCGACCAACGAAATTGGATCTGAAACAAGCCGTGATGCTGGCGCTGCGGTTGCTCACTACCGCAGCGCAGTTTGATTCCGCGACGGGCGGGGTGGACCCTGCAGCGGGGCGGTATGCGTCTGTCTACAGTCTCGACTCAAGCGGGGTGCGGAAGATCACGGCGACTGAGCAGGCGGGCTGGTGGCAGAAAGCAGCAACGACCTAACATCAGATCATGAGCGAACTTTTCCAATGGCTCGAAGCCATCCGCGACCGCGGTGAGTATGTCCGTGATGAACTCTCTCAAGCCACGCCAGTCTTTGCCCTGTCGCGTCCAGAAGGTATTCTGCTAGTGGGAATCGGTTTGGGGCAATCCAAGGTGTTTGAGATCTATGATCGGCACGCCCTCGCTGCTCTGGGAAACCCAGTCGACATCGAGCAGATCCGTCAGACGGCTATCGAGGCAGCGCATTTGGAGGGGTTCAATCGCTCGCCTGAGGATGTGACCTTGCGGCGGCTCATGAGCTACTCACTGAGTCCCGCGCTCAAGAATAGTTTTGAAAGTGTCATGGAACCGCCTCTCATTGTTTCAGGGGTCTTCGCTGAAGTCGGCGAGACGCAGGAAGAGGATGTGATCATGGAGTTCACCTACGATGGCCATTTCTCGGTTGAGACGGAAGGGCTCGCCGTGGTGTCTGCCAATGAAGCGGCGGCGACTCAGGCCAAGCGATGGTTGCGCGACCGGATTCGTCCTCACGGAAACCGCAAACGCATCATTGGTCTGATCCTCGCCATGTGGGAAGCGATGAGTCATGGCCAGCGGATCGGTGGTAGTATCAAACCGATCCCTCCCGAAGAGTTTGAACTCGAGGGGCGCGTCATTGAGATGGCTTTGCTAGAGCGTCGCACGAAGGATAGGGTGAAATACAAGCCGCTCGCGGTCGACTATTGATCATCCACTGGCCCTGCGTCGCTGAATCCAACTGAAATCGCTCACCAGTCGATTTCGTGCTGCCCTTCTCCTGCGGGCACGCTATCGTGCGGGGTCATGAATCGCTGCCTCACCTTGCTATTGCTCGCCCTGAGCCTGCCCTTCACGGGGCGTTCTCAGGAACTGGATACGGGAAGTCTGGGGGAAAGTGTCCTACCGGTCTCATTTCTCCAATCGCCTGCCAAGATTCTCTTTCTGGGGGATTCCATCACCAATCACGGCCACTATATCACTGTCCTCGAATCGCATTTCCGTCAGGCGGGTCTCACCGATGCACGTATGAAGTGGATCAACCTGGGTCTGTCCAGCGAGACCTGCACCGGGCTCTCGGAACCGGCGCATCCCTTTCCCCGCCCGAACGTGCACGAACGCCTGGATCGCGCTCTGGAGAAGGTGTTGCCGGAAGTTGTGGTCGCTTGCTATGGCATGAATGATGGCATCTATCATCCTTTCTCGAAAGAGCGCTTCGAAGCCTATCAGAAAGGCATCACGGACCTCGTCTCCAAGGCCAAGGCGAGCGGCGCCTATACCATTCTCCTCACGCCACCTCCCTTCGATCCCGAACCCATGCGTCGTCAGGGGAAGCTCGTTCCCGAAAGTGCCGAGGACTTTGCCTGGCACACGATATATGAGGGGTATGATAGCGTGATCGCACGCTACGCGGCCTGGATCTTGGAAGGCAAGGACAAGCATCAGGCTGACATGGTCATTGATGTGCATGCTCCCATTAAGGCGGCCTTGGAAGCAGCGAGGGCCTCGGACCCAGGCTTCACCATGTCCAATGATGGGGTGCACATGGATGAGAAAGGACACCAAGTGATGGCAGACGCCATTCTCAAAGCGTGGCAGGAAACGCCGACGAGCTTGGATGAGGGCATCCTTGCACAAGTGGGTGCCAAGCAACAACTGATGCACGCGGCCTGGCTCAGTCATGTCGGGCATCAACGGCCTGGAGTGGCACCGGGATTGCCCCTGACGGAAGCACTAGCGAAGGAGGAGGCCATGGATGCCGTGATCGATACCCTGACAGAGAATCGAAAGCAGCGAGAGCGCTTTGCCAAGCTTGAGCGTAAGATTGTCGCGTTGCAAGAGGATGTGGCCATGGCTCGGCTCCGGTTGGGGAACATCATCACCAAGGCGTACTTTCCCGCGACGGAGCGTCCTGTGGCCTTGCAAATGGGGGATCGCCTGGAGTCGTGGCACGGTGACACACGCTACTGGTCTGTGGAGCCAGGAGGCGTGATTCGAGGGAGCAACGAAGAGCCCGTGCCCTCAAGCACCTATCTCTTTACCAAGAACGACTACCGAGAGTTCCGATTGATCTTTGAGGTGAAGCAAACGGTTTCGCCGCAGCATTCCACCATGCACTCGGCGGTGGCTGCCTTAGGCGAGCGCTTCGAGGACAAAGGCCCCAATCCGTTTGGTTTTAAAGGGCCATTGCTGATGTTCTGTCAGGATTGGGGCATTTGGGACGCGTATCGGCGCAATCGCGTGGAGCCTGCCGGACAGCGGGGAACATTGACGATTGGTGAGGAGATCGTCGGGGACTGGAATCTGGTGGAGTTTCTCGTCATCGGGAATCGCATCCGCTGCGCAGCCAACGGCTCCGTGGTCTTTGATTTCACGGACGATGCTGAGATGCTCCAGGCATCGCCCATCGGGCTGCAATTGCATTCCAATCAGCGGCCGCAAGAGTTCCGCTTTCGCCATCTCTTCCTTTCCGAGAACCCGAGCGGCGATCTCGCCACCTTGGGAGTCGGTAGCGAAGGGCTGGCTCCTTAACGGGATGGACGGTCCTCCCAGCGTTTGATAGAGAATGGCCATGCGTGCGGTTCTTCTGGCTTTCTTTCTAACAGTGCACGGCATTCTTGCCGCTCCTGATGGTATCTTCCATCCCTTCGTCGCCGGCATCACGGCCGAGCCGTTGCCGGTGGATTTGCCCAACGTGAACAACTTGCTCTATCGGCATGACGGAACGTTGGTCGCCTTGGGATACGCAGGCGATATCTACTTGCTCACCGATTCTGATGGCGATGGGGTTGAGGATCACGTCACCGTTTTTTATAAGAGTGAGGGGCGCCTCACGGGTCAAATTGGCATGGATCTGGCACCGAAAGGGAGTCCTCACGGAAATGCTGTCTTTCTCGCAGCCAAAGGCAAGATTGTCATGATCGCCGACCGTGATGGGGACGATCGCGCTGATGTGGTGCAAACGTTAGCCGATGGTTGGCCCCCTGCACGTGCGGGGGTGGACGTGACGGGATTGGCGTTGCATCCCACCGATGGCTCTGTGTGGTTCGGTCTAGGGGTGCGTCTCTACAATGATGCCTATGAGATTGAGGAGACAGGAACGGCGCAGAATGATTTGAGCGGGGAACGCGGCAGCATCTTGCGGATTGCGCCGGATTTCCAGTCGCGCGAGAAGATCTGCACGGGTATCCGATGGCCCATCGCCCTGCGATTCAATCGGCACGGCGACCTTTTCTGTACGGATCAGGAGGGCGCCACTTGGTTGCCTAACGGAAATCCCTATGACGAACTCTTGCACATCGAAGCTGGGCGTCACTATGGCTTCCCTCCGCGCCACCCCAAGCATCTTCCGGACGTGATCGATGAGCCGAGCGTCTATGATTATGGGCCCCAGCATCAGTCGACTTGCGGCATGAATTTCAATGAATCGGTGCATGATGGGCCGGTCTTTGGGCCGCCGTGGTGGGCGGGGGATGCCCTGGTGGTGGGGGAATCACGAGGGAAACTCTACCGGACGAAACTGGTGAAGACTGCCGCGGGATACGTGGCACACAATGAGATCATTGCCGGGATCGGAGCGTTGGCCATTGATGCTTGTGTCAGTCCATTCGGAGAGTTGCGCTTGTGCGCGCATTCTGGAGATCCCGATTGGGGAACGGGCCCAAAGGGTAAGGGAACGCTCTGGCGGATTCGCTACACGCCCAAACCACAACCCGTGATGGCGTGGCGTGAGAGCCCTAGCGAAGTGCGCGTGGCTTTTGATAGACCGATTGCCCCGAGCGCGGACCAAATTCACATCGAGGCAAGCCCTCACGCTCGCGCGGGAGACCGCTATGAGTCTTTCGCCCCTGGCTACGAAGTGGTGAAGGCGCAGCAAGCAGAAGGCCGCAGACTCGTCGAGGTGCACGGGGTGCGTATGCTGTCAGAGAATTCAGTTGCGATCCAAACGGAGACGCTGGCTGAGCAGACGTGGCTCAGTGTGGATCTGCCAGAGTATGCCCTGCAAGCGAATGCTCATGGGGTGCGTGCGCGCTGGAGTGGGGAAGAGGATGCGGCTTGGGAGGGATGGCTCCCGCATGTGGACCTCGACGTGTCGCGGGCCTTTCTACATTCAAGTGCCCTCTATTCCGGGCGCTTTGCGGATCTTCAAGAGCCAGGCGTCTTGACCGTGACGACGCAGTTGGATCTCTGGCAAATGCTGCATCCCGCCATTCAGAAAGGGGCTCATCTCGACTATCAATACGCACCTGAGACAGTCACCGTCACCTTTGCATCGACGACGGGGCCTCTGACATTGCGTTGGGGAAATCAGTATCGGACCTCTACCCGGGGACATGTGTCGCATGATGTGAGTCTCAGTCTCACCGTGACCGAGAATCGGTGGGTGCCCATCACCCTCACACTCGATCATCCCGGCGAAGGCCCGCCGGCGCTCACGGCTTCGTGGTCGACCATGCGTGATCGGCGGGCGCGTGCCTTTCCCACGCGGCGCTTTGTGCAGCCGTGGACCACGCCAGACGCGCCTCCCGTTGCGGCCGTGCCTGTCCGACCTGAAACCCAGGGTGGCTCCTGGGCTCGGGGCAAAGCGCTCTACTTTGGAGAGAAGGCGTTGTGCTCTCACTGCCATGCGATTCGTGGGACCGGACAGCATCTCGGTCCAGATCTGAGCAATCTGCCTTTTCGCGATTATGCGTCTGTGTGGCGTGACATCATGGAACCTTCTGCGAGCCTGAATCCAGACTATCCGACGCACCAAGTGACCTTGGTATCGGGAGAGACCTTGGTTGCCGTACCTGTCGATCAAGGAGATGGTAGCGTGCGCCTTGGCCTCGGGCCTGGTGTGGCGCGCGTGGTGCCCAAAGAAGCGGTGGCGAACGCGCAACCACTGGCGCAATCTCTCATGCCGGTGGGTTTGCTAGACAATCTCACGAAAGATGAGCAGCGAGATCTGATGACCTTTCTCCTGCATGAGGCTCCTGTCATGCAAGACTATCCGTCATTGCCCAGAGATGGCGTGGACGATGCGCCATCACCGAGGACGCAATCCGAGCTTGAGGCAGTGTTAGAAGGGGCGCCAGCACCTTCCTTGCCGACAAGGCCATTGAAGGTGGTGTTGGTGGCAGGGAAGAAGGATCATGGTCACGGAGAGCATGATTACCCCCGCTGGCAGCAGGTGTGGGGCCGACTCCTCTCCATGGGAGCTAAGACCTCGGTGGGAACCGCGTGGGAATGGCCTTCTCAGAAACAATGGTCCGAGGCAGACGTGCTCGTCTTCTTCAAGCGGGGAAATTGGACCCCAGCGCGCTGTGCTGATCTTCGAGCCTACCTGGAACGTGGCGGCGGAGCCGTCTTCATTCACTGGGCCTGCGAAGCTGGGGGACACGCGGAAATGTTAGGAGAGATCATAGGATTGGCGAGCGATGCGGGGCAGACGCACTACCGGCATGGCTTGGTGGACGTGCGCTTTGCGCAAGGGGCGCACCCTATCACGCGTGGGTTTTCCCAGACGCGCTTTCACGACGAAAGCTATTGGAATCTGGTAGGCGATCTCTCAGATCACACTCTCCTAGCAGACTGCGAAGAAGACGGGGGCTATCATCCCCAGTTCTGGGCCGGTGCGGTAGGAGAGGGGCGCGTGTTCGTCTCCATCCCTGGCCATTATTCATGGACGTTTGATGACCCTCTCTTTCGTGTCCTGCTTTTGAGAGGCATGGCGTGGAGTGCGCAAGAGCCCGTCGACCGCTGGAACAATCTGATCGATGCGGGGATCGAGCTGAACGATTAGGGGTCCTGACTGGGGGACAGCGAAGGCGAGCGATTGGCCGCTTGCCTCGCATCGATTAAAGGAATCAGTACTTGTTGGTCGCTGGGCTGCCAAGGTAGACTCTTCGCATGTCTCACTCTTCGTCTTCATCACGTCGTCATGCACTAAAAGCTACTGTTATGTTAGGATCAAGCCTCGGTCTGGCCGGTGCGGCTACGGGCAGTGCGAAGCCGACGCCTGCCCAAACGGAGGGTCCGTTCTACCCCGATCTGGATAATGACCTCACATTTGTCGCTAGTCGGGAGAAACGCGCCAAGGGTAAGAATCTGTATATTCATGGCATCGTGCGCGACACAGAGGGCAAACCCATCGCCAATGCGCTCGTCGACATTTGGCAAACGGACCACCAGGGCATCTATGATCACGCGGGTGATCCAAAGCAGAAGGAGAAGGACCAGAATTTCCAATCGTATGGGCGATATGTGACGGGAGAAGATGGCTTCTACTGCTTCAAGACGATTCGCCCGCGGCATTATGGCGATGAGAAGTTCCAGCGCACTCCTCATATCCATTATAAGGTGGCACGCCGGGGATATCATGAACTGACGACGCAGCTCTACTTCGAGGGGGAGGCGTTGAATGCCAAGGATGGGATTTATAAGGGGCTTTCCAAGGAAGACCAAGCGCTCGTCACGGTGTCCTTTGGGCCGATCGAAGAGGCTCCGGAGACGGTGCAAGCGGCAATGAAGAGCGCCTTCAAAGAAGAGAAAGGATGGCCTAACGAAATCACGGTGGGGGAGTTCGCTCTCGTGATGAAAGCTGTTTGAGATGGGCCGGGTTAAGGAGTCCATCCAATGAAACGCCGAACGTTCCTCACGGGCGTCACCGCGAGCGCCGTCTGCGCGGCCCACGGTGAAGGCCAACGATCGCCGACCGACTTGCGGGATCCTATCCCCATCGGGCTCGCCCCGCCCAAGCGCAAGGTTTCCAGGAGCAAGGTCGCCACTCTGAAGATTGAGGACCCTGAGTCTATCAAGATCCTCCAGTTCACAGACGTTCACTTCTTCTGCAATCGCGATCAGTTTAGGGAGCATGCGGATCGCAGAACGATTGACGATCTCAAGCGCATCACCGAACAGACGAATCCCGATCTGATCGCCTTCACTGGGGACGTCTGGCATGATCCACCGAAGGGCGAAGGCGCCGCGCGCCTAGAGTTTGCGGTCAATGTCATGAGCGGGCTGGGCAAGCCCTGGCTCTTTACATGGGGGAATCACGATCTGTTAGACGATTATGCAGAGGCGCAGGCTATCCTGACGGAAGCGCCACACTCGCTTTACCGTGGTGGGCATGACGGGGGCAACTACCGAGTCGAGTTCCAGCGAGAGACCGACGTGCTGTCGTGGGATCTCCTCTGTTTGAACACCACCACCCAAGGGATCCAATCGGCACAAGAGGACTGGTTGCGTCAATGTCAGTCTCTGAAGCGCCCAGATCGGAAGGCCCTCTGCTTCCTCCATATTCCCGTGCTTCAATACGAAGAAGTCTGGCAGTCGAAACGAGCCAGAGGCTTTCAGAAAGAAGCCGTCTGCACCTACGGCGAAGACGGGAGTGCCTTCCCTCTGTTGGGTCAACTCGGCGTGAAGGCCTGCTTTTGCGGACATGATCATGTCAACGACTATGGCGGCCGGATCGAGGGTATTGATTGCGTCTATGGTAGAGCCAGCGGCCACGCAGGCTACGGTGGTGATGATGTGAAGAAAGGTGGCAAGCTCATCACTCTCAATGAGCGCAATGATACCTACCAATGGGCGACCGTCTTTGCCGACAGGTCGAGCTGGACACCCTGAGTTTACCTGACGAGGGCAACTAGTAACGCTTCTTTCAATTGCCCGATTTCCTAGAGACATCGTTTCCGTGTGTGCTGGACGCCGCGCCGCACGATGTGACCCGTGACAGCGAAGGTCGCATAGCCTGATCATGGGGTTTCAGTGATTCCTAGGCGCTTGGCAAGGGATATTCGCTCGTTTGAGGAAATTGCCAGGGAGTCTAACGCATTTGCCATGTCATTGGGATGAGCGGCGGTCTCGTCGATGCGAATGAGACTGGCCTCAAGGGCGTCAAGGCGTTTGGTGGGGACGGAGAGATCCGTCCACCAGTCGAGAGCTGCGTGCGGATCAACGGCTTGGGCCAAGCTGGCGAGATGGTGAATAGCAGCATCTCGAGCTTTGCCGGGGGCTAACGTTTGCGCGAAGTCGGCTGCAGCATCAAAGTCTTGGAAGCGCCATTGCTCGATCAGTCGCCCGATGTGATCTTCGTATCCCTTGACGTGAGCGTAGTCCTGCAGCCAGGAAGCTGCGCCGGCAGGATCCGTTTGACTCCAGTTCGCATTTCTAACATCAATCCCTGTTGATTCAAGCTCATCCAAGGCGGCGAGGGCCTTGTCGGATGATTGCTTGGCGAGGTGCTCGAAAGCGATTGGTTGAATGCGGTCTTGATGGTGGGGGAACTGGCGCGCCCACTCAGGATAACGCTGAGGGAGGGCGTTGGCCAGGGGCCAGGCGATCTCTTTAGCGAGGCGATGACGAAGATCGCGATCTGTCAGGGTTTTCCAGAGCCGGCAGGCCGCTTCTGGATCAGTCTTTGCGGCTCCAGTGAGGACGGCTGCGAGCATGCGTGGGCGATGATTGTGGACAGGTTCACGTTGAGCAAAGGCAAAGGCGGCATCAGGATCGTGGGTTGCCCATTTCTGGAGGGTTTCCTCGCGATCATCCACGTCGTGTCTGCTGGCTGCGTGACTCTGAATATTGGGGTGATTGCTAGGGTCTATCCTCTCTAGATGCTGGCGGAGGATGAAACGGAGACTGCTTAGGGCGGGATCGAATGGTGTTCCTGAGGAGAGTTCGCGTTCGATCTGGCGGAGTTGAGCCGGGACGTGTGCGGATGCCCGCACACTTTCCCAAAGAGCAAGACTTGTCTCTAGGGTTGATCGGCCCCGTTGAGCAAAGAGCCGCTCGCGAAAAGTGAGCCTTGCAGAATCGCTTAAACTCGAAAGGCGAATCAGACTGTTGGGAGGCGCCGTGGGGGCCACAGCGGAATCCAGATGGGTTGTGGACCGCAAGCTTCGTGAACTCCAGTAGCCGATGCCCGAGCCCACAGCGATGAGGAGATTGGCTGCGACCCAAGACTGCATGAGTTGGAAGCTATCAGGCCGACTCGTGCGATGAAATGGTTTCCACCATGGCAGTGTAGCCGTTCTCCATTGATGTCGGGATGGGGCGGTGATAGGGAAAGGGCCATGCTCGTGTCTACCGAATCCCTTGCTCACCACCTCGACGATTCGTCGTGGGTGGTCTTCGATTGTCGTCATGATCTTGGTGATCCTGACAAAGGGCGATTGCTCTATGAAGCGGCACACATTCGAGGTGCCCACTTTGCTCACATGGAGGGCGATTTGTCAGGGCTGAAGACGGGTAACCATGGGCGGCATCCATTGCCAGATCCTGACACATTTGCCGATTTCCTGGCAGGTAGAGGCGTGACCGAAGAGAAGCATGTCGTCGCTTATGATGATGCTGGGGGTGCTTTCGCGGCGCGTCTCTGGTGGTTGGCGCGTTGGATAGGGTTGGATAATGTGGCGGTGCTCGATGGTGGCTGGGGCAAATGGGAAGCAGCGGGACTGCCGACAAGTAGGGATCTGCCGGATACCTCATCGGTTGGGAAGGTGAAGGCGAGACCCAATGAGGCGATGCTGGTGAGGGTGGGGGAAGTGGTGGCTAATGTGTCCACTCAGGATCGCCTCGTTGTGGATGCACGTAGTCCTGAGCGGTTTCGTGGGGAGATGGAACCGATCGATCCTGTGGCAGGCCATATCCCAAACGCTGTGAATCGCGCCTTCAACAACAATCTCCGAGAGGATCTTACCATGCGGTCTCCAGAGGCGCTAGAGACGGCTTGGAAAGCGCTCCTGGGTGATCGGGCACCGAGCGCCATTGTCCATCAATGTGGCTCCGGGATCACTGCTTGTGTGAATGTGCTAGCAATGGAGCACGCGGGCATGCGAGGTTCCAAACTCTACGTCGGGTCCTGGAGCGAGTGGTGTGCTGATCCTGACCGGCCCGTGGCGACAGGTCCTGCCTAGGGCAATTATTTGGTCGATGCGACGATTGATCCGCATTAGGCTTCGCTTTCTCCCCCCAGATCGTGTCGCCAGATAAACCCAAAGCATTTCCTGAGACTCGGTGGAGCGTCGTTCTCAACGCGCAGGACGATGACCCCGAGGCGTTGGCGCAATTGTGTCAGACTTATTGGTTTCCGCTCTATGGCTATGCGCGACGCATGGGGCATTCGGTCGATGATGCTGAGGACCTGACGCAGGCGTTCTTCGAACGGCTACTTTCTCGCGAAGGGATGAAGCGCGTCCGGCTGAGGGAAGGCAAGCTTCGAAGTTTCCTTCTGACGGGACTGAAGAACTATGCGACCGAGCAGTGGCGTCGCTCTGTGTCTGAAAAGCGGGGCGGCGGTCGTGTGATGATCGCGATTGACGCACTCGATGCGGAGCAGCGCCTGGCATTAGAGCCAACGGAGAATGTGACTCCAGAGGTGGAATTTGAGCGACGGTGGGCGAAGGAGATCATGCGACGTGCGCTCGCGCGTGTCGAGAAAGCCTATTGCTCAGCCGACAAGGGCGCTGTCTTCAGTGCGTTGCGTGATCAACTCGATACGGAATCGCTCTCACGCTCCTACCAAGAAGTGGGCGTGATGTTAGGGATCTCAGCCAATGCAGCGCGCTTTGCCGCGTTCAAGCTGCGGAAACGCTATCGGGAGATGCTTCGAGAAGAGATTCAAGAGACGGTGGCTTCCGCGAAGGACGCGGAGGAAGAGTTTGCCCACCTTCTCAATGTCTTTCAGTCGCCCGCGACATGAGTGTGGAGCATGAGTTCCCTCCCGAGGAGCGCTTATTTCAGGCGGCCCTGGCCCATGATGTGGACGAACGAGAGGCTTTTATCAAGAAAGCGACGGAGGGTGATGTTGAACTCTTTGAGGCGGTGCAAGCACTCTTGTTAGGGTACGAAGAGAGTGGGGGGGATGAGGGGGACCTCACTTTGGGCCCTGGCCGGAGTGCCCGTCAAGAATGGGCCGAGGTCGCGCAGGAATCCCCGGGCATGCGGATTGGAAACTTTCGGCTCGTGCGTATGATTGGCGAGGGCGGCATGGGGACCGTCTGGGAAGCAGAGCAAACGACGCCTGTTTCTCGTCATGTTGCCTTGAAAGTGGTTAAGCTTGGCATGGACACGGTGGAGGTGATTGAGCGGTTCAAGCGTGAACGCCAAACCTTGGCGAGCATGAATCATCCTAACATTGCGCAGGTGCTTGAGGCGGGCGCAACGGCTCTGGGGCGCCCCTACTTTGTCATGGAATTGGTGGATGGCGTGCCGATCACCGAGTATGCCGAAACGGCCACGCTCGATCTGCGTCAGCGCTTGGTACTCTTTCTGAAAGTCTGTCAGGGGATCGAGCACGCGCATCAGAAAGGGGTGATCCATCGCGATTTGAAGCCTTCCAATATCTTGGTGGCGCAAGGTGACGTGAAGATCATCGACTTTGGGGTCGCCAAGGCTACTCGTGAATCCTCAGAGCAGACGCTCTTCACCAAGCACAGTCAGGTGCTCGGAACGCCTGCTTACATGAGCCCTGAGCAAGCGCTCAGTGATGGTCTTGATGTGGACACGCGAACGGATGTGTATTCGCTAGGAGTGGTGCTCTATCAGTTATTGTCAGGGCAGTTGCCAATCGATCCGGATCGCTTGACCAGCACTGGAATGATGGAAATGCAGAAGATCCTCACAGAGGAAGAGCCGCCTTGCCCTAGCGCCCATGTCACGGCGGTGCAAGGCGCCTTGCCCAAGGACCTCGATTGGGTTGTGATGAAGGCCTTGGCCAAGGAGCGCGAACGGCGCTATCCCAGTGCAGCGTCGTTGACGGAGGAGCTACAGCGCTTTCTTAATGGGGAGATGGTCCAAGCTGCGCCGCCGACCTTGTCATATCGGTTTGGGAAGTTTGTCAGGAAGAACAAGATTGTCGTCACCGCGATGGCGGCCATCATTCTTGCCCTTGCAACAGGATTGGTCACGAGTCTCATCCAGGTGAAGCGGGCCCATGCAGCGGAGCAGGCGGCTACCTTCACCGTGGCCGATCTCTACACGCGGAATGGCTTGGGGGAAGACGATCCGGCGACGGCGGCTCTCTGGTTTGCCAAGGCAGCGGTCACGGCGCGGGGGGATTCTGGTCGAGTGCTCGCTAATGGACACCGGGTGGCGGCCTGGCAACAGACCGTAAGGGTTCCCGTGCGCGCCTTCCTCACGGAATTGCCATACGCGTCGACGTTGCGATGGCATCCGTTAGGGGAGGCGTTAGTCGCAGACTACGAATCGGGAGGGGCAGAGGTCTGGCAAATCGACGAAGAGCGACTTTGGGATCCGCTGAAGGAGGAGTCGCTCTCATTTGCGGCCTGGTCGCCATCAGGGGAAATGTTAGCAATTGTCGAGGATGAGAGAGTGGCGGTTTACGCGTATCCGCAAGGGGAGGTGTTGGCGGCGGCGCCAACTGATCACGCGAGCATGATCACGTGGCATCCAGACGGCGAGGAACTTGCCGTGGCGGGCCATGGCGGTTTCTGCTGGCGTTGGCGGTCTGGGGAGACCATTTCGCTTGCTCAGGACGAGCGTCCTCTGACGCTGAGTTATAGTGAGGATGGTGATTTGTTGTTAGTGGTAGTGGAACAGGAGGTCTCTGTGAGTCGACGCGAGAATGATTTCCAAGAGCTTGCGTTTGACCCTTTGCCTTGTGATGGGACCTATTTGCCAGCGTGGTTGGGAGAGGATTCTTCCCGCTTCTACCTGACGCTTCCGAACGGAGATTTGGAAATTCGTGACGTCGATGGACAGTTGGTGCATCGACAGCCAGGGTGGGTGGGGTTGGCAAGTGGGCCTTACCTTGCGGTGTCGCCGGACGGGCGATTTATTGCCCAGGGAAGCGGGGGCGCGCTCGATCTCGCTACGGGGAAGGAGGCACCGTTTCCCCAGAATACGGCTTTCTGCCGGGCGAGAGCTTTCCGAGCAGATGGGCAGATGCTGGCGATGGGAGACTATGATCAACGACTCAACCTGTGGTCCGTTCCGGATGGGGAATGGTTAGGGCGAGTAGGGCGCCCCAACTCAGCAGTGATCGATGTGGCCTTCTCTGCGGATGGCCAGTGGTTGGCGGCTTCGGAGAATGGCTTGGTGAAAGTATTCCGGGTTCCCGTAGAGACTGATGTTAGTTGGCGTTTGCCCCTGGAAACGACTTCCCTGGCGAAACTCTCATCGAATGGACGGTGGATCTTTCCCTCGGGCCATAGTGAGCTTTCCAGTCGGGTGACGGCAACACAAGCGGTGGACGTGGCGACAGGGGATCTGTTAGGAGATCGAATCCAGGTGGGAGGGATTCTCACGGACAGTGCTTGGGGGCGCGATGATGTTTGGATAGCACTCGCCGTGAGCACGACGCCCAACCGGTCCTCGAAGCCGTTCACGCAGTCGAGTGGCGATGGCGGATCGGGTTTCGTGCGTTTGGTAGATCCAGAGTCAGGTGAATGGCAGAGTAAGGCCTTTGTCATGCCATCGGAGCCGCGGGGTGTCTGTGTTCATCCTGATGGGAATCTGATAGGAGTGTGCTGCGCATCTGGGGAAGGGGTGGAGATCGATCTTTCCAAGGGAGAGAGTCGGACACTCTTTGATCACGACGCGATATCTCGTCCTCACGAATGGGCAAATAATGGGCGCTGTCGTTACACACCCGACGGAAGGATTCTGATTGTGTGGGGACTTTACGAATACCTCCACCTGTGGGATCGGGAGGCGCAACGCCGAGTGATCGAGCCGTATTATCCGGAGAGCCATTTCCCCGATGTGGACGTGAAAGGTGAGGTGATCAGTGCCATACGGGTACATCAGGACAACTTCCTGAAGTTTTACCAGGATGATGGGGAGCCTGCGAGAGCGGCCATTCCCTACCCGAGCAATCCTTGGTTGGGTAGGTTCGACCCTAGCGGAACGCGATTTCTGACCGGAGGAACCGGCAAAGTGGCGGAAGTTTGGGATTGGCGAGCGGGGAAGCGTCTCGGTCCCGTGTTGCCTCATGCGGGCACGGTTGCGGCCGGTTCGTTTCTCTCACAGGGTGACGAACCTTGGTGCGCGACGGGTGGCTTTGAAGGCAGTGTTCGCTTCTGGGACTACGCGACGGGAATGGCCCTGCGGCCGCCGGTCACAATGGCCGATTCGTGGATCCTGGACATGACGACCACGCCAGATGGGCGCCATTTGATCGTGTGTTCCGTCAATGGGATCGATGTGATTGACATGGAGCGCGCGCTTCCTCAGGTGGAACTGGCGGCAGAAGACGCGCTCTTGCTAGCGGAGATCAACGCCTCGGCCGAGATCCATCCGAGTGGCGGTCTCGTGCCACTGACGGATTCGGAGTGGCTCAAGCGTTGGCAAGCGTTTCGCAAGCGTATGCCGAATTATTCTGGGCACTCCTACTCGTTGCGCACGGTCGAGTAGTGCACGAACTTGATTTGGACGTCTGCTAGATTTGCAAGATCGATGGAAGCCGGTAAGTGCAGCACCCAGTTGGTCGCGGCAACACTGCGCTCGCGGAAAGAAGTGAAGATGGCTGCGTTGCCAATGGCGGCATTGCGATCCGCACTCGTATGCGCCTGGGCAATGGTAAAGCTCTCCGCGGCACGTTTGACCTGGACGTAGTTTCCTGCCGTGCTATCAAAGTCCCAATCCCGGTTGATATAGATGAGCCACTCCCCCTGCAGTTGATCGGGACGGCCTGCGGGCACGGTCCCCAAGTTCTTGGAGCGGAAATAGCTGACGTCACCATAGCGCACATTTCCGGTGACACTTGTGCTAGGAGGGGTATCACGAAAGGTAAGGAGAACTTGGAAATGACGGATCTTGTCCAGATACTCGGTTTCTGTTAGGAAGGTGCTTCCTGGAATGGCGCGCAAAGTGGAGAATGTGATGACGTGCTGCCCATTGATCGGGGCGAACTTGGCCTGGAAGGCCGCATCGTCTGCTGAACCAGGCGTCAGCCCAAAGCTGTCCTCACGGAGACTGAACCAGTCGATCTTCTCACTATCACCAATGGCATTGTTATTGAGGAGATTGAGCTGATTCGCATAGTCTTCAAGCTGGTCGGCATTGCGCATCTGAAAGAGTTTCTCAAGATTCATGCCATTGAAGTTGAAGGGTTCGTTGCGCTTGTATTCCAAGGCGCGAGTGGTGAAGAAGAGCCACTGCTGCGCACGGCGGAAGGAGAAGATGGCCTTTTGATAGTCATTGTGGACCTGTAGTCGTTGCGAGGGATCCGCGTAGACTCGTTTGGCGATGGCGTTCTGGGCATTGGCAATGACGGCTCTGAGTTCATCGGCTTCCTTTACCAGGCTTGCGAGCCGCATGAGTTCCTGCCGGAGATTGGCTGCGGCAACTTGCGAATCAAGGTCTAACTCTTTCATTGTCAGCAAGCGCGTTGCGATGAAGGCCTTGCTGTCGACATCCAGGACTTGGTTGTCGATCGCCGTCTCATCTTTCATCTGCTGCGTGGCCAATTCCGCCTTCTGGTCCTCAAGCGAGCCCTTGGCGATGTCGCCACCGGCCTGGCCGGCCACATTGACGATGGTGGCCCCGACACTGATGAGAGCTAGGGGTCCACTGGTCAACGCGGTGGGGCTGAGCGCTGAGGTGAGCGATTCTAAGGCGCGCTGGCTCGTCTCGATGGTGGCAATTTGATCGTCGATCTTGGATACTTTGTCCCCATAGGTGATGACCAGTTCGTCGCGATCGATGTTGAGACCTTTCTGACGCTCCACGCGATCGATCTCGATCTGAATCTCATCGTTCAGGTTGTCGATGCGAATGCGATTCCGGGTAATCTCCGAATGCGCCCTTTGGATGTTGTTCTGTTGTTCCCAAACTTCGCTACCGACCTCAAACCACGAGTCGACAGGGATGGTATCTCCTAGGATCTCCTCAAGGCGATTCTGTGAGGAGGTGACGAGTGCATTGGCTTCCGTTTCCACTTGAGTCTTGGAGGCCTCGAAGAGGGTGAGGCTCGTCCGCGCGGTGGCGAGATCGGCTTTGGCCACGTCGAGTAAGCCATTGGCTTCGCGGAAGAGGTCGTAGAACTTGTCAAAGGAATGGAACGACGACTGTCCAGCACCGATATCGATGGCGGAGACCGGTAAGAGCAAGAGGGCATCGTCGACATACCCCAAGGGATTGGTGTCTCCGATGAGATTGGACTGGAGAGTCGTGAGCTGGCTCACGGATTCGCGCCAGAGAGCGATGGACTCTTCCAGACCGGGGGTGCGGAAATCGCTCGGCGTGAGTTCACTAGCGAACATGTCAAGGAGGATCTCTCCCCACGTCTGAAGCGAGGCCTGAGCCTCGAAGACGAGGTTGCTCGCTTCTCCCGCATCACTAGCGCTTTCATCATCGCGGAGCACGCGAGCGCGCGCCAGCATCTCGGCGGTGCGTCCGTAGTCGACGAGCAATTCGAAGAGCAAGGCAAGATCGCGATAACGAGTGGCCTGCCAATTGGGCAGATCGTTGTCGACACCGGGAACGGGGAGATACGCACCAGTGACGCTATCCAAGTAGTAGTAGATCGCATAGGGAATGGTAGGGACGAGAGCGCGAAAGGTGGCGTATGTCGAAGGATCCTTGAGACACTCCATGTAGCGGTGGATGCCAGCGTGGTAATCCGATAGAGCGTTCTCAAGCTCTGTGATTTCGGCATCGAGATCGGGGTTGTAGCCATTCTGAAGCGGTGCGGCGAGGCAGCGTTGGTATTGGGTGTCACCTTGGATGCCCTTGATAGTAGCATAATGATAGAGCGTATCTAGCAGCAGCCTGGCGACGATTTCCGAATCTGGATAGATCAGGCGGAGGTTCTTCAATTCGGCAATGCGGCTCTCTAAGGCTGCGAGATTGGGCGTGGGCGAGGTGGCATCGTCTTCAAACTTCGCATACTGGGGAACGACCAGACCGCCTTCCTTTTCGTAGAGAAGATACTGATAGGCGAAAGGCGAGTCTTCGTTGATGATGCCAGTGAGCGGGTTGATGTAGCTGAGGGCGTTGGTTAGTGAGGAAGTGGCATTTGCCTCGTCGATGGTTGGAAAGCCGACGCCGTAGAAATCGACGTGATTCACGCCTCCATTGGGCACAGGATTGAAAGCGGCATCATTTGCCAGCGTGGCCGTGTTGTTCTGCACGAGAGAATCGTGGATGCTCTGCAAACAAGCTTCTTCCCAGCAGAAGATCGCCCCACCGAAGCCGGCGGCTTGGTCCGTGGAGGCACTGCCAGCGACGCGGATCCCGCCCGTTCCACCGGTGGCGGCATTGCCTTCGAGTCCCACCCGGTTGAGGCGGAGCTTTCCACGGTATTGAAAGATACCCCCGCCGAATCCCGCACTGCCACCAGATTGGTCGCGCGTGTCGGTAGGCTTGGGATTGGAGCGCCAGAAACGAACGCCAGTGGTGCCGTCGCACGCACCAAAGCCGCCGATTCCCGGGAAGTTTCCATGGTGAAGAGTGAACGCATTATAGCTCCCGAAGCCTCCGCCAGCTCCGAAACCGCCATCGCCACCTTCGCCGCGGTCATAGACACTGAAGGGCGTGGAGAAGAGCGGATCAAAGACGCCATGCCGACTGGGATTGCCTGCCTCACCGAAGGCTCCGTTCCATCCAGCCATGGAAGGCGCGAGCGTTTCCGTCTGCCCAGCGTCGAAGATGAAGCCATCGGAACCCCGAGCCTCGCAGTTTAGGATGACGCAGTCTTCTAGCAGCACATCTCCTCGAAAGATAGATAGGCCGCCTCCCAAGCCTGCGCGATTGGAACTGGCACCACCTGCAAGGCCATTCTTAATGGCAATGTGATAGATCTCGACTTGGCCATCGTGGATCGCCAGTGGTTGAACACTGCCTTGGCCATCGAGAACAAAGCGTCCAGGCGTGGAAAGGACTGGGCCTGTGATGACGACATTGCGACGGATGTCAGGCCAGGTGGCCGATCGGGAAACGATAAAGGTATTGGAGGCATTGGGAGGGCCCGCTGTTCCTTTCACGAGGGAGCTCAAGTCTAACTGATAAACCGAGCCATCATTGGCTTGATTGTTGATCGTGGTGAGGGCGGTGGCAATGGCGCTGTCCGCGCCAGCTTCCGTGGTGTTGATCGCGAAGACATTGCTAGGAAGAACGTTCATGGCGCCGCGGTTGTAGCCGATGGCGTAATAGCCGGTCTTGAGTGCGGTGCCGACCTCCAGGTTCCCGAAATCTACCGTCATCGGCGTGCTCGTGGCGCGGGCCACGATGCTGAAGGGACCGTCCTGGCTCGCACTGTAGAGCAAGAAATGCTCGGTGGCCGGAGGAACGACGAGATCAGTGGCCGCATAGTCTAACTGCACCCTCACATCCCCACCTTCTCCAGAGTGCTGCATGTACCACCAGCGATCCCATGCCATATCGATGGCGGAAGGCAACGCGGTGCATGTCAACCCTCCGGTCTTCTGCGCTGCGAGAAGGCGCTTGGAAGTGTTGGGATCAATGAAGGAGACGTTCTCCAGCACCAAACCTCCACCTGCGGAGCTTCCGTGAGTCCAGCTCGCAATGCCAGCAATGCCGATGAGATGACTATCAAAGTCGCCTTTGTCCGCATCGTCACCCAAGAACCAATCTGCTCCTGCCACGTTGGGGTGGCCGAACTTGGCCCCGAGGTAGTTGTCCACAATCAGTTTCTCCACGGGATTCAACTCCCGGTTGTAGACAATGACCTCCGACAGGTCATGGGATGCGGAAACGCCCGCGGTGCCGCTCGTACTGTAGTTGCCGAATTGCAGATCGGAGATCGGGAAGGTCTGCCCTTGATTGGATCGCGCCGCAAGGAGCACCCCATTCTCCAAGATGCGCTGGCCACCGCTGAAGCCTTGAGTGAAACTCCAGAGGCGGAACTCGCGAGCGCCTACCTCTCCCGAGTGATTGAAAGGGGTTCGGAGCGGCGCGCTGCCCGTCTCATAACTGCCTGGATTCAAAGCACTGCCAGCGTGCCAACTCACGCGCCCACTGGCATCGGGAAGCTGAAGGACGAGATTGTCGTTGCTGCTGCGCAAGAGGGTCGTGCCGGCTCCGGTGGTGCCTAACTGATCTCCCTCGTAGCGCACAGCCGTGAACAAGGTGATGTCACTGGTGATGCCCGCATTCCAACTACTGGTGCTCAGCCCGTTTGCCTGATCTGCCTGAAAGGACGCCCACGCGTGATGGTTGTTAGGAACTTCGCGCGCGGTGCGGATGAGATCGGCCTGCTCAGCATCGTTCCTTAGTGAGGAATCCACCATGCCTTGGCTCGTGAAGTCCCAATCGATTTGGCGCACGTAGAGCCCTGACAAACTTCCATTGAAACCGCCGCTGCTGGCACCGATGGTGTAGGGTGCTGTGGCCGATGATGCGGAAATGGAACCTTCGACTATCTGAAAACCTGACCCGGGAATGCTAGCGAAATTGGAATTCCGGAAATCACCGTTCACGTGCAATTCAACGTCTTTCTCGGAGTTGGAGGAGTCATCGGTAATCTGGACTTGGATGTGCGTCCAGATGCCCGGCGTGATGGAGAGGTCATCAAAGATGAAATCGTCGATGCCGAAATTGGTGAAGACCACGTGGTCATCCTGCAAGCCTAGGCCCCAGCCACCGCTGCCCGCCCGCAGGAAATACTGCCTGCCGGACACCGCGTCTGGCTTGATCCAAGCGCTGATGCGGAAGTTCGTGGTGAGACTTTCCAAGTTGGGAATGCTAGGCAGCGCAATGTGGGCGCCATCTCGGAAAGATGTCGCCGTGCTCCCAAAGAAGCGTCCACCTGGAACGGGATTCCCATTCGTGCCACTGACATAGGTGCCGTTGCGGCTGCTGTCGAAACGATCCATCGCCACGGTGCTCCCTGGGAGATCGTCAAACTCCATGCCAAGATAGGTGAAGACAAAGGGATGCAGCTGACTATCACGTCGCCGACCACGATCTTGATGGATGTTAGGCGCGCTTGAGGCTCCACTATTGGTCAAGGTGCCTGACGGTCCGGTGAGATTGGGGAGAGCACCGTCCTTCATGGACTCGCTCTTGATCCAAAGACGCAACGGGCTATTCACGTCCGTGGTGCTCCCGACGCCTCCGGGGCCATCACCTGCCGAAGCAATGGCTGCCAGAGCGAGGAAGCTAGAAAGGAATTGAGGAAACTTCATGACAACTGGGAATAAGGCAAAAGTTAGGGAGCGGGGTCGAACAACGGAGCCTGACGGTCCGATTCCGCCACGGCATTTGGACGCCTGATGAGCGAGAAGCGTGCAGGACGTGATGTCGATAAGTGCGAGAGATCCGGAGCGGATGGAGCGCTGCCGTCTCCGATGAGTAAGCGATAGGCGTTGGAGGCACCATTGAACCCAAACACCTGGATGGTGAGGGTTTCACCATTGGTGAGGGGCGTGGAGAGTTGTTCAAAGTCGACAATACCGTTTGAGATTCCCATTTGGGTGCCACTACTATCGAAGAGCACGAGATCGAGATCGCCCTCTGCATGGGTGAATTCAATGCGAATGGTCGGTGTCGTTGCTCCGATGCTCGTGATGGTGAAGTAATCCTGGTCACTGTTGTTGGCGATCTCCAGGTAGCGTACAATCGAGCCGCTAGGTTGCAGATTGCCGAGAGGAGCTGAGTTGGCGAAAGTGTCATTCGGCTCGATATCGTCACCCAAGCCAATGATGCGCTCTAACCTAGCGTCGCCAAGTTCAGCGCCGTCGAACAAATGGCCATTGCTTCCCGCACGGACGTTTCCGTTCAGATGGATGCGGTAGAATGTGGTGGCTCCAAGCGGCGCGTCCGTCGCCGGCAGGGGCGCGCTTTGCAGGGTCACATCAATGACACTGTCAGTGAAGGTTGGGGCGACGAGTTCTGGGCCAATGCCTTTGGGCATGAAGTTAGTCCCATTGGGATTCACCAGGCGAAGGCGATCTTCCCCGTTAAGACGAATCCTCTCCATGCAGAAGGTCAGTTCACCACCATCTTGAGGAACGATGACCCCATCCCAGATCTCGTCATTGTCTGTCAGCGAGATGGATCCGCTGCCACCCCCTACTTGTCCTGGGAGAATCGTGACCTTGAGATAGCGATCGCCCGTGATGACAGCGTCGTCACCGATGGAGATCGGCAAGAAGGCTTGCGTGGCATCGGTGAGATCGATGGAGAAAGGGAAGGGTGCGCCGTCCGAGAATCCCACTTCATACGTCAAGGATCCCGTGAAAGGAGCACTGAAAGAGACGGGGATTCCAGATGACGTGCCCTCCCCGAGGATCACGGGAGCGTCGGGATCGCTAGGCTCTCCCAGGGTGGCTGTGATGACTTCCCCGTTTCGCAACACACGATAGAACGTGCGCACATCGCTCTCAGCGCGGATGGTGGTCACGGAAAAGCGATCGTTCCCCAGCTCCATGAAGACCGCCTGCGTGTCTGGAAGCCATTGGCCCTCAACGAGGTGGAGCCTGCTCTCGAGCGCCAGTTCTGCCAAGGTGGTGCCGGAAGGAGCGGTGAAGGTCATCGTGACCGACGTCGGCGTGTCGTCGGCGAATTCGAAGTCGTCGAACTGCGCCCACAAGGCCGCTGGAAGCATCCAGGCGAGAGCGAGTAAGCGGGAGGAAAGGTATCTCATATTCGGTAAACGTATGTACGAGGTTACCATGAGATTTTCCCACGGGTGTTAGCGGGAAATGAGAAGAAAGTGTCGAAACATGACATCGTCTGCGGTAGAAACCATCGCTGATGGCCTACCAAGTGGATGAAACCAATCGCCGCCCTCTGAGATCGCGGGGGTCACGTTTGGCTGGTTGGGCGACGGATCGAGTGGTGTCCCTGGGGCTATCGCCCAATGCGATCTCGCTTCTCGGAATGGTCTCCGCCTTGGCGGCGGGTGGATTCTTGGCAGCGACTGCGTGGGTAGAAGGTGGGGCGCAGCGCGTTTGTTGGGGGCTGGGTGCGTGCCTGGTGCAGGGGCGTCTCCTGGCCAATCTCCTGGATGGGATGGTGGCAGTGAAGACTGGCAAGGCCTCCCCGCTTGGCGAGATGTTCAATGAGGTACCCGATCGATTCTCGGACTTGGCAATTCTGATAGGGCTCGGATTCGCTGCCAATGCAGATCCCTTTCTTGGGGCGCTTGCCGGTGGTAGTGCTCTCTTGACGGCCTATGTCCGTGCCTTTGGCGCGAGCTTGGGACAGGGTCAGGATTTCTCAGGGCCATTGGCCAAACCGCAGCGCATGTTTGTGGTCACGGTGGCTGCTCTAGGGGCTGCGTTAGGGCCGGTGACATGGCAGGCTCCGTTGATGTTTGGGGTGTTCGCGCTGGTGATCGTCGGGAGCCTGCTCACGACGGGGCGACGCCTCTGGCGCCTTGCCCAACGACTCTTACAAGATGCCCATGTCTCTTGATGCACTGACCATGAACCGGCTCTTTGGCTATGAGTCGGCCTTCGATCATCCCGTCACGCGCTGGATAGTGAGCGTTGCGGCGGCATTGCTCGTCATTGCTTTCTTGCTCATCTTCGCCCTGGGAAAGTGGGGGCGTTTGTCTGCCGAAACCTATCGCGAGTTAGTGGCCCGAACCGTTACTTGGGCTTGGCTGGTTCCTTTGCTCTTTCTGCCGATCTTGGCGGGAGCGGCATGGACGATGGTCGGCGTGCTCATGCTGAGCATTCTCTGTTACCGCGAGTATGCTTTCGCCACGGGGCTCTTTCGGCATCACGTCACGAGCTTGGTAGTGGTGATAGGGATCCTCGCACTATCCTTTGCCTCTGTGGATCATTGGTATGGGTTCTTCGTGGCCTTGCCCGCTCTTGGCGTAGTGGTGTTGTGCGCCGTCAGCACGGTGGTCGATCAACCGGAAGGCTACATTCAACGAACGGCCCTTGGGCTCTTCGCCTTTCTCCTCTTTGGATTCTGTCTAGGACACCTAAGCTATCTGGCCAATGATCGCGATTATCGGCCCATTCTCCTGCTCTTGCTAGTCACCGTGGAGATGAATGACATCTTTGCCTATCTTAGTGGGAAACTGATAGGAAGACGCAAACTGGCACCGCGCACAAGTCCTGGGAAAACGGTGGGAGGTGCTCTTGGCGCGATGGTGATGACGACAGGCCTCGTCGTCATGCTAGGGCAATGGGTCTTCTCTGGCACGGCGCTGGGAAAGATGCCCGCCTTGTTAGGGTTGGGGCTTGTCATCAGTCTTTCGGGCCAGTTTGGCGATCTCATGTTGTCATCCATCAAGCGCGATCTTGGGATCAAGGACATTGGAAATACTTTGCCGGGCCATGGAGGGCTGCTTGATCGCTTTGATAGTCTCCTTCTGGCTGCTCCGGCTTACTTTCACTATGTCGGGTATTTCCGGGGCTTTGGGTTGGATCAGCCTGTGCGAATCTTCACGGGGTAGTGCATGGAGCGTTGGGACTACACGGGTGCCAAGGATCGGGATGTTGCTCCAGGGCAGCGACCGATGTGCACGCGTCGCGAGACGGGCCTTGTGGGTGCGTTAGTCAGCCTTCCGTGGTGGATACTCGTTCGGGGCTATCTTCGCCTCGCGCATCGGCTGCACGTCTGCGGGCGCGAGCATTTGCCCCTCGATCCCCGTTTCATCATCGTGGCGAATCACGCCAGTCACCTCGACGCGCTGTCCCTTGCCGCTGCGCTTCCGTTGCGCTGGAACGGCCATGTTTTCCCGGTCGCCGCGGGCGATACCTTCTTTGAGAAACCGAGCGCCGCTTGGTTCGCAGCGCTCTGTCTCAATGCGCTACCATTGTGGCGCCGGCGGGCCAGCGGTCATGCCCTCACCGATTTGCGAGATCGGGTCGAGGCTGGACACTCTGTCCTCATTCTCTTCCCCGAGGGCACGCGTAGCCGCGATGGGCGCATGGCAGGTTTCAAGCCGGGGATCGGGCGCCTTGTCGCTGGGACGACGATTCCGGTCGTGCCAGCCTATCTTGAGGGGGCGCATCGGGCTTTCCCACCACGAGCCCGCTGCCCCCGACCGACCCCGATTCGAATCACCTTTGGGCCGCCGCGCTTCTTCGCCGATCAGCGCGACACCCGTGACGGATGGCGAGCCGTTTCGGCTGAGTTGGAAACGGCGGTGCGTGCCTTATCCTAGCATCATTACGGCATCCTCAACGATCGCGGGGGCCTTGGGAACGCTCCCACGGGTTGCGTTCGCTGGCTTCAAGAATCGATTGCTGCGTTTCGAGGGGAAGGCCGCTGTCGCGACTGAGCCAGGCCTTTGCTGAGGCGCGATCGTGTCGCAGCCAATCATCAGCGATTCGTGTCAGCGTCTCCATACGGAGTTGATCACTCTGGATGATCTCGGCCCAAGACGCCGCGGCCGCAGGATCTTTGCGGGCGAACTTCTGGGCGAATCCTTGCAGGGCGGAATCCTTCATGGCGGAGTCAGACATCGTGGCAAGGTACTCGCTCGCACCGGTAGGATCCTGTTCGGTCCACTGGTCAAAAGCCTCCTCGAAGACGGCGGATTGATTGGCCTCTGGCAGAACCGTGGCCCAATCAATCACGGCTTGCGGATCCTTGGCGGCCCATGCTTTCGCCACTTCGGCGAGTGCTTTCTTGGCATAGGGTTGGTCGGCATGGTCACTCACCCAGGCGACCGCTGCGTCGAGATTCTCATGAGCATAGGTCATGGCCACACGGCTCATCGCCCCTTCCCTGAGGCTAGCATTCTCCAAAGTCACGGCCCATGCAGCAGCAGCCCTCGTTCCCTGTTCTAACATTTCATCTGCCACGCCGACCATATAGTGTGCCCGCATCTTGCGCTGACTTTCTGGGAGCGTGCCGATGAAGGCGACGGCGTCGTCGAGGCCTTTGGTCATCAATCCTTGCACAATGCCAGCGGTGAAGAGTTCGACATTCCGATCCATGCTACGAACATAGGCGATCGCTGCGTCGGCATCTTCGATCGCCCATCCAGATAGTACCGCGAAGATATGAAAGGCGTCGGTTGTGACTCCACGGAAGTTGTCTCCTTGCGCTTTTGCCATGGAGGCGAGCTCGGCAATGGCCGTCTTCCCATCCAAACGTCCCCAGGCATTGAGCAATAGGTGCATTTCATTTCCAAGCCCGTGGCCGTGCCGTTGACCGCGCTGGCAATCGTGGCATGCGGCAAAGGCAGCTTTGGCATTCGCTGGTGCGAGTTGCTCTAGCAGAGCGGTAAACATGGCCGCCCGTTTGAGCGGGTCATTCTCACGGGCCATGGCACTCATGGCCTTGGACATGCTGGCAGCGTCCATCGGGCCTCTAGCCGGAAGATAGGCGGCAATAGGGGAGGGCCTTGTGCTTTTGGGTGAAGTGCTAGTAGAATTCCGCTCGGTGACTGAGATCGCTGAAGTGCTCTGAGAGGGACGTGCGTCGTGGGAAGTGGCTGGCTTGGCCATCCACCCGAGCCCAAAGGCGGCGGTCGCAGTCGCCGCGATAGTCGCGAAGGGGATGAGGGGCGTGGACATGCTTGATGGCCGACACGGGCCCGAGGTTAGAAGGCAAGATGCTCCCAGGCAATCGGTGGTTTCGTCGCAGCAGGGACCATCACTGTTTCAGATTCGGCCCCGAATAGCCCGAGGATGTGGGCGGTCAGGACGAGGGTTCCCAGAGCGGCGATAAGCCAGCGGGTCTGTGATGAAAGAGATGTGGTCACCGATTGTATAGGGGGTTCACCCCTGATGGCGTCATGCGGACCTGAATTCCGCAAAGTTTCCGTCTAGCGCATGGGGGCCTCGATGAGATGCACTTCGCGAGCACGCCCGAGGCCACCCGTGTTGCCGAGGAGCCATTGGCCATCAGGCGAGAAGCGGAGCCCGTGAAAGGTGCGGCCAAAGTCGCGCAGGGAGAGGAGTTCCCGACCGCTTTCAAGGTGCCAGAATTTGAGTGTGCTATCGTCACTGGCAGACGCGAGGATGCGCTTGTCTGGAGAGAACGCCAGGGCAGCTACGCGCTGTTTGTGCCCAATCAGCTCTTGCAAACGCTCGCCGGTCTCGGTGTCCCAGAGATCGATCCCATGGTCGGAATCGGAAGGATTACGTGAAGTGGCGAGCCAACTGCCATCGATCGAAAGCGCGCGCCCTCTTCCGACGGTTCCGATGGCGAATGTGTGAGAGATCTCGCGTGTCTTGGCGTCGATCACCTGAGTGAACCCTCGCGAGGTGAAGGTGATGAGGCAATGACCGTCATCGCTAAAGGTAGCCCATTCCACGCCGTTCATGCCCAGGTGTTCCGTTAGGGAAGCCTCGGTCAAGGTCCACCAGGTGGCGTGATCGCGTGCCCGAGTGATCAATTGATGGCCATCGGGAGAAAGATGGAGAGCTTGGGGAGCTTGTGAGCATTCGTGAGTAGTGTGTTTGCCAGTCGCGAGTTCCCAGCGATGCAAGGTCTTGCCCACGACCTGGACGGCGGTGGAGAAATCGTGGCTCACGGCGAAGGTGCTCGGCTGCAAGGGCCCATCCGCTGCAAGGGGCCAGGAGCGGGAGGCCCGTTCCCGTTGCGGTTGGCGAATCTGCCACTCCTGCCGTTCAGGATCGATCTCGAGGATCTGCGACCCATCGGGCGAGAAACTCAGAGCGAAGCCGGTGGTGGATGGGGCATCGAGAGTCTCAGGGGCTTTGTTAGGCCATAGGAGAAGGGCACCGTCGCCGCTGCCCGTGACAAGGGCGTTGCCGGAAGGCGCAAAGGCTGCCGTGAGGACTTCATTGTGATGACCGCGAAGCAGGCCTAACTGGCGGCCACTTTCCAAATCCCAGATACCCACGGCATGGTCACGGCTCACGGTGGCGAGTGTCCGGCTGCGGGGATCGATCGCGAGGTCCGTGATAGCGCTGGTATGGGCGAGTGTGTTGGTATCTGTGGCAGGTGGAATGGGGGTGAGTTCTCGCCCCGTGCCAGCATCCCATCGACCGACCGAATAGATGCCGTCTGTAGAGGTCACATTGTGAGGGGCAAAGACCTGCCGACCCTGATGATGGAACAAGACGCTATGGGTGGCGAGGAGATCAGATCCTTCCAGGAGGTGAGTGCGAGACCCGTTGGCAGCGAGAATGATCTGGAGACCGTCGCGATGATTGGAAGCGATGTGCGTGCCATTGGGAGAGAACGCAATGGGAGAAGTGGATTCCCGTTTCTCCCAAATGAGCACCCAGCTCGCGGTGTCGTAAAGTCGGATGCGCGAGTGATCCCCCGTGAGAAGGCGCCTCCCATCTGGGGAGATTGTTAGCGCCTCTGTGCGATCAGCGGGGCCGCTTTGGGGCAGCCAGCTCGTGGTGTTCCAGGAACGGATGCCGCGTTCGTCCCCTGTGTAGAGGGTTTCTCCATTGGGCGAGAATGTCAGGGCGCGGACAGTGGCGGGAAGTTGAATGATACGAGACCGCAAGGCGAGGTCCCAGATCTCGATGCTCTCAACGGTGGCGACGGCCAGGAGTTCGCCACTGGAGTCAAAGGCGATGTCAAGAATGCTCGGGCCACGATCGATGAGGGCTTCGTGAGGATCACCCTCACAGAGTTTCCGCAGGTAGCGCCAGACGAAGTCAGGTGGTTCATTTCCCTGGTGTTTCTGCAAGAGTTGGAAGGCGCGGCCCAAGTTGCCGTCGCCGAGTGCCTGAAAGGCCAGGTTCATCTCGGCGACGTATTGACTCAGCCGCGCAGAGGCTGCGCTGGCCTCGGCCTGCTCGCGATCACGTTCGGCAATTTCCCGCAGCGTGACCTGCTCGGATTGTGCAGCGGATGCCTGTGCCTCCGCCTTCATGGCGCGCCAGGCTAGCCAGCTCGACACGCCCACGGCACCAATGAGCGTGAGAGCAACGGTCCCGCCGGCAATGACGACTCCGCGGTGTCGCCGGAAACTCTTCTGCAGGCGATAGAGAGTGCTCGGTGGGCGAGCGAGCACGAGCTCCCCCTCCAAATACCGCTCCAGATCTAGAGTGAGCGCATTGGCCGTGGCGTAGCGTCTTTGACGATCTTTCTCCAGGCACTTCATCACGATCCAGTCGAGATCACCTCGGAGGGCATGCCCGAGACGCGGAGCTTCCAGACCGCGGTGTTGCGCTGTGAGGGAAAGGGCATCTCCTGCGAGGGTGCTCACCCGCTGTGAAGGGCGATCGGGCTCTTCTGTCCGGATGGTCTGCCGACACGCATCGATTCCACTTTCACGAAGGGCTTGGGCGTCGAATGGGGTGGTGCCTGCTAACATCTCGTAGAGCAAGACCCCTAACGAATAGATATCGCTCCGCGTATCGACGTCGAGACTGCTCATCTCCGCCTGTTCAGGGCTCATGTAGGCGGGCGTGCCGATGAACGATTGGAACTCGGTGAAGAGCGTCTTGTCTGTTAGGCGCTGCTCAGTGGCTTTGGCGATGCCGAAATCGATGATCTTAGGGACGGGGATGCCATCGTTCTCGGTAACGAGAATGTTAGAAGGTTTGATGTCGCGATGAATGATGCCTTTCTGATGAGCGTGTTGGATCGCTTGAGTGACCTGGATGAACAATTGCAGCCGCTCCTGGATGGAAAGGGTGTGCTGATCGCAGTAGTCCGTGATGGGGACGCCGCGCACGAGTTCCATCACAAAGAATGGCCGTCCCGTTTCCGTGGTGCCGGCATCGAGCACCGTCGCGATGTTAGGGTGCTCCATCAGGGCGAGCGCTTGCCGCTCGGACTCGAAGCGGGCAATGACGCTCTTGGTGTCCATCCCCAGCTTGATGACCTTCAGGGCCACGCGTCGCCGGACAGGACGTTCTTGTTCCGCCAAGTAGACCATGCCGCAGCCACCCTCACCGATCTCTTGAAGGAGTTTGTAAGGGCCGATGACCTTGGGTTCCTCCGCATGGGGAATCTGGTCGATGGCTGCCGATTCCAAGAAATCACCCATAGCGGCTTCCTCGGCGAGAAGTGCCTCCACCTCGTGACGAATGTCAGGGAAATCACCGCAGATCTCGTCCATCAACTTCGTCCGCTCGTCCGGAGACGACATGGCCGAAATCTCCAGGAAGAGTTCGCGCGCGGTGGGTTCGGTGGACGGCTTCATGGGAGGCTCACCTTATCATAGCGTCATGGGACATGGAAATCCGCAGGCTTTGAGCGTCAGGACTTCAGGGAGAAGAGGCGTAGACAGGCCGCCAAATGAGGATGGTGGGCATGCACGCGAAGGAGTCGTTGGGCATGGAGATCCTCAATGATTTGCTGATGGCCTTGGCGCAACATGTGGAGACACTCTCGAGCCCGAGAGCGGGTGGCGACCCAACTGAGGACGAGCAGAAGCCAGAACAACATGGGAAACAGGGCTAACAGAAAGCTCGTGCCAATCACGGAAAAGCTGTCCTTTGGAAATGCCGGTTGAGCCTGCCCGTCAACGAAGGCGTTCACCGCGGCGAAGTACTCCTTGTAGAGAGCGATCGAGGGCCAGATGAAGATGCCCCAGAAGATGGCTAGACCGATGAGCCCGGTCACCCAGGTGGCGGCTCGACCGGGGGCCTTAGCATCCAGGGTCTCCTGATAGAGCGTGCTGGAGCGAGCTTGTAGCAGTTCGAGACCCTCGAACTCCACCTGGAGTCCATCGCGCTCACTAACAAGCGATTCATTACGCAGGTCACTTCGCAGGGCGGCCTCCAAATGGCTGACTTTGGGAAAGAGGGACTCTTTCACCAACCATTCGGCGTGCTTGCGCAATCCTTCACTCCGCTCTGTTTGGAACTCACGGTCACGGGTCACATTCTTCACCGCGGTCATGGCCGAACTCACGAGCGAAGGGAGGCTGCCCGCCAGGAGGAGCGGCACTTTCTCTAGGGCGCCATGCAACACATTCGCGAGACTGACAAACATGCGCCAAGGGAAGAAGAGTACAGGGGTCCGTTGTTGATACACCGCGCGGAGCTGCTGTCGGAGCGCTGCCTGCACCGTGCGATTGTGATCGTCCGCGCCGAGGAGGCGTTCGAGTGCTTGCGTGGCGAGGGTGTCCTCAAATTGCCGCAACTCCTGAGCCGCGGCGGCCGTGGCTGGCAGCGCATCGGTGAGCGTCGCCCGAATGTCATCCTCAAACCGTGCCTTCATTCGCAGCAACTGAGGCTCTAGCAATTCGTCGAGTTTCTCCGCATGCACAAACTCTTGCAGACGTGCTCGGAAACGCTTGGCTGCGTCTGTGAGTGCCCCCTCGGGGCTGGCTTCACTTGCCAGTTGAAAGTCGCCAATACGCAAGGGTGAAAGAATGTTGGAGGCCGGTAGGGCGTGCTTCAACGTCGCGAGGAATCCATCGATCTCTTGATCCTCCGTCCCTGGACGAATCTGATTGATGATGGGGAGAATGGTGGCGCCGTCGGCATTGGCCACATAATCTAACAGGGTGGCATCTTCCATCGTGCGGGCTTCCACCACGAGCACCTTGAGATGGGCAGCGCGAAGAGCCCGTTCGGCGGCTGCGGCGCGACTGCGGTTGGCCTCGTTGGCTCCCGGGACGTCGACCAAAGTGTAGTCGCATCCAAGATTGACCAAATCGGTAGGATCCACGTGAAGACTCTCCTCGACGTCGCGATTCAATTCATCAATGGGATGGGTGCTGATCCATCGAATGCGTTCCGTGGATCCGGCAAGACCTTCGCCCGCGCTGAGCTGGTCACGAAGCGCGTCCAGACGTACCAGCATGGATAGCAAGGTCGTCTTGCCCGCGTTCTTGGGGCCGATGAACGCGATGGCGAGTTGTCCGAGACCTTTCTGATTGGCTAGCTCTCTGCATGCACTCCGATAGTGCGCACACTGTTGTCTCAGCTGGTGATCGGCTGGCCAGTGAGACGTGTCTCCAAGACTATTGAGAGCAGCTTCCACGTCGTCCGCCGCTTGGAGACAAATGTTTAGAGTGGCATTGTTAGAGACCATAGGCACGGATTTCTTTCAAAGCTTCGGCATTCACCTGGTGTCGGGTCCATCCTCGCGCGCGGATGCCGAAAGCGTCTTGATTCAGCTTCACAGGCACCGTTGGATCAGGCAAATGGCCTCTATCCTCACGATCACGGGGGAGACCCACAATGTCACAGACGACGGCGTGGAAATTGGCAACCTGCTGGAGGCCGAGTTTCTCTTCCAGGGCTTTCTCAAAGTCCTTGGCACCTTGCATATTGACGCCTAACGAAGCCACCACGCCGATGCCGCCTAACAAATCCATGGCTTTGAGAGACACAAGAGAGACGCCGCCATCGAAGAATGCGAGTAGGACGCCACCGAACATGAGGAAGGCGGATGTGATGAGTTGGAGGCGCGCTTTCTTCGGCATCTGTTTCCACAAGGGCCCCGTGAGCGCATCCCATTCGGCATCGGTCAGGTTCGTCTTGTCTTCGTCGATAAAGCGCTGCAAGACCCGTTCACTTTCCTCTTTCCAATCAGCCGCTTCCCGATAATGGCCAATAGCACTGCTCCATAGACTGAGCATGCGTTGGACGTCTTCGGGCTTCACGGAGCCCTTCTTCACTTTGTGAGAGGCGCTGGCACGCCACTTGGACTCTAAGGCATCCTTCTTCTCGCGTAACGCTTTGCCAGGGAGGGCGATGTCGCGCCCTTTCTCGACTAGCTTGGTGCAGGCTTGGAGGAACTTGCGTTGGGGAAGGAGTAGCCATTTATAGTAGACATTGGCGGTGCGTGCGAGGCTTTGCTCCATGCTTTGCACGATGTCAGGGCTCATCTTGATCTGCAAATGACCACCTTCTGTGAGAAGATCCTGACAGTGATCACGAAGGCGTCGTGAAGCTTCATTGAGCCCCGCCCAAGAGCTGTCGAGACGCTCTTGAACGGCATCGATTCCCGATTGAAGATCTTGATAGAACTCTCGGATCAGTTCTTGCATGCGCCGGCTCTTGACGGCGTGCGGAGTGAGCTCATCGGCCAATGCCTTCATCGATCGATCTTCCCCGATGCTCTTTGGGGAATTGGCAGCCGGGTCGGGGTGGATCTTAAAGAAGCAAGGCTCGCTCATGGCCATGCGTTCTTCGGGCGTGCGGGAGAGATTGGGATCCCACGCAGGAGTGCGATTCTGATAGTGGGCGGAAAGGAAGTCGTAGGCACCGTAGACAGGATCATTGGCGTCGAGATTGAGCACGGAAGCAGCTTCGGCTCTGACGCGCTCTGCCGGGTCATCCTTGATCAAATTGATCGCATGGATGCGGCGGGCACCAGGCATGGCATCGAGGATGTCTTGCAAGGTGCGGATCTCTACCTGGCTCCTCGCAAAGACGACGAACACGGCCGCGCAGATCTCGGCGGCGCGTTCCACCAATTCCAAGCGACTACGATCATCGATCTGTTGGGCACGTTGGATATCGGGGCAATCAAGGATCCCGAGATGATGTTCTGTAAGACTAGCATCGACGCCAATGAGGGGGCGATGCAGATTCTCTACGGCATTCTGTTGGGCCTGCGCCTCGGCTTCGTCATCGGCAAGCAATTCGGGCTCTGTCGCAAAGACGCGCGTGAGCATCTGACAGAGCTTTTCAAAGAAGAGGGTGTCTTCTTTCCAGCTATGCGGGACCCAAAGAGTGAAACGCTGGCTGCCCTGACGTTGTGACACGCCTCGCAAGACCCGTTTGCGATTCGCCGCGCTAAGAAATGAGGCGGTAAGCGAGGATTTGCCGCTGTTGAGGAGACCGACGACGGCAACGATGGGTATGACACCGAAGCGGTGGATGAGTGCGTGTTTCGTCTGAAGCCGTTCGTGAATCTCGGGGGCCCAACGGAGCAAGGCTTCACGTGCTGGAATGGCGTCGGGCCGAGGCCACTGTTGATCCACCAAGACCAATGTGCGCAAGCGTTCCCAACAGGCGTCAATGACCTGGGTTTGCTCAGCGATTTCAAGGGCTTGCGCCATGGCAGTCCTTACGGGCGGCGGCGGGAAGAATCAACCGTGCGTTGACGGATGGCGCAGAGACCAGCATAGGCAGCGTGTGGAAACCGCTCTCTCGTCCTCCCTTCAGCGCTGGTTTGGGTTTGATACCTTTCGACCTGGACAAGAGGCGGTCGTGCGCTGTCTCCTGGAGGGACGTTCTGCTCTAGCGGTTTTTCCGACAGGCGGGGGGAAGTCATTGTGTTATCAGTTGCCAGCAATGATGTTAGACGGATTGACCATCGTGGTGTCGCCGCTAATTGCGCTGATGAAGGACCAAGTGGATGCCTTGCAGCGGCGAGGATTGCCCGCTGCGCGCTTGGATTCAAGCCTCTCTTTGGACGATTGGGAGGCGATTGAGGCCGATTGGGACGCGGGGAAACTCAAGTTGCTCTACGTGGCTCCAGAGCGGTTTGCGGATGAGCGCTTTCGCAAACGGTTGCAGTCATCGACTCTATCATTACTCGCTATCGATGAAGCCCATTGCATCTCGGAGTGGGGACATCATTTCCGCCCGGACTATCTGAAACTAGCGCGGATGGCGGCAGAATTGTCGATTCCACGCGTGCTGGCGTTGACCGCCACCGCCACCCCGGAAGTGTCACGGGATATTTGTCAGGCCTTTGGTATTCAGAAAGCGGATCATATCCAGCTCAGTTTCCATCGATCCAATCTTGAGTTGCGCGTCACTCCCTGCCTGCCCCGTGATCGGGATGCCCGGTTGCTTGAGCGTCTGCGTGGGCGCCCTGTGGAATCGGTGATCATCTACGTCACCCGCCAGTTCACGGCGGAAGCCGTCGCTACGATGTTGCAACGTGAGGGCATTCGCGCCCGAGCTTATCACGCGGGATTGCCAGACGAGGTGCGAGCAAGCTGTCAGGAAGCGTTTCTATCGGGAGATGTGCCGGTCATGGTGGCGACCATCGCCTTTGGGATGGGCATCGATAAAGCCGACATTCGCGCGATCTATCATTACAATCTCCCGAAAAGCTTGGAGAACTACAGTCAAGAGATCGGGCGCGCAGGAAGGGATGGCGGGTTGGCTGTTTGTGAGATGTTTGCCTGTGCGGGAGACCTCATCACTTTGGAGAATTTCGCCTATGCCGACACGCCAGCGCCAGTGGCCTTACGGCAATTGATCGATCACGTCTTGCGGCAGGGAGACTCCGTTGAGGTGTCCTTCTACGATCTTTCTGTCACCCATGACATTCGTCTGTTAGTAGTGGAGACCATCATGGCGGCATTGGAACTGGAAGGGATGCTTGAGCCGACGCGGCCATTTTATCAACAATATGGGTATCGTTATGTGAGAGATCTGAGTCATGTGCTGAGAGGGCGCGAAGCTGAAGAGCGCGCCTTACTGCGTCGCCTCCTCACGCTAGGAGAGAAGGCGTGGGGCTGGCAGGTGGTTGATGTTTCCGCCGCTGCGACGGAATTAGAGGTCACAGCGGAGGAGGTGGCGACGACCTTTCACGAGCTCGAAGCGGCTGGTGATCTCTATTTGAAACCGAAGCGAAAGTGTCAGGGGTATCGGCTGTTGACGTCGGAGGTGTCACCCAGGGCGGTGGCCGATCGCCTGCATGCGCAGATGGCGGCACGGGAGGCGCATGATTTGGATCGGCTCAGGCGCGTGGTCGCCCTCTCAGAAGAGCCCCATTGTCTCACCAATGCCTTGCTGGAGTATTTCGGAGAACATGCGGAGCAAGCGTGTGGCCACTGCTCAAGGTGCCAAGGGAAGGCTGCCCAGCCTGTTCCCTCAGCAAGGGTCGAGCCTTGTACTCAGGAAGAGCTGGAAATGATCATGGCACTGGCGAGTGAGAAGCATCCCGCATTGCGTTCGCCGCGTCAGTTGACGCGGTTTCTTTGTGGATTGGTCAGCCCTGCTGCAGCACGCGCGCGCCTCACGCGAAGAGATGAATTCGGCCTTCTTGAGCGATTGCCATTTGAGGAGGTCTTAGCGCAGATGGAATCGTTGATTCTCCGTTAGGATGATTCTTGACGCCTGCGGGTGAGTGGTGAGACCATGCGCTATGGGTGCGACATCACGGACGGCGCAGGAAGATAATCTTTACGCACCACCGACCTCAGGGGATCCTTTGAGAGAAACGGGGGACGTCGCTCAAGCGGAAGCTATGCGGCGCCCCTATCTGAAGCACGAAGCGTCCATCAAAGGAATGGGCTTCTTGTTTCTCTTAGGAGGGCTCGTCAACTTGCTTTGGGCAGTCCCTTTAGCGGTCGGAGCGGGGACTTCATTCGGATTCTCCTTTGCAAGAGATGATGGGCAGGGAGAGGTGGTGTTTCTGTGTGTCGCGATCGTGGTGCTAGCGGTGGTCGTTTGCCAGGTGTTCATTGGGGCTCATCTCCGGAGGTTCAAGCGGTGGGCACGGTCGGGGGCCATCGGACTCAGTGTTCTCTTGCTGATATTGGTTCCAATTGGCACTCTGATCGGTCTTTATTTCATCTTAATCCTTGTGGGGAAAGGGGGGGCACAGGTCTTTAGTGAGCCCTATCAGCGCGCCATGGCGCTCACACCGCATTTGAAGTATAGGACTCCGTTATGGAATTGGATTGTGCTGGGTGTGATTCTGATATTGCTCGTTGCGTCGATTATCTGGGCCAGTTCGGTGTGAGCCTAACGTTTCCTTGAGGCTTCATCTAACAAGCGTACCATGGCCTTGGGGATGTCTTCTTGCATGAGGTCATCGTGGGCGACGTGGGCGATGGTGCGGATGAAGGTATCGATGACCGCTTGGTCCGCGGCCTGCTCTCGAAGGAGTTTGCGTGCGATACGAGCGATATCCCTGACGAAACCTTCTCTGACATAGTCGTCGTGTACCTGTGCTTCGGCGAGATCGATGACCCACCATTGATCCTCGCTGCGGAGGAAATTCTCGGAACTATGCCCGCCGTGGACAAGGCCTAACTGGGCACCATGCCAGAGGGTGGAGGCGATGCTCTCCCAGGGGACGTCGCCACGGCGCACGCAGTCAGTGAGGGTTTCAGCATGAGGGAGCCATTGGTAGACTTGATAGACACGTTGCAGACCGATCCTGTCATGGCGCAAACCGAGCGCGAGAGGCTGGGGAGTGGGAAGGCCTTTGGCGTGGGCCGCCACGGAGGTGGTGAACTCTCGTTCTCCCTTGGACTGACCACCACGCCGCCAACGAAAGCGTTGTTTCCAGCGAAGGTGACGGATTTCTTTCACGGCGATCTCACCCAAGGAGGTTAGTGAGATGCGGGAGACACAGCGATGTCGAATCCGATAGACTTCTTCCCCTTGGGAGAGATCGAGCGATTGCAACTCGGTAAGAATTGCCTCAGCGTTGGGTGTCTCGGCAATGGCTGGCGCCAGGGTCCAGACGATGGCCATGGTGGTTAGACTTCGGTGGCGGCTACCGGAAACTGACCGTTAGCATACCAGTTGGGCGGGATGCGTCGGCGCCCAGCGTAGCCTTCGTCTTTCCGGTGATAATGACAGACCAAATCTTCGTCACTCTGCCAGCAGAGGAGGATTTCTTGGCCATTGATGCAGGCAGGAAAGTCCACCATGCCAAGACAGAATCCCGCGTCCTTATAGCGACAGCCAAGGTCTTCCAATTCCTGAGTGAGCGCGGAAATGTCATCCATGGCTTTCTGAAAGCGAGGAGAGACCCCGCGCCCCTCCGAACCGAGAGAGCGGAGGATATCGCCCCTCTCGAGAATGTCCCGAACGATGGCTCGGACCAGAGGAAGCATCTGGTTGGCCTCGTCGGGAGTGAAGTAGCGCTTGGGCTTCATAGAGGGAACTAGGCGAACATGACGATCCGAGTGGCATGGGCGGCAAATGGAAAGCATGGGGAAGCGAGAGCTGTTCTCGAATTCGATAATCCTGCGGGTGGGTCTTGCCCCCGTGGCGTCGATTCTCTAGAACGACTCGAAATCCGATGCATTCCATTCTTCTGCTATTCACCGGCATGGTCGTGGTCTTGGGGGCCATTCTCTGGCTCCGATTGCACGCCTTCCTTGCGCTCATCGGAGGAGCGATGTTGATCGCCTTCCTCACGCCCGAAGCATCCTTAAAGCGCTACGTGGAGGCGGATTTCCTTCAGAAAGGGCCGACGTCGGAGTTTGAGATCCGCCAGGCTCAGGAAGCCTTGATCAGCAAGACGCCGACGAAACGTGTCGTGGACGGCTTTGGGGAAACCTGTGGGAAAGTGGGTATTCTCATTGCCATGGCGGCGGTGATTGGGAGTTGCCTGCTTGAGTCGGGGGCTGCTCAACAGATCGTCCGTTCGATCCTTGCCATCTTCGGAGTGGCGCGAGCGCATTTCGCCTTTCTTTTCTCAGGTTTCTTGTTAGCCATACCTGTCTTCTTTGACACGGTCTTCTACTTGCTCATGCCTATTGGCAAGGCGATGCGGCGAAAGACGGGAAAGAATTACCTTCTCTACATTCTTGCCATTGTGGCAGGGGGAACCATGGCGCACTCGCTCATTCCCCCGACACCGGGGCCGATGTTCGTGGCTGATGCGTTAGGGGTGGATTTGCCGATCATGATGGGGGTGGGCTTTGTCGTCGGGGGTGCGGCAGTGGTCTTTGGATACCTCTGGGCGTGCTGGCGCAATCGCCATCACGTGGTAGAACTGCCAGAGCACGAGGAAAGCGATGAGGCGCTGACCGCATCGGAGTCGGGCGATATCAGCCTTCCACCGGTCGTCATCGCCTTTCTGCCAGTGCTGCTACCCATTGTCTGGTTGGCGGTTGGAAGCATTCTAAAAGCAAGTGGGAAAGCAGGGCTGCTGGTGGATCTGTTGACGGACAAGAATCTTGCCCTCATGGCGAGTGCTGGCGTGGCGTTGGTGATGTTAGGGGTATACGGGAAACGGTTCAGTAGTGATGCTCGGCGGGAGAAGATCCAAGGGGCCTTGCAATCGGGGGCAGGGATCATTCTCATCACGGCAGCGGGGGGAGCTTTCGGTGCTGTTCTGAAGCAAACGGGGATCGGTGCTGATATCGCGGCATTGTTAGGGTCATCGGCTGCCTGGCTCGCGTTGCCGGTCGTCTTCCTCGTGACGGCCATCGTGCGCACGGCGCAAGGGTCGGCCACGGTCGCGATGATCACCGCCGCGCCGGTAGCGGCTGCGTTTCTCTCTCAGGTGTCGTTTCATCCGGTCTACCTCGCCATGGCCATTGGGTGCGGGTCCAAACCCATTCCCTGGATGAATGATTCGGGATTCTGGATTGTCACGCGCCTCAGTGGCATGCACGAGACGCAGACGCTGCGGCACGTGACGCCGATGATGTCCCTGATGGGGGTGGTCGGATTGGGAGTGACGTTGATTGGTGCTTGGCTTTTCCCCATGGTGTGAATGGGTGAGATCCCTATGAAATCTGTCGATGATCTCCGTTCGCGCCGCTGGTTCGGCCCCGCCGATCTGCGTTCTTTCGGTCACCGTTCGCGTGCCAAGCAGATGGGCTGGGACAGCAAGGATTGGGAAGGGAAGCCGATCATCGCCATCCTCAATACCTGGTCAGATCTCAATACCTGCCACACGCATTTCAGGATCGTGGCGGAGCAGGTGAAGAAGGGCGTGCTGCAGGCAGGTGGGTTGCCGGTGGAAATGCCAGTGATGTCCCTGGGCGAAATCTATACGAAACCCACGAGCATGCTCTATCGCAACTTTCTCGCGATGGAGGCGGAGGAAACCCTGCGTTGTCACCCCGTCGATGGCGCCGTCTTGTTAGGCGGATGTGACAAGACGACACCGGCGTTGCTGATGGGCGCATTCTCCATGGATATCCCCGTGGTGTATGTGCCAGGGGGACCGATGCTGCGTGGGAATTGGCGCGGGGAAGTGTTAGGAAGTGGGTCGGATGTGTGGAAGTATTGGGACGAGAAACGGGCGGGGAATATCACGGAGGATGATTGGTCGGAGATCGAAGATGGCATCGCGCGGTCACCGGGGCATTGCATGACCATGGGTACCGCCTCGACGATGACGGCAGTGGCAGAGGCGCTCGGGTTCAGCTTGCCTGGAGCTTCCTCCATACCCGCGAGCGATTCGAATCACACTCGCATGGCGGTGCAATCGGGGCGCTTGGCGGTGGAGATTGTGTGGCAGGATCGTCGGCCGTCTCAGATTGCGACGAAGGAAGCCTTTGAGAATGCCATTGTCACAGACATGGCGATTGGCGGATCCACCAATGCCATCGTCCACCTAGTCGCCATGGCGGGACGGGCAGGCCTCTCGCTTCCCTTGGAAACCTTTGATGACATCTCTCAGCGCGTGCCCCTCATCCTTGATGTGCGACCGTCCGGACGCTTCCTCATGGAGGACTTCTACTATGCGGGTGGGTTGCGTGCATTGTTGAAAGAGCTAGAGCCACACCTCCACCTGAATTGTCTCACCGTGAATGGTCGCACCTTGGGCGAGAACATTGTTTCTGCGGAAGTGCACAATCGCGAAGTCATTCGTCCGTTGGACAAGCCAGTTTCCAAGGCGGGAGGCACGGCCGTCCTGCGGGGGAATCTGGCTCCTAATGGAGCCGTCATCAAGCAAACGGCAGCCGACCCGCAATTCTGGCAGCACACGGGTCCGGCAGTGGTCTTCAAGGATTACAACGACTTGGCAGCGCGGATCGATGATCCAGAATTGCCGGTGACGAAGGACTCTGTCATTGTGCTGCAGAACGCGGGGCCGATTGGAGCGCCGGGCATGCCGGAGTGGGGGATGCTGCCCATTCCAAAGAAATTGTTAGAGCAGGGAGTGCGAGACATGGTCCGTGTGTCTGATGCGCGCATGAGTGGGACGAGTTATGGCACCTGTGTGCTGCACGTTTCCCCTGAGTCTGCGGTGGGTGGTCCGCTTGCGCTCCTGCGTGATGGAGACGCGATCACCTTGGATATCCCAGGACGCAGCTTCTCGGTGGCTCTGACAGAGGCCGAGTTCGAGGCGCGTCGCGCCGCCTGGCAGGCGCCGCCGCCACATTATGAACGGGGCTATGGAAAGCTCTATCTCGACCACGTGACACAGGCGGAACAGGGCTGTGACTTTGACTTCCTTCACGGCAAGCCCGCTTCCGTGCCTGAACCTGAGATTCACTAACATGAAGACGACACCAATCACTTCTGCAGACCTCGCTCGATCGATCATCGCCGTCCCGCCCCTCTGTCGAGACGAGAATCTTCGCCTCGCGGAGGCAGAGAATGAGCGGCTGATCCGTCACCTTGAGGGAGGAGGCGTGCGCATTCTGCTCTACGGAGGCAACGCTAATCTCTATCATATCGCCGTTTCTGAGTATGGACAGTTGTTAGACTTCTTGGAGGCCTCGGTAGGGGATGACACGCTCGTGATCCCATCGGTCGGACCGATGTATGGAACCATGATGGATCAGGCAGCGCTCTTGCGTGAGCGGGCCTTTCCCGCCGCCATGGTCCTTCCCACAACCTTCCCTGCCACGGTTTCGGGCATTCAAACGGCCGTGCGCCATTTCGTGGAAACGTCAGAAGTGCGCGCCGTGATCTACATCAAGGATCCACACTACATCACTCCGGAAGCTGTGAAGGAACTCGTGGATGACGGCCTAGTGGCGTGGGTGAAGTACGCCCTCGTGCGTGACGATCCCTCACAAGATCCCTATCTCGATGCGTTAGCCGACCAGGTGGATCCTAACATGATTGTGAGTGGTATCGGAGAACAACCGGCGATTGTTCATGTGGATCAGTTCAAGGTGATCGGCTTCACCTCGGGCTGCGTCTGCGTGGCTCCGCGCCAATCCATGAATCTGTTAGAAGCGCTGAAAGCGGGCAAGCTAGGCGAGGCGGAGGCTATACGTGAGCGCTTCAAGCCTCTGGAAGATTTGCGTAACGGGTATGGGCCCATTCCTGTCTTGCACCATGCGGTGGCTGAAGCGGGCATTGCCGAGACGGGGCCACCGTTGCCGTATCTCTCGCCACTAGAGGAGGATCGGGTGAAGGAGATTGGGACGGCGGCGCGCGCCTTGTTGGAATGGAACGCCTCTTAGTGAGGGCGCTGTTGGGATGAACAAGCGCCTGGTTGCCCGAAGTTTGGGAATCTTGCTGTTGCTGTTGGCGGCCGCGATGCTGGTGTGCTTTGCGGTGGGTTCTCTCTTTCCTTCGGGCGATGCGCGCCATGAACACACCGCGTATGCCGGGTGGGGGATGGCAATTGGAATGACCATTCTGGCAGGAGCAGGTCTCTTCTTTGCGGGCGCTGGGGTGGGCCAAGGCCGTCTGTTGCGACGTGACGCGATTGGTATTGTCGGCTTGGCTTGGTTTGTCTGTAGCTTCTTTGCGGCGCTTCCCTATGCATTCTGCGAGCCACGCTTGCCCTTCCCGGCAGCGTTCTTTGAAGGAGTGTCAGGATTGACCACGACGGGATCGACCGTGATTGATGATCTGACCGTCATGTCGAAGACCATCCTGCTTTGGCGATCATTGACCCAGTGGCTCGGCGGAATGGGCATTCTGGCGATGTTTGTGGTGGTGCTTGGAAGTTTGGGAGCCAGTGGCTTGGCGCTTTTCCGGACGGAGACTTCTGCTCACGGTCAAGACCTTGCAGGAACGCGCTTGAAGCAGATGGCGCAGTGGTTGTGGATGCTCTATGTGAGCCTCACCATCATCTGTGCTCTAGGGATGTGGTTGTTAGGAATGACGCCATTTCAGGCATTGAACCACAGCATGACCACGGTGGCGACGGGAGGATTTGGAACGGAGAATGAGAGCTTCAGTGCGGAGGGATTCGGTGTAAGCCTGAAGCTCTGGACCATCCTGTTTATGTTTCTGTGTGGGATTAGCCTGCCGCTCTACATCGCGCTCATTCGCACGCGGAATTGGAATCTGCTCAAGCGGCACGAGGAGACCTGGGCCTACACAGCCATTCTTTTCGTATTCTGTGTGGCAGCCATCGCCAAACGGCTCTGGTCTGACAATTTCACCGCGCCCTGGTTTGAGGAATCGGTCGACACTGTCTTTAACATTGTCTCTATCATGACGACGACGGGTTACGCCACAGGTGACTATAATTTGTGGCCACCAGCAGCCAAGGGATTGCTCCTGTTTGCCATGGTCATCGGTGGATGTGCGGGCTCCACCGCTGGCGGCTTGAAGGTGAGCCGGATGTTGCTTTGCCTACGGCTCCTCCGCATGGAGGTCAGCCGGATTTATCGCCCCAATCAGGTGGTTGTCCTCAAGTTGAATGGCCACCCAGTCCCGCCAGGGGTGCGGGGGCAAACCTTCGTGATCCTCACGGCGGGCGCAGCCATCATGGCCGTGAGTGGCTACCTCATGCTGGCCTTCGAACCGGGGCACAGCGCAGACGGCTGTCTCTCTGCGGTCATCTCTTGTCTGACGAATATTGGACCAGCTTTCAAGGAGTTTGGACCGACACAGAATTTCTCAACACTTTCCAATACGAGCAAGATCCTGCTCCCGCTCTTGATGATCGTAGGGAGGTTAGAATATCTAGCTGTTCTAGCGCTCTTCTCAAAAGACCTCTGGAGGCGATACTAGCGCTTACCCATTGGAACGACCTCCACGTCGATCACATCGTCGTCGTCGTTGTTGCGCGGAGGAGGAGGTGGCGTTGTGTGAGGGGTGCCTTGGTCGAATGGGAATTGAAAGAAAGCGCCGCCGAATCCGGTCCGCCGCTGTCTTTCAATCTGCGCTTGGCGGTATTCGGCGCCAGCCGCGAGATAGACAAAGGCGGCCAAGAGAATCAGCATGGGCATGCCTTTGAAGAGACCGATGACTACAAAACCGGCAGCGAAAGCACGTCCGACTTTGGCCGCCAGACAAGTGGCGTCGAGGTAGTCGCGGTTGCGAGCCAACCAGGCGCGTAGAACTCTCCCACCGTCCATGGGAAAGGCAGGGAGAAGATTGAACAATGCCAGGATGACATTCGTGACCGTGATGGCGGTGAGGAAGCCTCCCAAGCTAGTGTAATTGTCCGTGGCGAGTCCACTCAGCCACAGGAAGCCGCCGAGAATTAGGGCGATGATGATATTCACCGCCGGTCCGGCGAGTGCCACGGCCATTTCTTCACGCGGCCGCTTCGGCATCGCTCTCAGGGCGGCGACGCCCCCAATGGGATAGAGGGTGATGTCGCGTGTACCGATTCCGAATCGTCGCGCCATCAGGACGTGCCCATACTCGTGGGCCACCACGCAGGCGAAGATGGCCGAGATAAAGACCACGCTGACGAGCCCGCCTTCGAAGAGGAGAGCCCACCCGAGGAGGAGAAAGAAGGTCCAATGGATATACACGTCGATCCCGAACCATGTGCCGAGTCGCCATTTCCGATTCATGCCTCACTATGAACAGGACCGCGTGACCATGCGAGTGGAACCTGAGGGCCGATTTGTAATGAAGCCGACCGAGATCTAAAGTCCCGGATGGCAGAGTGGAAACATCTCCTCATGGGAAGCGGCATCGTCGCCCTATCAATACCATGCACCTGGGCGCAGCGACCGCTCATGGCAGACACCTTTGAACGCTCGCGAGGCGATTTCACCGCAGCACTGAGTAAACATGATCGCCTGGAAGTCGTGCGGAAGGCGGGGACACAGGCGAGCAAGGCGATCGAAGCGACCTACCAGGGCAATGAGAGGGGCAGCGAGCGCATCGTGGTCTCGGTGCCCTGCGACCGGGCTGCGCTCGAATACACACTTTGCTATGACGTGAAGTTTGCTGCGGATTTCGACTTCGCGAAGGGAGGAAAGTTACCGGGCTTGGGGCCCGAGAAACCCGTCACGGGCGGGAAGCCTATGCGAGCGGATGGATGGAGCGCGCGACTGATGTGGCGCGAGGATGGCAAGATCATCTCCTATGTGTATCACCAGGATCAGCCCGGCCGTTACGGCGATAGCAAAGCAGCCGCTCGAGTGAAGTTCGCGCGCGGGGCATACCAGGCCGTCACCTTACAAGTGACGGTGAATTCGGCTGGTGACAAAGCCGATGGCCGCGTGGCCGTCTACCTTGATGGGCGAAAGCTCATCGAGCACCGCAAATTGTGCCTGAGAGGAACGGACGGCAACGAGGCCCTCATTGAGAGGGTCCTCTTTAGCACTTTCTTCGGGGGATCTTCCCCAGACTGGGCTCCAAGGGACCGTGACGGCCAATTCTCCGTGGAGAAGGCCTGGTTCGACAACGTCGCCGTCTACCGTGGACGGGTCATTCGCAAGAAGCCCGCGAGCCAGGTGGCTGCGGGGGAATAAAACGGTTCCTATTCTTGAGGAATGCCAGGAGGCACGCCACCGGCGCCTTGGCCACCCAAGTCTTTCATGAGTTCCTGCATGATCGGAGCCATCAGTGCCTGCATGTCAAAGTCAGCGGCTTTCGCTTTCCGATCCTCAAACTCGGCTTGAGTGATGCGGTTGAGCTCCATGGTCATCCCCTCTTTCGTCAAGGTCATGGTGTCGCCGCGAACGTTCCCTTTGTTCTCCTCAACCTTGCCGTCATCAACGTTGGTGGTCTTGACTACGAAGTCTCCTGTGGAGGCGTCGGTCGAGACGATTTCGTAGGTGCCTTCTTCCTTGTAGCCGTCGGGCGATATGGAGAAAGCCCGGTCGCTTGTGAGTTCGAAGGCAAAGATATCGGCCATCGCTTCGACCACTGGGCCCATCAATTTCTCCATGACTGCGGGGGGCATGTCACCGTCGCTCATTTCAGACTCGACCATCTTGGTGAGCGAGTCCTTCTCCGCACCCCAGTATCCGATCATCTCCTTGGCAGGATCTTGGCTACCACTGCCTGCGGACGGAGAACCGTCAGAACTTTCGGGAGCCTTATTGCAAGAAGCGAGGCTGAGTGCGGTGACGGCAATGGCCGCGACGAAGGTGGATTGAAGAATCTGGAGTTTCATGTCGGTTTCTAAGCGGACCTCTACAGAGCCCGCATGTGAGACGAATAGCAAGCGCGAGGTGATCCATCGGGCGATTCTCACATCCGCGACCAGATTTGACAATAATTATCAAATATATTGATTAAACGGTGATTCTGGGCAATTTGGGGTGGCAACACTGATACCTTTCGCAGTTATGAAATTAGTACCTTTCAAATCCGCTATCGCCTGCGAACGGGGGTTTGGCCTCAACCAGCTCCTGCTCGCTCTGATCGTCCTCGGAGCCGCCTTCCATTATGGGCAACCGTACTTTACCGACGTTTCCAACGAGGCCCGGATGAAAGCAACTCAGACGGCCAGTGGCGCCCAGGAACTCTTCAAGCCAGTGTTTCTCGCGCCAGAGGCGAAGAGCAACCACTAGCATCTTAGCCGACGCCCTATCGGCGAAGGAGTTGTTCGCAGGCTTCTTGAGAAAGGGCGCGCCATGTGCCGCAAGGGATTTCGCCGAGTTTAAAACGCCCGATCTGCACGCGCAAGAGACGCAAGACCGGGTGGCCAATGGCTGCTAACATCCGTCGAACCTGACGATTCTTTCCTTCGATCAGTGCGATTTCGACCCAACAATCAGGGACGGTCTTGCGCACGCGGATTGGTGGGATGCGTGGAGCGATCTCAGGCTGGGGTTCTAACAAATGAACCTTACACGGCAAGGTGCGTCTCCCTTTGAGTTCCACGCCTCCGGCGAGTCTTGCCAACGCCTCGGGCGTGGGGATCCGCTCGATCTGCGCCCAGTAGGTGCGCGGATGGCGACGCTTGGGATTTAGAAGCCGATCGACGAGGCGCTTCTCATCCGTTAGAATGAGGAGACCTTCGGAATCGGCATCCAGTCGACCCACAGGATAGACACCTTTAGGAAAGTCAAAGGCGCTGAGTGGTCGGTGGTTGGAACCGTCAGAGGTGAACTGTGATAGAACGCCGTAAGGCTTGTGAAACGCCAAGACCACGCCGTTGGTCAGTGTCAGTGCTAGAATTTATTCGCCTGCAGTACCTCGCCTTCACCCGCAAAGAAATTGACCAGATTCGTGGTCGCCCGCATGGCTTGCCGAGGCACGCTCTCGTAGGTGCGTGAGCCGATGTGCGGGGTCACAATCGCTTTGGGGTGCTTGAGCAGAGGGTGATCCGCACGTGGCGGTTCTTCGTCCAGCACATCCGTCACATAGCCTGCCAGTTTGCCAGAGTCCAAGGCGGCCACCACGGCGTCTGTATCCACGAGTTCGCCTCGGGACGTATTGATCAGCCAGGCCCCGTCTTTCATGGTGGCGAGGGAATCGGAATTGATCAAATGGTGCGTGTCTTCATTTAAATTCGTATGCAAAGTCACGACATCCGCGACTTTCAAGACGTCTAACGCACTTTCATGTCTCGTCACAGGATGCTCTTTTGCGAAAGCGTCAGGCCAATAGATATCGAATCCGTGGACTTCCATCTCAAAACCGAGCGCACGCTTCGCCACTTCTTGTCCGATGCGGCCTAGGCCGACGATGCCGATAGATTTGGTCCAGAGTTCATTGCCAGTCAGGCGTTTCCATCCGCCTTCACGCGTGCTATCGACGGAAGGGATGAGGTTGCGAACGCCCGCTAGGAGGAGGCAGAAAGCGTGTTCGGCCACCGTGGTGTGGTTCACCCCAGGGGTGAAGAGGACGGGAAGCTTGTGCTCATTGCAGGCATCCAAATCGATCTTATCGAGGCCGATGCCATACTTGCTGATCACTTTCAGCCGAGGCAGCATCTTCTCAATCACGTCGCGGGTGAAGGCATCGTCACCGCAGAGGGCGCCGTCCAGGTCTCCCGCCAATTCCAGCATCCGTTCTTCTGTCAATGGCCCGCGTTCCCGCACAACGTCGAAGCCTTGGCTTTCCAACAGAGCGTGATGATCGCCAGGCGTGTCTTGATAGGAAGTGGTGGAAAGAAGAATGCGTTTCATCCATCATGCCTTAGGCTATTCGTCATGATTGGAAAGCAGAAATCGAGTCTCCCCGAGGAAAGAGCCGTGGCCGGGGGTGAATACGGGCCGCAGCCATTGAATGCCGTGATGGAGACCCATGGGTTGAGCAATCATGATGTGGTGGCCGCGGCAGGTGCCCTGGTGACTCACAAGATGATCAACAAGGCGCGGCGTGGGCGTCGGCTCTCCCGTAAGGTGCAAATGAAAGTGTTGGAAGCGCTGAATGCGGCTGTTCGTGGAAAGATGGCAGGCGCCCCAGAAACGGCTTGCTACGAATTCGCCGAACTGTTCAACTATGATGGGCGTTAAGAAAGCAGCGTATGGGAGCATTGAGTCGAATTCAGCATTGGTGTGAGGAAGCGTCTCACGCGAAGGCGAGTGACGTCTTTCTCAATGAAGGTGCCGTGCCTCGTTACCGTTTGGATGGACGGGTGCGCGTCTTTCCCGATGCCGAGCCGACGACTCGGGAGCAGTTGGAAGCGCTTCGCGATGCGTGTGCGGGTTCCAATGGATCGCCCTCTGGCGACCTTGACGCGCATTGGCAGACGCAGACGGGACGCTATCGTGTGAACGTGCACCGTCACCTGGGATCCCTGGGGGCATCTCTACGCATCATTCAGACGGAGATTCCACTGCTCGAGAGCCTTGGGCTTCCGGTGCCTTTGTTAGAATCGTGGTCGCGTCGCCCGCATGGATTCATCCTTGTCACAGGGCCCACGGGATGTGGCAAGTCGACCACGGTCGCCTCGATGTTAGACCGCATGAACACCTGGTTCGAGGGGCATGTCATCACCATCGAAGAGCCGATCGAGTACCTCTTTCGTTCCAAGACCAGCCTGGTAACGCAACGGGAGATTCCCGAAGACATCCCAAGCTACGCAGCGGGTCTCCGTTCGGCCTTGCGGCAAAGTCCCGATGTGATCTTCATGGGAGAAATCCGGGATTTCGATTCGGCTAGGATTGCGGTGCAAGCGGCGGAGACGGGGCATTTGGTCATTTCCACGATGCACACGTCAACCGTGGTGGAAACGATGGAGCGGTTGGCCAATCTGATGCCTGCCGATGAACGCCGCGGAGTACTAGCCTTGCTCGCCAGCCAATTGGTAGGCGTCTTGACTCAGAAATTGGTGGCCCGAGAGGGTGGGGGACGCCACCTCATCACGGAATACTTTCAGAACGAGGGAGCCACCCGCGATTGGATTCAGGAAATGGACTATGCGGCGTTGGAAGACTTCATCCAGAGTGAAAAGTCTGCCTTTGCGCAAGATTTCCTCACGGATCTGACCAAGGCCTGGCGAGAGAAGAAGATCAGTAGGGAGACTGCGCTCGCCAGTTGTCCTAACCCCAAAGAAATGGAGCGTGTCCTCAGAGGGTTATCCTAACGAAAAGCCATTTGTGTTTCCACTATGAATGATGTCATTGACTGGCTGCGTGCCGTGAAAGACCAGGAAGGGTCGGACCTTCACCTCACGGTCGCGAAAGCACCGCTTATTCGCATTGATGGCGAGTTGCGCGAATTGGATATGGCGCCGCTTTCTGCGGAAGACTGTCGGGAGACGATCCTCAGCCTTCTCACCGAGCGACAGCGAGCGGAATTGGAGAAGACGTTAGAACTCGATTTCGCGCTGGCGGTGGAGGGCGTGGGGCGATTCCGTGGCAATGCGCATTTCAATCGTGGAACTATTCAGGCGGCTTTCCGCCTCATTGCCGATGAAGTGCCGAGCATGATGGAATTGGGTCACCGTCCATTCTTACAAAACCTTTGCGACATGCGTGAGGGGCTGATTCTCGTCACGGGGATCACGGGGTCTGGCAAGAGCACGACGCTGGCTTCGATGGTCGAATACATCAGTCGGCGCCGCTCGGGAGTGATCATTTCGATTGAAGATCCCATCGAATACATCTTCAAGCATGGGCGATCCATCGTGAAGCAACGTGAATTGGGCGTAGATACGCACAGTTTCAGCGCGGCGCTGCGCCAGGCGCTTCGTCAGGATCCTGACGTGATCCTCGTGAGCGAACTGCGAGATCTTGAGACCATTCGCACTGCGGTTACCGCAGCCGAAACGGGGCATCTGGTCATCAGCACGCTTCACACGATCGATGCGGCGAAATCGTTAGACCGGATGATCGATGTCTTTCCGGGTGATCAGCAACCGCAGATCATCGCTCAACTTGCCAACGCGCTGAAGGGGGTGGTATCGCAGCGTTTGCTGCCTCACGCCAAAGAGACGAAAGGACGTGTGCTGGCCAGCGAGATCATGGTCATGAATCACGCGGTGCGCTCCGTTCTCCGGAGTCGGAAATTTGAGCAAATCCCGGGGCTCATGCAGATTGGAACGGGCGAAGGCATGCACACACTCGACGAATGCCTCTCCGACCTTGTCCTTGAGGAGAAGATCACCTTGGAGGAGGCGATGAGTCACGCGCGTGACCCGCACGTCTTGGAGGCTCGCTTGACACCTGCCACCTCGCGGCGGTCTGCCTAGTCGAGCTGCTTCAAGCGAATGTTCTTGTACTCGCACCACATGGGCTTGCCTCCGTGAAGCTGGAGAGCGAGCACCCCTTCTGTGAGCGCGCGTTCAGGATGCTTGTCTGTGCAATCGAGGATCAGCTTTCCATTGAGATAGTGTTGGAGTCGGTTGCCCTTGGCAATGATGGCGACGTCGTTCCATGCGTCCACTTCGAAAAGCTTGGCGAAACTTTCGGCATCAATGAGAGACCCTGTCACGGCTTTCTTACCGTTCTCATCCCAAACGGCTTGTTCGCCCACGAGACACATCCGCCCGCGCTTGCCTCCCTCTTCATAGATAAACCCGGCAACGTTCGGTAGTTGGTTAGAGTTCCGGATCTCATGCTGATAACCGCGGACGACCCACTGGTTGCGCACCTTACCGTCCGTGATGTGTTTCGAACGGTATTGGATCCCGGAGTTGTTCTCACTGGAAACGCGGAACGAAAGGCGGAGGTCAAAGTCCTTCAAGTTCCCGTCTTTCCAAATCAGGAACGTGTTGCCTGGAGCCTTCTTGTCTTCTGTGGTTTCCCCTCGGATCACGCCATCTTTCACCGACCACAGGCGCGGGTCTCCATCCCATCCTGTGAGATCTTTTCCGTTGAACAGAGCCTGCATTTCCTGAGGCTCATCTGGAATCGTTGAAGGGGGCTCTTCGGCATGAATGTCAGAGATGAGCGCCAGTGTAAGGGTGGCGCAAGCAAGCAAGGACAGCGGTAAGGATGATGGCATGCCAGCAAGGTGGCAGAAATCAGGGGGCTTTGCAGGCCAATTCTCATGGATTCTGCAAGTCGCGCAATGACCTCAGAGCTCCCCAATCGCCACCACGTAGTTTCCGACCGCCACTTTTCCTCCGAGCACCAAAGGAATCGCGTTTCGCCTCGAAGAACGCGTCAAGGAAAGCCTTGGAGCCAATCGCCACGCCGTCCGTGAAGTAGCGAACCCGCGTTCGTAACAACCCAGCGAGCGGCATCGTCTCTGCGGCCTCATTACCTGCCGGTGACGTCTCTCCGGTCAAGAGCCTTCCGTATTCATGAAGGATGAGTTCCTCTTTTAAAGGCGACTGCTCATCTCCCATCGGGGCGGGTTCTGGCATCAAGTGCCCTAGACCACGGCGCGCCTCTCGTTTCCCCGCCATCGCCTCTGCGTAGCCACACCACCGATAGTCCTTCGGATCCTCCACCATCCCCGCCCTCACAGGATTCAAATCCACGTAGGCAGTCACCGCCATCAACGACTCCTGCCGACCTTCGATCACCAAACTCTTGAAACGCTGTTCCCACAGCCGCCCCACTCGGTCATGGCGCTTGTTAAACCATGTCGAGAATCGTTGCAGGAGTGTCTTCATGAACTCGCTCAGGTCCCACATTCGCTTCAAGAACGTCTGCCGGTAAGACGCCTCTTGCGCCAACCCTACGGGACCGGGATTCAACCGATGAAAGAGCATCATCCGCATCCGGATCGCGTCCATTTCCTCGCGCGTGTAGAGTGCCGCCAAGCGATCCCAGAACGCCTCATCGCTCAGATCGTTCTCCAAGCCCTCGCGATTCGGAACAAAGAGGACCAGGTGGAAATGATTATCCATCAAGCAGTGGCTCACCACCGCACACCCTGAGAACGCCTCCGTCTTGCGCATCAGCCGCACAAACATCCGTTTCGCCTCATCATCCAGGCACCACACGCGATTCGCGGTACGCGCGATCACATGGAAATACTGCCCTCGCGAACCCTCGGAGGTCCAAATCTGCATCTGACGTGGCTTCATCGCAATCAGCTAACGCTCCGTCGCGCACCCGGTCAACCGCTATCTCTATAAAAGCACATTGCTTTTATAGAGATAGCTGTTGACCGGGTGCGCGACGTTAATCGGTTGCATTGGTGGCTGGCCGTCGCTAGGGGTGCCACTGAGCTTGTGAAAAGTTTCACAAGCGCTATGCCACAACCATGATTGCCGAGAACGACAGCCAGCGGAAGTGCTTAGAGAAGATTCGACCCCATCTCGACCGGGTGGAGTCGGAGATCCTGAAACAAGCTTCCGCGTTCGATCCTGCCGTGGAGGGTTACATCGCTTATTTGCTGGATACTGGGGGAAAGCGGATTCGTCCGAGCCTCGCCATCCTAGCCGGAGGTGCGGTGGCGGGTGAGCCGTCGGCAGATCATTACAAACTTGGGCTGATCCTTGAGTTAATTCACATCGCCACCCTGGTGCACGATGACATCATGGATGGCGCGTCTTTGCGACGCCAGATGCCCACGGCTTCGGCGAAGTGGGGACAATCGTTGGCCGTCCTGCTGGGCGATGCGCTCTTCGCTCACGCCCTGCAGTTGACCTCCGATTTCGACGACCATGGCGTAAGTAAGATCGTGACTCAGGCGTCGAAGGATGTATGCACGGGGGAAATCATTCAGACGCAGCGTCGCTACGATCTGAATCTGACGAAGGCCGAGTATTTCCGTATCATCGAAATGAAGACGGGGGCCTTGTTTGGCGCTGCGACGGAAGCGGCCTGCCGTCTGTCTTCGGACGACCATGAGTTGGCGGCCAATTTGCGCGCCTACGGTCTGAAGCTAGGGACCGCCTACCAGATCTATGATGACAGTTTGGATCTTCTGGGAGATGAATCGTCCGCAGGCAAGACGCTGGGCACCGACCTTGAAAAGGGGAAATTGACCTTGCCGGTGATCAACTTGATGGAGTCTGCGACCAGGACGCAGAAGACGAAGTTGAACAAGCTGATCATCAATCGCGAGCCCCTTGACACGACTATTCTTGCCGGGATTGCCGACTACGAGGGAGCCATTGAGCGGTCCTTGCAGGAGGCGAGGGGGCTCCTCCAGGAGGCGGTTGATGGGCTGGCGGCATTGCCGGAGAATGATTACCATTCGGGTTTGCGTGAGGTGGCCGATTACGTCGATTCTCTAGTGGCAAGTTGTCAGCTATCTTCCTATTGACAAGGGTAGGCCCGTCGATAGCCTTCCCGTCCTTCGGCGGCACGACCACCTTCCCACGAATTTCTAATCACTATGAAACGGACTTACCAGCCCTCCAAGAGATCGCGCAAACGTCAGCACGGCTTCCGCGCTCGGATGAGCACCAAGGCTGGGCGGGATATCATTCGCCGCCGACGTCAGAAGGGACGCAAGCGGCTCATTCCTAAAGGTGCTGAGATCCATTACAAGCGCCACACGGTTCAGCACGGTCGTTAATCGCCGCGCGCCTGCCGGTCGTGGTTCATCATGGGCGAGGGCTGAAAGCGCTCGCGTCGGATCTCGCCATTTATGAAACGGTGCCAACGCATGAAACACGGTCGCGACTTTGCGCGCCTGCGTCGTGATGGTCGTTCTCATGCTGGCAAATATGTGGTGATCTCGACATTGAATGCGCCTGAGTCAATAGACGCGAGCCCATTCATGGTTGGTTTCATCACGTCTAAGAAAGTTGGCATCGCGGTGGTGCGCAATCGCGTCCGGCGTCGCCTGCGCGCCATCCTCGATGAGTTTGCTGCGCGACTGGTGCCGGGAACCATGCTGGTAGTGATCGCCCGCTTCCGAGCGCCTCGAGCCTCGTACCGGGACCTGCGCGCCGACTGGGAACGCACGGCCAAACGGGCGGGCATTCTGTTGCGAGCAACCCCACCCCACACGCTGGCGACCTCATGAAACGGATCGTCTTCCTTGGCTTGTGGGTTTATCGGCAAGGCTTATCACCGATCTTGAAGTGGATCGCCACTGGAAGTCCGCAGGGATCCCTTTGCCGGTATCAACCGACGTGTTCGTGCTATTGTGAGGAGGCCGTGAAACGCCATGGCTCATGGCGCGGCCTGTGGCTGACCCTGAAGCGGTTGTCGCGTTGTCATCCTTGGGGCGGACATGGGTATGATCCAGTCCCGCCGCTTGCCAATTCCTCTAAGTCTCCGTCGCCCTAACTTTCTCTCTTTCTCTTTGATACCTCATGGATAGAACCGCCTGGATCGTTGTCACCCTGTGCACCATTGGCCTTGTCCTGCTCTTTCAACAGAGCGCCAAAGATGCGGAGAAGCGTCAGCGGTTTCTGGCCGAGCAAGAGAAGAATCGCGTGATTGAGGAGAGGGCCACAGGGGATGGGGAGGCGGATTCACAGACGGAGGAAGAAGCGGTGGAAACGGCGCCTGAACCCGATCCCAACGTGGCGGTGGCTTCTGAAGACACTCTCCGCTTGGAAACGGATGAGGCGATCTTCCAGTTCACCCAACTTGGCGGTGGGATCGCAACCGTGACGTTGAAGAATCACCGAGCATTTCCTGATGGCCAGGTGGTGATCAACGAGCATGGCGAGGCGCCTATTGGTGCCTTTGCTAGCAGGAGCGAATTGAATGAGCAACCTCTCACGTTTGCGTTCAGCCCGGGACCGGAAGGGGGCATGGTCTTCAAGGCGACCAACGAAGGCGGTATCGAAGTGACCAAGACGTACACACCGACGGAGGATCCGTATACGCTCGATCTCCAGGTGGAATTGACCAATAACAGCGGGGTCAATCATTCTAGCAATGACTACTATCTGCACACAGGGGCGTTGGCCTATCTGCATCAGCGCGAAATGCCACTCTATCTCACATACAATTGGTGCGATGATGGCGATGCCGATAAAGAGGCCGTGAATTGGTTTGATGGTGGTGGCTTTATCTTCAAGAAGCCACCGCGGGAGACTCTGGACGGTCAAGGAGAAGCCATGCAGTGGGCGGGTGCATCTAATCAGTTCTATACCAGCCTTGTCGCTCCCATGGAAGTTGGGCCAGGGCGCTTTTGGAGCAAGCGGACGCCAGTGACCCTAGCGGATGCACCCGATGCGCCGGAGAATGAATTCAAAGCGCTTTATGGAGCGCTTTCCATGCCAGAGGTCATTCTGCCCAATGCGCAGAGTGCTTCCTATCGTTATCAGCTCTACACCGGACCGCGTGAGTTGAAGCGGCTCGACGGGTTGGGGCACGATTGGAAGAAGGTGATGCACTATGATGACATGCCTATCTTTGGGGGAATGTTTGGACTCATTCCGTTGCTGGCGACTTCTCTTTTGAAGTTGATGATCTGGTTGGCGGGCATTGTGAAGAATTGGGGCGTGGCCATTCTTATCATCACCTGTCTGATCCGCATCGTGATCTGGCCTCTTCATGCCAAGTCCACAGCGACCATGAAACGCATGTCGAAGCTCGCTCCTAAGATGAATGAGCTGAAGGAGAAACACGCGGATGACCCTCAGAAGATGCAGCAAGAAACGATGAAGCTGTATCGAGATTATGGTGTGAACCCGTTGGGAGGGTGTCTTCCTGTGTTCCTCCAATTACCGATCTTCCTGAGCTTTTATAAGATGCTGCAGTCCGCGGTGGAGCTTCGGGATAAGGAATTCTTGTGGGTGAAAGATCTCTCGATGCCGGATGCCATCTATCACTTTGAGAATTTCTCCCTCTTCGGCGTGTCTAGCATCAATCTCATGCCGCTGCTCATGGCGGCGACGATGATCTTGCAGATGAAGATTGGCCCCAAAGCGGGTGACAAGATGCAGCAACGCATCTTTCTCTTCATGCCGCTCATCTTTCTCTTCATCTGCTACAATTTCGCCTCTGCGTTAGCCCTTTACTGGACGGGTCAGAATATCTTTAGTATAGGTCAGACATGGTGGATGAATCGCCGTCCCGAGCCCGAGCTGGTCAAGAGGCCTACCAAGCCGCGTATGACCTTGGAAGATTTGCAGAAGGCCCGTCAGGGTGGCGGCGCAGGCTCCAACAAGAAATCCAAGAAACGGCAGCCGAGAACAGGTGGGTGATTTGCCTGGTCGGTCGCGCGGGAAGATGAGATGATTTGATGCAACGCAAGGAGACGACGACGATGAGTGACACCCATTCAGAACCATTGGCGATAGGCAAAGAGGTGCTCGACACGATGCTAGGTTATCTCGGCTTCATGGTCGAGGTGCGGGAAGATCCCTCACACCCGACCGGTGGCCTCCAGGTCTACACGGAGGAAGCAGAGGCGCTCATCGGGAAACGAGGCGAACGCTTGGAGGACATTCAGTATCTGATCAATCGGGTGGTGCACAAACACCATCCCAAAGCCAAGCGCATCCGAGTGGACGTGGAGCACTTTCGTTCCATGCAGGAGGATGCCATGATCGCCCGCGTGCAAGAGCTGGCGGATAAGGTGCGCCGCACGGGCCGTGCCGTGAAACTTTGGCCAATGAATTCCTATCACCGACGACTCGTGCACGGGACCTTCAAAGATGACCCAGTAGTGCAGAGCTGGAGTCCGCCCGACAGTGCGAAGCTGAAGCGCATCACGCTGATGCGCCGTAAGAAAGACTAGGTAGGTAGGTCTTAGTCTGCTTTCTTCTTAGCGACCTTCAATTCGGTCAATTTCTCGGCGACGATTTCTCCATAAGTCTTCACGTCAACCTTGCGATCGATGTAGAGGATCTTGCCATCTTTGCCGATGTAGAAGGTCCAGCGATGGGGATAGGGGCGCTCGTCGGTGACCACTCCATAGGCCTTGGCCGTGGTTTTCTCAGGGTCACTGAGGATGGGGTAATCGAGACCGAGCTGCTCAGCGAATTTCTTATTGTCCTCAGCCTGATCACAACTGGCGGTGAAGTAGGCGACGTCGAAGCCTTTGAGAAGGGCGCTGCTTTCCCGGAGGGATTCACATTGCTTGGTGCAACCACCCGTGAAGGCCTTCGGAAACCAAGCGACCACCACCACTTGGTTGTCTTTGAAGTCCTTGAGAGCATATGTCTTCCCGTCGGATCCTTGGAGAGAGAAATCGGGAGCGGTATCGCCCACGGCGAGTGTCTCGGCAGCGGGACTTGAGGCGATCATGAGGAAGAGACAAGCAAGACCTAAAGGGAGTTTCATGGTGATCGAAATCGGGTTGGAGGTTAAGAACGGCGGAAGACCGAAGTATAAACCATATCGTAGTCGAAGGTTGCACTCTTGATGTGGCCGTTCGTCTCGATGCCATTCTCCGGCTGGAGATCTGTCTCTGCGTGCCATTCCATGTCACCGGGAGGGGCGATGAGCCGCCAGATGATCTTGTTCTTGAGGTCGTTGACCTTGCCTTCGCAGAAATGGGTGCGCCCGTGAGAGTCGTAGTAGGCACCCATGAATCGTTCCTTCAGCCGATCGTAAGTATACTGCCAGCGATAGTGGGTGCGGCCGAGTTCACCGTAGGAATACCCGCGGATCTCAAAGGCATGTCCCCCCAGGAGATACCCGCCCGTCCATTGCGATCGGGTCTTCGTGGTCGATTTCTCGCCTTTCTCAGTCACCGCCGTCTTAGTCATCCCTTCCCAACGACCCACATGGCCGCCGAAGAGGGCCATTTCCTCCGGGACGTCAAACCGCGCCGCGTCCCCCGTGGCTGGCGATTCTTCATCTGCCGTTTCTGGCACAGGCGTTTCTTCCACCGTCACGCTCGGCTGATTCTCCGCATCTGCGGAACCGTCGACATCGGGAGTTTCCTGGGCTACAAGAGGGACGAGAGCCAGCAAGAGGAGAGACAAAGGGTGGAAAGACTTCACTTCGCTCATGGTTACCGTTTCGGATGGTGGGTGCAAGGGGATTCAAGCGTCTCCAACTCCAGCAACTCCGCCCTTCTCGCGGGGTGGAATCTTCCTATAGTCCCTCTGAAATGCCTCGATTCCTCCTCGTTCTCACTGTCCTTGCGTCGCTCCCAACGATTGTCGCGGCGGAGTCGGCCATCGATTTCAATGAGGCCATTCGTCCCATTCTCTCCAACCGTTGCTTTGCGTGTCACGGCCCTGATGCCGAGGAGCGGAAAGGGGACTTGCGGCTGGATACGAGAGAGGGAGCCCTCAAGGCGCTCGTGCCTGGTCATCCGGAGCAAAGTCTGCTGATCGAGCGGGTCACCACCGATGATCACAGCGACCTCATGCCGCCCCCTGAATTGGGAGACCGTCTCAGTGAGGAAGACGTGGCGACGCTGCGTCAGTGGATTGAGCAGGATGCTCCTTATGCCCGTCACTGGGCCTATGTGAGACCGGAAGCCAAGGATCTTCCTGAAGTGGCCCTGGAGACCTGGCCCAAACGCGGGTTCGACCACTTCGTCTTGAACCGTCTGGAACGTGAAGGCTTGGTTCCTTCCACAGAGGCTTCGCGGCAAATCTTGGCCCGGCGTGTGGCGCTGGATCTCACGGGACTCCCACCCTCGATGGAGGAGATGGAGGCCTTTCTTTCAGACCCACATCCAGACGCCTACGAAAGCTATGTCGCCAGGTTGTTAGAGAAGCCTGCCTTTGGAGAACACTGGGCACGTCATTGGCTCGATCTTGCGCGCTACGCGGATTCGGCTGGCTACGCGGATGACCCTCCTCGGACCATCTGGGCTTTTCGTGATTATGTGATCCGTTCGTTCAATGCTAACAAACCCTTCGATGTCTTCACACGAGAACAGCTCGCTGGTGATCTCTTGCCAAACCCAAGCCAGGATCAACTCATCGCCACGGCTTTCCATCGTAACACACAGACAAACAATGAAGGGGGGACGAGCGATGAAGAATTTCGCAATGTGGCGGTGGTGGATCGCGTCAACACCACTTTCTCCGTGTGGATGGGCACCACGATGGCTTGCGCCCAGTGCCACACCCACAAGTATGATCCCATCACGCATCATGAATACTTTGAAGCCTTTGCGATCTTCAACAACTCCGCGGATGCGGATCGTCGGAACGAAGCACCGATCATGGATGTGGCGACACCTGAATTTATCGAGAAGAAGACGAACAAGCAGACCGCATTGGCCCGTTTGGAGGAGGCGTTTGAGAATCCTGACAAAGAAACGCAGCAAGCTTTTGAACAATGGCAGTCGGCGGCGTTGGAAGATTCGGTCGAGTGGCAGCCTCTTGGTCTCACAAATGTCGAAGCCAAGAGTGGTGCTGTGTTAGATATCCACGAGGATGGCTGGGTGCATGCCCAGAGGTCGAAGGCCGAGAAGGATCACTATGAGCTCGTGGGGCACATTTCGGAAGACCAGCCCATCACCGCGTTGCGCTTGGAGGTGGATCCTAAAGGCAAGAATGTGGTGCTCAACGAGATCGGTGTCCGCGTTGTGGGTGAGGAATCGAAGCCGCTGCATGGGCAATTTGTGAGGATCGACCTGCCTGGCGATGGCAGGATTCTCCAGTTGGCAGAGGTCGAGGTATTTAGACACGCGGAGAATGTGGCGCGAAGCGGTGAGGCACGCCAGTCGAGTCGTTATGCCAATGCCAGAGCAAGCCGGGCCATCGATGGGAATACGGCTGGGGATTATTTCAAGGAAAGCGTGGCGCATACCGCAGCCAACGGCAACGATCCCTGGTGGGAGGTGGATTTAGGGAAAGTGCAAGCGGTAGACCGCATCGTGGTGTGGAATCGGACTGATGGGGATACCGCTTCGCGTCTGGACGGGTTCCGCGTGAGCGTGCTGGATGCAGATCGCCGTCCTGTGTGGTCTGAACAGGTTGAGAAGGCGCCTCAGGTGAGTCTTTCCATCCCCCTCGACGGGAATCGTCAAGTGGCTTTGCGCGATCCGAGTGCAACCCACAGTCAAGCGCGCTTTGATGTCTCTCAGGCAATCGATGGGGATGCCTCGAAGGATTCGGGCTGGGCGTTGGCACCGGATATTGATCGTCCTCACGTCGCCGTCTTCCGCCTTGCCCAACCGGTCACCGAAAGACAACTCAAGATCACGCTCACACAAAACTATCCCCAGCATGCCTTGAGGCATTTCCGACTGTCGGTTACCGCTTCCGAAGCCGCGATGGTCCTGCCGTATTCCATTCGCAAGACCCTGGAGCAATCGGCGGACCGACGGTCGCCTCGAGAGCGTCGGGCGCTCTATCATTACTTTGCCAGGTTGGATCCGAAGCTAGCGGAACAGCGTGAGATGATCGAGAGTCTCCGCCAAGAGATTGCGGAAATGAAGGCCTCGACCACCGTGCCCGTGATGCGTGAGATGGAACCTGACAAACGTCGCAAGACTCATGTGCACCTGAGAGGCAATTGGCTCAGTCTCGGGGATGAAGTGGCTCCTGGGGTCCCGAGTGATTTGCATCCGTTGCGTGAGGGAGTGACGAATCCTTCCCGACTGGACCTGGCGGATTGGCTCATGGATCCTGACAATCCGCTCACTGCGCGCGTCACGGCGAATCGGTTCTGGGAGGCCATCTTTGGCATTGGGCTTGTGCGCACCAGCGAGGAATTCGGTTCGCAAGGAGATCCGCCCACTCACCCCGAACTGCTAGATTACCTCGCGATCAGCTTGGTAGAGAGCGGATGGGACGTGAAGGGATTTCTCACTGAGTTGGTGACCTCGGCCACCTATCGGCAGTCTTCCAAGGTCACTCCCGAGATGTTAGAACGAGATCCTGACAATCGCCTCTATGCGCGTGGTCCTCGTTTCCGACTCAGTGCGGAAATGATTCGTGATCAGGCTCTCTTCGTCAGTGGCCTGCTCAGTGATAAAATGTATGGACCACCTGTGCAGCCGCGTCAGCCTGACATTGGCCTTAATGCCGCTTTCGGAGGGCAGATCGATTGGAAGACGAGCAAAGGAGAGGACCAGTATCGGCGGGGAATCTACACCCTGTGGCGGCGATCGAATCCCTATCCCTCCATGGCGACTTTCGATGCACCGAACCGTGAAGTGTGCATGGTGCGTCGCGACCGGACCAATACGCCCCTGCAAGCACTCGTCACTCTGAATGACCCTGTCTATATGGAGGCGGCACAGGCATTGGCGCGTTGGTTAGAGGCGCTCGGCAAGTCGCCTGAGGAGACCGTGGATGCGGCTTTCCGCCGATGCCTCGGACGGGCGGCGCGGAGAGAAGAACGGGATACTCTGACGGAACTCTTTCTGCATAGTCGCCGTCAACTGCAGGCCGATGCCGCGCGCGCGACAGCCTTGGCGACGGATCCGCTGGGGCCGCTTCCCCAGGGCATGGACGCGGCCCGCGTGGGTGCCTGGGCGGTGGTGGCCAATGTGGTCCTCAATCTTGACGAACTCTTTCTCAAACTCTGACATTTCTACGGTCTCGCCATGTATCAGGATATTCTTCAAGCACGCACGCGTCGCCATTTCCTCCGGGAAACGTCGGCAGGCATTGGCGGAATCGCCCTGGCTTCCCTCTTGCAGGATGATGCTAGGGGGTCGATAGACGAGCCGCTTATTCCTCAGGAGGCGCGTTTTGAGGGCAAGGCAAAGCGTGTCATCTATCTGCACCTCACAGGATCACCTCCCCACCTTGATTTGTGGGATTACAAACCGGAACTCGTGAAGCGTGACGGGCAACTGTGTCCTGACGAATACTACCAAGGGAAGAAGTTTGCCTTCACTTCTGGTCGTCCGACGTTGTTGGGCACGCGGCGACAGTTTGCTCAGTATGGGAAACAAGGCTTGTGGATGTCGGATGCGCTTCCCCACCTCCAAGAAGTGGCGGATGAACTCTGTGTCATCAAGTCGATGAACACCGACCAATTTAATCATGCTCCCGCGGAACTCTTCGTATACACGGGTTCGCCGCGGCCCGGGAGACCTTCGTTAGGATCGTGGGTGACCTATGGATTGGGTTCTGAGAATGCGAATCTGCCAGGGTTTGTCGTGCTCATTTCAAGCGGTGTGCAGCCGAATGGCGGAAAGAACTCTTTCGGGAGTGGTTTCCTGCCCTCTGTCTACCAAGGGGTGCAATGCCGTTCCAAGGGTGATCCCGTCCTCTACGCCTCCGACCCCGCCGGGTTCGATCGCCAGTTGCGGCGCTCCAGTCTGGATGCCTTGAAGAAATTAAACGAGCTCCAGGCCAAAGAATTTGGGCATCCTGAGACCCTTACGCGGATCGCGCAGTATGAGCTCGCCTTTCGCATGCAAATGTCCGTGCCAGAGGTGATGGACATTTCCAAGGAGTCGCCCAAGACCTTGGAGGCGTATGGAGCGCAGCCGGGAGCCTCAAGCTTTGGCAATAATTGTTTGTTAGCGCGGCGCTTGGTGGAGCAGGGCGTGCGATATGTGCAATTGTTTGATTGGGGGTGGGACTTTCATGGGACCAATCCTGCCGAGGACATCCGAGATGGGCTCACCAAGAAATGCGCGACCATGGAGAAGCCGGTCGCCGCGCTTATCAAGGACTTGAGGCAGCGCGGGCTCCTCGATGACACCCTCATCATTCTAGGAGGAGAGTTTGGACGGACACCATTTCGCGAAGGGCGTACGGCCAAAGGGGATGTGTTAGGTCGCGATCACTTTCCGGACTGTTACACCATGGTCATGGCGGGGGCGGGCGTGAAGGGCGGACATTCGCACGGGGCTTCCGATGATTTGGGATTCTCAGTGGCTCGCGACAAGGTGCATGTGCACGATTTCCAAGCGACCATCTTGCATTTGTTAGGCTTTGACCACGAGAAACTCACCTATCGCTTTCAAGGACGAGACTTCCGTCTCACGGACGTTCATGGGGAAGTGGTGAAAGGCGTGCTGAGTTGACCCAACTCGGAAAGGCATCTCCTGCCATAATTTCATTGAGCCCCTTCCGAGCCTTCCGTAAGGTCCACGCCATGAATCGTCGATCCTTTCTTTCCCGTACTGCTGCCTCCACGGCAGCATTGGCCGCCTCTCCTGTGGCCTTTGCCGAGGAGTCTGCAGCGAGGCCTCTCAAGTTAGGGTTCGATAATTTCTCCATTCGTGCCCTGGGATGGAAGGCGGATGCCTTGCTCGACTACGCTGCGGAACAGAAAGTCGACACGATCCTCTTCTCTGACCTCGATGTCTATGAGAATCACGAAGAGTCGTATTTGAAAGAACTGAAAGCGAAGGGAGATGCGTTGGGAATCGAGATCCAAGCGGGGACTGGAGGCATCTGTCCGAGTGCGCATCGCTTTTCTGACAAGTGGGGCACGGCAGAGGAACATCTAAAGCTAACATTGCGCGTGGCGCATGCGTTAGGCTCCAAAGCTGCGCGATGCTATCAGGGATTCGGCCAGGATCGTCAATCTGAGGGTGGATTGGCGGCGCGCATGAAGGACACTGTGAGGGTTTGCAAGGCCGTGGAGGGTTACGCTAAAGAGGTGGGCGTGAAGATTGCCATCGAGAACCATGCTGGTGACATGCAGGGCTGGCAATTGAGACAGTTGATTGAAGAGGCGGGCCCCGACTATGTGGGCGCGACCATTGATTCGGGAAATGCAACCTGGACTTTGGAAGATCCTTTCATGAATTTAGAGGAACTGGCTCCCTATGTGGTTTCGTCAGGTATTCGTGATTCCATGGTTTGGGAATCGGAGGATGGCGCCAAAGTCCAATGGACAGCCATGGGCGAGGGGAATGTGGACATCAAACGCTATGTGGAACGCTTTGCCGAACTCTGCCCGGAGGCTCCCTTGCAATTAGAGATCATCTCAGGCTTTGCGCGTGAGTTTCCTTATTTGAAGGAGGACTTTTGGAAGGGTTATGAAGACATTCGTAGCCCTGAATTTGCTAGTTTTCTGAGATTGGCCAAGACAGGTGAAGCCATCCCCGCTTTCCAGCCAGGGCCAGATGAAGATCGTCAGAAAGCAACACAAGCCTATCAGAGAGCCGAATTGGAGCGCAGCATCCGTTACTGTAAGGAGACTTTGAAGATCGGGCGCAAGGCCTAACGAACGCAAACGGAAACTGTCATCGCGTCTTCAAATCGCTCTAGCAGATCGTCAACAGGCTCCATGCCCACCGCGACGCGGATGAGATGGCGAGGCACGCCGCATTTGGCGGCCCAGTCGAGTTCTTCGTAGTGCGCGAGCAGCGTGTAAGGGCAAGCCAAAGTGAAGTTGGTGCCCAAGCTAGGTCCCTTGCTGACTCTTAAGGCATCATAGAAAGCCTGTGCAGCAGGTTCGCCCTCTTTGAGAACGATGGAGAGAAGGCCACCATAGCCACCTTGCGGGCGCCGCACATGATCGTAGGCATCTGTGGTCTCATTGTTCGGATAGTAGCAGCGCTCAACCGCTGGGTGGGAACTCAGCCAAGCGGCAAGGGCCGAGCTGTTCTGATTGATGATCTCCATGCGTTCAGGGAAATGAGCGCTATTCTCTAGCAGTGCGTCGATGTCGCCAGCAAAGAGAGGCGCACTGCGGTCCATTTCCAGGAAAGCTTGTAGGCGCTTCGCGAAGGGACTGCTGCTCGAGACCCATACGGAGCCCGCCATGACGTCGCCTTTGCCGGAAATATTCTTGGTTAGGCTGGTGGTGACCAGATCCGCATAGGGATAGACATCGACATTGTGAATCGTGCCGACAGTGTCATCGACGATGAGCGGGACCCTGGCCGCTCGGCAGGCTTCGGAAACCGCAGGGAGATCGACAGTCCGCGTGAGAGGATTACAAGGGATCTCGGCAAAGACCGCACGGATACGGCCGCCAGCGAGGTGACTTTGTAAGTCATCTAACAAAGTGTCGCCCAACAGTAGGTGTGCCCCCGACCCAAGGTGCTTCTGAATGCAGAAGACGTCCACATAGGGAAATTCTAACTGAAGCGATTCTCCTGGAGGCTGGTCAGCGAGCGCCGCCCGATAGGCCGCATGAACGGCGGCCATGCCGCTGGCGTAAAGATGACCGTGCGCCGCGGGCTGATTGGACCAAGAAGCGAGTCGTTCTTTCAATAGACTCTCCGACTGAGGCTCGTGAGAATCGGGCGCCTCTTGTAAGAGGGCCTCTGCGTGGCGACTGCTCACCATCTCTCCTGTGTAGCGCCAGTAGCGCAGCGCGGTCCGTCGATGTTCTGAAGGGAAGATGAGGACAGTAGCATGACTGTGTGGCCACGGGTGCATGCGGGTGGCCAAGGAAGAGTTCCCACAGGAACTCCGAAGAAAGGCGGCTGCACGCTGGCAGGCATCATCACTTGCGAAGACAAGAGCGCTCTCTCCCCGTTTGGCAAAGCGGCAGGACGCTTCATCAAACAAGCGGCGAACGGTGGGATGACAGAAGAAGCGCGGATAGCCGCATTGTAAGGCGCGGTGCACCACGGGATCTTCCTCTTCGTAGCCAATCACACTTTGCCACGTCGGCATGGCGACCGATACCGCGTGGGGGGCATCCGGAATGGGATGCCCGAGATCGGTCACTTGCCAAAGCGGGTTTGTCAGCAGATCACGCATGCGGCGTAAGCCATAGGACGGTTTCGCCATCTGTCCACGGCCGTGATCGAAATCACGCTATTCGACCGCTTGCGGATCAGTCCTCTTATGCGATCAGGCCGGGAATAACCTTGGCGGGCTCGACACCGGTGAGCTTGGCATCTAGCCCTTGATGCTTCACGGCGAAGCGATCGTGGTCATAGCCTAGCAGGTGTAGAATCGTGGCATGGAAATCGCGGATGTGGAGCGGATCTTTGACGATATTGTAGCTGAATTCGTCTGTCTCACCGTAGATCGAGCCGCCCTTGGCACCTCCTCCTGCCATCCACATGGTGAAACAGCGGGGGTGGTGATCGCGCCCGTAATTCTCAGGGCTAAGGCCGCCTTGGCTGTAGATGGTGCGTCCAAACTCGCCGCCCCAAATGACGAGCGTGTCCTCGAACATGCCGCGCTCTTTGAGATCGGTGAGCAAAGCGTGGCAGGGTTGATCGACATCCTTGCATTGATCTGGCATGCGTCCGCCTAGATTGCCATGGTGGTCCCAATTGTTGTGATAGACCTGGATAAAACGAACGCCACGCTCCGCAAGGCGACGAGCCATCAGCGCGGTGTTGGCAAATGTGCCAGGCTTGCGTGCTTCTTCGCCGTAGAGTTTGTAGGTGTGCTCGGGTTCATTGGCGATGTCGGTGAGCTCGGGGACGCTGGCTTGCATGCGGAACGCCATCTCATACTGCTGGATCCGCGTGAGCGTTTCTGGATCACCCAATTCCCGATGAGTGATTTCATTCAGAGCGTTGATTCCTTGCAGCGTGCGTTTACGAATCTGTGAGGGCACGCCTGGGGGATTGTTGATATAGAGAATAGGATCTCCCTTGCTGCGGAAGGAGACGCCTGCGTGTTCTCCTGGCAGAAATCCACTCGACCACAGACGTGCGGAAATGGCTTGTTCCTGCTCGCGATTCGAGGGAGTGGCGACCAAGACCACGAAGGTGGGTAGATTCTCATTCATCGATCCCAAGCCATAGCTGGCCCACGAACCCAGGCAGGGGCGGCCTGTGATTTGATTGCCCGTTTGCATGGCGGTGATGGCAGGTTCGTGATTAATCGCTTCCGTGTGCAGGCTACGCATCCAACAGATATCGTCCACACTCTTGGAGAGGTGAGGCAAGAGCTCATCGTTCATCCACATGCCGCAGGCCCCTTTGCGTCCAAATCGGTATTTCGACGGCGCGATGGGAAAACGTGATTGCCCGCTGGTCATTGTGGTCAGTCGCTGGCCTTGTCGCACACTGTCAGGGAGATCCTGGTCATACCATTTCTTCATCTCCGGTTTATAATCGAATAGGTCCATCTGTGAGGGGCCTCCCACCATGTGCAGGTAGATCACGCGCTTCGCCTTGGCCGGAAAGTGAGTGGCGAGATCACCAGACCCCAGAGCGGACTGTTGCGCCGCTTGGCCTAGCAATGAAGTCAGAGCGGCACCTCCTAACAAATGACTGCCACTTGCGAGGAAGTGCCGACGGCTTTGCATCCAATTGAACTGATTGATAGGATTCATGGCACTTACTTGTTGAGTGTTTCGTCGAGGTTGAAGAGTTGATTGGCCAGCATTGTCCAGGCAGCCAATTGGGAAGCTGGCAAGGATTCATCGGAGGGAGAGTCGCCCACCTCCAAGAGCGCCTTCGCATCAGCCGGGTGCGCTTCGTAGTGGGCGCGCAAGTCATTGAGACTAGCGTGTAGGATGTGTCTTTCTTCGTCGCTCCACGTTCGCATCAAGATGCGTTCGCCTAGGTGGTCGAGCATCGCATCGTCCTGAGAGGATTGGCACAAGACCTTCTCCGCGAGGCGACGAGCAGCTTCCACGAACTGTGGATCATTCATCGTCACCAACGCTTGTAAAGGCGTGTTGGTGCGTTCGCGCCGCACCGTGCACATCTCGCGGCTCGGTGCGTTGAAGGCTTCCAAGTTGGGCGGGGGTGCCATCCGTTTCCAAAAGTTGTAGAGGGTGCGACGATAGAGCCCTTCGCCTTGATCCTGAACGTAGTTGCGGGTGTCCCCACCTGGCAAACCCACCACATCCCAGACGCCTTCCGGTTGGTAGGGCCGAGTGCTCGGCCCGCCAACGTTGAGCGAGAGCGTGCCGCTGGCGGCTAGAGCATAGTCTCGGACCATCTCGGCATCCATTCGAAAGCGCGGACCTCGACTCAAGAGTGCATTGTGAGGGTCCTTCTCCAGCTTTTCTGGAGTCGCTTTGGCGGCCTGCCGATAAGTGCTCGAACTGACCATGAGACGGAAGAACTCTTTCACGTTCCAATCGGTTTCCTGGAAAGTGACCGCAAGCCAATCGAGTAATTCGGGGTGGCTTGGAGGGGCACCCATGATGCCGAAGTCCTCGACGCTTACTACCAATCCCTGACCGAAGATTTCCTGCCAGAACCGATTGACGGTCACTCGCGCCGTGAGGGGATTGTCAGGAGAAATGAGCCATTGCGCCAGACCCAATCGGTTGCGCGGCGCTCCTTCAGGCATTGGTGGAAAGGCGGCTGGCGTGTCCGCAGCCACTTCTTCACCCACCTTGTCGTATTGACCACGCATGAGAATGTTAGCCATGGCGGGCGTCTCTTTCTCCACCTGGACATGCGTGATCGGGCTGCGTTGGCGGATGGCTTCACGTTCGCTTTCGAGACTGGCTAACTCGCCCTGCAATTGCCCAAAGGTGTGGTCGTGTGCCTGCAGGTAGAAGTCGAACAAAGGCTGGAGTGCTTTGGCATCACGCTGATCTGCTGGCTGGTCTAGCAGCGTGCGAAATGTTTCCTCTTGAGCCAAGAGTGCAGCCTCTTCCTTGGTTAGACTGCGCGTGTAGAGCCGCAGCCCTTTCACTACGCCCTGATAGGCGGCTCCCTTACTGCGTCGTCCCAATGTCAGGGGCGTCAGTGTTTGCACGGATTGCTCGGTCTTGAGCGTGTTCTTGTGGGAGCGCAACGGTTTGGAAACACCGTCCACAAGGAGCGTCCATCCCTTGACATCGTTGCCTCCCTCCCATCGTAGAGTGAGGTGTGTCCAGGAATCTTTCTTCAGCACTTCTGCTTGGCTAATTGCCTTGATCCCGGCTTCCGGCCAGGCGTGGATCAGATGGACGCCGACACGTTTCCCTTCCTGCCAGACGTCCCAACCGCGATGTTTCTGAGCGACATCCATTCGTGCCAGAATACTGGCGTTTTGTCGGACATTGCCAGGCTTGACCCAGAGACTGACGGTGAAGGGGGCCTCAGCCTTGAAGTTGCCAGCTTCGCCCAAGTTGGGCGTGTTATCCCCATGGATGACCACAGGCTCGGTCGAAACAGGGAGGGCAACAGCGTCGCGTGGCAGCTGCTCATCTAACTGCTCGACGGAGAAGTTCTCTAACCATTGATCGAAGTCGGCTCTAGCGTTTTCCCGTCGTGCAGTCACCGCGTTCTTGGCCGAGGTGATTAGGTCTGGCAGGGCATCCCAGCGGGCTGCATCGGCCTTCATCGGAACAGTGATGGCCGGGCCACGTCCATCCTTCACATTGCCATCCATGGCTCCTTGCGTGGTGTTGCGGAAGAAGGCCGCCATGGCGTAGTAGTCCTTGGCGGTGATCGGGTCGAATTTGTGATCGTGGCACTGCGCGCAATTGGTGGTCAATCCCATGTAAACCCAACCAACCGTTTGCACGCGATCGGCTGCGTAGTTGGCGAGGTTCTCCTCTTGGATGGTGCCGCCTTCATTGGTCGTGATGTTGCATCTCTGGAAACCGGTCGCCACTAATTGATCGCGCGTCGGGTTCTCCAACAGATCGCCTGCGATTTGGTCGAGGGTAAAGGTGTCGAAGGGCTGGTTGCGGTGAAAGGCCTGCACGACCCAATCGCGGTAGGGCCACATTTCGCGGTAGTTATCAAAGTGCATGCCATGGGTGTCTGCATAGCGTGCGGCATCGAGCCAATAGCGCGCGCGGTGCTCTGCATACTGAACTGTGCCAAGCATCGACTCGATGAGTTTCTGGTAGGCATCTTCCGAAGGATCTGCAGCGAAGCGTTCAACGACTGCAGGATCCGGAGGCAGTCCTGTCAAGTCCAACGCAAGCCGCCGCACCAGCGTCCGAGGATCCGCTTCCTTCGCAGGATTGAGTCCGTTCGCCTCCAAGGTTGCGAGAACAAAGTGATCGATCCCGTTTCGCGCCCAATCTTGATTCATCGACTGCGGGAACGCTGGTTTCTGAGGCGCTTCGAACGCCCAATGGGCCTCCCAGGGAGCGCCCTCAAGCACCCACTGCTTAAGAAGATCGACCTCCTCAGGCTCTAGCTGGCGATGATTCTCCGGAGGCGGCATCACTTCGTCCGGATCAGTCGAGACAATCCGCCTAAGAAGGGGGCTCTGCTCAGGGTTCTCGCGATCGATCGGTGCGTCTGCCCCAGAGAAAAGCCCATCTTCTGTATCCAGTCGGAGATCGGCCTTCCTCGACTCCGGATCGGGTCCATGGCAATGGAAACAGGCATCCGCAAGAACTGGCCGGATATTGCGAGTAAACTCAGGACCATCGGCAGCGGTCACAGCGTGTGCCGAAGCGACGAGAATCAGGCTGGGAAGGAAGAGGTGAGAAAGACGCATGGTGGGTAGGATCTCGCTCAATTGAACGTCTCAAGCAGTCCAAAGTTGCCCTGATCACACGCCAATATGCATAATAAGGGTCGGACCATAAATATATTGACGGAGTGGCGGTGTTGGGGGTAGGGATGGGTGATGAGAGCGATTCGAATCAAAGGGGAGCCTGGGGCGGCTTCGAACTGTTACCATGTGATGTCCCGGATCATTGAGGGGCGCTTTGTGCTGGAGGGGCCGGTGAAGGAGAAATTTCGGGAACTCTTGGAGATTCAGTGCGGGTTTGCTGGAGTGGAGTTGATCACGTTCTGCTTGATGTCGAATCACATCCATTTGCTGATCGAGGTGCCGAATGCGGAGGAACATCGCGCGGCGATTGATGATGCGGAACTGCTGCGGCGGTTGGCGTTGGTGACGACCTCCGAGGAACAGTTGATTGGGGTGCGGCAGATGTTGGCACGGATGAAGGAGCAGTGTCCTGAGAAGGGGTATCCCGAGTATCGGCAGCGCTTTCTGAACCGGATGGCGGATGTGTCGATGTTCATGAAGGAACTGAAGCAGCGGTTCACCCAGTGGTATAACAAACAGGTTCGGCGCAAGGGGCCGCTGTGGGAGGATCGGTTTAAAAGTGTGTTGTTAGAGAATGACGAGACGGTGTTGCTGACGATGGCAGCTTACATCGACCTGAATCCGGTGCGGGCGGGGATCGTGGAAGATCCGAAGGATTATCGGTGGAGTGGGTATGGGGAGGCCGTGGCGGGGAATCGGGCGCGGCGGCGAGGCTTGATGCGGGTGTTAGGGGTGGAGCATGGGAGTCCGCAGCAATGGCGAACGTGTCAGGCGCAGTATCGGCTTTATTTGTATGGGTTTGGGGAAGCGGAGGCTGGCGAGGCTGCTGGCCAAGGGCGCGCAGGGATTCGGGAGGAATCAGTGGAGAAGGTGGCGCGCCAGGGAGGGCAGTTGAGTCTGGCGCAGGTGGTGCGTGTGCGGGTGCGTTATTTCAGTGAGGGCTTGGCCTTGGGGAGCGAGGCGTTCATTGAGGAGGTGTTTGCGCGGCATCGAGAGGGGATGCGGGTGAAGCGTGAACAGGGCGCGCGCCCGTTGAAATCGCTTGGGATGGAGCGTTGGCGCGGGTTGGTGGATCTGCGAGAGGGGCGCCCAGTGAAGCCATGCCTTACTTACTTAGGACCCATAGGGATCGATTAGCACATCTATCGAATCGAAGGTCATGCAGGCTAGCCTTCGGCGACAGGTGTCGCCTTTACTGAGCGTATTTGTGTCGTGAATTGATCGCGGTGACACCACCAGTGGATGACGTAATAGCTAAGGCAGAAGATTCCGACGCTGGATCCAGAGAAGATCTGAGAGCCGAGGCCAACATGGAAGCTGTCGAAGAGGTCGGGGCGTTGGTGATTGTTGAAGAGGCTTAAACAGGTCACACGAATCACATTAATGCCGAAGGCTAGTAGAATGGCCATGGGCGGCACGAGCACATACCACAGCCAGGAAGGTGGACGGAATGCGAGCAGTGCGAGGGCGGATAGTCCTAACAGGTAGGTCATGGCTTCCATGCCAGAGCAGCCGATGTTGACGTTGACTCGAGAAGCGCCAATGCCTACGAAGAGAGGCTGTTCCAGATAGGCATCAAAGCCAATGAGACGCAGGACCATGGCGACCGCGGTGGCGGTAATGAGCGCCATGTCGAAGAATTTGCGAAGGAGAATCCAAGGAAGGCCTAGAAAGAGGAAGAGAAAGGGAACCTGCCAGTAGCGTTTGAATCCGCGAATGCCGCCGAAGGTGAAGACCCAGCCTAAGGCGCTGCACACGGGGTAGAGGCGCAGCCATGGATTGGCTCCTGAGGCGAGACCATGGCTCCCTGCTTTGGCGGGCTCGTACATGACGGAGAAGGCGATCACATTGAGGAGGATGCCCACACCGATGAGGCGACCTTCCAGATCTACTTCTTTAGGGAGTGCTCCCTGGCGACGCTTGATCATGACCGCCCCGCCGAAGAAGAGCATGGACATGATCGCGTGATCCAATTCTCCAGAATAAAGCGTTAGGCCTATCAAGATGACAAATAGGGCCACTCCCATCGCGTCGGCGAGATTCAGACGACGCCACCAGGGTGTCGGCTGCGGTGTGATCGATGCAGTGTCCGGAGAATTCATGAGGACTTCGTTCGCTGTTCCAATACGCGAAAAGCATTGCCGGCTCCGTAAGTGGAAAGAAGAAATTCCAAGGCGGAGTCTTGCTGCTGCATGCGAAAGTCTTCTAACTGTGGTAGGGTCTCCAGGAGAAATTCCCGCTGACTCCGTTCTTGCACTGTTTCGAGACCTTCGGCCGTGCTCCACTGACAGACATCTGTGAAATTCACGTCCACCGTGAGGTCTTGATGCCCGAAGCGGTCAAACACTTCGTCTCCCTCCAATCGCACTCCTTGGAAATAACCACGCAGGGTTCCGTTAGGGCGTTTGCGGTAGAGCTCAGGAAAGGAACCTCCATAGTCGATCGTGAGCATGGTTCCGCGCTGCCATTTGCTCAGCCACGGTTGAAGCCATTTCCGATAACTAAAGAGAATCTCGCAGCGCTGCCCATCCTTCAATGGAATCTCGGGGTGGTCCCAGGATCCAAATACAGAGCTTCCGGCAGCTTCATTCTCGACACTGAGTGGGCGGTATTCTTCTGAGAAACCTTGCACTCCTTGATCGCGGAGATACAACTCTTGCCATGTTCCGCTAGCACTGTTCCAACGAACGATGGTGGCGGGGAAGGCATCAATGAGTTCATTGGAGAAGATGATCGCCTCACCTTCGCAAGCGGTAAGAGCCTCCTCCATGGTCTCGTGCCACTGCGCACGGCGGCCTAATTTCTCTTGTTGTTTGCGTCGAAGTGGCTCGGAAACATCTACAATATGATAGTTGACGAAACGACGCTGAAAGGTGCCGAGCCCATCGACAAAGCTGCGAGCCAGCGAGCCATCCCCCGCGCCGATTTCAATCACATTCCATCGTTTGCCAAATCCCAAGCCCAACACTTCCGTGCGCTGTTTCAAGGCCCATTGGCCAATCGCTTTGCCCAGCATGGTACTGATGGTGGCGCTGGTAGAGAAATCGCCCCGCTTGCCTACAGACGAGATATTGCTGGCGTAGTAGCCATAGCGCGGATGATAGAGCGCTTCCCTCATATAGCGCTCGAACGACATGATGCCGTCGTGCTCAAGAAAGAGATCAGCGATGTGGGTCTGATGTGCCATGGGAGTGTGCCGCGCGGGAGACGACAAAACTTCCCGCGAGTCGGTCACTTAGCGACTGATTTCTTGGGCTTTGTATCACGAAGAGCAGGTCAACGATGATAAATCCGTTCAACGCCGCCACAGCCACATTCCATAGGCCCCCGTATTCCTTCATGAGAGCCGGAATTTCCTTGAAATCATAGGGTTCTCCCGACGCCTGAAACCCTTGTATGACGGCGTGAAGTCGCCATAGACCAATGGCGTGTATGATAATGTGAGGAGCTATGCGTCTCCAGCAACGCATCCATGATAGAAACTGCATATCCAAATCGCGAACGCGATAACGCAGGGGCAACCCGCCCGGCGTGAGTCCGCGATAGCGGAGTAAGAGAATGAGCACTCCAAAGTAGACGAGGGTAAACGCGATCGCGGGGACAATGGTTCCCGTGCGGAACGACCAATCAGCTGCGGGCACCCGCAAGGGGATGAGAATGATATGGAGGAAGATCATGTCGACGATCGTCCCGCCAATGCGCTCGATGACGGTTGTGTAGACGTAGCGGGGATCGGAAGGGGCCAGTTGCTTCCGTGGTGGGGGGGCTTGCGAGGCTTCTTCGCTCATCGCTGGCTCAGGAGGCGAGGGCCAATTCCTGGCAGGCGCGGATGTCGAGTTTGCCTGAGGCGAGGCATGGGATGGTCTCCACGTGCTTCCATTTCTTGGGCACCCAGAGGGAAGGCACGCCTTCGGCAATGAGGTGTTTCCGCAAGGAATCGAAATCCAGATCTGGATCCGTACACAGAAGTACCAAAGCTTCGCCTTTCGATGGATCAGGAATCCCGGCAATAGCAAGCCGGCGTTCATCGCTCGATCCAAATTGAAGGGCGTTATTGAGATACGTCTCAACCGTTTCGTGGGGTACCATTTCTCCTCCAATCTTGGAAAAGCGTGAGAGTCGACCCTCGATGAAGAGGAATCCGTCCGCATCGAGTCTTCCAATATCCCCTGTCTTGAACCAGCCTCCTTGGAGTACCGCATGACTGCGCTTAGGGTCATTCAAATAACCTTGAAAGATATTGGCCCCTTTGAGCCAGATCATCCCTGTTTCATGAAGGGGCTGAGGAAGATCTGAATCGGGATCGGTGATGCGTGCGGCGATGCCAGGTAGAAGATGGCCCACTGAGCCTCGCCGCAGACCGGGCAATACCGGAACGTTAGGGTCTGGATCGGGCTCGGGATCGGGGAGGTTGGCATTGGTTACCGGGGAGGTCTCAGTGAGTCCGTAACCCTCGAGAATCTCAAGTCCAAGCTTCTCACGGAACGCTTCGGAAACAGCGGCTGGCAGTTTCTCGGCACCGGAGACCACGAGTTTGATGCTCGCAAATTGCTCTGGCGTGCCTTTGCGGAGGTAGCCTCGGAGAAAGGTGGGCGTCCCTAACAAAAGGTTGACTTGATAGGTTTCGATCAATTCAGCCAAGCGCTTAGTTTCGACCGGGCTCGGATAAGAGACTACCGAGTAGCCCTCGATAAATGGGTACCACATGGTGACCGTACATCCAAAGCTATGGAATAAGGGGAGGCACCCTAGCACTTTATCGGTCTGACTCAGGTTGAGGCGACAGGCGAATTGATTGACGTTGGCAAGCAGATTCGCGTGAGAGAGAACGACTCCTTTCGGTTCTCCAGAACTACCACTCGTGAAGAGGAGAACGGCTTCTTCATCGCCCCCCTTCTCGGGGAGGCCAATCAGTGCCGCTAGACGACGGGCGCTGAGCATTCTGGAAACCACGAGCCAGCAGGCAATCTTCCATTTGATCTTGGGAAGCACTTGGTCCAGCAACAGCATCGCTTTCGAGTCTGGCCAGGAGAAGCGCGTCATCTTTTCCATGAACGCGGTGCCTGAAAGAAACAGATCAAGGTCCCCTTGGCGGATGGCCGAGGCGACGGCGTCTGTGCTCGCGGTGAAGTTAAGGTTCACCGGGACTTTGTTGGCTAACAGAACGGCGATATTAGCGACAAAGCCTCCGCGGCTGGGAGGCAAGATGATGCCCACACGTTTCTTGGAGGTTCGCTTCTTAATGACCTTGGCGAGGGCGAGACTTGCGGCGAGAATCTTGTCGTAAGGAGTTTCTGAGTCGTCGATCCCGTCAATGATGCCGGCGGTCGCACCACTCTGCTTCAATCCTGACAAGACGGCGAATCCCAGGTGATAGCCCAGGAAGGAACGCGTTTGAAAGGCTTCCACCCCAGCTTCCATGAGCTTCTCTTGGAAGTTCGCCATGGTCACTGACTCGCGTTCCAAGGGCTCCGTGATCACGAAGACGGGGCCAGGATCTTCAGCCAAGGCTTCAAAGGGAAAGCGCGCTTCGAAGGGTCTTGCGACGAAGATGCCATGCACACGAACTCGAGTCTCTAACAGAAATTCAGTGAGTTTGCTAGGGATGGTTGTGGTAGGGTCGGCACAGGTTCGGCTGCGTCCAGGGACGAAGATGACGAGGCGATTCTTGGCTATTTCCTGATGCAGGGCCTTCTGAAGATCAATGGGCAAATCCTTGCGTGCGTCAAATTGCAAGGTGGTGACCCCATCGTTCTCCAAGTAGCCGCGGAGTGGGGCATCCAGGACAGCGTGCGCTTCGACAAGGTAGGCCACTTCACGGGATTGCAGTTCCTTCTCTAAGACTAGCAATTCATCGAAAGCGAGTCGATTGGGAATGAGCAAGGCTCCTTGATCGGATAAGCGTGTGCCGCCGCGGATGTGGTCGTTCTCTGTCGCCATAGGTCGTGCGCCACCATGAGGCACCCTAGCCAATGATCCAACCCAAATTTCACAAGGAAACTTGATCTCCAAGCGATTGCACGGAAGCATCGCTCTCTATGCGTTGGCGCGCTCGGCATCATCAATGGGACCTGTCTCATCGTACTCTCGTCATGGGAATCCTCAACGTCACGCCGGATTCCTTCTCTGATGGGGGGCGGTATGATCAGGTCGAGGCAGCACTTGCGCATGCCCGCACCATGCTTGCGGAAGGGGCGGATATTCTCGACATTGGCGGGGAGTCCACGCGACCTGGAGCGGGGGAGGTCTCGGCAGAGGAGGAGCGGGCGCGTGTGCTGCCTGTCATTGAGGCGATCATGGCCGAGATGCCAGACACGGTGATTTCGATCGATACCTCTAAGGCTGCGGTCGCTGAAGCAGCGATCAATGCGGGTGCCGCCATCATCAATGATGTGACTGGTTTGCTAGGCGATTCCCAAATGGCGCGTCTGGCGGCACGAACGGAGGCTGGCTTGGTGCTCATGCACATGCGAGGACGACCACGCACCATGCAGCAGGCGCCTCGTTATGAAGATGTGGTGCGCGAAGTAAGGGATTTCTTGGAATGTCAGGGTAAGCAAGCGCTCGCTGCTGGGGTAGCGCAGGAGTGTTTGGTGTTCGATCCGGGCATTGGCTTTGGGAAGACCGTGGAGCACAACCTGCGACTGCTGAAGCACCTAGAAGAGTTTCGGGTTTGGAATTGCCCGGTCTTGCTGGGGGTATCCCGGAAATCGTTCATGGGTGCAGTGCTGGATGCCCCTGAATTGGAGGCCCGCAAGTGGCCCACGGTGGCGCTCACCGCCTACGCGATCGAGCTTGGCGTGCGCCTCATTCGTGTCCACGACGTGCGCCCCAACGTGCATGCCGCCCGAATGATCGAAGCGATCATCAGCCAAGGAGCGGGCGCAAGCGCGGACTGACCAAGCCAAGTCGAGACGAGGGCTCGGCACTCAGTGTTGTATCATTTCGATATGAAGGGCGCTATTTGGCCTATATTGGCGAAGCTTTGCATAATTTGCCATCTCGTTTGGTAAATTTACCGACTTCTGGGTTGCGGGTAGGGTGAGGGATTCTATGATAATCTCTCACCTGCTTGGGCGTGCGCCCGTGAATGTCATATGTCTTCTTCATCTCCTCAAAGCCCTTTCGCGACGGCCAAGGAAGTGGCCAAACTCCTGAGCGTATCGCCCTCGTATGTCTATAGCTTGCTTCGACAAGGCATTCTGCCAGGGATCCGTATTGGGAAATGCTGGCGGGTCGATCTGCGTAAACTTGAGAATTTCACGCTTTCGCAATTGCCGAAGCCAGGTCAGGAAGACGTGCAAGAGGCACCGGAGGCGGAGGAGGGCATGGACTATCCTGAAGTGATTCAAGAGAACATGCGTCTTCGAGAAATCGTCGCCCAGCAGCGGACCCAGATTGAAACGCTTCGCCAACAGTTGGCGAAGACGCAGTCCTGATTCAGGGAATTTGGGGGCGAGATCGAGTAGGCAGAGGCAGATTTCTCCCTTAGGTGGAGGTGACTCATGGACGCCACCCAAGCAGTTCCTCTCCTTGTTGCCTCCCAACTGACCAAATCATTCGGGGGAACACCCGTCTTGCGTGCGGTGGATTTGGAGATCGGGCGAGGCGAGTGCGTGGCACTCATAGGTCCTTCCGGATCGGGAAAGAGCACCTTGCTGCATTGTCTGGGAGGATTGGAACGGCCTGATGGCGGATCGTTGACCTTTGATGGCCAACCTTTCGCGGAGTTGACGGACGAAGCGCTGGCCGATCTTCGTCGGCGCCGTCTGAGCTCTATCTTCCAGTTCTTTCATCTCTTGCCCACGCTCACGGCGGAAGAGAACATTGCGTTTCCCTTGCGCTTATTAGGACTGGATCGTCAGATCCGAGAGAGTCGGGTCAATGAATTGTTAGAGCAGACAAAGCTGACCAGTCGCCGCGCTGCGTTTCCACATGAACTTAGCGGCGGCGAGCAGCAACGCGTGGCTATTGCCCGCGCCCTGATCATTCATCCGGCCATGATCCTCGCCGATGAGCCGACGGGGAATCTCGATAGCACCACGGGAAATGTGATCCTTGATTTGATCGAGTCCCTTACAGAAACCTACGAAACAGCGCTGTTGTTAGTGACGCACAGTCGAGAAGCCACGCGAGTGTGCCACCGAACCCTGCGGATGCGCGATGGCCAGTTGGATCATGCCGACTGATCCCCTGCGTCCCAGAGTGCTAGGTCATTTGTGGTCACACTTCACGTGGAGGCACTGGTGCCACACGCCGTGGCGAACTGTGATTCTGATAGGGATCTTGGCGCTTGGAGTGGCCGTCTTCTTCTCCATCCGTCTGGCCAATCGTGCTGCCATAGCGGGCTTTCAACTCTTCTCTGAGAACGTGACGGGTACTAGTGACTTGGTCATCACGTCGCCTGCGGGGAAACTTCCTGTCACCGTGCTTCCTCAGATTCGCGAAGCGTTAGGCGATCTTCCCGCTGGTTTGTTTCCCGTCCTGGAATCCACGGCGGTGCTGCCGTCGGACACGGTGGCCGGCCATGGTCAACAGACCTTTGAGATGCTCGGCGTCGACCTGGCGGCGCTTTCCAATATTGTCTATTTGTCAGGTGGATCGGAAGTGCCGCTCAACGTGCGCATGTCTCCCGTGACCGCAGCATCAGGACCTCCCATCTACGTCACGCGTGCGGCAGCCGAGGCGCACAGGTGGCGAGAGAATGAGGATGTCCAGCTCACCATTGATGATTCGATCCATACCTTGCACGTGGCTGGCTTCCTTCCCAGTAGTGAGTTCTCAATCCAAGCCCCTGATCGCCTCATCGTGATCGATCTGCCCGCGCTGCAACAGCTCACCGGCCAGACTGAAGAGATTCATCGCGTGGAGCTGCGCATCCCGTCGGGGCATTGGGAGAGCGAATGGCGTCGGGTTGCTCGGGAGCGCCTTGAGAAAGGGAGCGAAGAGCGTTGGCTCGTGGAGACACCCGATCAGCGTCGAGAATCGGGCCGCATGATGACCCAGGCCTTTCGGCTCAATCTTAGCATCCTTTCCTGTTTGGCTCTTCTGGTCGGCATCTACCTGATTCTGCAAGCGCTGGAGGCAGCGGTCGTACGGCGCCGCCCAGAGATTGCCACCCTGCGGGCGCTCGGTGTGTCTCCCTTTGCGATTCGGAGAGCCTGGCAGTTCGAAGCGTTGATCCTCGGGCTCTTAGGGACAGTGATAGGGCTTTTGTTAGGTTGGGCGTTGGCGCAGCTTACGGTGCGAGCAATTGCCCAGACGGTGAATACCCTTTACTATAGCAATACCACAGAAGCGGCGGCGTGGCACTGGGGCGAAGCGGCACTTGCGTCAGCCTTGGGCATTCTTGCGAGTGGCGTGGCGGGATGGTTGCCGGCGCGGGATGCGTCCCTGACACCACCCGCGCAGATGCTTCAAAGGGGCACGCGCGCGGATGGATTGAAGGTGCTTCTCAAGCCGTGGGTCGGCATTGTCTTTGTATTGCTCGCGCTGGCGGCCCATGGGGCACCGGCCTGGAGGACGGCACAAGGAGGGGTGTTGCCCTTGGGAGGCTACGTGGCGGCATTCTTCTGGGTTGCAGGAGCGGGCATCCTGGCGGGGCTGTGGTTTCCATGTATCGCGCGCCTCGGTGGCAGGCTGGGCCAACGAGTGCCAGAACTCTTCTACGCCGCCAGTCAGTTGCTCCAGGCGACGGGACGTCATCGCCTGGCAACGGCGGGACTCGTCGTGGCGGTGGCGATGGCGGGTGGGATGAGTATTCTGGTAGGGAGCTTTGAACAGACCGTTCAGCGTTGGCTGGATCAGGTGATGAAGGCGGACCTCTTTATCGCGCCACAGGGAAGCGGCAACGCGTCGAGTCGGAATCGGTTGAGTGAGCAGACTTGGCGTGCCCTCATTGCGGACGCGGCGGTCGCAAATGCAGAAGTCTCACAGTTTCACCGTATCCGCTATGAAGGCGTGCCCGTCATTCTCGCGGGGGTGGGCTTTGAAGGGGCACTGGCCCCGGAGTCCGGTCCCATCTGGTTGGAGGAGCCCGAGAGCATGGACCCGCCTCCGGGTGTGGATGAGATCTGGGGAGTGATGAGCGAGCCGTTTGCCTATCGCTTTCATCATGCTGTCGGGGACATGATTGATGTGCCGACGCCGACCGGTGTGCTTGCTGTGCGACTCGTGGGCATCTATGCCGACTATGGCAATGAATTCGGGACCATCGCGATCGAGCGCGAAACCTTGGCTCGTGCGTTTGAGGACTCACGGGCAGCTCGCATGGCCATTCATCTGCGATCAGGAGAATCTCTGACAGAAACACAGGAGCGCTGGGCCCGTTCCTTCCCTGGCATGGTGATTTCGAATAATCGGCAGTTGAGAGAAGAGGCGGTGCGCATCTTTCACCAGACCTTTGCCGTCACCCACGGACTCAAGTGGATCGGCATTCTGGTAGCGATCGCTGGGCTCGGGCTTGCCTTGGCGAGCATGCTGTTAGAACGCTCTCGCGAATTGGCCACGCTTAGAGCGCTAGGGATGACGCCTGCTCGGACAGCACGGGCGACTGCTTGGGAAAGTCTTGGCATCGCGCTCGCGGGTCTGGTTACAGGCTTTCTTCTAAGCGTGGTCCTTGGACACCTGATCGTGTATGTGATCAACCGGCAAGCCTTTGGGTGGACCTTGCTCTTCACCTTGCCTTGGCAGGAATTTCTCATTCTTGCCCTCGGCGTCTGTGCGGTGAGTGGCCTGGTCGGCTATGGGATCGGTCGTCGCCAGGCGGCTAGCCTTCGAACCGGCGGATGAGGACGGAAGCATTGTGTCCTCCAAAACCGAAGGAATTGCTCACCACGGCGTTCACTTTGGCCTCGCGAGCTTTGTGAGGCGTGTAGTCCAGATCGCACTCGGGATCCTGATCGTCCAAATTGATCGTCGGAGGAACGAGGCCGTGCCGGATTGCCATGATAGACGCAGCAAATTCCACGCCTCCAGCAGCACCTAACAAATGTCCGGTCATGGATTTCGTCGAACTGACGATGAGCTTCGATTTCGCGTGTTCGCCGAAGGAGCGCTTGATCGCCAAAGTCTCACAGACATCGCCTACCGGCGTGGAGGTTCCGTGTGCATTCACATAGTCGATCTCCTCCGGGTTCATGCCCGCGTGCTTCAGAGCCATGTCCATGCAACGGCTGGCGCCATGTCCTTCGGGTTGTGGAGAGGTCAAATGATAGGCATCCGCAGACACGCCGTAGCCCGCCAATTCCGCATAGATCTCCGCGCCGCGTTTCTTAGCAAATTCCAACTCTTCAAGCACCACGACACCGGCTCCTTCACTCATGACGAAACCATCGCGCCCCTTATCGAACGGACGAGAGGCACGTTCCGGTTCGTCATTGCGCTTGCTCAAGGCTTTCATATTGCCGAAGCCCGCCAGTCCCATAGGGCAAATGGACGCCTCGGCGCCCCCTGCTACGAAACAGTCCGCGTCTCCAAATTTGATCATTCTCCAGGCTTCGCCGATGCTATTGTTGGCCGTGGCACAGGCCGTGACAATGCTCATGTTAGGCCCGCATAGATGGTGCTCCATGGCAAACTGTCCACTAGCAATATTCGCGATCATCATCGGGATTGTCAGGGGAGAGACTCGGCTTGGGTTGCGTTCCAAGAGGGTTTGGTGCTGTTTCTCCAAGGTCCCGAGACCACCGATGCCACTGCCCATGATCACGCCGATGCGATACGGATCCATTGTTGAGACATCTACTCCAGAGTCATCGAAGGCCATCTTGCCAGCCGCCATCGCCAGTTGGGTGTAGCGATCCATGCGCTTGCCATCCTTTGGATTCTTCAAATAGGTCGCCACGTCGAAATCGCGCACTTCGCCCCCGAATCGGCAGCTATACTCTGAAGTGTCAAAGGCCTCAATCGGAGCGATGCCACTTCGTCCTTCCACCAGATGGTTCCAGAAGGTGTCTAGATCATTTCCCACGGGGGAAATCACTCCGATGCCTGTGACTACTACTCGACGTTCGCTCATCATCATAACTTTCTCCCGCCTCTAAAACCGGTTCCCCGTGAGACGCAATCATAAAAACGCAGCTGCGGCTCCCTCCCAGGGAGGATTCGTGAATATTCCCGTGCCAGGTGCCGTCTGAACAGGTGAAAGGAGACTACTATGAACAAACGCAACTTCCTCAAAACCGCTTCCATCCTCGCTCTCACGGGCGGATTGCTGCTCGGAACGGCGTCAGCACAGCGCGGCGGCGTCGGCCACGCCATCGAAGGTGTGGAGCGCGCGACGGACACGCTCTTCAACGACTACAAACGCGAGCTGATCGATCGGGGACTCTGGAAACCCCGTGGCGCGTATTCCGCCCTTTACTCGGCTATCTTCCGGATGGAGGACTACGGGGACACTCTTAAGAAATACTATGGAAAGCGTGCCAATTACGAGGCGCTGCTGCGCGTGGCGGACCGGATTGACCACCAGGTGCATCTAGCCGAAGACGCCATGAGGCATGCGCGGGTCTCCACACACGTGCGGCGTCTGGTCGCGAATGTTTCCCGTGCCACCCATCATCTCACGGGCTCGTGTGGGGCCTCTTATGGTGACGACCGGCGCGATCGTGGTTATGCCCCCCGCTACGATGAACGTCGCTATCCGCGGCGCTACGAGGCCCCTCGCCGACGCTCAAGCGTTGAGCGGCGCACGCCAGGGATCACGTTCGGCATCCGAAACGGGTCCATCTACAATGGCTACCGGGATGGTCGCTACCGCAACTTCTAACGCTTTGGTTGAAGCCTGCTAGCAAACAAACGACAGGACAAGGCGGAGGTCTCCTCCGCCTTGTTTGCGTTTGTGCAGGGGTGCCTGCGAGGATATGCGAGAAATGTCAGCCATGATAGGAAATCGGCTTCCATTCCGTTGGTCTGACGGAAAGCGGATGCGCAATGCAAGTTCGTCGGATAGCTTGCCGAAACGGTTGATGCCTTGAGATTATACCCCTTCATCCTCTCATTACTGCTAGGCGCGGGAGCGTTCGTATTCTGGGATCAATCGAAGGATGATTCCATTGGAGAGGCAGCGACATTGCATACACCGCTTCGTTCTGCGGATACACAAGCCAAGCGATTGGAAGAAATTCAACGGGCGAGGGAAACGAGACGGCAAGCATTCCTACGGCACCAAGCGGCGAAAGCAGTGATCATTCACGAAACCGATTCGGAAGTGCAGGTGGAGATTCCTGATGACCTCAAGGAACGTCTTCGGCTTTATGATGCTTACAAAGCGAAAGTGATGGCGTTGATCGATGGGGAAACCGCACGCTCTTTGGGAATGTTAGAAGATCCTCCCGACTCGGCTCACAAGATCCGAAATCTCCTGACCATGCGGAAGGATGGGTCTAACGAAGTCGTCACTGAGAAGTTTGTCGACATCGGTGGGAGGCGCTTTAGTCCACATCGTGTGCACACGCTTCGGCAGGACTTACCGGAGCATTGGAAGCGTGCGTTGGATGCGGTCGCTTCCCAATGAGGACGGTTCCTCTGCGTTAGCTCTCGTCCTCTGTGACATCCGCGTCTTCGAAATCTGGCGTGACCGATGTTGACGGCACCCCAACTTCTTCCGTCTCCTCGTCGATTGGCTCTGGATCTGGCTCTGCTAGGGTAGCTTCGTGATCGGCGTAAAGGTTGGCGACCTGGAGCGCGAGGGCTTCGAGCTCCTCATAGTAGGTGTCCTCTTCCAAGGAGGCTTTCTGCCGTTTGAGAGCATCGATCTGGCTTTCTAACACATTCCGTTTCTGCCGCATTTCTGGGGGGATGGCTTGTTCCTCAGGGCTGAGGATCAAGGCCCAACGTTTGGAAAAGTCCCCATCGGGTTCGCGGCTGGAGGTGCCGCCTTCCGCCAAGGCTGCGAAGGCTTTCAGGCTTGTGCCACGTCCATCGCCGTTGTCATCGAGCAAAGGTGTCTCTGTCTGGATGCGGCCTTCGCGTTCGTAGTAGTCTGCCGTTTGGCTGGCGGCGTATTGGAAGAGCTCGAAGACGGAGTTTTCCCCGTCATTGTTGAGATCGGCCTCGGCATCGAGGAGGCCACTGGCGAGGTAGCCGCCGAACGAGGCGAAGTTGACTTCTGTTCCGCTCTTGGTGGCGGTGACGATGATCCGATTAGGGCCGCTTAGGACAGGCAAGAAGGCTCCACTGCTAGAAGAGGTGTTGAGGATAATGAGAGGGCGTTGAAAGGGCTTGAGCCATTCGTGGAGCACGGATGCTTTGAGGTCGGGACCTGCCAGGTTGAAGAGTGCCTCGCGCCGATCGTAGGTGCCATGACCAATGAAGACGATCCACAAGGGGACGGCCTGGTCTTTTGAGGCGTCCTCGAAGAAGGTTTCGATGCGCTCAAGGGCTTGGGATCCGTCTGCGTCAATGATGGTCTGTTTCACATTGCCTTGGCTGGCGGCTTCTTGCCAAAGCGCCGCGTTGGTGGCGAAGGTCTCTCCGTATTCTTCCGCGCCTTCCGCGCCCACGACTAGGAGCAGTTCGTTTAAGGGAATCTCGGGCGTGATGAGGTCCTGAGCACGTGCGTGCCAGGCGGTCCACGCCGCAGCTAGTGCTACCATTGCCAATCGTTTCATGTGCATTAGGGCAATCCTTTCCATCGTTTCAGTCCCCATTCACCAGCGAAACACATGAGTGCTAGGATGAAGAAGATAGGCAAATGCCAGAGCGGGCTGGTTCGCGTTTCCATCACTGGCAGGGGTTCGTCTTTCAATTTCTCCACAAACGCTGGGAGGGCGCTCATTTCCACCACTTCGCCGCCACTGCTCGCCGCGAGCTTCTCAAGCAGCGCATCGTTGCCTGATAGATTCTGAAACTCCTCTAGCCCGCTGTTGACGGTCCACCCGGTGAGAGCCTCACCGACGGGTTCTTTCTCCTCATCTAGGACGATGGCCTTGGCCCGATAGAAGCCTTCCTCGACGGTGGTGTAGGCCGCCGTGTAGACGCCTGGTTCCTGTGCGGAAAGGGTGGCGCGAATCTCACTCGTGGTTCCGCTAGGATCCGTGACTTCCAACGCCACGTCGGCGGTGCTGTCGGGGAAGAAGGCATCGTCGTTCACCTCCACAGAAAGGTGCACTTTAGGAGGGAATCGAGAATTATCGGTTTCGGACTTCACCTTCACGCGTTGCGGGACATCGGTCACGATCCAGCGCATGAGCTGGCGGTAGAACTTGTTGAGATCTTCCATGAACTCTGGGCGATCTGGATTGCTAAAGCCCCATCGCCAGAGATCACCCGCAGTGAGCGCCACTGTCTTGCCTCTGCCAAAGCTCTGGGTGACGAGAAGGGGATAGTCCTTGCCGTCCTGACGGAAATACGAAATCAAGCTAGAGCCGGGCTTGCCTTCGCCGACGGGGTTGACGGTAGAGAGCGTGGGGATGTCCAGGAGGCGAGCCTCCTCCGTAGCGCGATCCGCACGAAGGCGTGCCCACGGTTGCAACCACCCTTCGCGGCCTAACTGAACCTCACCGCGACCGATTTCACGATTGGCGGGGGCTCTGTCCAGATAGACGGGAAGCATTTCGCCGATGGGCGTCTTGGCGTAGGCGCCTTTGGCAAAGGACTCGCGTCCTCCGAACATCATGACGCCACCGCCACGTCGAGAGACGAACTGTTGGAGGCGTTCCTGTTGATCAAAGGTGAAGAATTCAGCCTCCAGCTTGTCGATGATGACCGCCGAGTATTTGAATAGCAGGTCGTTTGTCTTCGGGAATTCGTTAGTCATCTCAAACGCCTCGTTGGGCTTCATCGCAATGAGAACCGGCTTGTCGTAGTCTTCGGCGTCTTGCTCTCCTTTGAATCCGCGGAAGAGAGGATTGGTCTCCTCGCCTTCGCGCCCTTTGTATTGAAATTTGGGTTCTCGCTTGGCGATGCGGATGAGGGCGGCGAGCTGCATCTCGGGGTCCTCGGCGAGGGCGCGTTTGAAGAATTTGTAAGAGGGATCGGGACGTCCTCCGATGTAGAGGACCGAGTAAGGGCCGTGCGGCATCACGGCGGAGACACTCTGAACATTGTTCTTGAGCGTGGCTTCTTCAGGTGCAGACCTATCCGATTCGTTGTCGTCCGAGGTGCCCTGATCGCTCGCTTGGCGCACGCGCACCTCATAGAATGCGAGCGGCTCATCCTTGTCAGGCTTTAATTGGAAACTCACGGTTTCTGTGGCGCTTTCCTCGTCTGTGCGCACGATGGTGCTATCGACTTTGTTCTCATCCTCATCGTAGACGGCCACTTCAACAGGTTCGCCTGCCACCTCGTTTAGGACGACTTCGGCATTGACGGTGAGGGGCGCATCTTCGAAGGCGGATTGATTGAGAGTGACTTGGCGGATAGACGTGTCGCGGGTGGCAGACTCACTGGCGACATTGACCGGATAGATCGGAATGTCGCCAGTTGGTAATGCTGATAGTCGGCCTTCAAGATCGTTGACGTTGCCATCGGTAAAGATGAAGATTCCGGCGAGAGGGCGATCTTCATAGCGTTGACTCACATCGTCGAGCGCTCCAAAGAGAGCGGAGGAGCGGTCACTAAAGTTGAGGCCTTCGAAGTGATTGACGCGCTGCAAGCGTTCGCCAAAGGCGAAGCGATGGGTCTTGAACTCTTCGCTCAGCACCTTCATCCAACCAGATTCCTCTGCATTGAGAAGGTCATCCCGATACGTCTCGCCACGTGGTTCTTCGGCTCCGGCGTCCTTGATCTGGAGACTCTCGCTATTGTCGCCCAGGACAAGGAAGATATTGGCCCCTTTCTTAGGTTTCTTCTGAGCGAGGAGCGGCTCTAACACACAGAACAATAAGAGAAGAATGCCAAGAATCTTCAACGCCGCGGCGCCCCATTTCCATGCACCTCGTTGGGGAAAGCGCCAGTAGGTGACAATGACCGCGATGATGGCCAATGCCGCTAAAGCGGCGGCCCAGACGAGCTTGTCCTGCTGTTGGAAGATGAGGGATGCAGCCATCAAGAGATCACTCAAATCTTATTCTCCTTTACCTAGCTTTTCGTAATACTGTTGGACCAACTCGGTGAAGGCATCTGGCACAGGATCGCGGTCGATGGGGGCGAGAGATTCATCGTCTTGCAAACGAGAGATCTCCTCGGAGAGATCGCTATCCAATTGGACGAGCGGCCCTAACACATTCTGCTGGACGAGATCCCATGTCGGAGGTTTCCCGTCTTGCTTGAGGTCTCCACGGATCTCGCGGGCTGCACCACGTACGCGGCTGGCTTGGTCACGGAGAGCGGGGTCATCCAGGATGCCTTCGACATCTGCGAGTTGCTCTGCGAAATCGCGATACCCGTCCATGAAGATATCGCCTTCGTAGTTCTGGCCACCGCCGCCAAAGCTGCTCCCAATCTGATTGCCGCTCCCGCCGCCCTGGCCCTGGCCTTGGCCTTGGCCTTGGCCTTGTCCCTGCCCTTGCGCCCCTTGCCCTTGTGACGGCGACTGTTGGCCTTGTTGCTGCTGCTGGCTGGCCTCTGCCAACTGGCCTTGGCCTTGACCCTGACCCTGACCCTGACCCTGACCCTGACCCAGGCCTTGGCCCTGTTGCTGGCCTTGACCCTGACCTTCGCCCTGACCCTGTTGGTTGTTCTGAGCTAGCTGGCCTTGACCCTGTCCCTGTTGTTGGCCTTGACCCTGACCCTGTTGCTGACCTTGACCCTGACCCTGTTGCTGACCCTGGCCTTCGCCCTGACCCTGGCCTTCGCCCTGACCCTGTTGGTTGTTCTGAGCTAGCTGGCCTTGACCCTGACCCTGTTGCTGACCCTGGCCTTCGCCCTGACCCTGTTGGTTGTTCTGAGCTAGCTGGCCTTGACCCTGTCCCTGTTGTTGGCCTTGACCCTGACCCTGTTGCTGACCCTGGC
>JAUIAH010000010.1 GCA_030425385.1 Verrucomicrobiia bacterium | reverse complement strand
GACGCAGAGCGATTACTTTCGATTTAGGCTGGGGCTGGGAAGTTTTACGTCTCTTGTTAGTTTTCACACACCGATTAGACGGCGTGAGCTTTCCGGTTTCCAGCTTTTCTTACGGGATGCCTGTGAACCAAACTGATGGTTTTCAGCAAGGTTGCATTGCAAATGTTAGCCGCCATGCTTCAATCTAATCACCGCTAAATGACACCAATCGAAGCAAGACGGCTATGAAGATTTCTAAACGCGATATTGTATCTAACGCAAGCGCTTTCCCAAAAATCCAATCGGAGTCGCATGCTCAGCTCACCTCATATGCTGGAATTCAGATCTATTCGAAGCTTTTCTCCTCGTTTGGTCTGAAAGATCGAATGCGTTGGTGCACATCTCACCTTTCTTGCTCCTCGCAGTATGCACCCGGGGCGATCTTATTCCTGCTTATCACCCATGTGATACTTGGGTTCTCCAGACTCCGGGACGTTTCTTGTTACCAACGCGACCCATTAGTTTTGAGGTTTCTTGGCACAAAGTCGATTCCGAGTCCAGCAACGCTCAGCCGAATGCTGGCAAGCCTAGACTCGGCCACTGCCGATAAGATCGGTATCAGTAGTCGAGTCTGTTCCACTTCAAAGGTTGCGTGAATTGAACCTCAAGAGGGTAACGCTCGATTTTGATGGCTCGATCACTCCGACAAGCGGTCATGCGGAGGGCTCCGCAGTCGGCTTCAATCCAAAGAAGAAAGGGCAGAGAAGCTATTACCCTCTCTTCGTGACCATCCCACAGCTAGATCAAGTTCTGTCTATGCTTCACCGCTCAGGCAATGTCCACGACTCTAACAAAGCCGAGGAATTCATCGCGCATGCTGTGAAGCTTGTGCGTGAGGTCCTTCCGCATGCTATCATTGAAATTAGAGCTGATTCTGCATTCTATTCTGACAGAATCATTACTTTGCTAGAGCAGCTTCAAGTTGAGTTCACTATTAGTGTCCCATTCGAGCGCTATGCGAATCTCAAAGGAGTTGTGGAAGGTCGAAAGCGATGGAAGCGAGTCAATTCTGAATTCTCAGGATTTAGCAAACGATGGAAAGCCAATAGCTGGAAAGGAAAGCGTCAATTCATGTTTATCAAGAAGAAGACCAAGATGCAGCGGAAAGGACCACTCCAGCTAGATCTCTTCATCCCGCATGAAGAGGGATTTGAATTCAAAGCCATTGTCACAAACAAGAAGGAATCGATCCCTTCAGTGGTCCTCTATCATCATGGAAGGGGAAGCCAGGAGAAGATGTTCGGGGAAATGAAGAACGGCACTCGAATCGACTATCTTCCGTGTCGCAAAGAAGCAGGGAATCGAGTTTATATGCTATGCAATATTCTAGCGCACAACTTGAATAGAGAGCTGCAAATCAGGGACGTCGAACCACAGCGAGAGGTTGAGAACGAGAAACGGGCCTGCTTGTGGATAGTCGAAAGCCTATCAACCCTGAGGAAGAATGTAATTGCAAAAGCAGGTCGCCTCACTCGCCCGGGCGGGGTGCTGACATTGACAGTGCCTTCAAGCGGAGTTCTTACTGCAACACTTCGGCGATTCTTACCAGCTGAGGTGTTTTCCTAGCATGTTTTATGAAACATCAGGGTGAAGAACTTTGCGCCTCTGCGTGAGCCTCCTTCATTGCCCTCGTAGGATATTCCGGAGGTGTTCAAGTTCATCATTGATCTTTGCTTCTGAGCCCACGGTGTTGGCCACCTCTTTCCTCAGCAATTCCCGATAGCGCTTGCGCATGCGACTCACACTCATGCGAACGGCCGTTTCTGCGGAGCCTGACTGTGCGGCAATGGGGCCGTAGTCGGCCCGCTCAGCGTCGCCGGTTAGAAATGGCTTTAGTAGGTGGAACATTTCCGACTTGCCAGCTTCAGCGAATTCAGCCTGGAGTTGACCAACCACACGCTCTAACAAGAGCAAGGCCCAATGGCGTTCGTAGAGTGATTCGGGAGTGACGTTGTCCGCAGGTTCCAACTGGTAACGACTCTCCGAATCGTCCACATCAAGTGAAAGGACGGTCCGATTCCCGCCGCGCTTCTGCGCCGTCTGCTTCTCCCAGGCATTGGCCATGTGCCGCTTCATCGCGACGAGCAAGAAAGACCGGAAGCGTCCCTTGGCCGGGTCGATCTCATCAAGGAAGCGTTTCTCTAACAAACGGCAGAAGAAATCCTGAGTGAGATCGGCGGACTCCTCAGGATTGTTTCCCCGGCGCCTGGCATAGGCGTAGAGTGGGAACCAATAGGTCTGGCAGAGTTGGTTCAACGCCTCGTTGCCGGTGTGCGCGTCACGTGCGTTAAGCACGACGGTCCATTGCGTGGTGGAGAACCACCCTTCGTTGGGCTTCGATCCCTCTGCTGGCCGCGGCGGCATTCGCGGAGGGTAACGGGAGGGGAGGCAAACGGAAAGCGCCTTTCACTGGAATCGCTCTACGATTGGCACCTGTTCCTGCTGTTCCTGCCTGAGTGCGGCTCCATTTGCACTTGATTCTGGCTCCCGACGATGATTGGGCGGTAAGGTCATCACCTGCTGTGAACATCGCAGTTGCCAGTGAATGTACGTTTGCCGAGCGAGTGAGTTGCAGCGATGAGGCGTGTGTGGGATTCTCCGAACGGCATGGCTCTTCCACACTACGCTCGCTCTTTCGACCAAGCTCTTCATCGGGTTAGCGCCGTTGGCTTCCTGGCGTGCCTCTTAGTGCTAGGGTGGATCGGTTGGGGCCACGCCTGTTCCAGAGACGAGGATGGCGGGACCACTGGGGCCTTTTCCAATGGGAAACTCGATGTGGTCGAAGGCAGTAGCGGCAGCTTGCTCTCTGCTCGGGCACCGCGAGTGCATCGGCTCGACCGCTGCTGGCACACGATCATTTCGGTGCTTGAGCGGGCCTATCTTGAGAGCTCCACCAAACTAGTGCCGCCTGCTAGCGAGGAGGCAATCATCCTCGCTGAGCGCGTAGTCGGTTTCCAGTTTCCGCCAGAAATACGTTGGCTGCTTAGCAAACACAATGGCCAACAGGGAGATTCCGCCGCCATCTTCTACAATGGCCAGCGGCTTTTGAGCGCCGTTGAAATAGCCAATACCTACGAGATGCAGCAAGCGATCATGAACGACATCGATCCCGCCCGCGACACGAGTAGGCGCCCTAGCCTGGGCGAGGTGGTCCCGTGGTGGCCAGGGCTCCTACCGTTCGCCACAGACGGCGGAGGTGACTGCTTGTTTGTCGATGCCTACACTTCACGTGTCTATGAGGACTTCGAGGGTTCCGTCTCCTCCGAGAACACTGCTAGTGAAGGCATCGCGCCGAGGTTTGACGTCTGGCTGGAGGACTATGGAAGACGCCTCCAGCGCGGAGACTATGCCCTCCACCCGCGCACTGGACCGATTTCTCTTCCTTTCGGTGCGCCAGGATCGTAGATTCTTGGGAAGATCAACCCTCTGATACTCCATGTTTCGAATTCCTGGTGAACCTGGCAAAGACATGTGTGATGGCCATCTTGGCCCCACGCGACGTGATATTCTCCGCGTGGGCGGGGCGGGGATGTTAGGCCTTTCCCTTGGGTCGATGCTCCAACTGCGGGCGCAGGCAGCTTCCGGAATCGTGCATGGTGGGCCGGGGTGGGGGAAGGCGAAGAGTGTGATCTTGGTGTATTTGCAAGGCGGGCCGAGCCATTTAGATCTGTGGGATCCTAAGGAGAATGTGCCTGACAATGTGCGCAGCGAGTTCAAGCCCATGTCGACGAAGATTCCGGGAATCCATTTTACCGAGCTGTTGCCCAAATTGGCGAAGGTGAATGATAAGATGACCATGATCCGCTCGATGAGCTACACGCCTAACGGGTTGTTCAATCACACGGCGGCGATCTACCAGATGATGACGGGCTACACGACCGATAAGGTGAGTCCGTCAGGGCAGTTGGAGCCTCCGAGTCCGAAGGATTTCCCTAACTTTGGTTCGAATATTGTGAGGCTGAAGCCTTCGGATGAGCCAATGCTGCCTTTTGTCATGTTGCCGCGCCCCTTGCAGGAGAGCAATGTGGTGGGGAAAGGGGGAACGGCAGGATTTCTCGGCAAGGGATTTGATCCCTACACCTTGTATCCCGAGGGGGATGACATGGACATGGAGAAGATGCGCAAGATCAAGATCGATGATCTCCAATTGCGTCCTGACATCTTCTCAGTGCGGCTGCGCCGTCGCGCCAGCTTGCGCGCTGCCCTGAATGCGCAAATGCCAGTGATTGATAAGGCGGTGAAGGATTATCATTTGAATGAGTATTATGATAGAGCTCTGAATCTGATTGTCTCCGGGCGTGCACGGGAGGCGTTCCATTTGGATGCGGAGCCGGAGGCGCTCCGTGAGCGGTATGGGAAGAATACGTTTGGCGAGAGTTGTCTTCTTGCGCGTCGTTTGGTGGAGGCGGGTACTCGGGTCGTGGAGGTGATTTGGCCTAAGGTGGCGAATTCAGACAATCATTCCTGGGATGTCCATGTGGGGCTGTCGAAACGGATGAAGGATCAGTCGGCACCCATGTTGGATAGTGGGCTCACGACCTTGATCGAGGATCTCGATGATCGTGGGATGTTGGAGGAGACTCTCGTCGTCGCGGTGGGAGAATTTGGGCGAAGCCCTGAGAAGGGCGTCTCGACGAGTGGCAACAATAACAGTGCCGATGGGCGCGATCACTGGCCCTACTGCTACACGGCCTGCGTGGCGGGGGCGGGGATCAAACGGGGGTATGTCCATGGGAAGTCCGACAAGACGGGCTCCGCTCCGCTGGAGGATCCGGTCCATCCCGGTGAATTATTGGCCACGATCTACCACGCGTTCGGCATCGATCCCGAGAGCATGGTGATGAATCACCTGAATCAGCCCCGAGAACTGGTGAAGGCGAAGGCGGTGACAGCGCTCTTTGCCTAGGGGAACGGGGCGAATCGGCGCTTGTGAAATCTTTCACAAAGGGCTTGCGACCCTTAGCCCGGACCTTACGGTTTGCGGGGAACGTATCTTTCTACTGTGGACACTGCCTCTTCTGACCAATCTGTCGCCGCCTACGATTCGAAGATCGAGGGCAACGTCATCTTCACCCGCGTGGACGCCGCGATCAATTGGATGCGGAAGAACTCCCTCTGGCCCATGCCTATGGGGCTGGCGTGTTGTGCGATCGAGCTGATGGCTACGGGAGCGTCCCGTTTCGATATCTCCCGGTTTGGAGCCGAGGTGATGCGGTTCTCTCCTCGTCAGGCGGATGTGATGATCGTGGCGGGCACGGTCACTTACAAGATGGCCCTTGCCGTAAAGCGGATCTACGACCAGATGCCGGAACCCAAGTGGGTCATTGCCATGGGGGCCTGCGCGTCGAGCGGCGGCATGTATCGCAGCTACGCGGTCTTGCAGGGGATTGATCAGTTGATCCCGGTCGATGTCTACATCTCGGGGTGTCCTCCCCGTCCCGAAGCACTCCTTGAGGGGCTCATGCGGTTGCAGCGTAAGATTGATACGGAGCCATCGGCCTTTGAGCAGAAGAAAGAACTTCTCACGGAGCTGACCAAAGCTTAACCCCTGGGTTTATTCATCATGACGGCACCTGAAGCGATCGACGCGCTCCGCAAGGCGTTCCCTGACGCCATCATCGATTCCGTGGTCTTTCGCGAGGAACACACGGCGGTGGTGGATGTGGCACAGTTGTTCGAAATCCTCACGCATTGCAAAGAAGTGCTGGGTTTCAATTACCTCATCGATATTTCCAGCCTGGATCACGAAGGGCAGGAACCGCGGTTTGAGATGGTCTATGAACTCTACGCGCTGGGGGCTCACACGCATCTCCGCGTCCGGGCGCGTGTTTCGGAGGATCATTTGGAGGTGCCATCCGTGAGTGGGCTCTGGGCCACGGCAGATTGGCATGAGCGAGAAGTCTTCGATATGATGGGGATCCGCTTTGCTGAGCATCCTGATCTCCGACGGATCCTGATGTGGGAAGGCTATCCATTCTATCCGCTGCGCAAAGAGTTTCCGTTGGCCGGGAAGCCCAGTGAGATGCCAGAGGTGGCGTTCTCGGGAGTCGCGCCGCTCGAAGGGGGACCTTTCGTCACCCAGCCCTCCACGGCTGGGAATATTGCCCGGGAACCACGGGCGCGCAGCTAGGCAAACAAATCGCCGGGTGGGTGACGCTTCCACCGTTGCATCCCGCCTGCCATCAACCTAACCGTTCATTTCTTCATTCACCCATGCGTGCTCTTGCCTTTGCTCTTCTCGCCTCCTTCAGCGTTGTCGGCTGCGAATCTCTTCGAGAAAACTACTCCTTAGATACCGGGGATGGCCTGACGGGTGCCCCGACGCCTCCAGAAGAACGTGGGCTTAATTACACGGAGATCGATGGTGATTGGCGGCTGCAGTCAGACGCGCTGAATGTCACGCGCGACGTTTCCAAGAAGCAGGTGCTCCGAGCCAGCGCGCAAATGGGAGCCACGCTCACGTCATTGCGTGCCCCACGGCACACCCAGGTGCCGACCACCGCGCGCGCGGATGCGATCTATTACGATGGCTTCCACAATCGCTTCCAACTTGTGGGGAATCCGGTCATCGAGCAGGGCACGAAGGTGACCAGTCGTGTGGGTGCCGATGCTAAGCTGACGATGTATAGCGACGGCAACATCCACGTGCGTAAGATCGAATCTCTCGTGCCTTAGGTTTCCGTGGGCAAGAAGCCGCGTCGGCATCGCGAGCCTCCCAAAGAGCGGGAGAACCGGCACGTCGATCTCTCGGGGCCCGCCCTCCTGTGGTCAGAGGAGACCCTCTATGACCGCCTGGCGACGGCAAAGGATCCTCTCGTTCTGGTGCTCGACTGCGTGCAGGACCCCCACAATTTGGGTGCCTGCTTGCGGACAGCGGACGCAGCGGGAGCCCTGGCAGTCATTGCTCCAAAAGACAAGTCCGCCTCCCTCACGGAGGCGGCGCGCAAGGTGGCGTGTGGAGGAGCGGAGAACACGCCCTTCGTCCAAGTCACCAATCTTGCGCGGTGTCTCAAGAAACTGCAAGAATTGGGCCTCTGGCTGGTAGGGACGGCAGATGAGGCCACGCAAACACTGCACGAGGCGGATTTGAAAGGGCCCCTTGGCATCGTCATGGGAGCCGAAGGCACAGGATTGCGACGGCTCACCCGCGAGCACTGCGATTTCCTCGTCACCATTCCCATGGCCACCACCCGCAAAGTAGATTGTCTCAACGTTTCCGTCGCCACAGGAGTCACGCTGTTCGAGGCCTTGCGCCAGCGGCTGCAGGCGTGACGACATCAGTCATCACTTCTCCACCCGTGAATGGTGAGGCCGTGAGTTTGGCCTTTGCCAGGAACGACGAGACTCACAAGGTAGCCCGTCACAAAACACACCGTGATACCTGTGGTCGTGTAAAGATAGCCACTCACGGGGGTGTGTTTCCATAACACATACATCACTGTTGCTCCCAAGAAACCTCCGGCCAAGGCACCACTGCTGTTGGCGCGGCGCGTGAGCACGCCTAACAAGAATAGTCCTCCTAACACGCCCATGAAGAGGCCAATCACTTTGAAAGACGTGTCCAGACGCGAACGGATCTCGGGATCGACAAACGCCACACCGCACACCGTTCCCAGGATACCGATGAGAATCGTGAGGCCGCGTGCCAGCCGGAGATAGCCGCGTTCGCTTGTCCCCGCATGCATGGGACGGAAGAAATCGGTCACCAGCGTGGTCGACGCCGAGTTCATGCTCGTGGAAATGGTCGACTGCGCCGCGGCAAAGATGCCGGCCACGATAAGTCCAGCCAAGCCCGCGGGCAACTCTTGCGCGATAAAGAGCGGAAGGATCTGATCGGTCTGAATGCTAGGATCGAGTTTCTCTGGGTGCGATTGATAGTAGGCAAACAAGGCCGCCCCCAAACCGAAGAAGAGAAAAGTGGCGAAGACGCTGAGCACCGCATTGGTCCAGATCGAACGCGCAGCCTGCTTCGTGGTCGGTGTGGTGACATAGCGTTGTACCACCGCCTGATCGGCCGTGTAGGAAGAGAGATTCTGGCCGATGGATCCGACGACGATGACCCAGAAGGCCGTTTGGGCACTGGTCAGATCCCAGTGGAAATGGGCCATGCGAAATTTGTCCGCCGCTTGGCCGATCTCGATGAATCCCGCAAATCCCCCATCGATCCCTTGCATGAGAAAGAAGAATGTCAGGATCGCCCCTCCTAACAACACCACGGTTTGAATCGTGTCTGTCCAGACGACGGCGCGTATCCCGCCCATGGATGAGTAGAGCACACTCAGCACGCCCATGAGGAGAACAGATTGGATGGGCGAGAGGGGCGTGGCTGCCGCCAGAGCATACCCCGTGAGAGCCATGACGATGGCCATGCGGAAGACGTGAAACAGAGTGAAGAAGGCGCTACCGATCTGACGCACAGGACGGCTGAATCGCTTCTCAAGATACTCGTAGGCGCTCGTCGCATCGATCTTCCGATAGAACGGCATGGCCACGAACACCGCGACCACGGCGACGACCGGAATCATCAAATTGCCCACGGCCAAGACCCAATCTTGCGCGAAAGCCTTGGATGGAATGCCCGTGAAGGTCAGCGAGCTTAACATCGTGGCGAAGATGCTGCACCCCGCCAACCACCAAGCGATGCCTTTCCCGCCGCGAAAGAAATCATCGGTCGTTGCATTGCTGCGCGAGAAATAGAGCCCAACGCCCACCATCAAGGCAAGGTAGGTGATGAGCACACTAAGATTGATCCAACCAAAGTGTCGGCGATGATTCACCGCCCCGACTTCCCACACCGCCGCCGAGCGCACGCGTGGCCGGATCTCTCCGCTGGGAAGGAGGATCGAGGCGTCCCAAGGGACCGGCACCGTCGTCACATGATTGGCGGGGATGGCTCCTCCACTCGTCCACCTGTCTGTGATGGTATGATAGAGCAGCGCTTCCTTGTGGAAACCCGGATGGGTATCGCGTAACGCATCCGCCTGCCCCCAATGCCTCCCATCGTCGCCACCTAACACGTAGATATGACTCTGCCCGAAGCCAAACGCGGTGCCCGCCATCACCGCGCGCGGCAATGCGATTCGGGGACGCCACGTGCCTTGCGCAGGGTGATACTCCCAGACATCGGTGAGGATCTCTGTCTCGCTGTCCGATCCTCGCCGACCACTCATCACATAGATGCCAGGATCGAAGCCATCATGCTGGGCAACCGTGAGATTGAAAGCTCGCGCACCCCCTGGCATGGGATCGTGCACCTTCCAGGCAAAGGCATCCGTGCCGACTTGGGACAAATCCAAGGACCAGAAATTGGCCATGGCAGAATCGAGTGTCTTTCCACGTTGCCCTCCTGCCAAATACACCACGCTGCCTGACAAAGCCGCTTGTCCGTAGGCACACGGCTCTGGCAAATCGGGATAGGGCGTCCGGTGCACTTGCGCAGTCTTTGGATCCCACGAGAGAAGAAAGGTTTCCGCTAGGATCGTGGTGCCGTCATCGCCTCCCATGCATAGCACCCCTTCTCCGATGGTAACCGCAGTGCCGTAAGCGAGTGGCGTTGGAAGACGTCCGCCATCTCGCCAAACATCGCTCTCCCCGCTCCGATCAAGCACGAAGATCTCATCCTGCCAAACCTTGGCGGTCTCCCACAAAGGCTCATGGGGGAAATTCGCGCCTCCTGCCACGATCAAGACCTCCCCATCGCGTCCGGCAAACGGTCCGGCCACCCCAGGCTGAGTATCCGCTCCTGGCTCGGGAGGTAGATCAGGTAACGCTCTCCACCGCAGTTCCGTCTCACCATGTCCATTGCTAAGAAATCCCCCTATCAGAAAGACGAGTGCCATGACCGTGCGCATGCCCACATTCTGAAGGGGAAGCCGATGGGTGGTCAAGAGGGTCAGTCAATTGCGCAGCGTCAGGTCGTCACTTGCTCATGTCTCTCACTCGATCTATAGTAATGGATGAGCAGAAGTCAGGTGCAAGCGGCGGTTCGCAGTGGAAACCCACTCACGATACGAATGGCGGATGGGAAGGAGTATCACATTCCCCACCAGGATTATATTTCACTCTCACCCAAGGGGACGTTCGCCACAGTGTACGACGATGAGGAGGGCTTCTACATTCTCCCGCTGTTGACCATGACCGGGATTGCGGGGAGCAATTCGACTGCTGGTGCGGAAGGTTGATTGCTTGGAATAGCCAAACGTTAGGCTACTCCCGCAAGGCCTCTCGCCGTTCGAAGAAGCGGCCGAGGGCTTCGCGAAATTCTTCAGGAAGGTCACCTGGCGCGTGCCCACGGATACCCTCTACGGAACGCGCTTCGCGCCCGTCGCGGTCCATGGCGCCGCGGGCCTCGGCGCTGGCAAGGTTCGAGGCGCTCCCCTGTGGATTCCCTCCGGGGCTGTTGCCCAGTTCCATCAAGGCTAACAATTCTTCAAGTGCTTCCATGGCTTTGGATTGGCCGCCCATCTGCCCGGCCGATTGGGCCGCCTTGCCGAGGTGTTCGATCACTTCCGTCTCCGCGGCAATGGTCGCCCCACCGGTCTCTGGCTTGTCTAGCAGCGTGGCGGCGTCGTCCATGGCGCGAGCAGCCACGCGTAGCTTCTCTTGGACCTCCGGGCCGAGTGCTCGTGCTAACAGTTGAGCGACTTCGAATTGCATCTCCCTCTGAACCATGGCCAAGCGCTTGGCTGCGCTGACGTATCCGTTCGCCGTTCGGCGTTGATCCAAGGCACGTGTTTGATCACGCAAAGCCATCTCCCGTTGGACCAAGCGCATGATGGCTAACATCAATTCCGTATCGCCCTGGCCCTCTCCTTCGCCGCTCCCATCGGAGGGATCCGGCTCTTTCTCTTCTTGGCGGCCCTTTGCTAGAGCGTCCGCCCAGGCATGGAAACGTTCGGCCCATTGGAGGGCATTCTGAATGACGCGCCCGTGTTGATTGCGTTGCACGCGTTGGGTGATGCCTTTCATAGCGATAGGCGTCGCGGCATCAACCATCTCGCGATGGACGGTCCCATAAACGAGTTTCTCGGTGCGACGATGATAGTGTTCCAGATCCGAGATGAGATAGTCAACAGCTTCGCGCGTGTTCTCGTGGGTATGGGCGAGGCCCTGAAGGGCTTCAAACTGTGGCGGATCGAGCTCCCGTGGGGTACGACCTGCTTGCTCTAACACCGTCTCTTTCATGGCCATCGCTACCTGTTCCTCTGCCGTCGCTGCTTTCCGCAGGCGATTCACAAAAGTCGCCGCTTCCAGACGTTCCTCGGTGGCTTGTCCCTGGCCCATGGCCTGAGCCAGCGTTTCCAGATTGGCAGCTTGTTGGGCAATGGCGGCTTGTTGGGCGGAACGACTCTTGGCTGATTCCCCACCCGCGGCCGCGGCGCTGGCGGCGTTGAGTGATTGCGCAGCCATGGGCATGCCCTCTTCGGCCACGCTCTGCATCGCTCCCAACATCGCGCCCCATGGATCCAAGCTCTGCGGGTCAAAGGTACTGTTCTTGAGAGCTTGCTCTAACAAACCGGCGGTTTGTTCGGCAAGCTTGGAGAGCGCTTTGGCTTGCGCCTTCTCAGCGGCCTCGAGCTGCTGGAGGGCGGCAGCGTCAGGCGTCTCCTTGGAGGCGAGATCTTCAGTGCGCTGCTTTAAATGACCCTCCTGGCGGACCACTATTTCCAGACGTTCCTGAATGTGTTGGAATTGCGCACGCACGCGCTCGGCATGTTCTTCCTCAGTTAGGATGCGGATTGCTCTCGCGGCTGAGAAGGTGGGAGCCGCAGCCGTCTGAAAGTCCCTCGCATAGGCCCACACTTGCCAGAGTCCCGGAGCCAGTCCGAGCGATTCGGGTGCCCAAGTGGCCTCGGCGTCGAGCGCGAGTGTTTCTGGATCTCCTTCGCGCACGCGGTGGCGCTGATGTTGGCGTTCGTAGACGTCTTCTGGACGTTCTTCGGCAGCGCCCCACACGTAGCCAATATCACGGAGGCCATAGTCATCCGTCGCGCGGATCACGAGCGTGAAGGTCTCGATCCCTAACATAGCTATGGTTCCCTCGTGACCGGTCTGCAAGGCCACGCGCGGGGATTCATCCTCCACTGGACGAATTTCAAGCCGGAGAGGTTTTTTGCCGGTGAATCCGTGATGATCTTGCCAGTGCCACTGGATGGAAACGAGATCCTCGCCGATGACGATGGGCTTGGAAGTTGTCAGTTGAACGTCGTCAAGCTGGAGCGCTTGCGACACGGAGCCTTCCATGAAGGCTTCTGCTAGAGAACGATTCGCGGTGCCGGTGAGGCGGACCGAACTTCCGCGGATGACGTTGACGATGTCCCGCGTGATCACTTCTGTGGAGGGGCTACGTTGAAGGTAATCTGGCAAGTCAACCGTAGCCCTAAGGGCGGTGAGGCCGGGGCGATGCATCGGCTCCAGCGTCACGACATGGCGAGCATCTCCCGCGTGGAAGCGGAGATGCTGCGTGTCTGTCAGGGGAGGGAGTGCGAAGGTGTAGCGTCCGTCCTGCAGAGAGGTGGTGAGCGGCGGCTTTCCTGGGAGGAACGCTTTCGCTTGGGAAGGTTGCCAGCGGGATCGTTCATCCAAAGAAACGTTCCAAGTAGATGATTCCCCGTGCGCCACACGATGAATCTCAGGAATGGACTCACATTGAACGAAAGTGTATCGTGTGATGTCTAACCAAGGCAGAAACGTACGAGCCAGGGCATTCAAACCTGCCTGGGGAGCCCACAGGAGAAGGCCACCGGCCGCGAGCAAGCACCAGCCTGCCACCGCACAGGCTTTGCGGGCAGGCTTTGAATCGACCGCCTCATTCCAGTCAGTCTCGCCTAACTGATCCGCCAACTGTTTCATGGCTGCGTCGCGCAGGGCCGGGGATACCTCAGACCAGTCGTGATTCTTGGATTCGGCAAGAGCCAAGACGGAGAGGGCGCGATCTCCGGTCCCTCGATCCCATCGTCGAAGGAAGTGTCCTATGCCTTGTCGCGTGCGCAGCGGCCAGGCATGACGGAACATCATCCACACACTGATGCCACCCAATCCGATTCCTGCGAGAATGAAGGCGGTGAGTCGCCATGGCTGGGGACAGTTTCCGAAGCGATCAGAGATCCAGACGCAGAGGAACCCGATGGTGGCTGCGAAGATAAAGCAGCCCCACCACGTGGCCGCGAGGCATTGCCACACACGCCTTCGAACTCCGCGAAACTGGGCGGGGAGAGGACCGGGAAGGGAGGGCTCCATCGTTCTAGAGGGTCACGGGGCGATTCGTTTGCATTGATTCTTGCGCCGCGAGTCCTAACAGAAGGGCCTGCAGCCCGTCTGCTCCTGTCACCGGAACAGGTTCTTCGTTTCGGATCGCATCCACGAATGCCTGCATTTCCAATCGATAGGCTGCTTCATAGCGTTCGAGAAAGAAATGCTTCGGCAGCGCGCGTTGTTCGCCCGTGGCGGTCAGCCATTGATGCTGAGTCTCGCGTTCGTTCCCAGCTGCGATCATCCCAAGTGCGCCAAAGACTTCCACGCGTTGGTCATAGCCGTAGCTCGCTTTCCGGCTATTGTCGATCACGGCAGTGGCACCGTTAGCGAAGCTGAGCACGCAGACGGCACTATCAATATCGCCTGCCTCGCCAATGGCAGGGTCGACGAGATTGGATCCGCGCGCGTAGATCTCTGTCACAGGGCTCGCTGCCAAGTAGCGAGCCATGTCGAAGTCGTGGATCGTCATGTCCAGAAAGAGTCCGCCCGATCGTTCGATGTAGTCAATGGGGGGTGGGGAGGGATCACGACTGGTGATGCGAATCATGTGAGGGTCTCCAATGCCGCCGTTCCTAACCACCGATTGCACTTTGGCGAAATGAGGGTCAAACCGTCTGTTGAATCCTAACATCAATTGCACCCCAGCAGCCTGGACAGTGGTCAGTGTCTCCTGAACGCGCTCCACGGAGAGGTCGAGTGGCTTTTCACAAAAGACGTGTTTCCCTGCTTGAGCCGCCATGGCGACGTGATTGGCATGTTCATCGGTGGGCGAGCACACAACGACGCCATCAAGTTGAGGAGTCTCTAGCAAAGCCTCAACCGTCGCGTGGGTGGTGATGCCATCATTTGCGGCGAGGTCACGAGCTTCGCTAAAGGGATCCGCTGCCGCCACGACCTGGGCGTTGCCAATGGCGCCTCTGAGATTGCTGAAATGAATCTGGCCGATCCGGCCGAGACCGATGACCCCAAGGCGAAGTGGTTCAGGTTTCATAGACCAAGTCCTTTCAAATAGTCACGGTTGAACTGCGCGCAGGCTTTCGGCGCGCCCATGCCGGGGAGGACATCTTGCTCGACCACGATCCAATCGTCGTAACCGCTTGCCTGCAATGTCGAGGTGATGGCGGGAAAGTCGACGGCACCCTCTCCGAGTTTGCAGAAGACGCCAGCGGCGACGGATTGGAAGTAATCCCAGTGCTTTTGGCGCGCTTGCGCCGCGATGGCGGCGTCGCAATCCTTGTAGTGAACGTGCCAGATCCGCGAACGCCACTCGGTGAGAGCCGTCATCGGATCACCCCCGCCAAAGCAATAGTGCCCCATATCTAACACCAGCCCAACCAGGTCGGGGGCGGTGGACTCAAGCAGGGTACGCACTTCGTCTGGCGTCTCGACAAAGCCCGCGGCATGATGGTGAAACACGGTGCGCAGGCCTGTCTGGTCGCGAATGACTCTAGCAAGTGTGTTGATCGTTTCCCCGGCGATCCCCCATTGCGCGCCGCTCCAGCCATCCTCAGGGTCGATCCGTCCCGCTTTGGCCGTTCGTAGAGGGTCGGTGCCATTGTCATCCGCGAGCACGATGAAAGCATGGGGGAAACCAGCGTCGCGCATGAGGGTTGCTGTGCGCGTGACCACGTCGAGCGCGCCTTCGAGTGCCGCCGTTTCTGCGAGCTTCACAGGCACGAACGCTCCTAGCAACTGTAGGGAACGCTCAGACAAGGCTTCTGATAGGGCAGAGGGTTCCGTCGGCATGAATCCCCAATCTCCAAGCTCAGTCCCCGCGTAACCGGTGGCGCGCATTTCATCGAGCACCTGAGCATAGCCCGCCGCTTCCCCTTCCAAGGCGAACTCCAAGACGCCCCACGAACACGGAGCATTGGCCACTTGAATCATGTCGATAACGAAGATGTTAGAATTGGCGGCTCCACTCTTTCGGCCAGCGTTCCACGACCACTTTCGTTTGCGTGAAGAACTCCACTGCATGCTTGCCTTGCCCGTGAAGATCTCCAAAGAAGCTCTCTTTCCAGCCGCTAAAAGGAAACTGAGCCATAGGGGCAGCGACCCCGATGTTGATGCCAATGTTGCCCGCTTGCGCCCGATAACGGAAGGCGCGTGCGTGCGCTCCGCTGCTGGTAAAGAGACAGGCCATGTTCCCATAAGCGCCACCGTTGATGAAGTCGATCGCTTCATCGATGGTCTTCAGATGGAGGAGACTCATGACAGGGCCGAAGATCTCCGTGCGGACGAGGTCGCCGTCGAGAGGCACATCTTCGAGCACGGTGGGCCTGACAAAGTGCCCTTTCTCATAACCGTCGATCGAGGCTCCGCGCCCGTCGAGAACAGGCTTGGCACCCTCTTGAATTCCTTGAGCGATCAGGGACTCCACGCGGGCCTTGCTCTCAGCAGAAATCACTGGGCCCATGTCGACCGCGTCATCCAGGCCGAAGCCCGTGCGTTTGGATTCTGCCGCAGCCAGAATGGCATCTCTCACGTCGCCCTTCTCATCGCCTACCGTGACGATGTTAGACGCAGCAAGACAACGTTGCCCTGCACAACCGTAGACGCTGTCGCCTACGATCTTGGCCGCCATTTCCAAGTCGGCGTCTGGCAGAACGATGATCGGATTCTTCGCTCCTCCTTGTGCTTGAACCCGTTTACCATGCGCGGAGGCTTTGGCGTAGATCTGCCGAGCGACGGTGGAACTGCCAACGAAGCTCACCGTCTTGATGTCAGGGTGCTCGAGCAGGGCATCGACCGTTTCCCGACCGCCATGCACCAAGTTGATCAAGCCTTTGGGGAATCCGCACTGGTCTAACAGTTCAAACACTTTCACCATGGTGAGGGGGACCTTTTCGGAAGGCTTGATGATAAAGCCATTGCCGCAGGCAACAGCGTAAGGGAGAAACCAGAAGACGATCATGCCAGGGAAGTTGAAGGGCGCGATGCAGCATCCGACCCCCACTGGTTGGCGAATCATGAACTCGTCGATGCCTCTAGCAATGTCTTCAATAAACTCGCTCTGCATGAGGACGGGCATGCCGCAGGCAACCTCGACGTTCTCAATGGCGCGCTGCATTTCCCCGCGGGCTTCTCCGATGGTCTTGCCACATTCCAAGGTGATGGTGCGCGCCAAGTCTTCCCGATGTTCTTCTAACAATAGCTTGAGGCGGAACAGAGGTTGCACGCGATCGCCGACGGGCGTTTCTCTCCACGCGCGTTGAGCCGTCACAGCGGCGGCGACGGCCGCATTGACATCCGCTGCCGTGTCGGGACCTATCGGTACCTGTGCTAGGGTCTCGCTGGTGGCGGGGTTCTCGACGGGCAAGGTGTCTGTCGACGCGCTGGCGGTCCATTCGCCCTGGATATGATTGCGGAGAGTCTCCATGGGGAGGAGTTAAGACAGGGCATGCCGAGAGCGAAAGTACTAATTGTCCAGAGGAGGAGACGCTTCTTTCAACGACCAGCGGACGAGGCTGCGGAGTCCATCTTCTTCAAACTGCATGCTCAGGTCGACATCAGCTACCCGTCGTAGGAGCCCGACGTGGCGATTATCGGGATCGAAGGGCGGTTGTTGGGCAGCCCAAGGGGGACCATAGAGTGAGCTGATGAGGTGGCTGTTCTCCCATTGCCAGTGTCCGCCTCCGGGATGTTGGGGTTCGAAGCCAAAGAGGCGGTAGTGCCAGGCTTGAGCGTCTCTGACGTCATTGATGAGGGGTGTCATGAGAAAGGGTTTGAGACAATGAGCGCTTGCACTAGCGCTGGACCGATCATTCTCCACCGCGGAGGCAAACAGAGCAGGCAGTTGGGAGACGCATGCTCGGGGAGCCAAGCTGAGGGCCACTGCGCGGTTGGGCGTCTCTCGATGTCCTGTCACTTGCACATCCATGCTCAAAGGAAGATTAGTCACGACGAGGTAACGGTTCTGAACCTCCAGCCCGAATCGCAAACTCAGGAGCCCTTCGGCAGTGAGTTTGAGGAGCCATTTGTCTTGGCCGGTGAGCTGCGAGATGGTGGCTGCGAATCCGAGAGAACGCTGGCCTTGAGGATCGCTCTGCACGGCGAGGCGCTTGAGTTGCTGACGCATCTTGTCTGGATCTTGAATTCCTAGCAAGAGCGTCGTGGGACGTGTGAGGATGGAGACCAAACCAGAGATCATCGTCATCTCAGATCCCACGCGTCCGCCAAAGCGCCCGAGCAACTCGGATAATTCACCGCTTCCCACCGCCACGACTGGATCGGCATCGTGGATGGCCATGTGGAAATCGGGGCCTAACAAATCGAGGATGCCCCCATTCATTCCGACAATGGGTAGCAACGAAAGGGGACCAAAGTCATCGATCATGTCCAGCCAGGCCTCCTCATTCAAGTTGAGGGAAAGCATGGCGATGGGCTCTGGTGTGAGCAGGGGGCGGTGAAGGGGGGTGCCCTCCGACTCCGGCGTGAGCACTTCCTTGAGACCGTTGTAGAGGCTACTGTCGATCAATGGCAGAATGAATGTCTCCACCTGGTGTGAATCCTCCGTGCATTCGTAGCGGATGGCGATGGGATCAAAGTAACGCCGCCAGAAGCGATTGTAGCGGTTCAGGTACTGATCGTAGGCAGTCTTCTCCTCAGGAGAGACATCCGTCACGGGATTCTGCAAGAGCGTGGCCATGGCGTTGACCGTCCCGTAGGTGTCCGACATGCTGACATAATCCTCATTGATGGTGATTGTGTCCGGCTGGGCGAAAGTGGCAGGAAGGTACTTGCGATTGATGAGGGCATCGACACGGCGCTCTTGGTAGCCATCCCACTGCGCACTGAGGGCGGCAGCACTGGCCTGTTCCAAACGAACCCGTGCGGCGAGGCGACGCCGTTGACCGATCTTGACGGCAGGTCCCACCAAGCGCCGGATGAAAGGATCCGAGAAATAGGCGTAGACGCGTGTGGTCTCGGTCACTGGCACTTGTCCTAGCATGTAGCGAAATTCATCGCTCTTGCCAAGGCCGGTCTCAGAGGTGCTAGCAGCGATGGTAGCAGTGATCTCGTCTGGATGCGTGCTGACGAGAAGATGATCATCGAGCATTTGCCACACAACGATCTGGCCAGATGCGTTGGTTATGCTTGCTCGGCCATCTTGAAGGCGCACGCCGAGCAGTCGGAGCCCTGCGGCGGTGAGTAAGGGACTGGTGGTGCGCATCACCACGGTGACGTCGGTGCCGTCGATGAGGAAGAGGTCAGGCAGGATCACGGCCATCTCCGCGATGACGCCCGTGTTGAGAAACTGCTCTAGCAGAGTTTCTGAAATGCCCAGGCGTGCCAGATAGCGATTCTTCAGATGATAGGCGACCTTCCGAGAAGTGACTTGCACACTTGTGTTGTGAAGAAATGTGGCCCCTCCATCCAACATGGAGAACACGCTAGAGGGATCGGGAAGATAGAGCAGGAAACGGTCATGAGGCACCCACTCAGCAAGGGCTAGTGAGGGCTTCGGTTCCGGGCTTTCAGCTAACATCTCATCAAAAGGGTGCGATTGCACCTCCACGCCTTTCACCTTCGCGATGGCCAGCCGTTCGCCTTTCGAGGTCTCGGAGGAAACGATGAGATCCTGCATCTGCAGGGTTTCCCGCACGGCGGCGCGGCCACCGAGCACGTTCATCGTGGTGGCGGTGCCCGCATTGGGATCGCGGTTGCGGGCGCTAGGCAATCCTAGCGCTTCTGGATCCAAGTCATACTGTCGTTGCCATTGGCGTCGCCAATGATTGGCGAGGGGGGATTCAAACGAACGCCCTAACGCTTGCGCGCGAATCTGGGCCCACTCCTTTGCCAGGGGTTCCTCGCTCTCTTGCCAGTCCTCCGCGTTCCAACGCATGGAGCGCTCTTCTCGAGTGATCAGATTGTGCATGGGGATGGTGATGTTCCCATGGGGTTCTCCTGACACCTTTGCGAAGAGGTGGTAATCTTTCACGGGCGCACGTTCGCGTACACGCTCCTCGGCGGGCTGCTCTCGCGGCCGGAGGGACAAACGGTGCTGTTTGAGGAGCTCGGCATCCACGGCAATCCGTTCTGTCACGCCGTGATTGTTGAGGATCCAGTGCTTCCCATCATCGATGGCGGGCGTGGTATCAAAGGCAAGGAGCTCAACCTTCTCTGGTTTCGTCCGCCTATCAATGGCATCAAAGAGGCGCTTCTGCCCTAACCAATGGACGCCTGCAATGGTGTCATGATTTCGCAAGTAGGGACCATCTCGCCAGGGACGCGATTCGGAGAGTGATTCGAGCACCTTGGGTCCGAGCCCGTCGCCTTCATCTCGGGCGTAGCGGTCGGCAGCCCAGTAGAGTTGTCGCAGCGCTTGACCTCGCGCGCGGATGGCTCGGCGGTCTTCTAAGCGGCCTTTGCGCACGCTCATGAGATCGATCGCAGGAGGGGAGGAGGGCTCAAGAAAGATCTCGGAAAGCCACGAGTCACTTTCAACATGTCCAATTTCCCAGTAGCCATGATTGGGAAGCGCGACAGTTCCTCGCGCGATGCGAATCTTCGTGACCTCGTGGGTCATGACCTTGGTTTCACGCACTTCCTCGGCGTGAAGCGTGGCTGCCATCAGGAGGCACACGGGAATCAAGAGAGCGGGCTTCATAGCCCACTCTCTCGCGGTGATCCTCTCCGGTCAACCCGCCGGCTCGCTCTTCAGTTCTCGGTCGAGAGGAACTTGAGTAGATCGATGATCTCTTTCTCGGTGAGTGCTTCTAACAAACCTGCGGGCATCATGCTCTGTTCCAAGATCTGGCGGCTTTGGATATCACCTTTAGGAATGGAAACGCTCTCTGTGACTGTGCGAATCGAGAGCGCGGTGGCGGTCTCACCCTCAGGCATGCCACTAACAACCGTGCCATCCTTCGTGGTGACCACGTTGAGTTGGTAGCTTTCTCCCACGACGGCGTTGGGATCGATGATATTCTCCAAGAAATAGTCCACTCCATTGCGCCAAGATCCGGTCAGATCCGGTCCTAGCTGGACGCCGGACCCATTCATCACGTGACAGGTGGCACAGAGCTTTTGATAGACAGCTTGTCCGTCCTGACGCTTGTGTGCCCATTTGGGAGCTTCCTGGTAAACCTTGCGGAGATCCGCGATCTGTTTCCTGGCATCTTCACTAGTCTCCTGAACGCGCCCCCACACTTTCGTCAACAAGGCGGTGACTTCAGGATCCTCTAGCGCCTGCATTTGTCGTATATGAAGCGAGGTGAGCCCATCGCGGCTAAGCGTGCCTGATTCGATGCTTGATAGTAGTGTCTGCGCGAGGATTGGCTTGGCACTGAGTGCGACAAGAGCGTGGTTGCGCTCCACGCCTTCCAGTTTCGGGAGCTGAGCGAGTATGGCAACGGCTACCTTGGCGTTGTCGAAGCGCCCCATGATTTGGAGGGCTTGTGAGCGGAATGCTTCTTCTTCTAACAGAGCGATGCAGGCGTCCGCACATTCGGTGTCGCCACTCACGCGGAGGAAATCGAAGGCTTCTTGCCGTTTCGCTTGAGGGAGCGTGGTGTCGACCACGCGTTTCCGCATCTTTGCCAGGACGGTGGCATCGCCAAAGATCCCTCCTAGGCGATCGAGCATCCCCTCGGTTTCTGGAGTGCGCAAAGAAGCGACGGCTTGGGCCCATCCTTCGGGTGTTGGAAGAGCGGTGTTCGCGGGCATGGCTTCAGACATGAGGCGTAAGACGCGTTGGGGCTTCGTCTGCATTCTTCCCAGATAGGAAACAAGCAAGTCGCGGCCCACCCGATCCTGACAGAGAGCCCACACAATAGACTCGGACAAGACGGTCATTGGTGTGCTTTCACCGATGGCCAAGAGTCGCGCCCGCTGGGAGTGGGCGACGGGAGCGATGCCATACCAGATCAATTTGGGCAAGTAGGGGTCGTCGGCGTCAGTTGCCTTCGAGGCCAGAGTCTCGGTCATGTGCCAGCGCGCGGAGACTGGCAAGCGCTGCATGGCAGAGGCCAAGGCCAGACGGACCATGGCGGAAGGATCGCTTGATGCCATTCCTAACAAGGTCTCGACCGGTGGTGCCTGGCCATCGGCGCTCAACGTGATGGCCCAGGCGCGGACCTCTTCGGATTCGTGCGCGAAAGCCTCCAATGGAGGATATCCTGCGCCTAACAAGTGGCGTGTCCAGAGATAGCGCAGGGCCTCACGGGTACTTGGCGCTTCCTCAAAGCGGGTTTCGACCGCCGCGACCAGGGAGGCATCTGCACGTTCTTGGAGGAGGCGGCGTGCCATCCGCGAGGTCCATTCATCACGCGAACCAACAAGATCGAGTAGTTTCTCCGAAGACTTTGCCGAAAGGTCTGCCGAGACAGGCGTGTAGCTTTCTTCCCAGACCATGCGGTAGAGACGGCCATTGGAGCGGTCCCAAACCTCGATGTTGTTGTTATGACAGTGCTGTTTGTCTACCCAATCAATCATGTAGACGGCGCCGTCAGGACCATATTTCAAGTCGACCCCGATGAACTCTGGATCCGCGATGAAGAGCTGATCGGAGCCGCCGTGCACGGTCTCGTAGCCGGAACCTTTCCTCACATTGATCTGACGATTCATCTGATGCCCGTGTAGATTGTGGGTGAAGAGTTGATCGCGATATCGCTCCGGCCAATTGCTGCCCAGATAGATCATGGTGCCGACGTGAGAATGGCCGCCATAGAGGGCTCGAGAACCCGGAGCTCCTGCCCCGCCTTCCCCGTGGCCATAGCCGGCAGACGAGAGGAGGAAATTGCGGAAGATGGGATCTTTGCCAGGATTCCAAGCGGCTTTGCCCGAAGCCACGAAGGGCGCGTGATGACTGTTCGATTGATTCCAATAATGCCCTCCTTGCACCACGTATGTCGTGGGGCCGCCTCCCCAGGCGCTGCGGCAATGCGTGATGAAGAGATGCCCCACTTCATTGAAATCGATGCCCCACTGGTTGCTACAACCAGTCGCAAAGATTTCGAAAGCATGACGCGTCGGATGATAACGCCACACGCCCGCCCGCATCTCGACGCGTTCGGGATCTGGAGTTCCCGGCTTGCCAATGCGCGAATGACAGAACACCCCTTGATTGCCATAGAGCCAACCATCGGGTCCCCAAGTGAAACTGTTCAGGGTCTCGTGCGTGTCTTGGTATCCCCATCCGTCTAACAAGACCACGGGCTCGCCGTCGGGTTCGTCGTCGCGGTCATGGTCAGGAATGAAGAGGAGTTCCGGTGCGGCGCCAATCCAGACCCCACCGAATCCTACCTCAATGCCGCTGGCCAGATTCAATCCCTCGATGAATACTTTTCGCGTTTCAAACGCGCCGTCCCCATCGCTGTCTTCCAGAATGACCACGCGATCCAGCCCTTCCCCTTCCGCGCGTTTGCGAGGGTAGCTGTGGGCCTCGATGAACCAGAGACGTCCGCGCTCGTCAAATGTGAAGGCGACGGGTTGAGTAATGTCAGGATCCGTGGCAATGAGGTCGACGCGAAAACCCTCGGGAACCCACATGCCCGCGATCGTGGGGTGCGCATCATCGCCTGCGGCGGGGTTGGGCTGCAAATGCCGAAGGATCGCATTCGTCTGCACACGCGATGGCGTTTCGTTAGGCTTCCCGGTGTGGAAGCGAAAGTCATCGTAGTTGATATGGCCCCAGGCTCCTGAACTGGCGTCGACGACCCTTACCATGATCTGCTTGCCCTGGTGTTCGCGCAGATCGATCTCGACCACGCGCATGTTCTCCTGTTGTTCCCCCGACGCTTGAAAGAGCACGTTGTTAGAATCGGCGTCCACAATTTCGACACGGGTGTCTTTCCCTTTGCCGCCACCCACGAGAAAGCTTCCCCAGGGGTGGGTGACTTCGAAGGTTTCAGAAGTCAGGGTGCCTTGTTCGGAATCATCGCGGCTGCGTTCGTAGCCACCCACCCAGTAGTGCCCGTCGTGCTGACTTGCTTGGCCAGGCCGTCGGGTGGAAACGGTGTCGCCCTTCACCGGAGACTCCTGCCAAACGTCGCCTTCCGCCTTCCATCCGCGCAAGGTGCCCTCTTCAAAGCCTAGATTCTTGCCTTTGGGGCTGATGCCAGAGCGTGTGCCGTTGGGATTGTCGGGCACCTCAGGGAGATCCGTGCTCCCCAGGGGCGTCAAGACGATGTCCTTGAACATGACCTTGGCGGGCGCAGGGCCGGAGTGCAGTTGAAAGGCGAGCAAACCTTCATAGTCGTGTTGGCCTAACTGGCCGTCTAACAGATCGGTGGCGGCGACACCATTGATCCACGTTTGAATGTGAGGGCCAACGGCACGGATGATGTAGTCATTCCAGTCTTCCTTCTTGACGAGTTCCTTGTAAGTGTCTGCTTTGCGGAAAGTGACCTCTTGCCGCTCGCCTGTTTCCGAGATCATCACCTTAGTGCCGCGTTCACCGATGAGAGCGCGGCCGTGCTCGTCGTAGAGGCGGCCCACCCACGTTGCACCGTCGTCGATGTCCGCTTGGTAACCCGCGGCGCTGTTGCCTGCAGTGCGTTCCGAACGAAACTGCACGCCCGAATTGGTGCTGGGATGGCCTTCGATGCGAAACTGTAGCCGCAACTCGAAATCTGCTAGAGTGCCCTCCCAGAAGAGAAACTCATTCCGATCCAACGTTGTGCCGTCGGGGATCTCACCGATCAGCATGCCGTCTTGGACTCGCCACGAGTCTTCGCTTCCCTCCCAGCCGTTCAGTGTGGCACCATCAAAGAGGGACTGGCTGTCCTCTGGCAAACCCACCAATCGGACGTAGTCAAGGCCCACCATGTGTTTCGCCACGGCATCGGGATGCGATCCCAAGATCTCCACTGCAAGGGTGTGCGTGCCAGCGCTCAAGGAGCGGGCGTTTCCAAGACGAATCTCGCCCGTGTGAATCACTTCGGGCCGATGGTAGCCATCGATCATTTCCGTGAGAGGCTCCCCATCGAGGAGGAAACGGATCTGGCCGTAATCGACCGCTTTCGTGAGGCCCACGCCGAGCTGATAGGTTCCGGCTTCCTTCACCGGAAGTTCGAGTTCTAACAGGTCACCTGGTTTTCCCCCTGTCCACCAGAGCTGAGCATCGTCGCTCCAGAGGCCGGCACCAAAGCTGCTCATGCTCTGACGTGCGGCGTGCCCACCAGTCGCGTTGCGAACGGTCAAGGCTTCTGCTTCAAATTTGTTAGGCTCGGCGATGGCCACGCTTTCCTTGGGCAAAGCACCTCCACTGTAGTCGGTCCAGTGGATGAGTTCACCCTTGGATGCACGATCGAGCAGGGGTTGGAGATCCTCGGGTGTCCAGCCGGGATTACCTTCAAGATTGGCTAACATTTGTTCGGCACGCGGTCGCGGGGAATCGAGTCCACTGGAAGGCACGGACGCTCCAGAACTCCAATAGATCCCATTGAGAATCAACTTACGCAGTTCATCGCGCGCCCAGTTCCAATGCAGGTGGCCACCTGTGTAGCCAAACGCGCGCCCACCCCCTGGCCGCTCAAATCCCCACGCGCAATACTGGGTCTCTTTCCGTTCGCCCACGGCTTCCACAGCGGAAACGCTTCCGCTATCAGCTGCGCGTCCAGGATGAATGATGCCTACCGGAGGCAGCGCTTCATGCAATCGGGTGACGTGCGCGTGCTCGGGATCGTTGCAGCGGAGATGGAAATAACACTCATCCCAAAGCGTGAAAGGTTGCACGCCATGGGTCACCTCGTGATCGGCGAGCTTCTGGAAGCTGGCATCCCAGAATCTACTGACAGAATGCCAAGGCTCGAAGTCCGCGCCAACCAGGGAGCGCCAGCGCCTTCGAAGGGGGTCATCCTGGTGATCTTTCTGCGTGCCCAAATCTGGCCCACCGATCCCGGTGGCCCAGTGTAGCACGGTGAGACCACCACCTCGATTCATGAAGGCCTCCAGGTCTTCAAGGTGATTCGTCGCCGGGTGACGCCACCAGCCATCCGCGTAGATGACCAAGGCATCCACCTGACGCAGGCGAGCGGCATCGGGCCACACATAGGTCAGGGTCACTTCTGCATCAGCACCAGATTGCCGTAGCGCTTCTGATAGGAGGATGCTCCCAGCGGGATGTTGATGCGAACCCCAACCGTGGCTGGCAGGTCCTGCAAAGAAGAGGATGCGGGGGCGCTCGGCCGATGCCTGCGTGGCGAACATTCCGAAAAGGACTGATGCCAGCAGAAACAGATGAAGGAAGCGAAGGGATGCTTTCATGGCCCAATCTTGCGATATTCTTGATGAAAGGCACGAAAGAAAGGAGGAGAATAAGCCTAACTGTAACTGTTTGGCACTTCTTTCTGAGCGCACGAATCGCCTAGGGTTGCCGCGGCTCCGTCTGCCAGAGATGGCGGACGAAGAAGTCTTGCTGACGCCGCTTGGCATAGGGATGAGCCGCGGCTCCATGACCGACTCCAGGCATGACGAGAAGGTCGAAATCCTTGTCGGCCTTCACCAAGGCGTTGACGACTTGCATGGTGGAGGCGGGATCCACGTTTCGATCCAACTCGCCCACGATGAGCATGAGCTTGCCTTCCAGGCGGTGGGCTTGCTCCATGTTGGAGGATTCGATGTAGTGTTCTCCTAGCGGATACCCCATCCATTGCTCATTCCACCAAATCTTGTCCATGCGATTGTCGTGGCAGCCACAATCCGCGACGGCCACGTCGTAGAAATCATGGTGGGCAATGAGGGCGCGCATCGCGTTCTGACCGCCCGCCGATCCGCCGTAGATCCCGACACGGGTGATGTCCATCCATGGGCGCGTCTCTGCCGCGGCTCGGATCCATCGCACTCGGTCTGGGAAACCGGCGTCCCCGATGTTCTGCCAGCATACATCGTGAAAGGCCTTGGAACGTTGCGAGGTGCCCATGCCGTCGATCTGGACCACAATGAAACCGAGTTCCGCCATCTCGGATCCGCGCGCCGAGAAGCGTTTGGGGACATGGGCGTCGTGTGGGCCTGCGTAGATGCGCTCAATGACAGGGTAGCGTTTGTTAGGATTGAAGTGGGTGGGTTTGTGAATGATTCCGTAGATATCGGTCTTGCCGTCGCGACCTTTGGCGACGAAACGCTCTGGGGCTTGCCAGCCGGTCTCTTTCAAATGGGAAATGTCGGCAGTCTCGAGCGTCAAGAGGAGCGCGCCATCACGCGTGCGGTGCAAGGCGGTTACCGGCGGGGCATCCACTCTGGAATAGGTGTCAATGTAAACCTCTCGGCTAGGCGAGTAGTTCAGCTCATGCGAGCCATCGGCTTCTGTGAGCATCACGATACCTTTCCCGTCGAAACCGACTCGCATGTGGTGCACATGATAGGGGTCTTGGTCTGGATAGATGCCGCCGACTTCGAGCGTGAGCTCCCGAGCTTCTGTATCGACGTGGGCGACTTTCCGGACGACCCAATCCCCCTGGGTGACGACGTGTTTCAAACCGCCCCATTCTCGGTGAAAGAGATAGAGGTGATTCCACCCGCTCCTTTCAGACATCCAGAGGATCTCATTGGTGTCTTCCAGGTCGCGGTGAAAGGCCTTGGAGGAGTAACAGACGAAGGTCTCTGGCGTTTCGTCTACGAGCGTGATGGCGTGGCCCGTTTCGGCGTCGACCGCCACCAAGCGGAGGACTTCATGTCCTCGCTGATTGTAGAGGAACGTGAAGCGTGCACTATCTGCATCCCAACGGTAGTCGCTTAGGCGCCAGGGATTGGGAAAGAGGGTCTCCTCAATGGGGATCGCTTTCCTAGCGGAAATGTCAAATAAGCGCGGGCGCGGGTGATCCAGCGGATCGCCTGGTTTCACATACTCCATGTCGCGTAAGATCGGCTGCAATTGGTCTTTCGGTGACGATTCCACGAAATGCACAACGCGTTTCTCCGCACGTTCCGTTTGGATCGCGAGTAGCTTCTGACTATCGGGCGACCACAGGAGAGGTCCCGTGAAGGGATGGGATTCCGTCCCGGTGGTTGTGAGCGCTATCTTCTCGCCGGTAGAGCGATGAGTGAGTCTCACATTATCATCGATGATCTCCGCACGCCACTGCTTGTCGGGAGAATCGGCTTGCGGGGCGCGGCGATCGCGGCCGTTGCGATCACGGCGGCGTCCTTGCCGATTCTCGCGAGGCTCGGGTTCCAACTTCCATCGATCACGGCGAGCCCCGGTCGATCCGTGGCTTCGAAAACGCCCACGATTGAGGCGGAGACATCTTTCACCATCCAGACATGACCACCATAGGTGTGTTGTTCCAGACGCTTGCCAGGCTCGATGCGTCCATAGGGGGTGGGGGCATCGACGTCGCCTAACCAATAGAGGCGGAGGGTATCCTCCGTTTGGTTGTGAAAGGCAATCTCCGTGCTTGGGCCGCGTCGCCGCGCCTCGCGAGGCGCCGGCAAGATCTTCGCAGTGGTTCCATTGGCGGCTGCTCCTTCAGGTGGAGGAACTTGAGTGAGGGGTCCCTTCGGCAAGGTGTATTGGAAACTACCCTCCACGAGATGGAAGGTGATCGTTGAGAGATCGTCGGCGACGTCGAGTCGACGAAAGGGCAACTGATCCGCTGTGAGCGATTTCCCAATGGTGGCGCCTAACGTTGCCGCTAATTCTGCATGGTCGAAGAGGGGGCGTTGCTCGGGGACAGCGGGATCGACCACCACATAGGCGTGCGTTTCGGGACCCGTGCGGACGTGGTACCAGAAGGCATTGCTTTCTCCGATCCACTGGGGTTCTACCCGATCGCGGAAGACCTTGCCTGAGAGGCGCTCGCGTAAAGTGGCGGCTCGTTCATAGTCGGCCGCTCGACCTTGTGCCCAACCGCTGTCGGTCAGGGAGGCGAGGATGAGAAAGAAACGAATAATGCTAGAAGGAGTCATGAAGAGGACGATTCAGAACGGTTAGGAAGGCGGAGATCGAAACGAACAGCCGCCAGACGAAACACCACCACGACGGCGATCCCGCAGAGGGTGGCGTATTCAACGGAGAGGATGAGGGAGAGCAGGAGAAATGTCCAGCTGCCGACAAAGGAACAGGTGGCATACAGAGGCGAGGAGGTGAAGAGATTGGGCATTTCATTGCAGATCACTTGTCCCATCACTCCGCCAAAGGAACCGGTCACCACTCCTAACAAGGAGGCGATAAACCAAGGGACGTCTGCTTCCAAGGCGAAGCTCGTGCCGAGGATACTGAAGAGCCCCAGGCCAAACGCATCGGGCAGGTGAAGCCATTTCTCGATGGCGTCCGAAAGGCTTCGAAAGAAGCTCGCCCCAAACGCCATTCCAAACAGAATGAGCGCATATTCCTGATGGCGGATCCAGAAGAGCGGATGGCGGTCGAGGAAGAGATCGCGCAAGGTCCCGCCGCCGAAGGCCAGGATGAAGGCCATGGCAAAGAGTCCCACGAAATCCATTCCGTGCCGCTTCGCTAACAAGATCCCATAAAGCCCACCGGAGATCACGGCGAGGTATTCGATGACGAGAAAGAATTGCTGCACGAGGGCAGACTCTTCACGCACTCGACGTGACGTCCACTAAAAGGAGGTCATGCGGTGGCGTCGTCTCGGCCTCGGCTCAGCCAGGCGAGGGCGGCGAGAAACGCTAGGCTGCCGATGATCCACCACCAGGACACGGTGGGGGTGGGCTTGAGCGTGAGCCGGAGCTGCAGCGGTTGGGCATCGGCGACGTGCACGGCGCGGTGAAAGGTGACGAGTTCGCCACGAGCGGGGAGGGTCACGTCGATTCCGCGGAGGCCAGGGTCGGCTTCCGATTGTTGGCTGACCAATCGACTCGCCATACGCTTGAGGGCGCTGTTCTCCTCTGCGGTGTTGCCTAACAAGAGCTGATCAACTTGTTGCGGGTCGTAGTTGAGCGCGCCTTTGAGAAAGGGATTCTGAGCGGCTGCTTGCTCCATCTGCGCATTGCGAGCAAAGCTGGGTGTTTCAATGCGGTTCTCCATGGCTAGCAGTTGACGACGCGTGTTGAGTCCGAGAACGGCTTGTTCGCGCTGGAGTTGGCGCAACTGGACGCGAGCGTCTTCATTGGAGGCGGCGTCGAGTGATGAGGATTTGGCAGCATTCTGGAGGGCTTCTAACGCCTTGTCCTGCTGGCCCTGACGGAGCCAGTCGTTGGCGCGTTCTAACAGCTGGGTGGCTTTGGCCGTTTGTGAACGTTGCGCTTGTGCTGATTGCTGCATGTATTGATCCATGTCGAATCGCACGGGCTGACCATCCGATAGCTGTGCGAGATTTCCTTCGTGGCTTTGCAAGTGATAGCCATTGGGGAGGACGACTTTCCAGGTGAGGTTGCGCCAGGGGACGTTGAGTATGGGACCGGTCATGAGCGCTTCGCTACTAGCATAGACGCCGAAAGCAAAGGTCACGTGCGCGTCCTGGCCGTCTTCGCGGGGGAAGACGTAGAAGGAGTACGTCTTGGAAGCATCCGTCTCGCCTTCTTGGGCAATAGCCACACTTTGCTCGTTGACGGTGACATTGAAGAGCGATGCGCCTGGGGGGAGGGTGACCTTGAGAGGGCTCTTCTCAGCGACCTCCACGTGGACGCTGGCTTTGGTCACGTGAGCGCCGTGGGAAGAGAGGATGGTCATGAAAGTGCCCTCACGCACACGCAACTTCAACGCTTCGGCGACGGCATGGCGCTCCACGCGAACCTGCAGGGCTTGATCGGGTGCCACCGCGCGGACGAAGAGTCGTGGCGGCGTGCTTTCCTGCCCATTGACGAGTTCGTGAGGGAGTGTGGACCAGTCTGCCTCTTGCCAACGGCGATCAGGATCCTCAAGGCTGAGTTCCAAGCGTCCGGTGGAGCGCACGGCGACCCAGTGAGTCACTTGGCGGATGTTCTCCAGAGCGACTGGGGCAATGGCCTCGGTTGCTTGTGTGCGGTCGGCGGGTTGCTGGTAGTCGATCGAGACCAACACTTTCCCAAGCATCCCGCGTTGAAAGCGGATCTCCCAGAGATCGGGGTCGTCTGTCACTTTTACCAGATCGCTCAAGCCTTCGCCTGTGGCGTGAACGGAATCCTGGTCTTGCGCTGACAAGCCTGGCAGCCGGAGACGCAAGGAGCGTACGGCGGCGTTCTCGATCTGATAGTGTAGGGCGAGGCGGGTGCGCGTTTGGCCTTCGCGGAGTGTCACTTCTTGCAAGGCCTGGGCCGTGACCCAGGGAGCGAGTTGCTCCAGGCGCAGCTGAAGTTCCCAGTCATTCTGGAGGAGTTGAAAGGCCAGGGATCCTGTGCGGCGCTGGGCCAAGCGACGGGTGTCTAGCTGAGACACATTGCGACGGGAGACGGCTTGAGCGCGGATGCCGAGTTCGGGCGCAATGATCAATTGACCAGTGGCGCGACTGGCACCGTCCAACGTGAAGCGCGGGACAGACCAAGCGTCTTGCGGACCGGGTGCGTCGCCCGCGAGGCTAATGGCAAAGGGGAGATCTCCCATGGATTGTCCTTTCAAATGCAGCACCACGGAGCGTGTGTCCCCTTCAGCGGCTTCGGTCCAATGATCCAGATGACTGCCGCTGATGGCCTCCACATCGAGCCCCTCAGGCACCGGGAATCGTAGTTGAAAGACACCTGCCCGAGTGATTGTGGCGGTGAGGTCCACGGAGAGGATGAGGCGTTCTTCTCCTAATGATAGGGTTTGCTCGGTGGTCATGCGCAGTTCGGGCTCTACCGCGGTGACACTGACGTTGATACTGGCGGGATCGGAGCCGTATCGATACACTCGATGAAGGACGAGGGAATGATTCTTGCCTAACAAGGAACGATCAAAGTCGTCGAGATTGACCAACGACATGCCGGTGGCCTCCATGGCACCTGGTTGGGCGTCGGTGCCAAAGGCGAGGGCGAGCATGCCGACTTCTCCAGCGGCGTCTTCGACACGAAGTGGTTCCAGGACGGCATCGATTGGAAGGCCGCCCGCACCTTGCTGGGTGAGTACGGCGAGTTGAAAGGGCTCAGCTTTCGGTGCTTCCAACTCGACTCGCAGGATCTGTGATTCGGGATCAAACCGCCAGGTGCGCATCCCCTCGAGAAGCACATCGCTCACCGTGAACCCGGTGGGCACGCGCATGCGTAGGGCCTGGATGCGGCCTTGTGAAGGCCTCACCGAAACGCGATGACGCCCGTCGAGGACTCCGGGCCGCGGGATGAAGAGTTGCGCCACCTCGACGTAGAATTGCGATGATTCCGAGGAGAGATCACGTGTGCGTGGCGCGAAGCTGACGAAGGCCTCGCCAGCCATCCCTAACAACATGGTGACACCGCTTTGTTCCTCGTTGGCGCCGAGCGCCGGAGCCATGCGCACGGCTGCGGGTGAGGTGATTTCCCACCCTGGGCGATCGAGCAGAACGGTGACTTCATGGTAGGCAGCGTGAGTCGTGGGAAAGGCGACTCGGCTGAGAGGCTTGGACAGCGCCACTTCAAAGGTGGCCTTGGCGGAGAAGGCTCCATCGGTGTCGAGAATGAGATCGTGAGCCACTCCACCCTCCACGGCTCGCCGGACGACACGGAGGGCGTCGTTGTTCGGTGTGAATGACGTGAGAATCGCGGAATGATGGAGCCAAGGACTCCGATCGCCCGCTTTCCCTGACAAATGCACCTCGACCTGGCCTGTTAGGCGCTGTCCTGACACTTGCCACGTTTCTGTCAAACGATCGGGGGTGATTTCGGCAGCTTGGGTGTTTCCACCTGCGAGAGCGAGTCCAAGTCCTGCCGCCAGAACCATCAACGGTGTCGCTGAGGCGGTGGCTCCTTTCGCTTTCTGAGTGCGGGAGGCGCGCCATTTCGCGGACCAATTGGTCTTCATCTGGCGCCAGTGGTGGCGGGCAATGGTGCCGAGCAGCCAGGCGCCTAACAAGGCGTAGAAGACCGGCGCCCCGGGCCGTTGCGCCAGGAGGCCTGTGCCTAACAAGACGATGCTAAGCATCGTGAGCGCTGGTCTGATGTCGCGAGGCGCTTTCCAGCGCAGACAAACGAGTCCCACCACTAAGGCGATGAGCCCTGGCATGCTCACCATGGCCCACCAAGTGGTTTCCTGAGCAAGGGGGATCGCGAGTGGATTGCCCGGAGTGATGACGGGTGAGATGAGCATCACGGTCTGCAAATTGACACGTCGGCCATCCAGGGCCTCCCATGCAGAGAAGGCGCAGGCCCACACCGCGAGAATGGTGAGCATGCTAGCCATGGATGCTCGCAGCCGCGAGGGCGTCTTGCGTCCGATGATGCTGGCGAGGGCTAACAAGATGGCAACCACGATCACGGTCCAATGCCTAGTGAGAAATCCGATCGCAGCCAAGGGTCCATCGCTGCGGAAAGCGTGCTGCCACGCTCCCCAAGAGAATGTTTTCCCTTGGTAGGCGAGCCATTCGAATCCGCTTTCGGTGAGGGGGGGGCGTGCGAGCATGGCTTCAGCGTTCTCTCGTGGAAGAAGTACCCGCCCGCGCTCGCCACGCACACGCCATTCGCTGATCAAGATCGGCGCCTCCGATGCTGGGGTGATGAGCACGGGATGATCGGCGTCGCTTGAGGGGAGGCCGTAGCGGATGGTCACGGGAACCTGTTGGCCTGAATCGGGAGCACCCCTTAGGGGAATCACCGTTTCATCCGCGTCTTGGCGAGCATTGACGGGCTGGCCGTCGACTTTGGCATCCCAAAGGGTCGCACCCGCCGGAAGGCGCAAGCGCAGGGCCTGTTGCCCACGCCATTTCACGAAGAGCTGCATGGCGGTGGCCACCTGGCCATCGGCTGCCACCTCACTACTGATGTTCGCATAATCAATGACCTTGTCGACCGTCTCGCCCGGCTGAAACCACTGGATGGTCATGCCGAGTTGCAATGGGCGGGCGCCGTATTGATAGGCAACCAGAGAAGGCGCGCTGGAGAGCAAGCGGAACTCGGCCGGCAACTCGGATGCTTCGAGCGAAAGCAGATTGTCGGAAGCCTGATTGAGCGTGTATTGCACTTGATAGGGGCTCACGACTTGGATGAAACCGCGCTCGCCCTGAACATCTAACGGAATGACATCGGCGAGTGTGAGATCTCCACCTTGCACGCCCATGGGTTGTTCGAATGTCAGGAGAAGGGTGGCCGGGCCGAGGGCGGGTTCATGCAGGATAACGGTGACTTCCGCTCCGTCGCGCCGCCATGTCTGGACATCCTCGCCATCAATGGCCACGTTGCCGACTGATTCTGGCACTTGCAGACGCCAGCTACTGACTGGGGCACCCACGACATAGTAGTTCACGAGTACGCTTCCATAAACCATGCCTTCCTTGAGCGAATACAGATGGAAGACATCTGCCTGCACGCTCTGACCCAGGGCCTCGACGCGCATCGTAGCAGCCCAGTCCGCTTCGCGTAAACGATAAGTCTGTTGCAGAGCTTCCTGTTGCTGTGGGAACTGTGTCAGAGGGATCTCTGCCAGGCGGCTCGTGTTCCCTGACAACACGCGAAAGCCAGCGGTGGTGGACACGCCGATGTGTCCGCGAACGGTCTTTGCATCTGGGTAGGCGAGAGCTGGTAGCACCCAATCGCCCGCCGCGGGGGCTTCATTCTTCTCCAACTGCACCTGAATCACGTGGCGTCCCGTAAGCATGTTGGCGAAGAGAACCTTGAGCGAGCGCCGCCCATCGGTGGCTTCCGACGCCAGGACGTGATCGGCGACTTCGGCCCCTTGCACGCTCACGACGGCGTAGTCCTCGGGAATATCCAGATCCCATTCCCGCAGAGGCGCCTCACGGATATCGAGTTCGATGGCGGCCTCAAGACGGCGGTCGGATTCGCCCATGTGATAGACCGCGATCTGCGAAACGGTCACTTCCGGGAGGATCTGATCGGCGGCAATGGCATAACGGTATCCAGAGGCGGGAATCCGATACACGTAAACTTGGGTGGCATCGGTGGTGAGAGCCACCTCGCCGGGATACTGCTCTGGTGAGAGCTGGGTCAGACCCTGGATAGCCTCTAACTGAATGCGCACCGCTCCTTGATTGCCCACGCGGAGGCTTCCAGAATGCCGGACGGCTCCCTCGGGAGCCAAGCGCAGAGGCTGCACCGTCACGGGGAAGCTGCCCACCGCCGTCTGGCTGCGGAGCACGAGCGTTGCTTGTCCCTCGATTGCCTGTCCAACAGGAATGTTGAGTTGACGCGTCTCCTCGGGACCAGGAGTCACCGACCAGCCGAGGACATGGGGGCCTTCCACGGCAAGGATCTCGCCGTCGCCTAATAACGCAACGCTCAGCTCGTTGAGTTTCCCTTGGAGCACATTCACTCGTAGACGGGTGACCTGACGGAGAAGTCCGGCACTGACACTGATCTCGGTTTGTTCTTCAGTGGCAAAGAAGAGCTTGCCTTCCGCTTCATCACGTCCTGGACGCCAGGAAGTGTCGGCCGCGCCGTTGGGTGGCAGAAAGCCTAACCAATCGCCGTCCGCGCGAGTGGGAAAGACGGGTTGCGTGCCGTCGAAACGTGTTTCTTCGGGAAGCCCTGCCAAACGCATGGGGATGATCGCATTGGAGAGCACCGAGAACTGGATGCCTGTCCATTCGCCGCGCTCCAATAGGCGGGCATCGAAGTGGAGCTCGACAGGGAAAGTGCCTGCTTGGGAAAAGCGTAGCTCGTAGAAAGGAGAGGCATTGCCAGGGCTCACCAGGTGTACGGCGTAGGGGGCGTCCTCGGGGAGAGCGCGCAGGGCCGCGTGCCCTGACAGAATGCGTAAGCGTCCTCCAGAGTCGTCGCGGACGGTTGCTTCTCCGGAAAGGACGAATTCCACACTGTGGGTATCTGGCTGCACCGTGCCATTGAGGCGTACGCTTGCGAGGGTGACTGAGGCTGCCGCCGCACCCTGTGCTTCCAAGCGCAGTGAAAGGTTGTGGGTGCCTGTGGTGCGGAAGCGACGGGCCTCCTCGTCATCGCTGACCTTGACGGCATCCCAGCCTGGGCTGTCACCGACGGCCACGGAGACGGTGCCGTCGGTCAGCAGATCGACGCTGGCGGAATAGCCCACGGCGTCTCCAGGTCCTAGTGTGAGCAGATCAGTGTCTGTTGGCAATGATGTCAGGGACTGCTCCGTGCGCACCTTGAATTCGAAGGCGTCCAAGGGCGTCTCCCCCTCAGGCGGTTGGGGACGAATTTCCAAGAAGCGATGTTGGGCTTCCTCACCAGTGCCCTGGCGCACGCCCCAGTAGCGGACCTGTTCGCCTTCGACCGCGGTCACCTCTCCATTGCCATGGAGGCTCAGCGTCAGCGCATCGGGTTTCCCTTGCAGAACGGCGACGCGAACGGTGATTTCTTGAGTGATCAACGAGTGGGTGAGGTGGGCGTGTGCTCGTGCTTCGGCTGTGAAGAAGAGGGGCGGCGGTGGCTTGGCTCCCTTTGTCTCGATGATGACGACGCCGTCATCGATGCGGAGGGGAGTCGTTGGGCCCTCCGATTGCTGGGCGTGAGCGAGCCCTTGGAGCAAGAGACTCAAGAGGAGGAGAAGGCGTATCTTGAAGAACATGATCGTATGCGTGTTGTTAGAGTCCCTTTGCTTTCTCAATCATGGCGATCAGATCGCGCACGCGGGAGTCGCGGACGAAGGATTGACGCAACTGGGTGAGAATGGGGGTGAGGCGATTCAAATCGACGCGTTGGCCCGCGGGCGTGCCCTTAAGGCACTCTGCGAGGAAAGCGGCAGTGCTAGCGAGCTGTAAGGAGGGCGTTGCCTGGTCGAGAGCTTCCAGGCCGGGTGCGTAGGGAATGGTCCACTGACGCTCGACCATGTGTCCGGCGCTGGTGTCTTGGAAGCGTACAAAGACTTCTCCGATCTCGCCTTCCCCTTCAGGCAAGGGTTCCACTTCGTAAAGCGCTACCCCAGCTTCAGCCGCAGCCATCTCAGCAGCATCCACTCGGTCATTGCGAAAGTCTTCTTTCTTCAAGCGATGCTTCTCAAAGCCTAACAACCGGTAGTGGCCGACGCGTCGCGGATTGAAACGCACCTGCACTTTCACATTGCGTGCGGCGGGACGAAACGCGCCGGCAAGCTGGCGAGCGAATCCCGAGTCGGCGTCTTCCGCGCGGTCGAGGAGGTAGTAGCGCCCATCACCCTCGCGGGTCAGCGCTTCCAAGATGGTATCATTGAGGCCCTTGGCCCCGACGCCGCAGGCATCAAAGGCGATTCCTTCCTGGCGCAGGCCCACCACGACCTCGCGGAGAGATTCCGCATCGGCGTCGCCGAGATTGGCGGCGCCATCGGTGATGAGGACGATCCGATTCTGTCCCGCGGCCACGAACTGACGGAGCGCATGGTCAGCGCCTAACAAGAGTGCCTCTTCCAAATTCGTGCCGCCATCGGATGGAGTTTGCCGCACATGATGAGGTAGCTGAGATAAGGCGTCGCCTGACAAGCGATCGGCAATGAGGCGTGGCTGACGGGCAAAGCCAATCAAGGTCACGGTGTCCCTGGGCGTCAACTGTGATGCCAACACATCGATGGCGCGGTTGACAGCCTCTTGGCGATCGGCCCGTTCCATTGATCCCGAAGTGTCTAACAACAAGGTCAATTGCAAGGGCGTGCCAGAAGAGCGGCCAGCCTCTGCGGTGCGCAGGGCAATGCGAAGGAGATTCCGCTGCTGACGGAACGGATGGCCAGCCTGTTCCAGGCGACACGCCACCTTTTCGGAAGCACGCGGTGTGGGATCGCCGTAGTCAAAGGCATTCACAAATTCTTCGACCCGAACCTGGTCTGGGTCCGGCCGCGAGTGCTGCTCTAGCAAAGCAGCCTTGGCCAGCTTGAAGGAAACGTCACTGACATGCAAAGAGAAGGTAGAGAAGGCTTCGTCTCGAGTGTGTTTCTCGTCGATCGGGAGCACCTCTTGGCGCTGCAAGGGGAGGGGACTCGGATCCTCTGCCCACTTCGAACGCATGTTAGAGAGCATGTTCTGCTGCAATGCATACTCCTTTCGTGCTTCCGAATATTCAGCGACTTTCCGGCGATCTTCCATCGAGGGCTCTTTATCCTGCGCTCTAGCGGCAAGCTCTGTCGCTCGCTCCGCCATGGCCAGCTCAGTTTCTAGGGTCGTCTGAAGGTCCTTGACCGCACCTTTCAGTAGGCTCTCCGTCTTGTTCAGCTTGGCTTCCACTCCTTGCACCTTGGGATCGGTCTCAACGAGGCCAGCTTCGAACAAGTCTTGGCGCTCCTGTTTGGCACCTTGATAGGTAGGCCAAAGCTCTTGAAGGGCGGGATCTTCAATGTCCAGCATTGCCGCTGCAGAAATCAGTTCTTCTCCTTCTAAGTCTTTCAACGAGTCAATCTGCATCTTGAGTTGTCCGATCTTTGCTTCAGCCTTGTAGGTGTCCTGCATGGTTGACATCACGACAGAGCCGACGCCGGTGAGCGGTTCGCCAGTTGGTGAGGATGAGTTCTGCAACATGGAGAGATCTGTGATCCGATAGCGTTCAGCAAGATCGAGCATCCGCAGCCTGGCATTCTCCACGTCTTCTTCTTGTCGTTCTATCTGTAGCGCCAAGGAGTCCGACTCCTCAAGGTCAGCAGTGTCGAGGGAATCCGTCAGCACGGGCACAGGCAACTTGGCGTCGGTAGGAATGGCCTCACTTTCTTCTGGAGGTGAAGGGATCTCCCACTTGGAGACGACATCTTCTAACAATGCGGCGCGTGTATGATCGTAGGCGTTGTCGCGGTAGGTGCTCTTGGTTCGAGCGAGGCTCTCCATCTCTTGTCTAACGCTAGCTTTGAACGAGTCTTTCTCCAGCGTTTGCGCCAACGCAACTTCTGCCTCTTTCGTGTTCTTAGATTCGGAGAGTCGCCCGAGAGCTCGACTTTCATCTCGCACGATGCTCTCGGACGTTGGTTCCTCGGATTGCTCGAAGAAGGATGCGAGGGTGTCGCCACCAGTGGCTCCAAAGAGGCTCTTACCAACGGTTGCTTCTTGGATGGGCTCTGCTCCAGATCGAAGGCCAGAATCCGCTCCCCAGAAATCCTTCTCCGTGGGAGTGCTGTAGAATCGCTGATCTGTTCCCTTCACAACGGTTCCACCCATGGCTTGGACCTCTTCCAGTTCGCGCTCGATCAGATGGATCCCAGCGATGTTGCCGAAAGAGGCATCGGCATCGCCGAGACTGCGTTCGGCTCGAGACGCGTCTCTGTCATGGTCGCCGAACAAGGATTCATCCATGGCGAGTCCGAAGTCATCAGGCTGATCGCTTTCTGCGGTTTCGGCTTCTGCTATCAAGCCTTCATTCGCGCCTGCTTGGCGACGACCGAATCGTGTCTCGGCTTCGATGCCTCCGCCAACGCCGGCTTGCGCCCCGCGCCCAAGCTGAACGGTTTGTCCCTCTTGTTGTTGCGGTCGACCGTGATCCAACGGCGCAGACGCCGCGTCGGCAACTTGCGCGAGCTCTCCTAACGCTTCACTCTCTAACGGAGCAATGTCATTTTTCGAAAGAGCCAGGCGCCGAGGCGCGGCGGTGGGCCCAGGAGCGGCCGGTTCTTCATCGGATTTGAAATACCAATGTTCCTGCGCTCTAGAGGGTGCTTCTTCGGAGGTGACACCCTCGACATCAACAAACCCGTCGAACGTTACCACCTCAGGTGTGGATTTGAGATCAATGTTGTAAGCCTCTTGCGATTCGCCACCAGCGGGGGCAGTGGTTGACTGGGCGATGGCTCTGGCAGAACGAGCAGATTTCATGCTCGCAGGCATGATCATGCCTAGCACCAATACTACGGCAGCTGCGGTGGTAGCGGTGGCGCAGAGCCACCAGAGAGGCGAGCGCGTAGCCGAAGGCATGCTGGCAATGGCGTCACCGCAGGATTCTTCGGATCCTCCAAAGATCTCCAGGAGTTTCTCCCGACGATCGGGAGCGAGTTTCCAGTCGTCTTTGGGCCCGGTGGAGACAGCTTCGCCGACGAGTCCGTGTACGGTAGCCAGTTGTTGGTGAAAAGTGGCCACTTCAGGGCGTTCGTCCATGAGCCGTTGCAACTCAGCTTCTTCAAAGGCGGAGGCTTCTCCTAGCAGAGACGCGATGATGCGAGCCTCAAGCTCTGGTTCTAACCAGGCATGCATGTTAGGATCGTCAGGATTCATGGTAGGATAAGGGAATGGGTTAGCCTTTGCTGTCGGCGATGCCAGCTTGTCTGAGGGAGACGGCCAGTCCTTTGAGGAGGTGGTGCAGGCGGTAGCCAACATTGCTGACACTGAGGCCGGTCGCTTTGCCAATCTCGGCGTAGCTGCAGCCGTCGAGGTATTTCAGTTGGATGAGGCGACGATCCTTGTCGTCCAGTTCAGCCATGAGCAGCTTGACCATCCCGACGGCTTCCAGGCGCCCGAGAGCCTCATCGGGTTTGAGACTCTCGGCCGCCTGGCGATCCGCCCCGGATGGTTCGTCCGGCTCGTGATCTAGATTCGTTTCGCGCGCGTGATCGCGGAGGTGGGTGAGGCAGAGATTGCGGACGGCTCGATAGATCCAGGCGCGCGGTTTCTCCACGTCTTCCCAGTGCCGATGCAGACGCATGAAGGCTTCTTGCACCATCTCTTCTGCCACGGCTCGACGGCGCACGATCCCGTGAGCGAAGCGTAATAATGGGGTTTCTTCCGCTGCAAAGAGCGCTTCCAGGCTGGGTTTCTCTTCCAAGACGACCATCTCGCGGTCAGACCGTTGCTTGAGGTTGATGATGGACATGGAGATTCACCAGAAAGACTTTCTAAGATGACGCCGATCGCGCCAAAGCCTTAGAAATTCTTCGAAGAAAGGGCGTTTCGACGCGCCACACGGTTTCTGCTGGTGATCCTGGCACTCATCGATTAGATTCGAGACGAAAGTCTGAGGAATGATAGAGATGAGATCTGCCGCCCTATTCTCAAAATGCATTCGGCGGCATCACATGCTTGGCACAGTGATCGGACTTGCAGGTTTGGGGTTAGTGATAGGGATCTTGATGGTGCCACCGTGGAACAGCCGATTCCTGCAAGAGATGCACTACCGAATCGGAGAATTCTCTGGACTTCGGCTCACACAGTTTCCTAGCGATTATACTGGGAAGATGACTATCTGGGAACGTCGTGGCGATGCTCGTCAAGAGATCCAATACGTAAACGGTGAACGTCATGGAATCTGGCGAGTGTATGCAGCTGATGGGTCATTGGAAAGTGAGTGCGAGTATCGGTTCGGTGGGCCGTGGAATGGATGGTGCCGAATCTTTGAGCATAAAAGTTTCGCTGCTTGGTACGATCATGGATTCCTTTGGTATGGGCCAATCCTGCCTGAGAAAGCGCGGGGCGAGTGAAGTGAGATCCATCGACTGACGGGGGCAAGACTTGAGGGCCGCCGCGTCCGGTCATGGGCATGGGAATGCATGGTGGTATGCCAGAGGATCAGAATGGGTATTCTGATCCAAACAATCTGGTGAAGCATACCACGGGTGAGATCTTTGTCAGAGTGGTGTCACCGAGTGTTGCGAGAGCCGTCTGCACGGCGGGCTTCATCGCCCAGCGCCTATACAAGAGGCGGGCGCTGGTGCTCATCTCTAATTCCGCGCCTCGTGCGAAATGGAAACGCCATCGGGCGCGTGGATGATAGGCACTCTCTACCAATCCTCCCGTGTGCGTGCGAAGAGAGAAATCGCTTCGCAGGCTAATTGCGCCCTGGCTTGAATTGCCGAATGAGGCCGACCATGACGCCCTGGATGACGAGCTCTCGGGCAGGGATGAGGTCTGGGTAATGGACATTCTCGGCCCGGAGAAACGGGCGCCGATGCTTGACGATGTAGCGCTTGAGGGTGGTCTCCCCGTCAATGAGCGCAGCGACGATGTCGCGCGTTCGAGGCTCTTTGAACTCAAGGATCACATAGTCGCCTTCCAGAATATGTGCGTCGATCATGGAATCACCGCGCACTTTCAAGGCGAAGATGTTGGAGGAGGGAGAGAGACCGAGAGAATCGACGTCTACCGAGAGACAGCGTTCCTGAGTCTGCTCCGTCTCTTCCGCCATCCCGGCAGCGATGCTGCCATAGAGAGGGATGTCCACGATGGGACCGCGATTCAGTTCGTCCACGAAACTGAGTCCGCGGGCTTTCCCGGCGTGCCGCTGGATGATCCCTTTCCGCTCCAGGGCCCGTATATGGCTGATGGCGGCGGTTTGGCTGGCAAAGCCGAAGTATTCTTGGATTTCACGCGTCGACGGCATGATGCCCGTGCGCCCATGTTCGTCCTTGAGGAAATCGAGGAGTTCTTGTTGTCGTTCTGTCAGCATCTGAACAGTGTTCCAGAGAACACTAACGGGTTGCGCGCGCTTGCCAAGTAGAAATGTGAGAAATCCGGATAGAGACCTATTGCCGACGCCATCGGGTGCCCTCGCTCATGGTCCACTGATACTTCCGCGCGTGTTCGCGGATGAGCATGGGGAGATCTCGTTGTTTCTCGAGCGTGAAGGCGGGCTCTAACGCGTCGCGCAGGCTCTCGAGCGTGACGATGGGCCGGTCACCCTCACGATAGCCGCCTAACCAATGGGAGCGTGGCGTGAAATCATCGAGCCAGGTATACGGACTCGTGATGATAAGCTGCCCGCCGGGACGCACCAGTTTGGGAAGACGGTCGAGGCATTTGCGAGGATCGGGGAGGCGACAGAGAAGATTGGCTAACAGACAGATATCAAAGTCGCCAAGGTCGTTGCGGAGGGCCATGGCGTCCCCCTGTTCGAAAGTGACTTTTCCGGGCTGCGCCTCAGCAGGAAGCTTGGCCATGAGTCGCGTGGTGAGGAGCCCTTCATCAATGCGATCGTATGCTAATGCTTTGTTAGAAGCGAGGTGCTGCGCTGCCTGGATGAAGGCCTGAGAGAAATCGATTCCAAGAACCTCCCCACCGTACTGAGAGAGGGTGAAGCTGGCGCGTCCAACCGCACACCCGAGATCGAGGGCGCGCGGTGTCTCTGGCAGGGAGGCTTCATCGACCATCGCGGTGACCGAACGCACGGCGAAATCGAGTGCTTGGTGAGGGCCCTCTGGAAAGGGGAGAATTTCGTTAGGCTGACCGTAATGGAAGAGGAGATATTCGTTGACCAGTTTGTCCGACTCGTAAGGATTGCTCATGGGATAGAGTTAGAAGCATTCCTGATAGAGCTCAAGGAAGTCCTTTGTTTCCAAAGGCACAGGGTTGAACTGAGCGGTCCATTGTTGAGCGGCTTCTTCCGCAAGAGTGGGCAGGGATTCCTTGGGTACCCCCAAGGAGGCGAGGGCAGGTGTGAGACCAAACGCTTCCAATTGCTGGGAGACCCATTGGTCTAGCGGAACCTCATGGAGCTCTGCGTAGCGGGCGCGCGTCGCCTCCTGAGTGGCATTGCGACGGACGACGGTTGGCAAACAGGCCCCGACGGCTTGCCCATGAATGATGCCGAAATGGGCGGTAAGCGGATTGGCCATGCTGTGAGCGGCGCCGAGCATGCTGTTCTCGATGGAGGTGCCCGCCATGGCTGCGCCGAGTTGCATGCGTGCGCGTCCTAACAGATCCCTGGGATCGCTCGTGATCCGCGGCAAGGCATCCCGCATGAGGTGAAAGGCGGCGCGCGCGTAACTGCGTGAGATATCTGTAGCCGCGAGACTGACATAGCTCTCTAAGGCATGGCTAACGGCATCAATGGCGGTGACGGCAGTGACCAGTTTGGGCTGTGTCAGGGTGAGCTCGGGGTCCAACAAGGCGACGCGTGCGGCGGCCTTCTTGTCGCCACAAGCCATCTTCGCATGGGTGTGTTCGTCTGCGATGAGCGCGAACGACTGGCATTCACTGCCGGTCCCTGCCGTCGTCGGGATAGCAATGAGTGGGAGCATGGGCTTGGAGGCCTTCTCCTTGCCCCAGTAGTCTTTCATTTCACCCCCATTGGTGAGGATGAAGTTGCAGCCCTTTGCGGCGTCCATGCTGCTGCCGCCGCCGAGACCGATCAAGAGATCAATGCTATGGGATTCGGCGAAACGCACGACGCGCCGGACGTCTGCCGTGGTGGGATTCTCATGGACCTCATCGAAAACCACGACGTCCACACCGGCGCCGGTCAGCGATGCCTGCGCCCGCTCCACGTATCCCGTTTGCCGGAGCCCGTGGTCCGTCACGATCATGGCCCGACGGCCAAGAGGCGCCGCTTCCTCGCCGAGGTGAGTCAAGACGCCGGGCCCGAAGCGTACGCGCGTTCCGGGATTGTGCGCGAACTGCCGGACGTGCTCGGGAATGTCTAGGCCCGCGTAGATGTTCGCGGGAGTGAGAGTGCTAGACATGCGCGAGTGTCGCCACGTGGATCGACCGTCTCTTGTAAAGGAATTCGAAGAGGTTGCCTTCGTGAGGTTGATCCCACTTTACCCGGTTCGTTGGCCAGGCGCCGAGATTGAGTCGATCAATGTGAGGGCACTCAAGGAGTTCATCGATCCACGCCTGGTCCTCAGTGATGGCGGTGACGACGAGTGAGGGGCCGATGCAGTCTAACATTTCTGCCTGAGGGACTTCGGTCACCGAGGCGAAGGGAAAGAGAAACTCGCGATTGGCCAGAGGATGGTCCCAGGAATCACATCGTACAATGGTAGGATGGAGATAGTGCATGTTCTGGTAGATCTCATGCCGCTCGCGTCCGCGGATGGGCGCGTTCACGTCGTGGGCACCTTCTTCCTTGAGGCCGTCATCGACAGCTCCGTTGATGTATTCGGCAAATTTGGGATTGGCAAATCCTGACAATTTCGCGTCTGCATCTTCGAAGGGCAAGGGCTTGATCGCATCCAGCCGCTTGGCAATAGCTTCGGCGATGGCGTCTGCATGCCGCGGCACAAGAATGGCCGAGGTGTTGATGCAACTCCGTCCACTGTTGGCAGAAACAGATTCGACCATGATATCGAGGTATTTCTCCCAGTCATCAATGCGATCTTCTCCAATCAGAATCTTACTCTTGCCGGATCCGTGCACTTCCACACGAGGATCGCCTGCATGCTGGCTGACGGTGGCATCATCGCCAAACATCATCACGCGTTTCGATCGGCGAATGATCGCTCCCGATCCATCATGATCGGTGGGGTAGAATGAGAACGCCTCCTTGGGGATGCCGGCCTTGATGAAACTCTGGATCACGCGCCAGGGTGTCCAGGGCTCTTCCCGCCCGGGCTTGAGAAGGACGGGAATCTTCATGACGAGTGCGGGCATCCACAGCGCATTCACGGCGGGGGAATTGCTCGGTAAGACAACGGAGAGGGCCTCGGCATTCGCCGAGTAACTGACAGGAACACCCTCCTGGCTTCCATAACCTTTGTCGAGAACGCCGAGATCAAGTCCTCGGGTGAGGCCACGCATGATTGTGGGCATCTCTGTGAAGACCTCGTGCAGCTTCTTCATGTTCATGCGGATCAGCGCATGGGGCAGGCCGCTTGTAGACGAGAGACTCCTGACATAGTCATCAGGTGACTGCGGGATCTCCTCTTCGCCCACGGGCAGCGTGCCGTTGAGGAAATGATCGCCCGCCTCGATGCACATCTGCATGAGATCGGCTGCGGGGATCGCCCGCAGAGCGTCTCGGGATGCGGTCACGTGATTGAGGTCGCGTTTGACAAGACCTGAATTGGCCATCGAAAGCAACGCCGCGGGGGCTTCCGTGCCGATGGCATGGATGGGTTGCTGATCCAGGCTGTGATAAACCTCGCCGCGTCGGAGGATGGGGATGGATGGAATCGTCGCCATGATGATAGGGTGAGTGTTGGTGTTAGTAGACGCCTTCGATGACTTTCTTCTCCATCACGCCAAAGGGGCGCACGTCGCCCACGCCGTCCCAGTCGTAGCGATCGCAGGGCTTGCGTCGAATGGCCTCGTCGCGCTCGAGGAAACGTGGCATGAAGAATTCTTTGGTGAGTGTCGTGAGTTCGACCCTGCCATAGTTGTCATAGTCCACCGTGCGTTGCGTGTTGTCGGGATCAACCACGCGCAGAACAGCCCGTGGTTGGGGCGCGTAGTAAGTCACACTGTAGTCATCTGTCAGAGGAACGCTGCAAGCGAGGCCCATGAGCGTGTTCCCGTAGGTGGGAACGAAGAGGGCTTTGTTCTCCAGCACCTCTTCTACGAGGAATCGCACCATTTGCGGAGTCATGGTCGTGCCACCACAGAAGCACCCACGGATGCCATTGCCAGGAAGGGAGACTCGTTCGGAGAGGGACTCCAGCAGGCGAGGGGTGGTGAAGAGGCACTTGATATCGCGGTGTTTGAGAATTTCCACCGCTTGATCGACCACGTGCCGTTGGTAACGCTCTGCCTGATCGTATTCTTTGCGACCGATCAGTTTCTTCACCCAGCGAGGGTCCAAGTCCACAAAGTAGCAACTTCCGCCTCGATGATTGGCGAGGTGTTCGACGGCCAATCGGAGACGACGTGGGCCGGTAGGGCCGACCATGAGCCAATTACCGCCCTTGGGAAACGCGTCATCGTCGAGCTGGTCAGAGAACATCTCGTAGTCGTGCTTGTAGTCGTCCCAGCCCACACGCTGTTTGGGGAGACCCGTGGTGCCGCCCGTTTCGAAGACGTTGAATGGTCGTCCGGCAAAGGCTTTCGGCACCCACTCTTCGTTGGTGATGTCGCGCAGCCATTCATCCTGGAAGTGGGGAAACTTGGCGATGTCTTCGAAACACGTGATTTCTTTGCGGGGATCCCAATGTTCCTCAGCCCATTTGAGCCAGAAAGGACAGCCGGTTTCAGGCGAGAAATGGTGCTGGATGATGTCGCGCGTGTGTTGATCGAGGTTTTCCTGGGAGGTCATCGTAGGGTGCAGAATTCAGCTTTGAGTAGGGTGTGGTTTGCCATCTCGGGCGGTTCGACCGCGAACGCAAGTGCGGGAACCCCTTCGGTGCAAGGGTGATGCAGAAGCTAGCGCCGGAATATTGCCGGCGAGTAGACATAAAAAAGCCCTGGCAGATCACTCTGCCAGGGCCAGAAACTTAGAAATGTAGGAAAACTAGAAGTTCTGCTTACGGCCGTAGCGGAACTTGGACTGCCAGCCGATTTCAGGGGAGAACTCAGCGTAGCCGTTGAAGGGATCGTATTCGATATTCTGATATGGAGCCTTGTAGCTCTGCTTGTAGGTCTTCACAGGGAACGTGAGGATCTCATAGACGCCATAACCGACGCGAACGATACTGCGCTGGGTGCCTTCGACAATACCGGCTCCGAACGCGGCGTTGTTTCCGTCTTCTCGATTGACCTGCATCACACGGGCGGGCAGTTCAGTCGCGCCGTAGAGGAGGTTGGAAATCCCGCGCCCAAGTTTATGGATCGCGTTCTGGCGAGAAGCGGGTGGCGCTTGGATATCCGCAAAGAGGCTGGTGGTAAGCCCAACGGCAAGAAGCGAAAGAATAAGCTTTTTCATAAGAGATGAAGGTAGATTAGGGAAGCTTGAGGCTTATTTGCAATCACTAAGTTTCCGTAAATGAGGATTTTTCCCGAAATCGCCTGAAAATACTTGGCGAAATTTTTACCCCATCGCTAGTCTGGTCGTCGCATGAATGATGAAGTCCAAAAGTTGATCGACTCGGGGAAGTTACAAGGCCGATGGGGTGAGAAACTCTCAGCTTTGGAGGTAGGCGTGTACTGCCTCCATCGGAGTTGGGGTGTGGGTCGCGTGGTTTCCTGGGATTTGATGGGAGATCGGATTCATTTGGATTTCGAAGGCAAACCGAATCACGGCATGAAGCTTGAGTTCGCAGCGAAGTCCTTGAAGCCCATCGAGCCTGACCATGTCCTGGCCAAGCGCCTTGATAAGTTAGAGGATCTGCAGCAGCAGGCGGTCGATGATCCCGTGGCGCTGATGGAAGAAGTCCTGGTCAGTCACGACAATACCATGATGCTCGACCAGGTGGAGGACGTCTTGAAGGGCTCAGTCGTTTCTGACAGCAAGTACCGGACGTGGTGGGACAATACGAAGAAGAAGCTCCGTCAGGATCGCCGCTTTGTCGTGCCCTCGAAGCGGAACGTGCCTCTTGAGCTGCGGCCGAGTGATCTCGACGTCGAAGAGGAAGTCTTGCAGGCCTTCAAGGGAGCCCGCGAACTGAAAGCCAAAGTGGCTGCAGTGGACGGAATCGTGAAGGATTTGGAGCAGATTGATTCTCCAGAAGAGAAACTTCGTCCGGTGGTGGAGGCCGTTAATGAGGCTGCGAGCAAGAGCCAGCGCCTACAAACGGCGGCAGCGATTGAGTTGATCAACGCTCGTGATCGTCTCTTCGAGGTGATGCCTGTCTTCGGAGAGGAAGAAGAGCTGACCAAGCCGGCTCTGAGTGAACTCGTCGTGGAGCACGAATCCAAACTGCAAGAAATCATGGGTCAGCTGCCCGCAGCCAGCCAGCGCCGCATCTATGATGCCTTTGAAGGTGCCTTTGGGGATCGCTGGGCAGGTGTCCTGCTCAATCTCCTCAATGTGGTGAACTTGCGCGGGGTGGGCGATATTGCTCGACTCGCCGTCGACAAGAATAAGGGCGACGAGCTGGTGGAGTTTCTCAATTTGGGAGTCCAACAGCGTTCGTTGAGCACTGATGTGCTCGCCTGGATTTGCAAGGAGCGCCGCCGCATTGCCCAGCCTGTCTTTGGTCCCGAGCTCGCTTCGGCGGTGATCAATGCGCTGGAACGCGATCATTATGACGATGAGGCCAAGAAATCGAGCAAGTTGCAGGACATCCTCATGGCGGATTCGCTGCTTGTGGCGGATCTCTTAGAAGACGCCAGCCGGAATCAAATCCGGATGTTTGCGCGCCGTCTGAAGAATACACCGGCGATCGAAGATCTGAGCCGGAATTCTCTCTTGGCCCGCGTCATCAAGGCGCATCCTGAGACGCAGAATATGATTACTGGCGAAGCCGAGGATGAGGAGCCCGTGGATGAAGGGTTACTCGTTTCATGGGCAAGCCTGGAGAAACGGAAGGCTCAGCTCGAAGACATCGTTCAGAAGAAGATTCCCGAGAACACCAAGGAGATTTCGTTGGCCGCTTCCTACGGGGACTTACGGGAGAACTTCGAATACAAGGCCGCCAAGGATCAGCAAGCCGTGCTCATGCGTCAGAAGGACGATCTCGAAATGGAGATCAACATGGCCCGTGGGACAGACTTCAGCGAAGCCGACGCGTCCTCGGTGAATGTGGGCACGGTGGTGACGATCAAGGAAGGCGACAAGCGGGAGACCTATTCCATCTTGGGCGCCTGGGACACGGATCTCGACAAGGGAATCATCTCCTACCTCTCTGCTACAGGGAAAGCCCTCATGGGGCACAAAGTGGGCGACGAGGTCGAAGTGATGTCGGACGGCGCGTCTGACACACGCACCATCGAGATCGAATCGATCGAGCCTTACGTGAAAGCGTAAGGGCCTTTAATCCATCGCTTTCTCTAAGCGCTGCTCCCTCTTTGAGAGGAAGCCGCGCACGCGGAGCGCATCATCCTCGATCCCGAGGATGATCGCCCCGTCCTGACGTTGATCGAAGAGAAGGCGTTCATGGCGTTGCGCCCATCTCTCGAGGCTCGAGAGATCACCGCTATCAGAATCGGCGATGATCACTTGTGGATTCACGGCGTCGATAAAGGGCCGAGTGCCGTTGATGTCGTCAGGATGATAGTCTTTCAGTAACACATCGGCGTGAATCTCCGCACCCGACTCTAACAACCAACGCTCGGTGTGAAACCCAGCATCGGCGAGGAACAGTAGGCGCCAGCCGTGCACGTGAAGTCGTAGGACAAGCCCGCGGTCATCGGCATTGCTTGGGGCAAAGGTCTCGTCAGCGGGCGGGTAGAGCACTTCCCAATGGCCGACGTCATCCACGGGAACCGCTTCGCCGGCTTGCAGGATCCGCGCGGGTGTTTGCCTTTCTCCCAAGAGCTGTTGAACGCTTCGCATGGATGGGCTGGTACTTTGCCAGGGTGCGCGATAAACCTTGGGTTCATAGTTTTGGAGAAACTCGGGTGCACCGCTGACATGGCTGGTATCCCCGTGTGTCAGCCATAAGCGATCGACCTCATTCAACCCAGCGTGGCGCACGTACGGTTCGGTAAAGCGATAGAAATCATTTGCGTGACCAATGTCCAACAATTCGTGAGAGCCACCACGCACGGCGAGATGATGGCAACTCGCGCCGCGGGGAAGATCGAGTACCGTGAGCTCGACGGCGGGACGGGTGAAGGGCAGGCGCGTGGAGACCAGGTAGTGGCTGCCGGGAAGGGAGGAGAAGAACTGAGCAACCCCGAGGAGAAACGAGACAAACGCGACGTTAGCATTATTACAGAGAATGCTCGCCCACGCCAGCCACGGAATGCCTCCCGTCAACATGCTGATGGCGGCTGTGAAGAGAATGAAGAATCCGAGTGGCATCAGGATGCAATTGGCCAAGACAGCGACCGGTGTGAGCAGATGGAATTTCCACGCCATGAGTGGAAGAGAGCCTATCCAAGCAGCGAGAGAAACACTGACGATATCACCAAGCCAGCGACGCATGGCGTAAGCACGCATTTCGTGGTCTTCCAGGAGGCTGGTGGGAATGAGGGAGTCCGGATAAAGCCAACGGCGGAAGCGTCCCTGAATCCGTTTGGTTAGGCCAATGATGCTGAGGAGCACGGCGAAGGATAGTTGGAATCCTGATAGGAAGAGCTGGTTCGTATTGAGGGCAAGGATAAGGAGGGCGGCCAATCCTAGGCTGTTGAGCAAGCGTGGCTCGCGATGCACGCAGAAGGCAGCCAGATAGACTGTGGCCATGGTGGCGGCGCGGACGGCGGATGGTCGCCATCCTGTAAGAAAGGCATAACAGAATAACAGCGGAATCAGGATCCACGCGGTTTGTGCCCGGCTGAGTCCAAACGGCTTGAGTAGAAACCAAGCGATGAGGGCGAAGATGCCAACGTGCAAGCCACTCACCGCAAAGATATGCAGTGTCCCACTGTAACGGAAAGGCGCTTCCAGTTCGGGCGATGCCTGTTCACGCATGCCTAACACCATGGCAGTGAGTACCGCGCAGATGTCTGTTTCCTTCTCGATGTCTCGAGTGATGAAGGCGGCCATGCGAGCGCGGGCACGGAGAGCAAGTGCTTTGAAAGGATGCCCTTCCCGCCCGAGGCGAGTCATGGTGTCCGCCTCGCCTACTTGGAGAATCCCAATCCAATCGTGGCGGCGCAAGAAGGTGCGATAATCAAACTGGCCGGGATTGCGAGGCGACTCGGGGATGGACAAGTTGCCTGAGAATGTCATCACATCGCCATAGCTCAGCGTGTTCCCTGGTACGCGAACCAGGATCCGATGCGGCAAGTGATAGTGTTCCCCTTCGATGTGGATGGCGCTGAGGGCAAACACCGCTTGCTGGCCATAACTGAGCGCTCTTGGAGCGGTGATGACGCGCCCTTGCACAGTGACCTGTTTGCCTTCCGCATCGGCCAACAAGGTCTCGCGGTATGGAAAGCGCTCAGTGCTTTCCAGGTGCCACACATGGATCAGGCCGAAGGCGCTCGCCGCAAGAAGCCCAACCAACCAGGGGCGACTGGTGAGGAAGACGGCAATGAGCAGCAGTGCCACTACACTGCCGAAAGCGATTGGTGAGGGAAAGAGATCGCCTAACAGAATGCCTGAGCACGCTGCTAGGGCGAGAAAGAAGAGGGGCTGGGTGCGTACATGCTGCCGCACGAACGCACCCAGGTCAGCCATCCCTTAAAAGTGGGTCACACGCTTGGCTTAGGGGGCTCGGTACGGCTGGGCGCGGGCACCGTGCCGTGCGATTCGGCTTCTTCCACTTCCTCGATATGAACGTGGTCGGGGTGGGGGACATCGCCGTGATCCTCGGCCTCTTGCGCGGCTTGTTCCAAACGGATCTCCTCCTGCACGGAAGCGACCAGCTGGGGATCAATCTCCCGCAGACGGTGCGTGGCATTGGCGGCGTGGCGCGTGTTGGGATACCGACGCATGACTTTCTGAAGAAGATTGACCACGCGGTCCTTGTCATCGGGCTGGTGCTCTTGCACGAGATCGATGAGGCGGAAGATGAAGAAAGCGGCGTCATCGGGTTCCCAATGCTCCTGGGCGATGGCGTTTTCGAGGGTCAATTCAGCGTTCGCAGGATCATGCAAGCGCTCCAGGTAGAGCTTCACGATCTCAGCCACTGGCATCCGGTCCTCGGGATTCTCTTCGGCAATGGCTTGGAACTCACGCACGGCTGCTTCGTAGTCGCCGATGGCGATCTTTCCGCGAGCCTTCAGATACGGATCGGTCGTGGATTCCTCTCCAGATGAGAGCATCGCTTCCCCGACGGCATCGCCAAACATCGGGAGGATGTAGGTCACAAAGAAGAAACCAGCCACCACCGCGGTCGCGATGAAGTAGAGGATCAGTTTGATGATCCCATCAGCTTGGTCCGCCTCTGGCATCTCCTTGTAGGCGCCGACTTCTCGGACGACGAGGATGATCAACCCGACAAGGATGAGAAAAGCGATGTTACGGACGAGGGTGTTGTGCATGAGCTTTAGACGTTGCGGCGATCCTAGGAACTGGCGCCCGAGAATCAACAGGAAAGTGTGAACGTAGAAAGGGCTCCCCAGCGGATGCCGGGAAGCCCTTTCAGAAATCGAGCAGTTTTGAGAGCGACTTAGAAGCTCACGCTCAGAGCCACGCCACCCCAGAACATGTCGTTCTGGCCAGCGTCGTCTGCCACATCGAGGGCCACGCTCGTCGCGACATATGGCGTGAGCGTTGCAGAACCCGTCAGGGCGATTGGCAGGTCGAGACGTGCGAAGAAGTGGTTGAGGCCGCTGTCGCCGCCGTCCACGTCCACCCATGAGAGACCCACGGAAGGATCGAGGCTCGCGAAGTTATTCAGAGGAATCGAGGTGCCAGCGGTGCCTTCCACATAGCTGATTTCGAGGTCGAAATCGTAGTAGTAAGCAAGCGCCACGTCGATTGGGCCCAGCGTCGTGCCAGCGGAGATGTAAGCTTCGTTGGTTTCACCACCGTTGGTGCTACCATCACCGAGAAGACCGTTGGGGTAGGAGTAGTGCGTGTAGCCCACATCAAGGCCCCAAGCGCCGAAGTCGAAGGACAGCGATGCGTAGACGTCCAACTCGTTCTCGCCGTCATTGAAACCAGTGGTGTACCAGGCGCCAATGGAAGCTTCGAGCTGATCACCCAGAGGGATGGAAAGATCGAGAGCGGTCCAGACGTGGTCGTGACCGAGATCGTAGCCACGGAAGACGTAGTCCGTGTCGTAGCCAACGCTGAGCTCAGCGCCGATCGAGTCCCAGATGCCGCCACCCGTGTCGGCCATAGGCGCGGGAGGAGGAGTGAAGCCGCCCGGTGCTGGAGCGGGAGCGGGATCATATGGGCCCGCAGCTGCGGAACCTAGTGCGACAGCACTCACGGCAGCGAGTGCACCTAGTTTGCGTAATGGGTTTCGTTTCATGTTATCCTTGATTAAGTTGTGCCGATGAACGGCGTGGGAATAGTTAGGAGGTGGATATATGGTGTCAATGAATTTCCAGCACCCCTCCGAATACCCGTGGGTAGATTTGCGGCAGGTGCCAGACAATCTTATTAATCTTTTTTAAAGATTCGCATATTTGAACTAAAGAGAAAGGAATTTCTTCCAGAAATTACAGTTTCACGATTCTTCATGATTTCTCCAAGGTTCACATCGATCCTCTATACCTTCTATCGACGGGGAGAGCGGATTTCGCAGGGATTGCGTCGGCGTATTACTGAGGCGGGCTGGTTTCTCTTAGTCGTGACATTCATTATTGGTCTGAGTGGCGTGGACACCCAGTGGAGTAAGCACTACCAGATCTTTGCGATTCTCTTCATGGTGCTGGTCCTGGCCCTGTTGAGCCTCTTGCTCTGCAGGCGGCCTCGATTACGGGCGAAGCGGCGACTACCCAGATTCGCAACGGCAGGGATGCCCTTGCGATACCCGATTGATCTCCAACACACGGGTCGGCGGGCGTATCGCGGGTTGCGCTTTCGGGAATGGCTGGAGGATTCGCTGCCCACGCGGCGGGAGTTTGTGGAACGTCCCGAGCCACGGGAGCGCGAACGCAATCTGTTTGATCGGACATTCGTCTATTACCGCTGGATGTGGCTCCGCGAGATCAAGCGCCTGGCTTCTGCCTTCACCTCGGAGGGGGGGGATTTAGAGGCGGGAAGCCGAAAGCGGGTGATGATGCGGTTGCTGCCCAATCGGAGGGGGGTGCTCACACTGCGCGGGTTGCGGGTACTGCGGCAGGATGTCTTCGGGCTCTTCCAACGTGCGCTCAGGGTGCCTGATAGCACGGATAGCCTGCTCATCTTGCCGCGACGGTATCCGGTGGGGCATCTCGAATTGCCCGGGCGTCGGCAATTGGATGAATCGGGGCAGGGAGTGGTCGCCTCATCGGTCGGTCAATCGGAGGAATTCGTCGGTCTGCGGGACTATCGCCCGGGAGATCCGCCACGGCATGTGCATTGGCGAAGCTGGGCGCGTTTGAATCGGCCAGTGGTCAAGGAATTTGAGGATGAGCATTTCCCCCGGTATGCCCTCGCGCTCGATACCCAATTGGCAGCGACCATGGATCAGGAAATCTTCGAGGAAGCCGTTTCGGTAGCGGCTTCTTTCGTGTCCGAGGTGGAGACGCGGGAAGCTTCACTCGATTTCCTCTTTGTCGCAGATCGCGCCTATACCTTTAGCATGGGCGGACCAGGTGCGAGTCGCGCTTCGGAGAAGATGTTAGAGATTCTCGCCACTGTCGAAGCACACGTGGATGATACGTCCTTGGTCGCGTTGGAGCAGACAATGTTGCGTCGAACTCAGGGCCTAAGTGCGGCCATCCTTGTCTTCACGGATTGGGATGCGGCCCGGGAGAAATTGGTCAATGGTCTACGCGCGCGTGAGGTGTATACGGTCGCATTGGTCGTGACCGAGGCGCCGCGTGAATCTCTGTCAGGAGTCCACTTTCTGCCAGTGGGTGAGATTGCCCATGCGCTTTCCAAACTGTCATTGTCTGAATACGCCTAACTGAACTCGCAACGTGATGCCTTCTCCTGAAAGTGATCGACTGGACTGGACGCGGTTCCAGGCGCCTCCCTATCTGCTCGGGACTACGCTGGTCTTGTGGGGGATATTGTCAGGGCACGTGGTGTTTGGTGTGGTCACCGCCATGCTCTTGGAGAGCCATCGCTGGACGAAATGGCGCTGGCCTTTCACGGATCAGGATTACATTCGTGTGTGGAATCTCTGTGTCGCGCTCTTTCTCATCGTCGCCGTGTTCCAGGTCGTAGGGCAAGAGTTAGGGCGTTGGCAAATCACGCGTGCGTTTCAGACGTGGATGCCGATTCTGCTTTTTCCCATGATGTGGACGGAGGCGTTTAGCAGTGGGCGCCCCGTGCCCTTGATCACCTTTTCGCTCGTGGCGCGCCGCAAACGGATCTTCGATGAACGTGCCGGGCGGCGCTTGCAAGAGCCTCGGCGGGCTCGGTTGGGTTACTTCTACTTTGGCGTGTTGCTGCTTTCGTTAGGAGCAGTGGCGCAGAAATCAGCCAATGTGGGGGAATGGTTTGGGCATCAGCAGCGCTCAGGGTGGGGGGGAGTGAATAGCGTGTATCTCGCGGCAACGGCGTTGTTAGGCTGGGCTCTCCTCGCGTTCATTCCCAAACGTCGCTGGCTCATGGCGGCATTGGCTCTCTTGCTGGGATGCTATCTCGGACATCACGTGCACGGCGGGCTACGGTTGCTTCACGGGATCGTGGAGACGAAGACGATGGAATGGCTCACGGGGCGCGGACGTTCTGATGGGAAGAGTTCGCGCACATCCTTTGGAGAGGTGGGTGAACTCAAATTGAGTCCTAAAGTCTTTTGGAGAGTGCGCGTGGTCGAGGGCGAGGTGCCTCGGTTGCTGCCAGAGGCGATCTATCATCACTACCGTGACCGTCAGTGGTTTAATGAGAATCGCTTTGCGAGTTTCAGTGAGGTCACCGAGGCGGAGAATCAGAAGCAATGGGAGATTGATCAGTTGAGCACGGTGGACTCAAAGCGCGTCCTTGAGTTGCGAGGCCGTATCAAGGATCGCACGGTTCTGTTGCCACGGATGGATAATACCGCGCTTGTCTACGACCTCGATGCGTCCCTCTTACAGAAGAACATCTTCGGGACTCTACGAGCGCATCCGACCTATAGCAGCCTCTTCTACACTCTTTACGACGGGCCCGTGGCTCAAGGAAAGCTGGAGCGGAACCCTCACGCGCAGATGGACTATCATATTTCCAAGCGCGAGGTGGCAGACATCCAACGCGTGGCCCGTTCTCTAGAGTTGGCTGAAGAGGCCACGCCTCGAGAGCGGATCCAAGCGGTAGAGCAGTTCTTCTCGGATCCAGCCAACGGATTCCGGTATACGAAGTGGCTGCGCGGCTATGGGCTGAGTGACCTGGGGAAGAAGCGCACCCATCTCGGGCGATTCCTCAGCCCGGAAGGCCGCGCAGGACACTGTGAATACTACGCCACGACGACCGTGCTCTTGCTACGAGCACTGGGGGTTCCCGCCCGCTATGTGGTGGGCTATGCCCTGGAAGAGCGAGACGAGGAACGGGGTGAGTATCTGCTGCGTGGGACGCATCGGCATGCCTGGGTAAGGGCGTGGGATGAAGAAGTGAAGGCATGGGTGAATGTGGATACCACACCAAGTGATTGGCTGGCGGTGGAGCGGGCTTCCCTCTCGCCCGTGGAAGCGTTTCTGGAGAAATGGGATCGCTGGATGCTTTCGTGGAATCTCTGGCGCCGGGCAGATGATAAGGGATTGCTCTGGACCATCCTGCCACTGTTGTTAGCGGGTGGCTTGCTCATCGTGGTGGTGCTCCGCCTCGTGCGCGGCCTTCGCAAACGTCGGACACCGGGAATGGAGCGTGATCCTCATACGGAAGTCACGCGGCATGGGATGGATTCTGCCTGGTTTACGCTGGAGAATGATCTCGCGCATCATGGCAATGCTCGCCAACCCTCACAAAGTGTTCATGCGTGGACGGAGGCGCTGATGGCGCGCCATCCTCATTGGCGGGATCGACTCGTGCCTCTCGTCGACTGGCACTATCGCTATCGCTTTGATCCGGAGGGCGTTTCCGTTGCTGAGCAAAGAGAGTTTCGCGAAGCCGTCGACGCTTTCAAGCGTGCGCTCGAGTTGGAGTCGGGGCAGCAAGTGCCCAAGTAGCGTAGCGAATGGCTCCACTACCAACAAACAAGCCCCGCCGGTTTCCCGACGGGGCTTGAGTGAATGCTATGCTAGTTTAGTCTAGCTAGCTAGACCTTGCTTCCTTACTTGGCCACACCGCGATAGTAGCCCGCGGGGAGTCCAGTACGCCCGGCGTCGCCGTCGGCGTAGTCGCCACTCACGTCGGAAGCAATGATCTCCCACGTGACGAGGTCCGCAGAGTATTCGACGTCAAACGTGCCGCCTGCCGGGAGAGCCAAGGTCACACCGCCAGCGCCCACGGTCACAGAACCAATGGTTCCGGGATCGGAGCCCCCGCCGCCGCCATTGCTAAATGGTGTGGATGCGAGGGTGGCTGCGTCTTCGGCGCTAAGAGCGGAGTCATACACGGCCCAGCCGTGCATCACGCTGCCTTCTCCAAACAGATCGACTGGGGACTCGATCCGTGCACCCATGAGACGCACGTCACCAGTCAGGGTAATGTTACCCGCCCAGGAACCTGCAAGGGCACCATCAATGTAGAGGAGCGTCGAGCCGCTACCCGTGTCGTTGACCACGAGGACGTGGACATCGCGATCGAAGACGGACGCAACGTTGTCCCCTTCGAAAAGGTTGTCGGCTACGCCAAATTCTGTCGTGCCGAAGATCCCTTGTTCGTTCCATTGGTCTAACTTCAGGCCCCAGGTATCATTGCCTGCGATCGCGGTCGAGGCTCCTGCCTTGATCGCATTGAAGCTAAACTCGTAGGAGCTGTCTCCTGACAGATCGCCAAAGTCAACGACCACCGATTCGGTGATGGGTCCGTTAGACTGAGCCACGGCGCCGCTCCGTCCGCCACCTGCGGGGGAGGCGAGTGCGAAGACGGCGTCCACATTGTTGAAGTTATTCAAGGCGATGCGGATCTGGTACTCGCCAGGTGCTAGCCCGGTCGCCGTGGCTTCGCCCGACCGCCATACGTCTGATGGAGTGGGATCTGCTGAGGTGTCCACGCTCACCTCTGGGGAGAGAAGCATGGCTCCGGCGGCGTCATAGATGCCAACGGTGGATGGCTCCGAACCATCGTGGCCCTCACGATTGGAAAACGATGCTCCGAAACGGATGTCCGAAGCTTCCGTGATCGTGAAGTTCTGATAGATCTCGAAGATTCCGTTGAGATCCAGGATCTGCGATCCGTCAGCGGCGTTGTCCACTCCGCTGCTGTATGCCGAGCCATCGTTGCGGATGAGATTCCAGGTCGCATCGTCACCGGTCTGGCTCCAGCCCGTGGGTACGGTGCCGAGGTTATTGGTGTTGATGTTATTCAAGACAGGCTCTTCGAACGAGCCATTGACGAGGAGTTCCGTTTCTCCGCCGCCTCCGCCACCGCCCGTGCTGAACACGTCCGTTGGTGAAGTGCCGTCGAAGATGGCTTGGATCTGATCATCGGTGAGCGCTTGGCTAAAGATGGCTACATCGTCGATGGCTCCCTGGAAGTTCCGAGTCGTGTCACAGCAGTTGTCTTTGCCAAAGTGCCAGACCGTTGGATTCATTTGCTCTGCATGGGGAATGGCATTCACCGCTGAGTTGAGTTGGCCAGCGGCTCCGACGTAGAGCGTGCCAGCATCAGGCGTGACGCGAAGGGCAACGAAGGTCCACTCATTCTCGGGAATCGCGAGCCCACTAACAAAGTTGTAGGTGTTCGCGTTGTTATCATTCCAGGTGTAGGTGAGTTCGCCAGAATCGGCTCGATACCCTAGACCAATTGGTTGGGTGCCGTCGCGTGATTGGATGATGCCTGACCAGTTTCCTGTTGGGACTCCATTGACCCATCCGGTGATGGTGATTTCGGTGAACGTTTGGTTCAACGCTGGGACCTCCACGATGCTCGTGCCGCCATCGACTCCTGACAAAGCCACGGCTTGGTCACCATCGACACCCGTGTGTCCAGCGACCCACTCGCCTTCCATCACTGTGCCGGTGAGGGCCGCATTCTGATAGTCGGCGGCTTGGTCGCCAGCGCCTTCGTCCAGGTTCCAGTAACCGACGAGGGGTGAGGGTGGTTCCACGGCTTCCGCCACACTGCCAGGGTTGGCATACATGTCAGCCACCTGCTCGGCAGTGAGCACGCGCTCGTAGATTTGAAAGTCATCGATGCTTCCCGTCCAACCGAAGGCCCCTGCAGAGGCGCCAATCTGAAAGGGAGCGATCGTGTTGAGCGGGTAGCCCGTGGTTTCTTGAGCAGAAGCGTTCAATTCACCGTTCACATAGACAGCGACGTTGGCGAGGGCGTCTTCATTGCTATCGGAGTAGGTGTAGACGACATGGAAGATCTCATCAGGAACGACGAAAGGCTCCGAAGTGAGCGTCTCGGAGGCTGCTTCGCTAATCCAGGTCACCGCGTCCGGGCCACCGGTGGCCTGTTCGAAGAAGACCGCGTAGGGATTGGCTGGACTCGAGGCGCGGCTGAAGAGCACCGATGGGCTGCCGATATCAGCGGCGTCTTGTTGCACCCAGAAGGCATATGAACCTTCGGCGAGGATGGGAAACCCAGCATCTTCGGGAATCTCCGCGTAGGCGGCATCGCCACCTTCTTCAAACCGCACGGCCGTCCCCTCACCGATCAACGAATCGGCTCCGAGATTGACCGAGCCGGATCCCGAGATATAGCGCCCATGGAAGCCATTTCCTGAGGCGTCTTCTAACACATCGCCAGCGGATTCGTCCATCTTGTAGTGGGCGACGAGGCCATTGGCGTGCTTGATTTGCCCCACGAGCGGAATGCGCGTCATGCCAGTCACGGCGTCATTGCTCGTGACTTCGAGGAAGCCGCGATAGATGCCGACCGCATCGGAAGGGTTGAAGGTCACGACGACATCGGCGCCTTCATTAGGGCCGAGGGATGCGGGTACGCCACTCACGGTGAAATTGCTAGCCTGATCACCAGAGATGGCTGTGTCAGAGATGGTGAGCGTTTGTGTTAGGCCTGGATTGAGCATCCGAATGGTGGCTTCCAATGGCCCTGGATTGCCATCATAGACTCCAAAGTCCACGGACTCGGGAATGGCTAGCAAGCTGGGATCGGCAGGCTCCAAGCGATCGATCTGAAATCCTGCTACACCAGCACCCCAAACGACGACATCCATAGAGGAGCCGGTGAGGTTCTTGAGATGAATGTAATTGCCAATGCCGTCCTCGGTAGCCTCGTCAAACGTGCCGTCGAAGGGAGAGACTTCGTCCACCATGATGGTCTGGTCGTTGACGGTGATGGCTGCCAGGATGGGATCGTTGGCATTCAGATAGAGGTACAAATCATAGAGTGGGTAGGCGATATTCTGAACGGTGAATTCGGAAGGGAGATTGTCTCCACCGGCTTCTGTTCCCCGTGAAAGCAGGATGCCGTGCATCATTTGATCGTTTCCATCGTTGCCGGGATCGTCGCCAACCACCTCAGGTCCATTCGTCTTCCAGCTCACCCGCATGAGGGAGGGTTCGCCTTCGGCATTGCTGAGAATGGTAGGGCCGCCTGAGCCGCCGGGGAGATTGGTCCAACTGCCCTGTTCGGCCACGCCTGCGTTGCTGCCCACTTCCGCGCCGTCGCTCGTCGCGTTTCCGCCGACAAAACTACCGCCCACGCGTATGGCACCGCCACGAGCGGGAACGGAATTCGCGTCCAGCGGATCGGTGCCCGCGGCGACTTCTGCTTGGTCTTCGAACATGTCATCATCGGAATCCGTATCGTTGGGATCCGTGCCGTAAGTCGCGATTTCTTCGCCGTCTAACAGCGTGTCGCCATCCACATCGGGATTCAATGGATCCGTGTTCGCCTCAAAGTTGTCGTTGAGGCCATCACCGTCGGTATCTGCTAGTCGAGGATGTGAACCGAGTTCGTATTCCTGGAAGTTTGTCAGGGTGTCGCCATCGGGATCTTCACCGCCATCGTCCGCATTGGGATCGAGATTGCGAGCCACGCCACGGTCCGTGCCTGTTTCCCATTCGGCGGGGATTTGATCACCGTCAGGATCCAGGGCGGTGAGGAAGTCCAGTCTCACATTGTCGAAATGGGACCGATTGCCTTCATTGTCGTCACCTAGAAAGATGACGATGTTGCCCGCTGGGGGATTATCATCGGTGACGAATTCCAAGGTGACATCGGTGAAGGTCCGCTCTGTGGCGTTGTTGATTGCTACGGAGTCTACTTGGTTCACATTGGCCGCAAGAAGGGAATCGATTTCCAATTGGTTGGCGGTGTCCGTGCCTTGGAGCGCTTCGCCATCACCGAGGGCGGTGAGACCAATGACGCTCACGGAGTTGGTGCCAGACTGACCCGCATTCCGATACCCCACTCCAACGGTGAGGGTGTAGGCGGTGTTGGGTTCATAGGGAACGCCGAGGTTCTGATAGATGAAGTGCCCAGCAGCCGTGCCGATGTGCTGATTGCCTTCAGAGAAGAAGCCACCGATGTACTCGATGAAGCGGTTCCCTGGCGTGCCATCAATGGGATCAGTCCACTGATCATTGTCGCCACCTGCCACGGGGAGATCGTTGGACCAGCCGCCAGCACCCAAGGTGGGTTCCTCGAAGCTGTGGTTGTTGACCTCAATGGGCGCAGCGTGCGCCCACGAGGCGAAGACGATGAAGAAGAGGGAGGGGAGCCATCGAGCCCAGCCTCCCAATGAAGCGATGTGGGTGTTCATGGGTGTAGGTAGGTGTAGGTGTAGGTGTAGGTAGGTGTAGGGTTTAGGTAGGTGTGGAGCCCGAATGGGCGGAAGGATCATGCCGGTCCCCGTCCACGGTGTTCAATCCCAAACTTCCCGGGGAGTGCGGTCGCTAGCCTTACTAATTACCATGTTCTTGATAATGAATAAAATTATCAGCAATGAGACGAAATATGATTTGATAGACTGAAATTTGAGAGAATAGTTTTGAAATACCATGACCTAGATATATGATTGGTATTGTCTCTCTCAATATTGCTGTTCCGTGTCTATTCTTACTCTAATTCTTAGTTGCCTGAACTGATGTCGATCCGCTCTTCCAGGCACGATTTGCCTCAACTTATGGGAGCACTTTCCAGTTCTCAGAAGTTTGCCACGCGCTGGTTGGATCAAGTGGAAGAACATGGGTTCGCCCTCGCGGCTGGTCCCAGTGGAGTGGGGAAGACCGCAATCATGCATCAGCTCGTGCTCCCGCCACTTAGAAGAGCGCACCCCGAGAGCAAGATCGTTTCTTTCATGCCTGGAGATTGTAGCCAGGGATTCTTCTCCTCCTTATGGCGTGCGATGGGCGGTGGACACCATGTGGAATCCGTAGAAGCTGCGGTTCGTGGGAAACTCACGACCCTGAAGCACACGATCCTCGCGATCGATGGGTTTGATCAGGTGTTTGCCGAAGCTGAAGAGGCGATCGTTCGAATCATTGCGTTTCTGCGGGAGATCGTGACCGAAGGGCGGTCCAAAGTGGTGGGCGCCCTAAGGAGTCCCTTTTCCAAAGCTGTAGAGCAGCGAATCAGCGAGGTCTTTCCAGGGGTTATCCTGTATCGCGAAGATCTCACGCCAGATGAACTGCGCCAGGTTGCCATTGAAGGAGTCTCCTATTTCACCCCTGAGCTGAAGGGATCCGAGCGTGCTCTCTTCGATCAGGTGACTAACAGCGTGGCGGAACAGCTCGTGCGTGGCCCGCATGCGCTGCCATTCATGCATGCCTATTTGGAAACGTGGAAGACTCACTTCGATGGGGGAGATCATTCCTTTGTGAGCTGGGCTTCCTCGACCAATCTCGCCCAGGTGGCGGGGCAGCATGCGGAGGAAACGGTTGGAACCCTGAAGCCGCGGCTGCGGCGAGAGTTAGAGAGTCTCACGGAAACGCTGATCGCATGGGATGAAGATTTGAAAGCGCATGTTCGCCACACGCCTTACAAAGAGATCCAGGCAATGGGTCCCATCGTCACGGAATTGGTCGATGTGCTCATCTATGAACGCATCCTCTATGTGAGCGGAAGTGATCTCGCCGACGCTACCGTCGCACTTTCCCATCCAGACATCTTGGACACGTGGTCGAGCCTTCAGAAGACGGTGCAGGCCATGCGTCGCGATCGGAGCCACCGGCAGATGCTCCATGCCCAGGCCTTGCGTTGGGATTCGAATGGACGTCGGTCCGAGGATCGTTGGCTGGATCGTGAACTCTTGATGGTGGCAGAAACGCTGCTTCGCAATGAGGCAGACACGCTTCCGCCCGTGATGCGCGATTTCCTCAGAACGTTTGATGCGGAAACTGAATCCGAGAAAGCGTCCACGAAGGCTTCCTTGCGAAAGCGGCTTCTACGTGGTGCCTTCGGCCTGGTGGCCTTCTTTGGGATTACGGGAGGCCTCATGGGATTCAGCCATCTGATGGGCGCGCATGCCGACGGTGATGATCGGCATCTGAAGGCCGGGGTGGAGTCGACGTCCACGTATCCAGAGAAGAGCGCGAATAGAATGAAGACGATCGAGTCGGTCGTCGAGTGATTGAAACGATTGGTATCCTTCTGCGCCGTATCGCCCTAGCGCGTGCGTTTCGCAGGTCGAGGGGCGGTCCAGTTCTCAAGATCCCGCTGAAGTGCCTCTCGGCTAGAGGCTCCCTGGGCGGCTCGGACTTTCTCAACCATGCGTTCAATAGCTTGTCGTCCATTTCGGCGATAACCCAATGGCGGAATCACCGTGCGTTGTACGGCTGTGAGGATGGTGACTTCTTGGCTCCCGCCAAAGCAGATCCAGAGAATCAGATGGACTAGCCCGTAGAGCGCGAATGGTGTCACGCACAAGGCGAGGACCGTTTCCTTTACGGGAATATTGAGATCCTGAATGATGGCGGGCTCCACTAGGAGCGTACCAATGACAAAGGCCAGGAGCGCTGCTATGGCGAATGGCACGCCCATGTGCCAATAAAGGTGATTGGTGGGACGAACCTGAATGGCCTGAATCTGATCAAAGAAGAAGCGACGATATTCCTGGTAAGCGAGTCCCCGAACAAGCAGGAAATGGTCCTCAGCTTCCGCCAGGGTAGAGCTATCAAAGAGGCCTAGCTTTCGGCGCAAAGGGCGGTAGACGATGGAGGCACTCATGATGGTTTAAAAGTTGTCGAGAGAGGCTTCCATTTCGGAGAGAGCCTGTTCGAGAGCGTCACTTTCCCATTCGATCTCTCCCTCATGGTCCATTTCCCAGGCATCGTCAGCTTCAGGCATGCCTCCAGATATTGCCGACATCATTTCTCTCTGGATACGCGTCGATGTGTCGTGAATCCACCAGCCCCAGAATCCGATCTGAAGGACTGCAAGAACGATGGCGACTCCATATTTCCAATTCCCTTTCGACAGCATGCTTCTCTTGCCGTGCATCCATCCACGAATCGCAAAGAATAGTGTGAGGGGCGCGCTAAAGAAGGTCACTGGAAAGGTGAAGAGGCCGGCGGCTGGCAGCGTCGCCAAGAGCAACGCACGGTTGTCTTCAGCCGTGCGCCGCACCTCCACGCGGGGATCATCTTGATCATCACGTTTGGCCTGAACGCAAGCGAGGCAACTGCGATGCTTCCCTAGCGTGACGCTCATGAAGGCGCTCACGGGACGCCCACAGTCATCACAATGCGTCACCGCTTTGCGATCGGAACACTCGAAGCATTTCTCATCGCCCTCCGCCGCAATGGTATCGGTCGCACCTGATTGGGTAGGCATGCGGGCAAAGGCTGGGAAAACATAATAAGTCTGTTTCGAACCGCAGCCTCGGCACTGCGCCTCCGCCTGGAGATTAAGTTCCTCCGAAGGGAAATAGACTTCACAATGGGCGCAACGCAATCGAGGAGCACCGGACTTCTTCTTGGTTCGCAGCATCAGGTCGAAGGGCGCGTTGCTTCAGTCCAGAACCACACGGGTATTGCATGCCATGTCGTGTAGCGTTCGATTCTCCCGGTCAAAGAGCATCATCAAATGCCCGAGGCCAAAGGTCATATTCGACAGATAGTGGCAAAGAAACCACATCAGCGCCGTTCCTGAGCCCACTCGAGAGCCATCGCCGCGGTAAAGCTTGAGCCCGATCAGGCGTTGACCCAGGGTCCCCTGTTTCGCGGTCACCGACCACACCCAGTAGCCATAGACCAGCAGACACATGCCGCCAAAGACGACGAGAGGCAGAATCCACACGCCCATGCCAGCTACTAACATCGCGGCCATGATTGCGATCAGGTAGAACGACACCCATGAGAGGATCGTGAAGAGAATGGCGTCGATGATTCCAGCAGCCAAGCGCAGCCAGAATCCTGCGAATTGCCAATCTTGGTGCGCCTGATCCAGTCCCTCCGCAACCTCTTGAGCATAGCGGTCTTTGGTGTCCTCTGAGATTCTCTGATCATCCAACTCGTAGGAAGCCAGTTTCGGCATCAACGGCTGAGATCCCTCGGTGGACGGCTCCATGGACGCGGCAGAGTCTTCGCCTCGTTTCGCGCGCTCCTCCTCCTCTTCCGTCAGGCCAATCCCTGGCTGAGCTGCCAGCAACGCCGCTGGCAAAGGCAATTCGCTCACCTCAGATTGGGAGGGAGTCTCCTGCTTAGGCGGAGAAGAGGCGGGCTCGGGCACCTGCTGCTGGGGAGTCGGATTCCCGCACAACGCAGCGTATGTCTGCCATGCCATCATTCCTGTCCGCCAAAGAAGCGTATTCGCCTGAATCACGCCTTGAGCCGCCAGCCGTTCGACAATCTCTCCTGAAATCGGCCCAAAGCGTTGATTGTTGGCAGCGTAATACCACTCGTCCATGGGCGATAATACAGTTTACGTAGGGTGAAACCAACGCCACTTCGGCCAAGCGGCCCCAAAGGCAGCAGAATGTCGCAGCCCTGTCGCCGACCACTGGAAGCGAGACTAGAGATTGAGAGTCCAATCGAGATACTGGAGCGTGAAGTTTAAGGGTCTGACCACAATATGCTTGACGGGGTGGCGGTGTTTGGGGTAGGGATGGGTGATGAGAGCGATTCGAATCAAAGGGGAACCTGGGGCGGCGTCGAACTGTTACCACGTGATGTCCCGGATCATTGAGGGGCGCTTTGTGCTGGAGGGGCCGGTGAAGGAGAAATTTCGGGAACTCTTGGAGATTCAGTGCGGGTTTGCCGGAGTGGAGTTGATCACCTTCTGTTTGATGGCGAATCACATCCATTTGCTGATCGAGGTGCCGAATGCGGAGGAACATCGCGCGGCGGTGGATGATGCGGAATTGCTGCGGCGGTTGGCGTTGGTGACGACCTCCGAGGAACAGTTGATTGGGGTGCGGCAGATGTTGGCGCGGCTGAAGGAGCAGTGTCCTGAGAAGGGGTATCCGGAGTATCGGCAACGCTTTCTGAACCGGATGGCGGATGTGTCGATGTTCATGAAGGAACTGAAGCAGCGCTTCACCCAGTGGTATAACAAACAGGTTCAGCGCAAGGGGCCGCTTTGGGAGGATCGATTCAAGAGTGTGTTGTTAGAGAATGACGAGACGGTGTTGCTGACGATGGCGGCTTACATTGACCTGAATCCGGTGCGGGCGGGGATCGTGGAGGATCCGAAGGATTATCGGTGGAGTGGGTATGGGGAAGCGGTGGCGGGGAATAGAGCGCGGCGGCGCGGGTTGATGCGGGTGTTAGGGGTGGAGCATGGGAGTCCGCAGCAATGGCGAACGTGTCAGGCGCAGTATCGGCTCTATTTGTATGGGTTTGGGGAAGCGGAAGCGGAAGCAGTAGAGCCGGAAGAAGGGGATAAACGGCGCGCGGGTATTCAGCCGAATTCGGTGGAGAAGGTGGCGCGACAGGGAGGGCAGTTGAGCTTGGCGCAGGTGGTGCGTGTGCGGGTGCGCTATTTCAGTGAGGGGTTGGCATTGGGGAGCGAGGCGTTCATTGAGGAGGTGTTTGCGCGGCATCGAGAGGGGATGCGAGTGAAGCGTGCGCGTGGGGCGCGCCCGGTGAAGGCGGCTGGGATGGAGAAATGGCGAGGCTTGGTGGATTTGAGGGCGATATAGTGAGGCTGTGGAGACACCCCACGGTTGGTGACTGATGAAAAGTCGATGAAGGGGCGGGAAATTGATGGCAGGAGTGCCCACGATGACGCCGGTTCGCATACTCTTTGTCTGTCTGGGAAATATTTGCCGCTCGCCTTCAGGGGAAAACATCATGAATGCGGTGGTTGAGGAAGCCGGGCTGAGTGACGCGATCGTGTGCGATTCGGCAGGCACGATGGGATGGCACACGGGCAAGTCTCCCGACGCGAGGATGATCACAGCCGCTGCGGCGCACGGCTACACGTTTCGCGGTGCCGCTCGGCAGATTCGAGCGGAGGATCTGGACTTCTTCGATTACATCTTGGTGATGGATCGCTCCAATTTGGAGGATGTTCGGGCGCTCGATTCAGAGGGGAAATCCCATGAGAAGATCCGGCTCTTCTCAACCTATTGTGGCGACTCTTTTCCAGAAGAAGTGCCCGACCCTTACTACGGCGGCGAAGACGGATTTCACTTCGTGATCGAGATGATTGAGAACGGGTGTAAGGGGCTGCTGAATGCGCTTCTTGAGACAGGGCGACTGTGAGCGCGAACGGGGTTCCTGCGGTCCAGTCGACATCCCCTCACTGGGCTCGATGATTGGTCAGCCTGAGTGCTCGAGCCGGGTCTCTCATTTGTAGAAACGCGATTTCTAGAAATGCTTGTCTTCTTTGAGTGAAAGGTGAATACTTCCACTGCCCGTAGTCTATGGGCGTCACTTTGAAACGATGTCGCAGTCGTCACCAACTTCCGCATTCCAAGTGGAGGCTCTTGAGCCTCGGCTTCTATTGTCGGCGGATGGTGTGGGAATTGGCGGAGATGCTTTCGATCAGGATAGTGACCCGTTCGGCTTTGAGTCCGCTGAGGTGATTGTCGAAGAGGTGGATGCCGGAGAGGAAATGACCGCCGGTGACGAATTGGAGTCGACCTCCCAAGATGATTTGTTTGCCGATGCGGAGGATTTGGAAGAGGTCATTCTCGTCGAGGACGGGGATGATTTGGAGCCAACGGACGCTGATGATCTCGCCGAGACCGTGCTCGCTCCCAATGAAGAAGCGAGCACCCAATCCTCTGAGGAGCATGCTGCGGTGACTGGCCCGGCGGACGTGATTCCGACGGATCTTGGCGAATGGACTTCGCTTGAGCAGACCCTTTCTGAGACCTTCGAGACACAAGTCGAAGGGGACACCATGGCGGCTGTCATGGTCACGACCTTGAATGCGGCGAATGCCCCTCCAAGCGTGGGCACGCACACCCATTTGGACGGGGATAGCGTCCAACTTGTTGATAATGAACTCGTTCTGGAGCCTGCTGATCGGCTCTCTGGGACGGGTTCGCTCAGTGTACCAGTGACTGTTGCGGGAGGAACGGTGGCTCCAGGCAACTCTCCAGGCATCATTGCGAGTGGTGACCTGACCTTGATGGAGGGTTCCACCACGGAAATTGAGATTGCCAGCAACGCAGGTCCTGGGGTGGGGCACGACCAACTTCAGGTGACGGGTGATGTGGTCTTGGGTGGCACCTTGGATGTGACTTTGCTTGGCGGATACGTCCCGGCGGTGAATGATCTCTACACGATCCTGACTTGGACCGGCACCCAGATGGGCGAGTTCGATGGCTACCTGGGGACCGCGATTCCGGGAACGGATTTGGCGTTCGTTCCAGAAGTCGATGCGATTGACCAAGAGGTGAGACTCCGCGTCGTGGAAACGGCATCGATCGTTCCAGAGGTCGACCGGGCTCTGCGTGACCTCTCAGATCTCGTGGACACGATCATGAATCTGCCCGATGCCCTGGTCGATATCCCACTCTTGGGATCGAGCTTGGAAGGATTGATCGAGGCGAAGGATGCGGTGCAAGATCGGATACAGAATGCGCTCGCCGGGTTGATGGCCGCGACCACCAAACAGTCTGAAGTGACCGAAGCTTTGGAGAATCTCGATGGGACAACGTTTGGTAACTTTACGCTGACGATCGACTCGGTGGTGGGCCGCTATGCGACGCCGACAGATCCGCTCGGGACAGAGTATGGATGGGATGTGAAGCTCCGTCTGGTGGAGGATCAGGTCACAGATCTGGTAGAAACGGCAGCCAACGCTTTCATGAATTGGGCCTTCGGTCCGGGCTCTCAGGTGACCCTCGAAAACACGCTCGCGCTCGATTTCAGCTTCGGGCGTGAGTCCTCGGAAGCCTACCTCGATGTCCGCTCGATCACGGCCCAGACGGAGGTCTCGGCGACCGTCTTGGACCAGCTTAGTTTCGCCCCCGGTTGGGGAGCAGGTATCGACCTCGGAGGCTCCGCCACGGTAAATCTGGAAGTCGGGGTCACTGTCACTCCAGATCCCGCGACGATCCCGGGAGGGCGGATCCTTTCGACCGCAGTTCAGAACTTGCCGAGCGCTTCAGATTTCCTGGTCGAGAAATCAGGATCTGTCGAAGCGACCTTCGTCCTCGACAGCTCGATCGATAGCCCGAGCGATCTCTGGTCTGGTTTGGATTTCAGCTATGGTGGCGTGCACACCTACACGATCTCGGATGACGACATCTTCGACATGGTGGCGCCGGATGAATACTTGAAGGTGGATGCCACGGCTCCGGGCGACGGCCTCGTGATTCTGGGCAACCAACTGAAAGGGGTCTTCGAGCTGCGGGAGGATGGAATGACGGGAGACATCGAGATCGCCGCCGAAGTGACGGAGTTGAAGCTGGGCGTCACGATTGGGGGGGCCTCTTATAGTGTCTTGGAAGCCACGGGCACGGGCCATTTCTATGTCGAGGCCGATGGTGACACAGCAGGCGTGGCCACGCTGACGATTCCTGAAGGTTTCTCCCCGGACGTGCCGAACATTGATGAGTTCTCTGGCACCTACGAATTACGTTTCAATGATTCGATGGACGCCATCACCGTAACGGTGGGTGATGGGATGACGGAGACGCTCATGGGCGGCCCGTATTATCGAGTGGAGGGGAATGGCACTATCGGACTGACGTTGCCGGATGTGACGGTGAGTGGTGATTTCGTCTTCCAGCAGGTCAATCCCGATGGCGTGGCCGAAAGTGGGGACGAAACGATCACACTTGGTGTGAATGATTTCAGTTTCTCCTTCCTCGACAACGATGGCGATCCTTTGCTGACCGTAGCGGAAGCCACGGGCGTCCTGCTGTTCACGCGTCAGGGAGGCGTGGATGGCGTGGTGGGCGAAATCAACGACGCCAAAGTCCAGGTGAACATCCCCGGATTGGGAGGAAATGATGCTAACAGCGATGGATTCCTCGACGGGACATTCAGTGTGGAGATCAACGACTTCACCACCGCGTTCAATCAGACCTTCAGTGTCTTTGGCACTTCGGTGACCGTGAACGTTCCAGCTGGGCCGTATCTCCGCGTGGAAGGCACCGGGGTCACCCTCAATCTGGATCCCGGTGGGCTCACGGGTGCCCCCATGGACATCACGGGTAACTTCGCGTTCGAGCAGCACACCGATTCCGTTTCCGGCGAGGAGGTCGTCACGGTGGGCTTCAACAACGTGACCTTGCCGTTCCTTGATGAGGGGGACAACACGGTCCTCACCTTGACTGGCCTCAGCGGCATCTTGGTGGGTAATGACAACGGCTTGGCTGGCGAGATCAACGCGAGCACGTTCGCCTTTAGCCTGGGAGGATTCACCTTGGCCACCACCGGCACGAGCACTCTTGGTCTGCAGGTGAAGACTTACGCAGATCCTGTCATGGCGAGTGTGTTGGTGGGTGGCGTCACGGAGAGCATCGATCTCGGCGAAGATGAGTTCGTCAAATTCATCGCCACGGATATGCAGCTGACGATTGGCAATTTCAGCCTTCTCACGGGCGACTTTGGCTTTGAGCAGCGCGTTTCCGAGGGGGGCACGACCATGGTGACCATCGTGGCTGATGACGTGGCGTTCAATCTGAGCAGTGCGTTAGGCAACGTCTTTACGTTGGACAATGGGCATGCGCTCTTTGTCATCAATGATGGTGAAGTGGCAGGGGCCGGGGCCATTGACCTCACGGTTGATACCGGCATCTCCTGGTTCACAATCAACGGCGGCATGCCGATCACGCTCGATTGGGGCTTCAACACGGATGCGTCCAATGCCGTCGAGGCGATCTTCGATTGGGAAGGCACTCCGGTCACAATTGATGTCCGGGCTGGGGAGCATTTCGAAGTGCGTGGTGGCGTGACGCTGGCCCTCGATATCGGGGTGGGCACGCAGATGCTAGCGGGAGACTTCACATTCTCACAGGTGAAGGACGGTGGCGGTGCGGATGCCTTCACGGGGGTCAAGTTTGACGATCTCAACCTGACCTTGGCGGCGGGTGCCCTGCCTATCGTGGCCTTCCACAATGGCACAGGAGAATTCGCCTTCACGGCCGATGGGGTGGCTGGCTTTGCTTCGCTTGAGTTTGACGTCGGTTTGGTGGGAATGACAGGGACGATGGAACTGGAGCTGAACACCACGGCGGTGGCCTACAGCACGAGCCTGGGAGGGTTTAACATCAACGTCACGCTGACAGAAGCCATGCACATCTGTGTGGATGGCAATATCCAGGTCGGACCTGCCAGTGTGCCTGCGGAATTCATCATTGAGATCAACTTCGCCACCAGCGAGGTCACCTTCACGGGTAAGAACGGCAGCACCATCATGGTGACGATTGATTCTAGCGGAAACATCACTCACAACATCCCGCTACCAAGTTTCGATCAAGTGACGGAGCACTCGCTCTTTTCCATGCTGAAACAGGTTATCCTCTTCTTGGAACTCTTCCGTGAGACATCCGTGTTTGAAACGGAGATTCCTTTCACAGATGGCGTCACGGTCGGAGATGCCTTCGACTTTGCTCAGCTCTTTGTTGATGAAGTCTATGCGAAGATGGCCAGTGTCGAATTGGTGACGACGTTAGACATCGATGGCGGAGGAGGTGTCACTCTCACTGGACCGATCAACTTTGAGTTGGCGATTGGCACGGCTTCGCCGGTCGCCGTGTCACTTGGTGGCGGCACCTTTGCTGACATTGACGCCTTGGTGACGCATCTCAATGGCGGCTTGCCGAGCGGAGTCACCGCGCGCCGGAATAAGGACGGGTATTTGTCCATCGCCTTGGACGAGACGGAAACGGCCAAGCACTCCTATCTCAAGCTGAGCTTTGATGATTCGGGCACCCATCCATTGGAGAGCCTGGGCTTCACCGACGGGATGCAAGCAGTCGAGACGGCGCGTTACGAAGTGCCTGACTTTGTCACCAATCTCGCCACTGCCCTGGGTATCACGCCGCCGAGCTTTGATCCGGCGACCAATCTCTACCTCTATGAGGACGTGACGCTGAGTTTGGCGTCGTGGATGGACACCTTTGAATTTGATTTCGGAGCCATCGGTGAAGTCGCCGCGGCTGAGTTGGAAGCGACTTTGGAGGCCATGGCTAGTCTCACCATGACCTTCACCATGGGCTACGACATGACGCCCGGGGACGTGCCGCGTTTGTTAGGCTCGCCAGCAATCCCGGCCCCTTCCGATGGCCAACTGACGGAGGACGCTCATTTCACCTTGGTGATCAATGACACTGAGACTTACACCTTCACGCTCTTGCGGAACCCGAGCGGATCATTGCCGCACACCTCTGACAATACCACGGCAGAACATCTCGCGGATGACCTGAATGTGCTCTTTGCCAACGCAGGACTGCAAGACCGCATCATCGCTCAGAAAGCAGGGTCGACGATTGCGATCTCAGCTCTTCATGAGGACCTCGATGGCGATGGCACTCTCGACACTGCGAATGAGGATCTGGACGATAACGGACGTCTCGATGTCGAGCCCGCTGACGAGGATACGGATTACGATGGCATGGTGGGCGAGAATGAAGATATCGATGGCGATGGGAACCTGGATGTCGACGAGAAAGCGTTAGGCAATGGTGATGGTGATCTCGATTTGCAGAAAGGGCTCATCACTCGCTTGCAAGTCATCACCGAACAAGACGACGTCTTTGCCAATGAGTTAGGTTTCAATGCCGAAGGCTATGATGACGGAGGCACCTTGTATTACTCCACCGTTTCGCAGGCTCCCGTGAAGGGACTCTTCTTTGAAGACTTCGAGTTGTCGGGGAATTTGAGCTTTGGAACATCGGCCTCTGGAATTGATGGCTCTGTTCGCTTGGGCTTCTTGGAATTGGCCACCGATCCGAGCGCGAGTTTCTTTGGGACCACCTCTGACATTTCCGTGGTCGTGCCGCTCTTCGATGATACCAACGGGGATGAACGTTTCTTCATCACCGAGCTCACCCAAGCGATTGCGGATGTGGATAGCATCATCGGCGACGTGACGTTCAGTGGCGCGTTCGAGGCTCAACTCAAAGTGCAATCGAGCCTCGTGACCCTGGGCACATCGCCGCTCATCAATGTGCTCATCCCAGACATCAATGACCTGAGCTACAATGCCGATCCTTACGATGGCACCAATATGGGAATCTTTGTCACTCTGAGTGGACTGGATGGGGCCGGGCAGTTTGGGAAGATGGGATTCTTCGATGTGATCAACGGTCTCCGCGTGGTCACGGATCTGCTCACTGAGATGGAGAGCTTCTCGTTCCTCGATGAGAAGATTCCGTTCGTGAACATGAGTTTCTCAGACTTGTTAGACTGGGCGAGCAAGGTCGGGGAACTCGTCGAAGCCGTCGCCGAGAACGAAGTCGATGACATTGAGTCGATGCTCGAGATGTTTGAGGAGAAGGTGGAGGAACTCTTCAACCTGGATCCAGGCGTCTTCAGCGCCACGGTGGATGACACCCCTGATCCTGTCATTGCGACCGTTGGCAGCAATTTGGAGGCGACTTTCAATCCGAATGGCACAAACAACGGCCTCAAGTTCACCAGCGCCGATCTCAGTTTGGCTGATGCTACCATTCGCATCGTTGGCGATCACGAAGTGAGCGGTGACTCGGCTACCGTGGATTGGGATGCCGACACGAAGGTGCTCACGGTGAAACTCGATCCTGGCAAGACCACAGCCAATGCAATTGTCACGGCTTTGGGTGGCGCGGGGACCCCCTGGAGCGCGACGCTTACAGAGGGTGGGGGAGACGGCTTCGTCACCAAGACAGCGATGAAGTTCTCGCTCGAATACATGGTGGGCTACGGAAATCAGATCGACCTGCAGTTCGATGTGAATGATCTGCTCAACCAGATCCAGGGAGACAACTCCGCAGCGCTCACCTTCCTCCAGCAAGCCACAGAGTTTGTCACGGTGAGTGGTGATGGTCTCTTAGATGTGGCCGCCACCGCGACGGCGACCTTGGAATTTGGTCTCGACATCACGGATCCCTGCGCGGTGCATCCGTTCCTCTACGACACCACGGGGGTGGTCTTGGAAGCTGAAGTGTTAGGTTCAAATCTGGAGTTTGAAGCGTCACTTGGGTCTGTCGTGGGTATCTTCGTTCGCGATGGTCAGGTGACGTTTGATGCGGACGGCGATCCCGAGACGGAAGGCAAGGCCAACGTGGGCTTTGGTCTCAAGGACAACAACGGGGACGGGCGGCACTATTTCCATGAGACGATCTTCAGTCACGAGAGCATCGGCTTCACTGCCGAGGCGGGATTGACGGCTGACTTGCCAATCTACGCGCCGCTTGAAGGAACGCCCTTGGACGGGGACACGGACGAGAATGGAGACGGCTATCCTGACAATCACCTCGTGGTGGATATCCCGGACATCATCCGCGTCTTTGTCAGCGACAAAGCTGAAGCAGATTTCACCCTGGATCTCAATTTCCGCGGTGACCACAACGACATCACGGTCACGGGTCCCAACGCCGATTACGAAGTGACGTTCCGTCAGGATGAGAGTGTGGGCACTGGCGCGACCGCTTCGCTTGCTGGGGATACCCTGACGGTGACGATCAATTCAGGTCAAACCACGGCTTCGGCTGTGATCACGGCGATCAATGGTGAGGCGGGTTACAGCGCCGCACTGCAGCCTAGAAACAATGGGACTGGCAAAGTGGCGAAGCTCACCATTGTCACGCCAGACTTCGGGGCAATGTTCGATAACCTCGATCTTTGTGCGATCCTCGACAGCAGCGCAGGGCTCTTGCTCGATGGCCTCGATAGCCTGTTAGGCACGATTCAGGATGGCCTTCAGGAGGCTGCTAACAGCATCGATCTCCCCCTGATTGGCAACACCCTTGGTAACCAGGTTGATTTCATCCAACGGTTCCGCGACGGCATGCTGGCCGATCTCCAACAAGCGTTGGATGACAATGGCGGGAGTGCGACGGCGACGATCGAGGCTGCGATCAAGCAAGTCTTCTGGGATTCGTTAGGGCCTGGTGGACTGGATGTCTTGGTGAACACGGATGGCTCAGCGTTGGATGCAGATCAGGGGCCGGATCAGTTGGCCGTTTCGTTGGATTGTGAGAACGGCCTTGAAGTCGATCTGCGCGTGGTCTGGGCGCTCGCCATGGTGAATGCGGATCTTGATCTCGATATTGGCGTGCCCGGTTTCGGATTGGAAGTCGATGGCAGTGTTGAGCTGATGTTAGGATTTGACTTCGAGTTCGGCTTTGGTCTGAACAAGGAGGACGGCTTCTATTTCGATACGAGTAAGGACAAAGAGATCGAGCTTGGTTTCCACGCTGCGATCCCCGGTCTGGACGTGACTGGTGAAATCTTCTTTATCGGGCTGACGGTGCAGGATGATCCTGACAATCCCTCCATCTTTGAAGGCGGGCTCTTCATCGACATCATGGATCCAAACGATGACGGGAAACTGACCTTCGCCGAGATCACCGGGGGTGGCACCAGCTTTAGCGACATCGTCGATGCGGACATCGAGGCGGTGGCGGATATCAATCTCAAGCTCTCAGGAGGGTTTGGCACCAGTGCTGTGTTCCCGCGGGTGGTGGTGGATTTCAATCTCGACTGGTCGTGGAGCCTGAGTGACGGCTCGAGTGATCCAGTGTTAGGATTCAACAACCTGGGGATTGATCTTGGCACGTGGATCTCTGATTTCCTTGGACCGATCCTCAACAAGATTGACGAAACGGTGGATCCTGTCCGCCCGATCATCGATGCGGTGACCGCCCCCATTCCCATCCTTTCGGATCTGGCTGGGCGTAGCATCAACCTGTTGGATGTGATGGAATCCTTCGGCTACCTTGATCCCGGCGTGCGCAAGTTTATTGATGTCGCCCTCTTCGTCATTGAACTCGCCGACAATATTCCCACCGGAGCGAACGTTGTCATTCCGTTAGGTGACTTCATTCTTCAGCAAGGCCCATCGGGTGACTTCGACACGGCCGCGGCGGTGAAGGAATTGGTTCCCGATGATTTCCTGGAGAATGCGGCTGCAGATGCGGAGTTCGACGCGAGTGCGAAAGCCAGTGCGGGTTTTGCGAGTGATGTCGGAAGCATTGATAACTTCAGCATCCCGATTTGGGATAATCCGTTAGAGCTTATGGGGCTCTTTACGGGCAAGCCGGTGGCTTTGATTGAGTGGGACATGCCCACTTTCCGGGCCGAGGCTCAGTTTGCCATCAACATTCCGATCTTCGGCCCACTCGCGGCGCAGTTTGGTGGGAACATCGGGGTCGAGATCAATCTGGGCTTTGGCTACGACACCTTTGGTATTCAGAAGTTCATCGACTCTGGCAAAGTGATCGACATTTTTGATGGCTTCTACATTAAGGATTTCGATAGCAACGGCAATGATCGTGACGAGTTACGGCTCTATGGAGAAGTCTTCGCAGGGGCCGTGATTGACCTGTTTGTTGCCGAGGTGGGCGTGCGAGGTGGCCTCGGTCTTGAGGTTGGGTTTGATCTCAATGATCCGAACCAAGACGGCCGAGTGCGCATCAGTGAGATCATCTCCCAAGCGCAGATCGATCCACGCTGTATCTTCAATATCCACGGCGAGATCTACGTCTTCCTCGAAGCCTTCCTCACGGTCGACCTCTTCTTCTTCAAGATAGAAGAAACCTGGGAGTTTGGGCGCTTCACCATCTTTGAATTCACCATCACCTGTCCTGAGCCCGTCTTGGCGGAGCAGTCAGGTGGTACGCTCACTTTGAACATGGGCTCTCGTGCCGCAAATCGGTTGGAGATCGATACGACAGACGACGCTGAGCACTTTACGGTGACCCACCTTGAAGGCGATGGATCCGGTGAGAAAGTGGAAGTGGCGTTCGCCGGTTACACGGCGGAGTTTGAGAATGTCACCTTGATCGTGGTGGAAGATGCGGGTGAAGGCGATGATATTCTCGACTTGTTAGGCGTGCTTGCCGAGGTGGATCTGAGTGGTGGTGTGGGGAACGATACCATCACTCTCAAGGATCGCGGTGAGTCGGGCGAGGTGATTGGGTCTGGGGTCGTCAACGGCGACTCTGGCAATGATACCATCACGGTCACCGGGGAAGGCCCCAACTTGGTGCTCAACGGAGATTCTGGCAATGATACCATCACAGCAGGCAAGGCATCGGTGACCATCAATGGCGGTGACGGCTCGGACGTGATCACGGGCACAGCCAATGATGATGAATTGAATGGAGACGCCGGGGCCGACACGATCATTGCCTATGCTGGCAATGACACCATCTCGGGCGGCAGTGGCAATGATGACATCGATGCCGGAAACGGGGATGACGATGTGAAGGGCGATAGTGGTGCGGACACCATTGATGGTGGCCTTGGCAATGATTTCCTCGATGGTGGCGAGGAAGACGATATCCTCACCGGCAGCAGCGGGAACGACTTGTTGGTGGGTGGACCTGGGGATGATACCTTGTTAGGCCATGGTGGGGTGGACCTTCTTATCGGGGATACTTTCGATAGCAGCAACAAGGCAACCCTCCTCACGCAGCTCACGAACATCGCTGCCGGATCTCCGCCCGCATCCATGAACGTCAACGACCTCGGCGTGAATGACGATGCGGATACGGGTGGTGATGATGAACTCATCGGCGGTGGCAATTACGACATCCTCTTTGGTGGGGAAGGGAATGATTTCCTCTTCGGCGGCAATTTCATGAATAGCGGTGAGACGGAGGTGATTGAGGAAGATGACAATGACTTCATGGATGGCGGTCCTGGTGAAGACGAGCTCTTTGGGGATGACGCTCACGGCAAGACCGGTGACCGCGACACGGGCATCGAGATCCGCTCGGCCGTGTGGTTGGATGAGAATGCCAACGGGATTCGCGACAATGGAGAGCCCGGTCTAGCCGGCGTGGAAATCCAACTGGTGCAGCCCTCGGCAGCGCTCATGCTCACGGATGCGATCGTGGATACGACCGTCTCGGATGCGCTTGGTAACTTCAAGTTCACTGGGCTCGATCCTGACAGTTACTTCATGACCTTCCTCTCTGCCTATGACAGTGGCACGGGGGCGGGCTTGGTCCTGACCGATGTGAATCAGGGTGACAACGAGGCCATTGATAGTGATGCCAACACGGATGTGAATGTTGACTTCAATCCTTCGGGTGCGCCTAACATCGGGATCACGGATGTGTTTGCGCTGAATGCCAACGAATCGCGCGGCGATGTCACGGCGGGCTTTGTCGGCAACTCCACGCTTTCAATTGCGGATGCTCACGTGACCGAGGGCAACAACACGGGATCTGAGTTGGAATTCGTGGTGAGCCTCTCGCGGGCGGTCACGTTTGCCTTCACGATTGACTACGCCACGGCTCCGGGATCGGCTACAAACAATGTCGATTTCACGGAGACGAATGGCACGTTGATCTTTGAGCCGGGGCAGCAAGAGCGGACGATCGTCGTGCCCGTGACCGGCGACTTTAGTTATGAAGGCGCGCACGAGGGCCTGACCTTGCAGTTGTCGAATCTGCTAGAGCCTGACAATGCAGGCTTGCCCACGTTGATCCATGATGACCTCGCCATCGGCACGATCATTGATGACGATCCGATCCCGGCATTGAGCATCAGCGACTACAACCTGGAGAATGCTGAAGCCACGCCGGCGAGCTTCACAATCAGTCTTGCCAATCCTAGCCAAAGCGCGATCACAGTGCGCCACCAGGTGGTCGACTCCAGTACCTACGAGGCAGAGGGGGAGGCCCACTACGCGACCTTAGGCGTGGATTTCCAAGCGGTGCTTGCGGTGGATGAACTGGTGACCTTCTTGCCTGGCGAGACAGAGAAGACCGTGATGGTCAACACGATTGATGATGACGTGGACGAACACGACGAGCACTTCTTCGTGCAACTCTTCGACGCGACGAATGCGATCATCGACGACGATCACGGTGTGGGCATCATTCCCGATGATGATAAGCCTGTGAGGGTGGAGCTGCTCCCAGTGGTGCCATCCGGCACCGATCCGCATGCGACGGATATCAATGAGGGCGACCTTGCTCAGTTCACCGTTACCTTGCTCGATCCCACGGGGTCCTTCGTCAAAGCGAGCGAGAAAGAAGTCATCGTGACCTACGCGACGCAGAATGGCACCGCTGTGAATTATGCGGAAACGGGTGGCATCTTCTTCCTCCTCTTTGCCTCCCCAGACTATCATTCGGCATCGGCGAGCACCGAGGATGGCAGTGCGACCCTCACATTCGCTCCGGGCGAAACAAGCAAGACCTTTGAGATCGTCACGGTGGACGACTTTGCGCCGGAGGGGGCTGAGCAGTTCTTCGTCAATATTCTCGGGGCCGATAACGCCGACATCGAGCACAATCATGGCATTGTGAATATTGCGGCCAATGATAGTTTGGTCATTGGTAACGCGCTCTCATCCGTGCGTTTCGGAGAGCCCTATTACCAGGTGGAAGAAGGCGAGACAGCTGAGATCACCTTGGTGCGCAGCCCGGGTACCACGGGGGATGCTGTGGTGGTCTTCACGACTCAGGGCATCACCGCCACTGGTGGAGTGGATTATGTCGAGCAGGAGCTGATCGTGAGCTTTGCTTCTGGGGAATATGTGAAGACGGTCGCGATCCCAACCATTGAAGACGCTCTGTGGGAAGGGAATGAGACCGTTCACATGAGCCTGCGGTCGCCAACTGGACGTCCTGCGAGTGCCTCTCCTTTCGAGGCTACCCTTACAATTGTCGATGACGAGCCCACTCCGGTCGTAAGTATCGTGCCTATCATTGATTCGGTGACTGAGGGCGGCGTGTTCAGTTTGACCTATTGGGTATCGGTATCGGGCGATTTCCAGAATGATGTCGAGGTGGACTACCAGTTTGAGGATCTGACCACGGAATCCACGGATACGCTTGCTCCCAAGTCGGGGACCCTGACATTTGCGGCGCCAGGGGTGCAAGTGGTGACGCTTGCCGTGAAGGATGATCTAATCATCGAGGCTCCTGAGTCTGTCCGTCTATGGATCGATAATCCTGTCAATGCCATCATCGATCCGGCAGCTGAGACGGCCATTGGCACCATCTACGACGACGAGACAGACACTATCTCGGGGCGCATCTTCCAGGACAAGAACGGCAATGGTTTCTTCGAAGACTTTAGCGGTGATCCCAATGCGACTTATTCTGAACATGGGATGGAAGGCGTGGATGTTAGGATTCGCGATGGTCAAGGAACCGATGTCACCGTGACCACGGATGCGGATGGCGTCTTCACGGCTTCCGTGCATCACGGTCAGGTCACCATCGAAGTGCAGGAAGATTCCCTCACGGGATCGCCGGTGAAAGGGGGATTGACGATCAACTTCTTCTCCGGCTTTGAGACGACCACGGGCAATGATAGTCAGAGTATCGACTTCCAAGGTGGCACCGGTTTGTTCCTCGTCGAGGACATCGGGTATCAGGCGACGCCGCTTGAGACCATTGCTCCAGCGGAGAACAACACCGTGGGTCGAGGAGGGACGGATGACACCTTGTTCGGTGGTCCTGGAGACGATTACATTGAGGGCGGTGCGGGTGATGACCACATCGTGGGTGGGCACTGGCAGACCGCCACGAATCACTACGCGCCGATCAACATGGGGGCCTACGATGCGGATCTCACGTTGTTTGATGCCGATGCGTCTGCGGATCCCTGGGTGCTCCCATTGAATGGCTACATCTTCGGTGTCGATACTTCAGCCATGGGCAATGATGCCACTGTCAAAGGGACCATTACCGAGTCCGGTGCGGGTGGTGCCGATGAGGTCGTCGTCCATCTCTTCGACGACAAAGGCAATGAAGTCGGAGTGACCCTGACAGACACATCAGGCAACTATGTGTTTGCTACTTTCCCAGGAAACTATCGCGTGCAGGTGGAGATTCCTGAAGGTTGGTCAGAAGTTACGGCGAATCTTGATCCTGATACTGGCATCAGCTATGCGCTGCTCTCACCTGGGTCTGGCGATACCGAGGCGGTGAATGCGACGCTGCAGGAAGGCGTGCCTGCCCCGACTTCAGAAGGGGTGCAGTTCAACAAGCCCGTCTACACGATTGATCAGGCCGAGGATGACACCCTTGCGGTGGTCACGTTGGAGCGTGGTAATGCCGATCACCAATCGGCGGTCGTCTACACACTCACGAGCGGGACGGCGCTCGCTGGGACGCACTTTGAGGATGTTAGTGGAATTATTCACTTCGAAGTTGGGGAGTTGACGGAGACCTTCGTGGTTCCGATCTTGGCCAGTGGGTCTATCCCAGAGTGTGAAACGGTCAGTCTAGAGCTGACCATCCGTTCCGCCACCGGGCGACCGCTCGATGAGGCCACCATGGTCATTCAGCACATGGGTGATGGACTGACGGATAATGATCTCATTGATGGGGGCGATGATTGGGATCTGATCCTGGGTGACTCTGGCAATATCCCCACAAACATGCAGCCCGCGCGGTTCCTCCCCAGTTCAGCGCCTGCTGGCAAGTCCACTGGCGAAGGTTTGGATCCATTTGCCGAATTAGAGTTCAGTGGGGGTCCGGGAGCGGATGTCATCACTGGGGCCGAGAGCTTTGACATGATCTTTGCCCAGGGAGGGGACGATTTCCTCAACGGTGAGAGCGGCATCGATTTCCTCTTTGGCGGCATGGGGGATGACTATTTGATCGCCGAGCTGGGGAATGACGAACTCGATGGCGGGCACGGTTTCGACTATCTGTTAGCAGAAGCCGATGCGGACTTCACGCTGGTGCAGAATGATCCCGATCCTTTCTTTAGTGGGCATGATAGTCTCACCCTCGACTTCCGCGATCAGCCACTGGCGCAGTCGCGCTTCACGTTGATCGATCTCGAGCATGCGCGCCTGGTGGGTGGCGCTGGCGAGAATACCTTCACTCTCACCGATTGGGTCGGCTTTGCCGAGGTGGAAGGCGACACGAGCATCGACGCCCTAGTGGTGGAGAATGACACGGACATGACTTTAGTCGGTTCTGGACCGTCCTTCCCGCCTGCGCTGATCGAGTCGGCGGTGAGTAATGTGATCCAGACCCTCGATTTGAATCTCGGGAACGGGGTGGCCGGTGGCATCAGCCTCAGTTCTGTCACCAGCTTGGCTGCTTCTTTCGCCCTGACGACGGACACGGTCTCCGTCTTCAATCTAGTCGCGACGTATCAGCCGACTCTATTGAACACCTTCACCTTTGAACAGAGTAGCGCGCTCACCTTGGGGAATGGATCGATCTACAGCATTGATAGTGTTGAGACGGCCCATCTCATTGGAGGGGCCAGTGCAAACAAGATTGATGTCAGTGATTATGATGGAGACGTGACAATCGAAGGTAGAGGTGGCGATGATGAATTGTTAGGGGGCCCAGGAGATGATACATTCATCATCTTGCCGACGGATACGGGCAACGTGACCATCGTTGGTTACGACGCGGCCACGCTCGCCGAGAATGATCCTGGCTTCGATACCTTGGACCTCTCGGCCATGACCCAGAATCTCCTCGTGGATCTGAGCACGTTGAACACCCCGACACCGCTTTATACGGGAGCGCCGATCAGCCTGATCTTCGAGCGCGAGGACATTGATGCCGTGATTGGCGGTGAGGGTGATGATGACATCACTGGAAATGCGCGCGACAACCAGCTCAGCGGTGGTCCTGGTGATGACCGCTTGGCCGGTGGGGCCGGCAATGAAACCTACGCCTTCGATGCGGACGAAGCTTGGGGTAAAGAGACCATTTACGAAGATCCGGCGGATCTCGTGGGGCGTGATGTGTTAGACTTTTCCGCCACCTCGATGCATGAAGTGGTGGTCGACTTGAATCACACCGGAACCAGTCCAGGTGCCGATCAAGTCATTGGCAATCTTACTTTGGTCATCGAGGCCGGCGGCTTCGAAGAAGTGATCGGTGGCGATCTGGATGATGAGATCACGGGGAACCATCTCGACAACACCTTGCGGGGCGGTCCTGGGAATGATTTGTTAGAAGGTTATGGTGGAGATGACTTCCTTGATGGCGGTGAAGGGAGTGACCGTCTTGATGGGGGACCCGGCACGGACAGCTTCTCCGAGACGGCGAACGTCGATTTCACTCTCACCGATACGACAGTGATCAAGGGGAGCGATCTCGATGCACTGGAAGATGTGGAGTTTGCGACGCTCACCGGCGGCGCTCTTGCCAACACCTTTGATCTCACGGGGTGGACGGGCAGTGCTTCGATTGACGGGGCGGGGCATGGTGGCGATCTCTTCAAGATTGCGGCCAATGCGGACTTCGTGCTCGACGATGCTGATCCTGGCAATCTCGCCATCCCGGGAGTGGAGATCACCGTGAGCCACGTGGGTGGCGCTATCGGTACGATCAGCGTGGTGAATGTGGAAGACTTTGAGATCACTGGTGGTGCCAGTGGCAATGCGATCGATGGCTCTGCCTTGAGTCCGCTGACGCCGAGTATGGTGCCACGTGGAAACTTCACTTTTGATGGTGCTGGTGGGGATGACGTGATCACCGGTACGATCTGGTCAGATGTCCTCATTGGAGGAGGCGGTGATGATGCGTTTAAGCCGCTCTCTGGAGATGACCTGGTGGACGGTGGTGCAGGGATGGATGCACTCACTGCTCAGCGTGCTTCCCTAGGTGGCATCACCTTTGTGGTCAATGACGCCTTCCTGGCCATGGCGGCCGGTGCCTTCTCGGAACTCGATGCCCTGACAGAGATCGAAGACCTGCTGGTGATCGGTGGGGTGGGGAATGATGACTTTAAAGTCACTGGGTGGAGTGGCGCGAGTCTGGAGATCGATGGCGACGGTGGCTTCAATGAGTTCCTTGTGGTGGCTGACGATGACATCACCCTCACAGATACGAGCCTCAAGATCGGCACGGATGCCACTCTGTTGACACTGACAAGCATCGATGATGTGACTTTGAGAGGAGGCAGTGGCGACAACGCGTTGACTGCGGAAAACTTCACGACCCTGGGCGTGACGCTTCAGGGCTTGGCGGGCAATGATACGCTGACGGGCACCAAGCTCGGCGATAATTTCCACGGTGGCTTGGGTGACGATCATTACCTCTTCAATGCCGACACAGACATCGGCACGGATGTCCTCTCTGACATCGGTGGCGTGGACACGATCGATTTCTCATCCACGGCGACTCAGGGGGTGACGGCGACGCTTGCCGCTGGCTTCCAAGTGCTCACGGGTGGCGCCACGGTGGCGAACTTCTTCATCGTCGCACCGACCATCGAGAACATCATCGGTGGCGGAGGTGCGGACGACTTCACCGGAAACGCCCTTGATAATGTCTTCACGGGTCTAGCAGGAATCGATAAATTTACCGGCGGTGGCGGTGTGAATACGGTGCGCGAGACAGCTGATCTGGATATCATGGCTACCGATTTGGTCCTCGACATTGGGGGTGAAGCGGATGCTCTGAATGGGATCCAGGCCCTGGATCTCACTGGCGGCATCGGCGACAATGAATTCGATCTCTCAGGCTTTTCCGGGTCGAGCATCCTCCGAGGAGAAGGAGGAAATGATAGTCTGATCGGTGGAAGTGGCCCTGACATTCTCATCGGTGGCGAAGGCAATGACGCGCTCAAAGGCAGCGGAGGCAACGACACCTACGCGTTCGATGTCGATCATGTGCTAGGAAGTGACGTGGTCTCTGATAGTGGCGGGATCGACACGCTCGACTTTAGAGAAACGACCACGGTGGACCTTTCGGTGAGCCTGGCGAGCACCACTGCGCAGTCAGTGCATCCTGCCAATCTTACCCTCACCCTGACTGCCGTGAATGATATCGAGAATCTCATTGGTGGATCGGGTCACGATACCCTGACCGGAAACGGATTGGCCAATGAACTCACCGGTGGTCCTGGGAATGACATCATCAACGGTGGCGGCAGCTTGGATACGGTGGTGGAGACAGAAGATGCGGATTTCATCCTTACGGATGCCTCATTAAACGTGGGCACGGATCTTGATGCCCTGACACTGATCGAGCGTGCACGGTTGACCGGCGGCCTTTCCGACAATGTCATCAATGCGTCTGCCTTTACTGGATCCGTCTTCTTGTCAGGCTTAGAGGGGCACGATGACCTGCTCGGTGGATCGGGGAATGACATCCTGGAGGGTGGTGCGGGCAACGACGATCTCGCTGGGGGTGCCGGTAACGATGACTACCGCTTTGATCTATCGCAACTGTTAGGCAGTGACGAACTCACCGAACTCGGTGGCGGCGGCGCGGCCGATCGCATCGTCGGAACAGTGGCCGTCGACTTGACCCTCACCACCTCCCAGTCACTGGGCAATCTCACGCTTACCATCCCCAATTTGAACGTCGAAGTGAAGGTGCCTTGAACCTCAACTTCCCCAACCCCAACGCATGAACACCATGAGGACGCCTAGATTTCTGATCGTTACCCTGTGGGCACTCCTTTCGATCACGGCCGCGCTTGGCCAGACGATTATGGAGATTGCCACGGTGGTCCCGGCTGTCGTGAATACGGATTCGCCTGACGAAGATGATGACCTTCCTGCTTACCTGATTCTAAAAGCGAATGGAAACGTGGATTTGTCAGGATGGTTCCTTACCGATGACGCCCAGGCGCCCACCAAATGGGCATTTCCCGACGGGATCCAACTCAGCGCAGGGCAGGAACTGAAAGTATTCGCTTCAGGGAAAGACCGGCGTCCTCCTGGAGGTGAGAAGCCTTTGCACACAAACTTCGTCTATCCCTGTTCCGTGCCCTACGCGGGACTCTATCAAAGTGGTCAGCAGATCGACTTGAAGCGCGACCTCACAGACTACTGCGAGTGCGATGACGTGGTGCTGATTGATGGCAAAAGTGTGGTCCGCTATATTGTCCCGAATGACAATGTGGGGGATGCCTGGCGACAGCCTAGCTACGATCACAGCAATTGGGAAAGGGGTCCATTGTGTATCGGTTATGATGCTGCGGAGAATGCGATCAATGAGGGCCTTGTCCTGCACGCACGCATGGACAAGTTGAGCGGCACGGTGATCCCAGATAGCAGCGGCCCCACGATACATGATGGTCAGCGCGCCGGAAATGGCTGGGCAAATCCTGCTGGTATCATCAGTGACGCGTTCCGGTTCACCTGTCAGGAACCGACGCGCATTGAGTATCAGCATCACCCAGAGTTGACCGCCGAGAAGAATAAGGACTTTAGCGCTGCCATCTGGGTGCGGGCCGATCCTGAATTTCCGCCGCAGGCAGGAAGCTATCAAGTGATCGCGACCAAGCAGAAATCGCTACAGAGTCCCGGTTGGTCCATCCTGTGGACAGCCGTCAATACTGGCAACGGGGTCTCGCGCCAAGTGGTGATGCGTTTTGTCGATACGGCGGGGGAGCCCACCAGCCTGGCGCTGGCTGACATCAGGGATAGTCAGTGGCACCACCTTGCCTTTGTCATTGATGGTGACGGGACTTCGAAGGTGGAGATTCGCACTTTCTTCGACGGCAAGCAGACGCCTGCTCCTGTTAGCTTGGCTGCAGGCACGGGTTTCGAAAGTGAAGACCCGCTATATCTCGGGAATGACGAAGGGGAACATCCTTATTGTGGTGACCTCGATGACTTTGCCATTTGGAATCATCAACTAACCGACGTCGAGGTGAGTGAGATCTATCAGGCGGGGCTCATGGGGATCAGTTTCGCAGACGGTGGCGGCGGCAGCATGGGAGGCATGGGTAAATTCGATCCTCTCATTAACACGGATGTCGAATTCTTTATGAAGGGGCTCCGGCCTGGGCTTTATCTACGTGCTCCCTTCTCTCTCAATCAATTTCCACCTCCCAACTCCACCCTGACCATGCGCATCCGTTATGATGACGGCTTCGCGGCTTATTTGAATGGAACGTTGGTCGCGCGACGGAACGCGCCTGCCACTCTTAACGAGAACTCACGTGCGTTGAGAGATCGTGAGGATTGTCTTGCCTTGGGGCCAGAAACGATAGCTCTTGACGCGAGCTTGCTTCGCCAAGGTGCCAATGTGTTAGCCATTCATGCGCTGAATGCCACCGTGGATGAGGATCGCTTTCTCATCTGTCCCGAGCTGTGTTTCGAGCCGGGACAAACGCCTCGTGATCCGGAACATGAGGATTGTGTGAAGACAACGCGCGGTCAGGAATTCTGGTTGGCGTTCCCAGAGAATTATGAGGAAGAACCGGGTGCACCGGTCGAACTCTCGCTTTGCATCACGGGGAATCGCCTCGTGACCGGGCAGGTTTCCTTTCCGGGCCTTTCGATCGCTCCGATCAACTTCAATCTGGGGGCGGCAGGGAAAGCGGTGGTGGCTATTCCCAAAGCCTTGGAGCTAGAGGGGGCCGACGATCGAGAAGCCAAAGCCATCCGTGTCGTGGCGAGCGACTTTGTGGCGGTGTATGGGCAATCACATATCGATTATACGACGGACACTTTCCTGGGATTGCCGATCGATTGTCTTGGCACTGATTACGTCGTGATGGGCTATCAGAATGTGCAGAGTAACCTGCCATTGTTGCAAGGATCGCAATTAGGGATCGTGGCACCTTACGATGACACCGAGGTGCGGATCATTCCCAAGGAGAAGATTGGTTCGCATGCCGCTGGGGTGCCATTCACCATCACCCTGGCGCGTGGGGAGACCTATCAGTTGCGCACGGAAGCCAATAGCCCCGCTGACATCACAGGCACCTGCATCGAGTCTAACAAGCCCATTGGCGTCTTTGGGGGGCATCGCTGCGCGAATATCCAGTCGCCGTCTCAATTCTATTGTGACACGGTGTTAGAGCAACTCCTGCCAACGGCGGCTTGGGGGACCAACCACGACCTCGCGCCGCTCATGACCCGTGGAGGAGATTTGGTGCGTGTGCTCGCCCATCGAGATGGCACCCCTGTGTTTGTGAATTTCACCTCCGCTGATCCGATCAATAGGACCCTTGATCGCGGGGAGTTCCTCGAGTTCACGACCACGGAGCCAGCTAGCATCTCGGCAGAATTCTCTGTATGCGTGGCGCAGTTCTCACAGAGTTCCGATTTCGACGGCGTCGTGGATGGGGATCCGTTCATGACGCTGATCCAGCCTAGGAGTGCGTGGATGCGACGCTACAAAACTTGCCGGACCTTTCCTGACAGTTACGCCACGGTGGTGGCTGAGGACACCGGGGCATTGAGTGGTGTGACAGTCAATGGCACGGGGGTGCTGGCGGTTCCTGGGGGGCAATCCGGGCTGACCGCTTCGGGAGGTGCCTATGCTCGCTTTCCGCTGCCTGCTGGAGATGTCTTCAATTTCCTCAGTTCGAATGCGTCCTTCGGCCTCACGCTGTATGGCTTTGATGAGTATGAGTCCTTTGGCCATCCGGGCGGTTTCTGCTTCGCTGATATCACGCCTCCGGTGATCACCTGCCCTGACGAAATCACCATCACGTGTCAGTATGATGGCGAGATCTGTTTCGCTCTGGTGCCGGATGTCATTGCTCAATCTTCTATCTACGACAACGTCGATTCCAACACGGCACTCTTCATCGATCAGACCCCCAAAGCGGGAACCAGCATTTCCCAGCCAGGGACGTATCCCATTACCATCGAAGCCTTCGATCTGTCTGGCAATGGGAGCACCTGCATCACGAAACTCATCGTGCGTGACCCGAACACACCTCCACAAGCGCTCGCCTTACCGCGAAAGGTTGCCTTTGTGAATGCGGCGGAGAGTGCGATCGATATCACGGTGGGATTCACCGATGCCGAGCAACCCTCCGACGAGCTCGATTATGATATAGTCACGGTGTTAGGCGACACCGATACCTTTGAAATGGTGGCTGTGGACAATGCGACTAAGAAGCTTCAGGTGCGTTGTCGCTACAATCTCACGGGCACGATCGATATCCGCCTCCGAGCCACGGATGCCGGTGGATTGTCGACGGTGAACAGCCAGGTCATTTCCGTGCCGGGAACGCCCTATCAACAGTGGCTGAACAAGAAGTTTTCCAGATCAATTCTTAGCAATCCCAATTTGCAGACAGCTCTTTGGGGAGAACACGCCGACACGGATACGGATGGCAACCCGACTATTGGTGAAGCGTATCATGGGCGTGATCCAGGAGCGAATGATGACGTTCCGCTAGACACCGTGAACTACGATGAGGCGACGGGCGAGTGGGTCGTTCGTTGGCGGCGCGCGGTCGATCAGAATGGAGCGGAGGCTGATTGCCAGTGGTCGCTTGATTTGGGTGCGTGGTATGACAGCGGTGATGGTCCACCGCAGGACGCGCGCGTGATTGAAGTGACCGCTGGAGCCGTGGAAGGCGATGAACAAGTCTACGAAGCCCGTATCCCAGGAAGTTCGGAGCAGCGCCTCTTCTTCCAGCTCCGCTACCGGCGAAAGTGAGGGTTTGGTTGCGGATGGTTCATTGACAGGAAACGTGATGCAACGTTTCTGTGAGGATTGGCCGGGAGGAATGAGGCGTTCTTGTCACTGATGTTTCTGTGACGTATGAGGATGAATTGCGGGCGCTATCTGAAGAAATTGCCTAACAAGTTAGTTAGTCGAAATCGTCATCTGATTCCGCATGTGGATATTGAAGTTGTTTCTTATGGGTGAGGCTTAACCACCTCACTCTTCATGCAACCTCCTCCTTCACGAATTCCTGGCCAAACACGATGGTGTTCCATCATTCTTTTTAGTTTATTGACAGTGGCAGGCGCGTCTGCCGATGTCCTTCTCACTGAGAACTTTGATGCGTTGGGATCCCAATTAGAGGCATTCCAGTCCGAGACAGAGAGCAACGGTGACGGCTCCGATTGGACCGCCATTCCACCCGCTGAATGGAGCGTGGATGTGAGCGCGGTCCCTGCCGGTGGAGTCACGGAGTTTGCAGGATGGACCTTTCTGGATCCGGTCTCGTGGAATGCGACAGCCGGGCAGGATCGCGACCAATTCACGAAAGGCAAGAATGTTGTCGCGGTGGCTGACGGTGATGAGTGGGATGATAGTTCACCAGGGGCGCGCATGCAGACGGTGCTCAGCATGCCAGCTATCAGCCTGGACGGTGTGGCTGCGAATTCCGTTCTCTTGAAGTTCGATTCCAGTTGGCGAACGGAACCTCAGTTTGGGTGGGTCCGAGTAGCCTTCGATGGGGGAGATCCTGTTGAATTGTTAGCGCTTTCTAGTGACTCGCCCACCGAGTATGATCGGACCTACGCCTTGCCGATCGACAATCCTGAGGGCGCGAATTCGATGGTGATCAGCTTTGACTACGAAGCTGGGAACAACTGGTGGTGGGCGATCGACAATATCGAAGTGGTCGCAGGACAGCCAGTGATCACGCAACAGCCGTCAGGTGGCGAGTTCATGATTGGCGATGACGGAAGCCTCAGCGTCGAAGCAGTGGGCAGAGGAGCGTTGACCTACCAATGGTATACAGGTCTGGGGGCCAATCGGACAGCAATCGATGGGGCAACAGGGCCTGTGCTTGCCGTGACCGGCCTCACTCCAGACAATGCTGGGTATTATAGTGTGGACGTGACTGATGGCGGCACGACTAGCAGTGCGGTGGCGGGCGTTTCCGTGCTTGATCCCGCTGCGGAAACAATGCTCTTCGAGGAGAACTTTGATAGTGTGGCGCTCGGAGCCTTCATCTCTGACACAGAGAAGGAGAATGAGACCACTTTCTATGGTGACGGCACGGATTGGTCAGCGATGCCGCCAGCGACCTTCGTGGTTGACAATGCCAAGGTCCCTGCTGGTGGTGTGACTGAGTTTGCGGGCTGGACATTTCTCGATCCCGTCTCATGGAATGCCACGGCCGGGCAGGATCGCGATCAGTTTACCAAAGGCATGAATGTTGTCGCGGTGGCTGACGGTGATGAGTGGGATGATAGTTCACCAGGGGCGCGCATGCAGACGGTGATGAGGACACAGCCAATCTCGTTGGTCGGGATTGGCACCCATAGTGCCGTGCTGAGCTTTGATTCGAGCTGGCGCACGGAACCCCAAACGGGCATCGTGAGTGTCTCGTTTGATGGTGAAGAAGCCGTGGAGCTGATCCGTTTCACGGAAATGAGTCCTAGCGCCTTGAATGACACAGTGGTCTTGCCTCTAAACAACCCTAGCGGAGCCACCTCCGCGGTGATCAGCTTTGACTACGAGGCTGGCAACAACTGGTGGTGGGCGATCGATAACATCTCTGTTTCGGGCAATACGGTAGTGATTGCTGAACAGCCTGTGGGAGGCGATTTCGAGCCAGGTGCTGAGGCGTCCCTGAGTGTGGCCGCCTACGGTGGCGATCTGTCCTATCAATGGTATATAGGTTCGGGTGAATCACGGCAGCCCCTCGACGGAGCGACGGAAGCCACCTTGCTGTTTGGGTCGTTGTTAGACGTGGATAGTGGTATCTACAGCGTGGACATCACTAATACTGCCGGAAACCTTGTCACCAGCGATGAAGTGGTGCTGAATGTGGCTGCTCCGGCAAATGTGCTCTTTAGTGAGACCTTTGACAGTCTGACATTGGAACCATTTGTATCGGAAACAGAGTCCGGTGGTGATGGCACGGACTGGACGGCGACTGCCCCAGCGGATTGGGCGGTGGACAACTCTCAGGTGCCAGCGGGCGGGGTGACCGAGTTTGCGGGTTGGACTTTCGTCGATCCCGTCTCGTGGAATGCGACCGCAGGCCAAGATCGCGATCAGTTTCTCAAAGGCCGCAACGTGGTGGCCGTGGCTGATGGTGACGAGTGGGACGATAGCTCGCCAGGTGCGCGGATGTTCACCCGCCTGAGCATGCCAACGATCATTCTCTCGGGCGTGCCTGGCAATTCGGTCAAACTAGCATTTGACTCGAGTTGGCGGACGGAGCCTCAAACGGGAACGGTAGAAGTATCCTTTGATGGTGGAGAACCAATGACGTTATTAACGCTGACGAGCGAAAGTCCGAGTGCGTTGAATGACACCATCGAGCTCGATATTCCGAATCCCACGAGCGCCGCTAGCATGACGATCGCCTTCACCTATGAGGCGGGGAACAACTGGTGGTGGGCCATCGATAATGTACTCGTGACCTATGAGGATAGCCCCGTGATCTTTGAAGAGAACTTTGATAGTATCGAACTCACCGCCTTTGTTTCCGAGACGGAATCGGGTGGTGACGGTACGGACTGGTCGGCCATGGCACCCGAGGGCTGGGTGCAGAACGACGACGCTGTTCCCGCCGGTGGCGTAGAGGAGTATGCGGGCTGGAGATTCCTCGATCCCGTTTCGTGGAATGCGAGCGCGGGACAGGATCGTGACCAGTTCACCAAGGGCGTCAATGTGGTGGCCGTGGCAGACGGCGATGAGTGGGATGATAGTTCCCCCGGCGCCCGCATGGAGACCTTCTTGAGCACGCCGCCGATCGCGCTAGAAGGGATCGCTGCTAACACTGTGACACTCCAATTTGACTCAAGTTGGCGGACGGAGCCTCAGACTGGTGTCGTGTCTGTGTCCTTCGACGGTGGGGAAGGCGAAACGCTGCGACTCTACACGGTGGACACACCCGATGCGCTCAACGAAACGGTGAAACTGCCCATCAATAATCCCGAGGGAGCCTCCAGCATGGTCATCACCTTTGGATACGAAGCCGGGAACAACTGGTGGTGGGCCATCGATAACATCTCCGTCACCGGCAATGTCCCAGTGATCCTGGAAGAGCCCATGAGTGTCGAGGCGGTGGCTGGTGACGAAATTGCGATTTCTGTCAGTGCGCAAGCTGGGCGTCTCTATCAATGGTACAAAGGCATCGGAGGCGATCGAGTGGCCATTGAAGGGGCTACAGATGCGACCCTGAATCTGGGTGGCGCTCTTGCCTCGGATACCGGTGTCTACACTGTCGACGTGAGTAACGGTGCGGGTAGCACCGTGACCAGTGCCACTGCCATGGTGACGGTGACAGATCCCTTTGCTGCGGAGGCCATCTTTAGTGAGAACTTTGATAGCCTCGAACTAGGCCCCTTCGTTTCGGAAACAGAGAGTGGCGGTGATGGCACTGACTGGACTGCGATCGCACCCTCTGGGTGGACGGTCGATGTCTCGGGAGTGCCAGCCGGTGGCGTGCCCGAGTTTGCAGGATGGACGTTTCTCGATCCCAAGTCGTGGGATGCCACAGCCGGACAGAATCGTGCCCTCTTCACCAAGGGGCGCCATGTGTTGGCCGTGGGTGATGGCGACGAATGGGACGATAGCAGCCCTGGGGCTCGGATGTTCACCTCGCTGACCTCCCCCGCAATCGATATCTCTGGCAAACCGGCGAACTCGATCTCGCTCAAGGTGGACTCAAGTTGGCGCACCGAGCCGCAAACGGGAACCATTGAGATCGCCTTCGATGGCGGCGCTCCAATGACAGTGTTAGAACTCACCAGCGCAAGTCCTGACGCATTGAATGACACGCTCTTCTTGCCGATCAACAACCCTGATGGCGCGTCGATGATGACGGTGAGTTTCACCTATGAAGCAGGCAACAACTGGTGGTGGGCGATTGATAACGTCCAAGTGCTTGCCGAGAGTGTCGTGGTGATCGAACAGCCCGTTGGTGGCAGCACCCTGACGGAAGCCGCATTTGATTTGTCGGTGGAAGCGCACGGTGGCGATCTTTCCTATCAATGGTTCAAAGATGGTGCGCCCCTAGCCGGTGCGACAATGGCGACGCTCTCACTCAATCCGGTGGTTCTGTCAGATGCTGGCACCTACTTTGCGGAGATCACGAATACGGCAGGCAGTTCGCGGCGTAGTGACTCGGTGGAGCTCCATGTGGAAGACAACTCTCCCACGATGGTCATCTTCTCGGAGAACTTTGATAGTCTCCCCTTGGGTGATGTGGTCGATGAACAACAAGTGGACGAGCCATTTGTCTGGACGGATACGCCGCCGGAAGGCTGGGTCGTAGATGACAGCGGCGTTCCTGGCTTTGATAGTGAAGACGCCGATGGCGATGGCTATCCGGACCTGGATGGCGTGACTGAATGGGCCGGTTGGAGCTTTGCTGAGCCCCGTTGGTGGGCCTTGGCCGCTGGCGACCAGCAGCGTACGTCTTTCACCCGCGCTTGTGGCGCGGTGATGATTGCCGACCCCGACGAGTGGGATGACTCCGCGCACACACCGTTTACCGAAGGCGACGGGTATGATGCCTTCATTACCACGCCTGATATTTCTCTAACAGGAGTCACCACGGGTTCCCTGAAGATGCGTTTCGATTCGAGCTGGCGTCCCGAGGCCGACAATGATGTTCCCGGTGGCAACAACCAGACGGCAGTCATTCGCGTCTCCTACGATGGCGGCGAGATGAGGGAGATCATGCGTTGGGAGTCCGACGGTGGCTCTCCGAACTTCAAGCCTGATGAGACAAATGAGGTCGTGGTGCTTCAGTTAGACAACCCAGAAGGCGCTGAGAACTTGAAGATCGAGTTCGGCCTGATCGATGCGGGGAATGACTGGTGGTGGGCCGTCGACAATCTCCTCGTCTACTCTGGTCTCGAGCCGCCTTCCATTCTGACGCCTCCTGTGAGTCAGCAGGTGTTTTCCAACAGTCCTGCAGAGATCAGCGTCGAAGTCGACACTGCCAATACGCTGGGAGATGTGACCTATCAATGGTACAAGCGCACCGATGGCGATCGCGTAGCCATCGAAGGAGCCACCTCTTCGACCCTGTCGTTCGAGAGCGCGCAGGTAGAGGATAGTGGTTTCTACTCGGTCGACGTCACCAACCAGCCTGGCACGGTGACCAGCTGTGAGGCACAGTTGATCGTCGGTCCGTTGATCATCACGCTGCAACCTACTGATCTGTTAGTGAGCGCTGGCGATGAAGCTTGCTTCTTTGTCGATGCGGAAGGTGAGCGTCCCTTCACCTATCAGTGGTTTAAGGGCCAAGGCGAAGGCAAGACACCCATTGATGCGAACGCCAATCCTACCGCCGGGCTTTTCGAGGTCGTCCTCGACAGCGCGACGTTCGATGATGAGGGCTACTACAGCGTCGAGATCAGCAATGAGTTTGGCACGGTGGCCAGCGCGGAGGCTTTCCTCGATGTCGAGCCCATCATCTTCTCACCTCCGGGAGAAGGGGAACCCCAACCGACGACGGCAATGTTAGGGGGTATGGCTGAGTTCGTCGTAGCCGTGGATGGCGAAGAGCCAGTGACCTACGAGTGGTCGTTTCGTCCTCTTGGTGGAACGGAGTACACCGTCATTGAAGGCGCGACGAGCTTCCGATTGGAGATTGCCAATGCCCAGCTTTCCGATGTGGGCTTCTACCGCGTGAAGGCTGTCAACGAATTTGGCGAAATCACGAGCCGTGATGCGAAACTCACGGTGCAACCTCCGACAGGAAGTTCTGTCATCTTCGCTGAGAACTTCGACGGCGTGGACCTCGGGCCTAACATTGATGAAGGTGTGGCCGGTGACGCGGTGTGGACGGATACGCCGCCAAGTGGGTGGTCCGTGGACGACAGTGGGGTTCCTGGTTTTGATAGCGCAGACGAGAACGGCGACGGCATTCCCGATCTTGACGGGGTGACCGAGTGGGCCGGATGGGCCTTTACGGACGCGGCTTGGTGGACCAATACCGCAGGCGACCAGCAGCGATCTGGCTTCACGAAAGGCATGAACGTCGTCGCCGTCGCGGATCCCGATGAGTGGGATGATGATAGTCACACGCCATTCATGCAGGGCGATGGGTTTGATGCCTTCATGAGCACGCCAATGATCTCCTTGGAAAAGGTGGCAGCTGGGAGCGCCGTGTTGGCGCTCGACTCCAGTTGGCGTCCCGAGGCAGATAACGACGTCCCTGGTGGCAACAACCAGACGGCTGTCATCCGCGTCTCCTACGATGGTGGTGCGCCGATCGAGGTCTTGCGTTGGGAATCGGATTCCAACTCACCTGACTTCAAGCCGGACCAAGAGTTCATTGATGAAAGCCTCACCGTGGCCCTTCTCAATCCCGAAGGCGCTGAGAACGTGGTTATCACCTTCGGCCTCATCGATGCTGGCAATGATTGGTGGTGGGCCATCGATAACCTGCAAGTGACGGCCAATGTCGAAGGTGCCGGTATCCCCGGCCTCATCGGTTACTGGTCCTTCGACGATCAGGGGGCCGCGACGACTGCTGATGGTAGTGCTAGTAGGAACGATGGCATGGTGAATGGAGAGCCGAGCTATGTGTCGGGACATTCCGGTGAAGCTGGCGACTTCGCCATGAGCTTTGATGGTGTGGATGACTATGTTAGCACAGCGGCATCGGTGAGTGCATCGCAAGCCTTCACCTTTGCCGGGTGGGTCAGGTTTGATGAAACTCAAGCCGATCGAACGGGCTTCTTTGGTCAGAATGATTCCGTGGAGTTCGGCATGATCAATGCCACCACGATTCAGCACTGGATGCCGATTGTCGGAGCGTTAGATTACACCTTCGATGGTGCTCCTGAGTGGACGCACATTGCGGTCGCCAATGACATCAATGGTAGGACACTCTATGTCAACGGAGAAGCGGTCATGTCTGCCGAACCTGCTCCAGCGGGTGAGTCTGACTTCGGCTTCAACATCGGAGGCGGTGGCATCTACGATGCGGAGGGCAACTTCTTCAACGGTGAAATCGACGACGTGGCGATCTACGATTCTGCGCTCGGTGCCACCCAGATCAAAGGATTGGCAGATCGCTTTCTCCTTCCGGGTGGGCCGGTCGGGGGTGAGACGCCTGGCGGACCAACGGGGATCGTTGAGTTTGGCCCTGTGAGCATCGGGGCCAACGGCAACCTCTCGATCAACATTCCTGAGGGCGAGAGTTACGACATTCAGTTCTCTACGAACCTGATTGATTGGGAAACGATCGCGACGGGCGTGACCGGCTCCTTCGAGGAGAGCGATGCCGCCCGGGCGGCTAACCTCGACGGCTACTACCGCGGAGTTCAGTAAACGCTACAGAAAGATCACCTATTCAACCTCGAAAGGGCGGCAGATATGCCGCCCTTTCTCCGTATCATGAGAACGCCATTCATCTTATTCCTGGTTGCCATGGGACTTTGTCAGGCTGAAATCCTGTTTGAAGAGAACTTTGATATCTTGGAGCCGGAATTGATGGCCTGGATCTCCGACACCGAATCCAACGGGGACGGCACTGATTGGACGCAAGCCGTGCCAGCAGGCTGGGAAGCCAATCACGAGAATGTCCCGGAAGGCGGCGTGCCGGAATTTGCGGGATGGACCTTTCTCGATCCCGTCTCTTGGAACGCCACTGCGGGGCAAGGCCGCAGCAGCTTCGTCAAAGGCACGGGAGTGGTTCTCGTCGCCGACGGCGATGAATGGGATGATTCCGGTCCCGGCGCACGCATGGAGACGGTGCTCACCACACCTGCTATTTCACTAGCATCGGCACAACCCAACTCGATTGTGGTGCAGTTCGACTCTAGCTGGAACGCCGAACCGCAAACAGGGGCGGTGACGGTAAGTTTCGATGGTGGCGAGCCTGAGGAAATCCTCCGCTATGATGACACGACCCCTACCCGCATCAATGAAACGGTCTTCCTTCCTGTAAGTAACCCGGAAGGTGCTCAGGAAATGACTCTATCATTCACATACGAGGCGGGCAACAATTGGTGGTGGGCCATCGACAATCTCAAGGTGACCGCTAACGAGATCGTCATTCTTGCTCAACCGGTGCCGGTCGAAACCTTGCCTGGCGATGCGGTTGCGTTCGGTGTGGAAGCGCACGGGGGCGTTTTATCCTATCAATGGCAGAAAGATGGCGAGCTGCTTGCTGGAGCCACCGGAGCCACCCTGGAGATTGCCGCTGCGTCTGCGGCGGATGGCGGTTCCTACGCAGTGGAGATCTCTGGCCCCGGTCTCACGCCAGTTCTCAGCGAGCTGGTCACGTTAGAGGTGCAAGGGTTAGACAATTCCAAGATCCTCTACAGCGAAGGCTTCGATCGCTTGCCACTTGGTCCCAATGTTGATGAAGGATTGGCTGCCCCCAACGTCTGGACTGATAGAGGGCCGGAAGGTTGGATCCTTGATGACAGTGGAGTGCCTGGCATTGATTCAGAAGATGCCGATGGTGATGGCATTCCCGATCTCGATGGGGTCACGGAGTGGGCGGGTTGGAGTTTCGCAGACAAGGACTGGTGGTCGCAGACCGCCGGCGATCAGCAACGTTCCACCTTCACGCGCGCCTGTGGCGCAGTGATGATTGCCGATCCAGATGAATGGGATGATTTGCCCCACACGCCGGTCACGGACGAGGTGCGATTGGACAATGTGGCCACTACGGGAGACATCGCCTTGCAAGGAGCTGCGGCCGGGACGGTGAAACTGCGATTCGACTCGAGTTGGCGGCCCTATGACCGCAGCTTGGGACTGATCGAAGCCTCCTACGACGGGGCTGATCCTATCGAAGTCCTAAGGCTGGAGTCTTCCGCAGAAAGTGAATACTATCGCCCAGATACCACAAGCGAATCGATCACCGTAGATCTGCAGAACCCCGAAGGCGCTTCCAACGTGAAGCTCACCTTCAAGTTGCTCAATGCCGGCAACGATTGGTGGTGGGCCCTCGATAACTTGCTCGTCTTCACCGGCGCAGCGCCCCCTGCCATTCTCATCAACCCCAATGACCTGCAAGTCAGCGCGGGCGAAAGCGCGGCGCTAGCGGTCGAGGTGGACTTGGAGAACACTGTGGGTGCGGTGTCTTACCAATGGTATAGAAGTGAGGATGGTGGCGAACGGACTGCCATTGATGGGGCCACCTCAGCAGCGCTGGAGATTCCTGTTGCCGCGGTTGAAGACACGGGCTTCTACACCGTTGATGTGAGCAATCAGGTAGGCACCCTAACGAGCTGCGAGGCTCAGCTCATCGTCGGTCCGTTGCTCATCACGGAGCAGCCTCAGAACCTCGCCGTCAGCGCAGGCGATGAAGCCTGTTTCTTTGCCGTCCCAGAAGGCGCCGATCCCTTCACCTTCCGATGGTATCGAGGTGCGGGCGCTGATCGAGTTCCGATGAACGCAGAGGACAACCCGACCGCGGCAACCTTTGAGTTGGTGATCTTGTCAGCCACTTTCGAGGATGCTGGCGTCTATAGCGTGGATATCTCCAATGAGTTTGGTCTCGTCAGCAGCCAAGAAGTCACCCTCGATGTCTTTCCCCTCCTGATCAATGACCAGCCCTTGCCCAACACCGTCAACGTGGGTGAAGACGTGAACTTCGGAATCGTCATTGATGCCGAAGAGCCCATCACCTACGAATGGCGTTTCCGTAGCAATCGCACTGCAGAAGCTGAGCCCATCGCGGATTCTAACAACTTCCGATTGGAGTTGCCTGCCGTCAGCCTGTCCGATGAAGGCTTCTACAGTGTGCGCGCCACGAACGCCTTTGGCGAAGTGATCAGCGCCGAGGTGAAGCTTAGCGTTCAACCGCTGCCGGGCACCGGACTCGTCTATGCTCAAGACTTTGAAAGTCTGACATTAGGACCCAATGTCGATGAAGGGGTTGCCGGAGAGATGGTCTGGACCAATGTGCCCCCTGAAGGATGGACACTCGACAACAGTCAGATGGCGGGCAACGACAGTGAAGACGCTGATGGTGATGGTTGGCCCGATTTGGACGGCGTATCCGAATGGGCAGGTTGGAGTTTCGCGGACAAAGATTGGTGGGTAAGCACCGCGGGTGATCAACGCCGCTCGGAATTTGATAGCGGCTCTGGCATTGTCCTCATCGCCGACCCCGATGAGTGGGACGATGTGAGCCACGCCCCTGGCACTTTCAACACTTTCTTAACAACCGCCCCCATTCCGTTAGGCAGCGCGCAGCCTGGCTCGGCTGTCTTACAATTCAATTCAAGTTGGCGGCCTTACGCCAATCAGACGGGCGTCGTCACGGCTGTCTTTGACGGTGGAGAACCCTTTGAAGTGGCGCGTTTCGAATCGGACGAGGCCTCTCCAGACTTCAAACCCGACGACACCTTTATCAACGAAAGCTTCGCGACCTCACTCCGCAATCCGGAAGGTGCCGAGTCCGTCGTCCTTACATTCGCCCTCACAGAAGCGGGGAATGATTGGTGGTGGGCACTGGATAACATTCGCATCACCGCCGACATTCCTGGGCAAATCTTCGCCATCCGGACCATTGAACGTGATCGGGAAACAGGAGCAGTCTCGCTCGCCTGGGATTCGATTCCTGGAGAGGCCTACGACGTTGACACCTCGTTAGACCTGATCAACTGGGAACCAGGGTTGGAAGATGTTCCCAGCCAAGGCGATTCCACCTCGGTCGCGACGGGCCCGCTTGAGGGGCTTACTGAACTCTACTTTAGGGTGCGGCGGAAGTAGGTCGGCATTTCAGTCATTCATTGCCTCAACTCGCGCAGCGTGCTGGCCACTGCTATCAGCATGAGGATGGCACCCACGGGGACGAGCAAGATGCCAAGTCCGGGGTCGCCTCCGTGAAGCCATAGTCCACCTAACAGAAATCCCATCGGAAACACCACGAGGGACCAGGTGAAACAACGCGAGGCGAGTATGAGCCGCTTGTTGTCGAGGTGAGTGGCCGTGACGGCAAAGGCTATGTGGACGAGTGAAAAGAGGGTGCCGTGAGCGTGTGCCAGGGTCCACATGAGGCGCCGAGTGCTGTTGCGCACGTCGAGGTAGAGATCTAGTTTAAGTCCATGGAGGATTTCTAACAGGATCCCTAAGCTGAGGAAGATGAGAAGCCCCGACCACCCGATGATGAGGTGACGCCTTTCAAGGACGTTAGACTCTGGCCCTTCTTTCGTCTTCTTGCCCATGTGCTTATTCCTTGATATCGACCGGCCGGTCGTCGCGATTCCGCAGGAGGCGAGCCACCTCTCCCACGTCGAGTTCCTTCTCTCGATCTAGTAGAATGGCCTTGCCGTGCCGCTCGCTGTCTTCGGCATGCCATCGCCGGATGGCTTCGGCGGTCTTGGCTTGCCGTTCCGCATCATCGGCGAGGAAGTCGTAATCAAATTCCTCAAAGCCCGGAAGAGTGAGCAGGCTGCGGTGGGCGACATAGCGGACCACTCCGTAGGGATCCTTGAGCAGTTCCGCTTGAAACGGCGCTAGCCAGCCACTTCCCGAGGCACCTTGAGCCGCGGACCATCCGACATGCCACGCGACGATGACGCGCTGGGCGGCGTGGCCCTTAAGCAGCCAGAGCAGTGCGGCAGAAGTGGTTTGGTGTTCCTGTGAGAGCGATACAGGCTCGTGCCCGTAATTCTCAGTGAGATGCTTCTGAGTCCAGGCGAGGGTTTTGTCCAAGTGACAGAGGTTGCAGGCGTTGGGCACGCCATGGTTGGCACTGGAGGACACGTTGGGTGATCGGATGGAATGGCTCCGAATCGCGCTGAAGAGAGCGTAACTCGTGTGCGGCATGTGACAGTTGAGGCAATTGCTCCCAGTGGATGCGGGTGCGTGGAAGGTGTGGTCCTGGATGGCCTCGTTGTATTCAGGCTGGGTATGGCAGCTGGTGCATGACGCTGATGTGGCCCCTTCAGGGGTGAGTTGATCGTTAGGATCGCTGTGATGCATGGAGTGACACGAAAGACAGGACATCTCACCCTTGGTGAAACAGGCAGCATCCGACATGGCCGTGTATTCTCGGCCAGCTGCGAGAATGGTCCCGTCATCCCACCAGCGCTCACGAAAGAATTTCGGGTTTCGTTTGAAATCTTCCCAGCGCTCTTTCTCAGAAGCTTGATTTGGGAAAGTGATATAGTAGCGCAAGGCATGCAAATCATCGCCCGCTTCATACTGTACGCCTTCCGAGGCATAGGTCATGCCTTGATCCCCTTGTCGAATGTAGACACCATGACATTGTCCGCAAACTTGACTGGAGCGTTTGTGGTCGAGCTTGGCTGGATTGACGATGGTGTCATCATGAGTGCTCGAATGATGCAGCCCATAACGGCGGAGAGGGTTCTGATTGGCGCGAATGTGTTCTTCTGCAGGGCCGTGACAGGCTTCGCACGAAATGCCAAGTTCAGCCGCTTGCGTGTTGAAACGGCCCTCTTTCGTGGTCGTCAGCAACCCGGGATTGCCTCCCGTGCTGTGGCAATTGATGCAGTGGTTATTCCACTGCGTGATCATTCGTTTGGAGTCAGGTGCCCGCATGAAGCCTTCTTCACGCGGGATCCATTGCTTGTCTTTAATCAAATAGATCAGTGGTAGGGTCTGAAGGAGATTGCCATACTTGGGATCACCGGTGACCCAGTAGGTTTGATAATGATGCGAGCCTGTGGTCATGACTACCCGCCGGTGCACTCGCGGGATTTCTTCAAGCGGGGTCGGTTTGCCGCCCTGCACGACGTACATCATTTCCTCAGGATCCGGCATCTCTGCCCAGAATTCATCCTCTTTCCGGTAGACCCGATAGGCGAGGCCTTCGGATTCGACCGTGGTGCCGTCGAACTCACCGAGCACGGATTCAGGCGTGGCTGGCTGCGTCATGGTGCGATGGTAGGTCTGGTGCCACGAATGGTATTCTCCCGGGTGGCAAGACTGACATTTATTCGAAGACGCATAGTGGTCATCGCGCTCCGCAGGAAGCCGTTGGACCAGCTCAGCCTGAGACTTCACCCGATCGCGATTCGAGAAGACAGCCCACACCACCGAAACTGCCAAGATGCTGGCCAAGAGGACCGCCAGTGGCATGATGAGGGAGGGGAATGGGTTACCAACAGGCATCACTACTCATCATGAGATCCCAATAGCCTCGCTTGCTGGACCCCTGTTCGGTCACGATATTGTCAAGGTGACAGACAGTCTAGCACTCTATCATTCGTCGCGAAACACAGACACGCGCACAGGACGTTTGGAATTGGCCTTCGACTGCGGGACGATGGCCAAAGTGGCACGAGAGTCTAACGGAAGCGCGCTGTTGGCAATCTTCATGCCCTTGCCTTTCACTTTGGCAGAAATGGCATAACGCACGGGCTCATCAGTGGAAAGTCCCTTCACAACAGTGGTAGCGCCAGGTGAGAGCGTTGCCTTCTCCTTTCCAAGAGTGGCTTGGATGGTGAGTGCAGAGGTGTTTACGATACGGATGGATCCGTTAGGAAAGATCTGTTCATCATCAGGCAGAAACTTTAATACCGGCTTCTTCCAGTCGTTCTGCTTGGGCGCTTGATGCATGAGCAACGTTCCCGATGTTGCCGCTGGAGGCACGGTGACTTGGGCCCACGCACGATAGGCGGGTTTCTGCGGCGTGCCGCCAGCTTGTTGATAAAGGGTGATCCCTTTGCCGATACGCTTGCAACTCTCTGCTCTGCTGAGAACGCCAAGGGAGATGCGTAATGAATGGTATTCGTTTCCGTCTTTGACGAAGAGTTCTCGGGGCGGAAGGAGATCAGGATCGACTTCCTTCTCAACGGATCCTTCGTTGCCTCGGACCTCGATCTCAGTCGTCGGGGGTTGTCCCGTGGCAAGGACGCGGAGACTGATCGTCTCCGTTGGTTTCTGGGCATGGAGACTGACCACTATCCCGATGGAAAAGGCTAATACAGTTGTCTGGAGCTTCACCCGTCAAATTTCGTCACGTTTGAGCCAGCGCAAAGCAACGATCTTGAAACGTCGACCGAAGTCGAGGCGTTTGTCTTTCTTCACAATGGGATTCAATCCAGTTTCGTCGGGCTCGACGGGTTCAGGAGTACGCTGGACGATCGCTTCGCACCAGGCGCGCGCTTCGACCTTGCCATCGGGATCAACGGCGTCTCCGTAAGCACGGATCTTGAAGGTATCTGAGCGGGGGGAAAGGAACGGGCCCATCGGGATCAACAGATCGCCTTGCATGAGGTAACCAGGAGCACCTGCTGCTTTGTGTTCCGGCTTGTGCTGTTGTAAGAGTCGGTGTAGTTCTTTCTTCGATTCGATAGGGCGCTGGTCGATCTCGTAGTCTTCGTAAGCTTCATTGATTCGAGTGCGATCAATGGCTGCCTGGAGCGTACCCTTCTTGCCCGTATCATCGTGGAGAGTAAGGCGGCGATTGATGAAGTCGGCGAGAGAGAAGAAGGGGGCCCGCACTTTGACCTCTTCCACAATCTCACGTGCGAGCTCGTCGAGTTCCAGATCTGTTAGAGCACGGTAGCCTAACCAAGTGGCTTCGGATTCGCTGTCGTCACGGCCAGGTTCGACCACTGCCTGGTCGGGTGCGAGCATACGCGGAAAGGGCGTTTGTGCGGCATGGGTGTTGCCGGCAAAGAGGCGCTCCCGGTTTCCCGCGAGGATGGCCTTCCACGCGTCGACGCTAGTCGAGTGTACGTTGAATGCGCCGTCTACAAGGAGTCGACTTGCCGACCGATGGTAGTCTAACAAGTCTTCCTCCAGGTGCTCAAATCCACGGAATCCGTTCAGACGCATGCGCGCGTTTGGCAACGGTTCCTGGAGGTAGTCGCGTGCGAACAGGCGTTTGTCTTCGGGCGAACCTGACGAAAGGAAGAAGCTATCCCAAAGGGAGTGATTCACTTCGTAGCTCAGATCGAAGACAAGAATGTCTTCCGTGAGTTCCATCATCATGCTGCGGAAGAGGCGTGCATGATATTCGTCGTTGAGGTAATTCTTCGCATTCCAACCACCAAAGGATCGATCGTATTTGTGGGAGGTTTGAATGAGAGGCGCTCGGGGGTCGGAAAAGGAATTGCCGATGGCTAGTGACGGGTGCCACATGTACTCTGAGAGCTTGGCGTGCTGAAATTGTGCTAGGGAAAGCACACCGGTCTCTTTCCGTGGTACATCGAATAGGATATAGCGTTCGGCTGCCCAATCTTGTGGTGAAGCGAACGGGTTGCCTCCCCATTTGCCTTGGCGTAAGGGAATCGGACTGAGGTTCGACCACTCGACATCATTGTCCCAGACATCGCGCGTGTAGACGGTGAATAGTTCAAATCCGGCACCCGGCCGGTGAGCCAAGTTCTCCCAGGGGGTGCGAAGACTGATCGTTGCGTGCAGATTGTAATTCGCGATCGGAGCGCTCTCCATGTGACGTTCCGGAGACCAATAGCCAAGGTTGCCCCCGGTTTCCCGAAACCATCGCAAACGATAACCATCCCGCGTCTTATAGTGCGGTGACTGCGTCTGGCTCTGAGTGATTGGCAAGGCGAGTGAGTTGTTCCACTTTCCATGAGCGTAGTCTCGACCGCCTGCTGAGAAACTGCACGAGACGACCTGCGCCATCGGGAAGCGCTTCATATCCTCTACCGAGAAGGTGCCGATGCTTCCTTTGGGAAGGGACTTGAGGATCATGCGATGGTCTTCGGCAAAGCTCGCTTCGAAACGAAACTCCTTGGGAATGGAGGACAGCCCTGTTGGAGGAAAGAAGCAGTCGTCGAGGAAGAAGTTCTGCACTCCTGGGAATTTCTGAGCAGATAATCTGTTAGAGCCAATGTTTCCAAGACTATATTCCTTGGCTCCACGGTGGTTGGCACTGAAGACGAGACACTCGCCGGGACCGAATTCGATCGGCTCTAGGTGGAAACACAGATTCCCCTCCGTGGGATCGACATCGCCAATGACCGTCGGTTGCGACGTGTTCGGTAGAATGTATTTCAACGGAACCGCACTCCCATCCTCTAGCTTTACCGTCAGGTTCTGTTGGCCTAACACGGCGAGAAACAAGGCGTAGCCTTGAGGTTTGAGCGTGACGCCGTAGGGATTCCACATCACCACGCGGGGATAGATGTGCAATCGCAGCTGCGTGCTTCCCTCGACCTCGTAGTAGCTAATGGTGTAGTAGACGGAGCCTTCGACGAGGAGAGGCTTTAGGGCGGTCTCCGTCTGGTTGCCGAAATCAGCGATCTTCTTAACAGTGTAGTCATAGGAGAAATCGACGTCCTTGTCGCCCACGACGGCTTGCGTGGGCTGGCGCGTTTCGATCTCGCTCTTTTTAAAGGATAGATCTTCGTTGAGACGGGCCCAATCTCGCAGACGTCCAAATCGTGGGCCCGCGTTGCGATGATAGGTGCGTCCCCAAGAGATCTCGCGCAGCGCCGCAACATCTTGATTTGGCGGTCCAACCAGGTTGTCGCTATCACTGATGCCTGGACTGACAATGATGCCATTGGATTTCAGGTGATCAATCTCACCATCCTCATCCCACAAGTACGCGGAGAGATCGCGTTTGAGGCCTCCTTCCCGGACATCCGCGAGCACGCCCATGGAATAGGTAGTGACGTCATGGAAATGTTGTTTGCGCTTCCGTTTGAAATCGGGTTCCACGGCATCCAGCTGCTCTGGGTAATGAAGGCGCTCCTTCTCCGTATGCTTGACTGCCATGGAGTCTTCTAGCACTTCGGTCGAAACGGATTGAGAAGCAAGAAAGGTGTTGAAACCACCTGCCTGCGCTTGGGTGGGTTCTGCGTTGAAGTCCTCGTATGGGGTACTAACATTGATCTTTGCTTTAGTGCTTTCGTCAGATACCCAGTAGGCATAGTGCCCGGCTGCGAAAGGTGCTTCTCCTGGTTTGGGGCGGCGATACATATCGTCCCGAATGGGGACCTTGCGGACATAGACGCGGTCCTTCTCTTCCGTGACTGAACCCGTTCCGACGACCTCGACGACGTCATCAGTGGCGGAATCCTTTGGTCTCACTTCTGTCTTTCGTGCACTGAGAAACTCTGGATCTTCGGGCTCATACAGTTCATTCCCGCTCACGAGCCATGTGAGAACCTTGTTCTCCTTCTTCTCCGGCGTGTTGATGGGAGCGTTGGTGCGGAAGTCTAACAGGCCGCCGCGCCTATCATTGCGGCGCACGATGGGATCGCCTTCTTCATTCAAGGTCGTCCGCCAGACGCCTGTCCAGTGTGGATTCTGCACGCCATCGATGTCTTCAGTCTTGGGATTGCTGTCGAGGATCCCAGCGGGTGCCGTGATGCGCTGGTCGGGACCGGCGTATTTCTGCAGTTGTGCAAGAGCTGTTTCCACCGCAAAGATCGCGTTTGCCTTCGCTTCGGCACGACGTCCATGGACACGGCTCGAAGCGAGTTCACGGGTGACTAATGCTAGCAATGACACCACGACGAGCGATGCCATGGAAAGGATCATCATCGTCGATATTAGCGCGTAGCCTTGTTCACTCTGGCTGTGGGAAGTTCGAATGCTCATGGTAGGCAAGCCCCAGTGGTAAGAAACTCGACGCGTCCCCCGTAACGATAGCCGTGACGCTGGATGATGTCTTTGTTAGATGCGTGATTTCGCCCTAGCTCAAGAGAGCCCTTGTCAGTGAGTATGGTCAGGTCAATGTCGGCTGCGTAAAGTTGACTGACATGGCGCAGATCAGGGACAGCGGGCTCGGTTTCGACATGCATGCCCACAACTCGCAACGATGTCCCAGTGGGAAGCCGCTTTGGCTTGCGAGTGTTAGAATCAATTGTTCCCAATCGCCGGTTCTCTTCTGGCCAATACCACAACACTAGGTCGAAATCGATCACGTTGCTCGCGACGAGATTTCCTGGAGCCGTGGTCGATGCTTGGCGCTCTCGCCAGAAAGTCTGCACGGTTTCTGGGCTGCCGAAGGCTTGGAGATGCGTTTTCTCGGGATCCGTAATGGCACGGTAGAGTCCGAATACAGGATGAGGTCCGTTTGCCTCGACGGGATCATCAAAGGCCACGCGGTAGGAGATGGCAGAGAGCGTTCCTGCGGTTTCATCGCGGTCGAGGGCGGGGACAAAGAACCGTATCCAAGGTGTTTGGGGAATCTGATAGGTGGTGGCACGTCCCACGGCCTTGTCGTAGGTCACGCGGAGCCATTCTGTCTCGGATTGTCGAAAGATGGCCGTCCTTAAATCGGTGGCCAATGTGTCAAAGACGGCTCGAGCTTCAATGTTGTTACGAAGCCGTCCACCGTCCTTATTCCAAGAACGCAAAGCCACGTTGGCCACGCTGGAGGAGAAGAGAATGATCGCTGCCGACACGGCTACGGCGACCATGATTTCGATGAGTGTGAAGCCGTGAGTAATTGTTCTCTTCATCCTAACGGAACACCGTCAATGCACGGCGAAACTGGATATCGATTTCACTGTCCTGGTAGTTTGCCTTATTCCTGACCGCAGCGTAGGTCGCTTCCAAAGTCAGTGTGGGGTCCGGATACTTGGCTGGAGATTCGGGGAGGAGTTTCTCAAAGTTTCGGTCTGAAAGCGTGAGATCCACTCGATACAGTCTGCCTTCGAGCGAGGGGAGATCGGCATGGATGGCATCTGCTTCGTCCACAGATCTTGCGATGGATGCGGTATGTGTGAGGGAAGTCACATTCTCCCAGTCGGAAGCAAGAGGGGTGCCATCTGGGCGAAGCTCTTCTCGTGCTCGGTACAGATAAGCAAACAAAGGCTGTTTCTCACGGATCCATCGGTAAATCTCTTCGAACTCGGTTTGACCCAGTTTCGTTTCAACAGCTCCTTGAAGCTTGAGCGTTTCATCTTGCGTAAGGACCCGGGCGGTGCTCGTCGATGCGCTCCCGATGAGGGCGACGAGTGGCACGAGAACGGTGATCGCCACCCCTAGGGCAATGACGACTTCCACTAGGGAGAAGCCGAGAGTCGTGGAGGGCTTTGCTAGAGATTGCTTCATGCTCGAGTCAGAGAATCTGTTTGGGATCTCGGATGAATGAAACGCGTCCGGCACGATGGATGACGAATCCGTCGCGATGCTCTTCTTCCTTTAACTGAAGTTGGTGAGCGTTGTTGGCGATTCTGCCAGCGGCAACGATAAAGCGGGCTCCGGCATTCCGTGCAATGCCCGCTTCACTGAATTCGTAGTAGTACCACTCGCCCGCGCCGTCGGTAGGACTGGTTTCCAGATCGACTAACATTTCCCTGGGGCCGTGGTTGGGTTCGCCAAGCCGAGACTTGGTGATGTCGAAATAGATCCCCTCCGGCAAGAGGACCGGTTCTCCGCGTCGCTTCCAAACGATTACACCTTCAGCTTCAGCGGACTCGCCTACGGCCACAGTCATGTACCGCAACCGGCGGTGATCGCTCCCATGTTCGTTACTAATGAAGATTCGGGTGGGGGCCATCTCGCTGAGCGCGACTTCACGAGCACTTTCAAAGAGCTGTGCGCTGGCGTAGGTTGCGGTACGGAGCCGCCCGCCCTTATTGTCCTGAAAGGCGCTCATCCCAATGGTCATGAGAATGCCCAGCAGAACAACGACTACGGACATTTCGATGAGGGTAAAGCCTGCGGATTGTGTGGGCGGCAATCGCATGAGATGCGAGTATGCCAGCGTCCAGCATGCGGAGCCAATGTGATTAGATGACGATTCAGTCAGGCAGAATGCCTTTAGTAATGTGGCGAATCTGTCAGATAAGATGGAAGTCAGGACGCATGCGCGGGGCGTGCTGGTGCACGATGTTACCGCTAGCGCGCTCGACGAATGGCCAATCTTCTTCCAGCTCCGTCACCGGCGGAACTGATTCGTTAGCAGCTCGTGGGCTACTGATCCTTGAAGGCACTCTCCACGAGCGCTTTGAAGGCGACAATGGCTTGAGCCACATCGTCCTTCGGGCCTGTCATCTTCACAAAAACGGCGCCTTCAGCATTCTCAATGATGGCCGCGAGCATGGTGTGATCCTTCATAGGCGTCTTCTTCCCGAAAGGGGAGCCGCTGAGAAAGGTACCTTCCAGGTGGAGAAACTCGATCTTGTCACCCGCTAGTTTGGAATGCTCGATCTCTTTGGGGGTGCCTTCGAACTGCCCTTTCCAACGAGCGATGTTGGCCGCGACGGAGCCACCTTGACCTTTGCCAAAGTGATAGAAATCGGCATCAAGTGCTTTCTCCACAGCATCTGTCTTGTAGGTGAGACCGCCAGCGCTCATGGGCCGCGCCTGTTTCTTGGCGCTCCAACCTTCCGTCACGGCGAAGCGTAGTCCACCGGCTTTGAAGGTCGCCGCATCCTCTTCCGCCACGGCGATGATTGCAATGGAAAGACAGGCAAGAATGGGGATCAACAACGCTTTCATAAATAGTAGTGTGGACACGCTCGGTCGCGATTGCCAGAGTAAGCGTCGAAATGCTATTAATTAAGCATGTGTTCGGGTGATAGGGTATTAAATGCTGAAATATTAGCAATTAAAGATTGCCATTAGCGCGCGAGGTGCCAAGCTCTCCGGCATGAACCTTCTCAACAGTTTGAGTTGGATCGCGCTGAGCGCGATGGTCTTTGTCGTGGGAGTCTCCTGTGCGTCCTACGTCACCCCCGGCGGACCGGCTGACTTCACGACCTTCACAGATCCTTCGCTAAAGAAGGCGTATCAGGCACGAGCAGCCGCGAGGTTTCCCGCCCACCTTGCGGTGGTGCGCGTTCAGGGCAGCGGCTACCGGAACGACGAGACGCGAGGCTTCGGTGAAGGCCGTTATTGCGTGGTCACCACGGAGGACGTGGCTGACGACGCGCATCTTGAGCGATTGGCAAAGATGAAAGGGGTCGCGGATGTCGTGCGCATCAACCGGATGCTCTTGCCTTCGCAGTTGCTCTCAGACCTCGAGTTGCGGAACGCAGGTGCGAAACTGCACACGGACATGATGGTGCTCTACACCTTCGATACGCATTTCGAAGATCGGGATGTGCTCAAACCTCTCACAACCATTTCGTTAGGGTTGGCACCGACGAAATCGTTCAAGGCGATCTCGACCGCTTCCGCTCTGATCATGGACACGCGAACGGGATACCTCTATGCCGTCTTGGAAGAACGTGCGGATCAACGTGGGCTCGCAACTGCATGGGGTGATGAAGAAGCCATGCGACGTGCTCGCAAGAAAGCAGAGAGGGCGGCGCTTGAGAAACTCCTCACAGAACTCGAAACAACCTGGCCCCGAGTCGTTCGTCGCCACTCCTGAAGCGGCTTTTGTTAGGCTCGCATCTAGATTGGTGAGGACGCAATGTCTTTGCGGGAATGGCGATTCCCAAGGATCCAAAGGGCGAGGGCACTGACAAGAATCGACGACAGGCCGATGTGGAAGATCTGGGCGATCGCGAGGATGCCGACGTTGGCGAGGATCAATCCGAGAAACATCTGGGCGAGGATGAGGCCGAGAATGAGCTTCTCCAACCAGCGGCACCCTTTGGTGAGGGCTCTCTGAGCACTGAGATAGAACCCAATCGCTGCGCCGAGGACGAGCCACGAGAAGCTGCGATGCACGAGATACATCCACGAGTGCTCTAATTCTGCCGTCCAGTGCGCGCGCGGCATATCAGCGTAGCGTTTGGCGAGCGCGTCCGTCATCTCGCGCACTTGAGATCCCATCAGGCCTTCGAAGACGGTGAGAAAGGCTAGCAGGATGACGAAGAGATAGACTCGGCGCCTGTGTTGATCATGGTCAGGTCGCATGCGGAGACGCCAAGGATCCTCACATCCACGCCAGCCAGCGTAGACTAACAAACAGAGCATGAGGATGGCAAGCGCCATGTGAAGGGTGATGATCCCGGGGCGGAGCCCACTCAGGACGACCATCCTCCCGAGCCATGCATTGATGAGAACGATGGCGAGCGAAAGCCAGGCGCTGATGGCCACTACGGGTCGGCGACGGCGCCATTGGCCCACGCCCAAAGCCGCGAGCCAGAGCGAGAAGATCCCCAGAGGCATGCTCGTGAGGCGGTTCACGTACTCTGTCCACACGTGGACGGGATTGAACTGTTGACGGAGAAAGTCCTCGGTGAGGGTGTTAGGATCATTACCGAGGCGCTCGGCTTTCTTGCGGAAGCGTTCCAGATCGATCTTCTCGAAATCGACCTGATCCACGGATGTGGGGGGGATCCAATTGCCCCAGCAAGTGGGCCAATCCGGGCAACCGAGCCCGGCGCCTGTCGCCCGGACAATGGCGCCCATGAAGATAAGGATCACGAGCGCGACCCAGGTAGCCAGGACGACCCGTTGGAAGCCGGTGAGTCGTTTCCGGACGGCTCTCATCAAGGTCTCAGCGTGGCTCGCCGAGCGCTCACGCTTCTTTCGCTGGATCGCTAGGCGCCGCGGCGGAGACGATTTGCAGGGCCCCATTCAAGGCCCCGCCATTCTCCATGGCTACGGCGCGGGTTTGCAGGGGACCATTGATCGCCCCGTGTTCATCGATGCGAGTCTTCCCCTGACAGTGAAAGGCGTCGGCTGTGATCTCACCGTCGACGTCCATTTCGGAAGCAAAGACATCGCCTTCGACGATGACCCGTGCATCACGCCCGATGAGCAATTTCTGGCATCGCAAGCCACCGGGCAGGCGGGCGTTCGATCGAATCATGACGTCTCCCGTGGCGTGAACGAGCGCCGTGACTTCGCCATAAGCCTTGAGATTGTGACAAACCAGGCTTTCCCCCGTGAGGGCTCCGAGTTTGTTGATCGTCACGTTGCCTCGTGTGAAGATGTCTTCATGGAGGGGCTTGTTGAGTTCGTAGTCGTTGAGATTGATCTCCTCGCCGCATTTCGGACACGATGCCAGCTTGGCTGCGTAGCTCACCTCCACCTCGCCATCGCAATGGAAACAGCCGACCTTGCGTGGCTGGTGCCGATTCAATCCGCTCGCGGCGTGTCTCCGGACGGAACGAACCATCCGGAAATTCTGCGTGTCCTGGGCGGAAGGTCTCGCGATCGGACCCGTCTGCGCAGGGGATGCTTTCTCTTCGGAAGGATCTGGTGAGGACGGCTGCCCTTTGCCGTCACCGTTCGCATACTTCACCGAGGGCCCGGGCCGGGCAGGAAGCGCCTGGCTTCTGTGCCCGTTCGCCTGTGCTGGTGTGCCGTTTGGCACTGGAAGAGGCTGCGTCGGCGGGGAAACCGTGCCTCCCACTTCTCGACTCAGTTCCTCAAGATCCCGCCGCTTCTTTGAGATGACGCTGACAGTGCGGTCGATCTTAAAGTGCTGACCGCAGGATTTGCAGAAGGTCGATAGCGAAAGCTTGGGCTCGAATTGCCGTGAGTGACAGTGAGGACACTCAACTTCGACCTTCTTTCCGCGATTCAGTTGTGAGAGTTTACTTAGCGTAGCGAATTGTTTTTGAGACTAGGAGGCAATCAGGCCGGAAGATCAAGAAGATTTCGATCCGCTGCTGCTGGAGGAGGAGGAACTGCTGCTTGCCGAGGATCCACTTCCAGACTTGGCCTTGGCAACAGCAGCGCTGCCGACTGATGACTGTCCCATGAAGGCGGCTCCCTCTTCGATTGAGAGCGTTCCGGCGCGGATGTCCCCGACGATTTCTGCATCGGCTTTGAGCTCGCAGCGCTCGGTCACGGTGATGTTGCCATCGATCTTTCCGTAAACAATCACGGCACGCGTCTTGACTTCACCCTTGATTCTAGCATTCTCGCCAACGGTGAGATGGCCAGACTCAGAATTCACTTCGCCTTCGACAATGCCGTCTAACAATAATTCTTCTCCAAAAGCTAAGGAACCTTTAATTTGAACATCGCTTGAGAGAATATTCTTACTCATTTGGGCAGGGGCAGAGGAATAGGATGTATCAGAATAAGATTGATATGCCGAAGCATCGGGAACGGCTGGCGCAGCAGCCTCATAAGCGGTGGACTCAGACGTGGCCGCCTCTTCCGAAGTGGCGTATTCGTCTTCTGCAGTAGTGGATATGATCTTTTTGAGCACGGGTAAGAATCGGTTCTAGGGGATGAAAGTCAAAAGAAATCGGGGCGATGAGCATTAATGCGAATCCAACATTTCTGCCAGATCCTCAGCGGGATACGTCCAGATTTCGCTTAGTGTTGGATGATAGTGAGGAATGGTCGCCAATTGACTAGCGGTGGCGTGGAAGTGCATGGCTATCGTGATTTCATGAATCAATTCGACGCCATGAGGACCGACCACCGCCCCACCTAACAAACGGCCGTCGTCCTTGCGGGCGATCAATTTCACAAAGCCGTCCAGGGCATGGCTCACCATGGATTTGCCATGGTCATCGAAAGGGTAGGTCGCACTCATAAATGGGATCCCCTCTTCTTCGGCCTCGGATTCGGTCATGCCGACCATGCCCACTTCCGGCTCCGTAAAGATGCCGAACAATTTCAGGCGATAGTCCGTATGTTTCCGTGAGTCTTCGGGCGCCTTACCGAGGTGGATGGCGGCATTGTGCGCAGCGTTCTCACCTTGAGTGATGGCCACGTGAACGACTTCTAGAGGAGAAGCCACGTCGCCAGCCGCAAAGATAGAAGGCTGACTACTGGCCTGGTCCGAGCCCACCGTAATGCTTCCACGGCTCGACGTGGCGACGCCAGCGGCCTCGAGATTCAAGGAAGCGGTGTTGGGAGATCGTCCGGTTGCCATAAGGATTTCATCAGCGCTGACCATGTGTTCGGCTTCGCCCTGCTTAAAACGCACACAGCGTTGCCCATCTTTCATCTCAACGCCCAATAATTCAGTGCCTGTGTGGATTTCCATCCCGCGCTTCTCCAGCGCCTTCTGGAGAGCGTCCGCCACATCTTTGTCAGCGACCTTGAGAATCTGGGGGCTGCGCTGAATGAGCCGCACTTGGGTGCCCAGAGCCTGATAGTAATGCGCCATCTCCAAGGCAATGGCCCCGCCGCCGAGCACGACAATCGATTTGGGCAGAGAAGGCCGTTCCAACACGTCGTCGCTCGTCAGATAGCCCGCCTCGTCCAATCCAGGGATATCAAGGTGAGCAATCACGCTGCCAGTCGCCACCAGGACCGTCTTGGCGTGCACGACCTCCGTTCCGCCATCGCGCAGGGAGATTTCCAAATGCTCGGCATCGCGGAAACGTGCCTGGCCTCGAAAGAGATCGAACCGTTTGGACTCTAATTGTTCCTGGCGATATTCGGCAAACTCGCTGATCAGACGTCGCTTGCGAGCGATGATCTCTTCGGGATGCACCTCCAGTTGACCCGCTCGCAGACCGAACTCGTTCGCTTCGCGCATCGCTTGATAGCGATTGGCCGACTCGATAAGTGTCTTGCTCGGCATGCAACCGCGGAGAATACAGAGCCCTCCGAGTGTGTCGGCACCATCAATGACCGCCGTGGACAGGCCAAGTTCTGCGGCGGACCGCGCACCAGCATAGCCCGCGCTACCGCCTCCGATCACCACAAAGTCGAACGATTTCATGGCAACACCATGACGCGCTCCTCTCTCTTAGCGACCCCTTTCGCAACTGAGGTTGACTGGTATCGTATGGGGAGGGCACGATCACGAAGCGGGACGCGGTTTCCTGTTGGCGAAGACGTATCCGCCCCAGCCTATGATGAGGGTGATCAGTCCGGCTATCCCTTGCCAAGGATTCAACCAGGCACCGATGCAGGCACTGACCAGCGTCATGGCGACATACGCTCCGGCGGCCACGAGTATCCAATGAGAGGTGGTCACGCGTCCGCGATACCATGCCAATCCCAGACTTGCGACGGCAGCTGCGCTTGAGAGGGAAAGCGTGAATCCCAGGTAGTTGAGCAATTCTCGGATGGATGCCATCCACACGACGACAATGGCGAGCAGTCCTTGAAAGGCGATGGCTTGCAGCGGGGTCTCTCCATGGAAGCGCAACCAGACGGGCAAGGTGCCCTCGGTGGCCATCTGTGCATACACACGAGGACCCGCCAACATCATGGCGGAAACCGAGGTGAAGAGGGCGAGGGGAATGACGATGTTCGTGCAGGTTTCCAACCAAGGGTGGTTCATCGAGGCAGCGGCAACAGCAGCGATGGCCTCTTGACCTGCCAGGGCTTCCGCAGGCGCGGCTCTCACGAAGACCGCATTCAATCCCAGGTAGAGGAGCATAGTCACGAAGGTGCCCAACAAGAGCGCTCGCGACACGACCATGGGAGATCGGGCTTCGCCAGAGACGTAGACGGCGGCATTGAAGCCTGCGTAGCTGAGGGAAATCCACATCAGACTCTGTGCGAACATCGCCCACGAGAAGGGAGGCGCGGCTGCTGAGGCAGTGCCAGTGGGAGCAGCGCCGGTCAGCACGCCTTCTTGCGCCGCCAGGAAGATGAACCCAACTAATAAGCAAAGCTTGGCGACCACTGCTGAGTTCTGAACCCAAGCGCCAGGCGCTTTGCGGAGACCGTGCAGGGCGATGCCAAGGAGGATGGCCCCAGTGGCTAGCCAACCGCCCATGGGACGGAGATAAGTTTCCAATGTTAGGGCCGATAGCGCGATGGCACTCGTGAATCCAGCTAACAAAGACACCCAACCCGCGATATTGCCGAGGGCTGGATGGACCCAGGTGGAGAGAAAGACATACTCCCCCCCAGAGCGGGGCAAGGCGCGAGCCATGGCACCGTAAGCGGCTGCCCCACAGAGGGCAATGCCTCCTGCGACGAGCCAGGCCCACAGGACGCGGTTAGGCGTGCCCAGATCTGCCAGGGCGAACCCAGATGTCGTGAAGACACCCGCCCCGATCATATTGGCGATGACCAGGCCCGTGAGTGTCGTTAGGCCATAGCTTCCGCCAGCGCGTGGATTCACGAAACCTTCGGTTTCTCGAATATCAGGAAGTAGTTCTCCTTGAAGCCTTCCACGGTGAGCTCTTTCACAAGTTTGAATCCGGCATCCTCAATCTCTTTGCGAAACACTTCTTTTCCCGCACGGACATGCCCTAACAACCATTCACGAGAGACCCCGGGAATGCGTTCGAAGTCGATGAGAGCAATGCGCCCTCCTGGCTTCAGCGCTTTCCAAATGGAGGCCAGCGTCGACTTGGGGAATTCGAAATGATGATAGGTATCGCAGATGAAGACGAGGTCGGTGCTTGCTTCTGGCAGTTTCACCGAATCCTCCGCACAAAGCACGATTTCCACTTGTTTCAGGTCCTTCTTTTCCCGTCGCGTATTCAGGTGCTTGATGAAGGCCTCTGAAATGTCCACCGCATAGACCTTCCCTTTCTCACCCACAGCCTTGGCGAATGGCTCCATGTAGAGTCCAGTGCCCGCACCGACATCGGCGACCGTTGATCCGGGTTCAATCTCCAACAACTTCAGCACCTCGTCCTGACAATGATAGACTTCTCGGCTTTCAACTTCAAAACGACCTAACCAATCTTCAATAATGAGATCAGAACTGAGGAAGTTCTTGTTGATGCCAGGCTTGACGCTGGTTTCTTTCTTAGGCGGAGTTTCTGCCCAGGCAGCCAAGACGACGAGACTGGAGAGCATCACGAGGGGGAATCGGTTCATGAATGTATGGTGGGGAAATGTTAGTCCAATTTGCCAGCAGCCCAGAGGAGGCCTCGGGTCACTAGATCGATAAACACCGCGTCGCGGAAAGTGTCGTCTGAGTGGCCATAAGTGGTGCCAAAGACGCGTGTGCCTTCGTAGTCATTCACCCAGATGACTGGCTGATCTTCCCCCGTCTTCTCGCTCTTGGAGGTCGCCAGAGCCGTCGCTTTGGGCCATAGCTTCTCCACGATGTAGAGTTCGTCCTTGGGCGTCACCCAGTCACGTGTCCACCCCTTCATCACGGGATGATCTTCTTTCGTCACCTTGACAGGATAGCGGCTCTGGTGCTCGTGATGTCGGCTGGTCACGCCGAGAAATTCACGCCAATCATCGATCTCCGCTGAGCGATACGTGTGCATGGCACAATGGATCACCACGGCAGGTTTGCCCGCTTTGTGACCGGCGGTGATCTTGCGGATGTAGTCAGGGTCTTGGGTGTCGGCGAAGCATTCATTATGAATGATCACGTCATAGGGCTTGGCCCAATCGGGATCATCATAGAGATCAATCTTGGCGCGCGTGCCCGTGCCGCCATCATTGACGACCGTGAATTCCACGTCGGCACGTTCCTCCACGCCTTTGGTAAGGGCGAGCGATTGAAAGAGGTAGTTATGGCAGCAGCCGCCTGTGATGAGGAGCACCTGAAGCGTGTCTCCCTCATAAAGTTTCTTGGGAGCCTCGCCGTCAGCTCCCCAACAGATCATGCTGAGGCAGATGACGAGGACGGTAAGGAAGAGGGATCGCAGTCTCATGCTGGATAGGCTATGCTTTCCGAGTGAATGGATGCAAGAGAGAGATTCCGTTAGCTTTCTTTCTTCTTGGCAGACTCGACCAGCCACCCGCCTTCCCTCCGCTCTAAGATGGCCACCCATGGATAGTAGATCCCGCCACTAGGCGTATAGATCTTCAACGATGGATGATGGACTTCTACGCGTAACTGTCCTTGGGCAGAGTCCTCCAATCGCTTCAACGTCACCGCGTGCTGAGCACCATCTGCGGGATTCGTCCATTCATCGACGTGGATACCGTCCTCAGAATACTTGTATACCCACTCCATAGCCGCCTCACTATCAGACTCCCATATCGGCAAGCTCAGGGCGACCTCGCGCAGGTCTCGTGTGTGCTCGGGCCTCAGAGGGTTCACATCAGCAATGACGTTCCCTTCAGTAAAAGGCCCAAGCCTAAGGATATTCTCTGGCTTAGATGTTAGACCATCGTCTTCAGTTCTAGTCGAGCATGAGGTGCATCCGAGCCAGAGGATGCTTGTGGTGATGAATAGGGTAATAAGTGAGGATTTCATTTGGTCTCCTTGACTAACGTCAGTAAATCTACCAGGAATCTACTCCTCAACAAGGGCGATTGAGATGGCAACGGGCTTCCAACTCCCACGGGAACGGTAAGGTCATTCGGTTACTGTGAGCACAAAGTGCTTCAAATCCTGCCGATGGAGCGCGCCTGCCTCGGTCGTGGCTCCCTTGAAGGCGCAGCGGATGGGTTTCCCGTCCGCTTCTATTTGAACGATCTTTGAGCCGAGCGGACATGCTTCCGACGCGGTGATGCTTAGCGTTCCATTCTTCTCCTCGCCTGCGATCGTAACGGGTTCTGCTTGGCAAGTGTTGGTTAATCCTACCATCTTCACCATGACAGGCTCTTGATGTCCGTGGCGACGTTGAAGATTGATTGCGATCTCCACCTTCTCACCGCGCTTGACGGTCCACGCATGATCGGGCGTGGTCACCGTGACGGTTGGGTGCGCCTTGGATCCGACAAGCTCGTAGCGGAAGGTGGGCCCGCCATCGCGCAGGAGATCGCGTAGTGTGAGGGTGTAAGGACCTTGACTCGGGGCTTTCCAGGTGAGTGAGGCGTCCGCGCCTGAAGCGTCATCGTTCTTGGCGAGAGATTTCCCCTTGTGGTCTTGAATCTCTAACCATGCATCGAGCGGTGAGTTGATCGCTTGTGCGTTGACGGTGAAGACGTAGCGCTCGTCCTTCACGGCTTCGAAGGCGTAGCGATCCACTTCTCCGGGTTGCGACACGACGCCCTGAATTGTGGTCTCAAACGAAAGCGCTTGGGGTTCGGGTGGGCATTCTATTTCCTCTGCGAGTGGCTCTAGCAACCGCAGCCGGTAGACGGTCTCGGCGCTTCCTTGAAAGGAACTGCGCGCTTGTGGTGGATAGGCAAATCCGCTTAACAGGATCACATAGCGACCCGCTGCAGGGGCCTGAAAGGTGCATTCTGGATCAAGACTGTCGTAGCGATCATGATTCCAGGCGAGCTGATGCCCCTCTGCATCCGTGATGTGGAGGAGGGGATCAATCGGCGCATCGATCCGATATGCATCGACGGAAATGCGCACGGATTGTCCTTCATCTAACGCAACGGCGAAGGCATCGACATCACCCCGTTTCGCCAAGCGCCCATGAATGGTCGTAGGCCAGGACTCGATGGCTTGCGCGTTGATGTGAGAATCGTTAGGCTCCACTTCGTGGCTTTCGCTGCCTTCTCCCACGAGGAAGAGCTGAGGCAGGGCAGAACCTTCCTCGTTGTAGGCGCGCACCCAATGCGCACCGAGGGGCACGTCATGCTCCACACAAAAGCGCCAAGGCGCTTTCTCCTCGGACGTCTTCACGATGGTCAGGCCAGGATGGCTCACCCACCATTGCAAGGTGTCTGTATGCGTCTTCCCGATCACGTTCACGGGCACAGTCGCTCCTCGCGAAGCTCCCGCGGGAAAGAACGCATCCACCGTCGGTTGATCTGCCGTGGTGTGGGCGAGTGTGAGCAAGAGAACGAGAATCGCCGTGCCACGCATCACACGAAGAGCTCGGGAATCGGGGCGCCTCCGTTGACCAAAGGCACGGGACGACCGACAGAGTTGTGGAGGATTTGGTGAGGATCGATGCCCATCTTTTGATAGAGAGAAACGGCGAAATCTTCGGGCGAATGGATCTGCTCGTTGGCATAGGCACCGTCGCGGTCCGTCGCGCCGACCACTTGTCCACCGGGAATCCCAGCCCCGGCCATGACCACGGACATCGCGTGCGGCCAGTGATCACGCCCTCCGTCTTTGTTGATCTTGGGCGTGCGTCCAAACTCACCTAGCAGGATGACCAAAGTCTTCTCTATCAGCCCGCGTTCTTCGAGATCAGTGATCAGGGCAGCTAAGCCTTGATCCACAGCGGGCATCTGCCGTTTCATCCGGTCAAAGATAGTCGTGTGGTGATCCCAGCCGCCGTTGTAGACGGTGATGAAGGGCACGCCTACTTCGACCAAGCGACGTGCGAGGAGCAGACGCTGGCCGAAATCGTTGCGACCATAGCGCTCACGCATCTTCACATCTTCGCGTTGGATATCAAAGGCGGCTTGTGCAGACGCTGACGTGAGCAGATCAAGCCCTTGATCATAGTAGGAATCAAAGGCCAAGGCGGGATCTTGAGCTTCCCTTTCTCGGATGCGAACGAGTCGGTCTAACGATGCTCGCAATTCACGGCGACGCATCCCGCGCCCTTCACTGATCGCTTTTGGCAGGACGACATCGCGCACGCGGAAGCCCTCGCGATCCGGATTGCCGTCGATGATGAACGGTGCGTGTTCGGCCCCTAAGAAATTCGGCCCGCCCGAACGTGACTGCCGCGGCAAGGACATGTAGGAGGGGATGCCGTTCTGAACGCCGCGATCATAGGCCACCATGGAGCCGAAGGAAGGGTGAAAGGTGACGAAGGCACCGCAGCTCACGGGCACCGGCGTGGGCGTGCCCGTCATCATGTAGTGATTGCCCCCGCCATGATTGGGATCTTTGTGACAGATGGAACGGACGAGGGTGAATTTGTCTGCCACTTTGGCTAAGTGTGGCACCGCTTCCGAGAAGTGGACCCCGGGAACGGCGGTAGGGATCGGTTTGAAATCACCACGAATCTCTACCGGAGCGTCTGGTTTCGGATCAAAGGTCTCGTGATGTGTGGGGCCGCCATCGAGCCAGACGAGGATGCAGCGCGTGTCGGCGCTCTTTCCCGTCGCTGCCTTGGCCTGCGCCTGCATGCTTAACAAATCCGCTAGGCCCAGCCCGCAGAATCCATGCAGACCGATCTGAAGGAAATCACGACGCCCCATACCCTGACAATTTCGTTGAAATACACTCATCACGTTCTCGATTGCTCTCTTTCTGGTTAGTGATTGAAGACAAACTCAGCCGAGTTCAGCAGCGCCCAGAGGATGTCTTCCGTGGCGGTTTGACGGTCCGACCCCTCGCGTTGGAATTCTGCGAGGGCCAAGGCGCGCTCGGCTGGGGAAGGGTAGCGGCTATAGGCGAGGAGGTAGAGTTCCTCAATGATCGCTTCCGGTGTCCGCGAGCTCTCGGTGAGGGCGGCGACCCGTCCCGCGGACGCGCTGAGCTTGGCTTGCAACGACTCCGCGTTCATCAAATGCAGGGCTTGCACGACGCTGGTGGAAAGATTGCGCTCGCAGGGGCAGTCACTGCTCGAGTCAGGCCGACCAAAGGCATCTAGAGTGTCAGACGCGATCTTGAAATTCCACACCTGCGTCGCGCGGGAACCTTCTGCGAGTCCCTCAAAAGTGTTAGGGATCTGAGTGATGTCAGCGAGAGCGTCCGCGAGAACTTCCGCTGGGAGCCGTCGCCGATAGGAACGGGAGAAATTCTCAAGATCCCCGCGATTGGAGGCGGTGGGAAGCGAGTCCTGTTGATACAGCTCTGACATGACCACCAATCGGAGCAGCTTCTTGTGATCGAAGCTGAGCGCGGCAAAGTGTTCTGCGAGGGCGTCTAACAATTCCGGATTGCTTGGTGGATTCGTCTCGCGGAAATCATCCACAGGATGCACGATGCCGCGCCCCATGAGTTCGCCCCACACGCGATTGACGATCGCTTTGGCAAAGAAAGGATTGTGGGGTTCCGTAAGCCATTTGGCAAACCACGCACGCGGGTCGGCCCCGTTGAGATCTGCAGGCATGAGCGGGCCGTCAGGGGCTTTGGGCGGCAAGGCAACGTTCGTCACTGGGTGCTTCACCGTGCCACCCGGCGCGTGATAGAAGACCTCCCACCCCCCGGAAATGGGTGGGGATACGCCTTTGCCCTTCCGCTTGAGCTGCGCAAAGAATCCCGCCATCTGGTAGTAGTCCTCCTGACTCCATTTCTCATTGGGATGATGATGACAACGCGCGCACTCTAACCGAACACCGAGAAATACCTGGCTGATCATCGAGGTGAGGTCTTCCGGGGTGCGTCGATCACGATAGACCACGGTGGGGCCATGCCGATGGGTGCTCCCCTGGGCGGTCAGCACCTCTCGGGCAAAGCGATCCATGGGCCAATTCTCTCGAAACACCTTCCGGAGCCATTGATCCAGCACATACACGCTCTTCACTCCCGCGCGATCGGGATTGGGACGCAGGAGATCCGCCCATTTCACCGCCCAATGATCGGCATAGAGAGGGGACTCTAACAAACGGTCCACCAGGGTTGCGCGTTTGTCTGGTGCGTGATCTTGGAGAAACGCGCGGACCTCTTCAGGCTCTGGCAGACGCCCGATCAGGTCCAGAGAAACGCGGCGCAAGAACGTGCTGTCCGAGCAGCGCGGCGAGGGCTCGATGCCCAACTCTTCGAACCGCTGGTAGGCAAGCGTATCGATGAAATTCGCGCGTGGCTTGGACGCCAATTGCGTTTTCAAGTGATTGGAAGTCGAACGCGGAATCATCACGCGAGCGGTGGCTACCTCGCCCAGAAACTGCGCCACGACAATGGCTTCGCCGGGGTGATCCGACAAACGCGCAAGGCCATCGGAGCCGATCTCCACGATCGCTTCCTTGTTCGTCTCAAAACTCGCGAGCTGCGTCACCGTGCGTGTCCTGCCATTGGCATAATGGGCGATGACTTCAAAAGCCACTTCAGCATCTCCGTTAGTGAAAGTGACTTTGTCAGGGCTCAACGAAATGCTTTCCAGTGGAGCATCGTCTGGGTGCGCATACACTGCACCTTCCGCGATCCATTGCCGCACGATAGCATAGGCTTTAGAATCGACCGGGAATCGCTGGGCGCCTTCGTGAGGGACGGCTTGGGTTGCCTTCAGCAAGAGCAGGCTCTGCTCAGGCGCGTTGAGTGAAAGGCGGCGTCCTTGCCGATCATGGACAATGGACGCGTAGTCCGCCTCCGGATCGTAGGCAAAGACAGACAGCTTGAAGCCATTCTGTCCAGCTGGCTTAGAATGGCAGGCCGAACCGCTGCAGCCCGCCTTGCTCAGAACGGGCAAGACATCATCGACGAAGCTGATCGGCTCCGGGACCTCGCCCGCCCAAGCCACCAACGGCAACCTGCAGACGAGGAAGACAAGGATTGGAACGAGGCGATAGCGCACCGAGAAGAAACCCTATGAACGGGAGGCGGTCGCGGCGTGTTGCGTGCCCAGACTGAGCGCTTCAACATAGATTAAGTGCTGGGGCCGAAAGTCCTAGAGAACACAGCCAAGGGCTTCAGCCTTTGGTCTAGAGAGTGACCCCTATGCCACAGCCCTGAAGGGGCACGAGAACCTTCACTTGCCATCTTTGCTTTGTGTGGCAAAGTAAAGACATATGGCAAACTTACGGACTAGATAAAGTGGGTTTCAATCACATCGACTGCTCTCGATATTGTGGATGCGTCTTCACGCTCCTCCTCATCGCCGCTCTGCCAGTCTTCCTCGTTCTCTATGGGCATAACCTCTTCTTCTATCTTCTTCTCGTGTTGCTAACGTTCATTGGTCTACTTGGGAAACCATCACGCCCACTATTGTGCACTGTCTTGACACTGTATGGTGTCATCTACCTTGTCGACACCATCTTCCTCCAGCACCGCATCGCAGCACAGAACCTACACCCACTAACGGGTCGGGTCATGGCGTCGATCGACTCTAGGTCAACGGACAGAACTTACTATCTCATCAGTGTCGGCTTCGTTGATGAATGTATCTTGGTCTATCAAACCAACGGGTTCCGCTTCCCGACACGGACCATCAACGAAGACTGGCGGAATGATATCGAAACTAGCAAGATACCCTATCATTCCGTGAGAGAGAACACCTACCCCTAAAGAACGATGTCCGTTCGCACACGCTATCTACTTGCACTTATCCTAATCATTGCAGTCGGCCTCCTTTCCAGACTCTACCCGATCGGCAACATTCTTTGGGACAAGTATCTTGGGGACGCGCTCTACGCGACGATGCTTTACGTGGGACTCGGTTTCCTCTGGCCTAGTCAACCAATCTCTTCCCGCACCACCATGGCGCTTCTGGCTGTCGCCGCGATTGAAGTCTTCCAACTGACTGGCATTCCCGCCAACCTCGCCCAACATCCTAACTCTCTGTCACAACTCGTTTCTCGAGCCCTCGGCACCCATTTCGGCTGGCTCGACATGCTCGCCTACCTCTTCGGAGTGATTCCAGCGGCACTCTGGCAATACCGCCACAAGACAAACAATCAGGAGCAACCTGAAGTATGTATGTAGGTGCTCAAGGAGGTGTCTGGTGGAATGTTAGTTGTGGTGGGGCCTGAACGCCATCCAGGATCCTTCCGATCCATCAAGGCGTGCTTCATCAGGCCCCGTCCTCTCATAGACAAAAGGGGCTCCTGTCCATGGATTGTAGGGCATTTCTGAGAGGATGTCCTCGATCTGCTCAGGCAGTTCGCTATGCTGCCGGTGATAGCGCTCCAAGGCGAGAATGATTGCCGTCTGCCGGACACGTCCATCAACATCCATCGAATCAGTGATCACGCGATGCAGCCAATGATCTTTCTCGCCCAGGGCGAGCCAATCTTCATTCGTGAGCCCGACCCAGACCTGATACTTCGGGTCCCATGTATCCTGGAAGATCTCGAAGGCTTCCGATTGCTGGGCAGCCACTTCAGCGATTGCCTCCAAGGATCGCAGGCCTAACAAGTGGCCCTGCAATGATGCCAGTTGCGCTTCTGTCCAGCGATGATCGCGCCAGCCTTTTCCGATGGGAAAGATGACAATACCCGCAATACCCACCGCAAGCTTCTTCGCGTCCATGGTCTGACGCTGTTGCAGAAGGTGCGTCAGTCGAAACAAAGTCATGCAATCCTGCCAGGCCTGCGCCGCTTCCTCTTCACCATCGCTTGCGAGGGCAACATGCGCCCTTGCAGCTATGGCTTCCGCCGTGATTCCAATACGCTTGAGTGGGACGATTTCGGGAAAATGTAGCCGTCGCAAGGTGGCTTCTTTGAACTTGGTGAGAACCTCATGCACATCGGCTAAGGCAACATCGATCCTTGGATCCTGCCATTCATCGAAGCGCTCGTCGTCTTCGCTCAGCAAGGCAGCGTCCCAATCCAGGCTTGTCCCTCTTGGGCCCCTCTCTAACACCAATCCTGTGGATACGCCCTTTCTCGTCTCATGCGCTCTTGGAGAGTCTTGAGACTTAGACTCTGGATCTTGCCAGAGCCAACTAGTGAGTCCCCAGGCGAGGCATCCTCCGAAGACAAGAGAGGAAACGGCTTTGGCACCTATTGACCATCCGCTGTCGATAGCCACACTCCGGCTCAGGATGATCGCCTTCCAGCTTGGATCGGGTTTGCGCAGAGGCGTGGCCCGCATCAGTTTCTCAAGATCTCGCATAGTTATACTAGGATCAAAGTTAGAGTTGGTGGCGAAGTGTGTTCATATGATGGCGCAATTTCGTGAGGGCGTATCGGTAACGACTCGAAGCGGTGTTTGGACTGATGCCGAGCGTTTCTCCGATGCGATCAAAGGTCAGATCCTCCCAAAGATGGAGATGAACCACGGCCCGTTGTTCCTGTGGCAATGCGGCCATGATCTCCTGAAGCCGATGCCGAAAGGCCTGCGCATCGGGATCCTCGGTGATTTCGTAGATCTTCGGTTGCTCCTCCATGAAACGTCGTTCGCGACGCTGCTGGGCCTGTCGATGGCGACTGTGGTCGAGGTGAAGGTGCCAGGAAATCTTAAGGATATAGGCGCGCGGCGATCGCGCTCCTTGAACGCGCTTCAGATTCTGTGAGACTCGCAGAAACACTTCTTGTAGTAGATCGCGAGCATCTTCGGGCACTTGAGCCACCTGCAAAAGGAAGCCGTAAACGGCCTCCGCGTGCAGATCGTAGAGATGGCTGAGATGCCGTTTGCGCTGGTTCATCATCAAGAAAGACGGAGTCGCCGAACGGATTCGTTTACAAAAGTGCCTCCTGCCGCGTGGCGAGCGTGACGACCGAGCGACGGGACCCATGGACTTTCTCGAAACGTGTCAGTTGGGATTCATTTGCAAACCCTCCCATACTTGCGATAATCCCAATGTGCCTGCTTCCAATCGTCCAACAGACATGCGAAATCGTCGGCCGAGTGGCTGCGTGACGGCTTCTTTAAGGGCAGAAACCGAGCGCGTGTGACGGATATCAGTGGAAGAACGCCTACTTGCAGCACTGGGGATGAAATCAAAGTTTGCAGGACTGCAGCCCACGCCGCTTTCGAAGCGATCTCATGAGTCACCCTGAAGCCATCCTGGATGCTGCGGAGACATCGCCGAACTGTTGGCGCGAAACGAGGATGCCAATCTCGAGGCACCTATTTAACCACCGATAACAGATCTCGCAGCACCACTCTTAATCTGTGACGATCTGTGTCATCTGTGGTCCAAACTTTGGCTTCCTAGCCTAGCCTCTAACGCTGTCCAACCCTAGCAATCTAGCCCTCGTCTTCTTTGATTCCTTCTGTTCCACCGCTGCTGTTGCCCGAGGAAGGGAACGGGTCAAGCCGCGGCAGTTCAGTAAACCACAGATAACGCCGATAATCACAGATAGCAGATCCCGCAGCACCACTCTTGATCTGTGACGATCTGTGTCATCTGTGGTCCAAATCTTGGCTTCCTAGCTCAGCCTCTAACGCTGTCCAACCCAAGCAATCTAGCCTTCGGTTCCTTTGATTTCTTCTGTTCCACCGCTGCTGTAACCCGAGAAAGGGAACGGGTCAATCCGCGGCAGTTCAGTAAACCACAGATAACGCCGATTATCACAGATAGCAGATCCCGCAGCACCACTCTTGATTTGTGACCATCTGTGGTCCAAATCTTGGCTTCTTAGATTAGTCTCTAACGCTGTCCAACCCAAGCAATCTAGCCTTCGGTTCCTTTGATTTCTTCTGTTCCACCGCTGCTGTAACCCGAGAAAGGGAACGGGTATTGAGGACAGATGGAAACAGAAGGAAACGAAGGGGAAGTGAGGCACGGCACGACTTCTCAGTTGGCGGAACGACTATCATGGATTCGACACCGTGATTCAGGTGCTCCAACATATGCACGATACGGAAGAGACACGTGAAGTGGCACGGTATCGCTTCGAGCTTGGAAACGTCAAGATCCCGCAGGCGCTGAGGCCTGGTTGGCGAAGGAGAGTGGCGGACTCTCAAGGGAGATGCGTGCTGCTCTCGCTGATTGATGTTGATGAAGAGGTGGCGCGATGTTAGGATTGGTTGGGTTTGACCTCCATCCAGGTTCTTTTCGCGCTAACGCTGTGGCCTTTGCAGCGGGGCAGTCCGGGGGGCGGCGGCTGCACGCAATCCAACGGGCGGAGAGTGGCTCGATCTGCTTCTAAGAGGTTTGCCTGATCGACATGGGTGGTGGCGGGGTCTTGATTCCGCATTCTGCGCGCACAAGCAGGGCGTTTTCGGTGCCTTTGAGGCATGAATTTAGTGGGTGTTGTCCGGATTCAGGGTATTCTGGCAGGTTCTTGGTGTGAACCGAGATGATCCTCCAGATTGTGTGCTGCTCAGACGCTTCGCGGATGGGGCGGACGAATGGGCATTGGCGGTCTTGCTTGAACGTTATGGAGGCTTGGTCCACCACACCGCCCTTCGCCTCACAGGGCAGGAAGAGTTGGCCCAGGAGGTGAGCCAAGAGGTCTTTGTGGCGTTGGCGAAGAAAGCTCCTCGTTTGGCGGGGAAGGATGCGGCGTTGGCTCCTTGGCTCTACACCGCAACGTCTCACCAAGCACGTGCGGTTCGGCGGCGGGAACGGCGTCATCTGCGGAAACTGGTAGCTTATGAGAATGCGATGAGACAAACACCGAATGAGCCGTCACTTCCTCACACGGCGCTTGTGGCACTGGATGAGGTGATCGGTCAGCTGACTCTGTCAGAAATGCGATTCCTATTCCAGCGATTCTTCGAGGGGCGCAGTTTTCCTGAGATTTCTGATATCACAGGCAAGTCCGTGGCAGCGTGTGAGAAACAGTGTCAGCGGTTACTTCAGAAATTACGCGCGATGTTAGAAAGGCGTGGAACGACTCTTTCGGTGGGAGCCCTAGCGCTTGGTCTGTCTAGTGAATTTGCCAGGTGTGGACATCCGCTTGATGTCCGCGAGATCATTGGTGCTGCCAGAGTGGGGAGCGTTTCTGTGTGCCCTGTCTCTGTGCTGAATCGGTGCGTGCTCGCATGCGGAATTGTGGTGATGTGTCAGTCAATAGGGAATCACATGCTCGCGGCTCAGTTGGAAAGCGGGAGTGGCGTTGCAGAGGTTCGAAGTGAGAAACGGCGCTCGCTGCTAGACGGATTGGCGAAGAGGGGGGGCATGAATCAGAGCAGGAGCCTGCTCGCCTTCCGGCATGCCTTGGAATCCTGCATCAAAAGACCTGATCTCCTTAAACCGAGGATCCAGTTTCTGAAGGTCCTTCATGCTCTCCATCCTAGCGATCTTCCAAAGGCGGCCGATCTGGTGGCCGTTTCACGTCTCGCACGTGCCGATGGGCTTTGTCGTGAGGTGTTTCTCTATTGGGGAAAGGTCGACCTGAACGCCGCGAAAGATCGAGCTCTCCAAATGATCGGCGAGCTTGGCCCGGGTTGGGATGATGGGCATGAATTGGTGGCACTCGAAGCGGTGATCGATTCCTTGGGTTTTGTGCACCCGCTAGAAACGCTCGCCACGATTCGCGAATTGCCGGTGGCCCCGAGGATTCGCAATGACCTTCAATCGAAACTGTTGCAGGGTGTCGCCAAAGAGAATCCATCGGCGGCGATTGCTCTGTTAGACTCGATCGATGAGCCGATCCAACGAGGGAGTGCCTTCCGCCAGATTGTCGATGGCTGGGCGAGGGCGAATCCTGTTCAAGCCTGGCAGTGGGTGAACACCCTTTCTGATCACCGAGAACGTTATGAAGCGGTTGGCCAGGTCATGTTGCGCTATGCGAGGGAGAATCAGGATGAGGCGTTGCGCGCTGCTCTTGCTGTGGGAGAAGCCAGCTTCAGGACGCGTGCCGTGACCAGTGCTCTTGACGTCTTCGCGAGAAATTCGTTCTCCGATGCTTTCGATTGGGTCATCTCGCAGACGGAGGACGGGTCCGTGAGACTGGCAGGGGCACCGATACTCGGGAAGCGGACGCAGGGATTGACCGCCGCCGAGGTCATGGAATATGGCCAAGTATTGGCACCTGAGGAACAGTCCGCGTTTCTATTGGAGGCCGCCTTCGTTCGCCGTCATGAGCCACTGGAAGCGCTGTCATTACTCCAGAGTAATGGTAGCGATGCACTCGTTGAGGCCTTTCTGGGGCGCATGCGGACCCGTGGCGATCTCACCATTGATGCCCGAGCAGTCTACACGGCAAAGGAGGAAGGATTGCCATGAAAGGGCAACTCTGGTGGCGGGCGGTTCTATTCTTGGTGCTGGTGGGTGTGATGGCGTTTCAAGGCTATCGAACATGGCAATTGTGTTATGGGAAGGGTGCGCCTTCGTCCGAAACGGAACTGGAACGAGCAGATGAGGGCACCGTTGAGCTGGATAGAATGCTGGATCTTCAAGTCTGGCATCTGGATCGAGGGGAATCGGCCTCACTGGTTAGCCAAGTTTACACCATGTCACGCTCTCACACGGAAGAACTCCTGGAGCGTTTGTCATCGATGGCGTTGGATGACTTTCGAGAGCTTGTCGCTCGAGCTGCTTGTGAACGCTTGCAGGAACTCGGTGGATTGGAAGTGCTCCAACCGGCTCTAGCACGGTTTCCTCAAGCATTTCAAGACAGTGTCACTGGCCTGATCTCTCTTGAATTGACCGATGCTCAGATCATGGAGATGCTACAGCAATCGCCTTCGGATCATGATCCCCGATTAGAGGCCTATATTAAGGCGTTGGGGCGCCGTGATCCTGCTAGGGCCTTAGACCTTGTCGATTCCTTTGAAGGGAGACAGAGTAGAAATCGCTATTTCGAGGTGCTCATGGAGAGCTACGCGGCTATTGATCCAGAGGGAGCCTATCGCCGAGCCCTCCGGCTGGAGGCAGGTTTCCCACGAAAGATGGCTCTTGCCATGGCTTCGGAGGCTTGGGCCGAACAGGATCCCCACGCCGCTCTAGCAGGCATCGCATCGATGGGAGTGACCGAGGGCATTGGTAGGGCTATTGGACTGTGGGCGCGAGACGATCTCGAGGGAGCCATGCGTCATTTCGTAGAGATGTATCCGCATCTGGTCTCCGAGGGAAGCTGCATTAGCGCTACCACCAACTGGACTGCCGGGCACGATGCGCAGGCCCTGGTGGAGGCGGCCGCGCTCCTTCCTGAAGCAACGCAAGGCCAGTGGCTTTCCATGGCCATTGCGTCAGATCGGTTTCCCGTTGATACAGCTCTGACATTAATCGAGGCGATTCCTCCAGGACGACACCACGAGAATGCGAGTGAGGCCATTGCCAAGCGCTTGGCCCGCGAGAATTGGCAAGGCGCACTCGACTGGGTAGAACGCCTTCCCTATCCGGAGTCGCATGACGCCGCGCTCAAGTATCTGTCCAACCATACCTATCATGGATTCGACACTGTGATTCAGGTGCTCCAACGAATGCACCATACGGAAGAGGCACGTGAAGTGGCACGGTATCGCTTCGAGCATTGGAAACGCCAAGATCCCGCAGGTGCTGAGGCCTGGTTGGCTAAGGAGAGTGGCGGACTCTCAAGGGAGATGCGCTCTGCTCTTGCTAATTGATGTTGATGAAGATGTGGCGCGATGTTAGGATGGGCTGGGTCTGACCTCCATCCAGGTTCTTTTCGCGCCACTGCTGTGGCCTTTGCAGCGGGGCTGCATTCGGTAAAGCGGCAGCAGGCTGCACGCAGTCCAAGGGGCAGGCTTCGCCGTTTCCCTGTACTTGCTGATGTATCCGGCGATGTGGTCGTAGGCACTATGGGGATTTCGTTCGAAATCTCCATCCAGAGAGGAGGGCGGCTCGATCTGCCTCTAAGAGGTTTGCCTGATCGACGTAGATGGTGGCGGTGTCTTGATCGTGCACCCGCTGGAGGAGCTGTCGTACGACATCGTGGCGCTCGTAGGGATCGGCTAGCTGCTTGGCGAAGGCCTTGTCGAGATTCTGTTCGGCAGCATGATTGGCGAGCATGGCTAGGGCGCTGTCGCGGGTGGGGGCATCGGTGAGGGTCAGCGTCCATTCCTCCGCAGAATTGGGGTCAATCGAGAGCCAGCTGGACATCAGATTCTGCGTGCCGATCTCGCGCATTTGCTGGTCTTCAAAAGCGGTGACGATTTCTGCTGCCGCGGCTGGATCTTCTCGGGCGAGTTTAGCGCTGAGCACGCCTTGTGCCGTGCTCACCAAGTCGTCGCTGAGAGGCTGCTCTAGAAGAAACGCGAGCGTTTCACTTGGGGCACGGAACTGCCATTGACCCGTGTAGGCCTCCAAGAATTCTCTCCCAATGGGCGGGGGCAGCGATTTGATCCAGTCTTCTGAAGCCTTCTGCCCTCGGGCTGAGAGAACCTTCATGAGCGGTCCGGCGATCTCCATCTTCCACCAATCACCTGAGTAGTCGATCGTCTCGGCGAGTAGGGGAAGCTCTTCTAGCATCGCGACAGGATCGCGCTTGCTGAGAACGCTGATGGCAGCGAGCATGCCATCGTCTCTCGGGGCGCCTTTGGGCTGGGCGCTTGCCCAATCGAGCACACCGTGAGGGTCTTCCTCGGCCCACGATTGGAAAATCACGTGCTCTTGTGAGGGGTGCCCTTGGGCCACTGCCTGGGAGTTGAGTATCGCGGCACTTTCAGGGTCGGATGCGGCGACTTTTGTGATGAGATTGGCCTGTACACGCTGGGCGGTTTTCTCATTCAAATCGGCATCTGTTAGCCATATCTGCATCGCAGTGGGATCGTCCTCCCACCACGTGGCGAGAGCCGTGCCGAGGAGCGTGGCACGACTTCCAGGGTACTCTGACAGTTCGTCGAGCCGGGCAAGTACGGCTTGCGGATCATGAGTGGCCCAAGCGTTGCCGAGAGAGAAGAGCCCCATGGCTGATGCTGGTTGTTTCCGTAGCCACGCGAGCGCGGCCTCAGGATCGCGCTTCCCCCATTCGGTGGTGATTTGGGTCATGGCAATCTGCCTAGCATTTCGATCCTTCACGGCATCGAGCGTTGACGCCGCGATGCTTGGGTCCTTTGCGCTGAGTCTTTGAAAGATGATATTGTAAGCCCGATGAGCTTCGGCACCTGTGAGAGGCATCTTGTCACTGAGTTCGAGAGCTGCGAGAGGATCTGATTCCGCAACTTTGAGAAGTAGCAACCCGCGAACGTTCCGACCGAGTTCTGACTGGAATCTTCGGGAATTGGTTTGGGAATTCGCTGATGGAGATTCTAGAACCGCCTTAATAGCCGCTGGCAGATCGACTTCGGCCCACTGCAGCATACACAAGCCAGGCCACTGTCCACCGCGCTGATTGGCGTAGGCGAGCGCTCCCGAAGCATCGACCTCAAGCCATCGCTTGAGCGCAATGGAAGCGAAGGCGTGTTGAATGCCATCACGGAAATACTCGATACGATCAAGAAGGTCTTTCAGCTCAGAGGGATTCGCATGCTGGCAGGCCATGACAAACTGTTGCTGTTCACGGATGCTGAGGCCTTCGTGGAAGCGGTGCATGAGTCCCGTCCATCGAGACGTCGGGTGTGATGTGCCGGTTCGAGATGATTCTTCGGTGACGGTGATAGACTCTGTCGGATTTCCTAATGGCCATTGTCTCACGAGAAGACCGATGGAATATCCAATGACACAGGCGGCGACCAAGCGTAATATGAGGCGAGGCAATGATAAAAACATGCTAGTGCCTCCCAGCTAAGCGATTGAAGTTGCGTTCAGACAAAGCGGTGTTCGGCAGCGTGGCGAAGGCGGTCTCGGCGTCAGTAGTTATCCATTGCTTCGCAAGGTGATTGAGCCAGAACTGTTGGGTGGAACTGTCAGGAAGTTGCTCGATCCAAGCGAGTGTTTCTTGGGGATTGGCGTGTTCTCCATTGAAGAGCTGTTCGACTACGCCTTGGATGGCGCTTTGGCGAGCCTGTGAGGGTTCGAGGCGATCCACCCAGGCGGCAGCACTCTCAAGATCATGCTCAGCGAGGGCATTTCCCAAACGTTCATGGATCCGAGGGAGATCGTATTGATCTGCTTGGGAGCCGAGCCAGTCCTGCAGCTTGGCAAGATCAGCTGGATCACTGAGTGAGGTCCTCAAGGCAGATTCAAAGCAGGCGTCTTTCCATGCGCTATTGGGGAATTCATGGTCCAGGTAGGCCTCTCTTGCTGCTTGAGGATCGGACTGTTGCCAGTCCCCGAACACCTGTTGTATCACGATTTCTTCACTGAGCGCCGCGTTCTCCGTCACCCATTGCAGGGCTTCGTTAGGATTGTCAGACACTAACGCACTCGCATACCAGCGGGCCAACGATGTGCGGAGCTTCCCGGAAGGCTGCGCGCGGATGGCTTTCTCAAAGCCCTGGCGATCTTCCGACATCCACGGCGTGGCGATCACGTCGAGAAGGCGTTGCTCGTTCCCAATGCCCTTGACATTGCCTAACAAGGACAGCGCTTCGTGACGGTCTGACTTGCTCACAGCCGTAATCACCTGTTGGGCGGCGTTTTCGAGTGTTTCGACAGAACCTCTCACCTGTCCTGAGCCTCCTGAGACATAACTCGTGGTCGCGTCAGGGTCTCGCACATCCCATCCCAAGGCATCGAAGATGGCTTTGGCTTGGAGTGGATCGCTCTCGGCTGCGGCGACGGCGAGACCGGATAGAGCAGCCCGGCGGAGTTGGGGATCCTTGATCGCGAAGGCCCAGGCTTTGGCTTTTTCGGAATGGCGCTTCCAATAGTCCCCAGCTGTCTCACGCATCAATGTGAGTTTCCCGATAGACTTCGGTTCCGCTTGGATCGCTTGAAAGCCACCTTCCCAATCGGCCGCCAACCATTTCTGTAGGAGTGGAACCCTCGAACGTCCCTCTAACATGGCGAGACCGGCTTGAGGATCGGATGCCATCGTGGCCATGGCGACGGCGAAGAGCGCGCGATCTTGATTTCGCGACGGAGGCATGGCTTGAGCGGCTTCGGTGGCGGTTGTCAGATCACGCTTGGCCAGTGTCTCGAAGAGATCTCCCCAATTTATCAAGGAGGCAATGCCAGGATCGAGTTGCTTACTGAGTTCGATGACTTTCCAAGGATCGCGGTTCTGAAGTTCATTGAGCACGATCACGACCAATGGTGCGGAGCGCTGCTCGGCAGCCGCCAGTGCCTTATCGGGGGCCGCCTTGGCCCAGGCCAGAAAGATCATTTCCAGATCAAAGAGTTCTTGTCCGCGATGGCCACGCAGCGTCTTTTTGGAGTCCTCGGCAAATGTCAGGGCAGCATGGGAATCCAACGTCACCCAGCGTTGAAAGAGAAGACTCCAGAAGCTAACAGAGTTGAGCGCAACACCCTCTACCTGCAACATTGACAGGCGGGTTGTGGCGAGTCTCTCCAGGTCGGCGTTGCTGGCCGAAGGCAACCAACGCAGGAGGAGCGCCAACTGCTCTGTTCCGAGAGCGGCAAGGATATCCTCAACACTGACAGTGTCATTCACAAGGGGGGCGAGACGGGTCGAAGGCAGGACCGAATACGAGGCGGCAGGTGCCGAGGTTTGATCGTGCAGGGTCTCGCGCTTGCTGGCAACGACTGGTGCCACGGCGGAAAGTCCGGCCACGATGACTAACATCGTCTTGCTGGAGATCGCAGCCATGAGAGAGGCACTCACTGTCGACAGCGCGCTGTGCCCAGAGAGATCGGCGACCCGTCCCTCGATGACATCCACCAGACCCACGGGGCTTGCCGCGGCGAGTTCGGGCTGGAGTCCTTGGGCTAACAATGCTGTCGACGCGAGCACTCCTTGTCTTTTCAAGAGGCGCGAGAGCTTCTTCAATGCGCGGGAAATTTGTTTGCGGCAAGCCGCTTCCGATTTCTGCAAGTGGGCCGCGATCTCACTATAGCTGTGTTCATGATAGAACCGCGCTAGAATGATCTGTCGGTCACTCTGTGAGAGTTGATTCAAGGCGATGTCGAGGCAGGGAATGACTTCGCGCCAACTGTCAGCGTGCTCATCCGGCGATCTTGTCGCTTCCATGAGGCGCTCTCGATGCTTCCTTTCCCGGCTGCGTCGGCGCAACAGATGCAAGGACTCGAGGACGGCGCTACGATACAGCCATGAGGCGAGACTGGCTGGGTTGCGCAAGGCCGCCGCTTTCTTGGCCAGTTGAATGAAGACTGTTTGCGCGGCTTCTTCGGCTAGGCTTGCTTGGGACGTCTGGCGCAAGGCGACGCCGTATACCATTCCCGAATAGCGCTCGACGAGACACCGAAAGGCCTCCTGGTCGTGATCCTTGAGGTAGCGTCGCACGCATTCCGTGTCATTCATCATCTTGGGCATACCCGTAGCTGCTTCTGAGGCGCGCTTTGTGACATGATTCTCCATCTTTCTCCGTGGTTATCGTTCCACGACGAGAGCGGGAGGGTTCTGCTGTGGCCACCGCAGCAGGACTGCATTCGGGAAAGCGGCAGCAGGCTGCACGCAGTCCGAGGGCTCGGCTCCGCCGCTTCCCTCTAACTTGAGGGTGCGTAGGCGCTGACGGCCTGTTCTTGTTCGCCAAGGCCGGCGATGCCTAGTCTGACATGGTCACCAGGCTTGAGAAAGGTGGGCGGTTTCATACCGCTGCCGACGCCGTGGGGGGTGCCGGTGGAAATGACGTCTCCAGGGAGGAGGGTCATGTAGTGGCTGAGTTCGTGGATGAGGGTGGGGATATCAAAGACGAGGTTGCTGGTGTTGCTCTGTTGGCGGCGCTCGCCGTTGACGTCTAACCAGAGGTCTAACTGATGTACGTCGCCCAATTCATCGGGCGTGGCGATGAAGGGGCCGAGCGGGGCAAAGGTATCGGCACTCTTGCCTTTGACCCATTGACCACCGCGCTCGATCTGGAATTCGCGTTCGCTGTAGTCATTGTGTAAGACGTATCCGGCGATGTGGTCGTAGGCGTTGGCTTTCTCCACGTAGCTGGCTTTCTTGCCGATGACGACGGCGAGTTCGACTTCCCAATCGGTCTTGACGCTGTTCTTGGGAATGGTGAGTCCGTCGTTGGGGCCGGTGATGGCGGAGGTGGCTTTGAAGAAGATGACGGGTTCTTTGGGGACGTCCATGCCGGATTCTTTGGCGTGGTCGACATAGTTGAGACCGACACAGATGAGTTTGCTAGGGCGGCAGAGGGGTGGGCCCAGGCGGGTCTCTGAGGAAACTTCGGGGGCGCTTTGGCCCTCGCTTTCTAACCAAGTGGCGAGGCGGTCCATGCCATCGCCGCCGAAGAAGGTTTCGTCGTAGTCTTGGCCGAAAGCGCTCGCGTCGATGCGGCGACCGTCGGCGAGTTGCAAGCCGGGTTTCTCGTTACCAGGGGTTCCAAAGCGGATCAGTTTCATGAGTTGATGAAGTGAGTTAGGTTAAGAAATGAATTAGTGTAAGAGGGTGCAGCCGCCGTCGATGTCGTAGGCGCTGCCGGTACAGAAGCTGGCTTCGTCCGAACAGAGGAAGGTGGCAAGACTGGCAATTTCTTCTGGTTTCCCCATGCGTCCGATGGGTTGATAGGCGGCGAGTTTCTCAAACATGGCGTCTTCTTCACCGGGATAATTCTTGCGAATGAAGCCATCGACAAAGGGGGTGTGGACGCGGCCGGGACAGAGGCAATTGCAGCGGATGCCGTGACTCACATAGTCACGTGCGACGGATAAGGTCATGGTGAGGACGGCGCCTTTGGTCATGGAATAGGCGAAGCGATCGGCGATGCCTATCTTGGAGGCGACGGAGGCGAGGTTGAGGATGACGCCTTTCCCTTGCGCGACCATGCCGCCGATGGCGGCTTGCATGCAATGATAGACCCCTTTGACATTGACCGCATAGAGCCGATCCATGTCTTCGGGCGTGGTTGACTGCACATTTCCCACGTGTGCGATGCCTGCGTTGTTCACAAGCGTGTCGACGGCCCCGCGGGCGTCTGTGATGGCAGCGAAGGCATCCGTCACGGAAGCGTGGTCTGACACATCTGTGAGGGTGGTGAAGGCCTGGCCGCCAGCCGCAGTGATGGCAGATCGGGTGTCTTCAGCAGCATTGGCATCGCGCTCAAGGATTTCAACCACCGCGCCTTCCGCCGCAAAGCGTTTGGCGATGGCTTGGCCAATGCCCGAACCTGCGCCGGTGATGGCGGCGTGGCGATGCTCCAGACGTCGATTCATCCCCGCACCTACCAAGCCCCCACGGCGGCGTCAAGGTTCCTTGCGCGTGTCTTTGGAGCCAAGTTCCAGGAGGGCTTGGGCAAAGGCTCTCCCGATGTCCGAATAGGTCCGAGCGCTTCCGAGATAGTGATAGGGATAGTCGGACCCAATCTTCTGCCATTCTTCCAAATGCTCTTTCCATCCTTTGTCGAAGACGGCCTGGGCCTCTTCATCCCAGAACTGATCTGTCTTCACCACCGCCACATTCCCGGCGAATGCGGGCCGATTGGCAGCGGCGGCTTGAGCGCTTTTAAAGGCGTCTTTGCGTGGGTTTGGCTTGGCTTCTTTTGTGCCGCCCACGCCTAACTGACCGATGATGAACGGTAGTTTGGGAGCCTTCAAGTCGCGGCGCACATCGTTGATGAAATGCACCATGTTCTCTTCGTAGGCCGCCACATAGTCGGCGTTCACCATGTCATTCCATCCCTGAAACCAGACAAACCCGCACAATCGCGGTTCCTTGTCGGCCAACTCCGGGAAGACCGCACCGACATCGGCCATGGTCTCGTTCACCTCCCGCAGCATTTCCCGGTAGTAGTGACCGAAGCTGTCTTCGATCATCGTTGGAGTGGAATCGGGCTTCCGTTTCTGTGCCTGTTCTAGCAAAGTAGCTAATTCTTCTGCCTTGGGAATGCCCGCGCTGGGAGGACGGAAATCCCGGTAGAGGCTCTTTCCACCCCATGCTGTCTTGATCAAGAGTACAGGCTCGTCATGGGCATCGCCCATGACGTGACCGAAGTCCAATTCGGGGCCAATCCGCTTTGGGCTCCCAAAGCCGACGGTAAGTTTGCCATGACGATTGAGAAACTTGATCCACACATCGTCACGCGCGATCCACGCACCCTGGGCATCTATCAAATGGGCGAAACGGTCTTTCGTCTCAGGCGCTTTCACCTGATGCTCTAACAACATCATCTGTGCTTTGCCTTCCATGTTTGATTGCCCAGCCAGGACGTAGACCGCGAGGGGGTCGGCCGCCCAAGTCGAGGTCAGCAGGCAGGCAGAAAGGAAGCAGAAGAGGCGCATGCGTTTGGGAACCCCATGGGGTGCATGAGGTCGCAAGGCGCAGAGGTGGGCGGGGAATCGCTTGCCTCAAGGGTGCCATCATTGCAGGCTCCTTGTATGACTGATGTCCGTTATCCCTGTTCGCCTACTGATGAAATCGATGGGTTGCCGTACTTTCGACGGCTTTGCGAAAAGATTCGGCTTCACGCCGCTGGGGCGTTGCCGGAGGATTTGCATGCGAACTTGGGGATCGGCATGGATCTGTGGACCTGCCAGTTCCTCGGGGTTGCGTATGAGGCCCTCAAGACGGCGGTGCTCGATGGCAACGATGACGAGGCGGCGCTGGCGTGGGCACGTGCGCATGGCGTGTCGCGTCCCGATCATGAGCGCGATTGGTGGATTGCGTTCATGCGAACCGTTGGCTTCCGTGATCGCTTGTCGAAGCGATTGCAGGAACGCCTTGAGGAATCGGGACTTGGTGAGCGTGAGGATATCCTGACAATGTTCGACTACATCGACGCTGACGAAGGTCGGTGAGTTAGTCGCGCACGGCGATGCGGTAGAAGCCGCGCTCGGCTCCATGCCGGATGAGCGGAGCTGCGGTGGCGGTTTCCTCCGCGATGACGTTGGCAACGATTTCCCAGGCACCTTCGAGGGTGGCTGAGTATTCGATGAGGTATTCTTTGCCAGGAATGCTACTCCACTCGAGCGTCACCGCGTCACCAGCCTCGGTGACTTGGAGGACGCGCAGGCGACTGTTAGGATCGGTCGGGTCCGTCCGGGCGATGGCTTCGCGGATATCGGTGATGCCATCGGCATCGGTATCCTTCCACGTCTCGTAGGGCTGGGCGAAGAAGACCTGATCTTGGAGTTGGGTGATGCTTGTGTTGCGCCGGATCACCTGAGCGAGAGTCGTTTCTCGAATCTGGGCTTTCTCCGCGTCCGTGAGGTCGGGGTCGTGCATGAAGAAGAAACGGTCGCCATCTCTGAGGTGGCGGAATTGGGTCGCGAGAACCGTGGCCACGGTTTCGCCCACACTTGCCTCGCCCATGTGATCCTCCGCCATGGCGGCGATCCAAAGATCGAGTTTGCCGACATCGCCCTCGTAGGCCTCTGCGAGGGCAGAGGCGAGCGCGCGGTCGCTGGTGATGTCTTCGAAGCGTTCCTTGCGGGTCAGCCCGAAGGCTTCCCTGACATCATTGTAAGGAGGCAAGCCGTGATCGCGACCTCGCTGGAGATTAATGGCAATGAGGTCCATGCCACCTGCTCCCTGCTCGGCAAAGAGGAAGTTGCGCAAGGCATCGACGACAAATGGGTCGATCTGTTGCATGGGCTTTGTCGCCACGCCTTTGAGCACGAGGTCGACCGTTTGTGCGTCATTCACCAACTCCGGATTGAAGAAGCTCTCTTTGAAGACGAAGCCACCGTCGGCGGGCACGCTTCCGTCGTTGTGCATGCGCATGATGTGCGCGGAAACCATGGTGTGCCCGATGCGATAAAGTGCGCCGGAGAATTCATTGAACAGCGTGCTGTTCAAGGTCGGATCGTAAGCGGCCTCTTCAACTTTGGGAGCATAGGGGCCTAACAACGCGGCGAGAAATTCTTGATACGTGATGGCTTGGATCTGTCCCGAGACCATCTTGCGTGCTTTCTGATAGAGTTGTTCATCGGTCCATTCGGGGTGGGCTTCTGCTAGCTGAGTCGCCCATCGATTGTGTTCCCGGAGCCACAAGGTGTGAATGGAGATGAGGGCGGGGTTCTCATTCGCCCGTACATCTCCTGCCATGTAGAGGTCAGTGACCGGGCGATGGTGCGGATTCTCCATCTCGATCTCTTCAAAGTTCTTCGGCAACAGCTTGCCGTCAGCGCTGGCATGCATCAGGCCACCCACTTTCTGGCGGAGAGCGCGGGCGCGCTCTTCGTTGCTCCCATAGAGATTGGAGGCATCGATGTAGGCGGTGACGGAATTGACCTGCTCCCGCTGCGCATCCTTCATCGTGGATCGGGATCGTGTGAGAGGAATCATCGGAGCCATCTTGTCTTCGGCATTCATTGCCATGATGGGGATGAATTCGTCTGCCGTGGGTAACACTAAGGCGATGTCATGGTCGAGGAATTGGCCCCAAACCCAGGTCATATCGGCCAGGCCCCGGCGATTCTCGGTGAGCACGCGTTGATGGGCGATGCGATTGCTAACGTCTCGTGGATTGGGCCGGTCGTGTCCCGCCATGGTCGCGCCTCCATCGGTATAGGCGGAGGCGGCCTTGCGGCGAAGAGTGGTTTCCACGGCGCCCCAGGTTGGCTGGGCGAGGTTGTTGCCGGAACCGTCGTACGAGCGGTTCTCGGCTCGGAGCGGCGTGGCGATGGCGATACAAAGGATGGTGAGGACAGAGAAGGAGGCGTTCATGGACGACAAAGTGGCGGTCACTGCCATCCCTACTCTACGGGGCAATGGGCCGCTTGGCGATCTGAAACCCCAGCTCATTGGGTTCGAAGCGTGGCTCCAGATGCCAGCGGCCTGTGCTGCTATAGCCCTAACGAAGAGGCGACACTTGAGGTCTTCTTCGATTGAGGCCCACGGCGGCGATGCCGAGCATGGCCAACAGCGCGCTGCTGGGCTCAGGAATGGGGTTAGCGGAAAGACCTTCAACGCGTACCCCGTTGATGGAGCGGAAGCTCATGAAAGGCGCAGGAGTATCCCCAAACGTGGCCGTGATCTCTGTTTGGGAACTCGCCAGCTCGAAGTCCGTGTAGAAGATGGTGTTGTTGTTAGCGTCGTTGTAGCTTCCAGAACCTAACGACGTGGCGGCCACGATCTCAGGGGCGACAGGAAAGGGCTCAGGCGCTCCTTGCGCTCCGACGAGTGCGTAGCTGACGCGGGCGAAATCAACGCCTTGGGCAAAGGCGACATCGACACTGAAGGCATAGGCACCGCTGTGCGAATAGTAGGTGTCCCCCCCAGCGATGAGACCGCCAGGAGAGGCGATCGCAGCTAACACATCAATCGTCATGTCAGACGAGGTAGGCACGTTGAGACCGGAGGTGATGGGAGACGCCCCCTGGGGACCGGAGGCTGCGGTGAAGATGTCCCATTCTGCAGCGCCACCGCGGGGATCACTGTCGAAGCTTGGTACAGGGACAAAACTGGTCGCTCCCAGAGCGCAGGGGATGGAGACGGTTGCAAGGCCAAGGACGATGCGAAGGGGTGAAGGCAATAAGATAGAGAGGTTCATGATTCCGCACCCTCTGCGCATGAAGGAAGACGCTGCTTGCGTTCGCTTGCGAAACATTGACGTCATCTTGCGAAATGGGTGGGAATGGCTCACCCCTGTTCGATTGCGGGCATGGCTCGGGAGATCCTCGGGATCAATGGCGAGGGGCAGCGCGCACGAAATGAACGCATTTCGTTGTTGAGAATCAGTCTCAACTGCACATCCTTGCGCCATGCTGAAAGCCCTCGCCATCACCACGGTCTCCTTCATCGCTCTGGCGCCTGCCCTCATCGCCGGGGAAATCACGCTTTATTCGCACCGTCACTATGAATCGGACGAAAAGCTATTGGCTGAGTTCACCAAGCAAACGGGCATTGAGGTTAAGGTCGTCAAATCTGGGGCCGATCAACTGATGGAGCGGCTGAAGCAGGAGGGGGAGAATAGCCCTGCGGATCTGCTGATGACTGCTGATGCTGGACGCCTGCATCGCGCCAAAGAAATGGGCCTCCTGCAGAGCGTTGATTCGGAGACCCTGAACGATAAGATTCCCGCCGCGTTGCGCGATCCCGATGGGCAATGGTTTGGCTTCACCAGTCGGGCCCGCGTCCTCATCTATTCCAAGGAGCGGATCAAGCCTGAAGAGCTCTCGACTTATGAGGACCTCGCGGATCCCAAATGGAAAGGGCGTATCCTCGCGCGTTCGTCGTCGAACATCTACAATCAATCCCTCCTTGCCTCGATCATTGCGGCCCATGGAGAAGAGAAAGCGCTCGCGTGGGCGCGTGCTGTCCGCGGCAACATGGCGCGTCCTCCGCAAGGGAGCGACCGCGATCAGATGCGTGGCGTCGCTGCAGGGTTGGCCGACGTCGCCATTGCGAACACCTATTACGTGGGTCTGCTAGAGAATTCTGCCGATCCCAAAGACCGTGAGGTTGCCAAGAAGATCGGCGTCTTCTTTCCCAACCAGGACGGACGCGGAGCGCATGTCAATGTCAGTGGCGCAGGAGTGGTCAAGACGTCCAAGAACAAAGAAGACGCTGTCAAACTGCTAGAATTCCTCGCATCAGAAACGGCGCAAGCTTCCTTCCCTAAGGCTACCTCCGAGTATCCGGTCGTAGAAGGCATCGCGTGGTCAGAACTTCTCAAATCCTGGGGCACCTTCAAAGCGGACGCTCTCAACCTGGCCAAGCTTGGCGAGCATAACAAAGCTGCTGTGAAGATCTTCGGCAAGGCCGACTGGCAGTAAGTTTATCGCCACGCCCGACCCGTGGCTAGCGTCAGCCAACCCTCACATCCCGGCCATCGGCTGAGGACGGCGCGTTGGGATGGGTGGCAGTTGGTTGCCTGTCTTCTCGCAGCGCTCGTCACGGCCCCTCTCGTGGCTGTCTTGTTAGGCGCTATCCGCACGGGCTCCGAGTGGAGCTACATAGTCGAGACTCTCTTGGCGGGCTATGTCAAGAACACGCTCATTGTCGTCGGACTCGTCAGTCTGCTCAGTGTCGTTCTTGCCGTTCCCGCAGCTTGGCTCGTGACCACTCATGAATTTCCTGGGCGACGCGTGTTTGAATGGGCCTTGATTCTTCCGCTTGCCTTTCCCACCTACGTTGGTGCCTTGGTCTATTTGGAAGTGCCGGAGGCCCTCATTCCCGCGCTCATCGGCATCCGCGAGCGTTTCGGCACCGATGCCTTCCTTTGGGCGCAAACGGTGCTGCGCTATGGGTTGTTGGTTGTTGTGTTAGCAAGTGTTCTCTTTCCCTACGTCTACCTCACGGTGAGGACGTCATTTGCCAATCACAGCCGCACCCTTATTGAAGCCTCGCAAATGTTAGGCCGCAGTGCCACGCACACGTTCTTTCGAATCGCCCTGCCACTTTCACGGCCCGCCATGGTCGCCGGGCTTAGTTTGATCGTGATGGAAGTGCTCAATGATTACGGTGCTGTCAACTTGCTCGGAGTACCTACCCTTGCCGATGGACTCTTCCGCACGTGGTTCGGATTGGAAGACCGCGACTCTGCCATTCGTCTCGCCGGACTCATGACGAGCATGGTTCTTATCGTGCTCGCTCTCGAATATTTCCAGCGGGGACGACGCGGCTTCGCTGAGACGCGTACAGACGCGCATCCCATGGAGCGGCTTTCCCTCGGCCCCTTGGGAAAAGGCTTGGCCTTTCTCACCTGCCTGATCCCGCTGGGGCTCGGCCTGCTCTACCCGCTTTGGCAGTTGGGGCGCTGGTGCCTCTTCACCCTGCAGCATTCCATTCCTCCCACCTTTACGGAAACTCTTGGACGCAGTCTCGCGCTCGCGGCCGCCACGGCGCTCCTCATTGTCATGGTGAGCGTCTTCCTTGCCAGCACGGTCCGGTGGACCCAGGTTGCGGCCTGGCGCGGCTTTCTTCGCATCGCCACCCTTGGCTACGCCATGCCTGGAGCGGTCGTCGCCGTCGGCATCATGATCATCGTCGGCCGCACCGATCAGCTCACCGCCCCGCACGTCCTTCTCAGTGGGACGCTGATGGCGGTGGTGTTTGGATACCTCACACGCTTTCTTGCGGTGGCTTATCAACCTGTTAGTAGTGGGATGGAGCGTCTCTGCGGTAAGCTCGACGAGGCCTCACAATCGCTCGGGCATGGCAGGGGCAGTACCCTCTGGCGCATCATCTTACCGCTTCTCCGGCGCCCCCTCCTCGCGGCGGCGATGCTCATTCTCGTCGATACACTGAAAGAACTTCCTCTAACGATGATCTTACGACCGGCCAATTTCGAAACCTTGGCGACCAAGGCGTTTAGCCTCGCCAAGGAAGGGCGCATTCACGAGAGTGCCTTGCCCTCTGTCTGCATCGTGATCACTGGCATCATCGTTCTCATCCCGCTGAATCGGTGGTTGCGTCATGCCACTGGGCCCCCCTCTTCATGAGTGCCGATCTGCATCTTCAATCGGTCAGCAAACGCTATCCGCGCGCCTTACAGGATGCTGTCCATCAGGTCAGCCTCACGGTTCCGCCGGGCGAGATCCTCGGTGTCGTGGGTGCCAGTGGGAGTGGCAAGACGACCTTGCTGCGTATGATTGCCGGTCTGGAGACCCCTAGCCAGGGAGAGATTTCAATTGGTGGTCAACTTGCAGCGACCCCAACTCGGGTGGTGCCTCCTGAGAAGCGTGGCGTTGGCCTCGTCTTTCAGGAAGGCGCGCTCTTTCCGCACATGAATGTCGTGCGCAACGTCTCCTACGGTCTCCACCGGCACCTCAAGCACCAGCGCCTCGGCATTGCGGAACAAATGTTAGCCCTGGTTGGGCTCTCGCATAAACGCCACAATTATCCCCACGAGCTCTCCGGGGGCGAACGCCAAAGGATTGCCCTGGCCCGCGCGCTCGCTCCCGATCCAAAGGTGATCTTGTTAGACGAACCGTTCAGCAATCTGGACCCCAGTCTGCGCACCTATCTTCGCGATCAGTTGCTCGAGATCGTCCGGCGCGTAGGCACCACTGCCTTGGTGGTCACCCATGATGTCATGGATGCCCTCGTCATTGCTGATCGCTTGGCCGTCTTTCGTGAAGGGCGCCTCGTTCAATGCGCCAGCAGTGAGCAGATCTACCACCATCCCGCGGATGCTTACTGCGCTCGTCTCTTTGGCCCGGCCAGCCCGGCCCCTCGCGCCTGGCGCGGCCAGTCTTGGTTAGGCGATCGGACCTGGATTCGGCCCCAAGAACTCGAACTGCACACGCAATCTCAGGAGGGAGCGCTCCGTGTGCGGGTCAATGCCGTACGCTTCGAGGGGGAACACCTCGGCTTTCTCGTCCGCCCAATCACGGATACGGAGGGCGAGGAACAACTTCTCGTCCACCTGCCCCTTCATCAACGGGAGAGGCATCCTCTGAACGCCGAACGCTGGCTCGTCTTCCGACGTGCAGCGCCCGAAGAGGGATAGGCATTGTCGTTAGCGCACCTGATGGCGCTGCCGATAGGCGGAAGGCGGCATGCCCATGAGGCGCGAGAATTGGCGGGAAAAGACGCTGTGATCGTAGAAGCCGACTCGGAGGGCGATGTCCGTCATGGTAGCTGAACTCGTCGAAAGCAGGTCGCAGGCGGCGTGGATCCGGAGCTTGATGATGAAGTCTCGAGGGGTGGTCTTGAGGGTCGCCTGGAACCGTCTTTGCAGGAGGCGCACGGACATGCCGGCGTGTTTGGCCACGGCCGGAATCGAGACATTCTCTTGGTAGTGCGCTTTGAGATAGTCGATGACCGGCACGAGGTCGAGGTAGGGTTGGAGGGCGGCGCGAGCGCCTTCATAGCTCCGAACCGTGCCGCAGAGGCCGGCGACATCGCCGTCATGGGTATAGAGTGGTACCTTATCTGTGACATACCACTCGGGTTCTCCCAGCTGATTGGGGAAGAGCTCCACGATGCCGAGTAAGGGCTTGGCCGTTTCGATCACCTTCCGGTCGTCGGCGCGGTACTTGGTGGCGAGTTCTTCGGGAAAGATCTCACGGTCGACGTGGCCGATCATTTCGGCTTCGCAAGGATACCCACAGCGCGTGACAAAGGCCTGGTTGCCCGCCATGAGCCGGAGTTCGCGGTCCTTGACGAAGAAGAGCGTCGTTTGAAGGTGGTCGAAGAGTTCGCGCATGCCGCCGGGACGGAGATTGGCCAGCCAATGGTTGCGGCTCTTGAGGGTATCCATGTCGCAAGAATACACGAAATTATCCGCATTCATACATGATTGTGTCGCCAAGGTATGGTCCACTGGCGGGCTATGAGTGACAAGAGTGTCAATATTGCGATCGTGGGGCTCGGTTTCGGAGCGGAATTTATTCCGATCTACCAGCGGCACCCTCATGCGAACATGGCGGCGATCTGCCAGCGGACGAAGGCGTCCCTGGATGAGGTGGGCGACAAGTATGGGATCGAGAAGCGCTATCAGAGCTACGAAGAATTGCTCAAGGATCCCGAGGTGGATGCGGTGCATATCAACACGCCAATTCCCAATCATGCGGAGCAGTCCATCGCGGCCTTGAAGGCAGGCAAACACGTGGCGTGCACCGTGCCGATGGCAACCTCCGTGGACGAATGTAAGGAGATTGTGGAACTCACGCAATCAACGGGCTTGAAGTATATGATGATGGAGACCGTCGTCTATGCGCGGGAGTTCCTCTTTATGAAAGAACTGTATGATAAGGGTGAATTGGGCAAGCTGCAGTTCCTGAAAGCGTCTCACCAGCAGGATATGGATGGTTGGCCAGGCTATTGGCCGGGTCTGCCTCCGATGCATTATGCCACCCATTGTGTAGGGCCTGTGTTAGGATTGGGGCAAGATCAGGCAGAGTATGTGAGCTGTTTCCCCTCTGGCACCATCCGCGAGGAGATGCATGAGTGTTATGGATCGCCTTATGCCGTGGAGACCTGCCATATCAAGTTCAAGGACAGTGATCTCTCCGCGTTGGTCTACCGTTCGCTCTTTGATGTGGCCCGTCAGTATCGGGAATCCTTTGAAGTGTATGGATCCAAGAAAGCGGTCGAGTGGCCATTGATCGAGGGGGAACCCTTGATTGTGCACACGGCGAAGAAGCCTGAGCCAGAGATTCCTGAGCAAGTGGAGTGTCCTGATTACGGACACCTCTTGCCGGATGAGATTGCGCCTTTCACGACGGGTGGCGTTTATGGGGGCGACGATGGAGAAGAGCACCTTTCCTTCACGCAAGGTGCGGGGCACGGTGGATCGCATCCACACTTGGCCCATCAGTTTGTGCAGATGCTGTTATCTGGTGAAGACGCGTATCCCAACGCGGTTCAATCTGCCAATATCACCTGTACCGGGATTCTCGCCCACGAATCGGCGCAGAAAGGTGGCGAGATTGTTCGCCTGCCCGAATTCACCCTCCAATAGAACCTATCACGAACGCGGTACCATCATGCGCCCCATCCTTCCAATCCTTATCGTTCTCCTCCTTCCATGGATCGCCTTGGCGCGGCCCACGGAAGGGCCTGTTCGCATCCTCTTTCTCGGGCACGATGCGACTCACCATCCTTCCAATGAATATTATCCTATGTTGGCGGAGGGATTGGGGCCTGATGCAATCTATTTCGATTATCACACGTCACCAGAAGAGGCGCTGGGTGACTATGCGTATCTGTCGCAGTTTGACGGCGTCTTGCTTTACGCCAATCACGACACGGTGGAGCGCCGGCTCTATGAGAATTTGGTGAAGTTCATTGAGGAAGGAGGCGGGTTCATTCCCGTGCACTGCGCGAGTTATTGTTTCCGCAACCAGCTCGGCTTTATCAATCTCGTGGGCGGCCAGTTCCAGCATCATAAGACGGGCACGTTCACCACCAAGATTGTCAACGATGAGCATCCTGCCATGAAAGACGTGAAGGAATTCGAGGCCTGGGATGAGACTTATGTGCACACGGAGCATGGAAGTGATCGCACGGTGCTGATGGTGCGCGAGCCGGAGGGTGATGACGATAACATCAAAGAACCTGAGCCCTGGACGTGGATTCGCACACAGGGGAAGGGGCGCGTGTTCTACACCGCATCCGGTCACGACCATCGGGTCTGGGGGCAGGATGCCTTTCACCAATTGATCAAATCGGGCATTCTGTGGGCGATTGGCGATGAACGTCGAGAGAGCTATGAAGCCTTTGTTTCGGAGCGCGCGCCATTGGTCTATGAAAAGCGGGACAATATCCCGAATTACGAACGTCGGCCAGAGCCCTTGCCCTATCAATTGCCTCTGAGCCCAGAGGATTCGCTCGCTTACACCCAGGCTCCGGTTGGTTGGAAACTGGAGTTGTTTGCGGCGGAGCCTGATATCATCAATCCCATGCAACTTGCCTGGGATGAGAAAGGGCGGTTATGGGTGATCGAGACCACGGATTATCCCAATGAAGTGAAGCCTGAGCGTAAAGGCGATGATAAGATTAAGATCTTAGAGGACACCGATGGCGATGGCCGCTGTGATAAAGTCACGATCTTTGCCGATGGATTGAACATCCCCACGTCCCTCACGCATTGGAATGGAGGCGTGATCGTGCACCATGCTCCGGAGACGCTCTTTCTCAAGGACACGGATGGTGATGATCGGGCCGATGTGCGCGAAGTATTGATCGATGGGTGGGGCACGAACGACACGCACGCGGGCCCGTCTAATTTGCGCTATGGTTTCGACAATCACATATGGGGCACGGTCGGTTACTCAGGGTATCGTCAGGACGATCTCCGATTCGGAATGGGCGTCTATCATTTCCAACCTGATGGATCGGGGTTGGCGTTCCTTCATCAGTTCAATAACAACACTTGGGGCCTCGGATTTAATGACGCGGGCGATGTGTTTGGATCGACCGCAAATAACAATCCGAGCTTCTTCTGTGGCATACCGGCGACAGCGTTTCCTCCTGGCGTGCGGGGCATGTCGGCCAAGATGGTGGCGTCCTCACCCGATTTCCATCCGATCACCCCGAATATTCGCCAGGTAGATGCGTTTGGTGCCTACACGGCAGGCGCAGGTCATGCCTTTGCCAATTCAGATGCGTTTCCAGAGAGTTGGCGAGGCAAGCGGGCGTTCGTAGCAGGGCCGACTGGGAATCTGTTAGGCCAGTATCAGGCGCGTCGAGAAGGAGCCGGTGTAGAGATGAAGAATGCGTTCGCCCTGGTGGCCTCGGTGGACGAGTGGTTCTCTCCCGTGGCCGCTGAAGTGGGGCCTGATGGGCATCTTTGGATTGCGGATTGGTATAATTTTATCATTCAACACAATCCCACACCGAGTAGTGGGCGCGGCGGTTATGACGCTGAGAACGGGCGTGGAAATGCCCATATCAATCCGAATCGCGACCGTGCTCACGGACGGGTCTATCGCCTTATTTGGAGTGGGGCTCCAGAGAGCAAGCCCAAGTCCCTCGCGGAGGCCTCAAGTGAAGCATTGGTGGAGGCCTTGTCCGATAGCAATCAATTCTGGCGTCTCACGGCTCAGCGCTTGATCGTCGAGAAGAAGGACACGGATGCCGTGTCTGCTCTCAAGGCTCAATTGACGAAGCCCGGGATGGGTGCCGTTCACGCATTATGGGCGCTGCATGGGTTGGAGCAATTGGATGCGGATACGCATCGGTCAGCGCTCTTGTCGACCGACGCCGTGGTGCGGCGCAATGCCGTTCGGGCGTTGCCCAAGTCCGAGGCGGGCACGGCCTTACTCTTTGAATCAGCGGTGATCAATGATCCCGACCTCACGACACGTCTGGCCGCCTTTGTGGCTCTCGCAGAGTTGCCTACCTCGGACGCGATCAAGAATGCCGTGCAGAATCTGTTGGGCAATGCAGAGAATCGTGGAGATGAATGGTTAGCGGCGGCTCTCAATGCAGCCGCGCAGCGGCACGGCGTGGAGGGCATGGATCCGTCCAAGTTCGAGCCCGGTCCCGATTTGTTGGCCGATGCAGAATGGGAGCCGCGCTCGTATAGTGGCCGCGGTGGTGCGGAGCATACCAAGCCCGAAGATGAGGGCATTGAAGGATCGCCTTGTTTGAAGATTGTTGCTTCGCAAGCGGTTGACACCTCCTTCCACACTTACGTGGATGTGAAGACGAATACGCACTATCGGTTGTCTGCCAAGATCAAGACAGAGAACCTGCGTGGTCGCGCTCGCGGTGCCTTGCTCAATGTTCATGAGATTCAGGGTGGCGATAATGATGCCAGCACGCGTGGGCTGCGGGGCAACAATGATTGGACGGAAGTCAGTAAAGATTTCCACACCGGTGGGCGGGATCGGATTTCCATCAATGCGCTTTTCGGAGGATGGGGCCGCGCCACGGGCACCGCGTGGTTTGACGATATCAAGCTTCAGGAATTGATCCCAGCAGTGGGCGATGCGGATACTGCGAACGTGGAGCCTGGCGACGCCGAGCGGGGCAAGACGATCTTCTTCACGCATCAAGTCGCCGCTTGCAATCGCTGCCATCAGGTAGGTGGCGAGGGAGGTGCCATTGGTCCCGCACTCGATGGCATCTCCGATCGCAAAGGCGAAGACTACCTGCGGAAATCGCTCGTGGAACCCAACGCAGACATTGCGGAGGGCTATCCTGCGCCGGTGTCTCCCATGCCTCCCATGAACCTGCTCTTGGGCGAACAAGAAATTGAGGACGTCCTCGCTTACCTTGCTACCTTGAAAGGTTGAGACTTCACCCCATGCCGATCGGGAAACTAGGAATCCAGCTCTCCCGGTTCCTTCTGTTCCCTAAAATCCCCACCCCTGCACACACCATGAAACCCACCCTATTCCTTACCCTTCTCACACTTCTCTTACGACTTTCCGTCTCGGCGGAACTCGTGGTGAATCTTGATGCGCGTTCTCAAGACGAGGGCGCGATTCCCATCTGGACCAATCAAGGCAGCCTCGGCGGCACCTTCGTTGCTTCCGGGTCCCCAGCCGTCACGACGATCGATGGCGTGAAGGGCGTCACTTACAATGGCGCCAGTTGGCATGTCGGTCCACGCTCCACGCCGGAGATGGATGGCACTAGTGATCGGAGCATCCAGGTGTGGCTCTACAATCCAGAAATCGCCGTGGAGGAGACGGTAGTCTCATGGGGACACCGTGGAGGTCCCGATGGCTCTAACATGTCCTTTAACCATGGGACCCATAATGCCTACGGCGCTGTCGGGCATTGGGGTAATGGACCGGACATTGGTTGGGACCCGTCAGAGGATGCGGACGATGCGGACACCGGGTTGGGGCAAGAAGAAGCGGCGATTTGGACCAATATTGCCTACACGCAGACGGGGAGCGAGACGCGAGTCTTCACCAATGGCGTTTTCACGAAGAGCGAGGAGATTGATATCGATACACACATTGGCCAAGCCATTGTGGTGGCGGCGCAGCAAACGGGTGCTGATTCCAATCAATTCACCCTGGGCGGCACATTGACGATCGCCAAGATTCAAATCTGGGACAAGGCACTGCCTGATGGCCAAATCGCTTTTAACTACAATCAGGAAGCGGCGTCTTTCGGTCGCGATCTTGCTGCGATCACCGATAGCGATGGTGATGGCTTGCCGGACGATTTGGAAGCTGCGGTCGGACTGAATCCCAATGTGGCCGATGCGGATGGGGACCGTGACGGCGATGGGGTGTCCAATGTCGAAGAGCTTCAGTTAGGCTCTGATTTGACGAGTGGAGACACGGATGGTGATGGACTGGGCGATGCGGATGAGGTGGCCGCCGGGAGTTCGTTGACCAATCCGGATACGGATGGTGATACCCTTTCTGATAAAGAGGAAGTGGATGCCGGACTTGATCCGACGAAAGCGGATACTGACGGGGATGGGGCTCCGGATAACCTTGAGTTGGATTCGGGCACGGACCCGAAAGATCCGAATGATTCCCCTAACAATGTCGTCTTGATTCGCAATACCACGGACGAAGAAAGTTGGAACACCGCGGCGGTGTGGAGTTCGGGCGCGGGAGCTGAGCCGGGCAAGCAATACATTGTCAGTGCGGGTGGTGGATCGAGCGTGCACACGCCGAAAGGGCTGCGCGCGACCTTCCCTGAGGGCTCTGAACTGCAGCTTGCTGATGCCAACGCCAATCTCATCCTTCGCAATCCTAACAATGCGCACTTTGATCGCCTGGTTCTCCAATCGGGAGGCTTGTCCTTGGGCGCTTCACGCGCGGGCGTGACGGGCAGCTTGGAGATTGCTGGTGAGGGTAGCGTGAATTTGACTTCTGGGCAGCGTATTCAGATCGATACCGTTCTCAGCGGTGAGGGAACTTTCCGGCTGATTGCGGAGGAAGGTACCACCGCGACGGCGCTCTTCACGGGATCGAGTGATGGCTTCACCGGTGAGGTATTCTCTAATGGTGTGATCGCCGATTTCGGAGGACTCAATGCCATTGGCACAGCGAATTACACCTTCGTCGAGGGAGGTATTCGGCTGACGAATAATGTGCTGATGCCCGAAAGCACGCTGGGGATTGGAGGCTTGGATTTCTCAATCAACCTGAACGGGAGAACGGCTGTCTTCCAAGCGGCCATTGGCGTGGATGCTGACGGGACGGAGCTCTTCCCCATTCCCGCCGGTGTTTATGATCGTGATGCGTTGGTTTCTTTCGGTTTTAATGAGGAAACAGTTGCTGAGGCCGACGGATTCTTGGTGGTTCTCGGCGAGGATGGTGATTCGGATAGTGATGGCCTTTGGGATCAGTGGGAGATGGACACCTTTGGGGACCTCTCGGAGACGGCTGATGGGGATAAGGACGGTGACGGCCTTTCAAACGGAGATGAATTCCGCGCGGGGACGGATCCCGACAACGGGGACTCCGATGGGGATGGTCTCAATGACCGCGTGGAAGTGCTAGAAGCGCGTTCCAATCCCACCTTGGCTGATACGGATGGCGATGGGCTCAGTGATGCTGATGAGTATAATCGTGATCCGGCCACCAACCCGAATCTGGTCGATACGGATGGCGATGGACTCAGTGACGCTGAGGAAACGGATGATGGCAATTATGTGAGTCCCACACAGACGGGAACCGATCCCTTGGTGGCGGACACCGATGGCGACGGTTGGCCTGACGGCAGTGAGGTTTTTGAAGGAGAAACGGATCCCACCGATCCAGCCGACACGCCAGTCAGTTCACCGAGCATGGTCAGTCTCGATGCCCGTCAGCTTCCGTTAGGGCCCATTTCTTCATGGATCAATGTAGGAGGACTTGGGGGATCCTTTGAAGCGAATGGGGATCCCGAGGTGGAGGAGATCGATGGCGTGCGGGGCGTGACCCTTGACGATACGGAAGACTGGTTGGTGGGACCTGCCGCACCGGATACGCTTACAGGGAATAGTCCGCGCACGATTCACGCATGGATCTTCAACCCCGATATCGAGCCGGAAGAGACGGTCCTGGCTTGGGGCCGTCGTGGAGGCGGAGCGGGCACGAATATGTCGTTCAATCACGGCACGCACAATGCCTATGGGGCCGTGGGTCATTGGGACAATGCCCACGATATAGGGTGGGACCCGACTGCGACTTCAGACGATGTGGACACAGGGGAAGGTCGCGAGGAAGCCAACATTTGGACACATGTCAGTTATGTGTGGACCGGCGATACGACAAAGGTCTACACCAATGGGATTCTCACCACATCCGAGAAGCCAGGAGCTCTAAACACGTGGGCAGAGTCAACGGGTGGAGATCCGCTTCCTATCGTGGTGGGCAATCAGAATGAAGCTGATGGCACACAGATCGATGCGTTGAAAGGCATCATGACCATTGCCACGGCGAAGGTATTTGATCGCGCCTTGAGCGATGAAGAGATTCTTTCAGCTTATAATCAAGACGCATCCGTATTTGGGCGTGACCCCATCATTGCTGGAGACAGTGATAACGATGGGCTTTCGGATCTCTGGGAATTGAACGTCTTTGGAGATCTCAGTCAAACGGGCTCGGGTGACCCGGATGGGGACTCTATTAGCAATACCGATGAGGAAGCGGCTGGAACCAATCCTCGCTTGGCGGATACAGACGGCGACGGATACACGGATCTCGAGGAGCGCGATGGTAATACCGATCCGCTGGACGTGACCGATTTCCCAATCACCTCAGCGGAACTGTTAGTATCGTTGGATGCGACCAGTCTCCCTGTGGGCGAATTGGCTGTATGGGAGAACACGGGGACGTTGACAGGAGACTTCGTCGCCGATGGCGGCCCCGGAGTGATCACCGTTGACGGTGTGAATGGGGTCGACTTTGATGGGTTTGCTTATTTCGAGGGACCCGAATCGGTTCCGAAGATTGAAGGACGGAGCGCACGAACCGTCGAGGCTTGGGTGCACAATCCAGAGATCCTTGGTGAAGAAACCGTGGTCTCCTGGTCCCGTCGCGGTGGCGGAGACGGCACCAATGCTTCCTTCAATCATGGAACCAATGCGGACTTCGGCGCGGTAGGCCATTGGGGATCACCAGACATCGGTTGGAATGGTCAACAGGAGGAGAACATTTGGACCCATGTCACCTATACCTATGATGGGGCGACCACGCGCGTGTATACGAATGGGCAATTGAGCAATTCGGAAGACGTGGTGATCAATACCGCGGGAGGCAATCGCATCCTTGTCGCTGCGCAACGTGAGGGCGACAACGTCACCGTGACTGGAGACCTTCGCGGGACGATGACGATCGCTAAGGTGCGCATCTATGATAGTGCGTTGAGCGATGACGAGATCGCTGAGAGTTATAATAGCGAGGCCGAACAGTTTGGGCGTGATCTGATCGACGTCGGTCCGGTAGCGGTGGAGAAATTGGTCGATCTTGACGCCACCGGCTTAGATCCGGGGGCAGTGACTGAATGGGCCAATGCTGGCACGTTGGGCGGTTCCTTTGTGGCGGGAGGTGATCCCGAAGTCCTCACGGTAGAGGGCGTCAATGGAATCGATTTCGATGGGACCAATGACTTCTTTGAAGGCCCTATTTCTCCTAACACCATCACCGGAAGTGGTGCCCGCACGATTGAGGCGTGGGTACACAATCCGGAATTGGCAGGTGAGGAAACCGTCGTTTCTTGGGCACAGCGTGGCGGTCCAGACGGCGGCAACGTTTCCTTCAATCACGGGACAGATGCGACCTTCGGTGCAGTGGGTCACTGGGGTGCCCCTGACATTGGGTGGAATGGCGATGAAGAATCGAACATTTGGACCTACATCACCTACACCTATGATGGATCCACCACGCGTGTGTATACGAATGGTGAGCTTTCCAACTCGGAAGACGTGGTTCTCAACACAACGCCTGGCAACGGCATCCTTATCGCGGCTCAGCGGGAAGGGGACGGCACAACGGTTACCACGGGGCTGCGAGGCGACATGACCATCGCCAAAGTGCGCATCTGGCAGGGTGCCTTGTCAGAGGCTGACATTGCGGCGACTTGGGAAATGGAAGCCGGGCAATTCGGCCGTGCGGTGGGAGATGCGGACACCGATGGTGATGGCTTGGCCGATGCCTGGGAGCAAGAGAATTTTGGCGATCTGAGTCAAGACGCCGACGGTGATCCCGATGGCGATGGTCTGAACAATGGCGCTGAATTGGCAGCGGGGACGGTGGCCAGTGATCCTGACAGTGACAACGATGGTTTCTCTGACGGTGAAGAGTCCGCAGCTGGGACAAGTCCTATTGACGCGACGGATCGTCCTGACGTAGCCACCAATGTGCTCGTGCAGCTCGATGCGAGCGGATTGGCCGATGGCGCGCTTGCCAGTTGGGCGAATGGTGGAACGTTAGGGGGCGAATTCGCGGCACAAGGAGATCCGATGGTCATGACGATTGATGGGGCCAAAGGGGTCACCCTGGACGGGGAAGGTGACTGGCTCATCGGACCGACAGCACCGCTTCGAATCGTTGGTTCAGGGGCGCGGACGATCGAAGCCTGGATCTACAACCCCGAGATTGCCTCTGAAGAAACCGTGGTGGCCTGGGGGCGTCGTGGCGGGGGAGATGGCACGAACATGTCCTTCAACCATGGCACGCACAATGCCTATGGGGCCGTGGGGCACTGGGGCAATGGCCCAGACATCGGCTGGGATCCTACGGCGACGGATGGCGATGACGCCACGGGCTCTGGAGAAGAAGTGGCCGGCCAGTGGACGCACATTGCCTACACGCAGGACGGCAGCACCACGCGAGTCTACACGAATGGTAGCCTGACGAATGCTGAGGAAGGCATTGTTCTCAATACCCACGGGGACACCGGTATCATCATTGGTGCTCAGTGGGATGGCGATGGCGTCACGGTCAATGAAGATTTGTCAGGATCGCTGAGTGTGGGCTTTGTCAGGATCTATGACGGCGCCCTCACGGATGCCGAGATCGCGTCGGCCTTTGCTGAGAACGCAGCGACCTTCATTGAGGGTGGCGGCGGTGGCGGCGACACCGCGCTTGTCATTGGTGCCGTTGCCTTGGCCGCGGATGGCGCGATCGCATTCGAGATCGCTACCGAGGCCGGTCAAGACTACAACGTGGAGTTCTCCACCGATTTGGAGAACTGGGCGGTGGTCGCTACCATCAACGGCGATGGCAATCCAGCCACCTTCAGTGACAATGATGCTGGCAGGGTAGGCGCGGAGGAAGGTTACTACCGCATCAGCCTCCCATAAGAACGGCCTGACACCTTCTCAATCAATAGTCGACAAGCAGGGTTGGTTCATGAGAGCCAACCCTGTTTGCGTAATTGAAAGCGTGGTGCGATGGATCGCACTCGCTTTGGTCCTACCCAATCACCAATGAAATCGCTTGTTCCCTTGATTCTCCTCATAGGAGCCCTGGCCGTGGCGGCCCCGATGGTATGGGGGCCGCGTGCTCAGGAACGGCGGCTCGAGGTGCGCTATGGTCCAGTTATTCATGAAACGCGTTCGGCGTTCTCACACATACGCGTCCGCGATCGGGAAGGTATTCGCAGTTTGATGTTTGTGGGAGAGCATGGGACGGAGCAGCGCCAGTCGGCGATCGATCTCGACCACCCTGAACAGCTCGTGTTGGCTTACACGCGCGCGATCTTTGCCAGCTATCTCTTCCGCCAACCTCAGGACCGGGTGCTCATCGTCGGTTTGGGAGGTGGAGGGATGGTGCGGTTTCTCAATCACCATTTCCCGAAGACCCAGGTGGAGGCCGTAGAGATCGATCCTGCTGTCGTAGCCGTAGCGGCCGAGTTCTTCGGCACGATGGGGGGACCGCGGACCACGATTCACACGGAAGACGCGTTCGTCTTTCTGCGAGAACCACAGGGTCCGTATGATGTCATCTACATGGATGCGTTTCTCGTGCCTCCCATGGACTCGGATCTTGGAGAGAAGACCCGTCGCCTCAAGACGACCGCTTTCCTGGAAGGTCTGCAGCGCCATCTCAAGCCGGAGGGCCTCCTGGCCTGCAATCTCATCGAACGGGATGCCTCGACTCAGCGTGACCTAGAGGCCTTGCGGAGTGCCTTCGCTCAGGTCCACACGTTCTCGGCTCCGGGATCGGGAAACCTCGTCGTCGTGGCGTCCCGATCAGAAGCACGCCTGACAGAGACACAGCTCAGAGAGCGAGCATCCATGCTGGAAGAGCGGTTTCCCGGCGTGTTAGAATGGCGGGCACTTGTTAGGCAACATCGCAGTTAAAATCCTGCTTGATCCTGAAGCATAGCGTTTGTAAACTATCGTCCTCCCTGGGCGGGGAACGACACTTCAATGGGAGGGGGGAACACTCCGTTTGCGGTTTCGTCCCTGCTCAGGGCCTTGACTTTCAAGGCACTTGCACCCATGAGGCCACGTGGCTGAGATTCTCCTAGCAATTCCATACCCACTAGAATTTTCCCGAGGCAATGCCGTGTCGGCCCGGCGTTTCAAAGGGCATTTGGAAGCCCTCGGACACAAGGTTCGCGTCATTCCCGGAGATGCCCTGTGTGTGGATCACGGGTCAGCCAATTCTATGTTGGCTCTCCATGCCCGAAAGAGTTTCGAGGCGATCCACTCCTTTCATGCTGGCAATCCGGGGCGACCAATCATTCTCGTGCTGACGGGTTCCGATCTCTACACGGATCTCGCGACTCCCGGTCCGCGCGCCGAGAGGGTCGAAGAGGCGATGGAGATGGCGCATACCTTGGTGGTCGCTCAAGAGGCTTCATTGGCGGACATCCCTCAGAAGCATCGCGCGAAGAGCGTGGTGATTCCGAAATCGCTCGGAGACAGTCACTTACCGGAAAGGCGGCCTCACGGAGGCGAGCATCTTGAGATTCTCATGCCGAGTCATCTGCGGGCGGCCAAGGCACCTGAACTCATTCTGGAAGCGTTGCCGGAGATTCCAGAGAGCTTGCCCATCCGGATCACGCACTGCGGTGAGGCGGAGGAGGACAGTTTGGGTGCGCGCGCCCGTCGCGCGACCGAGGCGCGCCATAGCCGTTATCGGTGGATCGGTGGGCTTTCAGCGGAGGATGCCCTGGACGCGCTTTCCCGCGCGGACATGTGTCTCAATACCTCCCGAGTGGAGGGGGGAGCCAATGCCCTCTGCGAGGCGATTCACCTTGGCGTGCCGTGCCTGGCAACAGACATTTCTCCAAATGTGGGGATGCTAGGGGATGGCCACCCAGGACTCTTTCCTGTGGACGACCCAATGGCTCTCGCGGAAAGGATCACCCGGGCAGCAAACGAGGCGGCCTTTGTCCGTGCGCTCACGGAGGCCACCTCGTCGAGAGCGCCATTGTTCACTCGAGAAACCGAGCGACGAGCGCTGAGAGATGTGTTAGAACGTGCCCTTACTTGACAGTCATCACGCCGCTCATGAGCGCGAAATGACCAGGGAACGTGCAGAGGTAATCGTAGTTGCCAGCCGCAGGGGCGGTGAAGACAATGCTATGTTCCTCGCCGGGTCCTAACAATTTGGTGGCGGCCAAGATATCGCCTTTGTTAGCAGCTGGGATATAGTCAGCGGCTGGACCTGCCGTGATCGCGGCAGTGGCGAAGGTAGTCTTATTCACACCCTTCTTGAGGATTACCACGTTGTGTCCCATGGCGGCTTTCGGCAATTTGCCGATGTTCTTGAAGGTCAATTTCACCTTCTTCCCAGACTCCACGGTGAAGGCTTTCTTGTCGTATTGGATCTGATCGTTGCCCGTGAGGACGACTTCGACATCGAAGGCTTCGTCTGCGGCTTTCTCCGCGGCGGCCTCTTTCTTCGGCTCGTCTGCGGAGGCTGGGAACGTGAATGCCATCGCAGGGATGGCGAGGATCGTCAGGATTCGGTGGCTGCGTTTCATAAGGTGGATGGATGTTCTGTTGTGGTCATAGAGGAGGCGGCAAATGGTGGTTGTCAACGTCAGGACGATGCGACCGTCATGGCTTTCTCAGAAGGTTCGACCCACCGATCGTGTTCTTTAATCAAATCAATCAACCGTTGAACCGCTTCTCCCTGCGGAATATTGAATTTCACGGCCTCTTTCCCCACGTAGAGATTGATCTTTCCCGGAGCGCCCCCGACGTAACCAAAGTCCGCATCCGCCATCTCGCCGGGCCCATTGACGATGCATCCCATGATCGCAATGCGCACGCCTTTCAAGTGCCCAGTGGCCTCGCGGATCTTCGCGGTGGTTTCTTGCAGGTTGAACAGGGTACGCCCACAGGAAGGGCAGGCCACGTAGTCTGTCTTGAAGATGCGTGCACCCACCGCCTGGAGGATATTGTAAGAGAGGCGCATGGACTGGCCCGGGGCCTCTTCTCCCTGGATAAAGACGGCGTCGCCGATGCCATCAGCTAACAGAGATCCCATCACTGCACTCGCCTGGAGTAAGGTTTCCAAGAAAGAAGCCTGGGCATCCGTAGAAGGCTTCAAGCTGTCTTTCAAGACGATAGGATGCCGTGGCTCGATCTTGGCGGCAAGCAATCGGAAAGCGGGAAGCGTCGCCAGTGGCAAGCCATCCTTCACCGTCACCAGAGTGGCATCAGGACGAACGCGGAGGGCGGCGATCTCGGCATCCTTGCGAGGATCCACGGCGACGATCTCGGTACGGTCAGCCACGATCTCGGGACGAAATTCGCCTAACTGATCAAGCTTGTGCGCGAGCTGATCATATTTCTGTGAGGATGTGAGAACGCGAAAAGTTTCTCCGCCTCCTATCGCATGACCATCACGACTGAGAGACTCGGAGGCACGCCGCGTGTAGCTGAAAGGGTCGTAGCTGGGCTCGGGATCTTCCTGGATCTCCTCAGCCGGCGCTGAGAGACCCTGACATACCTTCACGAGCGCCTCCGCCACGGGAATCTCGTGCACGGCATCCTCTGTCAAGGAGACACGGATGGTGTCACCGATCCCATCCAATAGGAGAGATCCAATCCCAATGGCGCTCTTGATACGGCCATCCTCACCATCGCCCGCTTCAGTCACGCCAAGGTGAATGGGATAATGCCAGTCATCGCCTAACTCTCGCAAACGCGCGACGAGGAGACGGTAGGCTTCAATCATCACCTTGGGATTGCTTGCCTTCATGGAGAAGACGAACTGATGGAAACACTCATCTCGAGCGATGCGGGCGAACTCTAGCGCGCTCTCGACCATTCCCAAGGGAGTATCGCCGTAGCGATTCATGATGCGATCACTGAGTGAGCCGTGATTGGTGCCGATCCGCATGGCCACACCACGATCCTGACAGAGTTTCACAAGGGGAACGAATCGATCGCGAATGCGATCCAACTCTTCCGCGTATTGCGCATCGGTGTATTCACGAATCGCAAACTTCTTGCTGTCGGCATAATTGCCAGGATTCACGCGGACCTTCTCCACCCATTTCGCCGCCTCCAGGGCCGCATCTGGCTTGAAATGGATATCCGCCACCAAGGGCACGTCGCAGCCCTGGCTGAGGAGGCCATTCTTGATGTGCTCGAGATTCTCCGCATACTTCCGCGTTTGCGCGGTCACGCGGACGATTTCACAGCCCGCCTCTACCAGTCCCAAAGCCTCACGCACACAGCCCTCGGTGTCGCGAGTGTCAGAAGTGAGCATTGACTGCACACGGATCGGGTGCTGGGCGCCGATCCCGACATCCCCGACCATGACCTCGCGCGTCTCCCGGCGCGCGTAGCGGTAGAGGCTGGGGCAATAGCGTAAAGACGAGGTTTCCACCATATGCCTTCCTTGGCACACAACCCCTCTTCATGCCAGTGATACCGCCCCGGATTCTTCCTTGGAAACCGCCTCAACCTGCCCCACCGTGGTGGCCTTTCCCCTACTATGAAGATCCATCTCATCGGCGCTGGCGAGGTCGGGAGCCACATGGCGTTCCGCCTCAGTGGTGACGGCCATGACATTGTCCTCATCGAGCAGAATGAATCGCGGGCCCAAGAATTGGAGGGCCTCCTCGACGCGCGCGTGATGGTGGGAGACGGCTGTTCTCCCGGTTTTCTGGCGGAGTCAGGGGTGGGAGAATGTGAACTGTTCTTGGCTCTGACAAGTTGTAACAATGCCAACCTCGTCAGCAGTTCCATGGCGAAACAATTGGGAGCACAGAAGACCATCTGCCGCGTGCACCCGAGCCTGCAACGCGAAGAGTGGATGTTTAATTTCCGCCAAGAGTTTCACGTCGACCATCTCTTCAGTTCGGAGCGCCTTTCCGCGATTGAATTGGCAAAGTTTATTTGTAATCCTGCTAGTGTGGTTGTCGAAGAGATCGCGCGGGGAAAGATTGAATTGCAGCAGATCGAGGTGGATCCTTCTAGCAAAGTCATCGGCAAGACCCTTCGTGACTTGCAGCCGCCTGACGGCGTGCGTATCGCTGCGATCACGCGCGATGGCCAGAGCTTCATTCCCAACGCGGACTCCACCTTGCATGCCGATGACCGCCTCACGCTCTTCGGGGAGCCGCGAAAGTTACGCGATCTCACCCAGATGTTTCAGCCCAAGCGGCAGACACCCAGCGCGCAGAATGTCGTCATCTTTGGCGGCGGCGAGTACGGCTATTCCCTTGCGCAAATGTTACAGAGCTGGAATTGCCGCACACGTATCTTTGAGAAGAATCGGGACCGTGCGCAGATCCTGGCAGACAGCTTGGAACACACCCGAGTGATCAATGCAGACGCGACGTCGCTCTTGGAGTTGGAAGAGGAGCAGGTCGGGCAAGCGGATTTCTTTGTCGCTGCCAGTACGAATGATGAGGATAATGTCATGACGTGCCTCCAGGCGCACAATCTGGGAACGAAGCATTGCCTGACATTGATCCATCGAGCGGATTATGCAGACGCGATCAGTAGCAATGGCGAGCATCTTGGGATTCTGGCGGCTGTGAGTCCTCGCGAGGCCGTGCGGTTGGACCTCGTGCGCTACGTGACCTCAGATCGCTATCATTTGTTCAAGCATCTCGATGAAGGAGATATCATTGAAATGGCGGTGCCTGCTCACTCCAAGATTGTGGGGTTGCCCATGCGCGAGATCAATTGGCCTGCAGGGACCGTGGTCGTTGCCCTCGTTGATGAGAAGCACGCGGTGGTTCCCGGTGGCGAAGATGTGTTAGAGCCGGGGCAGAATCTCTACGCCATGGTCGCGCCTGAATCGCTGAAACAACTCGTGAAGCTCGTCACCAAGAAGTGAGCTATTTCAGGAGTTGGTGAGCAGCCTCACAGAGCCATTCAGCCATCGCCCCGGCGCACGATGGGAAACAGTGCGAGTAAGCCTAGCAATAGCCCAAAGGCTATCGAGCCTGCCATCAGAGTCGTGGGGTTCATCCCATGTCGCCCCAGACTCACGGCACCTTCAAGCACTTCCACTGGGAGGGTGCTTTTGCGAAGATGGGCTTCGGCTTCTTCACTGATAGTGTAGGAAGGTGATGGCGCAGTAAGGTCTACCTGCTCCGTGGCGAACTTCGCTTGCATGTTTGCCAGCATGTTCTTCTGGAGTTCGTATTCTTTGCTGGCTTCGGAATACTCGGCGACTTTGCGGCGTTCATCCATGGATTGATCCCGATTCGTCACGGGTGGAGAACTCGCGATCTGAACTCGGGTTTCAAGAACCTGGACCAAATTGGCGATCGCTTCCGATAGCATCGCCGTCGCCTTGTCAATCTGGCCATCTACGTTCTTCACTTCTGGGTGTTTCCCGCCGAGCCCACGGTCGAGCAAAGCTTGCCGCTCAATCGTCAATTGCTGATAGGTGGGCCAGAGTGTTTCTATGGTTGGATCGTCGATATCCAGCATGGCAGCAGCCTTAAACAACGGTTCCCCCTCAAGCCCTGCAAGTTTTTCCAACTGCATCTTGGCTTGGGCTACTATGGCGTTCGCTTCGGCCTTCGTCGGCATGCTACTCATCAGTATCGGACCTCTGGTAGGCTCGCCAATCATGGTGTCTCCAATTTCAATGATCCGATAGCGTTCTGCTAGGTCTAACATCCGTAGGCGAGCTTCTTTAACTCTAGACTCTTGCTTATTCAGCTGGCGTTGTAGGGTATCGAGGGCTTGATTCGATTGTGCCATTTCGATACTGCGAAGCTTTTCCAGCGCACCAGAGACAAGGGCATTCACGATCGTCGCTGCTTGGTGGGCACGCTCATCACGGAAGCTGATGGCCACGAGATCCGTTCCAAACTGGCGATCAAGCCGTAGGCGCTCCTTCACTGTAGGAATGTCCAGAGCCGAGTTTGGAAGGGACTCCAATGCTTCGTTGATCACATCTTTCGAAGTCAATGTCTTGTTGAGAATCTCGATTCTGTGCTCAAGCGGGAAGAACGTGTCGACAGGTTTTGGGATGAAGATGTTTGGGGGCGGATTGCTCGGAACCTGCACGATGCTGCGGGCTTCATAGAGATCGCTGGGTAATTCGTTGACTGTGAGGGCCAACTGATTGGCCACCGTGATGGCATGCTCACTTTGCGGGTCCTCAAAGCGGACGCGGATGGTGGAGCTATCTGGTTGAGGCAAGATTTCTTGGTGCTTTCGCAGACGTTCGATGGCTTTGGCCTCGGTGGTGTCCCAGCGTGTGGGGAGGTCTGCAGCTTTGGAAATCGAAGAAAGCACTGCGTCGTCTCGCATCCCGGCAAACGGAGTCTCCTCGAGCTTCCACGTGTCAGGGTTGGTGATGCCGAGGACGGCTTCCGCCCGGGTGCGCTTGGGGAAGAGTTCCATGCAGACAAGGCCTCCTAATAAGCCAAGCATGCCGCCTGTAGACAACGCCCATAAGGCTGCCCGTATATGAGGTCTAGCGCTTTGAACAGGTCTTGCCTTGTTAGGAAGGGGCTTTGGCTTTGTCGGTGGTGACTTGGCAATGGATTCCAACTTCTCACGGAAGGCTTCTGCTGACTTCGGGCGTTTGTCAGGATTGGTGTCCATGGCACCGAGCACCAAGTCATCGAGACGCGGATCGATGTTGCAATGAACCGAGGGTTTCTCGACACGACCGATGGGCAGCCGGCCGGTCAACATCTCGTAGTAGACCACACCCAACGCATAGAGATCGGCGCGGTGATCGGCTTCTTGCGACGGCATCCTTTGCTCTGGAGCCATGTAGTATGGGGTCCCGACCTGTTCCTGAGAAAGTGTGAGATGAAAGCCGCTGGGAACAGTCTCTAGCGCTTTTGATAGACCAAAGTCGGCGATCTTCACTTGTCCATCGGTGGCCATGAGGATATTGCCGGGCTTGATGTCCCGATGCGTGATGCCACGATTGTGGGCGTACTGAAGAGCCTGACACAGTTGTCGCACACAATCCTCTGCCTCCTCTGGAGAAAGCGTTTCCTCCCGTAGGATGGCCTGCAGGCTCTGCCCATCCACATATTCCATCACGAAGTAGCCTAGCCCATCGGTCACGCCAGAATCATAGACCTGCACGATGTTAGGGTGGTTCAGCTGAGCCAAAGCTTTGCCTTCTCGGAGGAAGCGTTCGTGTCGCTCCGGAGCCTCTCCTAGGCGAATGAGTTTGAGAGCCACGTCGCGTTCGAGTTGCGGCTGGCGGGCACGGTAGACACCGCCCATGCCGCCGGAGCCGATGAACTCTAGGATCTCCAACTGAGGGAAGAGCGCTTGCAGGTCCTTGATAGCCAATGGTGGCGCGAGGTAGCCGGAAATGGGGGTGACCCCGCTTGACTTGCCCTGTTCGATAAGACAGGCGGGACAGATGGCCCCGGGCGCATTAGCAGGAACTTCCGCCCCACAGCGATTACAGATAGGATTCTTCGGTGTTGATTTCATAGGTAGATCAAGCGCAAATGGTGTTCGAGCGCTTCCTACAAGGCGGTGCCTGAGAGGTTACCAAGAAATGAGTGATTGCCCAGATCAATGAGATTCCATGAGTGCTGAAGCCTTTTCCAACACCCGCTGGTCACTGGTGCAACAACTGCACGAGGCGGACCTTCCGCTTGCGGAGCGGGCGCTTGACGAGCTTTGCCAGATCTATTGGCAGCCGCTCTATGCCTTTGTCAGACGAAGCGGCCGCTCCCATCACGAAGCGCAAGATTTGACCCAAGGCTTCTTTGCTAGGCTCTTGGAAACGAAGTTGTTTGAACGTGCGGATGCGCAGAAGAGCCGGTTGCGAAACTACCTTCTCGCGAGTCTCAAACATTATCTCATCAATGACTATCACCACACGCAACGCGAGAAGCGTGGTGGCAAGGTGATCCATGTCGACATCGATCCCGAAGTCGCGGAAGCCTCCTATAACCAGCAGGCGATCGGCCAACGCACGCCCGAGCAGCTGTTTGATCGAGAATGGGCCCTAACGCTTCTTTGTAAGGTCATGGCTGATCTTGACAGGGAGATGACTGGGCGCGGGCAAGGGCGTTTGTTTGCCCAGATCAAGGCGACCCTAGTCGGGGAAACAACGGAACAGGGGTATCGCGCTATCGGCAAGGAAGTCGGCCTTACCGAGTCCGCCGTGAAAGTCGCGGTGCACCGCTTGCGACGCCGTTACCGCCAGCTCTTGCGCCGTGAAGTGAGCGACACCCTTTCCGCTGATGCGGATCCCGATGAGGAGCTGAACGAGATCCTCGCGATCCTACGTTCCTAGGGGACGCGTTGTTAGGAGGTCACCAAGAAGTGAGCTATTTCAGAAAGTAGCCCACAATGAGTCCGAGAAGAGCGATGAGATCGATCGTGGAAGAGCGGCGTCTTCCCCAGAGGGGCTCGGGATCGGACTCAGCCCGGAACATCGGCGTGATCGCTTCGCTTGCGGCCGGGCCGGCAGCGAGTCGACGCGCTTTCTCCGTTTCATTGGCTTGGTGCACATGTTTGCCGCCCGCTCGCCACCATTCGGAGAGCTTCTGGAGCTCGCCACCGTCTAACCAAATGCCATGGTGACGACAGAGATCGACGAGCACACCACTGCGCCGTCCAAAGTTCTGCGAGTTCATGATCTCCTTGCACGTCGGGCAGGGGAGATAGTGCCGTTCACGGACACCGAGACGACCGAGAGGGTCCGTTTCCGTGGGACGCATGGCCTCCATCTTGGCGTGGTCTAGCCACACGGTATCGACAATCTCCGAGTGGAGAAAGGTCTCCAATTCTCCAGGATTGAAGAACAGTCCATGGCAATGCGAGCACCTTTCCACCTCGAGTTTGGATTCTGCTTGGGCCGTCTCTACTGACCAGATGTGCAGGTCAGATTCGCAGCGCGGGCAGGCCATGCCCTCTGCCTTGCCGAGATTTCGCTGATTCACCGTGCGGAGATCGACTTGCTCGCGCGAACCACAGAACGGACAGACCGGATCGAGGCCTGACAGATTGCCACCACAGGAAACGCATTTCACACGGTCAGTCTAACTTAGCGCGAGGCACTCGCAATGAAGGAAGTGCGTGGGTCTCGGAGTGAGAGGAAATAGAGGCCTGCCAAGGACATCCTCTCTAGCACCTGCATTGCAGGGTTGGCTGCTTTCGCAAACCTAAGGCGATGCCCGATCGATCGATTTAATCAAAGAGCCCCTTGAGCCCATCGATCAAGTCCTCCGCGCTGTCCTTCACGGAATCGATGTCGATGTCAGGAAGCTTCTCAGAGAAATGGACGCGAGGTCGACCGATGTCGCCTTTCGTGGTGAGCTTGATCGCCACGCGACCATCCTCGACAAAGTGCTTGCTCACCACACGACGAAACGTTTGCGGCGGCAAGAACTTGAGCTTTCGAGAGAGGAAGCGATCGACGCTTTCCAAGGTGCGCTCCGTCAGCGCCGGGCCCGCCGTCAGCTTGGACATGAAGTGATGATGACTGTCTTCGGTCTCATACCAACTGCCTTCTTCCAACGCCACTTCGAAGTCCTGGAAGAGAAATGTTGAATCTTTCTGAAGCGTGATTTGGTGATCGTGATAGGTGGCGCGAAGGAGAGTCTGCTCTTGGAGGTGCCCGCCAATCTTGAGCCGATCAAATCCAATGCCGAAGCGCTTCAAATCACCTAACCGATCCACAACGGCATCAATGAGAGGGGCTGTCTCCACATAGGTCTCGGGCAGAACGTCGATGCGGAAATCGATGGAGGGTTCCAGCTTGCGCGTTTCGGGATCGACGGGGGTCACGAGGCCTAAGCCTTGCAAAACCATTTGACCATAATGCTCATCCGTCTCGCGATGATCGAATGCTAACTTGGCATTGACGGCAATGGTCGCGCGGTTGTGGTTCTCTAAGTCTTTGGGAGAGATGGAGACATCAGTGAGATCCAAATGCACATCACTCCAAGTGAGGCGTGTCTTCTTCTCGATCAGCTCGATGACGAAACGCATGTCCTCAATGCGCGCGGAGCGCAGTGTGGCCGGAACCTTGAGGCGATCAATGGTGTCATCCTCGTCGCTATCGTCATCCTCGTCGTCCTCGCTGGCAGCGTCATCGTCCTTGGGGCGATCTTTCTTGGGCGTTCGATCAGGCTTGTCGAAGAGGCGATCGAGGGAGTGGTCCCCATCTTCCGGTTCAATCATACGAGCGTCGATCCCGCTGCCGACCAGTTCGTGCACATGCAGTTTCCCGATCAGTAGGTGAGGGAATGACACGGAGAGCGAGAGTTTCTCGATCGCGATCTCGGACTCCGTGAGCGGCGGCCGTTCGTCTAACGGCGTCCGCTGGCGTGCGTAGTCGTCGCGTTGAGCCAGGGCCAAATGCTGGATTTCCAGTCGGGCGGGCTGACTGAAGAGAGAGAGGTCTGCCTGGGCGATGTGAGCGCGGCAATTGAGGCGTTTCTCAAGTTTGCGCACGAGGCGCTGCGGCTCGAAGAAGACGTTGGCCACGAGGTAAAGGAGGAGCGCGCCGCCCACGAGAAGGACGATGCCGAGGAGAAGGAGGCGACGGATCCATCGAGTCATGACCGGGCACGGTGCGGCAGGTCTCGCGACGACGCGAGTGTCAATTTGGATTCCCTTCTAGGATTGCAATTTCACGCGTCCTCCTCAAGCTGCAGGGTATGCACCCTACCTCAAATCACGTGAACCGTTGGAGCGTGTGCCTGGCGACCATGGGAATCCTCACCTTCGGCAGTCTGGCTGAAGAGCCATGGAAGGAAGTGAAAGACATCCGCGGGCGTACGCTGACGGTGAAGATTGAGAAAGTGGAGAATGACAATGTCACGTTCACCACGAAGAACGGCAAGACGCACACCTTGGCCATCACCAAGTTTAGCCTCACGGATCAGCTAGCATTCCGCAAATGGAAGCCCGCGCCAGGATCCACCAGTCCAGTGAAAGCCGATGCGACACTTGCGGAGGTCAAATCCACAGACACGCAAACAGTCCTCCGAACCAAGCACTTTGAATACGATATCGTTGGTCAAGCCAAGGCAGATCAGATTGAAGAAATTGCTCAATTCTTTGAGGCCATCTACCACGCCTTTTCCGAGTTGCCGATCGACGTCACGCCCAAGCCCGCGGAATCGCACTTCCAGGTGAAAGTGTATCTTACAGACTCGGACTTTGAAATATCCGCGCAGGAAGATCTCGGCGCCGAGCAACCCGCCGTGTTCAATTTGGGCAAGAATCAGCTGTTGGCACCCCTGCCGCGCTTGAAGCCCTCGCCTGCGCTCGCCCGCGAAGTAGCGTACACGTTGTTAGGCCAGCAATTGGAAACCTTGCCGCCTTGGTTGGCCGTCGCCGTCACCGAAACCATTGCGGCAGCGCCTTATCAGCAGGACGCGTTGATCGTCGATATGAACGATCCATTGGCCAATATGAAAGAGCATCTCGCGAAAGTGTATGGATTGACTGCCAAGACCATACCCTCCCTGCCGCCCACGGCCGTGGCCGCCTTGGACTACCGCAAGCTTCGAGCAGAGGGTTTGGAAGGAAACAAGTCGCGGTCGTCTGCTCTCATCAGCTTCTATTTCTTCGCCTACCTCGACCGTAAAGGGAAAGGGATGGAGAACTACATGCGCGCCATCAAGGTCGGCACGGCTCCCGATGAAGCCTTTGCCACCTTGGCCAATGAGCGTGAAGCCGATGTGTTAGGTGACGCGTTGAAGGTTGCCTATCTGCCCAAGCAGATGCGCATTGCCTTCATCCAATAGACAGGTTCTTTATTGATCAATGGTGATTTGTTCTGAAATAACAATCATCTAAAGATCTCCAACCTAATGCCGCCGACGATCTTCATTGCTATTCGTCCTCGGGTGAGGTGCCTCGAGGATCGCGTTGACGAGGCGCGTGCGCCAGTCGGCGAGTGTAGATGCGTCTATTAGGTAGTTATTAATCATCAGGGCAAAGGTATAACCATTGTCGCTATAGCCGGTGTAGGCGCGGACCCGTGACATGGCACCTCCTTTCCACCGGACACGCCCGTTGTGGTAGCGATTGAGCGTGTCGAAATAGGTGTCTCCGTGAGGGCCACGGCGGGCTGCCCAAAGGACCTGGGCCATATCCAGAGGCCGAATGTAGTCCGCCCTTGCCAATCCACTCCCGTCCTCCATGCGCAGGCCATGGAGAGGGACGCCGCGCTTGGCCCAGTGCATGGTGACGATCTCCTGACCACTTCGTTGCAGAGGATCCTGTTTCGTTAGTGATAGGAAGAGGCATTCGGTGACCATGTTATCGCTGGTGCGGTGCAGGTAGCGGATGATCTTTGGAAGGGGCTCTGAGCGGTGTGCGAAGAGCACCTCTTTCGCTTCTGGCATGCTGGTGAGGCGGCGAGAGGTTGAGGGTTCGTCTGTGACCGCGATGTCGAGGAGGGTGAGCTGCTCCTGCAAGGCATGGGCCGCGTGATAGGCAGGATCGGGAATGGCCCCTTGCGCATTGATAGACGTTGACCCTAACGGAATGCTTCCTCGAAAGGTGAGAGTGTTTGCATAGGGGCCTCCATAGATCGAGGTCCACGATTGGCTCTCCGCTGGGCCTGTCATGCAGCGTAGGTCTCGCTCAAGCCAGGGAAGGGGAGGCTGCATCGCATGGAGGACTGCGGGTTCGCCCACGGTTTCCGCAGGTTTCCAAGCGACCTCGAAGCGGTTGTAATCAAGGTTCAGACCTGAGGGGGCCGCACCGTAATAGTTGCTCACATCACCCCAATCCCAGGCATTGGGAATGAGCGCGTCCGGGAAATGGCGGGCATCTGCGAGGACGCGTCCTGACAGTTTTCGCAATCCCTTCTTCTTCAATTGTGCGGCCCAAAGCGACAGGGTGGGTTTGGCGAAGGTGGGATCTCCACCGCCGACGATGATGAGATCGCCGGTGAAAGTACCTTCATCGTTCGGAACGAAAGGTTTAGTTGCTGCGAGCTTGGTTTCGAATCGGAAGTCCGGCCCTAACATTTCGAGAGCCGTGGCTGAAGTCACGGCTTTTAAGGTCGATGCGGGAGTCATTGATTCCTCCGCGCGATAGGCATACACAGGATCGGTGTGATCGCTCAGGACGCAGAGACCGAGACTAGCACCTTCAAAACCGGGTGCGGCCTGCATGGCGTCCATGATCGCTTCTAGTGCGATGGTGAGGCTGGGTGGTGCCTCGGAAGGTTCAGGATCTTCCCGTGGGTCTGGGGCGTTGACCACAGGTGCCTGCGGAGAGGGCGAGATTTCCCAACCGAAGCGCGGCCAGATCCACGAGGCGACCAAGCTGCTGGCGAGGAGAATGATGAGAACTGTCTTTCTCATGGGGCAGGACCATGCCAGGAGGACCACGCACGGCAAGCGATATACGGTGCGGTGCGGTGTCGTGCATTGGGATGACAAAGATTGCTGCAAAGTGCGGACTTTTGCCATGGCGCTCCTCAGCGATCTTGGCGCATGGAAATCATGCGGCCGAGTGTTGAACGGACACCAATTTGCTTGCCTCAGAGCAGACTGAAATCATGGAATATCGCCATGAAGTTGATTGGTGTCGCGTGCCTCTTCATTCTAGCAATGGTCTCCACCTGGGCGAATGATCCCCTCCAGAGAATCGAGGTTGAGGGATCAAATCAGGTGTCACCGAGCGCGCCGACGGTGATTCAGATCAAGCTGCCGGAGGGCGTCTTGCCGTCGGCAACGCTGGTTGCCAATGATGTTCTGCAGGTGCAAGGAACGGATGACTTCAGCGATGGGTTTCTCAATGTGGTCGTGGATCTTTCCAAACTGAAGGAACAGCAGAAGAACGCCTTGGAGAATCATGAGTGTGTGAAGCTGCTTTTTCAGATAGCGGGATTACCGAATACCTTGGATTTCTTTGGTGAATTGGTGATCAAACGCGAGCAGGGGAGTTCCTTCAGTTTTCGCGATGGAGAAGCGGTGGATCACGCTGGAGACACGGCGAATGCCCCTCATGCGAATGCGGAGAATGGTGGGATGGCGTCCAGGACGAGTGGGGATACCAAGGATCCTGTTTCCACGGCGACGCGAGAGTATTTCTATTATGAACGATTGATGGATTTGAACAGCCCGATCCTTCCTCTGACATTTGAACTGTATCATGGTTCTCGGCTCAAGCAGCTGGCCGTCCACGACTCTTTGCCGGATGACTTCTCGTCCAATCATCATCTCTTTGCGCGCAAGACCGATTTCTTCGCGGGTGGTTTCTTTCAACTTCAGTTTGGCATCGGACTTGGCCAATTCGTGAGTTTCACCAAACAGAACATCAATGACGATTGGGAATTGTCGCCTGGAGAACGTTGGAAATTCGACGTGGTGGAGACTTCCGACTACTATTACCTGAAAGACCCAGGTCGGCAACGCGTCTGGATCTATAAAAAATTCCCGGTTGGAACGACTATTGAGCCTGCCTATTGCCTTCAGATCCTGGATCGCCACGGCAACAGCTTGACGTATGCCTTGCCCGCTGATCCAACGCGGGTAGGACCGCTTGCCGTGACAGATGGGCTTGGGCGTGCCCTGCATTTCGAATATGCTCCAGCCGATCAGCCTGTATTGGATCCGCGCCTTTACCTCACAGAGGTTCGTGATCATACGGGGCGTGCCTTTGAGTTCAAGAATGTCGAAATCGACGGTCGGGTGCGAATGACAAGAAAGACCGATCCTTTATTGGGAGAATACCAGTGCGCCTACGATGCTAATGGATTCATGATCAGTAAGACGTTGCCTGAAGGGAATACGCCCTACACGCAAACGTTTGAGGCTATTCCTGATTTCTTTCTGTTCAATGAATCCCAGCTTGGCGCGGTGACGTCGCAAACCAATGCTTTTGGACAAATGGTCACCTTTGCTCAAGGTGAGGGCTTTGCAGGTCTAGGGGCGACACTGGTCACCACGACAAATCCCGATGGGAGTGAACAGCGGCATTTCCATAACGAGGCCAATCTGCTGACGGCAATCATTGATGAAACGGGCGCGGTAATGGCTTTCACCCCAGATGATGCGAATGATGTCTTTCTTGGATTCACCGATCGCGACGGCGAGAAGGGGAGCTTCACGTATCGACCTGATAGTGGCCATCTGGCGAGCATGACGGACGCCAAGGGCAGTATCACCACCTTCACTTACACCGAGTCGGCACCGCAGACGTTTCAGAATCCCGAGATCGCCGAGAGCGTGCCGTTCACGTTTCTCGACCTGACGCGGATCGACTACGCGGACGGTACCTTTCATTCCTTCACCTACGATGCCGCCGGGAATCCGCTCACCGGGACCGACCGGGCCGGGGACACCATCACGCTGACCTACAATGCGCGCGGCCAGTTGCTGACGTCGACCAATGAGGAAGGCGGCGTCACTACCTTCACGTATGATCCGACGACCGGCTTGCTTGATACTGCGACGGATACCGATACCGGGGTGACCGACTTCGACTACGATCCGCTTTCCCGGCTCACGACGGTGAATCGACCGGATGCGAATACGGTGGACTACACCTATGACGCGCTTGATCGGGTGGTCACGGCGACGGATGAGGAGAATGTCGTTACCCGATTTGCCTACGATGCGAACTCCAATCTGACCGGCCTCACCCGCGCCGAAGGCACGCCCGAGGAGCAGGTCTTTGCGTTCGACTACGATCTTCTCGATCGGTTGGTCAAAGTCACCGATCCCATCAATTCGGAGACCGACTTCGAGTACGACTATCACGATAAGCCGACTCGGGTGGTTTTTCCCGATACCTCCGACGTCGAGTTCGGCTACGACGAACGGCGCGAGCTGGTATCGGTGCTGGATGAAGCCGGGAAGATCCTCGAGATCGCCCGGACGCCTTCGGCGTTGGTAGAAAGCGTGACGTCGCCGGAGAATCGAACTTCGACCCTGTTACGCGATCCGTTGGGGCAGGTTGTCGAGACTGTCGATGCCAGTGGCGACCGGACGATGGTCGAGCGCGACGTCTTCTCCCGGGCGACGCGTGCGTCGGACGGACTGCAGCGCATCTCCACCGTGATTCGCGATGGCGAGGGCCGTGTCACCAGCCGCACTGAGCCGACCGTCGGCACGACCGACTACGCCTACGATGGAAACGGCCGCATGACGCAATTGTCCGACGCTCGCGGCAACGATTGGGATTTCAGCTTCACTGCGATGGGCCGACGCCAGGGCATTGAGGATCCCCAGAATCACAGCGAGACGCGAAGCTACGATTCCCGGGGCCGATTGAAGACGATCACGCATCCGGACGGCGTCGTCGAAACGCGGACCTATCATCCCGACAGTCGGCTGGCGACGCGGACCTTCTCCGACGGACTCACGCACGGCTTCACCTACGATCCGCTCAATCGCCTCACCCAGACGACCCGTGAGTTGAACGCGGTGACCGAGACCTGCAGCTACACTTACGACAGCCGTTCCAACCGGACCGGAACCACGGTGAATGGCAACAGCAGTACCGCGACCTTCGATCTCCGAAATCGGCTGGAGACCGTGGTCTATCCCGGCGGCGTCACCGTCACCTACACCTACGACGCGCGGGGACTCGTCACCCGAGTGACCGATTCCCTGACCGGCGCGACCATCGATTTCGAATACAACGCCGACCGGCAATTGGTGAAGTCCACGCGTTCCAATGGTCGTGTCACCGATCTCGGCTACGATGCCGAAGGCTTGCTCCAAAAGGTGATGCACGACAATGGGGCCAGCATCGATGTCACTTTTAATGCTGCCGATGAATTGACCTCCCTGGTGCGGGCTGGATTTCCCGCCGACGGAAGCGGCGGCATCACCGCCGGCACCGAGACGTTCACCTTCAATGCCAACAGCGAGATCACCAACGGTGGTTTCAGCTACGATGATCGCGGACGTCCTGACAATGTCACCTGGGACAGCGACAATCGGCTCGTAGCGGTGAACAACGGCTCACCGATCAGCTATCGCTACGACGCGCTCGGCCAGATCACGGCGCGCACCGAGGGCGGGACCACCACCGAATATCTCTCCAACGCCGCCATTCGGAGCAATCCCATCCTCGGTGAGAAGGAGGGCGCTACCTTCACCCGATTCTACGTCGCGCTGCCGGACGGCCAGGTCGTCTATCACATCGACGATCCCGCCGGTTCGCCGACGGTGCGGTTTCATCATCACGGCCAGACCGGCAACGTACGTTTCCTGACTGACGCGGCGGGAACGGTAACCGACAGCTATGCCTACGATGCCTATGGACGGTTGCTAGAGAAGAACGGAAGCAGCACCCAGTTCTACCAATATGTCGGTCGGCGCGGCGTGCGCACGGATGAAGCGGCCGGGCTCATCCAGATGCGGCAGCGCTACTACGATCCAAACGCGGGACGTTTCCTCTCACGCGACCCGATCTTTCTCAGCCTGATGGCCCGCGCGGGGTTGGAGGCGAATCCCTATCATTATACTGCAGGAGCGCCGAGTTACCGAAGTGATCCCAGTGGATTGGATAGTGGGCCGAAAGTGATTAAGATTGTGCGCCCTGGCTATTCAGAATGGGAAGAGGACGATGAAGACGATTATTGGGATGACGATGAGGATGATTGGGGCCCACCCCGGATCACTGTCACTAAGGCGAGCGAGCTGCCTCCTCAGGATCAAGATATCGCTGAACTTATCCCTCGACAAAAGGGCGCTGACTGTAGCGCATCGAAAAGAGCATCGAGATTCGCCATCGGATTGGATGGAAGACTCGTGCGTGTTGGAAATGCTGCCAACCAAGTGGCTCAACCTGGACCGGGAGCCGTTGCGTTGACTCCTGAGAATTCCCAGGGGCTTTGGGTTCCGATCTACGGACCGGTCACCGGAGAAGTGATGGATGAAGTCTTCAACCCCTTCACTCAGGAAGCCCATGACCATTGGGTAGAGAACATTGCTGAGCGCGAGGGTGACGACATTGCGGCACTCTTTGATCAACTCTTACCCTCCCGAGAATATTCTCACGATGTCACCATAGGATTTGCCGAAAGCATACTCTATTCATGGATGCTCAATGCTATCGCCAGCCAATGGAACGACTAGCTTCCATCGCCACACTATTTAATTGCTATGAGATTTCTCGCAATCTTTCTATCCTTGATGGCCAAGACCTGGGCAGTGGAATACACTTACAATGCCGCCGGGCAATTGCTGGCCGAGAGCTATTCTAACGGAGCCCACATCCTTTATAGCTACGATACCATTGGAAATATGACCGGGCGACAGGCGGTCGGGGCAAACGCTTCGCCTTCTGCAGACCTTTCGATTGTAAGTGTCGTTTCTCCTAATCCGCCGACGGTAGGGCTTGAGGTGGACTTGACGTTTACCATCACGAATAACGGTCCTGATCCTGCGAGTGATGTTACCATAGATGAAACTTTGCCAGTGTCCTTGGAGCCGTTGACAGTGATTAGCTCGCAAGGAACAACATCGCTCATTGGTCAGGATATTTCGGCGAATCTTGGGACCTTGGCGAATGGAGCGGTGGCGACGGTGAGGGTCCGGTCTACAGTGAAGAATGGAAGCCCCCTCAGCTTCCTGGCACAGGTGAGTTCTTCGGGCGACCCGAATGGGGCTAACAATGAGACGACGGTAGCCGGGACGCCGTCGGGAGGGATCGATATGTTGACGAGAATTGCCCCTGGGCCCGATCCATCGCTCACCGATGTTGGGTTTATTCCTTTCCTCGTCACGGTCGCAAATGAGGGGCCTAGCGATGCGAGTAACGTGGTGCACACCCTGACATTGCCTCAGAGTCTTGGTTTCGTCTTTTCTGACCATGGAGGTTCCAGTCATGCGAGTGGCGTGGTAACCACAACGATCGCCTCATTGGCAGCCGGCGCTTTCGTGGACATCACTATCGGCGTTTCCAGCGGTTCGGTTCCTGGCAATGCCGCCGTCATTGCTGCCGTCGCTGCGGATGAGACAGACATCAATCCTAGCAATGACACGGACGCCGCTGATATTGATCTCATTGCCTCTACGTTGACTGTCACGAACACCAACGACGCGGGCGCGGGTTCCTTGCGTCAGGCCCTTCTCGATGCCAATGCGGCGTCGGATGCCGATGTCATCCGATTCGAGATTCCAGGCTTCGCCGTTCCCTCCTTGAATCCAGCGACTCTCTTGCCGTCAATCACGGAACCCGTATTGATCGATGCCTTCTCAGCCGAGGCGGGGGTGTTCGAGATCAATGGCACGGGCCTGGTCAATTGCCTGGTGATCCAATCCAGCGATGTCACTTTGCGCGGTCTCGTTCTGAATCGCGCGACGGGCGACGGGCTTCTCGCGCAAGCGGTGGCGGACGACCTCGAACGGGTGAGCGTGTTTGGCTGCCCTGTTGGTGTGAATGCCAGTACCAATGTTGCCCGCGGCAATGGGGGCGATGGTATCCGACTGGAAGGCGTCGACGATGCGGCGATCGGAGGCCCCGCCTTCTGGCAGTTCAATGTGATCGCGGCGAATGGCGGCGATGGGATCGAGATCGATTTTAACAGTCAACGGGCAAGCGTTCAGGGGAACCACATTGGCCTCCTCTCGAATGGCACCGTTGGAGGCTTCAACGACGAGAATGGGGGGCACGGGATCAACCTGCGCGGACGGGACGCCGTCATCGGCGGCTCCGGCGTGGGCGAACGGAATTTCCTCTCTAACAATAATCTATTCGGCATTCGCTTGCTGGGCAGTGGAAATGTGATTCAGGGCAATGTCATCGGTCTTGGCACGGATGGCAGTGTGTTTGCCAATGACGAAGGTGGTATCCAGGCAGACGGGAGCGCTAATGTGATCGGAGGGGTCGGCAATGGAGAAGGCAATCTCATTGCCGGGCATAGTTCGAGTAAACCCGGCATCGATCTTGGGGATGAGGTGCGGGTGATCGGCAATACCCTTGGGCTCAATCTAGCGTTGGACGCTCCGGCGACATCGAGCGGTAGCCTGGGTGTCTCGATGCGTCGGGACGCCATCCTTGGCGGCATCCTTCCAGGAGAGGGGAATGTGATTTCGGGTCACAACGGCGATGGTGTCCGCTTGCCTTTCGATGATGGTGAGAATGTGATGATTCTAGGAAATAAGATTGGCACGGATGCGACGGGGACCGTGGCGATTCCCAATGATTTCGGTATTCGCGTCGAGGCGCGTGATCTCTCGTTGAAGCAAATCGGTCTCCCTTTTGTGGGTGGGGGGAATGTGATTTCTGGGAACCTTTTCGATGGTATCCTGTTGGATCCATTCTTTAGCAATCCGGTGGAGCAGGCCGTCATTCAGAATAACAAGATTGGCACGGATGTTAGTGGCGGTTTGCCATTGCCCAATGGGCGCAATGGGATCCGCGCGGACGGGGTGAATGTCAGGGATAATCTGATTGGAGGGCAAGTGCCTTTGGCGGCCAATGTCATCGCTTTCAATGGCAATCACGGGATTGAGTTGGAACGATCTCGTGGTGAGGGCAATGAGATCCTGGGCAATTCGATATACGGGAATGGGGCGCTCGGCATTGCCCTTTCCGGAATTGAGCCGCTGGCAAATGATCTAGGCGATGCGGATGACGGGCCTAACGATGGTTTGGCAAACAAGGGGCAGAATTTCCCAATCATCACCCGCGCCGTGAGTTCAGATAGCCTCACGGCGAGCTTGAATAGCGAAGCTGACAGGGTGTATCGCATCGAGTTCTTTGCTAGTGAGGAGTGCGACCCAAGCGGTCACGGAGAAGGGGAGCGTTTCCTTGGCTTTGCCGCATTGACGACGGACGCGAGTGGAAACGGCACCGTGTCCTTCTCGGCGGCGGGATTGTCCGTGGGTGCCTTCGTCACGGCAACTGCCACCGACGAAAGCGGCAATACGAGTGAATTCGGGCCCTGTTTCACCGTGGTCGCCCCCACTGGGTTTCCCGATGCCGATGGAGACGGCATGAGCAACGCCTATGAATTGGAACATTTCGGGAGCGAGACCGGGGGAGATCCTGACGAGGATCCGGATGGTGACGGGAGACCTAATCTTGCCGAGTTCCTCGCTCTGACAGATCCCAATGATAGTAGTAGTTTCTTTGATGTCTCGGGAACAACGGAGGGCGCTACCTTCGTGATCGCGATCAAGACGGAGCCGGGTCGACGCTATCAAGTGACGACCAGCACGGACATGCAGGGATTCATCGATCTGGGGGATCCGGTCGTGGGAGACGGATCGACGATCGAGGTCGTGCATCCCAATCCAGGAAACCGTCGTTTCTATGAAATCGTGATTTCCGTGGCCCCGTGAAGCGTTGGTTGGTTAGGAAACATTGGCGAGGGCACCTTGGCGCTGCTGAATGGTCCTTCGCAATTGCGCGTGGGCTGGATGCTCAAGTTTGGGATCTTCGGCGAGGATCTTTCGGGCAAGCGTTCGCGATTGGTGCACGAGTTGGGTGTCGGTGAGGAAGTCCACCATGCGCAAGTCAGGCAGGCCACTTTGAGCAGTGCCTAACAAGTCGCCGGGACCGCGCCGAGAGAGGTCAGCTTCGGCTATCTGGAAGCCGTCTCGTGTTTCTGCGAGGATGTTGAGTTTCTCGGCGGCGTCAGGATTGCTGGGTGTGTGGAGGAGGACACAGTAGGATTTGTGTTCGCCTCGACCGATGCGGCCGCGGAGTTGGTGCAGCTGAGCGAGTCCGAAGCGTTCCGCATGAAAGATGTACATGACATTGGCATTGGGAACGTCCACACCCACCTCGATGACGGTGGTCGATACGAGCACCTGGATGTCATTGGCGCGAAACTTGGCCATGACCGCTTCTTTCTCTTCGGAATCGAGGCGTCCGTGGAGCAAGCCGACTTGTAAGGGGCGCAAGCGATCCTGCCACTCTTCGAAAGCCTGTTTCGCGTTGGCTAGCTTGAGTTTCTCAGACTCGTCGATCAAGGGGTAGACGATGTAGGCCTGGCGTCCGTCCTCAATCTGTTGGCGGAGAAAGCGGGCGGCATCGGGAGTCTTGTCAGCAGAACGGACGGCGGTGACGATCTTGCCGCGCCCACTTGGAAGTTCGTCTAGCAGAGAAACATCCAGATCACCGTAGAGGGTCATGGTCAGCGTTCTCGGGATCGGCGTGGCCGTCATGACGAGAATGTCAGGCGTGGTGGCGCGCTCGATGAGTTTGCCCCGTTGCAGCACGCCAAACTTGTGCTGTTCGTCGACAATGACGAGGCCTAACTGGTCAGTGACGGCCACCTTGTCATATAGGAGGGCGTGCGTGCCAATGAGGATCTGCGGCTCATCGCTCCCCGCCAGGAGTGGTAGGAAGCCGTCCTCGACGCGATCCGCGGTGCGGAGACCGACGCGGATGCCGAGGGGTTCGAGCCAGGCGCACACATTCTGATAATGTTGTTCGGCAAGGATCTGGGTCGGTGCCATGAGCGCCGCTTGGAATCCTGCCTCCACCGCTAAGAGCATGGCGGCGATGGCCACGAGCGTCTTCCCCGATCCGACGTCGCCTTGCAAGAGACGATTCATGGGAAAGGGCGTGTCGAGATCGTGTCGAATCTCGCCGACGGCGCGCACTTGGGCATCCGTTGGGGCGAATGATAGAGAGGCATAGAAGCGGTCGAGCAAAGCGCCAGGTCCGCAGTGGCGCGCCCCTTGGCGCTTGCGATAGTCTTCCCGGCGAGCTAGCAGGGTGAGCTGCACTTGCACAAACTCTTCCAAGGCGAGATAGCGGCGAGCGGGTTCCACCTCGGCGAGAGTTGAGGGGAAATGCACGGCGAGGAGTGCCTCTTTGCGGGCGAGCGGGTCGGTGCCTTTGGGAAGGATGTCAGGGAGATCGCGTTCGGTGAGAAGGGTGCACGCGCGGTGCAGAATCTCACGGGCCTGACGTTGTCCTAAACCGGACGTCAATGGATAGATGGGTGTGATGCGGCCGAGATGAATGCTCGTTTCCTCCGAGTCGTCCTCGACAATCTCAAACTCAGGGTGATCGATGACGAGGCGTTGGCCGCTCTGCTTGGGCTTGCCGTAGAGCACGAGGCGCTGGCCGACAGCGAGGGTCTTCTGGATCCAAGGCATTTGAAACCAACGGCAGACGAGTGGCCCATCGAACGGGCCGGGATCGGCATTCTCAAGCGTGGCTTCAAAGAAACGTCGTTTGCCCGCGAAACGCTGCTTGGCATCCGTGATGACGCCGCAGATGCAGATGGCGCGATCCATGGGTTGATTCGGAAAGGCATCGAAACGCGTGCGATCCTCGTAGCGTTTGGGTAAGTGTAAGAACAGATCGCCGAGTCGATGGCAACCGAGCACCGCGAGGGCTTGGCGTTGCTTTTCCGTGGTCTGCAAGGCGGCGACCTGCTCTAGCGGTTGCGCGAGCCAATCGGACATGGTGATGCTTTCGTCGCAGGGCTGAGATCAGCGGCTGGCGCGCACGCTTTGGACGTGCATTTGAAGGGATTGTTTGCCGCGGTATTCGTTGCGCTGGATAGTGAAGGCGACGTCCCAGGGCAGGGGAGGAAGGTCTAGTTCCGCGGCACCAAAGTAGATGGCTTCGCGAATGGTGCCATTCTGATAGAGCTCCAGTCGAAGGTGCTTGCCGCTGATGGTCGTGGGTTCGCTCGCGAGTTCGACGCCCCGGCAGATGAGCAGGGGTTGAGGATTGTGGGAACCAAAGGGCTCCATCAATTCATAGCTGTCGAGTAGAGAAACGGTCAGTTCATTGAGTGTCACCTCGGCATCGACGTAGAGCTTGGGGACCAGATACTCGGAGCGTGCGTTCACCCGAACGATCTCCTCAAAGCGCTGCTGGAACTCGGGGAAATTCTGTTTCCAAATGGTCAAGCCAGCGGCCATCTCATGACCGCCTCCCTTGATGAGAAGGTCCTCACACTCTCTCAAAGCTTCGACGAGCGAGATGTTCTCGACGCTGCGCCCGCTGCCTTTGCCCAGACCCGTCTCATCGAAGGCGATGACGAAGGTGGGACGATGATACTGACGCGTGAGACGCGACGCGACGATGCCGACAACGCCTGGATGCCAGTCATCGGAGCCGAGAACGATGGAACAGCGGTTCTTGGGATCATGCCCATTCTTGAGCATGTCACTGGCTTCCTCGTGGATGCGCTGCTCCAGTGCTTGCCGTTCGCGGTTCTGCCGATCCAAACCCTGGGCGAGCGATTGCGCACGATCGGGGTCACGTTCCATCAGTAAACTCAGCGCCGATTGAGCCGTGTCCAGTCTTCCGGCAGCATTCAATCGTGGCCCTAGCCGAAAGCCAATGTCAGACGTGTGAATGGTGGCTCCGAGTTTCGTCTCTTTCTTCAAGGCGACGAGTCCACAGTTATCGGTCTCGCGAAGACGTTGGACACCTTTCCTTACCAAGATGCGATTCTCACCGACCAATGGAACAATGTCAGCGACAGTGCCCAGGGCAACAATATCGAGAAAGCATTTCAGGTCGATGTCAGGATTGGGACGTGCCTTCAGCAAGGCGTGGGCAACCTTGAAGACGACTCCTGCGCTACAGAGATAGTGATAGTCATCACCCACTTTCGGGTTTACCAGAGCCACGCAATCGGGGCGTTGGTCGGGGTGGCACTCGTGGTGGTCGCAGACGATCACCTCCACATCGCGCTCTTTCAAATAGGCAATCTCGTCGATCGAGGTGGTCCCGCAATCGACGGCCACGACCAACTGAGGATTGAAATCGTTGAGACAGCGCTCGATCCCAACCTGGCTCACGCCATAGCCGTCATCCAGGCGGTGCGGAAGAAAGGTATGGCATGCCAGGCCGTAGCGATCGAGCACCTCCTGAAGGAGGGCAATCGAGGTGACGCCGTCAACGTCGTAGTCGCCGTAGAGGACAACCCGCTCTTGGCGATCGATCGCCTGCAAGAGTCTGGCGACCGCGCGTTCCATGTCGGGCAAGAGAAACGGGTCGGACAAATCTCTCAGGCGTGGGCTCAGAAAGCGTTCGAGTGCTCGGTTCTCTCCTAGGCCTCGTTGAGCCACCAATTGCCGGACGAGAGGAGCGAGTTGCGACGCCACCGGTGCCTCGGCGACCTGCTTCAGCAGGTCTTGACGCACTTCTTTGACGATCCAATTCGCTTCAATGTCCATTTGTGGGGGCATTGAAGGAGAAATCGTCACGCAGTGCAAGCGGTAGCGCGAGATTCTTGGAGAGGCTAGGCGAACCTGTTAGTCAAGCATTGGCACGGAGGCGGTGCGCGAATCGAAGAGTGCCTGCTCTTCCGGGAGTAAAGCAAAGGGCAAGGCCTTCGGAGAGGGCAGGTGATGGTGGCGAGTCATCAACCTCTGGATCAGGCGTTGGTCGAGACCGCTCAAGGCGTCCCATTCCAACGGCGCGACCATGGATTCGGCGGTGACGATGTCTCCCGCCTGGGCCTTCTGCCAGGCAAGAAGGCATATGGAGGGCACCAAGCGATGGCGATTCACGAGTTCTGTTAGAAGGCTTTCGGCCTCGGGGATCTCGGAAGATGTGAGGATCGCGAGATAGGCCCAGTTGTGCTGGTAGATGGGATTCTCGGGCTCCGCATCGAGGAAGCGCCGCGTCAACGCGAGGAGAGCGGGCGTGTCTCCACGTTGGCGATGGAGATGAAGAAGGCGATCATAGACAAGGGTCGATTCCCCTGGGTAGCGTTCTAGCACGTGTTCCAAGGTGAGGATGGCCTCATGATAGAAACCTTTCTGCTCCAATCCTTGAGCGAGATCGATGAGGGAAATGGGCGGATTCACTCTGCCCGCTTCGTCTCGCAGCTGTTCCCAGAGGCGATGAGCGCGAGGGGCGGCCCCAGAGTGCTGCGCGGCTTCCAACGCAAGGAGCAGTCGGGTGCTGGTGCGGATGGGCCAGGGTTTCTCGGGTGGATCGAGCCACTCTAGCAAAGTGGTCGCCTTGCCCTCTGCGAGCAGCGCTTGGGCGTAGACAAGAAATAGCGGTCGATTTCTGACGATGTCTTCTTCGGAGACACGTTTCAATACCTCGGCCGTCTCGCCGCAACGGTTCATCCACGCATAGAGGAGATACGGTTCGGCCTCGTGATAGCGTTGGAGCACGTCGTCGAGGATGCGTCGACGAGCATTGGGATTGGATTCTGAGAGATAGCGGAGGCGCTCCGCGGCGAGATGATGGCCATCATCTGCCAGCGGATGGGTGAAGAGTCCTGTCACGACTGGTGCGGCCATGGTGGCCGGGTGGAGCTCCATTTCGGAAAGGGCTCCCAGCGCACGGAGTCCCACGACGTCGTCACGTCTTCCCAATGCCAGCAAGCGCTGCTGTCCCGCCTCTCGCAGGGTAGGATCGCTCCCTTCAGCGGCGAGGAGGGCTCCCAGCAACCGGGCGGCGGGAAGATCGGGATCAAGCTGCAAGGCGCGTTCGACGTGATCGAGGGCTGGCTGCTGGTGGCCGCGGACGCGTTCGTATTCCCCAGCAAGGACCCAGTTGAGGGCGAGATCGGGTTCGACCGTGAGCAATTGTCTGAGAGCTCCCGCCGAGTTCGCACGAAGATTGGCGTCGAGACATTGGCTGACATACCGCCGATAGTCTTCCGGGCGGGCCTCAGGGTGGTGACTGACGGCGTGCGCGTGGACGAGTGCGGTTTCTTGAGCCTCCTCGGCAAACTGCTGGGCAAAGAGCCGCCGGGTATCGACGGCGTATGGGTCGAGTTGCAAGGAAGCAGCCGCGAGTTCGTGCGCGCGTTCGAGGTCGCCCGACGCCAACTCAGACACGGCATCGTGAGCCAAGTCCTGCGCGCGCCAGGCACGGAAGGCGCGGTAGCCGGGAAGAGTGCCCGTGACGAGCCCCAATCCGAGCACGAGACCCGCCACGCGTGCCCACCTCGGCGACGCCCTCCAACGTCGGAGGCCCCTCTGGAATAGCGTATGGATGAATGGAGTCACGGATCGGGATGAAAGAACGATAGCGAAGTCTTGTGAGCTTTCAAAGTTTCACGATTAACAGGTTTTCCAAATAAATTAGGCATCGCTCACTTATAAGAAACGGCTACAATATACAAGAATTATAATAATAGTGGCGCATAATGGGCCAGCCATGCATTTCATAACGATCGGAGTAAGCATCCTCATGGGGATCGTCCTGCTGATGGGGGACGTCTGTGCCCAGGAGGATCCCGCTGCCTTCAGTGTGGACGCCGAGGGCATCCTTTCGCTGGAGGCCTTCACGGTGGGTTGGGAGTTTGAAGTGACGGAAGCGATTGACGTCACGAGCCTTGGGAGGGTCCAACCGGGTCAGGAAGAGATCGGCTATTCGTCCGTCGGTCTCTTCGAAAGCCAGTCAGGCAATCGCTTGGCGGTCGTCGACATTCCCAACGGCACGCCGAGCGTGGCTGCAGGTCATGCCTATCGTGCCGTGTATCAGGATTTGCCAGTTGCCGTGAGACTCGTGCCCGGGACGCGCTATCTCATCGCGGTGGAGGCGGTTGACGAGGTGGGCTTCCTCCAGGATGTCCCAGTCACATTCGCGGATCCAATCGTCTTTCTCCAAGGGCGCGCCACGGATCTTGAGCAGTTCCTGCCTGACACGGGCTCTGCGGAGGACTTTCCCTTCACGCGGCAGGGGGAGGGCTTGTCTTACCTGGGACCGATCTTTCGTTATACCACCGATAGATTGGTGGCCCTCACGAAACCACAACAGCGACAAGTCTTTCAACGCGATGGGGACAATCAAGCGATGGTCCCGATCGAAGGGCGCTTTGGGGAGGGAACGGTGGATCGTGTGGAAGCGCGTGCGGTCGCCACGGAAGGCGGTGCATCAGTGGACTGGACGATCATTGATGCCGATCCTGACATCGGTGCGAGGACCTTCTCCGGGGCATTGCTGATGCAAGGTGGGCGCTATCGTCTTGAGGTTCGGGTCATGGATGGCGAAACGGTTCGGTTCACCGGCGTGCGTGATCGTGTGGGCGTTGGTGATGTCTATGTGGCATGCGGCCAGTCCAATGCGGCGAACTATGGGCAAGAACGTCTCTCGCCTCAGGATGATCGTGTGTCCTCTGCCATCTTGTCTGAGAACCGGTGGGTCAAAGGAGCGGATCCCATGCCGAATGCGGTTGCGGGAGGTGGGTCGCCATGGCCGCGCTTAGGTGACTTGTTAGTTGAAGACAGCAACGTGCCGGTTGCCATCATCGCTTATGCCGTGCCAGCAACGTCTGTCGCGCAGTGGCAGCCTGGTGGGAGCTTGTACGATGGCGGTCTCGCTGAGGCCCTGCGGTTTGCCATGGAGGAGGCGGGTGGTCTCAAAGCGGTTCTTTGGCATCAGGGAGAAACCGATGCTGCCGAGGCCACCGCACGGGAAGATTACGTCCAGCGTCTGCGAGCGATCATCGCACAAAGTCGGATGGATGTGGGCTTCGAGGTTCCGTGGGGAGTGGCGCTAGCCTCGAATGATCCCGGTGCCCTGGATGCCGATGAAGCAATCATCGTGGAGGCGCAACGCGATGTCATTGCTGCCGACCCCAATGTCTTCGAGGGTGCCTTTACCAATGACTTTGGCGAGTTGGGGTATCTTTATGATGCGGTGCATTTCAGTCGAGAAGGATTGGAAATCCATGCGCAACGGTGGGCCCCGAAGATTCGTGAATTCTTTGCCTCAGAAAGTGCTAGTGAGGATCTGCCCCTCACGTTGACCGGGGCTGGAGTCCCGAGCTACGCCTCCTACACGGTGGGATGGGAATTCAGCGTGGACGATGCTGTGATGGTGGCCACGTTAGGGCGCGTGTTGCGCGCCGGATCGCCTTTCCAAGCATCGTCGGCTGTGGCCCTCTACCGGAGTGATACAGGGGAACGGCTCGCCGAGGTGAGCGTGCCCGTCGATGCCGATCGCGTGAGCATTGGAGGCGGCTATGAAGCGGGCTTTGTTTCCCTGGATTCGCCCCTGACGCTATCGCCAGATAGTCGCTATGTGATTCTCGCAGAAGCGTTAGACGGGGCTGGCTTCGATCAGGACATCCCAGGTTTCAGTATGCCTGGATTCAACTACCTGCGTGGCGTGGCCACTGCGTCAGGCGAAGGCCTGCCCGCCAATGCTAGCGCCACCACACTTCCCAATGAACGTTTGGAGTCGGGCATTTCATATCTGGGAGCCTTGTTTGCCCTAGGAGGAGAGACCGATCCCCCGGTGGGAATCGATGCCTTGGGCGAGGCCACCCTCCCTGTGCAAGTGGCGTCGTCCGGCACGGTCACCTTGGAGATTCCCTATCAACTTTCGCAACGGCGGGCGCTGCAGATTCGCCTCCATGATGCGCAAGATGGCTATCGGACAGTGGGTGCGGCAGATCGCACCTTGGAGTTGGGCACCACGGCCCTTCGTATCGACGTTCCGGTGGAAGCCGGGATCCGTGAAGGCAGCGGTTACCTCTGGGCCGTGCGCTTGTTGCCCACTGATTGGACTGATATCAATCAAGCACTGAGTGAAATCTATGTCGACGTGACGGTAAGCGGCGCACCGATAGGCGCGGATGAGGATCGCGTGTCGTCCTTCGTGGCTCCGCAAACAGTGCGTCCTGGTGAGAGTCATTCGATCACGGTCACCTATGCGGCTCGGGCGCGCCATGATTTGGAGGTGCTCTTACAAGATTCGAGCGATAACTGGCGAACCATCGCGGCGGGGCGCACTTCAGTGGATCCTGGTGACGGCACGGTGGCATTCGACCTCGGCATTGCGCACGATGCGAGGATCGGATCTGGGCATGTGTGGGCCGTGCGTTTGCTTCCGCTAGGAGAAACCAATGCGGAACTGGCGTTGGATGCGGCGTATGGAGATCTCGAGGTGCTGGAGGCTACGAGCACGCTCGTCAATTTCGCCTCATTGCCAGGAACAGTAGCGAGGCAGTCCTCCACCTACGGAAGCTACTTTGTGGCACGCCTCGCGCATGATGGAAATACGGATGGTGACTGGCGCAATGGTAGTGTCACCCATACGGAACTGGAGCCTGAGGGATGGTGGGAGATTGATCTCGGATCGGTGAAGCAATTGGACCACGCGATGCTGTGGAATCGCACGGATTGCTGTGGAGAACGTCTGGCAGACTTCGATGTCTTTGTCAGTGATTCACCGTTTCCCTCGGATGACTTGGATACGCTTCGGAACAGTGATGGCGTTTGGTATGCATCGATCGATGCATCGCCTGCGCCCGCGTTGCGGGTCGATCTGGGCCTGGCGGGGCGTTACCTGCGTTTGCAACTGCGGGGCACGAACTATCTGAGCCTCGCAGAAGTCCAAGTATTGGGTCCTAACGAAGGTCCTGTGCCAGGAGTGGCTTACGAATACTACGAAGGAGATTGGCAAGCACTCCCTGACTTTGATAGCCTCGCTCCTGAAGCGACGGGAACGGTGGCGAATCTCGATGAATCGCTCGCTCGTCGTGGAGATTTCTTTGGATTCCGTTTCCGAGCGTGTCTGAACATTCCCACGGAAGGTGTCTACACCTTTACGACGCTCTCGGATGACGGCAGCAAACTCATCCTCGATGGGCAAGAAGTGGTGGACAATGATGGCCTCCATGCGGAAGCGCGCGTTTCTGGCAGCATCGCTTTATCCGCGGGACAGCACGAACTGGAAGTCCAGTATTTCGAGCGCACGGGTGATGCTAACCTTGTCGTTCTCTGGGAAGGACCGGGCTTTGGCGAACAAGTCATTCCAGACCATGCCCTCACACTGAACGAGACAGGCATGGCGGTGAATTTCAGCTACGCGGGCAGCCAGGTGCGGGGAGACGATGACTCTGATGGCGATGGCCTGGATCTGACAGTGGAGTATGGTCTTGGAAGTGATCCCTACTCTAGCAATGTGCGTGATACGGGACTGCGTGTGGCATCTGGGAGCGCCGTCGATTCTATAGAGATCTGGTATGAGCGTCCAGCTCGCCTGACAGAAATGCGCTACCAGTTGGAAGCGAGTACCGATCTCAAGACCTGGTTTCCCGTGCCGGAAGGCGAGGTGAGTGGCGACGGGTATCGGAACGAACGAGTGTCTTTTGGCATGGCGCAGTTAGGCCCATTTGTGAGTGATCGGCTGGGCTTTGTGCGTCTGCGTGTCCGGCATCGGGACTGGAATCACGAGGGAACCACGCCGGTCTCGGGTTGGTATCGCACCACTCTCACAGAGGGCTATCAGACGCATGGCATCAGCTTGCTGCGGAAACCCGTCTATGCCGGGAGTATCCTGCGACAAGAAGGTGATGGGATTGTCCTGGCGGAAAGAGGCCTGGCTCAGGCGCTTCGTCTCGGGAAGGATTATGTGTTGGAGATCACCTCGGGCCCGTGGGAAGGGCATGTCTTTGCCATCGATGAGCGCGCGGTGACCGATGAGAGTCTGCGCTTGGATGCGACGGATCCGCATCAGACGCGTGCTTTGTTAGAAGAGGGCCTGTTGAATGGCGCTTCCTTCGTCGTGGTGGAACCCTGGACCCTGGCAGATGCCTATCCCAAAGAGATCTTTAGGGGAGGCGCCGACCCGTCGAGTGCGGATCAGTTGAGCTTCTTCCATGAGACGGAGTTTGAGAGCTATTTCTTGCTCAATGCAGGGGGGCGTTATCATTGGACAGCTGCCGGAGATTCTCACCTGGCATCGGAGGATGATCGGCGAATCGTCGCTGGGCAGGGCGTCTTCATCCATCGCGCTGCCGGGCAGGGTCCTGTCGACGTGTTTGTTGGGGGGCGCGTTCGCGACCACGCGTTTGTGCAAGCATTCCCAGAAGGCTATCAACTCTTGGCTCTCCCGCATCCGCTGGCGGCCTCGCCCGCGACTCTTGATTGGGTAGGAGAATCCTTTGGTGCGTCTGTGGACCCCGCCCGTGCCGATCAGTTCCTCCTCTGGCAAAGGGATCGTGGAGCCTACGCGTCCTATTTCTTGCTGGATGATGGAGACCGGCGATGGACCGGCGTCGAGGCGGTGGAGTTGGAGAGTGCCAATGACCAATTTCTCTTCGCTCCGGATCGCGCCGTGTTCTTCCGAAAAGTGACGCCGCCAACTTGGCACCGTTACCCGCGACCCTAGCGTAGTCCTTAGGTTGCTATTCTGGATGGCGGACGGTATGGAGAACTTGGTTTCCACCGCTCCATGTCCTCGTTATCCTCGCCCTCTCGTCTCACGACGGCCCTCATCGTGGCCGTGCCAGTGCTCGCGTGGGTTCTGCTGGGATGGCGATTGCGATTGGATTGGCAGCTGAACCCTCAGTATTACCATGGCTGGCTCGTGCCTGTCATTCTGGTCGTATTGCTTGCGCGTCGGATAGAAGATCGCCCTAGCAGTGATGCGAGCAAGGTCTGGCTCTGGCCCACGTTGCTGTTGGGAGCGACCTCCCTGTTGGGTCCCGTCTATGTCGTGATGGAGGCCAATCCCGATTGGCGGGCGCCGTTGTGGGTGTGGGGAACCATCACCTTTGGCCTCAGCCTCATTGCGTGTGGACATTTGGCAGGGGGAAAAGGCGTGCGCCACGTTGCTCCAGCCATCGTCCTGGCATTCTTCGCCATCCCGTGGCCGTGGGGCATCGAGGAAGCCATCACCTCGGCCCTGCTCAAGGTGATCATTGCGGTGACGGTGGAATGCCTCAGCCTTCTCGGACAGGCTGTTCACCAGGTGGGAAATAGTTTGGTACTTTCGCAAGGACAGCTGGGAGTGGAAGATGCTTGCAGTGGGATCCGCTCGCTCCACGGGACGCTGATGATCGCTTATGTGTTAGGTGAAGTGGCGCGTTGGCCCGCTCCATGGCGGGTCGCCTTCTTGGGATTCGGAGTGCTCGTGGCCGTGTTTCTCAACACCGTCCGCGCCGTTATCCTCACGTGGCAAGCCATTCATCAGGGCATCGAAGAAACCAGTGCACTCCACGATCGCCTCGGGCACGGGATTTCGTTGGGAGCGGTGGTCGTCCTCATCGTAGCCTCACGTTTCGTCGATAATTGGATCCCGCCAGTGGCGCCCTCGCAGCCAGAAAGGCGTGCTGTGGCAGGATCTGGCGCCCCTGCGCGGTGGGGAGCTCTCGCGTCCCTCGGAGTTCTCGCAGGAACGCTGATCGCCACGGAAGCCTGGTTTCAAGGGGATCGCGTGCGGCTGCCTTCACGGCGTCTGGCCATTCATTGGGAGGCGGGGGCCGCGCCCGCCGCAGTGACCACCGGCACGGTGCCTGCCCGTGCCCGCACCATCCTCCGGTATTCAGAGGGCGAGATGCTTGCCTGGCAAACGGCTCAAGGGGTGGATGCTAGAGCCTATCACTTTCGCTGGGAGGCCGATCGCATCTCGCTCTTCAGTCTCGTGCATCGACCGGATATCTGCTTGCCCACGGTGGGACTTCGGCGTGCAGGCAATCGCCTATCCCACACAGTGACCTTGGCCAATGGAGAGCGCCTGACTTTTCAAGGGTATCCGTTCGAACGCCACGGGGAATCGATCTTTGTGTGGTTCGGGGTTTGGGATGGTGACCTGAACGAAGTGCATGAATCAGCGAATACGGGGCATCGACTCCTCAATACCTGGCAACGAAAGCGGGTGGATTCGCGCGAAAGCGTCGAACTGATCTTGCGGGGCTTGTCGTCCTGGGATGAAGCGCGCGGGTTTCTCCAGACCTGGGTTCGCGACGCTGTTAGGATTCGCACCGTCGACGGCTGAAGAGAATGCCAAACACACCGCCTAACAAGAGCAGACCGGTTGTGGATGGCTCCGGAATCGTGAAGGTCTGGATTCCGTAAAGGGTCGCGGGAGTCATGTCGCGCTGCCCTTCACCCGTGGTCGTGGTGCCACCCCCGGTTTCTTCGCCGAAGTTAGCGGTCACACCCTCATCCGAAAGCCGGAATTCGCGGACCTCTGTATGAGCACCTGCCTCGGGTGCGGTGGGAAAGGTCCAGGCGGTGGCGGGATCAATGCCATCGCCATCGGGATTGCTAAGCAACGCCCATTCCAAGGTGCTATCGATGGTCGTGTTCTGGTTGTAGACCCACACATAGGCATCCTTCCCAAAGAAGAACGAAGCGGGATCAGTAGCATCCCCATCAAGGATGGTGCCGTCAGGGGTGGGCGTGTTGAGCAAAGTCACGGATCCTGCCATCGTGCCGGTCGTCTGGCTGTAAGAACCGATGTCCAACCGATGCCAATTCGCTTCCCAATCGGCCATATTCGCCTCCGTAGGCATGAATCCGTCCGCGAACGTGCCCAGTTCAAACTGAAAGCTTGAGGGATCGACGAGCGTCGTACCATCGCTCTCGTAGATGAAGTCTCCAACAGCGCTGCCCCAGTGGATGGTCACCCCCAAAGCACCAGGCATCCCGAGGAGCCCGCCCACAAGGACGGCCCAAACGAGGAGGAAACGGGTTGCTACCACAGTCATTATCTGAAACTGACAGCAATTTCTAATATTTCCATAATTATTTTAAAATTTGAGGATCTTTGTAGAAAGGCGTCGTCGGCAGTGGGCCGAGTTCTCTCCAATGCCGGCCGGGAGTCGGCCAGTCGGCCAAGGCTAGATGCTATCGACGTGGAACGGCGGGGTGGGGACAGGCAATGTAATCTAGCATCTCGGAAGCCGGTGAATGTGGGGATCCGGTTCAAATCCCGTTCCTACTCGATTCGCTGGTTATTAGATGATTCTGACGGTAGGCGATAGACTTCTTCTTCCAGAATGGCGTCATCAACAGTCCAGTCGTGCTATCGCCAATCCAATTTCCGTCTTCGTTCTTCCCTTCTACAGTCCAAGCACAATCAGAGCTGCCTCGACAAATAACCTTCAAACGGCAGTCATCGCTCAGACCAAAAGCAAACGCATTGAGAGCATCTTCTTCGTTATCAAACTCTTCGTGCCAGCCATCATATCCGACGGTGTAACCTGGCTTCTTGTCAGTCAGCCAGACGGAGAAGCCGTCGCCATCTGTTGCCTCGACTGTAATCGTGTCGCCGACACGCGCGTATCGTGCCGAGGGATACTTCCTCAACTTGTTCTCGAGCTTTTCGATAGCAGACATTTCTTCAGCGAACGTCGAAGGACGGATATCCCTAGCTGATGGGAACCATGGATCGGGTAATGAGTGTTTACGTTAGAGTTATCTTCAGACACTCAAAAGCGAGCCGGGGTTATCACGACTTGTTGTGCGATTTCATTCATTGTGCAGGCGCAGGGACAGGTCTCCCAGTGATAAATCCGATGACCTCTTCACCGGCATCAAACCGAGGCGACCATTCTGTTGCGACAATCTCGGCAAACCGCCATTCGACCTCCTCATCATCCTCGTTCTGATATCGGTGAATGGGCTCTGCGCGGAGCATCAAGTCGAGGTCAGTTTGCTCGGGCACATCGTAGCTCCGAACCTGATAGTCCACGGAGTCGGTCTGCTCGCCGGACACAAAGCAATCGAATCGCGCAATCAGAAGCATCGGATTACTAGGCACAATGTCCAAGGACTGCTAACCCGGCTGAGGGGACGCATTCCTTGTGCAGTTGGTGTTGAAGTTAGAATTCATTGCTGGGAACTCAAGAGCAAGCCCGGGGGGGGGTAGTAGCGCCGGTTTGAGTGGGCCCATCATGGACACGAACCAGAAGGGATGCAAGTACCACCTTCGGATGGGAATCGGGCGCAGGGAAGTGAAGAAAGCCTCACGGAGTCGCAAAGGTCCATGGCACATGAGTCAGAATCGTCTGGTCCGCATCGCGATGACCAACCTTCGGCTGGGCGGTCAGGGAGTGCCCTCGATTGCAGAACAATGGATCAACGTCAATGACCCTAACAGGTAATCTAGCGTCTCGTAACCGCCGTCCTACGGACCCGTATGGCCGGTGGTGTGGGGGGAGCAGGTTCAAACCCTGCTTCTACCCGATTAGCCTTTTTTTCGTCGTAGCCCGAAACTTTGATGGCGCCGGTCATGCCTCAAGACCGCTATCCAGATTATCTCTCCTTCGGCTTCATAGAGAAAGTGATATGGAAATGATCCTAAAGACACTCGCCTGAATCCGCCGTCGGAAAAATGGTGTCCAGTGGGATCTTCTTCGATAGCGGCAATAGCTGCCTGGGCCTCTGCATAAAACCGATCGCCAAGCTTAGAACCACCCTCAGTATCATAGTAACGGAGAGCTGACCGGAGATCTCGAGCGATCAGCCGGTGATAGATCAATCGGGCCATCTACCGCCCGAGTTCGCTCTTAACATAGTAACGGAGAGCTGACCGGAGATCTCGAGCGATCAGCCGGTGATAGATCAATCGGGCCATCTACCGCCCGAGTTCGCTCTTAATCTCGTCCCAGCTTCTTCCGACGGAAGGATCCTCCTTCAACTCTCTCAACCTGCGTCTCGCCTCTAACGAGCCGTCGTCCACGTCGGATAGCACCGCTGGCAGTGACTCCAGAAGCTCGGCCACAAGGGTCGCCCTGTCGTCTTCTGGCAATCTTAGCGCTCCTTCGATGATCTCAGTCGTGCTCATACCGCAATCTCTCCCAAGAACAGGCGTTCGACCAGCCCTTTTTGTGATGTCAACTAGCGAGGCCATGGTCATGAGGCCAATCGCAAGCATCACTTGCTGACCGAAAGAACAGGGTTATTCCGCAGACTAATCTCTCTAGGATCAGGTAGGGCAGGGGTCTTGCGGCCCCGTTGCCCCCTTAGAACCGGACAAGCCTGATTTCCAGGCCAACGGCTCAAGCAACTCTAAGGCTAACGTCTCCATTAGCCCAGCAGTTTTATCACAGTGGCCGGGGTTTCCCGGGGGAATTGCCAGGTGTTGTTAAAACTTGGTGGCTGGTTGAAGTGACTGTATTGAATTTGAGTATCGTGTAAAGATGCTTCTTTTCGATCTGGATGTTTGATAGATTTGAGCAATATCTCTAACTTTATTTCAGGTTGTTGTTGACTTTACGTGGGCGAATGATAGTCTTCTGGCAACCGAGGAAACGGAAGCGAGTTCTGCTGAGGAGCAACTCGCCGAGGGTTACTCGGTCGTGAACGATATACGATGGGATTTCTCCGTTGCTCTTTGACAGTTCCTTCTTCTTGCCTCCATCGGTTGAATGGATCAACGTCAATTACCCTAACAGGTAATCTAGCGTCTCGGAACCGCCGTGCTACGGACCCGTATGGCCGGTGGTGTGGGGAGAGCAGGTTCAAACCCTGCTTCTACCCGATTAGGGGCTACTGTGTGGCGCCGAACTCCTTCAGAAGCGCGACCCGGTCTTCCTTGCCGTGGCGGATTGCGGTCGAAAGCGGCGTGACGCCGTTGCTGGATCTACCGTCAGGGTCGGCGTCCCTCTCGAGGAGGAGGCGCAGGACGTCAATGCCGCCCTCCCATGCCGCGAGCACTACGGGAGGAGTCATCTCGTGATTGTTCTCGTATCCCACGGCGGATACGTCGGCGCCGTGGTCGAGGAGCGCCCGAGCCAACTCGGTGTGGCCGTGGAAAGCAGCGTAGTGTAGCGCCGTTCCATCCCGCCTGTCGTCCTGCGCCATGGGAACCACCTTCCTGTCCTCCCAGACCTGCTGATTGAGCAGCGTCGAGTCCCCTCGCATTCGGGCATTCGCAAGCGAGGGATCTGCCTCGAGGCACTTGGATACCGCGTCGAGGTCATTGTTGCGCACAGCCGCGAAGTATTCTTCTGAGTCCATGTGGTTCTCTCCCCCTAACGTCCAGGACCTCTGATCCCCGGCCGACGGGAAACGTTGATCGCTGAGCTAGTGTTTGAATTAGAGTAAGTCATTTTTAGCACAGAAAGGAGCCGGGGGTTCAGTGCGCCGTCTTGTGTGTGCCCAGCATGGGCACGAACCAGAAGGGGTTCAAGTCCCCTGTGTGAAACCGAATGCATCATGAAATATCCGTTCAACGAAGTAGTGATCAGAAGCACTAGCCAAGGTCAACTGCGGAAGGGCGACCGACCGTGGGAAGGCAGACTAGGCGACAGCCATGGGCCGATGAACAAGAACCTCATACGAGGCCGACGGAGCCAGGTGAGCTGGCACAACACAGCGAAGCCGTTCGGTTCAGCTCTGGAGGTAAATGAGGCGGTCGTGTGGTGGAGGTTCGTGCCCTTACCTGGGGAGATCTCGTTGGCATGGCGCCCTGCTTCGGTAGGGAGCGCCTCAGGCAGCAATGCCAGGAGTGATCAACGAGAAGTCAGCAGAGGTCATAGTGCTAGGATAGGAACCGGGGGACTGAAAGATGTCCGTTTAAACAGAGTGAATCCGCAAGCCGCCTAGGAAGGACCGAACCGAGAATGATGAACCGACCTAACCAACCATCCACGACAATGAAGCCGACCGGTGAAGTCAGACATGGGTATGGAAGTTGGGCAGAGAAAGAGAGTTCATGCGAGTTCCCAACAAAGGGGACCAGTCATCACCTAACGGTGATATAACATCTCGGAACCGCCGTGTTACGGACCCGTATGGCCGGTGGTGTGGGGGGCGGAGGTTAAAACCCTCCGCCTACCCGATTCTGCATGTTTGTTTAGAGGCACCCTAGGAGACGAGGGAGCTCCGTCATCGATTTGAATGACACCGAACAGTGATCAGCGACAACATCCTCCTGTGGTGAATATAGATACGACTGCATGCCAGCTGAAACAGCTGCCTGAATACCCGGCAGACTATCTTCAATCACAGCACAGCGTTCTGGAGGATGCCCCATAGCCTCAGCCGCGTGGAGGAAGAGACCCGGGTCAGGTTTCCATGATCCGACCTCATAAGAGCTAAAGACGTTGGCCCCGAAGAAGTGAGAAAGTGAACTCACCGATAGCGCTCTGCAGATCTTTTCACGCGGCCCGCTGGAAGCCACACAAGTCGGATATCTTACAGCAGAAAGCATTTCCGCAACACCCGGCATCGGCAGTAAATCTTTGTCGAATAGCTCCGCGACTCTCGCCCGATACTTCTGCTCAAAACCAGCAGGCAATTTCCGGGCGATTCGTCGTTCGATATCGGCGAGTATTGGAGCCAACTTTTGGCCTCGATAGCGGGAAACCATATCCTCGAGAGAAGAACCCAAATCTGGGAGTAGATCGAGAAACGCTTGGTTACAAAGCCCTTCGCTATCTACGAGCGTTCCATCGAGATCGAAGATTACGCACGCGATGTTCATTTTTTTGCAGAACGTCCAAAGTGGTGTCACACGCTGCTGGCAACGCGCCTTCGGATCATGATTGAGGTTCGCACGTTCATCGAATCTTTCAACTGCGGAGCGGCAGCGTGTTGATCACCCACGCCTTGTGTGTGCCCAGCATGGGCACGAACTAGAGGAGGTTCAAGTCCTCCGTGTGAAACCGAATGCATCATGAAATATCCGTTCAACGAAGTAGTGATCAGAAGCACTAGCCGAAGTCAACTGCGGAAGGGTGACCGACCGTGGGAAGGCAGACTAGGCGACAGCCATGGGCCGATGAACAAGAACCTCATACGAGGCCGACGGAGCCAGGTGAGCTGGCACAACACAGCGAAACCGTTCGGTTCTGCTCCGGAGGTAAATGAGGCGGTCGTGTGGTGGAGGTTCGTGCCCTTACCTGGGGAGATCTCGTTGGCATGGCGTCCTGCTTCAGCAGGGAGCGCCTCGGGCAGCAATGTCCGGGGTGATCAGCGAGA
>JAUIAH010000053.1 GCA_030425385.1 Verrucomicrobiia bacterium | reverse complement strand
CGCTGAAGCGACGCCGGGTGGTTGGTTTCGATTTCGGTCTTTTCAAGGTTCTGGGTGGTGGCGAGAGCCAACCAGAATGTCACTTAAATTCGACATCCGAAAACGTCATTTCCTCTGAAGCGCGACAATCTTTGGGCACTCACGCTTATACGAAAACCAATTCCTGCTTTCGCCTCGGAAATCCTTCCCGCGGATCTCTCGAGGTTGCCTCATTTGGTTTGTATGTTATCTCGCCGCGCTCCGCCTTATCGAGCCGGAAGTGATCCCGACCGATGGCACGGGAACTTCCATCGAGAAAGCTAGCCGCCTGTATCTCCTCATCGCTCCGGGTGTGCTCCTCCTGACCATGACCTTATGGCGCTACTTCCTCTGCAAGCTCATCTGGCGCTTTGCTAGAGAAACACGTCTGATGGAGAACGTTCTCTTCCTCGGATGGAATCAAGACTGTGCCGATGCGGGTGAAATCATGACTCACGATCCTGGGAGCCCCATGCGCATTGTGGGAGCCATCCGCACGCCCAATGGCACCTTTGCCGAACCTCTCCCCGAGGGATTCGAAGACTACGGGAACTATGAACGCCTGCCTGAGGTCTTGGCCTCTGGGAATATCGACATGCTCATCACGACCGACTCCGAGTTGGACCGTGAGGCCTTGGGGCAAACCATCACCTTGTGTGAGAAGGAGATGGTTGGCTTCCAACTCGTCCCCACGTGTTTCCGCGTCTTGTTAGGCGGTCTGCACCTTGAGAAGATCTTTGGCATGCCTTTGTTAGGCATTTCCAAACTCCCCCTCCACAGCCGTGTGAATCTCTTCATCAAGCGGGTCATTGATGCCGTGGGCGGATTCATCGGCCTTGTGCTCAGCGCACCGCTGATCGCAATCTTCGGAGCCCTGATCTATCTGGAATCTCCCGGACCGATCTTCTATCGTCAGCGACGGGTGGGCCAACGTGGCCAGGAATTTGACATCATCAAATTACGCAGCATGAAGCTCGACTCCGAAGCGGGCACGGGTGCCGTATGGACCGTCGAGAACGATCCCAGACGACTCAAGATAGGGAAACTGTTAAGAGCGTGGAACATTGATGAAGTCCCACAGTTCTGGAACGTATTAAAAGGGGAAATGAGCCTGGTGGGTCCGCGCCCCGAACGGCCTGAGCTGATCGCGAAGTTCCGAGATGAGATCCCTCACTACAACGCGCGCCACGCCATCAAGCCCGGCATCACCGGATGGGCTCAAGTCAACGGGCTGCGAGGCAACACGGATCTGACTGAGCGGATCAAATACGATCTGCACTACATCGAGCGTTGGAATCTACTCTTCGATTTCCAGATCATGATGCTGACGTTCCTCAAACGGGAGAACGCCTACTAACAAAGCGGCCGATGGAGGAATCGGAACACCGCAAGACACGCGGGCGCGGCCTCAAGTTGGCAGCGCTCACGTCGTTGGCGTCCAAAGGCGGCAACATTGTCCTCCAGATCCTAGCCATTCCCATGGCCTACGGCGTCTTGGGTGGCGAGTCGTTTGGGGTGTTTGCTATGATCAGCACGCTGATCACTTTCGTCCTCCTATCGGAGCTCGGCGTGGGGCCTGGGCTTACCAATGTCCTTGCCAAGAGCATCGCCAATGAAGACAACCATCGTGCCCGCGAGGCGTTCTCGACCGCCTTCTTTCTCACGGTAGGCCTCTCGTTGCTCGGATGCCTCGCGGTGATGGGGGTGGTCATGGCCATCCCGGTCGACAGGCTTTTCGGGGAGAAATTTGCCGCCTATGCCGATACCATGCGCTCAGGAGTCATGCTCGGAGTGGGCATCGTTTTCGTGAAGATGGTAAGTTCGTTAGGCGATCGTGCCCGCGCAGCCTACCAGGAGACCTTCATCACGAATCTCTACGGAGCGGTGGCCAATCTCACGGCAGGTATCGTCCTTGTCTTGGCCATCAACCGCCTGCCCGAAGTCTGGTTCATGATCGTGGTCGTCAATGGCTCCCTGGCGTTCGCACTCGCGATCAACATGATTCATCTCTGGGTGCACCGTCCCCATCTATTCCCGCGGTGGAAACTTGTGGACCCTGCCATTGCGAAATTTCTCCTCCATGATGGCTTGGCCTTCTGCGCCAGCCTTAGTCTTGCCCCCATCGCCAAAGACCTTGGTCTACGCCTCATCTTGGGACACATGGGGGGACCGGCCGTCGTGGCCATCTTCGATATTCTGGAGCGCCTCATGGTGTTTGTCTTTGGGTTCGTTGTCATGTTCACCTTTCCTTTGTGGCCTGCCTTGAGTGATGCCGCTGCCAGACGCGACTTCGAATGGATCCGCCAAGCGCGTCGCCGCCTTTATCTCCTTGCTTTGGCCGCCGCGACTCTCTTCATCGCGGGTCTCACCGCTTTCGGTCCCTGGGCCATTCACATCTGGCTCCAAGGTGAACTGACGCTTTCGCGTCTGGTGCTCTTCGCCTTTAGCATCTATGTCAGCGTTCACGTCTGGCATCACGTTCACCACATCTTCTTGGCAGGACTCGATTCCATTCGCCTCGTCGCTGTGGTGGTCCTGATCGAGCTCCCTTTCTTCTTCCTCACTGGCTACCTCGGCTACAGCTGGCATGCCTTGCCTGGTCTCTTCCTGGGCCTGGCACTCTTCGGGTTGATCGCCTCTTTCCTCTTTCCCTACCTCGCCCTTCAACGCATGCGAAACCTTGAACAATCCGGTTCCGACGACTCCTCCTCCCCAACCTCAGGGCTGGAACCGATGGCCACCGCCGCCTCATGAACCCTCGAACCCGCATGCCACGATGTCGATGTCGATTCTCTCGGTCCTCTACTGGGTATACTGTCTAGCATTCGCACTTGATTTCCGCGGTGAGGCCACAGGCGGTTCCTCCATCCAGTATGTGTTCCTCCTGCTGGCATTGGGAAGCGGCAGCTTGATCGTCTTCCTCGGCTGGCGGGCATTGCTCTATGTGCCCGGCGTCTATTTGATCCTCGTTTGGACAGCGTTTCTCGCCCTATCACCGATCGTCTCGATCGGGCAAGGCGTCTCGTTTGGCAACTATGTGAGATGCGCCCTTCCATTGTTTCTAATGGGCCTGAGCTTCATGGTCATGCAAGTCATGGCCGGGCACCTTCCTTCTCCTCAAAAGCTTCTGTTTCCCCTTGTGGTCTCGGGCTCCATCAATATCGCCTGGCGCGTCGTGTATGCCCTTGGGATCCGCAAGATTCCTATTAGTGAGATCCGATATGAACTCTTGAGTTCAGCCGCGCCCCTCATCATTGCCTACGCTATCGTCACGCTCTTCTTTTCCCAACGGAAACTTCCTTGGGACGTGATCATCGCGGGCGGGCTAACGTTTGGCTCACTATTCATCAGCATCACTCGCTCTTACATTGCCACTGCAGGCATCGCTTTCCTCGCCTGCGTGGCCTTCTTCTATGGAACGCTCAAGCGCGGGCAATGGACCGCTGCTGCTATCCGCGGGAAGTTGCGGCAGACACTGGGACTTATGGGCATTGGTGTGCTGATGATCGCAGCCTTTGCTGCCACCAATCCCCTCGTCCTCGAACGTTGGGTAGGCCGACTCTTCGAGAATGCGGGGACGGGAGCAGAGACTTCCACTGATGTCAGTGTGTTAACTCGCATGGCCGAAGCGGATACGATGTTCGCCACGCTCTCACACAATCCCCACACCTATCTCTTCGGCGTTGGCCTGGGGGCGTCCTATCAATGGGACGAATCGTATTTGCAAGAGCTGCTCCTCGTGTGGGGCAGTCGGGACGATCTCAATGATGCCACCTTCATGCCAGGCCACTCGACCTGGGTCTACGCGATCTTCTCAAGCGGCTACTTTGGTTTATTCTGCTATCTTGCGGTCTTTCTCGGCGGCTTGGCATTTGCCTGGCGAGTGGTACGGAAGTTGAGCTTTCATGGACATCCGCCCGATGAATACCTGATGCTTCCCTTCGTTGTGACGCTTTGTTATCTCAGTCAGACATTCACGGCCAATCCCTTCATGGATCGCTTTGCCGGTCTGATCATTGGCCTGTTCATCATCTATCCTCAGGTCTTCCTCAATCGCTATCGTTTGCACCAAGCCGCCGCTTGGCAAGCGCACGCGCAGCCGAACTTGCGTCCCACTCCCGCCCTGTGAAACCGGTTCATCTTCTTGCCATCTTTGATAGTCACACGCCCTATCTTGCGTTTCGGCTCAACGCCTTCCAAGAGGCCTTGCGCGAACGCGGACTGGACGACCGCCTCAAGTTAGAGGTGATTCTGATAGGAGCAGAGGAAGCGAGCTACGGCTGGGAAGGCGAGGGGCTTCAAGAGCTCTATGAGGCTCCCATCACCATTCTTTCCAATCGCTTTCGCGGCCTGGGCATGCGCAGTTTCCTCCATCCCTCAGTGCCCAAGTGCTTGTGGAAGCTCTTCAAGATTCTTCTCAAGAAACGACCCAAGATCGCGTTTGTGGGCGGTTATGACCGCCCGGAAAGCATGCTCACCACGATGTTAGGACGCTTATGGCGCTGCAAGACCGGTGTGTGGAATGACTCGAAATTCAATGACGCCGAAAGCTACGGCAAGAGTATTGGGTTAGAGTTCATCAAGAGCTTCATGGTGGGCCGCTATCACTTCTTCCTTTGTCCAGGACGAGACAGCGTCGAGTACCATCGCTTTCTAGGTGGTCGCAAGAAACTGGCCCTTTCCCACAGTTGGGATGTCGTTGACAACGCCACCATCGCCAAGCAAGCAGCGGAACCTCAGCATGACGCGGCTATTCGCACGGCTCTACAAGTAGATGGCCCCTTCTTTCTCATGCCGGTGCGCTTTGTTCCCAAGAAGAACAGTCTTCGCGTGATCGACGCCTATGCGGCCTACCGACGCCGCGTGGGTGATCGGGCGATTCCCTTGGTCATCTGCGGGAAGGGACCTGAGGAGGCCACCATGCGCGCGCGCCTCGTCGAATTGTCCTTACAAGATGCCATTCGCATCGTCCCCTGGTTGCCCTACGAGCAGGTTCCACGAGCCAGTCGCCTGAGCCGTGCGGTGCTTCTCGCCAGCACGCACGATCAGTGGGGAATGATTGTGAATGAGGCCCTCGCCGCAGGGGCGCCCGTGCTCGTTTCCAATCGCTGTGGCGCACACGAACTCGTTCGCAATCACGTCAATGGATTCACCTTCGACCCCTTTGACCCCGAACACCTGGGCCATCTCTTTGAGGTCATGACAACGGACGACACCCTCTTCAAACGGATGCAAGCGGAAGCCGCGCCTTCCGTCGACCGCTTCTCGATCGATCAATGGCTGGAGAATCATTTCGCCGTTCTCCAGCACTATCAGATTCTCAAAGAAGCTCCTCACAAGATCGAAGACCAATCGCACGCGCTCTCATGAAGATCCATTTGATCACCAATCTCTTTCACCCTGACGAGCTTGCTGGCGCCTCGCTCTACACAGACATGGCCCGCTATTTCCGTGATCAAGGGCATGATGTCAGGGTGACAAGCACGTTTTCCTATTACCCCGCCTGGAAGCTTCGCCCTGAGGATGAAGACGTGCGTCAACGCGACGAGATCTTTGAAGGGATTCCGCTGCGACGCCTCCGCATGTATGTGCCCTCCAAAGCGAGCGGCCTGCATCGTTTGCTGTCCGATGCAAGCTTTCTCTGGGCACTCGTGAGGAAAGCAAGCTTCCGTGGTTGGACCCCTGATGTGGTCCTTTCCGCCTGTCCCATGCTGTCTCAATGCGTGGCTCAGCGCTTCCTCTATTGGGGACGCCGCGTTCCTCGACTCCTCATCGTGCAGGATTTCGTTGTCGATGCCGCATTGGAACTCAACATGCTGCGACTCCCGGGATTGAGTTGGGGATTGCGCTGGATGGAAGCATGGGCGCTACGGTCCGCAGCGACTCTTTCCACCATCAGCCCGGAAATGCTGGAGAAGCTGCGTGAGAAAGTGCCAGAACACAAGCGTCGCTCAATCTTCAACCCGAACTGGATTCATCAGAGCCTGAGCGCCGAGATCGAACGGCAATGGGCGGACCGTCCGCCGCGAGAGGAAGCTCGCCTCCTCTACTCTGGCAATGTCGGGGTCAAGCAGGGGCTCCCAGATTTCGTCGATACCTTCGAACGTCTGAAAAGTTCCTGGCATTTGCGCATCCAGGGCGGCGGCGCGGAGCGCCAGCGCTTGGAGGAACGTGCCCGCGCCTGCCCTAACATTGAGATGGCTGATGTTTCTGGAGAAGATGCCTATGTGCGGTCCTTGTTAGAGGCTTCAGCCTGCCTCATCACCCAGAAGCCCGATGTTTCCGCCAACTTTCTTCCTAGCAAATTACTCCCAGCGCTCGCGACTGGCACGCCAGTGCTCGCCATCTGCGAACACGACACCCCTCTTGGACGAGAGGTTGAAACCGGTGGCTACGGCGCCGTAATTCATCCGCACGATGACGCTACCATTGCGACCACCCTGGAACAGTGGCGAGCCCATCCCGAGCAAATGCAGACCTTTTCCGAGAAGGCCCGTGCACGGTCTGCCTTCTTTGATCAAGAGCGGATTCTCAGCATTTATGAGAAAGAGATGGCGCAGCTTTGTCAGGCTCCCTCCTCACCCCTCACTGAAGCTACCTCTGCCCCGTGACCGCCATTCCTCCCATGCCTCAACAACACACTGTCGCTCTCGTCGATCCCGAATGGGTCGGCCATCATGCCACCTACTTCCGTGCCTTCATCGATGCCTTTATCGAAGCCGGTGCCCGGGTGATCGCTCTCTGCCCTGCTCCCGAAGAATTGGCCGACTGTCTCGACCGTCACGGCGACCAATGGTTGCATCTCGGCAAGCTTGAAGATCCTGGAGAAAGCCGAATCCTTCCGGGCAAGGAGCATGATCCAGTGATCACACGGAAACGTTGGCTCCTCGCTAGCGAGACGATCAGTCTATCAGAACAACAGAGCGGATGGAAAGCAGACTTCGTCTTCTTTGCCTGGTTGGACAGCTACCTCCGATTCATGCCTTGGTTAGGCGTGGCCAACTGCCTGCAAGGGCGCCCCTGGACAGGCTTGTACTTTCGCAATCAGCACCTGACCGAAGCCGCTAATGGCCTTCTTACCAAGGTCAAGCGCCGCTTGAAAGGCGACTTCGTTCTCCGCGCACCGGATTGCCGCATGCTCTCCGTCGTCGATGAACAGGCCCTGCCCTATGTGGAGCGCGTCGCCGAGAAACCGGTCCGTCTCATGCCAGACATCACTGATGAAACCACCGGTGATCCTAACGTTCCTCTTGCTCAGACCATTCGAGAGAAGGCTCAGGGCCGAAGAGTGATCGGCATTGTTGGACTGGAGAAGCGCAAGGGCTTCCTCACCTTATTGCGCGTGGCGCGTGAAGCTGAGAAACAAGGCAAGCCGTGGTTCTTTGCCTTCACGGGTGTGCTCTGGTGGCAAACACTCAGCGATGACGAATCGACATGGGTAAGGGAGTATCTGGATGATCCTCCCCAGAACATTCACCTAGACGAAAACGGGGGGTTCCTTCCCGATGGCGAAGTCTTCAATGGCGTGGCCTCGACCTTTGACGTCTTCTTTGCCGCCTATTGGAATTCCCTCTACAACGGCAGCAGCAACGTCCTCACGAAAGCCGCTCTCCTCAAGATTCCCACCGTCGTGACCGAGGGTGCTGTGTTAGAAGAGCGCGTGAAGACCTTTCGCATGGGCCTGGCTATTCCCGAAGACGATGCTGAACGCTGTCTCCAAGCCATTGCTTGTCTCCTCGACGGCGTCGATTGGGAAGGTCTCCCCCTGCGCCCGCGCTACGCCGACTACTTTGCACTCCATTCCCGGGAGAAACTTGTCGAACATGCGAAGGAAATGATCAGCCTCGCCTTGGCGCCCTAACCGTCACACCTGGGTAGCATTGGTGAGGATATCGTCAATCTTCACTTCGGGATCGGATCCCACGAGCAGATAGAGATTCTCGTCATTCCCGAGCCACCCTCCGGTTTCCAACTGATGCCGCACCTGCATGGATTGCAATTGATCCACAGGTACCATTTCTTCAAAAGCCGCTTTGTTGATCACGAATAGGTGCACGATGTCGTCACTGCTATTCTTGAAGCACACAAGACTGACCCGGTTGCTTCCCCAGAGGAAGCTCTGACAGCCCATGCCCTTATACTCAACGATGGCTCCTGGCGTTTCCTTGAACACGGGACTCTGACGTTGCGTCAACCAATCACGTGCCTTCGTGAAATCACTGGTGAACTTGCCAAGAGCAAATCGGCTGTTGGCGTAGTAGGCCATGTCGTCGCAGAATTTGGTCACGCTGGCAAACTCACTCCCGGGAAAGACGACGGGAGGGGGAAAGAGAAAGTACTTCACGAGTCCCGCAGCAGCGAGGACGACAGCAGCTGCTGCCGCCCAGTAAAATCGCCGTCGAGGAAAGGCCACGACGTTGTCTTCGGACGCCGTTGCTTCCGCAGACAAGGCTGACTGGAGAATCGTGTCATGGAGATTCTCTGGGATGGGAATCTCCTGCAACGCGGCTCCAAAGTCGTGGTCGAACTGTTGCTCTTGAGCGAACCACTGCTGCAATTCGGGATCGCGCTCTAACAGCGCCAGTGCTTCGCGACCGCCCTCGATCTCGTCCACCGGAAGATCTTCACGGTAGATGGCGAGAATGGCTTTAGCTTGATCAGTCGTCATGTGGTGAGAGCGTTAGGCGACAGTGGAAAGAGCTTGTTTCAATTGAGCCTTGCCCCGCGAGAGCCGAGACATGACCGTTCCGATAGGAATCTCCAACGATTCCGCGATCTCTTTGTAGGAGAGACCACTCATGTAGAAGAGTGACAGGGTCACTCGGTAAGAGGCATCCACACGCTGCAAAGCCTCCACCGCCAATTGACTATCAAGAGCCGTGACGGGACTCGTTTCCTCGGCAGGCAAATCGTTGATCTCGTCATCCATGCTGACATGCTGAAATTTCTGCGAGCGGCGCTTCTGACCGAGAAACTCGTTCTTGAGTGTGCGAAAGAGCCAACTCTTCGTCTTGGACGTGTCGCGAATGGTATCCCCCTTCTTCGCGTAGCGGTAGAAGGTTTGCTGCGTCAAATCTGTCGCGTCCGCCTCATTGCGTGAAAGGCTGAAAGCGAACCGATAGAGATCCTGATAGAAGTCACTCACGACGCGTTCAAATTCTGTGGGGGGGATTCCCATAGGGTAGATGCAATGCGGGGTCGTCTTATTCCAGATTTCCTCAAGAAACCACGACGCTGCGGGAGACTATGATCTTGGCAAGGGGGTCGGCAAGCTCTCGCACCGACAATTCTTAAAAATTGGATATTCTCTGGGAATATACCAGGCCATCTCGCTTCTCCTGGTGCGTAGAGGTTCGCGCGCGCCTCTCACCCTCCGCTCCACCCGAAATCCAAACCAAACTTTACCTTACCATGTACATCAAACGCCTCCTCGCGTCCATGAGCGTCGCACTTCTTCCTGCTCTCAGCAGCTACGGAACCACTGTCAAAGTCACCGTCACTAACAACAGTCCTGACGGTGGTGCTGGCCTCGCCCCAGTATGGGTCGGCTTCCATGACGGCTCGTTCGACACCTACGACCGTGGCTCCGCAGCCGCACCCGCCCTCGAAACGTTAGCCGAGGTTGGCAATCCTGGACCTCTCTCTGACGTCTTCGCCAGCAATGGCACGCTCGTATCCACAGGCGCGACACAGGTCGGCTCACGCGTGCAGGGAAATACTGGAGTCCTGGCACCAGGCGCCTCGGAAACGCTCATGCTCGATCTTCACGCTGACGGTTCTAACAATTACTTTTCCTATGCCTCGATGGTTCTTCCCAGCAACGACTACTTCATTGCCAACGGAGATCCCTTTGCGCATGACATTCACACTCTGCTAGCCGACGGCAGTGTATGGGAACTCAATATTGGATTGTCAGGATCGATCCTCGACGCGGGCACAGAGCTCAACGACTTTGCCTTCAGCGCGGGAAATCCCATTGCAGGCTTGCCTCCAGGTGCCGCCCCTGACGGCGCGGACGAAGGCGGCGTCATCACGACGGTTTCTGGAGATCCCTTCGCAGGTTTCCTCAGTCAGCCTTCTGGATTCAGCACCGCAAACCTCGACTTCAATGATAGCAATCTTTATCCTCACGGAATTGCGACCGTTCGCATCGAAGCAGTTCCAGAGCCTGGAGCAACCTTGCCGCTGATGAGCCTCGGCCTCGTCGCCTTCCTCTGGCGCCGCCGACGCGATGCCTAACACTAACGGAGTGTTCCCCGACTCCTAGCCGGCTCCCCCCACCCGGCGCCAAGCCCGGTATCACACCTGCTGGTAGTTGATACCGGGCTTTCGCATCTTAAGAATGATGCTAGCGTCGGCGAGCCAGGGCTTCGCGGTAGTTATCGATCCCCTTGGCCAGAGCCACAGCGATCTTCTTTCGGTGGGCGGGCGTCGCGATCTTGCGAGCTTCCGCCGGATTGGAAAGGAAGCCACCCTCAAAGAGAACCCCAGGGATCTTGAGCCCGGTGAGCACCGTCCAGCGCGCGCGTTTGATCCCACGATCGATGGTGCGGATCTGCCCAATGGCTGCTGCATGAATGGCCGTCGATAGGGCGATATTCTCAGAATCGTTGTCGTTGCCTTGGAAATTCATGTAGTCCGAGCTACGCCGGCCCGCGAAAGTCGACGATGATCCTTGTGGCGAGAGGGCAAAGGTCTCGATCCCGGAAGCCCGCGACTGTCCCGAGTTGTAGTGAAGACTGACAAAGATCGCATTCTTGTAGCGATTGGCAAACTTCACCCGGTTTCCAAGAGTGATGAATTCGTCCTTATTACGCGTGAGAACCACTTTGTAGCCCCGCCTCTGCAACAGGCTCTTGAGCTGCCGTGCGGTATCGAGTGCGAAGTTCGCCTCTTTACCCAGCGCGCAGTAGGCACCGGAATCATGCCCGCCGTGCCCTGGATCAATCACCACGGTGTCGAAAGGCTTGCGGCTCATGGCCTGGCTCGGACGTAGAACGGGATCGATCAGTTTGCAGAGATCGAGTTTGGACACCACGACGTGACCCGCATGACGCCGAATGGGATAGCTGAGGATGAATTTGATGCGGTTGATCAGCAGTGTCTGGGAACCGACGCGACCGGTCATGGTAAGCTTCCTAGAATGGAACCGGATCACGTTGCCTTCGATCGATTTCTTATCAAACCTATAGAAATCGACGATATTATCAGCAGGTATATAGTCTCGCCCGCTGACCTTGATCTGTTGCCATCTGAATTTCTGAGCGCTAACAGAATCCAAAGAACCAAGAAAGACGAGACCGATCAGGGCGAGGATGGGGGCGAAGCGACGAAGTACCATGATGAATCGGAGAATCAGGCTTCTTAGCCTAAGTTGAAATTCTACGGGGTGCAATCCCTAGAAGAATTAGATTTTGCAAACGCGAAGGCTCCCAAGATAGTAGCGCCTCCATGGCAGAAGAGATTTCCAAAGTCTACGATTCCGGCGCGGTGGAATCCAAGTGGTACGCGCGCTGGCAAGAAGCGGATTGTTTCCGTGCGGATGCATCCTCGGATCGTCCGGCTTACTCGATCGTGATCCCTCCACCAAACGTGACGGGGGTCCTGCACCTCGGCCATGTGCTGAACAACACGATTCAAGATGTGCTCGCACGGCGGGCACGTATGGAAGGGAAGGAAGTGCTCTGGCTTCCAGGTACCGATCACGCAGGGATCGCGACCCAATCCGTCGTGGAGAAGGCGCTGCGCAAGAACGAGAAGAAGACGCGTCGGGATTTGGGTCGGGAGGCTTTTCTCGAACGCGTGCGCCAATGGAAAGATGAACATGGCGGCATCATCATCAAGCAACTCAAGCGGCTAGGGTGCTCGTGCGATTGGAGTCGCGAACGCTACACGCAAGACGAGGATTATGTGAAGGCCGTGCTTGAGGTCTTTGTGAAGCTCTACGAGGACGGCCTCATCTATCGTGGGAAGCGGATGGTGAACTGGTGCCCCGCGAGCCAGACGGCGCTTTCAGATGAGGAGGTGATCAAGAAATCCTCCAAGGGCTATCTCTACTACATGCGTTACGAGATCGTAGAATCTCCCGGCGAGTATCTGGAAATCGCGACCACCCGTCCCGAGACCTTGATGGGCGACACGGGCGTGGCCGTCCACCCAAAGGATCCTCGCTATCAGAAATACATCGGCAAGCACTGTTGGCGTCCTTTCCCCCGCCAAGAGATTCCCATTGTCGCGGATGAGCACATTGATATGGAGTTCGGCACCGGCGTGCTTAAAGTGACGCCGGCTCACGACAAGGCAGACTTTGAGATCGGTCAGCGGCATGGCTTGGAAGTCATTGACGTCTTGAATCCTGACGGAACTCTTAATGCTCACGCCGGTCCCGATTTCGAGGGCATGGACCGGGCTGAGGCCCGTGAGAAAGCAGCCGATCGTTTGGAGGAACTCGGGCTCCTCATTCGACGAGAAGACTATGCCAATGAAGTTGGCTATAGTGAGAGGGCCGATGTGCCGATCGAGCCACGTCTCAGTTTGCAGTGGTTCCTCCGTTACCCATCGGTGCCGGAAGCCACGCAGGCGGTCGCCGATGGGGACATCACCTTTCGTCCGGAACGATGGCGCAAGACGTACGGGCACTGGATGGAGAATATTCAAGACTGGTGCATCAGCCGCCAGTTGTGGTGGGGACACCGTATCCCAGTCTGGTATCCGAAGGATCGCCTGAAGGAGATTCAATCGGGCGAACTGAATGAAGACGACGTGCGCAAGCTCGTGCACGTGGGAACTGAACCGCCGAGTGATCCGGAGAACTGGATTCAAGACGAGGACGTGCTCGATACCTGGTTCAGTTCGTGGCTATGGCCTTTTGCCACGATGGACGAGGCGACGCGGGCGAAATTCTTCCCGACCTCCGATCTGGTGACCGGCCCTGACATTATCTTCTTCTGGGTGGCGCGGATGATCATGGCAAGCTATACCTTCCAAGGAGAGCTGCCGTTTCGGAATGTCTTCTTCACCAGTCTCATTCGCGATGCCAAAGGGAGAAAGCTCTCCAAGAGCCTGGGGAATTCGCCTGATTGCCTGAACTTGTTAGACAAATACGGTGCCGATGGCGTGCGCTTTGGCCTGTTACGAATCGCCCCCACCGGAGCCGACATCCGCTACGATGAAGATCGGATGAAAGAGGGGCGTAATTTCGCCACCAAGCTGTGGAATGCCGTGCGTTTTCGACAGATGCAGACGCCCGTTTCAGCGGATGTCACTCCGGGAGACCCTGACATTTATGCGCTCGACATCTTGGGCAAGCTGAATGATCTCGAAAGCAAGCTGGAGACGGCCTATGCCAACTATCGCTTCAACGACATTGCCAATCACCTTTATGAGTTCTTCTGGAGTCAGTTCTGTGACTGGTATCTGGAGTCGGTGAAGAAAGATCTCAGCGACGAGGCCGAACCTGCCGCCAAGGCCGCGACGCTGCGCACGCTGGACGAGGTTTACCAGCGCTTTCTCAAACTACTGCATCCCTTCATGCCCCATCTGACAGAGGAATTGTGGGAGCGGTTAGGCTTTTCGCAAGAAGGCGACTTCCTCATGCGTCAGCCCTTGCAAGGGCCTCCAGCAGAATGGGATGAAACGGCTGGGGCGGAAGCGCGCACACGCGTGGCGGCCATTCATGAAGCCACCGGCCGGGCACGCAATCTCAAGGCCGAGTATCAGCTCGCAAGCAGCCGCGATGTCCGTTTTGTCCTCAAGCCCACCGTCCCCTGGATCACCGAAGAAGTGGACACATTCGCCTTGTTAGTCGGCGCATCGGCTATCGACGTCGATGAATCCTATCAACCCGACAAAGGTGTGCCTGCAGCCGTGACGGAAGTGGGTGAACTCTACATGCCCCTGGACGGCCTGATCGACGTGGAGGAAGAAGCCAAGCGATTGGAGAAGGAGATCACGAAAGTGGCGCAAGAGTTAGAGAAGGCGGACAAGAAACTGAGCAATCCGAACTTTGTGGAACGCGCCAAGCCAGAGATCGTGGACGAACACCGTCAACGTCGGGCGGACTGGCAGAAGCGCCTGCAGCAACTCAAGGAGATGTTGGCAAACCTGAAAGGCTCGTAGCCTCCCGTCATGGCTCTATCCGAACTCAATCTCACTCCAGAAGACGTCGACGTCCTCAAGCAGGCCGGGATCGTTGATCTGCCAGGATTGGCTGAAGGCGATGTGACTGAACTACAGCGTGCTTTCATCGCCGCAGCCAAAGAAGGCAAGTATCCTGGCAGATTCCCTTCTCTGGTGAAGATTGCCGCCTGGGTCGAGCAAGCACGAACCCTATCAGAACACCAGCCCGAGGATGGGCCGAGCAAGGATCTCGACAACATCCCGAGCGCCGTGGTGAAGAAGAAGAAGGTCTATCGGGGTTCTGGAGGACGCGTGACCAAGCCTCTGGTGGAACTTCGTCCAGATCGGCACGCGCGGCGCAAGCGAGACCCCGAAGCGCCAGCTCCTGCTTCTGGAGAACGGGTGACCCTGACTCCCCGTCGCGAAGAGGAATCGTCTAGCGATGTGTTAGAAGAATTGAATCCTGACAAGCAGCGTGCCTTGCATCAACGGCGTCAGGATCGCCCTCTTCACAAACCCACAGCGGAGAAGAAGGAAGCTGCCACCACTCCCGAGCCTGAGCCGGCACCCGAGAAACCGGCCGCCAAACCTGAGTCTGCACCCGTCGTCGCTGCAGAGAAAGTTGAAGAAGCCCCCACGGAGGAAGAAGCTCTCGTGGCCGCTCCTTTCCGATCCTTCGATGACTACAAGCAGGGTAAGGTCAGAGTGAAGCCCCTTGATCGGCATTCGCTCATCATTGGTGAAGATGAAAGTCGCTCGACTGGTACCGAGCAGGAGTCCTTCGAAGAGGAACTGGTGTACAAGAAGCGCATGCCTATCTGGCGAATCCGCGGCGTCAAACACCCCGATGGCTTGAAGGTTTATCTCGGCGCCATGATCACCTGTCTGGCCGTGGTTCTCGTGCTCCTGACTGCTATTGGAGCGATCTTATTTCCGATCTATCAATTAGACGAGTATCGCCTGCACTTTGCCGCGCTCTTCGGGCTCACTCTTGTCGTGGGATTGATCTACATCATCATGGCCATTGGCATGCGTTGCCGGGTCTGCAGTTGTCATCTCTTCTATTCGCGGCGTTGTTTGAAGAATGTGAAAGCGCACCGCATTCTCGGGGCCTTCCCGATGTTCGCGCAAACGCTGCATATCCTTTGTTGGCGCTGGTTTCGCTGCATGTATTGCGGCACGGCGATCCGACTCAGCGACGATCATCGAGATCGCGATTGACCACTTCGCTAGTCCCACCTCGTCGCAATGGAATGGAAACTAGCACTACGTGATCCTCACAGCCGTCTCCGACGCGTCGCCGATGGGGTGATCATCTTCCTGATCATTCTTTCCCTAGCAAGCTTCGCTGTCGAAACGCTTCCCAATCTGGCTCCCTGGTTACGGCAAACGCTGCGCGTCCTCGAATGGGTCACCGTAGCCCTCTTCACGATCGAATACCTCACGCGTATCTGGTTGGCCGAGCGCAAGCTCCGGTTCATCTTCAGCTTCTTTGGGATCATTGATCTCCTCGCCATCCTTCCCTTCTATCTCACGACGGGGCTCAATCTCGACTTGCGTAGCCTGCGCGCCCTTCGGCTCATTCGCCTCGTCCGCATTCTCAAGCTCGCACGCTACAGCCGAGCCGTTCAACGCTTTCACCGAGCCCTAGCCATCGCCCGCGAAGAGCTGATTCTCTTCTTTGGCGTCGCCATCGTCATGCTCTATCTGGCGGCAGTCGGCATCTATTTCTTCGAACACGAAGCCCAACCTGACAAATTCCAATCCGTCTTTCACGGACTGTGGTGGGCCTTGGCGACCCTGACAACGGTGGGCTATGGGGACGTCTATCCCATCACATTTGGAGGACGCGTCTTCACCTTCTTACTTCTGATGATTGGCATCGGCGTCTTCTCAGTGCCAGCGGGCTTACTTGCTTCTGCTCTCTCTGTCGCTCGTCTGGAGGAGGAAGGCGAGATTGAGAAGAAAGACTGAATCCAGTTGCACCACCGACCGGGCACGGTGAGGGGATAGGATGAAACACACTGCCCTCGTCGTTGGAGTGGTCCTTGCGACCCTATCATTTGCCGAAGAGAAGTCTGCGCAAACGGGTTGGACCTCGTTGTTCGACGGCAAGACGGTTGATGGGTGGCGCAATCCCTACGAATGGGGAACGGTCGAGGTGGTCGATGGAGAAATCCACCTCACGGCAGAGAAGAAATTCTTCCTCGTCACCAAAGAGGCTTACAAGGATTTCGTCTTTGAAGGCGAGGTGCATCTGCCAGAGGGCAAGGCCAACAGCGGATTCATGTTCCGTTGCCATGTCGAGCCTAACAAAGTGTTTGGATACCAGGCAGAAGTGGATGGCTCTGATCGCCGCTGGTCAGGTGGCCTCTATGATGAAGGGCGCCGCGCCTGGATTTGGCCCAGCCAATCAGGACGCACTAAGGATGAGAAATTCCTTGCCCATGAAGAGGCGTCTCAGGCCCACTTCAAGAAACCCGATGTTCAAGAAGCGCTCAAGCGGAACGACTGGAACCACTATAAGATTCAATGTCAGGGCGATCGCATCCAGATTTGGGTCAATGGCGTGCAAACCACTGATATCCAGGATGACGTGGATGCTGAAGGCTATCTTGGGATCCAGCATCACGGGGAAAAGGGGCAAACCTATCGCTTTCGCAAACTGCGCGTGAAAGCTCTCTAAAGAGATTCGCGACTCTGCGATTGACATCAATGCATGGGCGCGTTGGGATGCCGCCCATGCACCGACCAACGTCCTCCACCCTGAGACGACTCGTCTCTCTCATCCTCACCTTCACCGCTCTCCTCACCACAGGGGCTCTGGCCCAAGAAGGGGCTAGCGGCTTCACCATGAGCGCGGGCGACACCGCCTGGATCCTCACGGCCACGGCTCTGGTACTCTTCATGACCATCCCCGGGCTGTCCCTCTTCTACGCGGGCCTCGTACGGGAGAAGAACGTCCTCTCCGTGCTCATGCACTGCTTTGTCATCACGTGTGTGATGAGCATCGTTTGGCTAGTGTTCGGCTATTCCTGGGCTTTCGCTGAGGGCAATGCTTTCATCGGCGGGCTGGGCAAGGGATTCCTCAGCGGGATCGGACCAGACGCCGCGTATTCGCCCGATCATACCATCCCAGAACTCGTCTTCTTCGCCTTTCAGATGACGTTCTTTATCATCACACCAGCCTTGATGGTCGGTGCCTTCGTCGAGCGGATCCGTTTCTCGGCCATGCTTGCCTTTGTCACCCTCTGGGCCATCGCCGTGTATTTGCCCATCTGCCATATGGTGTGGGGAGGTGGTAGCATGCCCCTTGTCGGCGGATCGATCATCGATCACGCGGGCGGCATTGTCGTGCACCTCACGGCAGGCATTGGGGCTTTGGTAGCCGTGCTCGTCTTGGGCCCGCGCCATGGGTATCCCAAGGTGCCTATGCCTCCTCACAATTTGCCCATGTGTGTTTGTGGCACTGGCATGCTTTGGGTAGGCTGGTTCGGCTTCAACGCTGGTTCTGGCCTCGGCGCCAACGGAGGTTCTGGAATGACCCTCATCGTCACTCACATGTCAGCCGCCACGGGAGCTCTCACCTGGATGATCTGGGAATGGCTTACCCTGAAGAAGCCCAGCATGCTTGGCATCGCCACGGGATCGATCGCTGGGTTGGCCGCCATCACGCCGGCTTCAGGTGCCGTCGGACCTCTCGGTGCTCTTGTCATCGGCGCGGCATCGGGAACGATTTGCTGGATCTTCTCCACCAAGCTGAAACAGAAGTTTGGTTATGATGATTCGTTAGACGTCTTCGGCGTGCACGGTGTCGGCGGTTTCGTGGGAACCATGCTCGTGGCGGTCTTTGGAGCCTCCTCTCTGGGAGGCAATGGAGACGCGGACTTCAACATCGGCAGCCAATTGGTCACCCAATTCTCCGCCTCCCTCTTCACCATCGTCTACACAGCAATTGTAAGTTTTGTCATTCTGAAAGTCGTTGATGCCATCTTCGGCCTCCGCGTCGATGAACGCGAAGAGAACGTGGGTCTCGATATCACCGATCACGGTGAGACGGGCTACAATTCCTAACATCCACTTATGTTCGGCTTCTTCAGGAAACGGCGTCGCGCCAAGATCCGGCGCGAGCCGTTTCCTGACGCGTGGCTGGAATACTTGGAAACAAATGTGCCTGTTTACCGGCGCATGCCAAGCGAAGCTCAGCGCGAGCTACGCGAGCATGTGCTCGTCTTCCTCCACGAGAAACGCTTCGAAGGCTGCGGTGGACTGACCATCGATGACGAGATCCGTGTGACCATCGCCGGCCAAGCCTGTGTCCTGCTCGTCCATCGCCCCACCGCCTACTATCCTCGACTCCGGACCATTCTCGTCTATCCGAGCACCTTTGTTTCTCAGGCACTGGAATGGCATGGCGACGGCACCATGACCGAGGATGCTCAGGCGCGCCTGGGAGAGTCGTGGACCACGGGATCGGTCGTCCTATCGTGGAATGCCAGCAAACACGGCGCCGCCAACCCTCACGATGGACTCAATGTCGTCTTCCATGAGTTCGCCCATCAGTTAGATCAAGAGGACGGCATCGCAGATGGAGCGCCAATACTTGGACGAGGACTCGCACGCACGGAACGACGCAGCATGTATCTCAGCTGGGCACGAGTGATGCAGGGCGAGTTCGACGACCTTCAGCGCCGGGTCGATCTTGGGAAACGCACCTTACTTGATGACTATGGGGCCACCAATCCGGCCGAGTTCTTCGCCGTAGCCACCGAGACCTTCTTTGAGAAACCCAGACTCATGCGCAAACGGCACCCTGAACTCTACGAGGAACTAGAGTCGTACTACTGCCAGGATCCTGCCACCTGGCCCAAAGCTCCGGCCGACCAGGATGAAGACGACTAGCAATCGCACTAGTATGCCTGCTCCATCCCTCGCCGAAACCATCCTTCGTCGTAGGTCAAGGCGATGGTGGCCACGAGCACGCCAAGGCAACTCCCTGCCGCGATATCGATGAAGACATGCTGGCGAGTAGCCAAAGTGGACCACAGAATGCCTAGCGCCCACACCATCGTAAACGCACGCCACAGCCAGGGAAGCCGGAATCGCCCTAACACGATCAACGCAAAGATCGTGCTCAGGACGGTGACTGAGGCATGGAGCGAGGGGCACGCATTCGTCGGCTCATCCATTTGAATGGTCCACAAATACAGCAGAGGTGCATCTGCCAGGTCCGTGGGGCGAGGAGCCGCCGTGGGAACGCACAGAAACACCAAGAAGGACACCGCATTCACCGCGAACATGCTCCAGGCAAAGCGCTTCAGCAGATCCCACCGCGTGATCAAGAACCCCACTGCAATGGGGAGAAAGAGCCAGGAATGATAGATCCACACACTATCAAAGTTGATTGGCACCAGATGATCAATCTTGATCGACGGCATCATGATGACCTGCGTGAAATCGATCCGTTGGATCAAATGATAAGGCAAGCCACCCCAAGCACAGAGAAGGAGGAGGATTAAAAACTTCTTCTTCAGAAAGAACCGGTCGTGGGTCATGGGCAAGTTCAGAGATCGGAAGTCTCAAGCGAAGACTGCCGATAATTGGCTGGGACCCCTTCAGGATCAACCCAGAATGCCGAGAATCGGTCCCGAGAGGTCAGCTTCGAGAGCGCGCCGTCTCTCCGGGCACGAGAGACTTTTCTAGAAATCCCGATTATTTAAAATTAGTATAATTTCTATTGATTATTGGATAGCAGCGCTAGATTCAAGGATCCGTTGCCCTCATGTCTGAAACGTTCTCCACGTCTCCCTTGTTGCTCGACGAGATCCGCCGTGCGGAACTCCCCTTGGACCTCGCGCTCAGTGCCGCTCTGGCCCATGCCGCAGCAATGGAACAAGTAGCTCGTGGTGAACACCTTACAGAATCGGTAGCCACCCTGGAAAAGGCGCTTTCGAAGGCCCTTCCCGAGTGGGAACCGCTCTTCCTCCTTTCTCAACACGCTGGAGAATACGCCGAACGCATCGCTCGATTCTCGAACCTGCTTCGCGAACTGCCCGACCTGAGCACCATCTACCCCGTGGGCAAGCTCTCGGTGGAATCCGCTGCCTGGCAGGAGACCTGTCCAGATCGCAGCGTGAAATTCTTCGGTTGTTTCGACATGGGAATCCACGGGCTTCTGGTGCTCACTTCGAATCAAACAGGCCAATTGGAAACTTTCGGTCGCACCTTCGCCCGGTTGATCGCCGAAGGCGCGAGTCTCATCTTGTCGCGAACGCCCTCTGAAGGCACGTCATCTCAAGATGACGCACCCTCACAGAAGGCTCCGGTCTCCGACTGGCAAGCGCTCGCCGATGGCCTTTTGCAAGAGGCAATATGCCTTGTCGACCGCAGCGGCGTGATTCTGGAATCCAGCAGTGCAATTGAGTCCCTGTTAGGACAATCGCGTCAAGACATCACGGGCGAGCCCTTGGCCGAATTCGGCATGGGAACAGAAGCCGTGCGCCTCCTCAAAGCACTCGCCACGGGAGAGGTCACCAAGAGCGAACTCCGGATGCGCCGCTCCCCTCATGGCCAGGTGATCTGGGTGCGCGCCCGAGCGCAACAGGACGACTCCGGGAAAACGGCCATTGTGCTTCAAGATGTGACGCACGAGAAGGAGATCGAGATCTTGCGAGAGAAGGCACAGTGTCAGTTTCTGGCTGCTTCCTTATCCCCTTCTCTCCTCATCTTCCAGGTCGATCGCCGGGGTGCCGTGCAATCAGTCGAAGGCGGCTATCTCCAAGAAGGCAACTTGAAGGCGGCAGAGTTAGTTGGACGAAACGTTTGGAGTTTCTGTCAGGATAGCAACCAACGTCGCCAGCTCTGGCGACAACTCCGTCGCCATGGAGAATCCGTTTCTGAGGTCGACTCTTCGCTAGGACATTTCAAACTCACGCTTTCGGCTCAAGTCGGGCCGAATGGCAAGCCGCAAGTGGTGCATGGCGTCGCCGTCCCGGTGGCCACCCAGGCACCCGTGGAACCCGCCTCAGCCACTCCCCCGGAAGTTGATCCCCAGCCTGATGCTTCTGAGGAATGGTTGCAGACTTTCGGAGCGCTGATGGATGGCATCATCCTCACTGATCGTCAAGCCGCGATCACTTACATGAATGCAGCGGCTGAGCGACTCATGGCATGTTCGTTAGGCGCTGCCAAAGGTCACTCCTTTCATCAGTTAGGCACCTTTGAGGGTGACGATCCGCTTCAGAAACTCAAAGGTGATGGTTCCGAGCAATCCTACCAATTCACTCGTCACGACGGCGAGAAGATAGACCTGATCATGGCTGGATTGCCTGTCCCCAACACTTTGGACGGCCAATCGATGCTCAGTTGCCGCCAGAAGCCTGTGACGGAGAAAGAGCTGGGAACGGAGGAGTTACAACGCTTGGAGAAAGAGAACTTCTCAGCGCTCGCCACTTTCGCTGGAGGCATCGCCCACGATCTCAACAATATTCTCACATCACTCGTAGGCAACGTTTCCCTGGCCAACATGTTAGTCGACGAGATCCCAGAAGCGAGCGAGCGTCTGGTCGAGGCAGAGCGCGCGTGTTTCCGGGCCAAAGATCTTTCCCATCAATTGCTGACCTTCGCCAAAGGCAGCGCTCCCGTCCAACGGGTGCTCCGGCTTGAGGATCTCGTGACTCAATGCTCCGAGCTCTATTTCCGCGGCTCCAAAGCGGTCCCCCGCATCAACCATGCGCCCGGTCTCTGGGGGGTGAACGTGGACGAAGGACAGGTTAGCCAAGTGTTAGAGAATCTCATTCTGCAGGCAGATCGCAGCATGCCACATGGCGGCATGATCTCCATCTCCACGGCAAACTATGACCATGTGGGCGATGCTTCTCCCGAGGCGTTACCACTCACGGACGGGCAGTATGTCAAAGTCACTGTTCAAGACGAAGGCGCAGGCATTCCCCCGGACCAACTCGCCAACATCTTCAAACCCTACCACACCGCCAACGAATCGGGGCGTGGGTTGGGCTTGGCCACCACCTTCACCATTCTCAAGAATCATGGAGGCTACATCACGGCGGCCTCCGCTCTTGGCAAAGGCACCACATTCACTTTCTACCTGCCAGCCACGGGCATCAGTCTTGAACCTGAATCGCATGACATCACTGTCGTGCCGCCCAAGAACGCAGACGATTCGAGCAATGGCAGGATCCTGGTGATTGATGACGAGAAGTCTATTCGCGATCTGGCGACCACAACCTTGAAACTCATGGGCTGCGACGTGACCACGAGTCCGTCATCTTCTGAGGGCGTGGAGCGCTTCATTCGGGCCAAGCAGGAAGGGTGTCCCTTTGATCTTGTGATCATGGACCTATCCATTCCCGGAGACATGGGCGGCAATGAAGCGATGCAGCAGATTCTCAACATCGCTCCCAATGCTCGTGGCATCGCCTCCAGTGGCTACAGCGACGGCAGTATCATGGCGCACTACCGTGAATACGGATTTCAGGCGGCGCTCTCCAAGCCTTACAACATCGCCGACTTGCAACGCGTTGTGTCCACGATGCTCGCAGGCTAAGGCCGAGGCTGCCATTCAAGCCGGCCTTGCACCTGAGAGCAATCCATCGTAAGCACCTCTATGCCTACTCTCATCGACACCCCAACTATCGACTCTCAAGCGCGCGCCCTTTGTCAGTTTATTGTGGATCGGCCAGAGTTCGGTGCCGCCCGTGGACAGATCGAAGCGTTTCTCCAAAGCCAGGAAGCGCAGACGGTATATCGCGAGTGGCAGGAGAAGCAGCATGAACTGCACCGCATGAGTCACGAAGGATTACAGCCCAACGATCAAGACCTGCAAGAGATCGATCGGCTCCGTCAGGGCGTGCTAGACAACGAACTTGCTTCCGATTTCATCGAGGCAGAGGGGCAAATGAACGGCATCTTCTCCTCCATCACCAAACTCTTGCAACAGACTCTCCAACTCGGACGTGTCCCGACGGAAGCGGAAATGGCCGAGCAACAGTCTGGCTGCTGTGGAGGCGGGGGAGGCGGCGGCTGCGGTTGCCACTAACAAATTGCCCAGCCATCATCGATTGGCGTTCTCGTCTTCAGACGCCTCGGTCTGCGAGGCTTTCCACGCATCATAGACGGGACGCACTCGGTCGTATTCGGGATTCACGCAGCGATCACCCCACCGCTTGAGAGTTGCCAAGAGTCCCGCGTCCGACTCCACCGCCTGTCCTTGATCACCCGTTTCCGCAATCCAACTCGCCAAGTGGGCACGGTGCTCTTCTAGCACCTCAGCGAATTTCGGATCCTCCGCCAGATTGCGGATTTCGTGAGGGTCATTGTGCAAATCATAGAGTTCTTCTGGCGGCTTCTCTGAACCAAAGAAGATCTGCTGCGTTTCATTCATTTCGCCTGCAGCCATCATCGCCCGGAGAGCCCGGGACACGGGCCACGGATCTTTGTAGCTGGGATTCATGAATGGGCGGTCGGTGAGGTAGTTCCGCAGATACTTGAAACGCGGCGTCACCACCGCTCGGATCCGCTCATAAGTGTAGTCGCAACGATCGCGCGCTGCGATGACATACGCACGCGACGTAGGCGTTGATGCTAGGAAATTGTGCCCCTCCATCACTTCTGGAATCGGCAGACCTGCCAAGGCAAGCGATGCCGGTGCCAGATCGATCCCACTCACAAGGTCTCGACGCACACGACCTTGTGCGATCCCAGGGCCTCTCACGATGCAGGGCATGCGGATCCCGCCCTCGTAGAGATACTGTTTGTGGCGATGCAGCTTATATCCGTGATCTGAGAAGAGAAAGATCACCGTGCTATCTAACAAGTCATCACGCCTCAGCGCGGCAACGATTTCCCCCACCATCGCATCTGTATAAAGGAGGCAATCATAGTGGTGCGCAATCTCCTCGCGAACAAGCGGTATGTCAGGGTAATAGGGCGGCACGGGAACCGTCATACGATCCGTCACTTTCGGCACGCGCTTTCCAGATTTGCCGCCCGATACCTGGATCTGCCCAAAGAACGGCTGCCCTTCCGCGCGTCCCGTCCATTCGCTACCATCCTTGGCTCCTTTGAAATTCCACGCACGCCCACGGTGGTCATAGAAAGCCTTGGCATCCCATTCGAAGTTGAAATCATCCTTCCCGCCACCTTCATTGAAGGTGTAGTAACCTGCACTCCGAAACAACATCGGGAGGAGCACCACATCCTCTGCTAGAACATTGCGGTCATAGTCGGGCCCTAACGCTTGCCCTCGAAACTGCGATCGACAGCTACGATGATGATGAGCACCGATACTCGTTTGCATCATGCCCGTGATCACGGCTGAACGGGTGGCGGAACATACGCCTGCAGGCGTGTAGAAGCGATCAAAGCGGATCCCTTCCGCCGCCAGCGCATCTATATGCGGCGTCTCAATGACAGGATCTCCATAACAAGAGAACCACCCACTCACATCTTCCAAATAGATCCACAGCACGTTGAGGCGTGGTTTCTGTTCGTCATCGGCAGAGAAACCTGTGGACACGAAGCCCATCATGAATCCAGCAATCAGGATGCAAATCTTCTTCATGAGGCGTTTAGATCACAAATCCGCCCTGATGCCAAGCGGCGGCTTGACCTTGGAATCCCATGCACGATCCTCATGGCATGTCATGGACTACCTTGGCTGAACAGCGGATCAACGAGGCGATGGCTTCTGGAGAATGGGCGGCGCTTCCTGGCAAAGGAAAGCCGATCGACTACACGACCTACTTTGCGAGTCCAGCCGACACACGGGCTGGCAACGCCGTTCTCCTGAACGCCAACGTCACACCGCCAGAAGTTGATTGGCTACGACAACAGCACACTCTCCGAGAGTCCCTCACAAAAGCACCTGAATCAGAACGGCGAGCGATGCGGGAAGAACTACAAACGCTTGAGACCAATTATCAGATCCATCGCGAACGCCGTCTTCTTAAGAGGCGCTCTTGAAATGCCTCAGAGAATGAAGCGCCGGTTACCAATCAATCCAGATTCCTCTCATAGACACCACCAGCGGGTGGCAGCGTGCCTAGCTCCGCCGCAACATCATTGTGCAGGAGATCATTGTGGCGGATCTGATAGTCTGTGACGGCAGGAGCGGGAGCCGTTTGAATGCCGATGGCATTGCCTCGGAAGCGATTCCACTGAATGTCAGGAGATGCTCCCTCATCGATCCCTACACCAACGCGGCATTGCTTGATGAGATTGCCTCGGATGATGTTGTCATCTCCCCCACCCTCGCGCAGCCAGATACCATAACGCCGGTCCTCTGGAACACCGCCAGGTCCGAAGTCATCGTTGTCTTGCATATGATGGAGGTAATTCCATTGAATGACCTGCTGAGTGGAGCCTTCAATGACCTCAATCCCGCGCTCGCATTTCAGCACTTCGTTGTGATGAATCCAATTGCCTGGGCCGCTTGCTCCCCAACTGGGATTGCCGATCTTAAAACCGGCACGCGTGCTGCGTCGCGCCACATTGAATCGGAACTCGTTGTGATGCTCGCGAAGTTCGAGTGGTTCGCTGCTGCTCTCGAAAGCGTGTAGATCATAACAATCATACAATGACCCGCGGACATCATTGCTCTCGATCAGGTTATGATGAGCCCCCGACTGAACAAGCACGCCGTGACGCACTTGCGGACCGATGGCACAATGCACGATCACATTGTTCTCACTCTGGTTGTTGAGAGTGATTCCGAAACCATTGCCGCCATCTTCAAGGTCCGCGATCGCCTTGCCGACGGTGCAGTTTGAAATGAGGACGTGCTTCGCCGTGCGCAAATTGAGCCCGCGAGCATCGAACCGTACCACCCGCAACCGATGCAACCAGATCCGTTCAACCGCGTGGGCTCCCACCGTCGGGTTCTTCCGACCGATCTCAATCCCGTAGTAGAGTTCCCCTTCATCGCGCGTGATCGTGAAATCCGAAAGCATGAGGTCCGTGACACCCTCGCGAACCGTGATCAATCTTCGTGTGCTTCCGTTAGATGCCAATCGCGCGACTAACTTCGTTTCATCTTGCCCCGATCCTCTCAGGGCCACGTGGGACTGCGAGATCGTGACGGTAGATTGGAAATGAAAGCGACCTGCCGGAATGATAATCTCCTCGCCTGCTTGCGCGTGCTGAAGAGCGGCATTGAAGGCCACCCCATCATCATCGGAAGGATCATCTGGCGTCGCCCCAAAGTCGACCACATTGAGCACCATTCCCTGCCGGGGTGCAGGCATCTGGAACGGCTCTGACAAACCTGCCGCCACGGGAGCATTCGCATAGGTCACCTCGACCGGAAGATGACGCACAAACGAAGAAGCTCCCTCTCCGATCTCGGCTGCGAAGAGATAGAACCCGTGCCCCTTAAGAAGAATGGCTGTGCGGGCACGGCGCTTTCGCACAATGACAGGCCTGCAGCCATCGGGCGCCGAGACGACATGCCATCGCACCGCTTGACCCGCAGCTTCCGCCTGCACATCCAGAGTAGTCGCGGCGATGCCAAGAGGGCCCGCCTCCAACCGTTGGCTTGCCGTCACGGGCAGACAAAGGAACAGGGCGAGGACTAGATGAATGATGGTGTTGCGATATCCCATGCGTCGAGGGTCGCCGACTTCACCTCGATGTCACTTGCAAGTTCATCCTGATATCGAATCTGCGCTGCAAATCTGCGAAATCATGGGGCCTCGCGGGCCACTCGTAGGTAGGCTCCCTCCTTAGGCAGGGTAAGAGAAGCAACCATGTGGGTGGTGAGCACACCCATTGACGGCACAGGAACTCCCAAGTCTGCCCACGTCCACAAATCGCGGGACCATTGCAGCTGATAGATTTCGTTAGGCAGACTCTCCCACTTCAAGACAATCATCGACTCCGTAATGTCAACGTCTACCCAATTGATCTGATCTGCGCTCCCTGTTGTCACCGTCGCCTTCCCTGGGCTACCGCCTAACACAGAACTGGCTTGCCACTCGTGTCCCCTCCATTCCAGCGAATACCCGAGGCCATCGGCCGCCTCTGGCCACGGTGAGGTGTCGCCATAAGTAAGATCAATGACAGGAAACCCAGAACCGATCGACAGCTTGAGTCGTTCCCCACCGTTACTCAAGCGATCTTCACCCCAAGACGCCGACGGCGCGAATCCATAGCGCATCTCAAAGGCATCTTCCTGACGAGCGATGATCCAGCGTTCCCCAGGCGCGAGCATCGTCTCTACAAGAGTGTTGAAGTCGAAATCGATTCCCTTGGTAAAGCGTAAGGGTTGCAGATCAATGATAGTGTCACCCGCATTCCACAACTCCAGAAACTCGAAATCGGCCTCTTCAAATCCCGCGTTGGCTTCATCGGCCGATACCGGTGCAGGATGATACATGATTTCTGTGAGAATGAGATCTGCAAAGGGAGCGACATCGGCCTTGGCTTGGAACTCGATGGGAGCAGACCAATGACTCCAATAGCCTAACTCATTCCGAAGGCGCACTCGAAGTCGGTAGGTGCGCTCCGGTCTTACCGCCTCCAATGGGACGTGAATCGTCGGGACAAAGGTCGCCACTTCTCCGCTCTCCCAAACAGGGTCGATTTCAAACAGCATGGGCTCATCAGGAGTGTACCCTGGCGTGGAGGGGTTGCGAATCTCGCCCAATCGCCATTGCATCGCGGCAAATGTTTGAGAAACAAAGAGATTGCCGCCCGCGATGGCCGAGGTTTCAAACCTGAGCCCGTCAATAGGATAGCCTTCCGGGCCGGTGTAGATCACGCTCGGGGTTTCTGGCACTTTCGCTCCTGCATCGGCTAACACTTGCAACTGATCACCGCCGAAACCACCTGGAACGGTGAAGCGTTTCACCCAGTCCACCATGCCAGGGAAATCCGCTGAGACTAGCTCTCGTACTTTGCCAGGGAAACGTGTGTAGCGAAAGGGATTGATGTAGAAGCTTCCCGTATTGGTGCTAGGCCCTTCCACCGCACGTGATCGAGGATGCCGATCCCACCGGGCTTGATCGATCTCCCACCAACCACCTCCAGGCGGAGCGTCCGTGACACTGACATTGCTCTCTGGAGTCTCTGGCGACGGTGCAAAGAGCGATCCCTTGTAAAGAAACTGTGTGGATGAACGCACCGCCAGCACTTCTTTGGCACCACTGTAAGTCGCCGGTTGCGCCCCCATGATGTAGACCGTTTGCCCTACGGTATAGCCATGCGGCGTGGCTGTCGTCGCGAGGACGTTCACCTGCTCGCGCTCAAGTTGCGTGATGGCAATCGCCTCCCCTCCGCCCGACTGCACCCCTACCATCTCCGCAAACTCATCGATCAAGTGCCAAAGTTGATCGTCATTAAGAAGCAAGTCTTGCAGTTCACGCGCTCGATTCTGAAAGGCGATTTCAAGTTCCTCATGCTGGAGGCATTTGCGAAACTGTTCGAACGGCACGGTCGTTTGCACTGCATCCGGCCCCCAGCGATCAAACTCTTCGTAGAGAAGATCGACATCCCACGGATGAATCGACCACTGCCCCGTTTCGGGATTGTGATAGTAGATCGAGTTCTCCTGGTCGCGTTGATCTGAGTGGTTCACCGCTTCCCATACCGCGCGGTAGCTATAGTAGCCTTCTAAGTTCACGTTCTCCTGCCACCACGCAATGGGTTGCCCCTCTCCGCCCTTGTTATATCCAGTCTGTGCGCTGGTGAAGGCTTGCAAATCAGAACGATCTGTGACTTGCCCCCGCCCTTCGTTCAGATAGTTCGAATCCGCGAAATGCATGTTGTAGACATTGCCATCCGGCAGGTCGCGTGCCCGGAGCGCACGTCCATCAAACTGCTCGATGGCCAGGTAAGGCCCCCAAAGATCGCCTTCAAACTGATTGTTAGGATCCGCTTCCACCGCGTCATCGATGACACGGAAATGGAAGTAGTTTGTATGCGACGCGGGCACACCGGCCATTTGCCAGAGCTTGAACGCCAAGGCTTCGTCCAAACCACAGATGCCCCGATTTGCCGGATTCCAAGCCGTGGCCAGGGCGCTCAAATTGAGCGTTCTGACAGGCTCTGGATACGGATTCCCGAAGTTGTCTCGACCTTGAAAGAGGCGCCCACGGTTGAAGCGCCATTTCCATTTGTTCTTGCCCGTGTTGTAGGTGGATCCATGACCGCGAATGCGATAGCGCATGTGATCATAAACCTCACCGTCCACCACCAAGGTTCCGAGAAAGCGATAGACTTTGTTGTTATGTGCGGCGTTGTACTGGCATGCGAGCACATCCTCTTCCTGTGAGAGGAGATGATAGATCGGTAATGATGTGAGGAGATCTTCGCCAAAGACCTTTGGCGTGGTTTCCCCAGGAACCGCTGCTCCAGTCCAAGCCGGAACGCCATTGTAAGTGAAGAAGGCGAAGTTGGGCGTGGGATCATCTGCAAACGGTGCCTGCGCCTGATTGCCATCGGTATCCGAGTAGGCGATGCGGTAACGTGTGAGGTGCCGATGCCGCTGCTGTTCTCCAGGCAAGCGCGCTTGGTAGCGCGAGGGATCATCGCCCATCGGCTCCATCGGTAGGCTCTCCCAGGCCGTTTCATACGCAGCATCCGTGAGGCGGATGTAACGGCCAGGCTCGACGATCTGATAAAGGAGCATCACGCCCCCCATACCGTCGGGATCGGTGATCTTCGCAGTGATGGTCACGTCCTCGCCAGCTTGTGGCTCCCTGGGCGCATGCGCAACTTGACGAATGTTAGGAGGCGCATCTTCAGAAAAGACGCTATTCGGATTCCCGGGCGTGGGTGCGCTCAACGCCGGGCGCCAACTGCTACCTAACTGATTGTCTAGCAGCGGGTGCATGAGTTCCATCGACAGTCCCGTTTCGTCGTTCGGCGCCACTGACCAGGGAAATCCCACTCGATAGTCCACCTCATCGATCGTCATCCCGGCAGCATCTTTTAAGGCGAGGGTCTCTCCGCGATTGGAGAGATTGCCACTCTCCCATTGATCGAATGCGCGTGCCCCTCCCACAAAGATGGACCCAAACTTACGATTGTAGGCGGCGGTGTTCTCGGCAAGGACGAGGAAATTTCCCGGCTCCATGGTGGCTCCCGCTGGAAAGGTGTAGCGGATGCCGGCATCGAAATGCCACCCCTCAAGGTCGACGGTTTCCGTGCCGGCATGATAAAGTTCAATGAACTCCACCAGTTCATGCTTGGGCTCAGGATCATAGTGGATCTCATTGATGACGATCTGTCCCTGAACGAGGCCATGAGCCACCACAAGAATACCAGTGATCAGAAAGAGAAAGCGCATGCGCGAAGATCTCACACTCTGGCACTCGAGGTCAATCGTCACCCCACCTGGCGCCAAGCCAAGTCTGTCTCCGGTGTGGGCAAGGTGCGGCGCTCGGAAGCATGGATAACCAAACGCTCTAACAACGCCTCACGCTCGACATGCAGGTCCTTCAGTTGATACCGACTCGTGAGTTCTCCGCGACACACCGCACAAGGCACGAGGCGCTGCCGACTCGCCACCAAGATCCAAAGCCCACTTTCCTCGGCCACATTGCGTAGGCGATACCAGACTGGGTGCGGGATAAGGTGCGAGCGTTCCCCCGCCGGTTGACGCAAATCCAGGATCAAGTGCCTGACATTGCCATCACGGACCAACAGATCCATGGCTCGAACAGCTTCCTCCTGATGTCGGCATCGCACCCATAACAAACGCGCCAAACAACTCTCTGACCAGGACGCCGTCACATCACAGGCATCACGGCGGTCTATCCACGCCAGGGGATGTCCCTGAACTAACAAATATCTTGCCACCCCCCAAAGCAATAAGCCAAGTCCAGAGCTCTCCCCGCCGACCAACTCCAAGAGACCTGTTTGTGGCAACCCCATCTGATCCACAGCCGGAATCCCCGTGCGGAACACGGGCTCTTCGGACTCCGGCAGACGTTCCTGATGCGCCTCGGGAAATTCCCTCTTGAGCAAGGCTCGGAGTTCTTGCAACTCGGCATGTTTCTTCACTCTGTTCATATGAACAGTCGTCCTGCTGATTTGCAAGCTGAAAGACCGTTCTGAGAAATCTTCATCTTTCCCCGTCACCTTCCCCTCCTGGTTCTGAATGAAGGGGTGCAGGCAAACAACCAAACGCCTGACCTCACCTTCAACACATCCTCAGAACCATGAAAAGCACATCCACCCTCGCCAGCATCCTGAAAGTCAGCCTCGCCTCTGCCACGCTCCTCGCTTCCGCCGCCTTGAGCCAAGCAGCCACCGATCGCACCCTCATTCTCCTCCAGGAGAACACCGGAAACACCGGCCTCAACGACTACATCGATGGTCCGCTAGAGGACGCCGTCGTCGACTTCATCGACAATCTCGCCGAGGGATTCGAAACCTCTCAGTTTCAGTCCTTGGTCGCGGGCAAATACCAGCGCTTCGTCAATTTGAGCGATACGCGTTGCACCCGGAACAACCTCCTCAACGAACTCATCCGCCAGACACGCGATGGCTATGACATCGATCTCGTCATCCTCGGGCACGGAACGCGGGAGAAACTCATTCTACACGAACCACCAAGCCTGCAAATCAACAGCCGCTTCAGCAGCCGTTTCACCTTTCCCTCGATCCGACGCCTTCCCTTCGTCGCAGACAGTGGTGAACTCACCGGCGGCACTCGCGGCAACATCCGCTCTCTCCGCCGTGACGCTAGCACACTCACCAACGGCGAGATCACCGCATTCAACTTACGCCTCGTCTACATGTGCAACTGCTGGGGTAGCACGCTGAACGATGACTGGATCGCCGCTGGTGCCAAAGTGTCCGTGGGTTCTCGTTTCAACAACTTCATGCCAGAGCCCATGATCAACCTCTTCTTCAACGGCTTCATCCACGGTGACAAGCGCGTGTCCGAGGCAGCCCATGATTCCTTCACCTACTCCCGTGCCCTGTGGACGCCCATCTATGGCGACAGCCTGGCCGATGAAGCGCACTGCCTCGGCGATCCCACCTGCGAAGCCATGACCATGATCGAACAATCGCGCCCCGTTGTTCTCGGCCAGCGTCACCTGATCTTCGATGATGAGAAACAGCTCGATGTCGGTGAGTCCAAAGTCATCCGCGTCTATGCCAATCAGGCTAACAAGTTGGGGCACGTGCACCTCGTCGCCGGACAGCGCTATCGCTTCCAAGCCACCGGCAATTGGCGCAAAGCCCCCTGGGCAAGCTATGTCTCCGCCAACGGCACCTTGCCCACCTTCTGGGAGAAGAATCGCCACGCCGCCTACAACACGATGGCCCTCGTAGGAGAATACTTTAACAAGAACAACATCCTCACCTACAGCGGTCGCGCCTTCCGCATCGGCACCTCTCGCACCATCACCGCCTCTCGGCACGGCTTCCTCAACCTCTTGGCCAACGAGAACTTCTTCGCCTACGGCGACAACGCCGGTTCCGTCCGCGTCACCATCACCCGGACCCAGTAAGGAAGCCTCACACTACTCCAACCTTCATCTCACCCGAGCGGCGCGTTTCTCACCGGAACGCGCCGCTCTCACACCCTCCTCAATTCATGAAAGCCTTACACTGTTTCCTCTGGACCGGCCTTGCTGTCAGCAGCCTCGGAATCGGTTACCTCTTGTTAGACTCTCCCGCAGAAGCACCCGCCTCTTCACCCCAACTCACCCTTCCTCCACAAGCATTCTCCTTCTTTCCCGAAGCCACCGCGCCAACCGCTACCACCCCCCTTCCCACCGACCCAATCACCACCGAATGGAATGCCGAAGAAGCCGAGGCCATCCAGAAATGGACCGCTCGGTTTGATCACATTCTGAAGACCACCAAGACAAGAGAGGAAGCAGAGGCCAAGCTCATCGCCGCGCTCGATGCCGAATACTTCCCTTGGGTTCGAGCAGAAATCCATACCCTCACAGAATTGCCTCTACCAGAACGCTACGACGCGCTCGACACTCTTGAACTAGCTCTTACCGAGGGATCCAGTGCCTTGTTGGACGCGCTCGGGCTAGAGACCCGCCTCCACGGCGCTGGCATCTCACAGGCGCTCGACCTCCTCGCCGCGGAACGTCAGTATGCCCAAGTCGCCCCCACTCCGGACACGCGCCTGGGTCTGCTTCAATTGGATCGCGAGCGGGAAGCTCGCCATCTTGCCCTGATAGAGCAGGACCTTGAGGCAGATGCGCTCGCCACGGCCGTCGATCTGGAACTTGAGAACTGGTATCAAGAAGCGCGCGGCAAGCTCTTAGAGATCCAGCCTGAAGACGAGCAACCCATCGAGACGACAGCCACAGAGGTGTTGGAAGCCCCCGCCGCCTAATCCCCAACGCCCACGCCCACGCCCGCTTCCTAGAACTTTCCCATTGAGTCCGCGCGCCGCCTTGGTGTATAGGATCGCACCGATCCCATGTCCGCCTACCTGAATCGACGCAACTTCAACCGTGTGATCCTCAAACTCAGTGGCGAAGCGCTTCGCGAAACTGGCAGCCACGACAATATCTCGCCTCCCATCGTCGAACGCATTGCCGCTGAGATCAAGGAAGCGCACCAGTCCGGCATGGAAATCGCCCTCGTCGTGGGTGGAGGCAATTTCTGGCGAGGCACCAGCGCCTCCGACCGCGGGATGGAACGCGCCACGGCCGACTACATGGGCATGCTCGCTACGGTGATGAACGCTCTCGCCATTCAAAGCATGTTAGAAGAAATGGACGTACCCACGCGCGTGCAGACAGCCATCGAAATGAAGAATGTGGCCGAACCCTTCATTCGCCGGAAAGCGATGCGCCACTTAGAGCTCGGCCGCGTCGTGATCTTCGGGGCTGGCACCGGCAATCCCTTCTTCTCCACGGACACCACCGCCGCCCTCCGCGCCAGCGAAGTCGGGGCCGATATCATCCTCAAGGCCACCAAGGTCGACGGTGTCTACGATGCCGATCCTGCCAAGCACCCGGAGGCCAAGCGTTACGCTACCATCTCTTTCCAAGACGCCCTCGCTCAACGCCTCGGCGTGCTCGATAGTACCGCCTTCAGTCTTTGCATGGATAACCAGAAACCCATCGTCGTCTTCGACATGACTGAACCTGGAAACATCGGTCGCGCCTTGACGGGCGATCCGATCGGCACCTTGGTGGGCGAACCTACAGAATTGGCTTCTGCCAGTTGACCAGCACACGCCCAGCAATCATACTCATTTCCTCACCAACTCGTTACACAGCCACACGTTATGGATCCTGACACTGCATTACTTGAAACAGAAGACGCCATGAAGAAAGGGGTCGACTACATGCTGCAAGAATTCTCCGGGATCCGGACGGGCAAAGCCTCGCCCTCACTCGTGGAAGGTATCTCCATTCAAGTCGCCAGCTATGGTTCCTCCATGCGCTTGAAAGAGCTCGCCATGATCAGCACGCCCGAGCCGCGTCTCATTGTCATCCAGCCTTTCGATCCCAGCACAACTCAAGACATCGAGAAAGGCCTCAAAGAGTCTAAACTTGGCATCAATCCCAACGTTGATGGGAAAAACATTCGCCTCCCCATCCCCGAACTCTCCGAAGAGCGCCGCCGTGATCTCGTCAAGGTGGTCAAGCAGATCGCGGAAGATTCCCGCGTCCGCATTCGCGCCGCACGGAAAGATGGGATCGATAAGATGAAGCAGCTGGAGAAAGACAAGGAGATCACCGAAGACGATCTCCATCGCTTGGAGAAAGAGATCCAGACCCTCACCGATACCCACGTGAAGCAGATCGATGAACACGTGGCCTCAAAAGAGAAAGAGATCATGCAGGTCTAACAAGACCACGCTCTCCCATTCGTCTTACACGACGCCCATCATTTGGCCATTCCCTTGCCGGATTTCTTCCTGTGAGGTCCCTCCCGACAAATGCCTAGTTATCGACCACCACAAGTCTTCTGCGAGGAGGACTTCGAAGTGAAGACCTCGACGATCCCGGAAGCCGGCAAAGGTCTCTTCGCCAAGAGAGCCATCCGAACCGGAGACACCATCGGGCCCTACGAGGGAAAGATCCTCACAGACGCCCAGGCAAATTCAGAACCGTATGTCAATTCACTCTATCTCGTCTGGGTATGCACGGATTGCTGGATCTATGGAGAAGGTCCCGGAGCTAGCTATACTCGCTACATCAATCACGACGACGAAGATCCCAACGCCGAACTCATCACTTCTTCCCGCTGGAAGAAAGCTCGCATCGCTGCGATCCGCCCCATCGCCCCCGGAGAAGAAGTCTTCTTCGACTACGGCGAATCCTACTGGGATTGTGTCGACATCACCAAGGGCAATGTCCCGAGAGAGCGCTGACACAGCCCGTCGGCTCGATTGCCGCGTCCCTCGCCATACGAAGCGCAAGACCTCCGTGATGCCTCATTGAAAGTGGACACCGAACGATAATTTCTAGAATGGGTTGATGCCTCACAATTGAAGACACCGTGTGGTTTTGTTATCAAAGAGGTATGAAAGAGTTTTGGAGAATGTCAATCAC
>JAUIAH010000052.1 GCA_030425385.1 Verrucomicrobiia bacterium | reverse complement strand
AAAGCACACATCAATAGATAGCCCGAAGAGAAGCCAAAGTTAAGATTGCACGAATGCCGAACGAGGGCATTTTTGACTCGTCATCAGCGAGTTACGCTCCTTCATGCTCCGCTATGGGATGCCTGTGCATTGAGATCGGTGAGAACCACGGCATCACCATTCTGTCGAGCACGATTGAGTCCACGGGCTAACAATGAGGTCTTGCCCATTTGCCGTCCCGCCTTGACCAGGATGATGCTCTCAGATCGGGCCACGGCCTCGTGAAAGGGACCATCATTGGCGCGTTCGATGTAGAAGGGAGAGTCTAACGGCACGGCTCCCGTTGGCATCCGAGCGCGGGCTTCGTCCTTGGTGGGAGCGGCATGCAATCCCTTGAGGAGGCTCTGCACGAGGGCGGCGGTGTCGGCACCACCTTGCCAGAGGAAATAGGGTCGATGATCCAAGCAGCGCGCCAACTCAGTGGGCAGGGGGCCGGTATAATCCACTCGAACGGGGAGGATCTTAAGTGTGTTAGGATCAGCTTGATTCACCTCGTGAGCTTTCGAAATCTCCAGGGCAAGCATCTCACTATTGATCGAGCTTTCGGAGAGGAGGGGAATGACGGCGTCGAGCCGTTCCATCTTATCCTGAACTTCCTGGAACCACTCCATACCGATGGTTTCATGGCGATCTTGATAGAACTCGATCCCATGGCGGTGGAGCGCTTCCTTCAATGCCTGTACCAGTTGCTCGTCCAAGGCACCCGCACGCCGTGACAGAAAGGCGATCACCTTTCCCGACGAGGCAGTCCCCACTTCCTCTGGCAAGGTGGAATCGGAAAGCGCATTCATTTGCGAATCCAAGCCTCCTTCGGCTAACACCTTTCCCAAACTGCGCATCACTTCGGCCACAACGGCTTCGTCGATCCCGGACTCGGCATCGAGCCAAGCATGCGCTGTGCCGAGGAGGAACTGCATGGGCTCCAAGGGGGCTTCGTCCACGTGAAGGACCATGACAGGCATCTGCTGGCGATCGGCGACGGCCAGACGGCGCTTGAATTGGCGAAGGGCTCCTTGCCCGTGTTGAGAGACGACTAACAAGAGAACCTTTGCCTGAGCAAAGGCGACCGGCACTTCTTGGGATGCGAGCACGCGATCGGGTTCAAGCGGATCTTCCAGAAGACGATACTGTTCGCGGATGGCCCGTCCCATGGCGACTAACGAAAGAGCGTCGTCTTCAGCGAAACTGAGCACCACGTGGGGCAGGGGATCACCCGCGGGGAGCGTGGTTTCGCCAGACGGGTCATGCTCTAAAGCTTCCAAGTCGGCGAGAAGGTCAGCAACGCTTTGGTAGCGGGCATCGGGCGCGGTCTCCACACATTGACTCACAAGTCGATCCCACGCGGGGTCGACACCGATCTTTACAGACAGGGGGGTGAGGAATCCGACGGGAGGTTCGCCCGTCAGCAGTTCGTAGAGAAGGATGCCGAGCGAGAAGATATCGGCGCGCGAATCGACGGCGTGAGATTCTGTCCACTGCTCGGGTGCCATGTAGCGTGGGGTGCCCATGGCGGCATTCGGCGTGGTGAGATCCTCGGCTCCGCGTTCCAAATGCTGCCACTTCACGAGGCCGAAGTCGACGAGTTTGACGCGATTGTCAGGAGAGATAAAGATGTTGGCGGGTTTCACATCACGGTGCGTGACCCCGAGATCATGTGCGTAAGCTAGTGCCTGACAGACTTGTCGAAAGATGCACAAGGCTTCTTCTTGAGGGAGGCGCCGTTGTTCGAGGAGTGCCGCGAGGTCTTGGCCTTCAAGATACTCCATGACGAAGTAGCAAATGTCCAAGTCCTTGCCAAAGTCATGGATGGTGACAATGTTGGGGTGATTCAGTTTGGCCAGGGTCTGAGCTTCGCGCTCGAAGCGTAGAAGAAATTGAGGATCGGCAGCGATGTCGTCTGCGATCACCTTGATGGCGACTTCGCGACCGAGTTTTAATTGTTCTGCCCGGTAAACCGTCCCCATGGCACCGCCTCCAAGCTTCCCACGGAGCGCAAAGTCGGGAAAGACCCCTGCAATCTGGTCAATGTCATCGTCGTGTGGCGCGGGAGTGGCACTCTGAGTAGCGACCAAGTCGAGCCCTTCCATCAGGAGGCACCCTGCGCACAGATTGCCGTCGTTCTCGGGATCGAGTTCGACGCCGCATGCTTGGCAGGTGGCAGGCTCTTGGGAATCGGTCATGAGGGCGGTTGCTGAGTTTCCAGCCAGAGGAGGCGAGCCTCTTCTTCCTTACTTAGATCATCAAGGGACCGGACGCTACGCCAATGTTCCCGCTCTTTGGCGTGTAGATTAAGGCGTTCGTTAGGAGGGTCGGTCACGTCAGCGAGCGCTTCGAGTGATCGGGCCGCCCCGTGGTGCATCCAGCGATCCATGGGATAGTCCCGGCTTAGCTTTGCCCATTGCGCCACCGCTTGTTCCAGGAGATCACGTTGCCTCTGTGGGAGATTCGCCTTGCCGGTGGCGGTGGCCTGTTTCACGAGAGTCTCGGCGCGTAGTTTGGGCCAGTAGTAGTTCTTCGATTCCACCTCACCAGCCTGAGCAAGCGCGTCGGCTGCTTCTCCATAGACTTCAGCCGCATCTTGATGGCGCCCCATCCTATCTAACAAGTGTGCTAGAGATTGAAGGCTTTCGTTCAGATAGCGCAGCATCTTGAGGTCGCGTCCGTCCTTGGCGGCGAGGTCACGGCGGATGGAAGCGGTTTCCTCATAAAGTGATAGAGCAGCTTCATGATTGCCCCAATAGCCTTCCATGTCGCCCTTGTATTTGAGCCCAATAGAATAGAGCCATGGCCCCATGGATGATTGATCCATGAGATCGCGGTTCAGCTGAAGACTTTCGTCGAAGTAGGCGCGGATGTCTTCGCGCGACTTGTCGTGCTCCTCGAGATCATAGAGATACATCGTGGCAGAGGCATTGAGAGCGCTGGCGAGTTCGAGCCCGCAATCGACATCACCGGTCGCTTGATAGAGATCGCGCAGGGTGGCCACACTTTCGGCCATGAGGGCTTCGCGTTCGGATTGTTGCCCCCTTCGGCGAAGGAGTTCGCTCTTGGACGCGAGAAGCAAGGCGCGGGTGAAGCGTTTGCGTTCGTGATCGGGTTGCGATTCGAAGACCTGCTCCAGGCGATCAATCATTTCTTGAGCTTCATCCGGGCTGGCGTGTTCTTGTAAGAGCCAACGCACGCTCATGAAGCCTTTGGCGACATTCTCGAGAGAGCGCTCGTAGTTCTCCTCACTCTTTGCTAAGGCCGCCTCCGAGAGGGAGCGCTGCTTGAGTGCCCAGATCGCCACAGGCAGACAGGCGAAGAGAAAGACGCCGCCTAACCACAGGGCAGCCCGTTGCGCCACACGCTGCCAATTCACGGGCATGTGATGCTTGATGAAGGCACGGTCGAAGATCTCGGCGTAGATGCGATTCTTGATGCGGAGAGTGCCTTCTCGTGAACTGACCGCCCCAGACAACTTGAGCATGCCCACGTGAATGTTAGAGGCATCGTCAGGAACCCGTTTGCCGCGAACAATGGCCTTCAGCATCTGCAACATGGGTTCGCGGTCGTCGGCTGAGACTAACAAGCGGTCGCGCACAAAGGTGAGGTTGGGGTCGCCATCGCGGCCCTCCTTGCTGAGAAAGCGCTTTCGGCACGCGCCATCCACATCGAGCGGGACCTCGGGTGGCGTTTCGGCGAGGTCCTGACAGAGACGTTGTGAAAGATAGGGTTGACCTGCCGTCCAGTAGTAGACGCGCTCTACCAAACGCTTTGCTTCCGTCTCGCCGCGTGGTTGTAGGCCATCGGCAAAGACTTCCATTTCAGAGGCTGTGAAATCCAGGAGTTCGATCCGCTTGCCGATGTTGAATGGGGTGATGCGCTTGTCGTGGATCAGGTCTGCGGGACTGGCGACGCCTAACAGACAGAACGTCAATCGCTTCAGTTCTGGATCCGACGCACGGCGATTGTAGAGTTCTCGGATCCCGGCGAAGAACTCATCCGTGGCAAAGGGAAGTGCCCGGACGATGTCGATCTCATCCACGAAGATGACCAAAGGTCCTGACATTTCTTCAAGGACAACTTGGCGCAGACAGGTCATCCATGTTTGGTGCGGGCTGAGAGATGGGTGTTCATCGAGGAAATCGTCGATCTCGTCTTCGAGATCCAAGTCTTCGGCGAGTGCGTTCAACAGCCCGTTGACCCATTGCTCGACGGTGAGATTGGTTCCGAAGCGCTGGAGATCGAGCACGGCCTGATGGATGGCGCGGTCTCGCAGGGCAAGTCGACAGCGACTTACCAAAGAGGACTTGCCCATCTGACGGGAGGTGAGGACATAGCAGAAATCGCCCTCCACCAATGCCTCTAACAGATCCGCGTCTGCTCGGCGGGTGACATAGGAAGGGGCATCACCCGCAAGGGTGCCACCACTTTTATAGAAGGCTCCCGCGCGCGTGCTCACGGTGATTCGAAGGCATCCATCACCTCTTCCTCCACGGCGGCATCCCCGTCCAAGGCATCGGCATCGGCATCGGGGTTCATATCGATCTCCATTTCCATGTCCATGCCCGGCATACTCCCGGGCATCATGCTTTCGAAACCCTCCATATCCATGGGCTTCTGTTGGTAGTGGAAGAATGCGTAAGAACCTAACATCGAGGCGATGATCCATAAGGAAACCGCGACCATCATTTCCGCACCACCCTCTGTGAGTCCGCGAAACGCGGGCGTGGCGCACGCGCCCGCGCCAAGAAAGAGAAAGGCGAGAGCACCCCAGTAGCCCGCGTCCAAATCGAGCTGGGGATTCATCATGTCTAGGCCTTGCATGGCCATGGCCGTCTCGTCCTCAGCCGCGGCCTCAGCCTTCTCTTGGGCGAGCAATTGGTTCTCCGTCTCCACCCCGAGATGATAGCCAAGATAGCAATGGGCGAGGATTCCCAAGACGGCTGCACCTAGGCCCCATTTGGCAAAGCCCTTCGTGGGACTGATCGCCGCCATGATGCCGCAGATCGAGACGAGTCCAGCTGCTCCTAACGTTAACATGATGAGGGCTTTGACGAGGCTCTCGGAAAGCGGCAGATTCTCCTCCGCAGACAGGCCATCGCTCGGCAAATCCTTGGCAAAGGCTTCAGAAACGGCTTGCCCGTGGGTGAAGACTTCCTGACCGGTCACGGTGGCCAGCTTGGCATGCTGACACGTGATGGAAAGAAACGGCAGGAGCAAACACAAGCCCACAAACAGGATGGTAGGACTCGCCAGCCAGCGCCAGAAGGCGGTGGAGACCGTTTCCGAGGAACCGCCGACCTTCTGAGCCAAGCGCGGGTGTTTCTGTAAGGCAGAAGTCAGTCGTGGTCCGGCGGCGGCCAGTCCGCCTCCGAGGGCGGGGCGAGCGCCAGTCGAAGTCTCGGCGGGCGGTGTTGGGGCAGCAGGAGCCGAGGCGCCAGGAATGACTAGTTTAGGGCGTCCATCATGAATCGCTTCCTCAGCGGAGGGCACGGCGGCGGGTTCGACCGGGGTGGCTGGGGCCGCCGCGACGGAAACGGGTTCGGGCTCGGCAGTGGCAGGTTCTTCAACGGCTTCGGTCGGCGCATCCAAGCCGAGGACCTGCCAGAGAGGGGACCAATCCTCGAGCCCTTCGTGCCAGGCCAAGTCCTCGCGTTGGACGGTGCCGTCCCATAGGAAGGATTCGAGTTGTACTTTGGTGTAAGGACCAAACTGTTGGCCCTCTTGCATGACGTGAATCTCCATTGGCAGTAACATGCACTGCAACTGCCCTCGCGTTCAAGAGCGATCATGCGCTCATTGCCAGTCCGTTAGTCCCGGATCTCGCCTGCGAGGAGCCGCCGTTTGTAGCCCGGACTGATGGAAGCGTTCTGGTCAAGATGGGCTCCAGCGGTTTCGCGGTCTGTATTGAGCCAGGACTCGTAGAAATCCCACAAGACTTCACTTCTCCGTTGAGCGTTTGGCAGACTTTCCGCCCATTCAAGCCCGGTTTCAGGCTGAACTTGGAACATCTTGTGGGCGACCATCTCCCGCGGGATGTCCAGGTCGGGTGTGGCCGGCTGCGCATTGATCCAGTCGGCCGCGTCCACATAAGCATCGCTCTCAGCCCACACGGTGAAGCCCCACATGAGTCCGCGCAGCCGCATCTGAGGATCATCAAGGGTTTGCGCCCACTCAGCTGCGTCCTGCGGAGCGTCCCCTGACCAATTTCTCATGACAGCCTTCAGGGCGTCATCTGAGAAGGGCTCTCCATAGGTGTCGCGCACCCAGTTGCCCGCCTCTAACGGATCGTCTAGACTCCACTGATCCACGAAATCGACGAATGCCCGTTGGCGAAGCTCTTCAGAAGGAATTGTCTGAATATAGTCGAAGGCGCCTAACACATCCCCGGATTTCAGATGCGAAGCAATGCGCTCCTTGTGCTGAGCCGCCTGCTCTTCTCGCGTTCCATGCGCGGCAATCATCGCCTCGGTGGCGGCTGCATAGGCGCGGCCTTCTTCTGAATCATGGTCGACAAGGGCGACCGCTCCCGATTCGGAGGGACGGCGAGAGGGATCCATCCGCGCCAGGAGTGAGGATCGCTGTTCGGGTTGCCCTGAGGGTGATGTGAGGGCATTTGCCGGAGGCTCGGGTGGCGCTGAGGAAAGTTGGGGTTCTGGTGATTCATCCTTCTGCGTGATGAAACTGCCGGCCACCAATAAGGCGATCAATGCCAGAACAGCGTATGGGATCCAAGGGAGTCGACGATTCATGGAGGGAGAATGAGGGTGATGTTAGGTGAACAATGGAACCAGTTCTTCACTCCTGGCTTCATCCTGTTCCGCATGCAGGGCCTCAGCGGGATCAAAGCGCAGAAGCCGTGTGCTGTTGAGAATGACGAAGAATGCGGAGAATTCGTGAATGAAGGCGGCAGCGATGGGATTCACCCACCCAAGACTACTGATAATGATGGAGGCGAGGATAAAGAGAAAGCCACAGATCAGGTTCTGATTGATGATCGTCACCGCGCGCCGTGAGAGCCGCATGAGCGCGCTGAGATAGCGCAAATTATTGGTCATCAGCGCGACGTCAGCTGTATTAATGGCAACATCGTTGCCGAGAGCACCCATGGCCACTCCAAGGTCGCCTGCAGCCAGAGCGGGCGCATCATTGACGCCGTCCCCCACGACCATCACCTGACGGCCCTCTTTGCGCAAATCTTCCACTTTGGCCAACTTCTCTTCGGGCAAACAATTGGCCTGTACTTCTGTCAGTCCCACCTTAGTCGCGATGGCGTCAGCGACGACTTGGCGATCGCCGGTGAGCATGACAAAGCGCTCCGCGCCGAGAGCTTTCAATTCATCAATGGATGCCCGGGCATCGTGGCGTAAGGTGTCTGTCAGTCGAATACACCCGACCGGGGTGTCGTCGATCGCGATGTAGAGGAGGCTGTAGCGTCCGCGATCGGCGTCGTTGTTGGGATCAGGGAAAGCAATGCCCTGCTGCTGGAGCCAACTTTCTCGCCCAATGAGAATGCGATGACCGTCGACAAATCCTTTGATGCCTTTCCCAGCGGCTTCCTGAACATGCGTGGCCTCTTGAAGAATGAGGTCTCTCTCCTCGGCCTCTGCCAGAACGGCGCGCCCAACGGGATGGCTAGAGTGCTTTTGCAAACTGGCGGCGAGCGTGAGCCATTCGTCTTCATCCCGATTTCCATCAGGAAAGCTTTCCGCACCGCTGAACTTAAGTTTGCCTTCTGTTAGGGTGCCCGTTTTGTCAAAGACAACGGTGTCAATCTCGCCAGCACTTTCTAGGAAACTGGTGCCCTTGATGAGGATGCCTAGGCGAGATGCACAAGCGAGGGCGGCGACCATGGCCGTGGGGCTTGCGAGCACAAAGGCGCACGGGATGCTGACGATGATGACCGAGATGGCTCGTTCCAAGTCGCGTGTGAAGAAGAAGACGCTCCCAGCGATGAGGAGAATGAAAGGGGTGTAATACCGGGCATAGTCTTCGGCCAGACGCATGATGGGCGCTTCCGACGTCTTCGCGTCCTCGATGATCTTTCCAACTTTGCCTAACACCGTCTCATTGCCACTTTGAGTGACACGGATCTCGATCAATCCGGTCTGATTCGTCGTGCCCGCGAAGACTTCGGTGTCCTTGCTCGCGTCAATCGGGAGAGACTCTCCAGTGATGCTTGATTGATCAATTGTGGTTTCGCCTGACATGATCACACCATCAGCCGGAATGGTATCGCCGGGCCGTACCCGAACGAGGTCACCTTCTTGCAAGGCCTCCGCATCGACCTCCTCTTCCCTCCCATCACGCACTCGGCGGGCGCGGACACGAGACAGTTTCATCAAGCTCGCCACCGCCTCGCGCACGCCGATCACGCTACGCTCTTCCAAGATCTGGCCTACGATGAGGATCGTCGCGACGATTCCGCCGGTGACGTAGCGTCCTGAGGCTAGGCAGGCGGCCACGGCCAGGACAATGTATTGGTCCATGAAGAACTGGGTGGCGGCGAAGCCCCGAGATCGCAAGGCGTGGAGCACATCCCAAACGATGGGCAAGGTCACGATCAAGGCGCCTGCGAGCGCAAGAAATCCGGCTAGCTCACGATCCTCCGGACGCGACCACTGCATGACCACACTGGCGATAAGGAGGGCGGAGGCGATGAAGACCAAGACAAGACGACGCTTCAACTCGGCATCAATTTCGCTGAAGGGTGAGGGGTCCGTTGCGGTGGATTCCATGAGTATAATACGGTGCTAGGGGCGTGGACTCGGTTGAATAAGGAAGTTCTGGAGGCCGCCCTTCAGGGGAAGTACGGAGCTTGAGTTGATGCGCTGTAGAATCGTTTCGTAATTGTCCGTGAGCATGCGCACTTTCACCAACTCAGGGTGCCGATGATATTCCACGACGAGATCGCTGAAGGCCGCGGCTTCCCCCTTGGCATCGGCAAGAAGGTCGGCAGCTGCGGCGGAAGCGCCCATTCGCATCTTGGAAGCTTCTCCCTGCACAAGGGGCAATTGCGAGGATCGGTAGCCCTTGGCATCCTCGACGAGTGCCTTGGCTTGAACTTGAGCACTCACGACTTCCTCAAACGCGTCTTTCACTTGTTTGGCCGGACCGAGCGAGACGATCTCAAGGGCGTCGAGGGTGATTCCCATGTGCAACGCATCCAGTCGCTCTTGGCACTGGTCCAGAGCGGTCTTGCGAAGGCTCTCTAAGCCGCTCGTAAGCGCATCGTCGACTGGCATATTAGCAAGCCGATGGGCCAGCGATCTGTAGAGCAGATTCTTGACGAAGGCATCTCGGTTCGCATCGTGCTTCAGGTAGGCGATCGGGTCCGTGATCTTGTATCGAGTGACGAAGGTTCCTCGAACAATATTGGTATCACCAGTGAGGGTATAGCCATCGCTCACTGGATGGAGGGTGTCCGCAATGGTCGTCGTAAAGCGCTCGGGATCCGCACTGACCTCGGCTCGCGTGCCACGGTTGGTAGGGATAGCCCAATCTTCCAACCGTAACTCTAACACGGAGCTTGTCGGCACACGGACCAGGCGATCGACTGGCGTGGGAAAGGTGAAGACGAGACCCGAACCATAGAGTTTCGGCTGCTGTTTGCCAAAGCGATAGAGGACACCCGTTTCTTCAGGGCCCACGCGTTGGAGTCCCGATGCGAAGAAGAGCACGACGAGGAGTATCGCAAAGATCTTGAGTAGAGGGGCCGTGGCTTGAAGCGCATGGAGGAGCGCTTGCATGGCGAAACTGCGGCGGCGGGAGGACATCCTAACGGAAAAGCTTACTTTAGTTGGTTTGAGGGTCGTCGTCCGTTAGGAAAGGACCGAAAGCCTCGAAACTTGTCATGGGCTCGGATTCCATCTCATGAGTGGGCTGCGGGGCTGGGGTGGGTTCCGCGGCTTGCGCCAGATCGCTTTTCGGTTTGGCGCTCGCCGCCTCCAAAGTCTCGCCTTTCAACATGCGAAAAGGGGCGGCATCCATGTCGAGTACCAAGGTAGTATTGCGATCGACGATATGCCGGAGGGCTTGGAGTTCTCTGAGAAACTGATAGAATTCGGGATCCTTGGAATGGGCCTCGGCATAGATTCGCGAGGCTTCCGCTTCCGCTTTGCCCCGCGTTTCCGCGGCGTACTTTTTCGCATCCGCGAGGAGACGGGTGCGTTCCGAATCGGTCTTGGCTCGGATCTCCGCGGCCTCTTTCCGCCCCTCGGCGCGAAATTGGGAAGCCACTCGCGCCCGTTCGGCACGCATCCTTCTGAAGACATATTCGGTATTGGCTTCGGGAAGAGAGAGTTGCTTGATGCCGACTTCGTGGATCACCGCACCGAAGTTCTTTTCGGTTTCATGATTGGCAAGCGCGCGGATCTGATTCTCGATTTCTGCTAGTTTGACTTCGCCGTCAGTCGTGGAGACGAGTTGATGATACTCATACTGGCCTAGGACCTGATTGCGCGCACTTGTCAGGATGGCGTCGAGCTTGCTCTCGGCATTCTGTCGATCACCGACGGCTTTGAGGAACTGAAGGGGATCGGTCACTTGCCAGGCTGCAAAGACTGGCAGAATCACATTGCGCTTGTCACGGGTGAGCGTTTCTGAAATGCGTACATTGAGAAATGCGGTTCGTGCATCTAAGCGATGAACGGTTTCGACTGGCCAAGGCAGGCGCCAGTGGAATCCAGCCTCCGACACGACGCGGATCGGTTTGCCCAAGCGTACAAGCACCACGCGTTCGTTCTCCATGACCGTGAACGTCATGGCGCTTGCCGCCACCAGACAGAGAATGATCAAGCCAATGCCAAGGCGGCGAGCGACGAGGAAGTGATCTTTGGGTTCAGTGAGTTCTTGTTCGGACATGAGAGAATGGTTCCGTTAGTCTTCGAAAGGAGGGGAGTATTCGCCTTCCTCTAGCTTCTTGCCGTCATCGCGGTTGGCGCGCAGGAGCTGTTTCTGAATCACATCGGGGAGTCGTTCAAACATCTCTTTCGGATCTTGGAGGGGCGTGCGGCGCTCATCGAAATCCTCGTTCAAGCCATTGGTCGGGTCATGCGTGGGGATGAGACCTGTGCGATCCTCCGTGATGGGAAAGGCGTAGTTAGGGTTGAGCACCTTGCGCATGTCCATGTAGAAGGGCATGGCTTCTGCGGCGTGGTGATCCACAATGACTTTCTTGGTGCCTTTGAGAGAATCCTCGGCTGCTAGCATCCGAGCGCGCACCTGATAGATGTCCGGAGCATGAGCGTAGCCCGCTTGTTGCGAGACAAACGCGGTGGCTTCACCTTGGGCAACGAGTTGCCGGGCAGCACTCACGCTATCTGCTGATATACGAAGGACTTTCTGGCGCTCGTTAGCTTGTGTGAGCACGTCAGCCCGATATTCCTCCGCACCGTGAATGAGTGATTGCTTGTCCTCTTCTGCACTGACGACATCTTGATAGGCAGCGGCGACGTCGACAGGGGGATGGATGTCTTTCAAGCCCACCAGGCAAATCTCAAGACCAAGCGCGAGGCGATCGACCTCTTGTTGCAGACCAGCTTTCAAGGCATCGGCCACTTGCCGACGGTCGGTGGTCATGATGCGAAAGCTATCGCGCGCCACGGTTTGCCGGAGGAGTTCGCGATAGGCCAGTTGTTGCAATGCCCCCTCCGCATTGGCGGTATGGGTGAGGTAGGCGATGGGATCCTTGATGCGGAAATGGATAGGAACGGCAATGGTCAGAAGCTCATCGCCACCGCCCACGAGCAGATTCTTCTCTCCGATGTAATGTTGTTCCGTCCAGAGAATGGGTTCTCCCGAATCTTCCTCCAGCCCTAGAGCAATCTCTTGTAGGCGCTCGGTGGGGATGTGAATGACTTTGTCGATGGGCCAGGGCAACCCAACGTGCAGGCCGGGAGGCAGGGCGGGTTGCATGAATTTGCCGAAACGGGTGCGGACGCCTTGGCTGTCTAGCGGAATAACAGTGACGGCTGTGCTCAGCCAGAAGAGGAGTGCACTGACGCCTAACAATGCGGTTAGGGTCCGTTTGAGTGCGGTGGCAAACCAAAGGTCAGCGAGGCGGACGCGACCCAAGGTTGGCTCTCCCTCAGGGCACGTAGAGGTTTGACTGGCAGAGCCGCCAAACAGCGAAGAGAGAATGGGGGAGCCGCTGAGCAGCGGGCGTTTGCGCCGCTCGCGCTTGGGTTGGAAGAAATAGGCGATGGTCTGCCCGATGTGTTCGAGAATGAGGAGCCCGGTGAGCGTTGCGGTTCCGTAGGTCACATAGGGGGCTGCGCGAAATCCCGCGTATTGGAGGAGGAGAAAGGAGCCGGCAAGGATGACCGCCAACCAGAAGAGCGCTTTCAAGCTAGCGACGGTATGGCGCAATGCTCTGGAGCCATACGACCGGGCGAGAAGCTGGAAATAATGTTGAAAGAACTGGCTCAGAGCGGCTAGGCCAAGGCTCCCTAGCAAAGCGGCATGCACCATTTCGTGAGAGAGGGGATCATGCGTCCCTGGAATCGTCCCAAGGCGGATGAGCAGGACGATCGCCGTCGCCGCAGCGACTGGCAGGATGAGCCAGTTGCGGAGGATGAGAATGACCCGGAAGAATGCTCGCGTGCTCCTAGGGTTGGCATTCTGGTCGGCTCTGCGAACCGCAAGAGCACTCGTGTGGACCAGAGTGATACCCGTCCATAGGAGGTAAGCGGTGAGTGCGAGAAAGAGGCGCGGCTCACCAGTAGATGTCGCCCACCAAGTGCCCATGCCACATCCGAGCACTGCTAGACCTAACAGAAGCAAGCTCGCCGCGATGCGGCCTCTGCTTCGCGTGCCGTCTTCTTGAGGTGTGGGATCGTCCAAGGGTTGAGGATGTGGTGGTAATGAAAGGATGGCTCGCCGGAGATCTTCCGGCGAGCCATCCAGTCTAGCGAGGCTAACTAAGAAACGGTTTCGTCAACTCTTAGCTCTTGGGGCGCATGATGAGGATCTGTCCGTCTTCAGGCGTGATGAAGCGGAATTCCGTCTCTTCGGAAGGAATGCCACCATGGGCTTGGACGTTGACGATCCAGGTGTTGGCTCCGAAGACCGAGGAAGCATCGGTGATTCCAGAAGACTCCCACTGTCCGAGGTTTTGCGTGATGCCGAAGCGGTTGGGCTGGTTGAGCTCCGCCTCGCGCTTGGCTGCCATGCCGTTTTGAAGGTCATAGCTGAAGATGCTGCCGTCACGACCAATGATGTTGAGCATCGACTGGATCGTGCCGTTGCGGTCTTCTTGAACCATGACGTAACGATTGTTGATGCCAAGATTGTCAGGGCTCATGGCGTTGAAGAACAGTTGCGGCTGGAAGCTACCATCTGCGGCCTCCAAGGAGTCCGCATTGTAGACGATGTCCAATTGGGCGTCTTTGGTTGGATCATCATTGAGTGTGAGGCGATACATGCGGCCCATCTGATTGGCGTCGGCAGGACCGGATCCACCGGTGGCAACGAAGTAAGCTTCGTTTGGATTATCCTTGCGGAATTCAACGTCTTCCAAGCGGACAAACTGAAAGCCACCGTTCTCACCAGCCCAAGCTTTGAGTTCATTGTGAGTGAGCTCGTCCCCATTGGGCACTTCAATCCAGCGGGCGGACACGGACCCTTTGCGAAACGTCGGAGCCGTGTTTTGAGCAGGATCATTGGAGCCGAGCACGTAGATGGTGCCCTCGTCGAGACCGTTCTTCGTGAGCACACGGCGTGAGACGGGGTCTTTCACGCCGACGAACATGTAGAGGTAGCTGGGATAGCCGCGGTCCTCTGTGGAGAGGATCACCGTGTTCATGTCTTGCCGGGGCTGAGGCACCGTGTTCTCGCGTGCCACGTAACCGAGAGCTGGCAAAGTGTGAAGGCGTCCATCAGCGACCACGACAGCTTGAGCACCTTGGATGTCGTCGAAAGTGCCACTACTACTTTCCTCATTGGTAAAGTAGAGAGGGCGATCGAAGCCGTGCTCAGTGCCCGCGTAGTAGCCCGAGCAGAAACGGGTGAAGCCGTTGTTGCCACGCTGAATGCCATTCTCATCAGCACGTCCAGGAGAGCCCACCGAGTAGTGTGAGACGAAGAGACGGTCATAGGCAAGGGCTGCTGATTTCACAGAGCCATCGGTGGGATCGAGAATGATCTTCGAGACGAGCGAACCAACGTAGCGATCTTCACCCACCACCGGCTGCGAGAAGCTGCCACTCGTGATCTCGTGATTCACAATGAGCACGCCGTCGCCGGTCTCTGGGTCTTTGTAGATGCCCATCCCGTCAGGGAGACCTGGCATCTGATACTCTTTCGTCTCGTCCCCCGTCCAGGGAATCTTGTCGCCCACGCTGAGGATCGCCTCAATGGTGTAGTCGCCTTCAGGAGTTGCCTTCAGATAAGGCTTAATTCCAGTCTTGAAGCCTGCTTGAGCGGGGGCCGTCGCTGCAAGTGTCAGGCCCATTGCTAAGCAAGTGTTAGTAAGTTTCTTCATGTATCGGATGGTGTCGTCTGGTTGAATGGTGCGAATGGTAGGATTGGTTTAGGTATCCGCTAGCCAGGGCATTAATGGAGAAATGAGGCAGCCTCGTCAATGCGGAGAGGTCATTGTGACGGCATCTTCACGGTGGTTGCTGTAGCTGTCGTTTTCGTAAACTAACATTATTTAATAATTGCGAATGAGCCAGTTTCGTCAGATGGGAAAAGGTCTGGATTGCGGAATTGCCACATTTCTCTTGTGGCCTCCTTTGGTGTGCATGGGAAATGTCACATCTCTTTGGTGATTCTGTTTGTCCCCTGTGGTTCGATTCACGTTATCCCCAATCAATTCATTCCCATGAGGATCGTATCTGCCCTTCTCTTGCTGACTTTGATACACCCCCAAGACGTCACGGGAGGGGTCACGGAGGCCTTTCCTCTCTCCGTGGCATCGGGTGATCCGCGGGCGGATAGCGTGGTGTTGTGGACGAGAGTGGCGGACAAAGAGATTCCTGTTTCGTTGGTCATCACTTCCCAGGGAGACGATCGCGAGGTGGGGAGCGCACAAGTCTTAGACGGCGAGGTGATCCCCCTCTCCTTACAGGCCGAACATGATGGCTGTGTGAAAGTGAAAGTTAGCTTGTTGGAGCCGGGGACCTCATACTACTATCAGTTTGCCCAGGGAGAGAATCGATCGGCGATCGGGAGGACCAAGACCGCCTCCATCGATGGCGTGGCCCGGTTTGCCTGCGTCCAACACACAGGTACGCTTGCGCAACAAGTGCATGCGCTGACGCATCTTTCGGAGGAGGCGATGGACCTCGACGCGGTGATTCATTTGGGCAACTACTTGGGACGTGCTGGGACGCGAGGAGCCGTGACGCTGGAGGACTATCGACGTCTATATCGTCAAGCCCGCGCCGCACCGGAAATGATCCAACTTCACGAGCGCGTGCCAATGATAGCGGTTTGGAATGACGGAGCCTTTAGCGAGGCGCATTGGCAGGGAACGCTTGTCGAGGAAGATGGGGCGGCGGTTGAATCAGAGAACGGCGATCGCAAACGAGCGGCAGAACAAGCATGGATGGAGTATCTTCCATCGGAAATTGGACTTCATCCCGACGGGTTCGCGTTCGCAATCACTGAGGCTACCTTGTTTCCAAATGCGCGTATCTATCGTGCATTCTCCTTTGCCGGTGTGGTGGAGGTGATTCTCACAGACACGCGTTCCTTTCGTCCGGATCATCTCGTGCCAGAGGATGGGTTTCCTGGAACAGTCGTTCTGAGGCACGAGGCGCTGGTGGCCCTGGGAGCAGATCTTGGCGATGAGTGGTTGGATCCCTACGTCGATCTTGATTTGCCTGTCTATGACGAGCCCGTGGAGGCGATCGGTCAAAGAAGCGTCCGACAGCACCTGGAAGCCGTCTTGATACAGGAGTTAGAGCAGGTGGGTAATGTTAGCGTGGATGCGTCGGCTTATGCCTCGAGGGCGATGCAAGGACTGGTCAGCATGGATTTCCTCAATCACTTGCTCATCCGTCAGGGAGAAGACCAGCTTTTCTCGGAGGCGCAGTTGGAAGCCGCGCCTCGCGGGCTGTCCTTCCAGGGGCTGGGGAAGCAGGCATATTTCACCGCGGTGGGTGCGCGCGAGCGCGTCGTGGCCGAGGCATTTCATTGGTATGCGGCCGCGATGGCTCCTGGTAGGTCTGTGTTAGGAATTGCGCAGCGCCAATGGCTTGAGGGAAGGCTTGCGCAGGCGCCTATGTCGTGGCCTCTCGTGATCTTTCCTGATGGCTTGGTGTCACTGCAGGCTGGTTTCGGAGATCTTCCCAAGGCGGTGTCGCCGCCCCAGCAGGCATTCGTGGAAGACGAGATGGTGGCGGTGACGCTTCCCGATGACGCCCTCCCTAGCAAACTGCTTAGTGCGGACAGCCTGGCTGGATTCCCCACGTCCCAAGGGGCACTCCTTACCATGATGGCTGAACACGGTGCGGTCGCTCTTTCGGGTGGAAACTTGGGCGCTGTGAATCATTTCAGCCAAGGTCCTAGCGGAAAGACGGCGCATGAGTTTGCCGTGCCTCCAGGGATGGGAGGAACCTTTCGCGACGAGATAGAAGCGTGGGTGGAAAGTGTGGAGGCTCAACTATCAGCAGAGTTTCTCGCTCCTTTCCGCTTCGAGCGCGTGACGCGAGAACGCTTCCTCGATAAAACGAAGCTGCTGGTCGACCACTATTCGCTCGATGCTGAATTGATGGAAGCGGATGCCCATGGGTACACCGTGATCGACGTGTCAGCCGAATCGATGGTGATTGAGCATCGGCTCATGGACGCGGCTCTCGCAAACATCTCCTTGGAGGCGATCGGCGAACTGGACGATCGAGTCCGCCGTGGGCAAACACAGTTGAAGCGAATTGAGGGGAGCGTTGAATTGGCATCTGTCGCACCGGTCGTTCTCAATGAGTTGCTGCCCCATCCCGCGAGCGGGGTGGATGTCAACGGGGATGGCGAATACGCCTCGCTGGAAGAAGAGTATCTCGAACTCGTCAACCGAAGTGATGAATCGGTGGATATGTCAGGATGGTCGATTTGGACGACCGGATCCGGACAGGCAGAACGACACGTGTTTCCTGCAGGAAGCGTGCTTCGAGCGGGAGAAGCGATGGTGCTCTACGGAGGAGCCTTCGGTGAAATCGATCATCCCACGGCCTTCGTGCAAACGGCCTCGACAGGTAGCCTTCGCCTGCGAAACGGTGGGGACGAGATTCTCTTGAAAGACGCCATTGGCAGGGAGCTCTGGCGCATTGGTTATGGGAACGAAGTGTTAGAGGGAATCGCGCTCACGCGGTTTCCTGATGTGGAAGGGGAGTGGCTACTTCATTCCCAGGTATCGAGCGTGGGGTATTCGCCAGGGTTCCGAAGCAATGGGGAGGTGTTCGAGGTGACATCGGATCCTGATCCTGATCCTGATCCTGATCCTGATCCTGATCCTGATCCTGATCCTGATCCTGATCCTGATCCTGATCCTGATCCTGATCCTGATCCTGATCCTGATCCCGATCCTTATCTTATTTGGGTGGAGCGAGCCTTCTCAGAAGAGGCGCTGGGCAATGAGGCGATCGTGGGGGGAACTGCCGATCCCGATCAAGATGGCTTTGTGAATGTGATTGAGTATGCCTTGGGGCTCGATCCTACCGTGCGCAATCGTGTGGAATCGCTCGTAGCGATTGCTGGCGAGGGGGCGATACCCATGCATGCGCTCGGAGGTGGGGAATCAATTCCTGCCGGGATTACGATTCAATGGGAAACCTCGACGGACCTTCAAAACTGGCTGGTTTCAAGCTTGGCGGCATTTCCCAACGATAAGAGCCGATATGCGCGGCTGAGGGTGGAGTATCGTACGCCGTCCATTGAGGGGGAGGACGAAGGCGGCGCCGACTGATGCCCAACAGCCGACGCCGACTCGGAAGAAGTCTATTACTTCTTCTTGCGCTTGGAAGTCTTCTTCTTGGCGCGAGCTTTCTTCTTTCGGGCGGCTTTCTTCTTGGCTGCAGCCTTCTTCTTCTTGCGAGCGGCTTTCTTCTTTGCGGCAGCCCTCTTCTTGCGAACCGCTTTCTTCTTGGCGGCGGCCTTCTTCTTGGCGATGGCCTTCTTCTTCTTGATCACAGAACGCTTCTTCTTAGCGGCTTTCTTCTTGGCGAGAGCCTTGCGTTTGGCGGCTTTCTTCTTGGTGTCCTTTGCTTTGGATTTGGCTTTCTTAGAGTCCTTCTTCTTCTTGGCCATAGTGGTGTCTGTTGGGTTTCAAGGTTGATTGCGTGACAACGTCGTCACGGAGCCAGGCAAGCCGCTTCTTGGCAATGGCACAAGCTTTTGAGTGTGACATTGATTCCAGTGGTTAGAGAAAGCGGGCTGGTTTCAGGAGCATCTGCTCGCTGACGGTGGTCGTGCGCATCAATCTGGCGAAATCTTCGGACATGGACCCCGTGTCGTGAGCGATTCTGTCATTTGCGCCAATAGGGCTAATCTGTCACTTACACTTTCGCGATGTCTGGCAAAGATGCTACACGGTAGCAGTTCTCTTAGAGCTGAATTGGGGAATGATGTCTTCAATGATCATTTGGCGACTCATGGATGGTAAGCCAGGCCACGAAACACAATCGGCTGGCCTGCTCCAATCGGTGGCACGCCGAACGCCTTTGCAAGTGTTTGAAATTCCGTGCCTCGCAACGCATTCTGTCGTTCAGAGACTGGAGACCGTCGCGAGGGAGGGTAGGCGGCTGCCCCTCCCTGACATGATCGTCGGTGCTGGGCATGCGACGCATCTTGCCCTGATCCTAGCGAGGCATTGGTTTGGAGGCCGCTCGTTGGTTCTGATGCGCCCAAGTTTGCCCGTGCAGTGCTTCGATCTCGTATTGGTGCCCGAACATGATGGCATGAAGGAGAGCTCTCGTGTGATCACGACAAAAGGGATGCTCAACAAGATTCGGCCAGCCATGCCCAGGCAAGGAGAAGGTCGAGGGACCATGCTCATTGGAGGGCCTTCCAAAGCATTTCATTGGAAAGAAGATCGGATTCTATCACAGATCGAAACCATTCTTGCGGGACAGGAAATTGAGTGGAAACTGACCACTTCCCGTCGGACGCCAGCGACGACCCTTCGACATTTGCGGGGATTGGAGCGAGAGCGCGCTTGCCTCACAGTTGTTCCCGCGGAGGAAACGCATACTGGGTGGGTGGCCGATCATCTGCGTGCGAGTCAACATGTCTGTGTCTCTGCAGATAGCATGTCGATGATCTTCGAAGCGCTCACCTCAGGCGCTGTCACTACTATCCTTGATGTCCCCACTCGGTCGCCCAAGCATCGGCTCGTTCGGGCCGTGGCAAATCTGCGGGACGAGGGGTTCATAGCAGACGCTGCTCATTGGAACCGTGCCGGTGACGATTGGGGATTGCGGTCCTTCCCATGTGAGGCTGATCGTTGTGCGGGGCTTGTCCTTGAAAAGATGCTCTCTTGGATACCCGTGGCTGAGTCCACCGACCTGCCAGATCCCATCCATACAATGGCATAGCATTGAGATATAACGTTAGGTGATGCATATCGTTCAGATTATACCTGCGCTGCAAGAGGGAGGTGTGGAAAGAGGGACAGTCGAGATGAATCGCGAGCTGGTGAAACGTGGGCATCGCTCGACGATCATCAGCGCGGGGGGGCGGCTGGTGGAACAAATCCTAATGGATGGCGGAGAGCATCATCTTATAGATGTTCGCAGCAAGAATCCTTTGTCGACACCCTCGCGTGTAGGGGCATTGGAGCGGTTGCTAGAGCGGCTTCATCCTTCTGTCGTCCATGCCCGCAGTCGGGTGCCTGCTTGGCTCTATAAGTTGGGAACTCCTGAGAGACATCCCTTCGTCACCACCGTTCATGGCTTCAATTCGATCAATCTCTATTCCAAGGTGATGACCTCAGGAAAGCGGGTGATCTGTGTCAGCGAAGCGATCAAGGACTATCTGCTGAAGCATTATCAAGTGGATCCCAAGAAGCTTCGGGTCATTCCACGTGGCGTGGATTTGACCTATTTCTCCCCAGGGGCGGCGTGTCTTGGTAGAGTCAAATCACTGATTGATCGGCATCGGTTGCAATCCCGCCAAGTGATCACCACGGTTGGGCGCATCACGGGACTCAAGGATCATGAGACGTTCATTCGTGCGATCGCTCAACTTCGCAAAACCCATCCGAGAGCCAAGGGGCTCATCGTTGGTAGTGCCTCTGCCGACAAACAGGATTTGGAGAAGCGCTTGCGCCAACTTGTGAGCGAACTAAGCCTAGATGGCCATGTGGACTTTGTAGGGCATTGTCAGGACATGCGTGAAATCTACGCCCTCAGTCATGCCGTCGTCTGCGGATCCAAGAAACCAGAAAGTTTCGGGCGCACGGTCACAGAGGCATTGGCAATGGGGCGTCCCGTGGTGGCAACAAGGTTAGGTGCTCATGTGGAAACTTTGCCCCATGGCAAGTTTGGCTTTCTTGTTCCGCCTGAGAATCCCGCCGCGTTGGCTAGTCGATTGGCTGATCTAGGAGCCCTAGATTTGGAGCACGCAAGGCAGTATGTCACTCAGCGTTATTCATTGGAGCGAATGGTCGATGAAACCATTGCCACCTATGAAGAGCTGCAGCCCGCACCCGTGCGAAGGGCAGCCTTCCTCAGTCCAGCATGATAGATAAGATGCGCGTCTTGCAAATGATGCTTTCGCGCGTGCATGGGGGTGCCGAGAATTTCTTCGAGAAGCTTGCGAGTGCCTTTCATGAGTCGGGATGGAGTCAGGCAGTGGTAGTGGAGCCCGATGCACACTGTCAACCGGGTGTGCGTCGAGAACGTGCTCTTCGTGCGTCGGGAGTTGAAGTCCATGCCATTCCCTTCTCCGGGTGGCATCGTCTATCTGGACCTCGGAAACTGGAGAACTTGGTAAAGGCCTATCGTCCTGACATTATCCTGACATGGATGAATCGCGCTTCACGTCGTGCACCTCGTGGGCACGGGATTGTGGTGGGAAGGTTGGGAGGATACTACGATCCCAAGTATTATCGTCGTTGCGATCACTGCGTTGGAATCACGCCTGACATTGTGCGTCACGTTTCCGATAGTCGGCCCGCTTCCGAAGTATCACTCATTCCTAACTTCGGGGAAGCGCTCGACGAGGCTTCACCGGTAGAATCGATTCGGACGGCGTTGCAGATCCCGGCACGGCATGCCCTGCTTCTAGCTCTCGGACGCTATCACCCTTCGAAGGGTTTAGACACGTTAATCCGAGCCATGCCTGGACTGCCACAGGCTACGTTGTTGCTGGCAGGATCGGGGCCGCAGAAGGATGAACTCGCATCGCTGGCACGAGGGCTCGGAGTGCACGAACGGGTTCATTTCCTGGGATGGCGACGAGATGCGGTGGCTTTGTTAGATCAAGCCGACGTCTGCGTCTTTCCCTCCAGGCATGAGCCCCTCGGTTCGGTGACGTTGGAGGCCTGGGCACGTCGCGTTCCGCTCGTGGCGACCGATGCCCAAGGGCCGAGTTGGCTCATTGAGAATGAAGTTCAGGGACTTCTGGTTCCTAGAGACCAACCAGCAATGCTGGCGAATGCGATCCAACGAGTTCTCGAAGACGCGCCACTGCGTGAATCGCTGATTCGCTCGGGACATGACAAGTATGTTAGTCAATTCTCGAAAGCTGCAATCGTCGATCAATATTACCAGCTCTTTCAACGGCTCCGCGCCGAATTGATTTCGGTCACTGGCACACCACGGTCTCGGAATGAAGCCATGATCGCCAAATAGGTGTGCCGACGGTTTTCCGTCACGATCTCACTTGGAAAGGCGAAGACCCGTTGAGGAAGATGATAGATAAGGTGCAGGGTATCAATCGCTGTTGAATGAAAGGTGGCAAGCTCTCGTGGTAGCGTGGAAGCTTCTGCGAGCAAACACTCCAAGATAGTGTCAGGAGAGCGCACCTCGATATCAAGCGGCTTCATCCAATACTGCAGTTGCACAGGATTCTCATACCGGTGGGCATAGTAGATGATAGATTCATTCTCATAGTGCGCGCGCACCTGCTCCATTAGTCCAACGAAAACCTTGGCATCGAGGATATCTCGTGGGTAGACGGGAGACCCTATAAAAGCGATTCCCCCACTGGCTTTCGATTTGGATTGCAGGTGAGAACGAAAGGCTTGGTAGTCATTGAGTATTTCGTCACGATCTTCTCGATGAAAGCAGGTGAAATAGGTGACTTTGGAACGATGGCCTAATGTTCTATTGGTGACGAGCGCATCATTGCCGTCATCCACAATCGTGGCGTGATTCGGCTTCGCACATTGAACGACGGCGCGGGCCAAACGTTTCGAAAATCCTGTGTAGAAGACATCAACTTCGGCTAGCAACCCTCGATGGGCGAGGACCCAGAGTTTTGGGAAGTTGCGAAGCACCCAATTCAGATGAAAGCAGTTCACTTCTTGCCAATGGCCGTCGCATACTCTGAGCATCTGGCGGCGATCGACTTCTTTCCGGTAAATGGCCCACAGCACATTGCATTCGCCGTGATGAAATCGTCGACGGGCCTCTTGGCAGTTAAACAGTTGAAGGGGCGTTCTAGCAAGAAACAGATTCATGACGGGCGGAGAGGCAGGAGAGACGCGTTGCCAATTCCTGGTAAAGATGGGCGGCTGGATCAGTAGTGATCGGTGTCAGCTGAGAGAAAGAATCAGGGCTATAAGGACGAAGTATGGATTGGCGCAGGAGGCGATTTCCCTGAACCTGTCGAATAAGGAAATCGTCATAACGCTGTTCACGCACCGCATGCAGAGGCCGAATAGCCATGACGGGGAGGCCTAACGTAAGCGCCTCATTGAGCATGCTCATGCTATCCTCAGTGCAGATGACGCCGTATGCGAGACCCAGCGCAGCTTCCACCGTAAGAGGATTGGCTGCTCGGGAAGGATAGCTTTCCAAGCGGATCGCTTGATGGGGAGTCAATCTCCGCAAGTGCTCGATCGCCAAAGGGGGAGTGCGCCGGGACGTGAGCACAAGGAGCTGGTGTCCACTTGAATGAACGAGTGTCTGCAATCGGTTGGCCAAGGCTTCCCAATCGCGCTTCTGATAGCGGTAGCCGGCACCGTCCCCACCGACGAGCACCGTCCAATACGGTTGTGCGTCTAGCCGTTCGCTCTCAAGAAACAGAGCCCCTGCTTTCCGCGCCGATTCGCGGCTGTAAGGGGTAGGGGTGAAATCCAGAACGATCGAGCTTGAGTGATCCGTCTTGCGAGGTTGAAGGGTAAGGCAGGCTGAGAAGGCGTTAGAGTGAAATCCGCGGAGAGAGCCAATGACCACATTCTCGGCGCCCAATTGACGCGAAAGACTGACATTCATCGCGAGGAGATTGCCGCCAGCGGAGAGGATCAATTGAGGAGCGATGGGTGGGCGAATGATCTTTCCATAGGCGAGCCGTTCGAAAGAAGTAGGAAGGGGAGTGGAGCGCTCACGAAGCCAGCGGCGGGTGACGTAACGGGCCAATCCCAATCGCAAGCGCACATCAAGGCGATGAACGTCAACTGAGTGTCCGAGACGCAGGGCTCTGACGACCCCTTCCGCCTGGCGATAATGGCCGGGGCGTCCGTCGCTGAGGAGCCATACCTGGAGGGGCTTTCTACTCATGCGTTACGAATGCCAGCCTCTGACACCAGTGCGAAGACGCAATTTGAACGCGTGCATGCCTTCTTTGCCACTCACCTTGATCCTTCGGAGGGCGAAAGGACAGCTTATCAAGGGATCGATTCCCTGGGAGGTGGTCACTGCTGTCCGATACCCTAACGATTGAGCGAGATCCTGGTCGCGTTCGTCGAAGAGGCCAAATGGATACGCGATGCTAGTAATTGCTTGTCCAAACGTTTCCTCTAAAAGCGTTTTCGATTGGTGCAGTTCCTCTTGCTTCTCTTCTGGCGAAAGCCTCCGTAGGTCAGGATGAGTCAGGGTATGGGATCCCAATTCGATGCGACCACTAGAGAGCATCTCTCGCACTTGATCATCGCTGAGCTTAGATTCTTTCACAAGTTCCCTATTGTTATGATAACACTTCTTTCGAACTGCCCAATCATTCTCGTGGCGATAGACCACGAGATAGAGAGTGGCACAGGCATTGTATTTTTCGAGCAATGGGAGGGCTTGTTCGTAGTTGTCTGCAAAGCCATCGTCGAACGTCAATATCACGCTACGGTCATTAAGGGAGCCTTCCGCCCAATCCTTCATCGTAGCGAACTGCCAATGATTCTCCTGCAAGTAGGCGAGTTGAGCCTCAAACGTGCTTGGAGGCACACGCATCTTATTAAATCGGGCCCCTGGAATGGGTTCGCGTACCATATGATACATGAGAATTCGAGGGTGAGCGTAGTTCACCGTAGGCCTCCACCAAGCATATCGGTGTGAATACCAAGCGCCGCTAGCAAGTCCGAAGGCACTGGCGATCCAAAGCATCATTTCTCTTCGTTGCGCAGGCGGTCGTAGAGGAAGACCGCGAATTCGTAGTCCAACCGATCATTGATATCGATCGATCGCTCTCTTGGCATGAGGTGACCTCGGCAATCATTGCCCAGGATCGAACCATTCTCTATGACGTGCCTTCTGGTCGCATACACGGCGCCATTGCGAGTATATACACGAGGCAGTTGATGTTCGGCCATGCGTCCATTCTCTTCCTCAAGGTAGGGGTGCAAGCAGTCGCCTTCCATCACTTTCCATTTCGCGGGATGCTGATCGAAAGGAACCAAGCTCACGGAGACCACTGAATCCGCCCTCGAGCGGCGCAGAAGGTGAACAGTGGCATCGATATCAGCAGCCGTTGTCAAAGGAGACGTTGGTTGAATGATGACGACGATGTCAAAGGGGGCCTCATTCTGACATTTGAGGGTTCTTAAGGCGTGTCGGACGTAATCGATGGCAAGCGATTGATCTTCTGCAAGCTCGGCAGGGCGTGGCAATGGCCAGTTGGAATTGAAGGCTTGTGCCAATGAAAGCACTGCAGGATCATCAGAAGAAACAACTACCCGGTCGAGAAAGGCCGTATTCTGAGCCGCCTTCATGACGTGTCCCACCAGGGGCATTCCTCCCAAGGGCAGAGTATTCTTGCCTGGGAGGCGCTTGGATCCAGCCCGAGCTGGAATGATACCTAGAGTGCGATTCGAAGGCATGTTAGTAAGTCAGCCGCTTCTCACATTGCAAGGGCATTTCAAGTAGGGCTTCCGCAATGCGAGGGCCCGCTCGGCCATCGCCATAAAGGGTAGACGGCCGGTAGTGGCTTGATTGGCATTGCTCGGCCAACGCTTGTTGAATGGCCTGCGGGTCCCACTCTGGAACATCGCGGACGTTAGGCCCACGTTCACGCCCCGCCTGGCGTGATCCAATGTTGACGACTGGTACGCCAAGGAAGGAACATTCACGAATGCCCACGCTACTATTACCAACAAGGCAATCAGCACGGCGTAGAGTCCGTAAGAAATCTTTCCCTTCCATGTTCTTGAAGAAGTGAATGGGCGTCTTGGGATGGAACTCACGATGGCGCCGAATCGCTCGCGAGGTGCCGTCTGATCCAGCATCGATGTTAGGCCAGAACCAGAGAGTGGGTCGTCCTGCCTGACGGATCACATCCAAGAGACAGGTGGCCTGCACCTCCGCTTGGGCGTGCTCCGTGGTAACGGGGTGCTGGAGAACGACTAAGTATCCGTCGTCCAGACTAGGTGTGGGACCGACACCGCCATAGTGAACGTAAGGATCAAATGGGCGGCAATTCTCGTTGGAAACCTCAGCTGCCAGATCGATGGAGGGGCAGCCCGTCTTGATGACGTTGTCTGGATTCTCTCCTAACTTGATGACCCGCTGGGCGGCTTTGTCAGTCGAAACGAGATGATAGTCCGCCAGTTTGGTCTTGGCGTGACGAACTTTCTCATCGATGGAGCCGGTAACTTCACCACCTTGAATATGAGCTAAGGGAATATTCATATAAGCCGCAGCGACGGCGGTCGACAAGGTCTCATAGCGGTCGGCCACACTCACGACGATATCACTCGGATGATTCTCGAAAACGGAAGCCAATTCCATCACGCCGAGACCCATGGTTTTGGCCATGAGAGTGGGTGTCGCCCCTTCCAGGCTATTGAACACGCGAGCAATTGGTTTGAAGCCATCGGCTTCGATAAGGGAACTAGCATTGCCAAAGCGATCGAGGAGGACGGACGCTGCCAGGACCAATTGAAGCTCCAAATCCGAATGTGCGTCGATGGCTCTGAGCGCCGTGCGAATCCTGGAATAGGTGGCTCGAGAGGTCACGGCGACCGTGATGCGGCGACGTCTATTCGGTTGATTCATAGTGCGTGAGCCGTCGTATTTGCATTGCCGTCATAGAATCGTGTATAGCCTTCTTGCCATAGACGAGTGAGTGCCGTCACATTGGCGTCGGAGTCCACGTCCTCGGCGCAGCGCTTTCTATTGATGAAAGCTCGCTTGCCGTTTCTGTGCACCGCTTCCCAATAGCGATCCACATCTTTTGAGTTCACATGCGTTTCAGAAAGCAATTTCCAAACCGCTTCTTTGACATTTGCGAAATTCCAAATGGCCTCCACACCTGGGCATCCAATATACCAGGCTGCACCGAAACAGAGGACGGGTTTGCCGCGGTTCACTGCTTCCCAACCAGCGGTTCCCGTGAGCGTCACGACACCATGGGAACGATCGATTAATGCGAACGGATCATCGCCCAACGAGATCAGACGGACATTGGGTTGATTGGCCAAGGCGTCGTAGAAGGCTTCTGTTCGCAGCATATGGCCTCGTCCCGCGCCAGTGATCGAATTAAGGAAAGTGGCAGGATGTTCTCTGACGTAAAGTTGATACCCTTTCGGGAGAGCCGTGCTAACCGAACGGACCATTAAAAGTAGATCGGCATACCAGCCTCCATCAGGGCTGCTGGTCTTTTCGGGTTGGTAGTTGAGTGGAAGGTAGACATACCGTTCGTCGTCGACGGCTCGCGACGAAAGCTTGGTGTAAAGGCGCTTAAGACGACGGCGTTTGAGAAGCCCCTGCTTGGCAGCCCGCCGATATTCTAAGCGGGACATTGGGCTTTCCAACGTAGAGGAATGGAGTGACTTGAGATAACTGCTGGTGACAGGCCTCGGGCCCGCGAGACGTTGGCGTAAAGATTCCCAGCCCAGTTTCCATCGGGCATTCCATAGAGGCAGTTGTGCGGTAAGCCATTCTTGACGATCATTTGCGGCGGCGGTTTGAGCGCGCGCGGCAAGGGGCATTCCCGTTTTGTAGTCCCGGCCCAAACGCCTTCTTGAGATCTGCAAATGTTCAGGAAGCTCTCCTTGGGCTTGTCCCACGCACTGCTGGATCCATTCGGGCCCGCGTTCAAACCGAGGGCTGATGAGAACATGTTCATCTACCTTCGTGCGAATGTGCATCAGCGTTCGGATGCCTTTCGTCTGGCAGAGGGCATAGATCACATAGTCATAGACCACGTGAGGGCTCTCTATAAAACAAACCAGATCCGGGTTAGCGGAATCGAGGATAGCATTGCCCCATGCGACCAAACGGAAATAGTAATCCATACGCTCGTCACAACTAAAGTGACGGCCATCGGCATCCATGCGCCCCATCATCTTCAAGGCATGCACCTGAAAGGTGGCAAGTGATGCCAATTGCTCTGCAGAGGGAGGGCACGAGGCTGTGTCGCTAACATTGCCAAATGGCCAGTGCAGGCGCATGGCGTCTGTGCGAATTTGAAACACGTTGGGACCAAAGGCGTGGCGAACCGATGCGGCCACGCGGCTTTCTCCTGTCCACCAAATGGGCTCCCAACCAGACTCCTCTCGCAATCGCCTTGCGACGTCTATCCAATGCCCTTCCGAATACTCAAGGTACGCTACTCTCATGCGAGATCGGTGTGATTGAGGAGATGATCTTTCTCGATATCGCCAACCAGAGAGCGCCCAATGAGTGAATCGATGGCAGAGGGTGGCAATCCCGTGCCGGGTTTCTTCAATGCCAGATGATTGGTCTCTAGAATCGTGCCAGCAGATAGATTGGTAGCAGCGACCACGCTACGCCCAAAGAGGGCTCGCGTGGGGCTCATTTGCTCGGCTACTTGGTCTTTGTCGACCGGATGGGAGGTCGCCTGGTGGAAGAATGCCACGCCTTCCGTCAATTGCCGCAATTGGGGAAACGTCAGCGATGCTTTGGTGTCGGGGCCGAAGAGCGCCTTGTCGAAAGTCACATGCACTTCGATCAAGCGGGCACCCAAAGCGACCGCAAAGAGTCCGGGGTAGATCTCACCCGAATGGTCAGATAATCCAACCAAACAACCGTAGCGCTTGTGCATGATTGATAAAACATTCAATCCTGTGGCAGCGGGCGGGCTAGGGTAGGCGGTCGTGCATTGGAAGCATGCAAGGGGGCAGTCATGGTTGCGAAAGCGTTGCACGGCGTCATCGAGATCTCTCCAGCTGCTCATTCCGCTTGAAAGGAGAACAGGCTGTCCTGTTGCAGCGATCGCCTCGAGGAGAGGGGTGTGGGTGAGTTCTCCCGAAGCAACTTTCCAAGCGGGTAGACGCATGGAATGCAATAGATTGAATGCCTTGAGTGAGAAAGGAGAACTGAGGAAGAGGAGACCTCTTTCATTGGCGTGCTTCTGGAGTCCGAGCCATTGCTCTGGAGAGAATTCCATTCGCCGCCAGTATTCGAGTCGTGTGGCATCTTCGTAACTGAACGGAACTCGCCAGGCCTCGGAAGGCGTACTTTCCTCCTCGGCGATATGGGTCTGGAATTTGACAGCATCTGCACCGGCATCAGCGACTGAGTCAATATAGCTATGCGCAATGCCCAGGCTTCCATCATGTGCTTGCCCAATTTCGGCAATGATCAGTGCTCGGTTCTCCAGCGACAGCCGAAAGTGTCCTATGGAGAGCGAGGGTGTGTCGTGCATGTGTTGATTCTTATGGCTTCATAGACGTATGGAACACGTGATAGAATCGAATGAACGTAACGATCGTGTGACATGATTGAACGTCCGCTCTTTGTCGTCGGGTTTCCACGCAGTGGAACAACGCTATTGCGAGCGATGCTAGGCCAGCATCCAGAGATTTCGATGATCAATGAACCAGAGTTGGTATGGGGACTGGAACGTTGGGGAATGAGAGCATGTTCCTTGGAGAAGCGTGAGGATCTACTATGTCTGCTTCGGAGCAACGCCCTTACTGCGAGACACTTGGAGGCATTGTCTTCGGAGGTGACAGATTCGTTTCTAAATAATGAAGGACTGCTTTCGTCTCGCGACATTTATGAAAGATTGCTGCCACGTCCAACGGAAGGCAGCCGATGGGGTGAGAAGAGTTTGAACAATCTCTTCTTCATGGATCGCTTGTGGGAATGGTATCCTGGAGCGGTAATCATCCATTTGGTGCGTGATCCACGTGCCGCCATCGCTTCAGGTTTGCGGAAGCGAGGGTATGAGTTGGAAAAACCTACGCGAGATTGCCGAGAAGCTGTAGCCCGCCAGGCGATTCTTTGGTCCTACTGGATGCAAGTCGCTGAGATACAGGCGAGGTTTCAACCTAAAGAGGGGGGCTATTTGATGCAATCCTTTGAAGCTCTTATTGAAGGTCCAGAGGCGGTTCTGAGCGAAATTTGTGCTTGTGTGCAACTGGATCTGGATCCCCGCATGCTCACCCATGAGGGGCGATCAAACGATCAAGTGCTGCAGGGGGCAAGTGATTGGGCCCACTCGAATCTTGGAATGCCATTGCTGCCTGAGCGTGCCCGTAGTGCCGAGCGATTACCCGATTGGTTCACGGATATCATTGCCCACTTCGCTCGCGAGAATGCCGAGAAACACGGGTATTGCTGGCAGCATCAGAAGCTTGGGATTCTCTTGCGTGCGGTGTTCCTGGCAAGTTCACCGATGCGAAGGCGCAAACTACGAAAGCATCTTCGCCGACGCAGAAGGGGTCTTGCATTGTGTCGACACTGACACAAAGATCACGTTTCATCTATTTCTATTATGGTCAGCTTGATGGTGTGAGTAACTATTCCTCGTTCTCACGGTCCTTGAAGCGGCCAGGCCGCGTATCCATTGTCACGGATACGTTCTTGCCCGATGTGAATGGGGTGGCCATGACGCTTTCGCAGCTTTGTCAGGAGTTGCGCCATCGTGGGCATCAGTTAGAAGTCGTTTATCCCAAGGCGGAGACGCGAGCAGCCATTCCTGGGATTGCAGTGCGGGAAGTGCCGGGGGTTTCGTTGCCTGGTTATCCCGAGGTGCGTCTTGGCCTGCCACAACCGGGCAAGTTTCTTCGTGCCTGGAGAGAACGGCGTCCAGACGTGGTCTATGTGGCCACCGAGACCTTCCTTGGCTCCTCGGCGTTGTGGGCGGCACGAAAACTGGGAATCCGTGTGGTGTCGGGCTATCATACCCATTTCCCGCAGTACTTCAGCCACTATCATTTGCCGGTTTTGGAAGATTGGGCCTGGCGGTATTTGAGGCGTTGGCATTCTAGAACGGCGCGGACATTGGTGCCTGCTCCAGATGTGCAATTGGATCTGGAATCCCATGGGTTCGACAATATTTCCGTATTGGGTAGAGGCGTGGATGGGAATCTCTTTCATCCTGGGAAACGCGACTATTGGTTGCGGCAGCAATGGGGAGCCGGACCGGAGACGCCAGTGGCACTTTGTGTCGGAAGAGTGGCTCCAGAGAAGAATTTGTCATTGGCAGCACGCTGCGTGCGTGAGGCCCGGAAGCGTTTCCCTGATCTTCAGTTGGTCATGGTTGGCGATGGTCCCAGCCGCGAGGAACTCGCCAGTAAGGAAGCGAGTGCGATTCATTGGGCGGGGATGCAACGAGGTGAGATGCTGGCGGCTCACTATGCTTCGGCGGATATCTTCCTCTTTCCGAGTCTGACAGAGACCTACGGGAATGTGCTGGCAGAAGCCATGGCCAGTGGGCTGGTGACACTCAGCTTTGACTACGCGGCTTCGCATGAACTCGTTTCCCATAGATACGACGGCTATCAGGTTCCCTTCGGCGATGCAGAGGCGTTCGTGCGGGCATTTCACGAACTGTTGGCGGAACGCTCTTCTTGGGAGCAGATCCGCCATCGCGCCCGCCTGCGTGCGGAGTCGCAGTCATGGACCGCGGTGACGGATGTCTTCGAAAGCATTCTCTTTGAAGGATGCAATCAATCAATACTTTCTCCATCCATACAACCAAACAATGAACACCAACACCGTAGCCCGCGTCCGGTATAAGACGATCTTCTTATCTGACGTTCACTTGGGCTTGCCTGATTGTCGCATCGCTGAGGTCAATACCTTCTTGCGTCATACTGAATCCGAGAAACTGGTCCTAAACGGCGATATTGTCGATGCCTGGCATTTGCGCCGTTGGGGCAAGTGGCGGAACGAGTACACACACTTCTTCCGACTAATTCTGAAGAAGATTGAGAAACACGGAACGGAAGTGATCTATATCCGAGGCAATCACGATGATTTCCTCTGGCGTGTCATGCCCCTTACGTTCGATAAATTGACCATATGCAACGAGCATATCCACGAGACACCTCAGGGACGCTACATCTGTGTGCATGGGGACGGCTTTGATGCGGTGACCACGCATCATCGTTGGCTTGCTGGTCTTGGAAGCATAGGCTACGCGGGCTTGTTGCGACTCAATCGCTTCTATAACCGCTATCGTGAATGGCGAGGGCACCCTTATTTCTCTTTAAGCAAAGAGATCAAGGCGCACGTGAAGTCAGCGGTCAATTTCGTGGGGAAATACGAGGAACAGCTCCAGCAGTTTGCGCATCGCAAGGAATGTCAGGGCATCATCTGTGGGCACATCCACACACCAGCAGATAAGATGATTGGCGAGACGCACTATCTCAACTCGGGTGATTGGGTAGAGTCGCTTACGGCGGTGGTCGAAACCCTCGATCGACGCCTCGAACTTCTACCGTACGGGCGCCTTCTGGAGCAGACGGGGCTGTCCGATAGCGTGAGTGTGAGCCCGTGTGAGCTTGAGGAGGCGGGCATGCTTCCTGAGTTCGCCTAGACGACGGGCTCAGGCGTTCAATTTGCAGCGGCCTTGCACTCGCTTGGCCGCCGTTCTTAGTTTACCTCTAATGGAGGAGGCTTTGGTGCGTCCTCTATTGTAGACCGGACTCACCATGAAACCTTCCTTACTTCTCGCTCCCACGCTCGGCGCCGTCGGATTGGCCGCTGGGCTCTACCTTGGACGGGGTCCCTTGGCCCCAGAATCGCCTTCGTCCGCATCTGGATGGGGATCCTCGGCGTCCTCGAATTCGCTGCTTCCCGGGGTTCCCTCGGGCGATGGTGCAGGGTCGGATGGTGCCTCGGCGATGGGAGGGACAGGGGCGCGGAGTGGTTCAGCCGCCGCAGACGCGTTGTTGGGGGTGATCAACAATCCCAATGGGCAGGCGGCCGTGAACCATTTCTATGCCATGCTTTCCAAGATGCCGAGCCAGGACATTGCCAATTTGATTGTCGATGTGGACAAGTATCCGAACCATTCGCGTCGGCGGGAAACGCGGGAAATGATCATTGATTATTTGGCCATGGCCGATCCCAAGAAGGCCTTGGAGATTCGTGAGAGCTTGCCTAACAAAGGCATCTTTAGCAAAGCGATTCGTCAACTGGGACGCAGCAATCCGCAAGAGGCGCTTCGCTATCGCGAAACCATTGAGGACAGTGGTGACAAGGCGAGTGCGCTCACGCAGATCTTCGTAGGAGCAAGTGAGGTGGATCCTCAAGGGGCTTTCGAGCTTCTCAAACAAACGGCGGAGGCGGGTCCGAGCCATTACCATGAGGTCTTTGATAATTGGGCAGAGACGGATCCCACCACGGCGGCGCGGATGGCGCTGACCATCGATAAGCCGGCGGAACGACGCGAAGCCCTCAAGATCGTCGGGCAGGAATGGGCAGAGGCGGATCCGAAAGCGGTGCTTGATTGGTTGGGCGAGACGGAGCTGAGTTCTTATGAGCGTGAGATCATGCGGACCAGTGCTCTCAATGCTTATGCGAAGCGGGATGCACAAGCGGCGATGGATCTCCTCTCTGACCTGGATCCTGCCGTGCGGAATCGGGCTTTGCCCAATGCGTTCCGCCAATTGATTGAAGAAGATCCGACAGCAGCATTGGATTGGTTTCGCAATGAACCGGACGGCTTTGCCAAATACCGTGCGATCAATGAAAGCAGTTGGGTCTTGGCAAATGAAGCCCCTGAGGAAGCGATTGCGCTTGCTCGTGAAGTGCCGGAGATCAAAGATAGCGTTCTGAGCAGTGCTTTCAGTACCTTGGCAGGGAACGATTTGGATCTCGCATTGGAACAGGCGCAAGCTTGGCAGGATGACCCGCAATATGCGAATATCATCAGTAACATTGCCTCGGGATATGGTCGTAAGAATCCAGAAGAAGCCTTGGCTTGGGCGAATGGGCTCGATGAGAACGTGCGTAGTTCGGCCGTCAGTTCGGTCATTAGCCGATTGTCAGGGGAAGACCCGACGCTCGCAATCAGCCATCTGGATCAGTTAGGCTTGGGAGCTGAGGATCCCATCTACCGTCAAGCGACCCAGCAGATCGCGAGCAATTGGGCCCATCAGGATCCCGTGTCGGCTTCGGAATGGGTCGCGACCTTGCCGGACGATGAACTCCGAAGCGGTGCGGTGGGCGACATCGCTGATCGCTGGGCTCGGATTGATCCTGTCAGCGCCTCCGAATGGATCGGAACGTTAGAGCAAGGGCAAGCGCGTGATCAGGCCGCGCAGCGCTTGGTCAATCGCATCTCACGCGAAGATCCGGAGAGCGCCGCCATCTGGGCGCAAAGCATTGGCGATGAGAATCAGCGCAACAATGCGCTCTCGAATGCCTACCGCAATTGGATGCGAATCGATCCCGAAGGAGCCCGTGCCGCGGTAGAAGCGTCACCGTTACCTCCTGAGTATAAGCAGCAATTCATCCCACAAGAACAGCCGCCGCAGCCAGCGATAGATTCCTTTGGGGGATTCATCTCGCCACAGCCGTTTCGGTAGCGTGCTGCTCTAGCATGGTGCTCGTGCCTATGGACTTATTGGATACCGCCGATATTGCAGAGGCGATGCGAACCCAGGCTGAACATTGCCTGCGCCACGACGCGCCGATCACGGCATCGATCGTGCGGGCGCAGATTCCGCTCATGGATGGCCCAACCCAGTGTGGACAGCGTATTGCTCAGTGGCCTGGGAAGCCCCTGGAAGACGCCATGCCACTTCGTCTGACTGGCGGTCTTCATCACCTCTATCTTGTGGGTAAGGAAAGGCGTTTGGCCGAAACGTATCAAGGTGTACTCACTGATCAGGCTGCGATTGATGAATTGATTGCGGCAGTAGTGACCGATCATGATTCCGACCTGCTCGCGTGGTTTGAGCATCCTCCCCAAACCAATGAAGCTGGGCGCTCCGCTGGATTCATGGCCGGCCTTTTATGGTTATCGGGAAGGCTCGGATCCACTTTTGAATTGCACGAGATCGGTGCTAGCGCGGGGGTCAATACCATGATGGATCGCTATCATTATGATTTGAATGGGACATTGGCTGGCCCGGCGGATTCCCCGATGCCTATCCGGCCCGAATGGAAGGGGCCGCCGCCACCGCAGGCACCCGTTCAAATCCTATCCACACACGCTTGTGATTTGAACCCAATTGATCTGACAGATGATGCCGTTGCCATGCGCCTCAAGGGCTATATTTGGCCAGAAATGCCACAGCGTTTCCAGCGAATGGAGGTCGCCATATCACTGGCCAAACAGAAGGCCCCTCATTTGGTGAAAGCTGATGCTGGCGATTGGGTAGAAGAACAACTCCAGCAGCCACCACGCTCAGGGGTGACACGCGTGCTGATGCACTCGATTGTCTGGCAATACCTCCCAGAGACCACTCGCACACGGATCGAAACAGCATTGTTAGAAGCTGGCGCAAAGGCAACACGCGACGCCCCCCTCGCCCTCATATCGGTTGAGACCAATCGCGCTACATTCAAGCATGAGGTGACCGTGCGCTATTGGCCCCATGGTGACAAGCCCGTCCATCTAGGCAATGCCCATGCGCATGGAGCCTGGATCGAATGGTTTGGAAATTGAGGGGCTACAATGACCTTCTGGAGGATCGCCATCGTTTGACCTGCGGCTAGAATCCGCAGCTACGTAGCGGCGGAATCCTGCCGCCGTCCTGTTATCGCAGATTTGCCCTACACGAAAGGCTCTGATGCAGCTCGCTCGAACTGGGAATTGCCGTCTCGAATAATCACCCAAGATCCGCTCATGGCTTGGAGCGCTTCAGCCTGATCGGGAGTGCACGGATCCCATCATCGAGGAGGTCATCTCTTGTCTTCTGAGGCGATATACAATAGTGCGACTGTGGCGCATAGCGAGAATGCGAGGCTGCAAGACTCAAATGAAGCCTTTCCTCCAAAGGCTGTTTCCTTCAAGGAAAGAGCGTCACAGATTAAATGCCTGTGCCACGAGAACAATCCTCCCTTATTGTGTAATTGGTACACAGGCATCCCGTAAGAAAAGCTGGAAACCGGAAAGCTCACGCCGTCTAATCGGTGTGTGAAAACTAACAAGAGACGTAAAACTTCCCAGCCCCAGCCTAAATCGAAAGTAATCGCTCTGCGTC
>JAUIAH010000009.1 GCA_030425385.1 Verrucomicrobiia bacterium | reverse complement strand
GTCGTCGGGCGGCTATCGATGCGGCAGATTTCCTTGCTAGATTTTTGTTAGATTAATGAAGAGTCTGCCTGTGATCTGGGACTATCACTTTATCCGCCTGCGGAGATCTCTAATGCATCCGAACGTCTAGGACCACTGAATCCCGGCAGACGGGAAGCTTGGACCGCTGGGTTGATCTTCCTGGTTCATTGTCAGTGGTTTTGGCACGAGAAGTAGCCGGGGTTCAGTGCGTCCTCTTGTTCGGAAGTCGCCCACCCTCGCCATCTGTTTCTGTAGTCTACTCGCCGCCTTCTCTTGCACAAGTCCTTTGAGGGCGAACTTCCTCGGCACGAGCGGCATTCGATCTGCCAGATTCTTGGATGGCTGATTGGTCTTCTCGTGACGTGGATCCGTTCGTCGTCTCGTGATATTGGCGGCGGATCCCTTCCTCGTAAGGTGTATGTTAGAACCGCGAACGACTTGCCTTGGTTTGATATATCACTTTATTTGCCTGCGGAAGCCTCGGACGCATTCCGAACAGTTATTAGGCAGAATTCTATGTTTTTCGTGTTAGGCAGAATTCTGCCTAACACGACGGGAGCTGACCTTGATTCGAGAGATGGCGGATTGATGGTTCACCTGAGGATTTTATGGCATTGGCCCTTCTTTCACAAGGGAAATGCGCCGTGGTTGTTTGTTGAGGAAGGGACTTTGGGCCTGATTCCAAGCGTTTGGAGGGTGGTCTTGGCAGAGAATTAGGCAGAATTCTATGTTTTTCGTGTTAGGCAGAATTCTACCTAACGCGAATGCGGGTGGCGTTTCTCTCAGTGGGCTCAGATTTTTAGATCATCGATTTCTGGCATCTGATGAAGCGTTCTGAAACAAGTGAAAAGCCTGGAGGATACGAAAATTTTTGAGAAACCCTTGAGGCTTGCCTCGATAAATATGGTTTTTCTGATAAAACCGGCCGTTTTATGAGAGACACCTGAGGCGGTGGGGTGATTTTCGACGGGAACATCGGTCAGAGGGGTCGGCGAGAGCGTTGATGGAGGCCTTTGTGGGAAGATTAGGCAGAAACCTCGTTACGCGGATTGGCCGGTGGTTCAGGTGCTGCAGGTGATTCGATGGGCTCAATGGGGAGTGTTTGGGCGCGGATTGGAGGTGGACTGGTTTGGGCTGGAAGAGGCGTGTCGTGAGGTGACGAGGAGCCATGAAATGAGGTGGTGGGGGCTGCGGTTGTGGGCCGACGGGGACGTCGGCGCGCTCGGGAGTGGTTGCGAAGCGGTTGAGGCTGGCCATCTTCGGAGGCAGTAGACACACTCTTATGATGCGGCTTCTGACCCTCCTTCCCTTTTTCACTCTTCTTTTTCCTTTCGTCGCTGGCGCTGAGTTGGCTACGAAGCCTTGGCCCCAACAGGCCAGCGATATTCCTCCTGACAATCGGCTACACTTTGGCCAGTTGCCCAACGGTTTCCGCTACGTGACGATGGCGCATCAGGAACCCCCGGGGCGCGTGAGCATTCGGCTTTACGTTGATGCAGGTTCACTGATGGAACGGGAGGATCAGCGCGGCTTGGCGCATTTCCTCGAGCATATGGCGTTCAATGGGACGACGCATTACAAAGGTACTGAGATCGTGGAGTTTCTCCAGCGCCTGGGCATGGCTTTCGGCCCTGACATCAATGCGCATACGTCCTTCGATGAGACGGTGTATAAGCTAGACCTGCCGGATGTGAAGGAGGAGACCATTGATCAAGGCCTCACGATCATGCGTGATTGGGCGGACGGCATGTTGCTAGACCCCGAAGAGATCGACCGCGAACGCGGGGTGATCCTGAAAGAGAAGCTTGGTCGCGACTCGATCCGGTTCCGCCTGATGGAAGCGGAGATTGATTTTCTGTTTCCTCAATCACTCATCAGCAAGCGCATGCCGATTGGGACTGAAGAGGTGATCAAGGAGGCGCCTCGTGAACGCTTCCTTGATTTCTATCATACCTACTATCGACCAGACCGCATGGTGCTTGTGATCGTGGGCGACATCGATCAGCCGTCGATGCATGGCAAGATCGAGAAGATGTTTCACGACATGAAGCCGGCCAACCTTGAGGCGAAGGAGCCTGCCATGGGCGCGCTGACATCGGAGTCCTTGCGCAGCCAAGTGGTGGTGGAGAGCGAGGCCAGCCAATCGAGCGTCTCCCTTTCTGTTCTTCAGCCCTACGAAGCGAAACCTGACAATGAGGCGAATCGCGCATCCAAACTGCCGCTCCGTCTGGCTCACGCCATGATCAATCGTCGTTTGGAGATTCTGGCCAAGAAGGCAGATGCACCGTTTAGTTCAGGGGGTGCTTATGCGAGTGACTTCTTTAAGTTTGCCGACATGGGGAACCTGGAGTTGCGCTGCGAACCCGAGCAGTGGGTGGCAGCGTTAGGGACGGCCGAGAAGCAGATACGGGGAGCGATCGAGCATGGTTTCACCCAGGCTGAACTGAAAGAAGCCAAGGCGGAGTTGCTCAATGCCTACGAGCGTGCGGTGGAGACAGCGCCGACGGACAAGTCCCCGGTGATTGCTAACCATATCGTGAGTTCAATCGGATCACGGGAGGTATTCTCCAGTCCGCAGGACGACCTCCGCATCGCCAAGGCTGCCTTGGAGAGCATTCCTGCGGAGGCCTGTCAGGAAGCCTTTCAGAAGCGTTGGGGGTCCGCCCCCATGCACATCATGGTCTCCGGGAATTTGGAGGATTCCCCCACTCCTGACACTGTCACGCAAGTGTATCTCGCCAGCAAGGCGGAGCCCGTGGCCCCGCCAGAAGAGGCGGCCTCACAGGCGTTCGCTTACCGCGAGATCGGCCCCGCCGGGCAAGTGAAAGAGCGCCGCGAGGTCGAGGATCTGGGCATCACCCAACTGGTTTTTAGCAATGGGGTGCGTGTGAATCTCAAGCCGACGGACTTTGAACAGAATACCATCCGCATTCTGGCTGCCTTTGGGGGTGGGAAACTGTCACAGCCTCAAGACAAGCCTGGGATCGATCTCTTCGCGGGTTCGGTCTTCGATGCGGGAGGCCTTGAGAAACACTCCGCTGACGAGCTGCAGCGGCTTTTCGCTGGGAAGAATGTGGGGGTCACCTTTGGCATTGAGGATGACTGCTTCACCCTGCAAGCGCGGACGACTCCTGACGATTTGTTAGACCAGCTACAGCTTCTTTGCGCGTATTTCGTCGCCCCTGGCTACCGCGAGGAAGCAGAGCTGCAGATCCGCAAGATGTATCCGATGATTGAGAAGCAAATGGCCTCCATGCCTCAAGGAGTGATGCAAGCAAAGGTCGACCGCTTTGTCCACGGTGGCGATCCTCGCTTTGGCATTCCCGAAATGGATCTCCTTGAGACACTCACCATGGCCGATGTGAAGGCTTGGGTAGACAACCCACTCAAGAAAGCGCCTCTCGAGATCAGTGTGGTGGGCACGTTTGACCCTAGCAAACTGATCGAATCCCTTCAGAAGACCGTGGGGGCCCTGCCCGATCGCCTGGAGGAGCGCCCAGCTTATGAAGACGCCCGCCAAGTCGCCTTTCCTACCGGAGTGGATGAGAAAGTCTATCCCTACGAGAGCAAGCTAGGCAAATCCCTCACACTTGTTTATTGGCCGACCACGGACCGCTTTTCAGATGTGGCCAAGGCGCGCCGGTTGTCTGTGCTTGCCAATGTGTTAGCCGATCGCATTCGCGCCACCATTCGCGAAGAGCTCGGCGAAGCCTACAGCCCACGCGCCTACAATCAGTCGAGCGACACGTTCCCTGGATATGGCACCCTCTTTGCCATGAGTCCTGGTGCCACAGACAAGGCCAAGCTGGTGGCCGACCGGATCGTCGAACTCGGCACGGCTCTCGCGGAGGATGGGACCGACGAGGATGGATTCACGCGTGCGGTGAAGCCCATTCTGACGAGCTTGAAGGAACAAACGCGCAACAATACCTATTGGCTATCGAGCGTGCTGGGACGCTGCCAACAGTTTCCCGATCGTCTCGACTGGGCCCGATCGATGACGAGCGATTTCGAGTCGATCACGGTGGAAGAGATCAACACTCTAGCGAAAGAATATCTGGCCAAAGGGCGTTCCCTTAAGGTATTGATCGTGACGGAAGAGGGTGGTGAAGCGCCCAAACCCTAACCTTTGCAAACGAGATTGGATATGAAAGTTGTGAGTTTCCTAGGAATCAGCCTCGCATGGTGGGCGGTTGTTTCCCCCGCCCTGGCGGAGGAGAAGAAGCCGATCAAGGTCTACACGGACCCTGCCAAGGTCGATGATCCCGACTTCCAGGTACAGGGCGAGTATGTTGGCAAGGCAGACAACATGAAATGGGGTCTTCATGTCATTGCTCTAGGCGATGGGAAGTTTGACTTCGTGGCGTATCCTGGCGGTCTCCCGGGAGCTGGCTGGAATGGCAAGAAAGACCAGCGCTTGAAAGGCACTGGCGGCACTGGGGAAGACGGCACGGTGACGTTGAAAGCCGTTCCTGATAATGGCAGTTTTTGTGAAATCAATGATGGCTGGGCCAAACTCTACGCCCCTGGTTCAAATCAGCCTTTCGGCCAATTGAAGCGTCTTCAGCGAGAGAGCCCCACTCTTGGTAAGAAAGCTCCAGAGAATGCCACGGTGCTCTTTGACGGGACCCATGCTGATGCCTGGACCGGGAAGAAAGCGTCCCTCATGGACGGCGACTTGCTGATCCAAGGGGTCACGAGCAAAGAGACTTTCCGTGACTTCCATTTGCACCTTGAGTTCCGCACGCCGTACAAACCCGCCGCGCGTGGGCAAGGGCGTGGCAACAGTGGCTTCTACGCGCAAGGGCGATACGAGGTCCAGATCCTCGATTCCTTTGGATTGGAAGGCGAACAGAATGAGTGCGGCGGCATCTATTCCGTCGGCAAGCCACTCGTGAACATGTGTTATCCCCCACTCACGTGGCAGACGTATGACGTCGACTTCCGGGCGGCGCGATACGAGGGCGATCAGAAGGTGGAAGATGCTCGCCTCACCGTCCGTCATAACGGAACGTTCATTCACGATAACATTGTGGCGGATCACGCCACCACGGCGTCGCCTTTGAAAGAAGGTCCCGAGGACGGTCCCATCTTCTTCCAAGATCATGGGAATCCCGTGCGCTTTCGCAATGTCTGGCTTGTGAAGCAATGAAACGCTGGTTCCCCCTGGGCATGGCACTCCTTGTGTTAGGGTGTCTGATCACCAACTGCGCTGTGGTGCCTGAGACAGGTCGACGACAACTCATGTCGATGTCGGTGCAGGAAGAGGCTCAACTAGGTCTGCAGGCGTTCCAACAGTATCGGAAACAGAAGCCCGTCTCTCAGAACACGCGTCTGGCCAATCGCGTGCGGCAAGTGGGGCGACGGTTGGCGGCGGTCTCCCAAGTCCCTGGCGCGCAATGGGAGTTTGTCCTCTTCGAAGACAATGAACCTAACGCTTTCGCGGTTCCCGGTGGGAAGGTCGGTGTGAACACAGGGATCATGCGCATCGCCCAAGACGATGCCGGGCTCGCCACGATCATTGGTCATGAAATCGCCCATCTCACTGCTCGTCACGCAGCCGAGCGACTGAGCCAGAAGCGGGTCGCGCAAGTGGGAGCGGGCATTGTGGGAGCAGTCTTTCCCGAAGCCAATGCTCTCAACACAGGCGTCGGTGTGGGGGCTCAACTGGGACTGTTGCGGTTTTCCCGTGCCCATGAGTTGGAGGCGGATCAGATCGGCACGCTCTTGATGGCTCGGGCGGGGTATGATCCCCGGGAAGCCGTGGCTTTCTGGCAACGCTTTGCCGCCTACAAGCAACAGAAGGGTTCGGGCTCTTCGTTAGAGTTTCTGAGCACGCATCCGCTCGCTACGCGGCGCATTGCTGCGCTGCAAGCGTTCGTTCCCAACGCTATGAATGAATATCGCCTTTAATTAAGGTCTCGCAAAAGTCTTATGAAAGCCGTTTCCCTCCTAACCATCATCGCTTCTGCAGGGCTCGTTTCCGCCATCGGGCGCCGTGCCCACGGGTCAGAGGAATTGCCCTCGTGGTCCTTAACATTGATGCTGAATTCACTTGGACTCGCTGTGGCGGCATTCGCCACGGGTCTATTCGCTGGCTGGGTGCTCTGGTGGCGCCACCTCACCACGCGTGATCAATTGGCCTCAGAGAATAGCCAACTGTGGCAGGACAACGCTGCTCTCCAGCAAGAAATCGAGTTGTCCCAGGGCAAAGCCTTCAAGAACTAACAGATCATGAGTGCGCTTTGGATGTCGCTTCATCTTTGGGCGAAGGTCGTCGTGATCTTGGCGCCGCTTCTCGCCGGTCTCTTCCTGGCATGGTGCTTGTGGGGAAGCCTCACCTCGCGGATTGAGAAACTGCAGGCAGAGAATACCAAGGTGAAAGAGAAGATCGCGCGGCGACGGCGCAAGCTCGATGGGTTGTCAGACCAACGCCCCCCATCCCGCCCTGATACGGAAACGGAGGAACCTGCCGCTAACGAAGCCTCCATTGAAATCGAGATCTCTCTGGAGGAACCTCATGACGACGGAGACGATGCGTCCCTACGACGTTTGCGGGAGGAAAGCTTCGTCACACGGCGGGAAGAACGCCCGAAACGCCGTCGCTCCTCTCGAAAGGTGTGAGCGGCGTCTGCCTCAGGCGTCCTCTCGCGGGAGCGAAACGCCCACCATGCGAAGGATGCCGTCCGCGTCGCGACGTGTGCACAGTCTATCAACGTAGGCGACCGACGCTTCATCCATGGTCAGCCGTTGGCTGCCTTTCAAGGATGAATAGAAGATCGTGATCTGGCTGGCGTTGGGAAGCGTCCCCAGAATCGCCAACTCCTCTTTCGCCGAAAGCGCTGATCGGGGGCACTGGGTCACCAGCTCGATGTGCATGCCATGATCCGACTTGAGTCGACGGCGGTGAAGCCAGGCCAGGAGGCACAGGCCGAGATCGGCTTCTAAACGCTCGACCTGATCACCAGAGGGATAGTCGAACCCTAACAAGATCAGGTGCTGAAAGAGGCGCCGCGGAAAGACTCCGATATCATCGGCCAACGGAATGCGCATCGGCATGATCCCATCAATCCGCGTCGTCATGGGCCAGTCACAGATGCCTTCAAGAACCAAGGGGCGGCGTTCTGCTTCCCCTTCCCCTTCCGCGTCCCACTCTTGGAGGACGTGGGCACCAATCAGGCGTAGGAGGCTGCCCTCGGGGAGATCGCGGTGCAGCGCCACGAGGAAGCGCCACCATTCCCTCTCCTCAAAGTGTCCGTCACACAGGGTTAGCCAGAGCGTTTGCAGTTGTGCATAGGAGAGATCGGAAACGCCAGTGGGCATGGGCGCACGATTCCAAACCCGGCCCGGATTTCAACCCGTCTCAATCCCCTTTCCCGCCGAATGCCTTGTAGCCAAAGGCGGCGATTGCCGTCAGTCCCAGTGCCAAGCCAGCCCCCCAAGACAGCCGATCCGAGAAAGCGAGTGACGCCGCCACCGTGACGATCAAGGAAGCCACCAACGACAACCAGAAAGAACTGAGGGCCGTGCAGTGCACGAGTTGAATCGCGAAGGTCACGCCGAGAGCCCCGAACAACAGGCCGAGGAACCACCGTGTGATGACCTCCCACTGGGCGATCTGATTGGCCTCCTGATTGGTCGTGAGGGTGATCGTTAAGAGGAGGATCGCGGTGGCCCCAAAGACGGCCCAGGTTTTCGCGAGACTAGGTTTCGGAGCAGCTGCCATGGCTGCAGCATCTCCGAGATGCCTAATGAACTCAAATAATTTTTGAAATTATAGTATATCAAAGCTTCAACCGACGCTCCCATCATGAAGCGGAGGCTTCTTTCTCCCCGCCTTTGGAGGGCTTGGCGGGAGGGCGCCAGTGGTAATCGCGACGCTTCCACGAGAGTTGCCCGCGCCGGCAGGCGATCCAGCTGTTGATGGCGATGGCCATGCCGAGAACGACGGCGAATGGGTGTGCCAACAGGCTCCACCACGATGTGGAGAATCGCACGGTGGGAATCAGCCGGATCAAGAGAATGATCTGGGTCTGCAAGCTCACCAGCCAGGGACTCTCTCGGATGACGAACCAAAGGAAGGGTAGCAGGAGAGTGATGGCCATCACTAGGCCCACGACGACGAAGAGCACGCTGCGCCATTCAAAGGCAGGCCGGAGATTCTTGGTGAAGCCCTCCCAAACTTCCATGAATTCGTGATACATGCGACACTCCACCACGGCGTGCCCGTCTGCATTGAGCAAGCGCCAGCCCTGAGGCAGGCGCTTCGTCACGGCACGCCCGAAAGCCACATCTTCGACAAGGTGATCTTTCACCAACTGGTGACTCCCCAACTGCTTGTAGGCATCTCGGGTAAAGAGGAGGTATTGACCATTGGCTGAGCCCCAACATTCCCACCAACGCTTGGGAATGAATCCGTATTTCTTAGGCGATTTCTGAGCAATGTTCAGAAACCAATAAGGAATCCACATCTGCGCTAACAGGTAGATCATGGGGATAACCAATTTCTCTGACCAGGTGAGGGTGATTTGGTGAGGCCACACCGAGAGAAGGTGCGTTTGCTTCTTCAGGGCCATGGCCACAGCACTCTCCACACTCGCTTCATGATGCACGGTGTCAGCATCCACGAAGAGAAAGAAATCGCCCGTGGCCTGGCGTGAAAGTTGATAACAAGCCCATGGCTTTCCCGCCCATCCTTTGGGCAACGGTTGGCCTTTCACCAGCCGGCGGGCAGCACTCGGTGCCTCCGAAAAGCCAAGCTCATTGACGATCTCAGCCGTGTTGTCTTCGGAGCAATCATCGAGCACGATGATTTCCATGCTAGAGTAGGTCTGGGCCATGAGCGATTCGAGACAGCGCTCGATCTGCTCACCCTCATTCCGGGCTGGAATCATGACCGAAACCTTGGGGCGCGATTCTCGACCACTCTTCACCTTGCGTCGCTTGACCGAGGGGAAGAAGACCGCGTTGAGGATCACATTGAGTAGGAAGATGCCCAGTAACCCCACCACCAACCAATCATAGTAGCCAAAGAAGCTATCCATGCGGGCAGAGGGCTAGAAGATGCATCCTGAGGGGGGGAAAGTCCTCATTCATAGCTTCCCACCTAACGGACCATCGCACGTTTGCAAGGGCTTATGAGACGGAATCCTTACCGCCACGGTGCGACTTTGAAAGATTCTCAAGTTAACGAATCAACCTAGGCCCTTGGCGCACTTGAGGCTACGTTCGCCTTCATCCATGACCCCTTATTTCACCAATGATGCCATTGTGCTGGGAATCCTCATTGCCATTCTTGCCTTGGTGCATGGCACAGCCGCGAGCCGGATTCCGTTCTGGCGCCAGTTCTATCGCGTCGTCCCTCCCCTGCTTCTTTGCTACTTCCTCCCAGCGCTCTGCCACCAACCGCTTGGGCTGATCAGTGGTGAGCATTCTCAACTCTACTTCATCGCTTCCCGCTACTTCCTTCCCGCCAGCCTCATTCTACTCTGCCTCAGCATCGATCTAAAAGGCGTGCTTCAGCTCGGCCCCAAGGCGATCACGATGTTCGTCACCGCAACCGTGGGCATCGTCCTTGGAGGTCCCCTGGCACTGCTCGCGGTGAGCCTGACGTTTCCACAATGGTTGGGTGCTGATAGCGACCAACTCTGGCGTGCCCTGTCGACCGTGGCGGGCAGTTGGATTGGAGGCGGGGCCAACCAGACCGCCATGAAGGAAGTGTATGGGGTCAGTGATCAGATCTTCGCAACCATGGTGTTAGTGGATGTGCTCGTGGCCAACGTGTGGATGGGGATGTTGTTATATGGCACGGGCATCCGCTCGCGGATTGACCGTTGGTTAAAGGCTGACACTTCGGCCATCGATACTCTGGAAGCGCGGGTCGCCGACTATCAAGCGCAAGTGCGACGCTATCCCGATCTATCGTCGATTCTCATCATGTTAGCCGTCGCTTTCAGTGGGGTGGCCTTGGCGCACTGGGGATCGGAAAGCATTGTTCCCGTCATGGAACGTCACGCGGAGACTCTTCGTGCCTTCCATTTGCACGCCTTGACCTCAACGTTCTTCTGGCTCGTCGTCATCGCCACGACCTTCGGACTAGCCCTCTCATTCACCCCTACTCGCGGACTTGAAGGCGTGGGGGCATCGACTTGGGGCAGCCTCTTCCTCTATCTGCTCGTCGCCACCATTGGGATGAAGATCAATCTCTGGGAACTTGGAGGCAATCTTGGCCTCTTCGCCGTGGGATTCCTATGGATTGGCATCCACGCCATCTTGCTCCTCGTGATGGCCAAGCTGATCCAGGCCCCTTTCTTCTTCGTCGCCGTGGGGAGCCAAGCCAATGTCGGCGGCGCCGCCTCTGCCCCGGTGGTCGCATCCGCGTTCAGCCCAAGCCTAGCACCCGTGGGCGTGCTCATGGCCGTTCTCGGCTACGCGCTCGGCACCTATGGCGCCATCCTCTGCGCACAACTCATGGAGCTAGCAACCGGCGTCCTCCGCTGAAGGCCTCAGCCATTGGCCCCGGCAGCCGCCTGGAATGACTCGATCGCCTCTTCGCTACTGACAAATTCCCCAAAGCGTCGAAACTTCTCGTAACGCTGCTCTAACAAATCTTCTATAGAGAGACTCCGCAAACGCTGCAATTCCTCTATGAGTGCCTCTTTCAGGGAAAGGGCCATGGCGAGAGGATCCACATGCGCTCCGCCCTCAGGCTCCTTCACCACGCGATCGATCACTCCTAACTTGTTGAGATCGCCAGCTGTGATCTTAAGCGCCTCTGCCGCTTCTGCCGCTCGTTTGCCATCCTTCCACAGAATGGCGGCACATCCTTCTGGGGAGATCACCGAGTAGTAGGCATTCTCTAACATCAACACTCGATCGGCCACACCGATGCCCAAGGCGCCGCCAGAACCTCCTTCACCGATGACCACGGTGATGATGGGCGTTCGCAGCAGCGCCATTTCCCGTAGATTGTGGGCGATGGCTTCCGCGATGTTGCGCTCCTCAGCACCAATCCCAGGAAACGCACCTGGCGTATCCACTAACGTGATCACTGGAAGCTTAAATTTCTCTGCCAAACGCATGACACGCATCGCCTTGCGATAGCCCTCTGGGTGCGCACTACCAAAGTTGCGACGAAGATTATCCTTCGTGTTGCGCCCTTTCTGATGGCCAAGTACCACGCAGCGCTGATTCCCCAAGCGTGCGAAGCCTGCTGGCATTGCCTCATCATCTCCCACCAAGCGATCTCCATGCAACTCCAGGAAGTCCTCAAAGGCATTCTCCACGTAGTCGAGCATGAATGGGCGCTCACTGTAATGGCGCGCGATTTGAATCCGCTGCCAGGGCGACAAGTTTTGATAAATGTCAGAACGGGTCTTGCGAATCTTCGACGTGATGGCGTCCATTTCCTCTGACAGATCGAGCTGCTCTTTGTCAGCCTGCCGCTTGAGCTTGTCCAACTGCTGCTGGAGTTCGAAGATAGGCTTTTCGAATTCGAGGTATTGACGCTTCATGGCTAGAGAATCTTGATGGGCGCACCCACGGGGAGGAGCAAGTTTAACTCTTCAATGTCGACCGGGTCCATGAAGAAACCAGTCGAAGGTCGCGGCGTATCGTCGTCGACCTGTTGCGGGAAGAAGCTCAGTCCTCGCTTGTCCAGGCGCAGCTGCTTCGAGGCCCCGTCATAGCCCTTTGAAAGTTCTCCGCAGGCACGGTCTCCAAAGGAGGCCAGACGCGACTTGACCTTCACCTCGGTAGGAAGCCGCAGATTACTGGGCAACGTCAGTTCTTGAATGGGAAATTCCGCGAAGAACGCGTCGTCCTTCATCAAGGTGATCCTCTTCGCCTTGGTATCCACCGTGACCTCGAAGGCGAGCCTGCGCATCTCGATCTCATCGCCAGGATGGATCTGGAAGCGCACCATCTCATTGGCACGCTTCACATACTCTAACGTCGTGTCATGCTTCGCCGCAATGTGGCTGAGGGAATCCCCACGTTGCACCTTGTAGGCAATGGTTTCCCCCTGATCGTTCGTCGCCAATAGCCGATCCATATTGATCTGGGTGCACAGCCGCCGGGCGTCAGCATGACGCTCCGACTTGGGGAAGTAGCGGATGATATATCGCAGTTTCTCCAGCGCGGGAACGAGCTGCCGATTGGCAATGAGCGCCACGGCGTCATCATACTGGCGGATCCCAGGATCGATCGGCTTGGGCGGGTCCGCACGTTTGATTTCTCGCACCACCTCCACCTGAGGTTTCTCGACCTCCGTGAAGAAATAATAAGCCCCTGCCATCGCCGCCGCCAAGATCGCGAGGGTCACAAACGCAAAGAAGAGTCGAACGCCCATGGAGTTCGGTGATTCGGTTAGAGGAGTCCGCGTCGCTTGAAATCGAACAGATTGATCCCCGACGATCGCTGGATCATCTCGAACGTAAAGCGAAGGAGCGAGATCTCCCAGGTATCATCGACCCCGGTGATCACCGCTTGGAGGGGATCATTGGAGGCACTCACCTTCTCCAGAATCCGATCCCGCACCGCCTCGAACGGATCGTGTACCACACTCTCTTTGATATCCGATTGCCGGAACTTGAACCCGTACTGGAGAATGGTCGCCGCACCTTCCTGACGGCGCAGCCACTCGGCAAACTCATCCGCCTGCTCTCCAAACCCTTCAAAGCTCAGGTTGCTGATCATGTTGGGATTCACGATCAGCGGCCGTCCCGCCTCAATATTCCCCTGGCGCACTCGGACCTCGTCCACGCTATCCATCAGCTCACTGATGATATGAAACTCGAACACGGTCGTTCCAAACGTATCAATCCGCCGATCAGGCTCTAACAACACTTCGGTTGTCTCGAGGGCATACTGGATATCATCGTCGGAATACATGTAGACTTTCCCTCGACCCTAGGGCGAATCGAAAGCGACGCCACCTTTATTTCTAAGCCCCCACCCTGTTCCCATCGCGTGTTTGCCCTCTTCCGAGACGTCTGCCTGCCCATCTTCCTCATGATTGGTTCCGGGTGGCTGTTTGATCGCAAATTCCAGCTGGATCTCGAATCGTTGGTCAAACTCAACATCTACTTCTTCGTCCCAGCCTTCATCTTCGTCCGCATCACCCAGGCCGACCTCACTGGCGCGCTCGCCCTTCGCATCGTTGCCTTCACCCTCACCATCGTAGCCTGCATGGGACTCATCAGCTGGCTCTACGCCCGTCTCCGCCGACTTCCCCCGGCGACTAGACGCTCCCTTCAACTATCGACCATGTTCTATAATTCCGGAAATTATGGAATCCCTCTCATGGCTCTGGCATTTCCAGATCTCGCTGCTCTCCAAGTCTTCGTTCTCATGACGATGAACGTCAGCACCTTCTCGCTCGGCACTATCCTCGTCGCCGGTAGCAGCCCCGCAACACCGCAGCGCCGCTGGACCATGCTGATCCGCCAACCCTCTCTCTGGGCCATCGCTATCGCCCTCACCGTGCGCGCCCTTTCCCTGGAGAGCCACGTGCAAGACAGCTTCCTGTGGGAGCCACTCGCCTATACAGAACGAGCTCTCATCAGCGTCGCCCTCCTCACTCTAGGCGTGCAGCTTTCGAAAACCAGTCCCCCGCCTTTCGAAGCCTCCCTTTGGTGGGCTCTGGGACAACGCCTCCTCGGCGGACCCCTCATCGCCCTCGCCCTCGTCCCCTGGTTCGGTTTCGAGCCCGGTGTCGCTAGCCTTCTCATCCTCAGTGCCGGCACCCCCACCGCCATCAACACGGCTCTCCTCGCCCACGAATTCAAAGCCGACGCCCGATTCGCCACCGGCATCGTCTTCTACTCCACCTTCTTCAGTCTTCTCACCATCACCATCATTCTCACCCTCCTCAACGCAACAGCGTGAGGCCTCATGACGACCGGAATCGCCTCCACGAGAGGAAGGCACCTGCAGCATCGCCTCAATGATAGTCCTCGGGAACCTTACCAAGTCACCACCGAGAAATGACCGGATCTATATCAAGTCGGAATCCACTTCAGAAGAGGTATTGATTCGACGCCTTGTCAGTGTAGACGCACGATTTCCATTTCCGCTGACGCCATTCGCTGACAAGGTCAGGCATGAATGGCACTCAAAGCCCTCACGCCAGCATCGCGCTTCTCATTGATGCGGACAACGCACCGGCATCGAAGATTGATTTCATCATCTCGGAGCTCGCTTCCCATGGGGTCGTGAATATTCGGAAAGCCTACGGCAACTGGAAGAAGCGGACCCTGGCGGGATGGGAAAAGGTCCTTCACGACTATGCCATTCAACCCGTTCAGCATTTCGACATTGTGAAGGGCAAGAACGCCACCGACATGGCGCTCCTTATCGAAGCGATGGACATTCTCTATACCAAGGACGTGCAAACATTCTGCCTCGTCTCGTCTGATTGCGATTTCACACCGATCTGCCTGCGTCTGCGAGCTGATGGGAAACGGGTGATCGGCTTTGGGAGTGCGAAGACGCCTGAACCCTTCATCAATAGTTGCACCCACTTCCTCTACCTGGATGAGAAGGGCACGACGAAAGATTCATCCTCGCAGCAGTCACAGTCCACCAATGAGCTTAAAGGAAACACCAAGTTGATGAACACCTTGCGTAGCGCGGTCGAAGCCACCCAGGATGAAGATGGCTGGGCACAGCTCGGCCCAGTGGGCTCCCGAATCAACAATCAAGGACCGTTTGATCATCGCACCTACGGCTTCCGCAAACTCAGCGATCTCTTCGGAGCCATCGACCTCTTCGAAGTGCGCACGCGATCCAAAGGTGGCGTGACGACCTTTCAAGTGCGCCTCAAGAAAGGGAAGGCCAAGAAGAAAGCCAAAGGGTAACCAGAATGCCTGCCAGCGAGACGAACGACGGATTTGCCATCCATTCCCGCGTGCTATCCAACTCGATGATCACCCAATACCATGACTATTGCTGCACAGGACGATAGAACTTTGCTTCGGTTGCTCCCGGAATTTCAATGACCACGGTCGTGGACTCGCCGTCGTCACCGAGGAAACGTTGGTTGAATGCGCCCGTAAAGAGTTCCTCGTGGTTGGCAATGGAGACCGGTTTCCATCGGATGAGATCATCACTTTCCTCGATCACATAGACCGCTCCGGTATCCGAGGGGATGGTGATGATCAATTCAATGGTTTCGCCCGTGGGCTCGGTGAGTTCAAACTCCGAGATTTCGAAGGGAACATTGCTGATGGCCTCGGTGATGTTGCTATCACTGGAGGGGCCGTTGGCACTATTGGCCACTACTCGATATTCATATGATGACAAGGCACTCTCTGCGGTCGTGTCGAGATAGCTCTGGCTGTTGGCCGTCAGATTAGCAAGGACAGACCAGAAGCCTCCATCTCGCCGTCGATAGACGATATAACCCGATTCATTATCGGCGTGATCCGACCAGGTAAGCGTCACCTCCGATCCGTTGCGAGACGCCATGAGACCGGTTGGCGCCACTGGCAAACTAAGAGGCGTGACACTGGTGAGATTTCCAGCGGCATCATAATCGTAAACGACACCGCGACCGCTCGGATAAGCAACACGCATCAATCGCCCATCGCTATCATATTCATACGTGCGGGCATGCCCGATGGACATGAATAAACCAGCTAACAGAATGTTCTTTATCATGGTGTGCTTGATTAGAAATTGCCAAGAGTGTTATTCGGGTTCGTTGGTGCCGCGCGCCCTGCGGTCTCCAAGGCTTCTACATAGAAGCGCCAGTGAATGAAAGCTCCGAAGCGTCGATCCAGAGCTGATTGCGTCGCAAACGCCGCGCGGCGTTCGATTCCAGGTTTCACCGAAGGAAGCCCTCCATCGCCACCGCCTCCGCCACCTTCTGGACCACTCTCACTAGAACTCTCAGAAAGCGACTGGAGAAGCGTCCGTCCAATCAGGCCACCGGATTTCTTCAATATCCCAATCGCCGCACGCTTCGCTTCTTCTCGCGCGCTGACCTTCATGATCTCACCCCACCCGCGAACGGCGCGACGTTTGGCTGCATTGCTCGATTTGCCGAACACCTTGACCTTTGCTTTGCGAAACACTTTACCGCCTGCCTTCCCTGCCTTGCCAGCCGCCGCACCGACAAGGACATCTTTGACCAATTCCTTGCCATCGATGGACTCCTCTTTCAGAAGCGCGTTCGAAACGTTCTCTGCCGCCGCGCCCAGTCCACCCGCCGCAAAAGCGGCACCCGGATTCACCGTAAGAATCGCCCCTGTGACCGCACCACCGATGGCCGCGCTCGCGTAGTCCTGCCAGGGTGAATTGATCTTTCCATCGTCGAGGAAATCCGCCACCAAAGTCACTCCAGCGCCAATGGTCGCCCCTGCCAAGGCGCCCGCAGCTGGAGCAAGAAACCACAATTCCCCATTGGGATCGATCCGCGCCACCGGATCGTTTCCTGCAAACGCATAGCGATTCATGGAATCCACCTCGAAGATATCGCCAAGATGGGCATCGCGATTGATAAACCTCCGAATCTCAGGCCAATACCAGCGATAGCGCATATAGACGAATTCTTGAGGACTCGTAAGCACTCCATAGGCTCCATTAAAGAGAAATAAGGTATCGGTATCCCCCGCCCGATGAATGATCTTACCATAAGGACTGTAGGCAATCTGCCCCACGGCAACGCCGCTACTGTGACTGATGGCGACCGTGCTCCCTCGAGAGTCTTGATGGAAGAACTTGGCGGTGCCTCCGGTCACTTCATACAGCAAACCCACCCCATAGACATAGCGTGTTTCACTGATATCCGTGCGTTTTGCCAGAACCTGTGCCGATCCAAAAGCCGGATTGACGTCAAACTTCGTTTCCTGGCCATTGACTGTCCATCCGATCAAATGATCCTCAGCGTCATAGTGGTAGGAATAGCCATCGACCGTTGCGAGATTATTAAACGCATCGTAGGTCATTTGCCCCATGCCGAGCGGGGCATTGGTCATATTGCCTTCAAGATCAAACGTGACCGCTTGACCATTGTAGTGCGTCAGCCGATCCGCAAGGTCATAGCTCATCGACACCGCTTGAGGAATGTAGGGCGGCTCCTCGTGCCTTGGCACCTCCGTGGCAATCTTGTCTGGTTGATCCCGCCGAAAGTCATATCCCACGATCAATTGCCCATGGATATCCGTGTCCACTTGTGAGAGCACATCTCCCCTGGTGTCATAGGTCAATCTTCGCTGAGTGCCATTGGGCAAGTCGATCCGAATGATCCATCCGTTCTCATTGTAGTGGTATCGTGTTTCCCGATTGGCCCAGTCGGTTACCAACTCCAGTCTCCCCGCACCATCATAGGCGTAGCTCACGGTATCACCGTTGGGATAGACGATGAGAGAGACGTTGCCCACACCGTCATACTGAATCCGTATATCTCGCCCATCCACGTCGACGGCACGGGTCATGCGGTTCAAACCGTCGTATTCACGCAGCAAAGGAGTATCGGTTTCACCTCGAACTTCAATTGCATTTCCATTGTCATCGTAGACGAATCGCTTCCCTGGCTGGAAACTCCGACTGCCATCGGGGGTGATGCTTTCCAATCGACCAACAGCATCATACGCGTAGTTGAGAACTTTCCCAGAAGCGTAGGTTTCCTTCGTGACCAGACTGCGATCATCGTATTCGTAATCGGTAAAGAGAGAACTGCTGGACGCCTCCGAGAACTCGGTCTGGATGCGTTTGACCCGCAAAGATTCGTCAAAACGAAACTCAGTAACTGCGTCCCGATTATTGATAAGTTTGGAAATACGATTGCCCGTGTAGACTCGTTGGCCACCGAAACCCACCAGGGGCTTCTGATCGCTGTTGTGAAGCGTCGCTCCGATACGCCTATTTCCCACTATCAGTTGAGTAGGCTCGCGAAGCGCATTGTAAGAGTATGTGGTCGCCTCTCCGTTGGCATCGTATTCGGTAGTGATGAGCCCTAATCGATCATAGCTCGTCTCCAGGATTAGCGTGCCGTCATCGGCATAGCGGCGCGTCTCGCGTCCTGCGGCGTCGTATTGGAGGTAGAGGCGATCACCTTCCTCATTGACCTGCTCTATCAACTGACCAGCGGCATCGCGGATCTGCTCCTGGCGGTTGCCCAAATGGTCGACTCGCGCAATGGAGCGATCTTCGCCATCATAATGAATTGTGGTCGTCTGCCCTTCCGGATTGGTTCTGCGGATGAGATTGTTGTTCCCATCATATTCAAAGGTGCTGCGATTACCCTCTTTATCGATGATCACGACGAGACGATCACGGTGATCGAAGCAGCGAAAGGTGACGCCCCCGGAAGGATCCGTCTCCGAGGTGACTTTGCCCGTCTGCGAATACGTATAGGTGGATTCCTTACCCTCAGCATTGGTTGTCGAAACCAGGCGGCCCAAGGGATCGTAGAGATACACAATTTCCCCACCTTCAGGCAGGGTCACCGTGCGACGTTGCCCAATCGTACCCGCCCAGCCGACAGTAACGGCCTCGATCAATTCATTGGTGCTTTCTTCCAGCCGATAATCGACATAGGCACTCAGTTGGCTATTGGCGTCGTAGGTATTCTCCAGGACACGACCAGAGGGGTGAGTCACCTTGGTGGTGTTGTTTCGTTCGTCATAGGTGATCTCGGTCGCTCTAGGAATATCATGAATCGCAATGACATTGCGCCGTTCGTCATACACGAACGGGATGCGATTTCCCACCGCATCGATCATGGTGATGAGATTACCATCGTCATCGTACTCAAAAGCAGTCTCATTCCCCATTTGATCGATGGCTTTCGTTCGGTCGCCTCTATCGTTGTACTCAAAGGCCACACCACTACCCACCGGATCTGTCAGGAGCACGAGCCGTCGATCGGCATTGAAGTCATACACGCTTGGATGCCCCTCGCGATCTGTGTAGGTCGTGCGCTGGGCTCCGCCAGGTAATGACTCATAGGTGAATGTGCTCAACCGATTATCGTCCCGGCCGTCATCTTGAGTAAGGACTCGCCCACTGGAATCGTAGGTATTGGCAAAGAAGCGTTCTCCGAGAACATCATCCGCACGGATCAACTGACCGGCGACAGGAAAGGCGCCATCTGCATACGTGTAATGCACCGAATTCGTTGACCCGGTAAAGCGCATCTGCCATTCCACCAATTGGCCAGTCGCGCTCCCTGCGAGATCTTGCACTTGCAATGTCCAGGTACCACGAGCGGGCTCCCCGTCGAGCCCATCAATAAACAGCCCGTCGAACTCGGTAGCGTGAGCGGTGCGGTCATGAATCACCGTGCTGGCGCCACTCGGCGCCATCAAGGTGATCCGCAGATCTTCGAAATTCGTGGCATTGGTAAACCTTCCCTCCTCGACCCGGAGACGCCCAACCGTGCCATCCCCATCGAATTCCATCTGATGAATCAATCCATCGCCACCAAGGATATTCTTGGGACCAAAGGTATCGCCGATCACGGCGGCACCCACATAGAGAGGATCCGTAACCGTGGTGAGCCGTTGGCGATTGTCATAAAGAAAGTAGACTTCCCGCCCAAGATCATCTGAAAGGCCCGAGACCAGTCCGTCGTCGTTATAGTGCACCGTCAACGTCTTCTCCGCAATGGGCTCAAAGATGCTGGCTAGGCGGCCTGATTCATAACGCATCTCTAGCCATTGAAAGACCTTGTTGCCCAGTCTCTCCAATCGGCCGTTCAAACCAAACTCATAAACGGTACCATCTTCCATGGTCAGCCACCAGACGCCATCGGATCGACGAATGAGTTCGGCGTACTGTACCGCTTCATCCACAGGTGTGTAAGGGACTCCGGGACCAGCAAACTCAAAAGCATTCCGACGTGTGGTGTCCCAGAGCACCGTCAGCGTTCCGTGAGGGTTGCCGGTGAGACGCACTTCGTAGGCGTGACTCCATCCATGCCCCATTTGTCCCTGGTTCCCCGTGAAGAGAGAGTGATAGAGCAATGGGAAATCGAGGGAGCGAACGCCATCGACAGAAATTGGACTAAAAGCAGGATTGAACGCGCCAGTGAGCGCATCTACCGCATTGCCTGCGCTGCTTTCGGGTCGCGAAACATTGTCTCGACTCAACAGGGCCATGGCCGCGGGAAGGCGCGTTTGAAAGCGTAGGGTTGCGCCACCTAGTGACTGCCCAGAGGCCGAACGTGCACTATCAGACAACGCAAGGGTGACCGTCTCACCTTCTTGGAGCGCTTGGCTCGGGGTAAAGATCAGCTGAGATCCATTCACATCAATGTTCCCTGACAAGACTCCAGAAAGCGATCCGGTCACTGTGACGGTGCCACTATGGATGGTAGCCGCATTCAGGTCAGAAGCAAAGCTCATGGTGATCGCCTCATTGGGATCCACATCGATAGCACCGGCCACAGGCAGAGTGAAGTCGAGATCCGTTTCCCCTGTCACCTCTAATTGGACATTGTCGAAATAGGCGGTCGATCCCAAGCCTACGGCGCGGTGCTTGAGTCCGACGATAAGGCGGCGTCCCAAGGCGTCTGCAGGGGCATCCGATCCGTTGATACGCACCTCATTCACAGCCCAATTGCCTTCCGTCGGAATGATCGCATTCGGAGAAGATTCGTGCGTGACTCCAAGTGAGTGATCCAGCCCTGATCCGTCGGCTTGCACCGTGTAGAGGCCGAGGAGCCAGCCGCGCGAATCGACCTCAAGGTCATACCCAATAGCCGCCTTCAATGTATAGGTCTTCCCCGCTTCCAAGATCGTATCCGTGACTTTAAACACGAGGCCCTCGTTCCGTACATAAAGAGCATTGTTCCCATGAGCAGGGGCCTCGAGCGGATCAGCATTATAAAATCGTGATCCTATGGCACCGCTGCCCGGACGCCAGATTTGATCCGTGCCCGGTTCGGCATTTGTCTGCCATCCACTTGGGAGGAAGTCCGTGATGGTTCCCCGGTCCAGCCCGATCTCCCAAGACTCCGTCAGCACCGTATGATCCGTACTCGACAGATCTTCGCACGTTTCCCGAGCGCCAAGGTCTACCAGGGCTCCTGCAATGCGTAGCCGACTTCCCACATCGGTGGGAATCTGTTCGATCACATTGGCATCGAGATCGAGGTCGAGAGCATCAAAGGGCAACAAGCCATTCTCACCCGCATCAATCGCGGGAGACCCAGGGGCGAGATCGTAGTCGGCATTGGCAAACAGGGGATCGAAGGCGCCCGGCTCGTCTTGGATCGTACAATGATCTGCCACGGCAAGCGTGATTTCCACCGGCGCACCCGCTGTGTTGGTATTTCCCCACACAATGGAATTGGAACAAACCAGATTCCCATTCCCCGCTACGGCGCCACCACCGAGGGCCGCATGATTGTCGGCGATCGTGCCATTGCCAATCGTCACGCGATCATCCATCACATACAGACCGCCACCGCTCCCTTCGGCCAGATTGTTACTCACGAGCAAATTATCAAATCGAAACCGGCTCAGGCTGCTCGAATCCACATAAATCCCGCCGCCATCCGTGCTCGCTTTGTTGTTTCTCACGATCACATTGGTAAACGTGGTCCTCCCATGATCGACAAAGAGTCCTCCTCCTCTCCCTGATTCGTTGTCTTCGATGATTAAATTCACCAAATCACCAAACGTATTGTTGCCGCAGTGGATCCCACTTCCATCAAAGAGAAAGCCCTCAAACAGAGTGCCGTTGCCGCCACGAATGGTGAAACCGTCCAGACGAAGGGCGTTGTAGTTGCTGCTCAAATGGACGACCCTGTAGGCATTGTCATCCCGATTGCCAAAGTCGGCCACATCATCCCCCAAGAGATCACCTGAAAGCACAGTGTTATTGGTAGCGGGATTGGGATTGCGAGCTTCAAACGTACCATCACCACCTCCCGGCGGAAATCCTCCGTAGATCTCCACCCGATCAGGAAAGGTGAAAGGCATGGAACTATCAGTCGGTGTGTAGGTGCCTTCTGCCACCCAGAGCACGTCGTCGCGATCCATTTGAGCAATAGCTGTATTCAGATCTTTGTAGGCAGTGGCCCAGGTGAGCCCATCCCCACCGTCGGGTGCCGAGGCATCGACATGAATGGGGGGCGTGGTGATGAACGCAAAGCTGAAAGCAGCCTCATTCCCAAGTCTCTGCAGCCCCAAGCCTGTCAGGTCACGTGTCTGGATGACCCAGTGCTGATTGGCTTCATGCCATTCGTAGGACCAAATATTATCGACATTCAAACTGTCGCCACCTTCAGGACTGATGATCAGGGTGCCCGTCTCATGCGTGTGATCGGGAATCGCTAAGTGATAAATACCATCCGCGGCAACGGTGACACTGAACCGCCCTTGCGAGATGGGCTGAGATCCTCCAATCCTCCCCATCGCAATGATTTGTTCTGAACCGTGGTTCTTGGGGATATAGACGAAAGCCACCGGATCGCGTTCATACACCGCGTCATGCACGCGATTGTCATGACTAAAGATGGTGAACGCACCGTCGGCATGGGCTTGAGAAAGGGCATAGTTATTCTCGGCTTTGGCACTATTGACGAGCAAGATGCCTTCTTCTGAACGGGCTCCAAGGGCGGTCAGGTCCAGAGTGAAGCGTCCGCCCCCATCATCGGTAAACTCTTCTCCAAGATCAATGTCAGGGTGCCCGACAATGGTTTCCATCGCGCTTCCGTTGCTTCCCAGGTCGTTCAAAGCAACGCCCCCATAGAAATCCTCAAATGGGAACCAGGCCACCGCCGTGTCCACATTGAAGGGGACGACAGCATTGGTCGCCGGTTGGCGCACGGTCGCGAGGATGCGGTCACCATCGAGAACCGTGGCGGACGTTGGGTATTGGGTCCCACTGCCATTGCTACGCCCGTTCTCTGCGACGCTAGTCAGCATCACGCCTGAGGTCGTGAAATCGCCCGGCACGTCTCCGACGTAGACCGCGTAGCTCCCATTGCCACTCCGACTGTGCTGAACCCCCATGTTGGGCGAGGCTCCCGGCTTGGTCACCACGGCACCGGTGGACCCCACCGCGTTGGGCACATCTAGCGTGGCATGGACAATCTCGGCCGCCCTGCTGGACGCTGGGCAGACCGCGAGGACAACGGAGAGAACGGCCAGAAGACACAGAAATCGGCAATGCATATCCCTTCACAAGGATTCTCGTCCGTTTCATTTCAACCATTTCTCAAATGGTTGCCTTTGGGGCCAGTGCGCAGCCGATGTTCACAGAAATCGTGTACCTTCCGCGAAGGAGTCGCGTTTCCAAAGGCAGCCCGACCAACCAGGGCTCCTTACTATGAAACTGTCGCTCCTTACCACTACCCTCATCGGAACCGTCCTTGCCTCTTCATCTCTTGCAGAGCAGGCACCCATCTCACGCCATCACCTGTCCAGCGCGCAGTATCAAGATCTGGTCGTTGACTACCACAGTCAAGGTTATCGCCTGCAGCAGGTCAGTGGCTACGAACGCAATGGCACCGCGAACTACGCCGCCATCTGGCGGAAAGAATCGGGTCCCGATCTCGCCGCCCACCACGGGATGTCCAGTCAGGACTACCAGACGAAAGCTGAGGATTATGATGCCCTTGGATTCCGCATCACCTGGGTCGATGGCTATCGCGTCGGGAATCAGACGTACTTCGCCGCCATCTGGGAGAAGCAATCCGGTCCTCCCATGATCGCCCGACACCATCTAACCTCCGCTCAATATCAAGACCAATTCCTTTCCTACCAATCACAAGGCTTTCGCTGCGTGCACGTGGATGGATATCGCACAGGGAACGGCGATCGCTACGCGGCCCTCTGGGTCAAGGATGGCGGTCCGTTTCCACGCGCCCATCACGGACAATCAGCCGCTAGTTACCAAGCCACGGTGGAACAGAACATCCAAGACGGCTATCGCCCTATCCGACTGAGCGCCTGGGGCTCGGGCAACTCAAGTCGTTATGCCTCCCTCTGGGAGAAATCGAGCGGTCATCCGTTCTGGATGCGGCACTTGCTCAACAGCCAACAGTATCAGGCTGAAGCAGAGAATTTCCACTACACCGGTTATCAGGTCGAGAACGTGGACGGCTATGTCGTCAATGGCCAGGTCCGCTTCATCGCCTATTGGGAGAACCCACACATGAAGGCCTCGGACCTCAACCTGATCGAAAACCGGATTCGCTCTTACATGCAAGATCAGGGCATCCCCGGTGTGTCCGTGGCGATCGCCAAGACAGGGCGCCTGGTGTATGCCCGCGGATTCGGCTTTGCCGACCTCGAAGACGCCGAACTCGTTTCCCCCTCCAGTCGCATGCGGGTCGCCAGCATCTCGAAGCCCATCACCGCCACTGCAATCCTGACACTCGTCGATCAGGGTGTCCTCTCACTCGAAGATCGCGTCTTTGGACAGGGCGCTTTGTTAGGAACACAATACGGCACGACGCCCTACAGCGCAGCGGTGAAGGCCATTCGGGTCAAGCACTTGCTCTGGCACTGCAGCGGATGGTCCAATGAAGGTGACGATCCCATGTTTAACAATCATGCCAATCACACGGCCGTGATCAACTGGATGGTGAACAATCGGGATCCCTTGGCGAACCCAGAAGCGCAAGACGAGTATCTCAACTTCGGCTACTGCGTGCTCGGCCGGATCATCGAAGAAGTGACCGGGCAAAGCTACGAAGCCTACGTCCGGGACCAGGTCCTTCAGCCTTGCGGCATCCAAGACATGGTCATCGGCGCCAAGACCAAGGCTAACCAGAAAGCTAAGGAAGCCACCTACTACTACGGGAACAGTCCCTACTCGGTCATTCGCCCGCGTCACTTTGATTCGCATGGCGGCTGGATCGCTTCCGCCACCGATCTCCTCCGCTTCAAAGTCCGCGTGGATGGTTCTGCGGCCAAGCCTGACATCCTGTCAGGATCTGCCTATGCGGCGATGATGGAAGCGTCTCCTGCCTCATCAGCTCGCGCCATGGGATGGCTCTTTGGGAACAATGGCCATGGCCACAACGGCTGCATGAGCGGCACTATTGGGTTCCTTTGGGACACGGACGATGGCTACACGTTTGCCATCCTCGCCAACACGCGTCCCGACGATGACGGCTGTGCCTGGCAGGCTCGGGCCATGCTGGAAGACATCCTCTATGATGTGAGCGCCTGGCCACAGTATGATCTCTTCAGTGGTTCTCATCAGAAAGTGAATCCAATCATCGTGAACCCAAATCTCGCTCCTTCAGAAGACTTGGTATTTAAATCTCCGACCATCCTGCCAGAACTACCCAAGTTCGAGATCGTTCAGCTCCCTCAGCAAGATCTCATCCCTGGACGCATGGATGTCCTCAAGGTGCCTCTCAAACGCCCCGATAGCGCGCCTCAGCCAGCCCTCACGACTCAACGCGTATCCGTCCGGGGTGGCGCCGCCCTTCACCTCGCCTTCCCCACGGAGGAGGGATTCGAATACCTCCTGGAGCGTTCCGTCGATGGACAACACTGGACCGCCGAAGCCGTCAAGCCGGGTCGGGAAAAGCAGATCGAGCGCATCTTCCCGGCAACCGAGGCTGTGGAACTCTTCCGCGTGCAGGTGGTGCCTGAGGAAGACTCCGAGGGACGCGATCCCACCAGAATCGTGTCCGACCACCGGATCGTGAACACCTTCGAGCTGCCAGGTGACATTCAGCGCCTGGTTCCTGCAGGCCGGTAACACAGAAGCCCTTTGCCCCCAACCCCACGGAGCTCGGCACCCTTGCGGGTGTCGGGCTCTTTGCTGTCTGCCTCCCTATTCGATCTTCCGAGCTTTCTCCTGAGCGATCAGGCAGAGTTCCGCCGCCTTGAATGTATGCTCCTGCGTCATGGCATTCTCCGTCCGATTCAAGCAATCGAGGATCATTTGACCAAAGAACGGGAATCCCACTTGCCCATGCAATTCATGGCGTTCTTCCTTCTCATCATTTACCAGAATGAGCACGTCCTGGGTGCCACTTGAGCCCGCATCAATGTATTTGCGACATTCGATATAGCCCTTCGTGCCGAGGATCATGGTACGCCCATCGCCCCAGGTGGGCAAGGCATCTGGCGTGAACCAGTCTACCCGAAAGTAGTTGGTCGCTCCGGTATTGCCCACGAGATTCGCTTCTCCAAAGTCCTCTAACTCAGGATACGCTTCTTTATTATTGTAATTGGCCACCGCCGCATGCGTCACCTCGGCATCGGTCGATCCCGTGTAATAGAGAAATTGCTCAATCTGATGACTGCCGATATCCGTCAGAATGCCGCCGTATTGGGCCTTCTTGAAGAACCAATCTGGCCGTTTATCCGCACTCAAGCGATGTGGCCCTAGACCGATCACCTGAAGCACTCGACCAATCGCTCCAGCATGAATCAAATCACCCGCATGGACAGCGCATTCCACGTGCAATCGCTCGCTGTAATAGACCATGTATTTCTGGCCAGTTCGTTTGACCGCCTCCTTCGCATCCGCCAATTGATCCAGTGACGTGAAGGGCGTCTTATCGGTGAAATAATCCTTTCCGGCATTCATCACCTGAATCCCAAGGGGTCCGCGATCACTCGGGATGGCAGCGGAGGCCACCATCTTAATCGCGTCATCCTCCAGAATCCGCTCCAATGAATCCACCGGCTCCGCCTGCGGGTAGGCTTCGCGGAAGGCCTCGACTTTCTTGGGATCCGGGTCATAGACCCAGCGCAATTCGCCGCCCGCTTCTAGCAACCCATTGGTTTGTCCATAAATGTGACCGTGATCGAGCGCCGCGACCGCAAAGGGAAAGTCCCCCTTCTCCACGACTGGCTCTGCCTTGCCCTGCGGGGCATAATTCAATCCTTCTTTACCCATGATGCGATATGATTAATTCTTCTTCTTCAATTGACCGGATTTCTGCGCCTTCTCGATCCGGCTCTTCAGGTCCGGCTTCAGTTCCTTTGCTTTCCTACCCACACCACTTTCAGGGTCCATGGCCACAATGCGATCGAGAAAAGGCACGACTTCATCGAGCCGTCCCAGTTGCAACAATCCATTGAGTTTGAAGAATTCAATCTGCTGCCTCTCACGCACCGTCTTGGTTTCTTCTTTGGCAAAGGTATCGAGCACCTTGATCGCCTCTTCCCACTGATCCTTCTCCGCCAATGCATCAAGCTTAGACCGCATTTCCAGGCTCTTCTCGTAGAAGACAACCGAGCGCAAACCACCGTCATCCTCAGGGTCAAGGGTCACCGCTTCCTCATATTCGGGGCGATAGAATTTGAGAATAATGCCAGAGGTATGTGGTTCCAACGCCTTGGCCAAAGCGGCAGCGCGGGCTTTCCCATCCAATTTCTCGGCCCGTGCGAACTGCGCGTCCTGCGCTTTGCGCTTGGCCTGTGACTCGCGAACGATCCCCACAAAAGTCTCAACATCCAACCCCGCTTGCCAACCGGTCGCGGCATAAGGGCGTCCCTTGGAATCTGCAAAGACCACCGTGGGATACGACGTGACCTCATATTCCGCCGCCGCTTGCAAATTCTGTTCCTTCAATTGGTCCGATTGGATATGGAGCTTGCGAGGGAAATCGAGCCGTACGAGGACGAAGTCATCCTGCACGGCTTCGGCGAAGGCCTTCTTGCTAAAGACGCGATCTTCCAAATCAATGCTAGGCGGAATCCAATCCGTTGCCGCAAAGTTGAGGAGGAGATCTTTGCCTTCACTCCGAGCCACTTGCTTGGCGCGCTCGAGTCCCACGAGCCAGCCCTCGGGCAGGTCCGTGAAGTCGGTGACCACTTCGCCCGTGACCGGTGGTTTGAAGACACGCCGTGTGGGATCCTCATCAGCCAACGCCCCGGCCAAGCTCGTCGCGAGCACGCCCGTGAGGACGACATTTCGAAAGGTCTTGATTTGATTCATAAGAAGATAGAAAGAGAACTCAAATTTCCACTAAGGCACATAACTCGCACTTTCGAAATCCACGAAATTACAGGCTTGCTTACGCATAAGACAATAGTGAATCCAGCGGAAGATATCATCAAAGACCGGATACTTGAGAATGAGCTGATTGAGGTGATCCCAGTCTAACTGGTTCCCCTGACGTGCCCCAGCGATCCGATGTACGGACACGGCGTCGCGCAGCGCTCGATCAAATTCATCATCAGGCAACTCACGGATCGCATCCGGCGTGTCCCACCCCGCCAATTGTTGCTCGCTCAAGGAGAAATAGCTCACGCCCACACCGAAACGCGCACCGAGCCGACGCAAATCTTCCGCTACGTAATCATCGAGAATTTCGGTCGCCACCACGAGTTCGCTGGCATGTGCCCAGGCACCATTACTGAGTGCTTGGAAGAAGTGTTGCCGATAATTCCCGGCATCGAGCGCCACCACAATCTTGGTGCTGCTCAAGAGGAAATTGGGTTCTTCCAGACAGAGCAATTCCGGGACAAGCTTGACGCCAGATTCGGATAATTGCCCAGAACGCCAATTCACCACCACGCCATCTGGAACCGCCCAGGGATAGCTATCGTCTTCCTCGCGCTTGAGTTCCGGGTGATCATGGCGCACCGGAAAAGAGAAAGAACGATCTTGGTTGGCAAAGCGTTCATAAAACGCCTGAAATTTATACCACAAACTCTCGGGTGACTCCGTCCCCTCGGCACCGCCAAACCCCTGGAGAGACTCTTGCCGATGCCGCGGCCGCGGACGCAGCAGTTCATGGCGAGCCGTGCGGAGGAAGTAGCCTTGGCCTTGCTCTACCTTGGCGATCGGTGAGGTCGGATCACACGACATCACAGAGAAGTGATACCGCAGGGTGGCATCGCTGTAATCCTGTGAGAGTCGGCGTTTCACCATTTCGATCAATTGCGTCCCTTTGATCGACTCCGCAGGACTCTTGGGCAGCACGCTCGGCAAGATAGCTTTCAATTGTTCGCGGAGATTCATGTTCCAGAGGTCTCTGGAGAATGAGAGGGGAGCCCATATCCGTCAAGTGCCCCTTGGAACCCCTTCTCATCCCTGCGGCGGCTTCGCCAATCCTCGCCGGCGGGCAAGGAGCCAACACACGCCAAAGAGATCCAGCAATCCCCGCCAGGCACGATTGCCAAAGCCATACTTGCTCTCCCCATGCTGGCGCGCGCGGTGATCCACCGCCATTTCCGTAAGTGCATGCCCCGCTCCGCCAATCAACGCTGGCATGAAGCGGTGCATGCCATTGAACAGCACGAGGGCGTCACGACACTCCCGTCGCATCACTTTAAGAGAGCAGCCTGTGTCCCGCACCCCGTCCTTGGTGAACCAACGCCGGACGCGATTGGCGATCCGGCTTTGCAGGCGCTTGGAAAAGGTGTCTTTCCGATGCGCCCGATACCCACAAACCATGTCCACCTCCTGCTCCCGCAAGGCCGCTAGCAACCGAGGAATGTCCGCCGGATTGTTCTGCAAGTCGCCATCCAACATCGCAATGAACGGCGCACGGGCCACCATGATGCCCGCGTACAGGGCGGCACTTTGGCCCTGATTACGCCCCTGCTCCACCACGACGACGTTCTCGTTCCTAACAATGGCCTCGACAGTGGCATCCGTGGACCCGTCATCGACGAGGATCAATTCGAAGGCCATCCCCTCGAGCGCAGCCGCCACCTCCTGCTGCAAGGGAGCGACATTGGCTTCCTCATTGTAGAGCGGCACCACCACGGAGAGTTCGAACGGGGACGATTCAGGGGCGGCGATCATAGCGGGAGACCTTGGTAATGGTAGAAATGATAGAAATACCAGCGATGTAGGAGATGATCGCGACGTTTGATTTCCAATAGCGCCGCAAGTTCGTGGGATTTGAAGGCATCGCGCAGATTGGCTGGCAAGGCTTCCACATCTTCCTCGGAAGTCACGTAGAGGGCCGTACGATGAAGAAAGGGCGAGTGTTCCCCTTCCCCGGCATGACTGTAGTCCGGCCAGAGGTCATAGAGCGATTCCAAACCCGCCGATTCCACCACATGAATCCGTGGGGCACGAGGATCGGGGCGATGAATCGGCAAATCATCCGCTAGATAGAAATCCAATAAGGCTGCCTCACCTGGCGTCGCGGCGATGACCAACATGCCTCCAGAGCCTTCGCTGGCCGCATCTTGGCGCACCACCACACCCACCGCTTCGGCAGATTCTTCCCACCCCAGGCCCGGTCGCGCCAAGACCTCTTCCGCGGGCCATGGCGCCCCCCGCAGCAGCCAGAAGCCAGGACATGCAAGGGCCAATGCCAAGGCCCCCGAACTCAGCAGTCCGCGCCGTCGCCAGAGCCCTTTCCATTCGGGGGACTGCGGCAAGCCATGCCATTCGCCGGCCAGGACGAGCACCCCCAAAGCCGTGACCATTGCCAAGACCGGTGCCGCCGGCGAGAGCATCAGCGTCCAAATCACCCCGAGGCCGGTCATCCACAACGTCGCACGGGATAACCACCGCGCCCCGGTGCCGAACCCGCGTCGATGATGCCTCCAGAGCCAGACCCATCCCCAGCAGAAGAGTGGTCCTGTCCACCATGCCCAGGCGAGCAACCCCTGCGTCATGGCCAATGGTTGCCACCCGCGCGAGCGCAGGGTTCCCGAAAAGCCATGGGCCCCACGCAAGACGAAGAGCAATGCGACCACGACCGCGCCGAACAGCACGATCCATAGACCAGGGCGCCGCCAATGCCCCTCCCAGCGACGCACCGAGAGGACTGCTCCCAGAGAAACAAGATGCACGAGGACCATTGCCAGATGGACCGTCATCGCCAGACCGAAGGCCACGGCAGCGCCTATCCAGGCCACATGCCAGGGATGCGCACGATGGAGACCGCACCAAACGCACCACAAACCCATGAGCCCCAGGCAAAGGGAGATGGCGACTTGAGGGAGAAAGACCGCCGCCATCGTCGTGATGGGACACAGTTGAAAGACCACAACCGCCCAGCGAGCCGCCGTTTGGTGCCACACGCTTCGCGCGAGCAGATAGAGGAAGCTTGTCGCAAAGAAGATCAGAAGAGGATTCCAATAGCGCACGGCAAAGACCGTGTCTCCCAAAGCCCACGTGCTGGCGCTGATGAGCACTGGCAAACACGGGCCGTGATCAAGGGTGAACCACTCCACCTGCTGCGACGCCATCCAGTAAAGGGCTTCCGTTTCGGTGAGTTCCATGGTCGTCGTCAATCCCCACCGAATCAGTGTCAGCAGGACGATGCCAAAGAAGACCAGGCGATCCACATTCATGATCGCGTCCCCCTCACAAAGGTGTAGTCATGAATAGCCATCAACGGAAACCCGTCTTACCTGAGCCGCAAACTCGGCACCACTTGAGAGTCATGAACACCACCAAGCCCCTAGTAATCCTCGCTCTGCTCACCTTGGCAAGCCTCACTCCATGGACACTGGCACAAGAGCCCGATCCCGATCGGATCCTGGAGGCCGTGCGCAGGAGCACCGTTCAGAATGAGCAGCTCACCTTGGCTGGACGTCTCCGCCATCGGGAATCTGGGAAACGCCACCCCTTTCGCATGACCGTCCGCCGCAACCAGATTGCTTTCCTCTTCGAGCAAGCCCCGCAACACACGATCGTCCTGGATTTGGGAGGCGAACGCTACCGCCTGCGTGAGAAACTGGGCAACGGCGGTTTCGTCGATGTTCCCGCCGCCAAATACGGCACGATTATCCGCAATACCGGGGTCAATTACCTCGATATCTCCCTGGCCTACCTCTATTGGCCCAATGCCAAGTTTCTCAAAGAAGACGTCGTCTCCGAACGCATCACGTGGCTCCTCCGCGTGCCAAATCCCGATCCAAGCGGCCCTTACGCAACCCTCGATATCTGGGTAGATCAGCAAACGGGCGGCCTCATGCGCATCCAAGGATACGATCGCCAAGGGCGTTTGGTAAAGAAGATGGAAGTGATGGATGTCCAGCGTGTCAAAGCCAAGGACAAGAAGGTCTGGGCCCTCGAAAAGATGAAGATTCTCTCCATCGATCCCAACACGCGCCGCGTCACGTCCCTCACTTACATGGAACTGTGAGGCCCGGCAAAAGCGTTCTTCACCCTTTGTGGAGATCCGTTCGTCCAGTCTGGGGGCCCATTCATCCATTCGTAGGTGAAACGGGATCGCTTGTGTGCTGCGATCCCGCCACCTATGACTTATCTCTCAACACTCTGTCGGTCGGCTGCTGTGCTGGTGGGACTCTCGTTCTCCTCCCCAGGGCAACAGGTTCCAGGCCTTAAAGAAGGCGATCACCAACCTTCAGCCGCTTATCAATGGCTTGATATCGTACTCGAAGCCTCCGCCCGCGACGTCGAACGCGTCGGGGCCATGCCTACTATCCTCTCGCGACAAATGGCCATTCCCATGACGGCCATGTTTGACGCCTGGGCTGCCTATGATGACACCGCCGTCGGCACCGTCTTCGGCGATAAACTGCGTCGCCCCGAGGAGGAACGCACACAGAAGAATCGCGAAACGGCCATCGCCTATGCCGTCTACCGCACCGCGATCGATCAACTCCCACACTTCGCCGACTTCCTCACCGAGGAAATGAAGCGTATGGGATATGATCCTGACAATATGTCTAAGGAGCGCGTTTCGCCAATCGGCATCGGCAACCGCGTCGCCAAGGCCATTCTCAAACGACGCCATCGCGACGGTGCCAATCAGTTAGGCGATGAGGCTGGCTCCAGTGCCTGTGGCGAGCCTTACGCCGACTACACGATGTATCGTCCGGTCAATACCCCTGACAAGATCACCGATCCAGACCGCTGGCAGCCCATCCCCTTCGTCAATGACGACGGCAGCACCTTTGCCCCAGGCTTCCTCACCCCTCATTGGTATCGGGTGAAACCCTTTGGACTTGAAAGCGCTGATCAATTCCGTCCAGGGCCTCCACCCCTCGTCGGCACGAATCAGCTTCTCAAGGAAGTGCTCGAGTGCATTGATTACAATGCCAGTCTCACTCCCGAGCAGAAAGCCATTGTCGAATTCATGCGCGACGGACCGCGCTCCACCGGCCAGAGCGGTCACTGGCTCCGCTTCGCCCAAGCCGTCTCACAGCGAGACAAGAACGATCTCGAGCGCGACGTGAAACTCTTCTTCGCCGTCGGCAACACCGCCCTCGATGCCTTCATCGCCGCCTGGGATGCCAAGCGCTACTATGATAGTTCCCGGCCCTGGACCCTCGTTCGCTACTACTTCACGGGTAAAACCATCCAGGGATGGGCCGGCCCTGGCAAAGGCGTCGTCGACATTCCCGGCGACCAGTGGCACCCCTACTCGCCTGCCAATTTCGTCACCCCGCCATTCCCTGGGTATGTGTCGGGACACAGTGCCGTTAGCGGCGCCTGCGCCCAGATGCTCAAGCACTTCACCGGCAATGATCACTGCGGCCTCGTTGAGCCCCGTCACGCTGGCGAGATCACAGAGCAAGGCTTCTCCTGCGAGAAGATGCAACAACTCCACGGCAAACCCCTCGCCGAAATGCTAGGCGATGCCCACGCCAGCTGTGAAGTCACCCTGCAACTCCCCTCCTTCACCGAAGTCGCCGAACTCGCCGGCATCTCCCGAGTCATGGGTGGCTACCACATCCAAGCAGACAACATCGAAGGGCTTTCCATGGGACGGAAAGTCGCCGACTACCTCTGGCCCAAGGTGCAAACCTACTTCGACGGCACCGCCAAGGTCGCCATGAACAACTAACATTCATCTCTCTCCCGTGAGATCCACCGATCTCACGGGAGGAGGCAGTCCTTCGCGGAATTGCCCGCGGCCTGCCTCAAAACGCTTTCCGATTCAAAGGAGGATGTCGGTCACCGCACGGGCTTGCTCAACGCCCGTGAGCCGCATGTCGAGCCCTTGAAAGGGCACGCTAAAGCGATGGTGATCGATCCCGAGCACTCGCAGCATCGTGGCATGGAGATCACGCACATGGACCACGTTCTCCGCGGCATGGTAGCCAAGTTCATCCGTGTTGCCATAGCTTTGCCCACCGCGCACGCCCCCTCCCGCGAGCCACATGGAGAATCCTTTGATATGATGATCGCGCCCAGGCCCGCCTTTCCCCTGAAACATCGGCGTTCGACCAAACTCCCCTCCCCAGATGACCAACGTGTCGTCTAACAATCCGCGCGCTTTGAGATCGGTGACCAATGCCCAGGTGGCCCGATCCGTGTGCCCAGCGCAAATCTTCATATAGCGGTCAAGATCGCCGTGGTGATCCCAACCGCGATGATAGAGGTGAATGAAGCGCACCCCGCGCTCCGCTAAACGCCGAGCCAAGAGACAATTGGAGGCGAAAGACCCGTCACCAGGCGTGGCTCCATAAAGCTCTAACGCTGACGCCGGCTCGTCCGAGAGATCCATGAGTTCCGGCACAGAAGCCTGCATGCGAAAAGCCATTTCATAGGCGGCAATCCGCGTCTCGATCTCAGGATGCGGTGCCGCAGCAAAGCGTTCCCGGTTGAGCGCCTGAATGGTATCGACCAATCGCCGCTGCTGAGGTGTGGTCACCCCCTTCGGATTCCTCACATAGTGCACCGGGTCCCCACTAGCATTGAACTCGACCCCTTGGAAGCGACTGGGGAGAAAGCCAGCTGACCACTGACGCGACGCGATCGGCTGAGGGTTGCGTCCACCAACGGAGGTCAACACCACAAATCCAGGCAGATCATCAGCAGCGCTCCCCAACCCGTAATTGACCCATGCCCCCATGCTCGGCCGTCCACTGATCACCGTGCCGGTGTTCATAAACGTGTGGGCGGGATCATGATTGATCTGCTCCGTGACGAGCGACTTCACCACACAGATATCGTCGGCCAACTTTGCTTGCCACGGCAAGTAATCGCTCACTTCCAAACCCGCTTGCCCATAACGCCGAAACGACGCCATCGGCCCCTGACAGGTGAGCGGTTTCCCCTGCAACTGCGCGATCGGCTGCCCCTTGGTGAACGAGTCCGGCATCGGCTTGCCATGCTGGCGGGCGAGTTCCGGCTTGTAGTCAAAAGTCTCCAAGTGCGAAGGCCCTCCCGCCATGCAGAGGAAGATGACGCGCTTGGCACGCGGCGCGAGGTGGGACACCGCCTTTCCAACCGCATCGCGATGAAGCATGGAACTGAGCGCGGCAGCGCCGAGACCGACACCGGAGTGGGCGAGAAAGGCTCGGCGATTGAGTGTGTCTGCAAGCGAGAGATTCATGTGACGGCGTTAGTGGCGAGTGATGGTTTCATCGAGATTGAGCAAAGCCCGCGCCACGGCCGTCCAAGCAGCCCACTCGACAGGGTCGAGATCATCCGCCACCGCGGCTTGCCCAGTTTGAATCAACGCCCTCGCGTCTTGAGGGTGTTTCTGATAGTGTTCCTGTTCGTGTTGATAGAGAGTGCGCAGCAAGTCTTCCTCCACGGTGGTCGGGCCCCGACTCAACGCCAACCGAAAGCCCTGCGCCAAGCGCGCCTCAAACTCTTGACGATCACCGCGCAGAAGCCGCTCCGCCAAGGCGCGCGCTGCCTCTACAAATGTGGGATCGTTGAGCAAGGTCAGCGCCGCTGTCGGCGTGTTCGAACGTGGGCGCTCAGCGCTGCATTCCTCCCGACTAGGTGCATCGAAGGCACGCAGCATCGGATGAAGAAACTGGCGCTGCCAATGGACATAGAGCCCTCGCCGCCACTGCCGCGCGTCTTCGTGATGATGATAGCGCCGCTGGGGGAAATTGAGATGGCGATAATAGCCCTCCGGCTGATAAGGCTTCACACTGGCACCACCGATGTGTTTATCTAACAATCCCGCCATGTCCAGAGCCGCGTCGCGGATCATCTCCGCCGGCATCCGATGTCGCGCCTGTCTACCAAAGAGGCGATTGTCGGGATCCTTCTCCAGCAATGCCGGCGTGGCTTGGCTCGATAAGCGATAGGTTCGACTCATGACGAGATCTTTAAGAAACGCTTTCACATCCCAGTCGTCATCGACAAAGGCCAATGCGAGATAGTCGAGCAGTTCCGGATGGTCAGGCACCGATCCCTGCCCACCGAAGTCCTCCAATGAGGCCGAGAGCCCCCTTCCAAAGAGCAGATACCAGAAACGGTTCGCAAAGACCCGAGCGGTTTGTTTGCCAGAATCACGCGAGCCATCCGTGAGCCAATGGGCGAGATCCAGCCGCGTTGGCCGTCTTCCCTTCACGCCCACCGTCCCCATGAAGGCGGGCACCGCTGGAGCCACTATTTCACCAGAGTCGTCTAACCAATTTCCACGGGGCAACACCCGCGTCACCCGAGGTGTCTTCTTCGCTACCGTGATCATGGTGCGCCGCTTGTTTGCAAGAATCGCGTCGCGCCGTTGCGCCAACCGCGCTCGTTTGTCCGGAGCAATCGCTCCGTCTTCTAACGCTTTCTCCACGCGAGCCAGGGCTTCCCGATCGCGTCGACTGAGGACATCGATTTCGGGGGCACGTCTTGTGGGCAAGTCATTGGTGCCGTCTTTAAAATGCTGTTCCTCGTCGATATCGGCAAAGAACGCCGCCATCGTATAGAAATCTTGCAAGGTGTAAGGGTCATACTTGTGATCATGACATTGTGCGCAGCCAAGAGTTCCGCCCATCCACACCGCTGACACATTGCGCACGCGGTCCGCCGCATAGATCGCCAGATACTCCTTGGGCTGCACGCCTCCCTCGTGCGAGGTCTGCAAGAGGCGATTGTAACCCGAGGCAATCTTATCATCCACCGTGGCCTCCGGAAGAAGATCCCCCGCCAACTGCGCTTTGGTAAACGCATCAAACGGCATGTTCTCATTGAAGGCATCGATTACCCAATCTCGATAGGGCGATATCTGATGATCTTGATCCCCATGATACCCCACGGTGTCCGCGTAGCGCACGAGATCGAGCCAATACATGGCCATCCGCTCACCGAAATGCTCAGAGCCTAACAGTTCATCCACCACCTGCTCATAAGCATCCGGACGCGAATCTTGGAGGAAACGATCTAACAACTCGACCGATGGTGGCAGTCCTGTCAGATCGAATGATAACCGCCGCAAGAGGGTCGCACGATCCGCTTCCGCCACTGGCGGCAAGGCTTCTTCCTCAAGACGCGCCAGGATAAAGTGATCGACCGCTCCCAGCGGCCAATCCTTGCGTTTCACCTCCGGCACGGGAACCGGTTTCGGCGCCACATAGGCCCAGTGATCTTCCCACGCCGCGCCTTCCGCGATCCACTGATGGAGCAGCGCGCGCTCCTCAGCCGTCAATGCCTTGGCCGATTCTGGCGGCGGCATTTGTTCATCGGGATCATTCGAATCGATTCGTTTGATTAATAAACTGTTATCTGTATCGCCGGGAATCACCACGTTATCCTGCAAGATCCCTTCTCGCGTATCGAGACGGAGACCAGCTTTGCGTTCTTCCTCATCGGGACCGTGACAGAAGATGCAGTTGTTAGACAGAATCGGTCGGATATCGCGATTGAAATCCAGTTCAGCTCCCAGACACGCAAGCGTCGTGGCGGAAAGGAATATCAGGAAGATGGCGGACGAACGGGCCATGGCTGTGTGCAACCCCAAGAAGCGAATGAAAGCGCGGCGTTGGCTACGCCGTGACCCGTTGAATGAGCGGTTTCAAGGTCATGCCCTGTACTGCGATGCTAAAGATCACGATCACATACGTCATCGTCAGAAAGATCTCGCGTTCCGGCCCTGGGGGTATCGCCAAGGCCAATGCCACGGAAATGCCGCCCCGCAAGCCTCCCCAAGTCAGAATGGGCACCACGCCCTTGCTAAACGCGCGGAAAGGCTTCAGCGCCGTGATGGGCACCGAAACCGCCACGAGACGCGCCATAAGCACCAGAGGAATCGCCAAGACACCTAACAACAGATTCTGACCCGTGATCGAAAGAATGAGAAACTCGAGCCCGATGAGAAGAAAGAGAATCGCATTCAAGACCTCGTCCACGAGCTCCCAGAATTTGTCCAAATGATCGCGGGTCGTGTCCGACATTGCCAATTGGCGCCCGTGGTTCCCAATCATGAGGCCCGCCACCACCATCGCCAACGGGCCAGACATATGCCAGGCCAGCGCCAAGCTATAGACGCCCATGACCAGTGCCAACGTGATCAGCACCTCCACCTGGTAATTATCCACCGTCTTCAGCATGAAATAAGCCACGCCTCCAAAGATCGCCCCTAACAACACACCGCCTCCCGCCTCGAGCACAAAGAGATGGGCAATGGCCCCCGCACTCCCATCGCTCTTGCCCGTGGCAATGCCAAGGATCGCGAGGAACACGACGACGCCCACCCCATCGTTAAAAAGCGATTCCCCTGTGATCTTTGTTTCCAACGATTTGGGCACGCCAACTTTCTTGAGAATGCCTAACACAGCAACCGGATCCGTGGGGGAAATGAGGGCCCCGAAGAGCAGGCAATAGATGAACGAGACCTCCACTCCGAAAGCACCAAGGAGGAAATACGTGACCGTTCCCACGATAAACGTCGACAACACCACGCCCACACTGGCCAGGATCGCAATGAGGCGCTTCTGATCTCGGAGATCATTGAGATCCACGTGCAACGCCCCGGCGAACAAGAGAAAGCTCAACAGGCAATCAAGGACCGCTTTGTTGAAATCGATGCCCGCCACAAACTCGCGTGCGGTCAACGCAATGTCAGGATTGATAAAGCGCAGGAGGACCAAGCCAAGGGAGAAACAGAGGGAAATCAGCATCACCCCGATCGTGGTCGGCAACTTGAGGAAACGCTGATTCACGTAACCAAAGGCGGCGGCCAAGGTGATCAGACAGGCGGCGATGTCAAAGAGTCCCATGGGCGCTGAGCGTAGCGCAACTCCGTTGAGGATCAAGAAGTGAGCGCTCCTTCAAGGCCGCCCTTTCTTGAAAACCGCTCGCACCCGCAGATTCCCCAAGGCATCGAAACAAAGCCGCCGTGTGAAGAGGAGGAAGAGGCTGATGCTCAGCGAGGTGCAGGCAAAGATGGCGATCATAATGACGATCTGATACTTGATCGCTACAGACGGATCACTGCCACCGAGCATCTGGCCCGTCATCATGCCTGGCAAGGACACCAACCCCATCGTCATCATGGCCGCCAACCCCGGGCGCAAAGCAGCCGTCAGACTTTCCTGAACGAATGGTCGCAACGCTTTCGTCTGGCTCGCCCCATTGCCCAGTGCCCACTCATACGCTTCTCGACGCTCGTGCACCGCACGGTAGAATCGGCTAGCAGAGATGATGTTAGCGGAGAGACAATTGCCTAACAACATCCCTCCTAACACGACCAGATAGCGTGCTTCAAAGAGATCATCCAGGCGCACGACCCAGGCATTGAGGTAGAGCACAATCCCCAAAGTCGCCAAGCCCAGGGCGGCAAATGCGGGAACGATGAAGGTCGTCCAGCGCAGCGCACTATTGTGGAGGACCGATCCCGACGCCGCCAGGGTCATCACCCCAAGCCAAGCCACACTGAGGCCGGGATGATTCCATTGGAAAAGGTAGCTCAGATAGAGTCCTGCTAGGAAGAGTTGGATACTCATGCGGCAGACCGCCAGAAGCAATTCCTTCCACAATCCCAACTGCAGGCGCGCCATGATGCCTAACGGAATCAACAAGAGAAGCGCGCACACCCCCAAAGACTCCCAGGAAAGGTCAGGCGTATTCACGAAGGCTGGTTGGTGAAGGTGACTGCCCGGAAGCTTCCATGACGCTGCCAAGCCGCATCATGGGAAACGGCGATGACACAAGCCTCCTGTTGGGCAAACCAGTCGATCACCCGATTACAAAGCGTTTCGTTTAAGGCCGATGTCACTTCATCGAGGATCACGACCTCCCGACGCTGCGCCAAGGCGAGCAGAATCGCCAAGCGCTGCCGCTCTCCTCGTGAGATCTCATCCAGCGACTTGGTGAGAATAGCGGGCCCCAATTCAACGCGATGCAAATCGGATTCATGCACCTCAGCCACACCTCCCAAGGATTCATTCAACCAAGCATTCACCTGGCACGAACGCCCCAGATCGAGTTCCTGCGGCACATAGGCAACCCGCTGACGCCACTGCCAGATTGCTGATACCGTGGCAGGGGTTCCATCGAGCAGAAAGACACCCGCATGGAGCGAGAGAAATCCGAGCATCCCGCGCAACACACTGGTCTTGCCACACCCCGATGGCCCTGACAAGAGCACCTTATCTCCTGGAGCAAGTGTGAGAGAAACAGGAGCGGTGATGGCCTTCTCACCGTCGCCAAAGACAGCCTCCCGGAGGACGACCAGCGCTTCACTTTGATTCACCATCGAGGATCAATTGCTGCCGGTTCAGATCCAAGACGGCCACCGTGCCATCGACTCTCAGGACGCGCAAACGCAACGCCGAGCCCGGTTCTCCTCGGATGCGTTCCACCGCGTCGCCCAAGGCCGCCCCATCGAGCGATTCGAAAGTTCCCGCCCCGGAATCAATCTCTAACAAACGATCACCCGTTCGCAATCCCGCCTGCTCCGCTGGCGTCCCCGGCATCACGTGGCCCACATTCAGGAGCCCCTGATCGTCATTCAGAATCGCTCCAATCCCGCGCGGTGTCGCATCATAGATCGCCGCATGCGCCGCATCCCGCGCCGCCTCGTCTGCGAGCGCATCCGCCCACGCCACCGCTGCGCGCGTGCCTTCTCTCTGCGCCTTGAGTTCCCCTAACAAGGCACTCGCACGCAACTGCTCATCCGGATCGCTGATCGTTCCCAATGCCATCGTCGCCCCCTCTTTGTCACGACCATACCATTGCCCTATTAATTCCGAAAGCCTTCCTTCCTCCACCCCCTCCGCCTGCTCTCGGAACCACTCCCAAGCCGCCTCACGATCGCCTCGCGCCATCCATTGCGAGGCCACAGCCCTGACAAAGCCCTCGCGCTGCCATCCTTCCAATCCCTCGCCCAAGGCCAAGGCTTCTTCTGGATCCTCCGCGATCATGCTACCCGCCATTGCCGCAAGCATCCGCCCCTCCGCATGATGCCCACGGTGCGCCTTCAACCAAGCCTCCTTGACATCGTTGGCCACACCAGAGCTGCCTAACAAGACCTCATAAAATGTGCGGAAATCTCTCACCTTCGCCATCGACTGGCCTGTCCAATGGCTGACCAAAGCCTGATACCCTTCCAGTTCCAAACGACGATCCAATCGCTTCACCCGCTGAATGGCTTCATAGGGTGCGCGTTCCTCGGCCACGCGCGTGAAGAGCCCTCGCAGAAATGCCAATTTCTCATCTCCATCAGCCAGGGCATCCAGACGATGCAAGGCATCATCAGGATCCTGACCCGCCAAGTCATAGCCCCACTGGGTCAACGCCGCCAGACGCATGACTGGCGAATGGAGCGCACGCAGATCGTCTAACGTTGTTGCCGAAGAGCTCTTTCCTGATCCCGACGTTCGCGTCAGCTGCCCGGTCATGAGATTGGGACCTGGCTCCACAACCGACGGCACCCCTCCAGAGCTCTCACCCGATGCGATGGAGGTCTTGCTCGCTGCCCAGCCTATCAGAAATCCTACGCCGACACCAATAGCGAGACCGAGTCCGAGAGATCTGAGCGACACCGCCTTCGCCCTACGCAGCTTTCACGGCCGAAGCCGCAGCGTTCAGATGCTCAAGCATCTCTTTCTCCATGCCAAGCGCGGCCCCCAGACGCTCCAGGAAAGTCGTTTCTTCTGGGGTATCGGGTTCAATCGTCAGCCGCGCCGCTGTGTAGACTTGACTCGCAAACTCTGGCGAGTCGGCCCCCGCCGCCAAGGTCTCCACACTGACAGGATTCTTAAATTCATTCTCCATGAAGTCCACCGCCTCGGGTTCCAGACCAGCCTCACGTAGTCCTAGCGCTATCCGCAGGCGTTCCTCTTCATCGATCTTGGCATCCGCCGCGGCCGCGGCCACCATCGACCGCACCAGGAGAAGCGCCTGTTCATTGGTCAGTGAATCGGGATCAAACCCACTCTCCAGAGGCGCCGCCGTCACCTCAGCATCCGCAAAGAGCGGCTTGCCCTCCTTGAAATTCTGAAACGCTTGGTATGCCAAACCCCCAATGAGCGCCACGCCTCCCACTTTGGCCGCATTCTTCGTGACCTTCCGTCCCCGTTTGGAGCCCAGCAACATGGCCCCCACACCCGCTGCGAACACGCCGGCCGCCAATTTGTTCTCGGCCACGAAATCCTTGGCTTGAGCAACCAGGTCTTCCGTCGTCTTGCCCCCCGTCATCTTGCCGACGACGGCGTCCAGCTTCTCATCTGCACCTGTCGCTTCCACGGCTTTCCCGGACAGCTCTTTCACACCGGAGGTGGCTTGGTCCAGGACCCCGCCAGCAGTATCGCGCGCCTTCTCCAGGATCTCACCTGGTTGGACATGCTGCAGTTTGTCCCCAAGCTGGGACACACCATCTACTAAAGAATCGAGGAGGGATTTGGCATCAATCATGGGCGTTGGCTAGGTTGTTAAGAAACCACGCCACAGAAGCCCGCGACGTGCAACTCCAATCCACGCACGGAGGCGCCCGGAACCGACCAGTTGCGAGAACTAAGTTTCCCACTATTCTGATCGCATGAAACGCCTGTGTGCCGCTCTCGTCCTCCTAGGAACCCCGTGCTGGGCAGACTTGGATTTCAATACCCATCGTAATGTCTACAAGGCGAAACCCGATGAGGAGTCGTTCGAGTCCGTCTTCACGTTCAAGAATACGGGCAAGCATCCTGTGGTGATCCAGTCCGTGGACAGCAATTGCGGCTGCATCCGCGCCACGGCCGACAAGGAACGCTACGGAAAGGGCGAATCAGGCACGATCACGGCAGTCTTCAAGATCGGAGGCGGTGAAGGCATCCAGACGAAGCACGTTTCTGTGCTCTATGCAGAAGAGCAGCCGGTGGTGAAGCCCAAGGTGATCGCTCCGGCGGCGGGCGACCTTGCCACCGCACCGGTGGTCGAGCCCGCGACACCTCCGAAACCTGTTCTCGGGCCAGCGATCACCGATCGGCTTTCAGTGGAACTCCATGTGCCGACGCTCGTTCAGGTGGAGCCCAAGATCACCAAATGGACCGTAGGGCAAGCTGCCGACCCCAAGACCGTTCGAGTCACCATGAATCACGAACAGCCCATCATTCTCAAAGAGGTCCGCTCCTCCCGTGAGAATGTGACGGTCGAGACGAAAGAGATCGAGACGGGCAAGATCTATGAATTGACGCTGACTCCGGCATCAACGGGTAAGGTGCAGCTTGGCATGCTTACCCTGGTAACGGATTGCGAGATCAAGAAGCACCAGAAGAAACTGGCCTTCTTCAGCATCCAACGTGCTCAGAGTCGACCTGAACCCGCTCCCCAACCAGCACCGGAAGTCCCTGCAGAAGCGGCACCTCAGGCGGCAGACGCCGTGACGGCAGAGTCGAGCACCAAGGCTTCGTCATCACTCTAGGTCTGAAGCCCCTCGGCATGCGCACCTTGGCTACGCTCGCCTGGCAATGCGCCCTGATTGTTGCGCTGGCATCGCTCGGCACCGCCTGGACCTATCATTCGCCACGACGCCCGGCACTCTATGTCGCTCCGCCCACGCCAGCACTCCCGCCGGGACTGACGATAGCCGAAGTCTTCTCGTGGTCTCCCTCCCCCACGTGGATCGATACCCGCTCTGCGGAGGCCTACGCTGAGAAGCACTTTCCCGACGCCATCTCCCTCTCTCCCAATGACCTCGACAAGCAGTTGGCGGCGCATGTGGACCTCTTCATGGACCGTCGACACCGCTATGTCCTCTACGGCCCGCCAGATTCCAATCGTGTGGTGATCGAGCGGCTTAAGGAGCTCGGTCTGCAGAAACTCCACCAGCTCGATGAGGGTTGGGAGGCGCATTTGAAGGCGTTGCCTTGAATTTCTACCAGCACACGGAACACTTCTGCCTTAAATTCCTTTCACCCCGCCTGTGAACCCCTTAAGAAACCGATCATGACCCTCAATCGCTCCCTCGTCGCTCTCGCCGGTCTTTCGCTTGGCATCATCATGGCTCCTGCCGTGACGATCTCCGACGCCAACGTCGAAGAGGCCATCCGCGAAGAAATCAACAAAGCCACTGGTGAGATCACCGAAGCCGACCTCGCCAAAGTCAAAAGCCTCTTTATCAACGGAAAGAATGCGAGCCGGCTCACGCTGCCCGATGGCTTGGTGAATTTGGAAGAGCTCGACGTCAGTCGAAACGTCCTCTCCCCGTCACTCTTCAATCCTGTCCGCTTTCCCGACGACCTGGAGAGCCTCAAGATTGTGAATCTGAGCAGCAATGATTTGCCTAACCTTGATGCCATTCAGCATATCACGAGCATCGAGGTGCTCAGCATTTCTGACAATGGCCTGTCGAAGCTGGAGATTCCCAGCACCTTGGTGAATCTGCGAGAGCTCGATTTGAGTAGCAACGGCATGGAGACATTCGTCCTCCAAGAAGGCTTCACCCAGTTAGAAAAGCTGGACCTGAGCGACAACAATCTCAGCGGATCCATCTTCGCCGGTCCCGTCAGTTTCCCCAGTGATCTTAACAATTTGAAGGTGCTAGACCTTCGCCGCAACGAGCTCGGCACGGTGAATATCCCGGCGGGTTTGCTGAGCCTCGAGGAACTCTATTTGGAGAACAACGAACTCGGCAGTGTCAACTTCGAAGGTCCCCTTCCCTCTGTCATTGATATCATCGCTTTCAACAACAAGATTAAGAAGCTCACGTTGCCAGAAGGCATGGGAAATCTCGACAAGCTGGATCTCTTTGGCAATCAAATCACCGAACTCACCATCCAGGACGGCCTGAATGAAGAGCGGGAACCCTTCATTGACCTTGCCGAGAACCCCCTGGAGAAGATCATCGTTCCAGAAGGCACGCATCCAGATCTCATCATCTACTTCGAACGCTTCGAGGCTGAGATCGTCTTCATTCCCAAGCCACTGCCCAGTCTCATTCCTGGCACCCTCCCGAATGGTGACTTCGAGCTCCTCGTCAAGGGGCCCCTCGGAACCTACACCGTCTTTGAGTCGAGCGACCTCGCCTCTTGGAATGAAGTTGGCACCGTGGTGAATGAAATTGGGGAAATCGCTTACACCTCATCCTTAGCGTCCCATCCCGCCGCCTTCTACCGCGTTGAGCGCGTGCCAGACGAGGACGAAGACGAGTAAGGACACCCATCACATCGGTGGGATAATGTTGTCCCGCACCTGGGACCCCATACAGCCGACCGGGAAAGGATGAGAAATCACAGCCCTAGTGCTAGATCTTACACCGTTGTCGTACCTCGATCGGCGCGTTGCTTCGCACGTTTGCGCAGCGCTTCCAGCTGCTCTTTATGATCAGGATGCAAGCGCTTCGCATCAAAGAACGTGAGCGCGCGATTGGCTTCGACATTCAGGTTGAGATCTAACAATTGCTGAATCTTGCCTAACTCAAAGACGGAATAGCGTTTGGAGTCATTGCCAGCGATCTTCGCCGCTTCTCGCCAACACGCGAGGGCATCCTCCGGTTCGTTCGCTAGTGTCAAGCGGTCGGCCATTTCTTTCCAGGCCCATCCACGCCGAGGCGCCGCCTTGGCAAAGGCTCTCCCTTCATTCAGAAGCGTCTCTTCACGGATCCATCCGCGCCGTTGGACAAGGCCGAACCAGCCTTCCTCCCACACTGGCACATGCCTCAACGCCATGGTGAACCCAGTGCTCTGACAAAGGGCAATCGCAATGGCTTCCTTGCGTTCTTTGGGCACCTCGACTCCTTGCATCGCCGTCCCCAAATGCGCGACCACATTCCGCAGGAAGCGTGCACTCGGCGTCTCACTCTCGCCACGCCTGGGCTTCGCTCGCCGCACCCGCGCCGGGAACAGGTAGGTGGCATCTGCATCACCGATCAGAGTTCGAATCGCCCATCCAAGAGGCAACCAATGCTCCGCATCCAAGTCAGCGGCTAGCGGAACGAGTTTCTCATGCTGCCGCAAGATCTCCGGGCCCCATGAAGCCCAATCCTCAAGGAAAGCGCGTTGCAAATTCTCTAACACCCATCCCTGCACTTCCTTACGTTCGTCTTCCTGAGTTTGGAGAAGCGCCGTGAGCAGGGCTTCATAACGCTCGTGGCCTCTATGAAGGCTCAACCGTAGAGCCATTTGGAAAACGGCTTGCCACGCGCGCCGAGCCCGCACTTCTGTCAGAGAAGGCATTTCTTTCAGTGACCATTTCCCCGCCACCTCCCGGTAGTTATCGACCAGGAGATGCGCAGCCTGAGCCTCCGCTGAGATGAAGGCCAGCATGCCTCTTTCTTGATCGCGATCGACCCAGACGTGTGAGCGCACCCTTTTCGCCAGACTTCGCAGGCGTTCACGCCTCATCGATTCCTCACCCTCATCTGGCAAAGCACTCAAGAGCGCTTCTAGCAAGAATCCCAATTCGCGATCCGCTTTCAGTGTCTCTGTCAGCGCGGGCAACGCCTCAGCAACCGCAGGTTCGAAGACAGGCAGCGCCCCCTTCCGGACACCATGGCGCCAGTCAAAGCGCTTCCAATCGTCCTGTATCCAAGCGGTAGCTCGTTGCCAGTCCTTGGCGCGCAGCAGCAAGAGCAACCAATCGAAATCGAGGTCGGCCTCAGCCGCAATCGCATCGATCACCTCGTCGTCGCCACTCTGTATGGCCACTTCAAACATTCTGAGGGCCACCTTGGCGTCAGCCGATTCGGAGGCGGTTTGCACCCACGTCGCAGCAAGTCCACCCGCCCGCACGCCAGTTCCTGCCAAGGTCGTCGAGATGGTGTGAAGCTGCCGCTCGGGCACCACACCTGACACGAGCCCCTTTTCAGACACCTGGGCGATGCGTTCTAACACATCGTCAGGGAGACGCTTTCCAACGAGACGGGCCAAGGACTCTGCGTAAGCCAATTGGCCAGGGAGAGAAAGGCCTGGATCATCAAACGGCTCACGCAACCGTTGCCATACCGTCGTCAGATCCACCACCTCGTTCAAACGATCACGATGCAACGAGGCAAGCGCTCGGCACCAGTGCGCCAATTCAGGATGCCGCCCCGTGAAGAGATCACTTTCTAACCAAGACACCATCTCTTCAAAGCGCTCTCGATTCCCATAGGCTAGTGACTCCATCCCCAGCCAGAGCCCTTCTAGCATGATGACTATGGTTCCCCGCCCCTGTAGGCCTTTCGCGGCTCCCTCAAAGAACACGCTCAACTGCCTTTCCCAATCTTCGTCCGTCTCATCAATAGGGGCGAAGAAGGCAGGAACGTGGGCCATGGGGTCCATCCACCAGGTGGGCGTCGTGGCCTGCGGATCGGCGATGATCCCCGCACAGAAATCGGCCACCGCGACCGACCGGCTCCCTTCGACAAGCTGATGAAGAAAGGCAGAGGCCAATCGTGAAGCCTCCTGAGGTTCGAGCCCTTCCGTCCACCAAGCGAGCGCTTTCTCATAAACTTGCCGCGCCTGAGCCCGATCGCCGTGAGCCAAGCTCCTCACCCAATGACGCACGCGCAACCGGCTCCGCTCAGGCGTCCACTCTAACAAATTCAGGTCCGCCGATCCCAGAAACGTTTCTACATCAATGGCGGAGGATACCAACAGTCCATCCAGAAACGCACGCTGCTTAGAGGGCACCTCAAACCCCTCTTGCATTTCTAACACACGTGTCCATTCATATCCTACTTCCCGAAGGCACGTCTCCGGAGCATTCTCCAACGCCGTCTGATGCTGGCAGAGCACATCAAGCAGAGCTTCCGCAGGCATCTCTGCGAGACAAGCCGCAAGAAGGTCGCGACCGAAGGTCGGCTCTTCCTCAGCCAGCATCACTTCATAGTGGCGCCGCTTTCCCGCGGACAATTGTCGGATGCGTTGGAGCACCGACGCCAGTAAACTATGGCGCCCCTCGTCCCAGGCATATGTCCGAAAGGCATCCACATCACGAAGAAAGGGAGAGGCACGCAACAGCTTGATGCTCCCAAGTAGATCCTGGTAAGTGTCCGACTGCAGGAGCGGATGACTTCCCCAATCGATCGTCCGCTCGCGGACCCTTTCATCGGGAAAACGCGGTTCCAGCACCGTGTCCACGTACTCCAGGCAATCCCAAAAGTTTTCCGGATCAGCACTCACCTTTCGTATCATTGCCAGGAACAGTTCTCGCGGCGATTCCTGGTCCATCTCTATCACTCTTGCCAGCGATTCCAGCCAAGCACCCACGCCCCCCTCATTCCTCTCCGCAAATTGAGAAAGCCGCCGCGCCGACCACGCTCCAATCACCTCTTCGAGCCCCTCTTCCCCTCGCCTCTCCACATACGCGAGAGCCGCGTTCATGAACTGCCCTTCGGGCACAGCGTAAAGTTCTCGCAAAGATTCAAAGGCGGCCACACGACGGGGATGGCCTTCCTTCCGCAAAGATGGTAGGATCTCGTCTTCCAACCAATCGGCATCTTTCAGTGCCTGTGTGAGGACGACGCTCGCAGGAGAACGGGCTCCATGCCAAGACATTTCCCTATTTCGGAACGAGCGCAAACACCGGCACTGCGCACGCAAGGCGATGACCGCGTGGCCTAACAAGTCTTCACCATCTCCCCGAGTGCTCGACCACCAAGCGAAAGCCGCTTCGGCCAAGGACGGGACTCGGAGCATGGCTTCAGCGACTTCCAAATCGCCCTCCAATTCTAACAACAGCCTACACAAGGGCTGCAACTGAGCCCGTTCCCTCCCCGGCTGCGCCGCGCTATCCAGAAACGCCAAGAGCGGCCCGCGTGCTGATGCCTCCCACGATTCTCCTATCACCTTTGCCACATGAGAAAACTCAGCCAGCCCAAGAGGCTCCAAATCCTTCGCGCGTGCTCCTTCTCTCAGCAAGAACCAGCGCATCCGCACGCCATGATGCGCGGGCCGATGCGCGAGAACGTGTTCATAGGCAGCCACCGCCTCCTCACGCCGTCGCAGCGCTTCACACGCCAAGCCATAACGCGCCCACGCCGCCGTATCCTCATCGTCCACAGGTCTCCATCTCGCCAGCACCGCGTCGGCATCGCCTGCGGCCTCGATCGAATGGCGCCATTGGTCCATCGCCTCTCTCAGCGTGCCCACCCGCGTCACCCGCAAGGCATCATGGGTCAACCAGGGCGCGCTATCGTCAGCGACCGAGGGAAAGGTGAGCAAATAGAGCACCAAGGCGATTCGACCCAACATGCTTAAAGTATCACCCAAGAAATCCCATGCTGGCAAACGCATAGGCGCTTCTTCCGCGCTTGCGCGGTGGGCCACAGGTGGCAGAATCTCCCCATGCCAACGCGCCGCCGCCTTCTCAAGACCGCTTCTCTCAGTCTCTTCCCAACCTTTGCCCCAGGTCTTAGCCTGGCCAAGTCCGCCAATGGAAAGCTCCAACATGCCTGTATCGGCACCGACGGAATGGGATGGAGTGATCTCCAGAATCTTGCCTCACATGATAACATTGAGATTGTTGCCCTCTGTGATGTGGACACTGCCCGCATGGAGAAAGCGGCCGCCAAGTTTCCCAAAGCACGGCGCTACCAGGATTGGCGCGAGCTGCTCCGCGAGGAAGGAGACCGGATTGACTCTGTCAATGTCACCGTCCCGGATCACATGCACGCGCCTATCACCATGGCCGCGCTCCGAGCAGGCAAACACGTCTATTGCCAGAAACCACTCACGCATGAAGTGACCGAAGCCCGCGCCATTCGCGATGCTGCCGCCAAGGCTGGGGTGGTCACTCAGATGGGAAACCAGATTCAATCCGCGATCGAGTATCGCATGGCAGTGCGCATGCTGCAGGATGGCGCCATCGGCAAGATCCGTGAGATCCACTCGTGGAGCGGCGCCGGATTCCCCAATCGTGGACGCCCAGCCGGAAGTGATCCCATTCCCAAGACCCTCGACTGGGACAAATGGTTAGGGGTTGCTCCCGAACGCCCCTACAAGAAAGATCTCTATCATGCTTTCAATTGGCGTGGTTGGCAGGACTTTGGCGGCGGCGGTCTCGGAGACTTTGGTTGTCACATTCTCGACGTGCCCTTCAAGGCGCTGGACCTCACTTTTCCCATGTCGGTGAAAGCCTCCGTCCCCGAGGAGTGGCTGCATGATCCGGCTTCGCGGAAAGAGAACTGGCCCGATTGGCAGGTTGTCGAGTATCTCTTTCCCGGCACGAAGTGGACCGCGGGCGGCTCTCTCAAAGTCACCTGGACAGACGGCAACCGTCGCCCCCCTCGCGAGCTATTCGAATACGAGAGTGATCAGCGCCGCATTCCCGGTGGGGGCTCATTGTTCATCGGTGAGGATGGCAAGCTGCTCATCCCGCACATTTCCGGGCCCCAACTCGTCCCCTACCGACTCAATCGTGGCATTGAGCGGCCGGACGTCAAAGGCTTCAGCCACTATCATGCCTACATCGATGCCTGCCTCGGCAAAGGCGAAACCGGCTCACACTTTGGCTACGCAGGCCCTTTGGCCGAAGCCACCTGCTTGGGGCTCGTTGCCACGCGTTTGCCCAACGAGCTGCTCCATTGGGACGCAGAAGCCGTTGCCTTCACAAATTCAGAAGAAGCCAATGCGCTCGCACGGCCTACCTATCGCGACGGTTGGCAGATGGAAGGGCTTGGGTAGTCTCCCATCGAGGGATGCCCATTCGTGACGGATGCTCTTAGATGCCATCCATCAAAGAACAAACGTCGTGCAGCCGTTCGACCAGAGAATCACGGGGCTGAAGGCCCGGAGAATCATTCAGCCTATCGACCAGAGAATTATGGGGGCTGAAGGCCCCACAGAACAAAGCCCAAGGCTTCAGCCTTGGGTATGTATTCGTTGATGACACCTGCGCCCTGAAGGGGCGCGAAAGGTCAGACTCCAACAGACGGGCTCCCCTCTCGCGACCCTTCAGGCCGCCATTTCCAGACCCGGAGCAACCCAAGGCTAAAGCCTTGGGCTAGCCTCTGGCGACCCTTCAGGCCGCGCCATTCACTAGCATCATTCCCATAGAACGCCAAAAGAATCATGGGGTTGAAGACCCCAGAGAACAAAGCCCAAGGCTTCAGCCTTGGGTATCTATTCGTTGATGACACCTGCGCCCTGAAGGGGCGCGAGAGGTCGGCGACTCCAGCAGACGGGCTCCCCTTCAAGCCACCATCTCCGGAACCGGAGCAACCCAAGGCTAAAGCCTTGGGTACTCGTCCCTCTCGCAACCATTCAGGCCTCCGGAAACGCGCCAACCCTGGGCTACCTTCGTCTGGCTAGGCCACCGCTTGCGGCTTTCGGCGGAACGCACGTCGCACCCAACGCATGGCCACTTTAACTCCTCGACGAATACCGATGTCGACAACATCCAGGTCTAACTGTTTTCCCACAACCCTTTCGTGCCCGCTATAACGCGGAGGCAGGTGAAAGTACGTATTGAGATCCCCATCTGTCTCCGTCGCCTCAATGGTCACGTGGACGAGTCCACGCCCCACTTTCGGCGAATGTGTGAGGGGAATACTCACGTCGCGAGGTGCCATCAGAAGCCAAGGCCGATAGCGAAATCGCACGGTTCCGGAGTCTTCATGATGCGAGAGTTCCCCATAAGTGCGTGCGGGCACATCGGCCAATTCTTGATCGAGAAAGCCCCGGATCGGTTTCCCAGCAGCGTGGAAACGCTTGTGGCGACGCGTGATCAGATCAGAAGCAAAGATCCAGCCAAAGTGATAGAGACGAAAAGCCCAGCCGAACAGAAGAAAGGCGACGATCACCAAGATTACAGAAAGGCCCGCACCAAGGTATGGATGAATGGCACCGAGCCCTGCAAGAACTCCGAGACAGGCCACCTTGATGGATTTCAAGCAGGCATCAACCGTGCTGAAAGGCGACAGCAGGATGAGTACATTGATGGTATTCGAGAGCAACCACACCGCGCAGAAGATGGCAATCGATAGGGGAAATGTGAGGAGGTAGAGGATACCCTCCGAACCAGTTGCTGCCAGAAAGAATGGCGCGCCGGCATCACCCGCCCATTGGGCCGCAGGTGCGTGGTCCGCAACCAACGCATAGAGTTCTCGATGAAGGTCAGGAACAAACAAGGCCGCACAGAGTGCTCCCAGGCCTTGATTCTGAAAGAACTCAACCGCATCGAGAGGCTTCTTCAACAGTCCGGGCAGCGCGACCCCACCCACGTCTTTCACAAGCACCAATACGAACAAGCCTATCACAGCCCAGACCCAGGGTTTGAGATGCGCCACACTAGGATCATCGGTGATGGCGAGATAACTCAGGCCAATCACAGGCGAGATCGCCACGCCTGTTTCCTTTACCAGGACTTTGGAAATCTCGTTAAGCCATGGAGGCGTGTCCGCACTCTCCAGGACCTCCGTGAGGGTAGGATCTGCCGTGCTCCCTTCTTCTCCCCAGCCCATCACCATGCAGAAACACAGGACAATGCCTGTAAGCCATGCGGTCTTCATGATTTCTTAGCGTTCGGATTCACCCGCGTCTCCTTCGTCGACTTGCCATCGTGTTTGTAATGCAGTTCCTGGCCATCCACCTTGGCACTCTCCATGCGAATGACCTTCCCTACTGGCAGAAACACCTTGCTCGTTGATTTCGTCACCTTCACGACCACATGCTGCCCATCGTCGATCGACCAAGCACCTTCGAAGTCAATGGTGGTCACCTTCCCCAGAAAGTGCACTTTCATTTGACTAGCATAGCGATTCTCTCTCGCATGAAAGGTGCTGATAGACGTCACCGTGGACCCCATGTGTTTGCCCTCGTAGTGCCACGTGCCTAACAACGCCGTCGCAAGACTCTCCATGGCCCCGGCGGGATAAGTCACCAAGAGTAACCATAGAATGCTCAGGAGTGCCGTTCTCATACGTTCTCCTCCGTCTTGGCAGCGTGTTTGTAAAGGAGGAAAGCGATCCCTGCTAACAGAAGCACTGCTGGCAATACCGCCTCGAAAGCCCCGAAAAACACCATCACATCCCCTCGACGCGACAAGACGATCGGAATGGCCAGAAGGATGCCTAACAAGGCTTCTCCGGTGATCAGGCCCGCTGCGAAGAGCAAGCCCCCTCGGTGAGATTCCTGGCGTCCTTTCAGAGAGGAATGAGCGATGAGACCACCTAATAAGATGGGAACCGACAGCGAGAAGGGCAAGTAGATCCCCACCGCCACCGCCAAGACCGGCATGCGAAAGGTCGCGCCCCGCGCCTCCAGGAGTTGATCAGCGATAATGACCAGCGCAGCAATGCCCATACCAATCGCCGTCATGCCCCAAGGCATCCCACCTTGGAAGACGCCCTGCGCCACAGAAGCCATGAGCGAGGCTTGCGGTGCGGCGAGCGGCTCTGGATGCTTCTCCGTGGGAATGCCAATCCCATAAGCTTCCTGGATGAGACTGAGCACAGGCGCCATCACCAACGCGGCTGACAGCACACCCACCACCTGCATGATCTGCTGATTGCGCGGCGTCGCCCCTAACACATGCCCAGCCTTGAGGTCCTGCATGTTGTCACCACCTATCGCTGCAGCGCAGCATACAACCGCGCCAATAAGAATGGCCGCGGCCGCACCAATCGACTGATCATGCCCAAGAATGTTCAGCAATCCTAGCAGAAGCAGGGATGACAGGAGAATGGTGGCAATCGTCACGCCCGAAATGGGATTGTTCGATGAGCCTACCAAACCCGCCATGTAGCTGGCGACGGCGGAAAAGAGAAAGCCCGCCACCACCATGGCCACCGCCATGAAGGCGGCGATCACAAGGCTCTTCGTGATCATCCAGAAGACAATCGCTAACGGAATCACTGCCAAGCCCGCTGCCATCACCACCCAATTCATGGGCATCTCTTTCTCCAAACGACTCTCTTCACCCGCGGTCCGCTTCATTTGATAGGCCTGAATGCCTGATCGGATCCCCTCCACCAGGCTGCTCCGAAGCTGAATCAAAGCCCAAAGACCGCCGACAATCATCGCACCCACCCCGATGTAGCGTGTCTGAGAGGACCACAATCCCTTCGCCGTGGCGAGCGCCGAAGCTTCTGGAGCCGCCTCTTGCATGGATGATAGGATGGGTATGAAGACAACCCAATTCAGGGCACCACCGAGAAACAACAGTAGAGAGATATTAAGCCCCACAATATAGCCCACGCCCACCAGGGCCGGGGAAAGGTAGGATCCAAAGTAAGCCGTCCCCCCACCACCCCCAATAAATCGCGCCGTCTCATAAGCCTCGGCGATCAACTTCATTCCCGTAGCGCCCAGTTTGGCCAAGCCTCCAGCAATGGCACCTAACACAATCGCGCGCACACTCCCCGCATGGCCTTCGCCCGATTTGAGAACCTCTGCCGTGGCCAAGCCTTCCGGAAACTTGAGCGGACGATCCACAATCAACGCGCGTCGCAAGGGCACCGTGAAGAGGACACCGAGCAACCCACCGATCCCTGCGATCACCGTCACCTCCCAATACCGAAACGTCGTCCAGACATCGAGAATCAGGAGCGCCGGGAAGGTGAAGATGACGCCTGCGGCGAGGCTCTCACCCGCCGAAGCCGCTGTTTGGACCACGTTATTCTCCAGAATGTTGTGATTGCGAAAGGCCCGCAGCACCGCCATGGAAATCACTGCCGCTGGGATCGATGCCGACACGGTCATCCCCACGAACAAGCCCAAGTAGGCATTGGCACTTGCAAGAATAATGGAGAGCAACGCCGCGAGGATCAATGCTTTCGGGGTGATCTCTGGGAGCCTGCTCGACGCGGGAATGTAGGGAGTGGACTCGGACGAATCGGAGGCAGCCATATGGGCAGTCTAGCCAAGCGCCACCCCTCCTGACAAGCGACACATTTCTTTCTAAGGAAATGCCGGGAGGCGCGTTGTAGCCTGTGAACGCGCCGATGAATGCCCTTTCCCAATCATCCGCACCTCTCACCGGCAACACGCTGGTGGAGTCGGCGGTCGCAACCTATGAACGCCCACTCATTCAGTATGCTTATAGCCTGCTGAAAGACGCGGATAAGGCTCGGGATGTTGTTCAGGAAACCTTCGTGAAACTTTGTCAGCAAGACGCGGACACGCTCCGCGAACGCTTGAAGCCCTGGCTCTACACCGTCTGCCGCCACGGCGCGCTCGATATCCTTCGAAAAGAACGCCGCATGATCGCCATCGATACCTCAACTCTCGACGAAATGGGCTCGGACGCCCCCGACCCCTCGCAGGAGGCTGATCGCAACGACAGCCACGGCCGCGCCCTCGCGTTGTTAGAACGTCTCTCTGACAACCAACGCGAAGTCATCCGCCTCCGCTTTCAAAGCCAGCTCAGCTACCGCGAGATCAGCGAAATCACTGATCTCACCGAAAGCAACGTCGGCTTCCTCCTCCACACCGGCCTAAAGCAACTCCGAACCCTCATGAACGCCTAGCGCCTGCCTATCATGAATACCAAGATCACATTGGAAAACCCGCGCCTCACCGCCTATGCCCTGGGAGAAATGGCAGATTCCGCCGAGTGCGCCCGCATCGAAGCCGCCCTTCAAGAATCCGAAGAACTCCGCGCCTTTGTGAAAGACGTACAAGCGTTAGAAGAGACACTCGCCACGGAGTTCGCCCAAGAAGAGATTCCCGCATCGGAACCCGCCCAAGTCGTGCGCAGCGCCCGCTTTGGATTGAAACCGGTGGCCACCTTCCTCGCAGCCGCAGCCGCCATCGTCCTCTGCTTTGCATGGCTTCCCTATCATCCTCATCAAGAGACCTTGACCGTCGCCGAGCATGCACCTCGCTTTCGGTCCGCCATCCCGCCGGAGGGAATCGACGTGGACGGAACCAGCTCTTTTGAAGTCGCCATTGAGGAAACAGGAGAGATCAACGTGGACGCGGTTTCAGATCTAGACGTTACCGTAGCCAGCACGCCAATCGATTCGCTCTCTGAAACGCACGAAGCATCCGACGCCACGACTCTCTGGGCAAGCACAAGCAATTCTCACGTGGAGTCTACTGAAACTGGAACAAGAGGTTTCTCGATACCTAGCACAAACCGCCATGACAGGGGCACAACCAAGACGAAACGTAGATTCACTGGAGAACCAGTGACTGGCATGGGCACCATGGAAATGGACTCTTTGCAAGACGCCTACCATCGTGAACATCACCAAGATCGCGGAGCGCTTCTTCCCCATCCATCACAGGAATCCTACGCCACCATCACCGATCAAGCCTTCACCACCATCGAGCGTCCTGGCGACGAGCGCACGACTTTCTCCACGGATGTCGATACAGCTTCCTACAGCAATGTCAGACGTTTCCTTTCGCAAGGCCAACGTCCACCTCGAGACGCCGTGCGGATTGAAGAAATGATCAACTACTTCCACTATGATTACCCCAATCCCACGCGAGGAGAACACCCTTTCAGCTTGAGTCTTGAGGTGAATGACAGTCCCTGGAAAGCGAATCATCGCCTTCTCCGCATCGGCCTCAAAGCAAAGGATGTCATGGTAGACGAACGCCCGGACTCCAATCTCGTCTTCTTGATCGATGTATCAGGCTCCATGTCCCCCTACAACAAGCTCCCCCTGCTCAAGAAAGTCTTGCGAGCCATGGTCGCCGGTCTGACAGAACGCGACCGCGTCGCCATGGTTGTCTATTCCGGTCAATCGACGGTGCATTTGCCGCCTACGCCCGGCCACGAAACCAGTCGTTTGATCGCCGCCATCGATCAACTGCGCTCGGGAGGTTCCACCAATGGAGAGTCCGGCATCCAGGAGGCCTATGCGCTCGCCAAGAAGCACCGCCTCACCAACGGCGTGAATCGCGTCCTCCTAGCCACCGATGGCGATTTCAATGTCGGCACGACGGATACGGATCAACTCGTAGCCATGGCCAAAGCACGCGCCAAAGAAGATCAGATCTTTCTCACGGTGTTAGGCTTCGGCGAAGGCAATCTCCAGGACGCACGCATGGAACAACTCGCGAACCAAGTCGACGGATCCTATCACTACATCGATAGCGAACGCGAGGGGCGCAAGGTCTTGATCGATGAAATGAGCGCCACTCTCGTGCCCATGGCCAAAGATGTGAAAGTGCAAGTCGAATTCAATCCCGCCAAGGTGCATGCCTATCGCCTCATCGGCTACGCCAATCGCCAACTAGCCAACCGCGACTTCACCGACGACAAGAAGGACGCAGGCGACATGGGCGCCGGCCACACGGTGACAGCCTTTTACGAGATCATCCCCGCCAATCTCGGCGCGCCCGCCCCTGGCGAAGAGCCCCTCAAGTATCGCCTCGGAGCTCCAGCGCCCCAGAAGGCAGAACGCGCGGAGAATGACGCCACCAGCCCTGACCTCGTCACCGTGCGTGTGCGCTACAAAGAGCCCGACGCCACCACGAGCCAAAGCATGGAAACCGCTCTCATCGACGACGGCAGCCATTGGAATGATGCAAGTATCGATTTCAAATTCGCCGCCGCTGTGACCGCCTTCGGCATGCACCTGCGAGAGTCCCCGCACAGCAAAGCAAGCCTCACCGAAATCCGTCGCTGGGCCGAACAAGGCCTCGGCAACGACGAATACGGATGGCGCCGCGAGTTTATCGATCTGGTAGAGGCGTCCGAGCCTCGCTGACGGGAATTAGGCCAAGCCAAAGACGCGCTGCATTTGCTGGCGCACTTTGGTGAGGCGAGCCACGTCCCCTCCCCCGACCTCGGCCGTTGCCCAGCCGGTGAAGTGAATGTCGTCCAACGCTTGCCGCACCTGATCCCAAGGAAGATCGCCCTCACCAATGTCCGTAAACTTGTTCTGCTGACGGCTGAAGCCTTTGACGTCGAGCTTCACACAGCGATGCCCAAAGCCACGGATCCATTCTGCCGGTTGCCCATATTTCCAATGATTCCCGATGTCGTAATACATGCCCACCCATGGGCTCTTGAAACGATCGACAAAGGCAATAAAGCGCTCGGGTCCCTGGTCCGGTTTGCCGTCGTGATCGTAGAACATCTGGTTCCACACATTCTCAATGAGGATCGGTTGTCCTAACGAAGCTGCCAAGGGCAACAACTCGCTGATTTCGCGATAGCACCGTTCTTCCACTTCCTCCGGTGTCCCGTCGGCCCCTTTGCCCACGACGATCAGCACCCCGCTTCCGCCAATGGTATGGGCCACGCGGATGCAGTGCGCGATGTTGGCGCGCCCCTTGGCACGAATGTCAGGATCCGCGTGGGTGAGGGTGTCTTTCCAATGCGCGTGGTTGATCGCGTTGTGGGCAAAGACCCCCGTTTCTTGCACGGCCGCGCGCGCTGCCTCCACGGTGTGTTCGCCCGCCTGATCAAAGTCCACCCCATCCAGCCCCGCTTCCTTCACCATGTTGAGCCGCTCGACCAGGCTCAGCTCACGATCCCCGAGCTTCTTGGGCAACATGCCGAGCTTTACGGAAAGGAGGATGCGCTTGCCTGATGCAGGCGGCACTACGAGCTTCCCCGTGGATGGGGCCTCATGATGATCAGCAAGACTTGTGTTAGGAATAGCGGCAGCGGTGGCGGCTCCGGCAGCGGTGAGGAAGTGACGTCGTTTCATCTCGTCTATCCTCGGAGGTCTCGCCGTGATGGGCAAGAATCAACTCCGCGCCAAGAGATGTCTCACCCCAAAGGCGAGAGCGATGAAGAAAGCGAGCGAGACCAGCAAGTTGATCGGCATGCCACCGGAGGCGGTCTTTCGCAGGGTGCCGGGAAAGGGCTGCAGCGATGGATCGGGTTGCAAGCCATTGAGGAGACGATGCAAGGGCTCGACGCGGGTGGCGAAGTTCAATTCCTCCACAGCTATCCCGAAACTGGTGACCACGCCGATGACGTCTCCCGTGGTCGCATCAAAGAGGGGCGAACCAGAAGAGCCCCGGTTGATCCGTGCGTCAAAGCGCAGCCGATTCGCGTCCTCAATCGCCGTGATGGTTCCTTCGGAGTAGTCGCGTATGGCCACACCACTTGGATACCCCTGCACCACGATGCGATTGGATATGCGTGTGGCTTGGGTGTCTGCGGCCAACTGCAGGGGCTGCGCCTGGAAGCCTTGTGGCGCTTGAGACAGATCCAGCTGGATCAGGGCGAGATCATTCTGAATATCCCTCGCATAGAAACCATCCACGACCGGGATGGCATATTTCAAATCATCCGCCGCCTGAATGCGACGGGCTCCGGCGATGACGTGATTATTCGTCACCATCAAGCCGGTATCGGTGATCAGAAACGCCGTGGCGGTCCCCGACGAACCATCGGCCATCTCCATTTCCAACCGGAAAACGCCAGAAGCCCGACGCTCCCACTCATCCGAGGTGAGGAGCGTCAGGCTGCAAAGGACGGCTGTGAGCCACGCAGAAGCGATCACTGCGGCGCGGCGCGAATCAGATCACCTCAGTCTCGCCTGGCACAGGGACAGGGTATTGACCATCGGGACCGGGCAACACCTTGGGCTGCGCATCCCAAGCGAGTACGTCTGGGAAATCCGTGCGGTTGGAAGCCACAGCGTCATCCCATTTGATCTCTTTGCCAGAGTAGGTGCTCATGCGGCCTAGGACGGAGGTCATGGAACTGGTCGCTCCGTAGTAGGCATTATTGATAGGCTTGTCTTCACGGATGTGCTCTAACAAGACATTGTGCTCCACTTGATAGGGATTCTCGTCATTGCGACCGCGGTGACGCCACCAGGTCTTCTTCCCGGAGAGATCCGTGATGGCCCCTGGACGCGCCCGGCCATTCGTGCCGATGATTTCCTCCGTCACGCTGGACCAGGTCTTGCGTTGGTGACGACACTGGCTGTTCACCACGACGCCATTGGCATAACGGAACTCCACGGCGTGGTGATCAAAGATCTCACCGAACTTGGGATCGCCATCGCGCACTTCGCGACCACCCATCCCGCGAGCGAGAACCGGATGCTCGGTTTCCTTGCCCATAGCGGCACCGATGAACCAGTTTGCCACATCAATGTTATGGATGTGCTGCTCGCAGATGTGATCCCCACAGAGCCAATTGAAGTAATACCAATTGCGGCACTGATAGCGCATCTCGGTATCTTCCGGCTGGCGCTCACGCACCCAGACGCCGCCACCATTCCAGTAGACCTGCGCACTGACGATATCACCAATCATGCCTTCCTTCACGCGCTCCAGAGTCTCAAGATACGACTTCTGATAGTGACGCTGCAAACCTACGACCACTTTCAAATTCTTCTCATCCGCCTTCTTGGCCGCTTCCATCACCATGCGGTAGCCAGGGGCATCGACGCAGACGGGCTTTTCCATGAAGACGTGTTTGCCCGCATCAATCGCGGCCTTGAACATCATGGGGCGAAAGCCGGGAGGGGTCGTCAGAATGACCACATCCGCCACCTCGATCGCTTTCAGGTAGGCATCGAAGCCGACGAACTTGTTCTCCTCGGGCACCTCGATCTTGTCTTTGTGGCGCTGTTGGAGTTGAGCGAGCGATTTCTCGATCCCGGTGGAATCACTTCCCTCCCCTTTGAACACGTCTGCCATGGCGACGAGCTTGGTTCCCTGAGTCGTGAGGTTCTGGTTGGCCGCGCCGGTGCCACGACCACCGCAGCCCACCAGCGCGAGCTTCAGCGTGCTATTGCCCTCCACTTGCGCGGAGAGGGATGCCGGTAAGGCAGCCGCCCCTGCCGCAGCAGCGGTAGTGGTTCCAATAAATTGACGACGGGAGCTCTTCAGCTCCGGAGCATTGGGTTCGATCGGTATCTTCATATGTGCTAAGGATTAAAGTGCGTAGCGTGGGGTGAGTTGCTTGCTTATTTGATGGGTGCCTTCCCTCGTTTCACCGTGAGTCCAGCGTCCTTGATCGCCATGCGGGCTGCTTTGGTTTCCGCCTGCCTCGCCTTGCCACCTCGGACACGGATCTCCGCATCGCCGTTCACTTCAGCGAGACCTCTGAGAACTTCTGTTAGGGCGGATTCAGTCAACGGCTGGGTCCTCAAGACATAACCACCCGAAGGCGTCACTTGCAGGACAAAGTCATTCACATTGTTCGTCGGTTGCGCAGCGGCGGCCTGCTTCTTCGGTGCGGCCTTGGGTCCGAGATGCTTGATCTTGATATCGCGGAATTGCACCTTCATCGGTGGCCCTGCATGCAACTGCAAGGCGAGCAGTCCAGAAGCGCGTCGCGTGTCCGTATCGTTATCCGTGCATTCAGCTGTGTGCACGCCATTGATGATATGTTGAAAGGTGTTCCCCTTGGCAATGATGTGATAGTCATTCCAATCTTCCTTCTTCACCTTGGACTGAATGGCTTTGGAATCTCCTAACGTTCCCACCGTAACCGGCTTCCCATCCTCGTTGAGCTCCGTGATCAGCCCTCGATTGGCGAGAATGCCTCGAAAAGCCTCGCCATAGAGAATGCCGGAATAGGTATCGCCTGAATCGATATCGGCCTGATATCCGCCCACGCGCCATTGGTCCTTACCATCTTTCAATTTAAAACTTCGATACTGGACGCCTGAATTGCCCCCCACAATCTTGTATTGCAGCTTCAACTCGAAATCGCCCGTTTCCCCTCCCGTCCAAAGCGCGAACGTGTTGCCCTCGGTCGGATTGTCCTTTGTCGTGGTCCCCGTGAGGCACCCATCCTCCACACTCCAGAACTTGGGGTCGGCATCCCAATGCTCAAGGGTCTTGCCATCAAAGGCGGATACCCATTCACCATCCTGTGCCCATGCGAGCGCAGGGAGTGCGAGGAATGAAAGGATCTGGATTGGTCGTCGCATAATCATGTAGATGTCAGAGTTAGTTGATGGGAAATCAGTTCGCGGAACGTCCTTAGCTTCTGAAGGTTGGGAACCGCCTCACCAAGGCGAATCGCCCACAGAAACCGTGAAAGCCGATCGTCATTGATCGGCAGAGTAGACCGCTTCCTTTCGCCTCTGCAAGCCTCGAAAGCGCGTGTTTCACGCAATCCAGCGCCTCAGGCAAAGTGGCGCCTTCAGGCTGTCGGCACGAGACCCTGATCCGGATAGAAATGCCCGCGATGGCGAAGAATCGTGCCCCTACCCCTCATGACAACCAGACCCCAGATCTCACCCCGCTTCCGCCAGGCGCACGACAAAGGCACCCAGAGAATCACGCCCATTGCCCGGCTCACGGGCACCGAGAAAGAGGTAGCCATGCTGACCACTGTCCAGCACTTGAAGCACCTTGTTGCCCAGTTGCACGGGCAGGGCGACCCCCTGGAGTTGCTTCGTCGCAGGGTCATAATGATAGAGTAAAGTGCGTCCCACCATCTCCGCTTCCTCGGAGTCGGGGTGCACGCCCTCAGGCGGCAAGCCTACCTCGCCGATGGCCGTCCCATCTGGCGACGGCTTCCATGCGCTGAACCCATACGCCGTGCCTGGCACGGTTTGAGGCAACTTATATTTCTTCTTCTTCACGGCATCATAGAGCAAGTACTCGGCCTCACCCAGATAGATCACCCACTTCGAGGCGTCGGCATTGGTCTCAAAGCCATAGATCCCTTTCAAGAAGGGCGCTTTGAAGAGCGTCTTGCGATCCGAAGCGCGCACGATCCGCGCATCTTTCCCACGTCCCACCAGGACAGGTTTCTCTGACACTCTCACCGCTGCTTCCGCAGCCGCTTGCGTCGCCTGCACGTCCTTCCGTGATTCGAGAGAATCGTTCTCCACCAATGCATACGCATCGCCAGAACGCAGCAAGAGTTGATCACCAATCCAATCCACGACCTGCCCCTCCTCATCGAAATGATCGATCTTCCCTTTCTCCACATTCACAAAGCAGTCACGCTCCCCCACATGGGCTAACGCTTTGGTCGGATCCTGAGGGCAGAAGCTCACCCGCACCGCCTGATCCCCCTTTCCTAGCGAAGGGAAATGCCGCACAATCTCCGCCCGCATCTGCGCTTGGGTCGAAAGAGGAAACACCATGAGCGCCAAGGCACCCAGGAAACACTTGGTAGTCGGCTTCATCACATTCATCAATCAGTCGTTTTAAGGTTAGGATATTCGTTAGCGAGACGCGTCACCCACGGTGACTGGCAATGTCTTCAAAGATGGCCTGCGCCATCGATTGGGCCACAGTCGCCCGCACACGATGACGGGTACTTCCCGTGAGCAAATGGGCCACTTGGGGGTTATCAATAAATTCCAGCTCCAAATAGGCGTGCCGCACGGGATGATCCGAGGCCGTGTTCCCCTGGTAGCTATCGTTGGACACGGAGGTCGCAAACGCCACCGGCTCGCGCTTGTAAGCCTGACTATCAAAGATGCGAAGCGCATTCACAGCCGCCGTGATCATGCGCGTCGCTAAGCCAGTGTCCTCATGGAAATTCACATTCCCTTTCGCCGTCGATCGCTGCACCTCCAAAGTCCCTCGTTTCGTCCCATCGAAACCATTGAAATGGATCGTGACAAACGCGTCTGCTCCCACATCGCGCGCCACTTCGGCCCGATTCCGACCCGTCACATTCACGTCCCGATCACGGGTCATTGCCACGCGCACGGGCAAGCCATTGCCCTCAAACAAACGCGTCACGGCTCCCGATAACTCCTTCCCATATTCCAATGTCAGATCCTTCTCGAGCACGCCTTGCGGCGTCTGACTATTGTTCGCGCTCGAGCCCGCCAAGTTCACATGCCCCCCATGGCCCGGATCGATCACCACGACCGAGGGTACCACGAAATCAAGCGCATTGCTCACCTGAGGATTCACCGCCGACGACACCACCACACGCCCACGATTCAGGCCCTTCGGGGGTAGGCTCACCCGCACCGTCGTCCGCCCACGGGCATCCAAACGGTTGAACGGAACGGCAGCACCAGGTGGCGTGCTAAAGGTTGGCACCCCATTCGGCAATTTCCCTCTCAGACTCCCGCCATAAGCGCTGAACTGCCAGCGCACCGCCGTGTTGGCAAAGGCCTGCGCAGGCTGAAACTGGACCTCCACATCGCGGTAAGCCACACGGGACGGATAGGAAGCCTTCACCATCCCATTGATCTTCGGAGGCGCCACGGGCGAAGTGGACCCACGGATCGCCTTTCCTGAAGCTGAGACCAACTGGGGCTGGAGAGAAAGAAACCGCACGGAAGCCTGAATAGGGTTCGGCGTCGGCGTGCTCGGCACCGAAGTCACCGGCTGCGTGGGCTGACCCGGCTGCGGATAGGGTTTCGGCTGTGGATAGGGATTCGGCTGCGGCAAGGGTTGACCCGGCAACGGCTGGGGCTGGGGCTGCGCCGAAGGAAAGCCCGGCAACGGAATGGTAATCGGTCGCGGCAACGGCCGGAGCGCGCAGTTCGAGAACAACAACGACACCAGACCTAGGCAACCCAAGAGCAACATACGTTTCACAATACATAATTAATAAACCCACTTGATCGTTTAGTAAAGTTAATAATTATGAAATCTGACTTAAATTTCCAGAATGCCATGCCTTCTGACGGGCCATCCTCGCCTAGAGCACTTCCAGTTCAATGGAGTCAGCCATTGGGCGCACGACCACCCGCGTCCTCAACATGAACGATGAACGATGAACGTTGCCAACGTCGCCAGGCTTGATCGACAATAACGAGCTTCTCAAAGTGCCCACACGGGCCTCCAACTCCCGCTTTCGTTCGCCCCTTCTGGACTAAACTGTGAGCTGTGAACAAACAGACGCCAACGATCAAGCTGCTCATCTCCAAGGAGAAGATGGAGGCGATCGTATCGTCGCAGCGCTCGATCACCTCCGAGGAGTTCTATCGACAAGTGGCGATCCACACTGGCAAGCCTACCCATCACGCCAGAAAGCTTGTCTTCGTGAATGGGCAGCGACGTTGGGTTGCCTGCTAGAGCCTGAGATGGTGGCTTCCTGACATTCATCGAAGACACCTTGGCAGCAGGCAAGGCCCTCAAGGTCGTCCGCGCCAGCCGCACGACCTCGCGGGCCAGCGGTGGCCATGAAGAAGCCTCTCCGTGAGCGCCGTGTCTCCGTGAGAGTCTCTGCTTTCCATCTTCCTCACGAACGCTAAGACTGCCTGCACATGATCACTGGTGAACTGAAATCCAAGGTCGACCGCATCTGGGACACGATGTGGTCGGGTGGCATCTCGAACCCGCTTTCTGTCATTGAGCAGCTGACTTACCTGCTCTTCATCAAGCGCTTGGATGAATTGCACACCTTGAAAGAACGCAAGGCGGCGCGGACGAAGCAGCCCATGGAGGAGCCGGTCTTTGGCGAGGACCAGCAAGACCTGCGCTGGAGCCGGTTCAAGGATTTGGCTCCGGAGGCGATGTTTGAACGCGTGCGGGACAAGGTCTTTCCGTTCATCAAAACCTTAGGCACCGGGCAGGAAGGTGAGGAGGACAGCACTTACTCACAGCACATGAAAGACGCGCTCTTCATGATGCCCACGGCACGGGTCCTGGCCAATGTGGTGGATCAGTTGGATGGCATCGACATGGCGGATCGCGATACCAAGGGCGACCTTTATGAATACATGTTAGGCAAGATCGCCAGCGCGGGGCAGAATGGGCAGTTTCGCACGCCTCGGCACATCATTCAGCTCATGATCGATATGATGGCGCCGCGTCCCAGTGATGTCATTTGCGATCCCGCTTGTGGCACGGCGGGCTTTCTCATCGCGGCGGCGGAGTACCTGCGTGAGCATCATGGCGAAGCCATCTTCCAAGACGCCAAGAGCCGTCGGCGGTTTAATGAAGACACCTTCTTTGGCTATGACTTTGACAGCACCATGCTCCGCATCGGCAGCATGAACATGCTTCTTCATGGGGTGGAGAATCCGGACATCGCTTACAAAGACTCGCTCGCGGAGACAGATGAGGACGACGAGGAAAGCTGCTCGCTCATTGTCGCGAATCCGCCTTTCGCAGGCAGCCTCGACTACGAATCCACGGCCAAGGACCTGCTGCAGATCGTCAAGACCAAGAAGACCGAGCTGCTCTTCCTAGCCCTGTTCCTGCGTCTGTTAGAAACAGGTGGCCGCGCCGCCGTCATCGTGCCGGATGGCGTGCTCTTTGGCAGTTCCAAGGCGCACAAGAGCCTGCGTAAGATGTTAGTAGAAGACCAGAAGCTCGATGGCGTCGTCTCCATGCCCAGCGGCGTGTTCAAACCCTACGCCGGGGTGTCCACAGCCATCCTCCTCTTCACCAAGACGGAGTCCGGCGGCACCGAGCATGTCTGGTTCTACGACATGCAAGCCGATGGCTTCTCGCTCGATGACAAACGCACCGAGCAGGAGCAGAGCGATCTCCCTGACATTCTCACGCGTTGGGAGCAGCGTGACGGTGAGGAGAAAGAACGGAAACGCACCGATCAGAGTTTCACCGTCCCCAAGCAAGAAATCGCGGACAACGACTACGACCTCTCCATCAACCGCTACAAGGAAGTCGAGTACGAAGCCGTGGAATACGATCCACCCAAAGACATCATCCAAGGGCTGCAGAAATTGGAGGAGGAGATCAGCGACGGGATGAAAGAGTTGAAGGGGATGTTAGGATGACGAAATCTCGTATTCCAGATTATTGGCCGAACTGGACACCCTCTTTGCCTCGCTCCAATCCCGCGCGTTCAATGGTGAGTTATGATGAACTCTCACAGAGGCACAGAGATCACGGAGAATCCCAGGGCTATGATCTCTCGACCCTTCAGGCCGAGTCATTCAGACGGGTAACGGTCAGCCGACTCCTCAAACGCGCGATGCAGGGGCTGAAAGTCCCAGAGACTACAGCCCAGGGTCTAGCGCAACCACGTGCCTGTGCCCTGAAGGGGCACGAGAACCCTCACGTTTGTCTAACGATTCTCCCGCCCCTTCAGGGCGACCTCTGTTGGAACGGACAAACCCAGGGCTGAAGCCCTGGGCTATGATCTCTCGACCTTTCAGGCCGCTTCTCGGATTACCGATCCCACTCCACCCCTCGACCTCCAACGCCGCTTCGCTGACATCGTCGAATCGGTTGAGCGGCAGAAGGCGCGGATGCGGGCACATCTGGCCGAGCTGGACACCCTCTTTGCCTCGCTCCAATCCCGCGCGTTCAATGGTGAGTTATGATGAACTCTCACAGAGGCACAGAGATCACGGAGAATCCCAGGGCTGAAGCCCTGGGCTATGATCTCCCGCCCCTTCAGGCCGAGTCATTCAGACGGGCAACGGTCAGCCGACTCCTCAAACGCGCGATGCAGGGGCTGAAAGTCCCAGAGACTACAGCCCTGGGTCTAGCGCAACCACATGCCTGTGCCCTGAAGGGGCACGAGAACCCTCACGTTTGTCTAACGATTCTCCCGCCCCTTCAGGGCGACCTCTGTTAGGACGGGCAAACCCAGGGCTGAAGCCCTGGGCTATGATCTCTCGACCTTTCAGGCCGATTGCTTCCGTTCGTTTCGCTCAGTGGTCTATGGTCTCGAGGCCCTCGTGGCCACTGGCGTCCGCGACCTCCGATTCGCGGGCGGTGGTCTCTCGGCTCTTCAGGCCTGTCGCTTCCGAAAGTAGCTCTCCGTGGGCTCCGTGCCTCCGTGAGAGTTCCCTCCTCAACCTTTCTCTCAGTGAGACTTCAATCAACACCGCATCACCAAACACATGAATACCACAGAGAACGACATTGGCACCATCATCATCACCGAGGCGATCGATATACACCGCAAGCTCGGCCCAGGGCTGTTGGAATCTGTTTATGAAGCCGTCTTGGCCCGGCGCTTGAGCAAGCGTGGCTTGACGGTGGAACGTCAGCTGGCCATCGATTTCGAGTTTGAAGGCGACCACTACGAAGAAGGCTTCCGTGCCGATCTCGTCGTCGAAGGCAAGGTGTTGATCGAACTGAAATCAGTGGAGCAACTGAACAACGCCCACAAGAAACAACTCCTCACCTATCTCAAACTCTCCGGTATCAAACTGGGGTATCTCCTGAACTTCGGCGAGGAACTGATGAAGAATGGGATCACCCGCACGATCAATGGAGCCCTTTGACTCCAAACTAGAGAAGAAACGATGGAGGGACTCTCACGGAGGCACGGCGTTCACAGAGGCGACTTCCGGAAGCTGCCCTCCGTGGGCTCCGTGCCTCCGTGAGATCCCTTTCCTCAACCTGCTCGAACCTCTGCTGTTCTGCGAGATTCGACTGCCATCCTTTTGACAACTCGGCAGGTTTCTGGGAGGGTTTGTTAGCATCTCACTGATGTAACACGCCTTATGTATAGTGATGATTGAGCTGATGCCTTATCCGCCAGATGGTGAATTTGTCATGGTGGGGGTGTTGGCGGTCACGGAAGAGGGCAGGCTGCTTCGCAAACTGTTAGAAGCGGCGGATGAATCGCGTTTGTGGCAGTTCTTCCCTGAGATCGATCCTGCGATCTTCCATGCGAGCATGGCGCAAGTGACAGGCATCTTGGATGACATCGAGACGCATACGAAGGATGATGGTGAGGCCTTGTATCGGGCGCTAACGGTGCCTCGGGAAGGGATGATTCGCATCCGGCCACGTGGGGCTGGGGTCACGGAAGACTTGGACGCTTGGCTGGCAGAGGCGTATGCGCGCTACATCCAACGTCGGCACACGGAACGGGTATCGGCTTGAAACAGAAATCCTGGGATCAGAAGAAGGTGCCGCGTCCTGACAAAGCGGCGGATCCAGTCTCGGCCAAGCAGTTGGAGGCCTTGGAGAAGCAGATCGAAGCGCAGAACAAGGAGGCCTTGCAACGACAGCAAGAGAAGGATGCGGTGGATGAACAGTTGCGAGCTGTCCAAGAAGAGCTGGCGGCCATCAAGGCGGAGAATGAGAAGAAGGAAGATGTTCATGATTATGCCGAAGCAGAGACACGGAAGTACCTCATCGATGTGGATCTCAAGCGCGCGGGGTGGCCCCTCGATGGGCCGCATGACTTAGAATACAAGGTCACGGGCGTGCCCAATGGCTCGGGCGATGGCTACATCGATTACGTGCTCTGGGATGACGATGGCTTGCCACTAGCAGTCGTCGAGGCCAAGCGGACGACGGCCGACCCACGAAAGGGAAAGCAACAGGCCAAGCTCTACGCCGATTGCTTGGAGAAGATGCATGGCAGGCGCCCGTTGATCTTCTACACCAATGGCTATGAGACGTGGCTATGGGATGACTTGAACTACCCAGAGCGCCAGGTGGCAGGCTTCTACAAGAAGGAAGAGCTCCAGCGTCTGATCACTCGTCGAGAGACGCGCAAGCCGATCGAGGTGCCGATGATCAATGAAGCGATTGTGGAACGCTACTACCAGAAGCGGGCGTTGGGATCGCTCTTTGAGTCATTCACTCAAGGGCAGCGAAAGGGCTTGCTCGTGATGGCGACGGGCACGGGCAAGACGAGGACGGCCATCGCCCTGGTGGATGTGTTGCAGCGCGCGAACTGGGCGAAGCGGGTGCTCTTCCTTGCGGATCGCATTTCTTTGGTCAACCAGGCGGCCAATGCCTTCAAGAAGCATCTCCCTGATGCGAGCCCCGTGAATTTGGTCACGGAGAAAGGCAAGGAAGGACGCGTCTACGTGTCGACCTATCCCACGATGATGGGGCTGATTGATGAGACGAGTGGTGGGGTCTCGCGATTTGGTGTCGGGCACTTTGACCTGGTCGCGATCGATGAAGCGCACCGTTCCGTCTATCAGAAGTACCAAGCGATCTTTGACTACTTCGACTCCTTGCTCATCGGTCTCACGGCAACGCCACGTGATCAGGTGGACAAGAACACCTACGAGCTATTCGACCTCGAACCCGGTGTACCGACGGACGCCTATGAACTTGAGACGGCGGTCCGCGACGGCTTCCTCGTGCCGCCGCGAGTGGAGCAGGTCGACATGAAGTTTCCACGCAAGGGAATCGAGTACAATGATCTCAGTGATGAGGAGAAAGACGCCTGGGAAAGTGTGGAATGGAGTGATGATCCGACCGAACCGAAGCCGGATCGCGTCCATGCGGCGGCGGTCAACAATTGGCTCTTCAACACGGACACGGTGGACAAGGTCCTCCAGCGGTTGATGGAGCAGGGTCACAAAGTCGCGGGAGGTGATCGCCTGGGCAAGACCATCATCTTTGCCCGGAACCACGATCATGCGGTCTTCATCGAAGAACGATTCAATCACCACTACCCCGAGCATTGCGGCCATTTCGCCAGGGTCATCGATAACCAGGCGACGTATCCTCAAAGCTTGATTGATGACTTCTCGGTGAAGGACAAGGCTCCTCACATTGCCATATCCGTGGACATGCTCGACACGGGAATCGATGTGCCTGAGGTGGTGAATCTGGTGTTCTTCAAACCGGTGTACTCGAGGATCAAATTCTGGCAGATGATCGGACGCGGGACCCGTCTTTGCGAGAATCTGTATGGCCCAGGCGAGGACAAACGAGATTTCCGCATCTTTGATTTCTGCGGGAACTTCGATTTCTTCAAAGAGAACCCGCAGGGGATCGAAGGTGGAGGAAGCGCTTCCTTGAGCACGCGTCTCTTCCGCTCGCGGGTGCAGTTGGCGGTGCATCTTCAGAACAGTGCTCGTTCCGGAGACGACGATGGCGAGACCGTGCTCCAGCAGAAGTTGGTGTCTCATTTGCGCCAAGAAGTTCAGGGCATGAACCCTGAGAACTTCATCGTGCGCATGCGCCTCGAAGTCGTGGAGCGCTTTCAGAAAGAAGCGAGCTGGGTCACTCTCTCGGACGAAGATGCGGAGACGCTCAGCCATGTCATTGCGGATCTCCCCAGCGCGGTCCCAACGGACGATCTTGAATCGAGACTCTTCGATCTGACCGCTCTCCGCATGCAGCTTGCCTTGGCCACAGGCGATGCGAATACGTTCGAGAAGGGCCGTCAGCGTGTCGTGGAGATCGCAAGCATGTTAGAAGAGAAGGCAAACGTCCCGGACGTCCGCGAGGAGCTCGCGTATCTGGTGGCCATCCTGGAAGTGACGTTCTGGGAAGGCATGACGCTTCCCTTGCTGGAAGAGATGCGCGAACGCTTGAGGGGCCTCGTGCCGTTCTTGGACAAGAAGAGGCGGAAAGTGGTCTACACGGCGTTGCAGGATGAGGTCCTCACCGTGCGAGAGGACATGCCCATCGTGGTCCCGCGCATGACAGGCGCGCAGTGGATTCTGTGGTCCCAGAAAACTTTCTACGTCATTCTTCGCTGCATGATTCTGCTAGTAGCCACTTGGGAAATCTTGACATGCTTGTTTGGCCCTCCGTAGGCTCGTGGGCAATGAAATCGACGCTTGCTGCTACCCTCTTTAGTCTCACGCTATCTGCGACCTGCTTGCAGGGTGAGAATTGGCCTCAATTCCGTGGGCCACTCTTCAATGGTTCGAACGATCGCTCCAGCGCGCCATCCTCCTTCTCGAAGACTGAGCATGTGCAGTGGTCGCTGGATCTGCCCGGCACGGGCTCGTCAACACCAGCAGTGTGGGAAGATCGGGTGTTTGTCACCTCAACCAATAAGGGTGACGGCACTCTTGATGCCTATGGGATCGACCGGAAGAGTGGCAAGATTCTCTGGACACACACGTTGACGTCCGACCTTCAACAGGATGACCGGAGCAACTACGCCGCACCGACGCCAAGTACGGACGGGAAACGCGTGATCGTGTTTTACGGGACGGGCGATCTGATCGCGCTGGATCTCGATGGGAAGGTGTTATGGAAGCGGAATATTCAGAAAGACTACGGGAACTTCGCATTCCTTTGGACCTTCTCTTCCAGTCCGGTGCTCTATGATGGCCAAGTGTATTTGCAAGTGTTGCAACGTGATGTGGCCGTGCGGGGGCGTGGTTTTGAGGACAAGGAGAATGAAAGTTACCTCCTAGCACTTGATGCCACCAATGGGAAAAAAGTGTGGCGGCACGTTCGTCCCAGCGAAGCGGTGGCGGAGTCACGCGAGGCCTTCACCACGCCCATGATCTTTCAACATGATGGGAAGACGCAATTGGTGGTGTCAGGTGGTGACTGCATCAGCGGCCATGATTTGGATGCCGAGGGCAAAGAGCTTTGGCGCTGGGGCACGTGGAATCCAAAGAAGATTGGGCACTGGCGCCTGGTGGCGTCCCCGGTGGCGGGCGAAGGCATCGCTCTCGCATGTGCTCCAAAGAAGGAGCCTATCTTCGCTGTGAAATTAGGCGGCAGTGGCGCATTGGATGACTCTGCGATCGCGTGGACGAGCGAGGATAAGGCGATCACTGCCGACGTGCCGACGCCGCTCTACTATGGTGGACGTTTCTATATTCTGAACGGCAATGGCCCGCGGCCTACGTTGAGTTGCGTGAAGCCAGCCACAGGTGAAATTGTCTGGAGCGAGCGCTTGGGACGCACGACCTTCGAAGCCTCTCCCACGGCAGCGGATGGGAAGATTTATTGCATGAATCACAAGGGCGAGGTCTTTGTGGTGAAAGCAGCAGACACCTTTGAATTGATCCATCAAACAGAGATGGGCGAAGACGACGCGCAATTCACGCGTTCGACCATTGCCATCGCCCACGATCAGCTCTTCATCCGGACAAACAAGAAACTGTATTGCATCGGCAGCTAAGATCAGCCGAGCGCATCCTGGCTTGCACTCTTGTTAGGAATTTATCCACGCATCAGAATCTCTAACACAAACAAGGCCACTCGTGACGAGTGGCCTTGTTTCGTGAATACGCTGAGCTCTAAGCTTACACACCGTAGACGTCTTGCTTGCCAAACTTCTCCGTGAGGAGGTAGTAGACCGCACCCCGCTGCTTCTGATTGAACTCGGCAAGCTTGCCAACAACTTCTTTCACGGCTTCATCCGTGGCCTGATCGCCTAGGCCTAACTTCTTGCCCAAGAAATTGGTGCGAACGCGATCCAATTCGGATTGATCTGTGCCCGAGACGAGCGAAGCGTCCTTGCTCTGATTGGCAATCCCGAGACCTTTGACGACTTTCTCTAACAGAGCGTCATTGACGCTCACGCCAATCTTCTCCAGTTGTTCCTTTGATTTCTTGATATTTGCTTCGGCTGACATTGTTGTGGGTGTGGTAATTGTTCGGTCAACTTTAAAGACCACCCCTACCAGGCAAGCAAGCGAAAGGTCGGCGCATCCTCGAAAGATCGTTTCGTGACCACGCCCGTTACCGATTTCCATTATCTCCATAGATATCAGGCCAAGATCTCGTGAACCACCCGGGAAGGCTCGACGCCCGTCAATTTGAAATCGAGTCCCTGAAATCGGTGCGTGAAGCGTTCGTGATCCATGCCCAAGAGGCTGAGGGCCGTGGCATGCAAGTCGCGGACATGCACGGGATTCGCCGCCACGTTGTAGCTAAAGGCGTCGGTTTCCCCATAAGTGATCCCTGGCTTCACCCCACCGCCAGCCATCCAGATGGTGAAACAGCGAGGATGATGATCTCGTCCCGCCTCTGGGCTATCCCATTTCCCCTGCCCCGCCACGCCACGCCCGAACTCGCCTCCCCAAATCACCAAGGTATCCTCTAACAAACCGCGCTCTTTCAAATCACGAATCAGCGCGGCGCTTGGTTGATCGGTATCGCGGCAGCGCGCCGTACACCAGCTGGGCAGACGGCTGTGGTGGTCCCAATCGGGATGAAAGAGTTGGATAAAACGCACTCCGCGCTCTGCCAATCGTCGCGCCAGGATGCAGTTGGCAGCATAGCTGCCAGGACGACGCGAGTCGGGTCCATAACGTTCAAAGACGGACTCCGGCTCGTCACGCATGTCGTTGAGTTCCGGGATGCTTGTCTGCATCCGGAATGCCATCTCATATTGCTGAATGCGAGTGGCGATCTCTGGATCGTGCGTCACCTCAAGGTGGTGGGCATTCAGCGCCCGCAGGCCATCCAGCATCCCACGGCGCAACTCCCTTGGCAATCCGTCAGGATCTCGCAAGTAGAGCACCGGATCTTTGGCGTTGCGCAATTTCACGCCTTGGTAGCGCGATGGCAGGAAGCCACTCCCCCAGTAGTGATCGTACAAGGGTTGATCACTGGGACGTTTCATCCTTGAAATGAGCACCAGGTAATCTGGCAGGTTGTGATTGGGACTCCCCAATCCATAACTCGCCCATGCCCCAAAGCTCGGCCGCCCCGGCAATTGGTGTCCTGTGAGGAACTTCGTCATGGCGGGTGCGTGATTGATCTGGTCCGTGACCATGGATTTCACAAAGCAGAGTTCATCCGCGATCGCTGCGGTGTGTGGGAGCCATTCACTGACGGTGGCTCCGCTCGCGCCGTGCTGGTGAAACTGGGTGATTCCCGGAAGGATGAGCTGCTTCTGATTGGCCGTCATCGTCGTGAGACGCTGGCCTTGCCGGACGCTGGCAGGGAGTTCCTTGCCTGCCCACTGTCTCAAACCGGGCTTGTGATCGAAGAGTTCGAGCTGCGAGGGCCCACCGGATTGCGTGAGGAAGATGACACGCTTGGCCTTGGGGGCCACGTGGGCGAGTGCCCCCTCAAGAGGCTTTCCTCCAGCCGATTCTAAGGCTAACAGATCCGCCAACGCGATCGCTCCAAGATTCAGTCCCGCTTGTTGCAGAAAGAGCCGTCGGCTCAGGGGAGTGACGGTGGTGTCATTCATGGGTCATGGCTTCGTCAAGATTCAAGACCATGCTTGCAAGCAAGGTGTAGGAGGCGAGTTCGGTCGCGGGAACGGTTGTTTCCAGCCAGGTCTGGTTCACATACTGAGTCGCCTCGGATGGGTGCTTGTGGTAGTATTCCCGATTGCGCGCCAGTTCGCGTTCTAACAATGCCGTCTCTTCTTCACTGGGCGCCCGCGACAGGACGCGGTTAACGAGACCTTCCACCCGCTCATTCTCAGGCATGTCCTGAATCGCCCGGAGTGCCAGATGACGCGAAGCTTCAAACATGGTGGTATCGTTGAGCAATGTCAGGGCATGCAGCGGCGTGTTTGTGCGGCGGGCACCCACTTCACAGACCCGACGTTGGGCACTATCGAAGAGAAAGGTCGGTGCGCTGGAACGACGCCAGTAAGCGTAGACCGTGCGCCGGTACTGGGCCGGGCCCACGCTGGGGCGATAAGTGAAACGCCCCATGAAGATCTCTTGCCAGACGCCCACTGGCTGCCAGGGTTTCACCGGCGGACCGCCCACCGCGGGATTGAGCAAACCTGACGCGGCCAAGGCATGATCGCGGATCATCCATGCTGGCAATCGGAACCGCGGGGCCCGTGCCAGCAAGCGGTTCTCGGGGTCCGTTTCTAACAAATCTGCCGAAAGCAGGCTTGATTGCCGATAGGTTTCGCTCGTGACGATGACTCGAAGGAGATGCTTCAGATCCCAATCGTGCTCGACCAACTCCACGGCCAGCCAATCCAACAAGCGCGGATGGGTGGGGCGCTCACCTTGCAAGCCAAAGTCTTCTGGCGTCCGCACCAATCCCGCACCGAAGAGCAATTGCCAGAGATGATTCACCACCACACGCGCCGTGAGTGGATTGTCAGGATCCACCAACCATCTTGCCAGGTCCTCACGGGTCTGGGTTTGCTCCTCAGGCCATTTCAGGACAGCCGGCAAGACGCCCCGCTCCACCACCTCCCCTTTCGCGTCCCACACCCCGCGCAGGAGAATATGGCTTTGACGCGAATCCTCACGTTCTTGCAGAACCATGACGCGACGTTCCTTAGCATGATCCTCACACTCTTTCAGCTGTCGCTTGGCCTCCTCGTAGTGCGCACGTACTTTCTGATAGGTGTCATCGTCTAACAAGGCTTGCTGGCGTAGGCGCTCGCGCAGGGCTGGATCCAGCCCTTCAACCGATTGGCCAGCCGCGAGCTCCCAGGGCGCACGCGCCGTGCTCGTGATCGTTTCGCCGCGTTCATCGGTCACGGAAAGGCGCAGGCGCCCGATATTCGCGTCGCCTTGTGTGGAGCGATGGAGGAGCACCACCGTGTATTCCTCATCGGTCGACACCGAGTGAGGCTCCGCTAAGGCAAAGACCGCCCGGACCGCCTGCCCCCCGATGCCATCAGCGGTCCATCCATTGCGAGGATCATCGTCCAACGTATCCTTCACATTGCCATAATTGCGCCCCTTGGCTCCTTTCTCATGCGTGGCCACCGCGCTCGTGAGCGCCAACTCCGTCACCTGAGATTCTCCCTTCCGGCGCATAAGCAACTTGACGTTGGTGAGAATGAAATCCCCTGCCCGTCCACGGGACCACCGGCCATCCGTGTGGGAGGCGTGCGGCAAGACTTCCAATTGCCAACCAGTGAGCCGATCCATCCCCGGCGGCATCCGGAAAGTGATCCGATAATCATCTTGTCGAGGATAAGCGCCATGCGTTTGCACGCTGCCATCTTCCTCTAACAGAAACGCCGTCCCCTCCGCAGATACCATCGCATGCGGAGCCACCGCTCGCCAGGCCCGATAGTCTTCCGTGAGCGTTTCCAAGCGAGTGGCCAGGCGTTTCTCAAAACGTCCTTCGGCCGCCTCCCGTGCAGCTCCTTCTCGCGGCTTCCACTTCTCCACATAAGCACGCATCTCCTCCACGGCACGCGCCGCCTTGGGAGACTGATAATGCATGAATGGCTTCGCGTTTCCACCCGCCTTGCCATCTTCATCAATGCTATCAAAGAAGGCAAAGAGCTGATAGTATTCCTCCTGAGAAATGGGATCAAATTTGTGGCTGTGGCACTGCGTGCATCCCAGGGTCAAGCCCAACCATACCGTGCCCACGGTATTCACTCTATCAATCACATAGTCGATACGCGATTCCTCGGGCAATCGCCCACCCTCTCCATTGGCCATGTGATTGCGATGGAAACAAGTGGCTAACACTTGCTCAGGAGTCGCCTCTGGCAAGAGATCCCCAGCGAACTGCTCGATGGTGAACTGATCGAACCCCATATTCGCATTGAAGGCATCGATGACCCAATCACGCCACGGCCAATTGGTCCGCTCCGCATCCTGTTGATACCCATCCGTATCCGAGTAGCGCGCCGCATCTAGCCACCACATCGCCATCCGCTCGCCGTAATGAGGAGACTCTAACAGACGGTTGACAATTCTTTGCCAATTCGCATCGCTCGGTTCAGCCTCAAAGGCAGCCACATCCTCGGGCGAAGGCGGGAGTCCAGTGAGGCCAAAGGACACGCGTCGCAACTGGGTGTGGGCAGACGCACTCTCCGCGGGAACGCGCCCCACCTGCACAAGCCGATCTCTCACAAAAGCATCAACAGGATGCGCAGCCCCACCAGGGAGCGCCACTTTACGCGGCTTCTCAAAGGCCCAGTGTTTCCCCCATACCGCCCCCTCTGCAATCCAACGCTTCAGGAGCTCACGCTCTTCATTTGTGAACGCCTGGCGATGCGCGTCGGGCGGCGGCATGACTTCGTTAGGATCAGTCGACACGATGCGTTGCCATGCCGTGCTCTTCTCTGGATGCCCTGGCACAATCGCCTGACCGCTTTCGCGAGAACGCTTTGCCTCCGCTTCCACGTCTAAGCGCAACCCCGCCTGGCGCTCCGCCTCATCGGGACCATGACAATGGAAACAGCGATCACTGAGCAAAGGGAGAATCGTTTCGCTGAAACGCACGGGCTCTGCCGCGCATGCCAGATGCACCGCAAGCGCGCCGAGTGCGAAACTGATTCGGAGAGGACGACCCATGAATCGGCACTAACCCCATCACCGTGAACGCAGTTGCGGAGGTGGCCAGGGGACAACCACCTCTTGGGCACTACCGACCCTAACTTTTGTCGATGAGCAGGGTGCAAAGCTTATGAAGAGCTTCATTGCACCCGCTGGCCAAGGAGGTCTACACTCAGCGCATGAAGCAGTCTCTCCTCTTGATCCTCGCCCTCGGTTTCGTGACCTTGGGACATGCCGAAATGCGGGTATATCCCGATGGAAGCGCCCCGAACGATCGCCGACTTGGAAGTCTCAAGGACCTCAACGGTCATTTCCCATTCGCCGTCCCTGAGAACCGACAGGCATGGGAAACCCGGGCCGAGGACCTGCGTCGCCGCGTCCTCGTCGCCAACGGTCTCTGGCCCATGCCCGAGCGCACGCCTCTGAATGCCGTCATCCATGGCAAGACGGAGCGGGAAGGGTTCACCGTGGAGAAAGTCTACTTTGAGAGTCTGCCAGGATTCTATGTCACTGGCTTGCTCTTCCGCCCCACGGGTCAGGGAGAAGGGCCATTCCCAGGCGTGCTCTCCCCGCATGGTCACGGCGGACGCTTGCAGGATCACGGGGTGGAAGGCATTCGCAAATACCTCGTGACAGGCGCGGAGCGCTTCGAGGCGTCTGGCAGATTCCCCAAAGTCGCTCGCTGCGCCCAACTCGCTCGCATGGGATGTGTTGCCCTGTTAGTCGACATGATTGGTTATGCGGACAACCAACAGCTGTCCTATGAGCTGGCACACCGATTCGCCAAACAGCGTCCTGAGGCGAGCGGTCCTGACAGTTGGGGCCTCTACAGCCCGCAGGCGGAACTTCGTCTGCAATCAATCATGGGCCTGCAATCGTGGAATGCCATCCGTGCGCTGGATCTCCTTGAATCCCTTCCCGATGTGGATCCGGCACGACTCGGAGTGACCGGAGGAAGTGGTGGCGGCACGCAAACCATCTTGTTAGGCGCCATGGATCCTCGCCCTGTGGTGGCGTTCCCTCAGGGCATGGTATCCACCTCCATGCAAGGAGGATGCACCTGTGAGAATACGGCACTTCTCCGCATTGGGACGGGTAACGTGGAATTGGCGGCCCTCTTCGCGCCACGCCCGCAGGCGATGACCGCGGCGGATGACTGGACAGAAGCCATGATGACGGATGGCTATCCGCAACTGAAACAACTCTATCAATATTACGATGCCGAGAATGCCGTGGCCTGCCATGATCTGACGCATTTCCCTCACAACTACAACTATGTGACGCGCGCCTTGATGTATGCGTGGTTCAACAAACACCTCGATCTCGGGAAGGAAGAGCCTATCGTGGAGGGCGATTTCCCTCCGCTGACGGCAGAGGAACACGCCGTGTGGAACGAAGATCATCCACAGCCTGAGGGGGGGCTCGCCTTCGAACGCCAGTTGACCAAGACCATGGCGGAACAGTCCGATGCGCAATTGGCGGCCCTGCGCCCCACCGACCCTGACAGCTTCGCAGCGTATCGCGATGTCGTGGGTGGCGCCTGGCAAACGCTCATCGGGCGAAGCGTTCCTGAATCCTCGCAGATTCATCAGGAAGCCATTGGTCTTCGCAAGTTCGACAAGCACAGCCTGTCTCTTGGAAAGATCCAACTCACCCCTCACGGGGAAGAAATTCCTGTCATGGTGTGTTTGCCAGAACAAGCTCCTGGCGATGACTTCGTCCTTTGGCTACACGGCGAGGGCAAAGGCGCACTCGTCGACGCCGAAGGAAATCCAAGTGCTCCCATTCGGACTCTCCTGGATGCGGGGCGCCCCGTGACAGTCGTCGACCTCTTCGGTCAAGGTGAGTTTGTCAGGGACTCGGAATCGTTCGATCAGCAACGCACGGTGGAGAACCCACGCGAGTATGCGGGATACACCTTCGGCTACAATGATAGTCTCTTTGCTCAGCGCGTGCACGACGTGCTCACCCTCATCGGTGCCATGGCTCAGGACGCCGAGACAATCACCGTCATTGGCACGGACGGCGCCGGTCCCTGGGCGACGGTGGCCGGAGCACTCGCAGGTGACTCGGTGACGAAGCTTGCCGTCGACACCGAGGGGTTTCGTTTCACAGAGATCCGCGATTACCTGGATCCACAGTTCCTGCCGGGAGCTTTGAAATACGGCGACCTCCCCGCAGCTCTCTCCCTTTGTGCCCCGCAAGCCCTTTGGGTTCGTGGTGAAACCGCACTGGCAACGGTGGAGAGTGCCTACCGCGCGGCAGGGTCGCCGCGTCGCCTCACCATGGCCGCGCAGGGATCCGATGAGGATCTCGTCGCCTGGGTGCTCCAATAGAAAGCTATTCTATTGGACTTCCCGTCTCGATGGCATTGTCAGGATCTCGACTCCACCCTATCCAGCCATCGCTGTAGAGGGAGACCTTGGTCAAGCCCATGACTTGCGCATAGAAGAGCACCTCCGCCGCGCGCCAGCCGCCACCGCACATAAACGATAGGTGTTTGTCAGGATCAATCCCATGCGCTCGCCAGAGCGCGCGGATTTCCGCAGGACGTCGCATGGTTTGATCCAGATTGCGATAGTGATCGAGGGAGAGCGGGCCTCGCGTCCCAGCACACCCATAGACGGATCCTGGAATGCGCCCTTTCTTGTCATGATAGGAATACCCCGAGATCTTTCCGACATGCTCCTCCCAGGTACGATTGTCGACTAACAAGAAATCGGCATCGTTCACAAGACGTCGTTTCACTTCCGCAACCTGATCGATCACCTCGGGACGGGCTGGGATAGGACATCCAAAGGCATCGACTGGCTTGGGAACATGAGCGGCCTTCTCCAACGCAAAGCCTTCCGCCAACCAAGCGGCGTGCCCGCCATGGAGCACGCGCACATCACGCACGCCCATGTAGCGCAGCACCACCGCCAGGCGAAAGCTCGCCATGGGTTCCTCGCCACTCAGAATCACCGTGTCCGCATACCTGATCCCGTGTTGCCGCGCGAAGTCCTCCAACTGGAGGGGCGACGCCAAGGTCCATTGCGGTGGAGGCTCTACGGCATTCGTATCCACATGAATGCTAGTGGGCAGGTGCCCTTTATCATAGGAAACCGTTGAATCACCCCAACTCACTTCGACAAACTTAATGGCTTTGCTAGACTCAAAGCTCACGGGCCGATTCCCATCCATGATGGCCTTGGCGATCACCGGAGGCACGAGCCAATGGTGATTCGGATAGGTTACCAGCGGCAGCCCTGGATCCCCTGCCCAATCTCTCAAGTCGTAAACGTTCACGTTTCTGTATCCCCTCTCCTGCAACCACGTCGCCACCGCCATGCGATCCGCTCCCTTCACATCGTAAACCACCAGTGTGTCGTCCGTCCTGAGCTTCAATCGCTCCACGTGCGACGTCAGTGCGGCCTGACGTTGATCGGAGGTGTCCGCAAGCCATCGCGCGGGCAGATTGACCGCGCCCAGCAAATGGCCACCCCGCGCCACCCCATCTAGCGGCCAGCCGAGAAATGCATCTGGACAACGGGCATCCACCAAGACAAGGCGAGCCTCGGCGGCATCGATCCTCGCCTTGAGATCCGCAGTCGTGGTGGGGCGCGGAGCAGCCACAGCCATTGGGATGAGCAGCATGATCGCCAGGGCGTGGGCAAAGACCGGCACCTTCATTGCTCACGCTAGCACACGCCGCCAGGCAGGAGCCGGAATAATTAAATGCTGTGCAAATCGCTCACTCCACCGTAACGGACCCCATGGCTACCACTATCGAATCTCGCATCCAGGAACTCGGTCTCACACTGCCTCCCATCCCCGGGGCAGCAGGCAGTTACGAACACGCAGTCCTCCAGGACAATCTCTTACACGTCTCAGGAGGGCTCTCATTCTCTGAAGGACGCTCCATCAAGGGTAAACTTGGAGTAGATGTCAGTCTTGAAGACGGGCAAGAAGCCGCGCGCATCTGCCTCCTCAATCGCTTGGCCGTGATCCAAGGAGCCATCGGTTCGCTCGATCGGATCCAACGCATCGTCAGCCTACAGGGCTACGTTCAGAGCGCGCCCGATTTCGTCGATCAACCTGCGGTGATCAATGGAGCCTCCGACCTCGCTATCCAGATCTTTGGGGATGCGGGACGCCACGCCCGCGTCGCCCTCGGCGCGGCGGCGCTCCCCTTGAACGCCGCCGTCGAGATCAGCCTCGTCGTGAGCGTGCGGGACGAGGCTTAGACCTTGCACGCATCGGCGAGGGCTAGTAGCTATGGAGCATGAGTTCTGGCCCCGACTTCGAGAAAACGCCGCTCATCCCCGTGATCGCCCAAGACGCGGCCACTGGAGATGTGCTGATGCTAGCCTACATGAACGCAGAGGCCTATGCCGAGACGTTGAAGAATCAGCGTGTCTGCTACTTCTCTCGCAGCCGACAGAAGCTTTGGCGTAAAGGTGAGGAAAGTGGCAATGTCCAGCATCTCCGCAGCCTCTACTACGACTGTGATGCCGACGCCATCCTCGTGAAAGTTGAGCAGGTGGGCGGGGCCGCCTGCCACACGGGATTCCGCAGCTGCTTCTACCGGAAGATCGATCCCAAGACGGGCGCCGTGGAGGAACAGGGCGAGCGCGTCTTCGACCCGAACGTCGTCTACGGAAAAGCCTAACATCACTTCTACCTCTCCTTGCGCCATGGGAAAGTCGACGTCCCCTTCCAAGCCTGCCAACCAAGAGCCGTCCTCTTCCTCGGATCTCCTCTTCGTTGCGCGCACTCTCGGTCGCCTCTTCCTCCTTGGGGCGCTCGGCATTGCTCTCTATCTAGGCATCCAATCTCTCCGCAACGGCGGGATTGCGGGGTGTGACGACGGTGGTGGTTGTCACCAGGTCATTGCCAGCAAATGGGGATACCTCTTTGGCATTCCTGTCAGTCTCTTAGGAGCGGCCACCTACCTAGCTTTGCTGGGGAGCGACCTCAAAGGCTGCTGTTCCCAAATCCATGCCCTCTGCCGGTGGATGATCCTCGGCGCCGCCGTGTGGTTTGTATGTGTGCAAGCGTTCATCATCCATCAGTTCTGTCCCTGGTGTTGCGTGACGCATCTGTTAGCAGTCTTGGGATGCGCGCTGTTGTGGCGGCGCCCGTCAGGCAACACGTTGCCTCTCATTGGCACGGCGACGGCTGCTCTAGCGGGCGTGGCGTTGCTACAGGCCTTTGGTCCGGATCGGCCCACCGTGGCCGGCGGCAGTTTGGCAGAGGGAGAAGGCGCTCAAGTGTCTGCTCCTCAGGAGCAAGGGCCACGCACGGTATCCTTACACAGTGGCAAGTTCACCATCGAAGTGGATGATTTCCCGTCGATTGGCGATAGCAAGACGGCGGACCACGTCGCCGTGGGCATCTTCGATTTCACCTGCCCACACTGCCGCGAGCTCACGGAAATCCTGACGAATATGCACGACGAATTTGGTGGGAAACTCGCCGTGGTACAATTGCCAGGGCATTTCGCGGCCAAAGGCGAGGCCATTCACCGCATGCTTCTTCCCATTTGGAAAGAAGACCCTGAAACCTATCACCAGCTGGCCGATCTCCTCCACGAAGGCACGTTGCAAGCAGCCGAGGCTGATGTGCGCAATGCGATTGGGAGCATGGTGGAGCCCGCCACGCACCGCGCATGGGTGGCCAAACACGATCCCTGGAGCATGGAGGTCCTCGCCAATTCTCAAGCGATTCGTGCAGCGAACAAAGAGAAGATCAAGACAGGCAAGTTCCCTCAGCTGATGGTCGGCGACTACATCGAGGCCGGCTCCAATGATAATCCGGGGCATTACTATGATCTCTTCAAAGAACACTTCGGGCTCAGCCGCGCGACGATTCCCAAGCTCGACATCTCGCCTGCCACCATCGACCTCGGTGACATCTACGTGGGGGCTCCCACGGATTTCTCGATTCAGTTAACCAATCCCGGCAAGATCGATGTCAAGATGGGTCGCCCGCAACTGCTTCGCGGCATGCGCATGAAGGCAGGTCAGGGTCTGCCTAAAGTCCTGCGTGCTGGTCAATCAGCCACTCTCACCCTTACCGCCACTCCTCCCGGACCGGGAGCAATGAATGGCCATGTCGGCATCGTGAGCGACGCCGAGCCCGCGCTTCTCCGCGTGCCCATTTCTGCCAAGGCCATTGAAGCCTACACGCTCACGCCTCGCACCTTGGATCTCGGCGAGTATCAGGGCGAGCCCTTGTCTGGCAAAGTCACCATCAGTTTGAAAGCGCCCGCCACCCTTGGCGTGCCCCGGCCCAACAATCCCAATGAGTTCGAGGTCTCACTCACAGAGGTGGAACCGCAATTGGTCTACGACATGGAAATCACGGCCAAGCCGAATACCAAACGCACAGGGCTGCATCAAACAAGCGTGTCCGTCAGTTTGCAGCCCACCACACCCAACGAAGCCTTTCCCAAGCTCCTCCGCGTCTACGCCCGTTGCCGCGTTCCACGACCAGAAGCACCACCGGCTCAAACGCCACCAGCGCCTCGTCCCTTGCCTAACAAAGGCAACTGACCTTCCTAGAGCATCAGCCGCTCAATCGCTTCGAGGGCACCTAGCGGAAGGGAAACCCCATCGACACCAGGAGGCCGTTGCGATTCGCGCGGATTCACCCGTACCAGGGGCGCCTTGTGTTGTTTGGCAAGCGTTTCCGAGAAGTGCCGCACCGTGGAGATCGCCGTACCAGCCCCAAATTCAAGGATGACCATGCGCTCCGCCCCAAGAGCCGAGAGCCATTTCCGCAACCGCGCTTCTTGAGCGCTCGTGCGCCGAGCGATCCAATGCCAATCACCAAACATGAGAATGTTCGGCCTCGCCAGTCCGCCACATTGCGGACAGGCAGGTAACGGTGGCTGCGCCCGCATGGTCTCTGGATCAACGATCACTTCAGCCTCTCCGGCTTCCCAGATCGCCGCCGAACATTCTTGGAAACACTGAAAGTGCCGAATGCTCCCGTGACACTCCACGATGTGCCGGGCATCGAAGCCACTGTCATGGAAATGCCCATCGACATTGGACGTGAAGACACCATACCCCAGAGGACGGCTCGCTGCATACTCGCGAAGAAGCCGAAAGCCCTCGTGCGGAGTCGTCCTGCGGTAGAGATCTAACCGATGCCCATAAAACCCCCAGCCCAATTCAGGCGCATCGCTAAAGCGTGAGGGTGACGCCATTTCCATGAAACTGAATCCAAGGCGTTCATACGGTGGATAGGCCTTCCAAAAGCCCTCATTGCCTCGGAAATCGGGGAGACCAGAATCCACACCCATGCCCGCCCCCGCGGTGATGACCACCGCCTCAGCTTCCGCACACCATTCGCGGGCCTGCCGCACCTCTCCTTCATTCATCGGGTAAGGAAGCACACCAGACGCAAATGGCCAGTCCTCTGTCACCGAATGCCTATCGCGAATCGACCAGGGCAACTCTATAGAAAGGCATGCTCGAGACCCGGCTTACCAATACCCCCGTCAAGTCCCTACACACCTTCAAGAGTTCACCGCCGCCACGCTCGGCACGCGCCGTGATCGTGGGAGGTGGGATCGTCGGAGCCAGTGTGGCCTATCACTTGAGCCTCCTCGGCTGGAAAGACATCGTCCTGATCGAACAAGGCCATCTCGGCGGCGGCACCACTTGGCATGCCGCAGGCATGGTTGGCCAATTACGCACCAGCAATAGTCTCACCAAGATCAATCGCTACAGTGTAGAACTCTATCAGAAACTTCAAGAAGATCTCGGACATGACATCGGTTGGCTGCAAGTGGGAAGTCTCATCGTAGGCACCTGTGAAGAACGGATGTGCCAGTTGAAACGGACCGCCGCCATGGCAGAGGTCTTCGACGTTGAAGCCCATGTGCTCCATCGCGACGACGCTGCCGCCAAATGGCCGCTCATACGCCATGACGACGTTCTTGGTGGTGTCTGGCTGCCTCACGATGGACGCGTCATTCCTGGCGCCACCACCATCGCCCTGGCCCTAGAAGCCGAGAAACGCGGAGTGCAGATTCTGCAGGAGACCAAAGTCGAATCCGTATTGATGTCAGGATCCCGCGCCACCGGCGTGCGAATGCCCAAAGGTGAGATCCACGCAGAAACGGTGATTCTGACAGGGGGCATGTGGACGCGTCAATTGGCCTTGGAAATCGATGTCGATATCCCACTCTATCCAGTGGAACACCATTACGTGCTGAGTGAGCCCATCGACGGCGCCAATCGCCATTTCCCCTGTGGGCGTGACCCCGATCGAGCTCTCTATTTCCGCACCTTGGATGATGGCAGCATCAAGCTCGGCGCCTTTCAAGCCCGATCCAAGGCATGGATGGTGGATCGCATTCCTGACACTTTCGCCTTTGGCCTCCTGGAGGACGACTGGGAAGGTTTCGCCGAACCCTTAGCGAATGGAAAGCACCGTATCCCCGCACTCGAAAACGCCTCCTTCCCCAAATTCGTCAATGGTCCCGAATCCTTCACCCCGGACAATCAATTCATCATGGGAGAGCCCGCTGGCATCGACGGACTCTTTGTCCTCGCAGGCTTCAACTCCGTCGGCATTGCTTCCGCTGGCGGCGCTGGGAAATACGCCGCCGAGTGGCTGGAACAAGGATCGCCCACCCTCGATCTGTGGTCCGTGGACATCCGGCGCTTTCTCCCCTTTCACAATGACCGCGCCTTTCTGCGAGAGCGCGTGACGGAAACGCTCGGCCTCCATTATCAAATGGCCTGGCCCAACCGCGAGATGGAAACCGCACGCGGGATCAAACGCACCCCGCTCTATCCCTTTCACGTGGCTCAGAATGCCTGCTTTGGATCATCCATGGGATGGGAACGTGCCAATTGGTTCGCGCCACCCGAGATGGAGCCGAAAGTTCACTACTCATTCCAGAAACAGAACTGGAGTCCATCGGTCGCCCATGAAGTGAACCAATGCCGCAACAACATCGCGGTATTAGATCAATCCACCTTCACCAAATTCATCCTCCGTGGTCCGGATGCCTGCCGTATCCTACAGCACCTCTGCGTGGCCAACGTCGACGTTCCGTTAGGGCGCTCTGTCTACACTGGCATGCTGAATGCGCGCGGCACCTACGAAACCGATCTCACTCTCGTCCGCCTGCAGGATGATGAATTCTATCTCGTCAGTGCTACCGCTCAAACCGTCCGCGACCGGGATTGGATCACCCGCCAGATTCCCAGTGAAGCCAACGTGGCGCTCACTGACATGACCTCTTCTCTTGGCGTCATAAGCGTGATGGGACCGAAGGCTCGCCACCTCTTGAAGGCGGTGTGTTCTCACCCTTTCTCCAACGAACACTTTCCTTTCGGCACCATGCAACCGGTAACGATCGCCGATCAGCACCTACGCGCCTTGCGACTTTCGTATGTGGGTGAATTGGGTTGGGAACTGCACGGACCGTTTGAAGCTCTCCCCACGGTTTACCGAGCGCTGCTCGACGCTCAAGACGAGGTCCCCTGGACGCCAGCGGGTCACTATGCGATCAATGCCATGCGACTGGAGAAAGGCTACCGCGCCTGGGGGCACGAGCTCTCCACTGATGAAACGCCGCTTGAGGCAGGCTTAGGTTTCACCATCGATTGGGAGACCGATTTCCTCGGAAAAGAAGCCCTGTTAGAACAACGGAAACGCGGTGTTTCCAAGCAGCTTCTCTCCTTTGTCTTACAAGACCCCAAACACACGCTTTGGGGCAATGAACCGATTCTCTCGCAAGGCAACGTCGTGGGCCACACGACCTCAGGAGCCTTCAGCCCTACCCTGGAACGTGCAGTCGCTCTTGGATACGTGTGTTTCGAGAAAGATCACCCCTTAGGCCGCCAACGAGCGTTGGACGCACCCTACCACATCAACATCGACGGCGAGCACGTCGCCGCCACGCCATCAATCCGCGCCCCCTACGACCCAGAGCGCACCAAGATGCTAGTCTGACTCTGCTTGGCGTGTTTGCCGACGTGGACAGGAAGACGGGCCAATTGACGCTTTTATATTTCGAGGACCAAGAGTTCATCCTCTGCTCCCTCCAACACAACCGCTGGACCACTGAAATCGCACCAAGTTCCTACTCATGCGCCCCGACGTCTCCCAGCCTATCGCGCCCAATATCTAACATGTTCCCAATATAATCAAAGCTCTCGCCCAAGATCAGTTCATACCTTTACTGATTGGGCTTTTGCGACGTCACCTTGCGACAGACGACGAATCCGGAGAAGCCGATTGCCGACGAAATCAACCAGGTTCTGTATCCGTCTTCTTCAATCTTCCTAATTAGCGAGGAGTCATCGTCTTCTAGGTACGGCAGCCCGCCGCCGTATTGCGCATTCAACGCTGAGATCTTCAGGTCGTGTTGATCGACGGCTGCCCTAAGCGAGGTTTCGCTGATATCTGTAATGATCGCTCCTCCTAAGTGGATGAAGTGGTGAAATCGAACTCCCCAGAACAGAATCTTCGAAGTGTCTCGAGGGAGCCCTTCGTAATCGTAGACCAAGTCAAGGACGATTGATTCCCCCAAATCGCCAACTGTGTAAGCATGAAGCTTGTAGTCGTGATGAGCGGGGCGACTTCTCATTATCACTCATAAGACGAAATAGACGCTCATTATACAAGCTCAATCACGGCATGCCGAGCGAGGAGATCGTGAGGTAGGCACGCAGCATCGGGTGACGATCCAAGCGCACGCCGAGGCGTGGTTGGCTGAAGCAATGAGAGTGATCCTGCTCTCGTCACTTCGGGACCGATCAGTCTAACAACCTTTGATGGATCGGTACAGTCGATCACAACACTCGTTCGCAACATCGGGATGACCAATGAACTCACGGTGTCGCGTGTCGAGGTAACGGGTGCAATGCAGCCGACTTTGACATCACCACCGCGACGCCTTTCACCGCGCTACCCGGTAAGAGCGTGAATCCCAATCCAAGCAATGGGAATCCATCTTCATGCTATATTCCGAATCCTGAAAGACTGCTCAGGAGATCATTCTATTCCGGCGTCACGTAGGCAGCGGTGATCCCACCGTCAACGACGAAATCCGTCCCGGTGACATAGCTCGCGTCCTCGCTTGCAAGATACAAGGCGGCTTTTGCCATTTCACTCGCCTCGCCAAAGCGTCCCATGGGGATGTGCACGAGACGGCGTTGCTTCTTCGCTTCCGTATCGAGAAATTTCATCAGCAGTTCTGTCCGCAACGGACCCGGGCAGAGCGCATTCACCCGAATGTTCTCCCTGGCATGAATCACCGCGAGCTCACGGGTCATGGCAAGCACGCCCCCTTTCGAGGCCGTGTAAGCCAATTGCGGCGTCGCTGCACCTAGCAGCGCTACAAATGATGCCGTATTGATGATCGATCCCCCACCCGCACGCTTCAATGCTGGAATGCCGTATTTGCAGCCGAAGAATACTCCTTTCAGATTGATGTTCATCGTCAGATCCCAGATGGCTTCTTCTGTCGATCCTGCATCCCCGTCATCACTGTGCATGATGCCAGCGTTATTAAAGAGAATATCCAATTTGCCAAATCGTTCCTCGGCCTGCGCGACCATGGATTCGCAATCGCTCGCTTTGGAAACGTCTGCATGGACATAAGTCGCCGCCTTTCCAATGGAAGCCGCCACAGACTCGCCGTCCTGGTCGTTGATATCCGTGAGCACTACTCTAGCGCCCTCTTTGGCAAAGAGCAGAGCCGTTTCCTTGCCAATCCCATTCGATGCCCCAGTGATCAGGGCGACTTTATTCTCTAATCTCATGATTGCTTTGCGTATGTTGTTGGAATGACTAATCGATGAATCCAATTGCGCACTTCCGTACAGCGAATTGACGGATTCATGACATCCTCGTCAATGCCGAGCCTCCAAGCGAGATCCGTGCGGGAAGGGTCATCATGCAAGCTCTCCAAGGCAGCGATATAGGTTAGGGCATCATCTCGGCTTTGAAAGAATCCCCGCTTGCTCAGTTTCTCGATGCGGCAGAATGTCAGTCGCGCCAGTTCATGCAAATCATATTCAGGATGATACTGCACGCCCCAGAAAGTCCCCTGATCATGCGTGATGCAGACCGATTGCACACTCGTAAACGCATTCCCGGATAGCACGACACCGCCTGAAGGCATCTTGGTAATTTCGTCATCGTGCGACGTGAACGCATCGAAGGGCGATCGCCGCCCCTCATGCAGTGGATGTCCCATCCCCACCGACGATAGGTGAATCTTACGCGCGAGGCCCATTTCCCGGCCTTTCGGATTCACTTCAACGCGCCCCCCTGCGGCCACCGCTGCAATTTGTGCCGCCCAACAACTTCCGAAACTCGGCACCCCAGAGGCAAAGACATCGCGCTGCAATTGAATCTGCCCGTCCACTTCAATAGAACCATCGTTACAACCCAGACTACATCCCGTCCAGGTGATGCCGTCGAATGCCGCTAGGGCTTCCACGCCAGGCAAGGTCACCCCTGCATCCGATGGGAAGATCTTCTCACAACAGACCTCGCCCGGACTCCAGCGCGTCAGCATCCTCTCATAAAGGTCCGCCGCCATTGACGCCCCGCCGTCCACCAATTGCTCTCGCGCCGCCTTGGTGTAACCATCAATGATCAAATAACGAAGTTTCATAAGCGATTGATGGTTTCTAGTAATTGCTCATAAGAGCCACAAATCGCATCCGCACTCGTCGTCGCGGCGTCCACATCACGCGTCGCCGTGAAGAGAATGGCTTTCATTCCCATCGCCTGCGCTCCCTTGATATCATTGTGATCACGATCTCCAATATGCACCACCTCTTCCGGATTCAATCCCATGGGTTGCAATACCGTCTTGAACATATCTGGATGGGGCTTCGAATGGCCGACCTCATCTGAAAAGGCAAAGTGGGTGAAATGGCTGGCAATCCCATGATTGCCTAGCAAACGCCTCAACTCGCTTCCAGGAGTCACAATTGCATCCGACACCACTGCCAATTGAAAGTCTCTGGCAAGCGAACTCAGCACCGCTGCACACCCTTTGATGAGGTCAGGGGGGACTTCCACTTCCATCACTGACGTGTCATGAACCAACCGCTCCCATTGAGAGGGCCGCTCACGACCGAGTCCGTTGATCATGATATCCAGGCGTTCCGCAATGGGCCACGTGATGTGGTGCTCCTTCCAAACTTTATTGAAAGCGGTATCGGCCACATCATAGGCCTGACTTACCGTCTCCAATGAAATCGGCCCATCAGCATTCAAAGCCTCCCACAACAAATGGCGCCGTTCCTCACGCTTCGAACGGAGTCCTTGGGCTGCCCGATGAGCCTCATCCGAATCATCATGAACAAGGGTGTCCCAGAGATCAAACGTGATACCGCGAATATTCATAGTCGAAAGTGTTTGGATTTGCGTCGGGTCACCCCGAGGAGGCCGTATTTGGATAGTGCCGAACCCATGCCACTGTCCTTCACTCCTGTCCATGGCAATGCAGGATCGAGGTAATCACATCGGTTCATAAAGACGGTTCCCGTGCGGGCCTCTCGACAGAACTGCTCGGCACGATCCACCGAGGCCGTGTAGATGATCGATGTGAGTCCATAGTCCGAATCATTGATCCATCGGATTGCCTCTTCATCTGAAGACACGCGCATTACTGGTAAAATAGGGCCAAAGTTCTCCTCTTTCATTACGCTCATGGCATGATCGACGTCTGTGAGTAGCGTCGGCTCATAAAACGTTGCCTTGCCGATCTTCCGAGCCTGACCTCCCCTTCGAAGAGTCGCACCCTTCTCCACAGCATCGTTAACCTGCACTTGCATGATAGCAGCGTTCGCTGCCTGTGCGAGAGGGCCCATTGTGGTTGACGTTTCCGCAGGATCTCCCAACACATACGCATCGACCAATTCCTCACAACGAGACACGAATGCGTCGTGCAGTGATTCGTGCACATACACACGCTCGACCCCACAGCACGATTGTCCCGCATTATACATGGCCCCATCGACCAAATCTTCCGCTGCTTTCGCCCAATCGGAATCGGGTGCCACGAAGGCGCCGTCTTTCCCTCCGAGTTCAAGTTGACAGTCCAACAACCCCTTTGCGGCAGATTGATAAACGGTTCGTCCAGCCTCCACTGATCCGGTAAAAATCACGTGATCCACGCATCGCTCGGCCATCAATGCAGCAGCCTGCCCGTGGTCCAATACGGCGTGGGCCACGAGCCCCTCAAACGCTTTCTCGAAATGATCTCCAATACCGAGCGTTTGGGTTGCATGCTTGAGCAAGACTACATTACCAGCTAACAGAGACGCCATCACGCCGTTGATGGTGATCAGCAGGGGATAATTCCACGCCGAAACGATGAAGACGATTCCCAGAGGCTCGTGAAGAATAGCGCGATCAAACCCCTCCAATTCCCCCACGGCTTCCGGTTCTAACACGGCGGGGGCGATTTCTGCTAGATAGTGTGCGCGCTCCAAGAGACCGCCCACCTCACCGCGCGCCTGTTCGCGCGGACGCCCCATTTCATCACATATGGTTTGCGCAATCTCGTCCTTGTGCTTCTCGAAATAGGTAAGCATTCCCTTCAATGCCCGCACGCGATCCGTGATGGGAAGGCGCTGCCAACCTGCTTGCCGCGCGCGGAGCGTCTTCAGCTGCGCCTCGACATCGGTCGGTTCCATGGTCGGCAGCGATTCGCCTGTGTATGGATTCACTCTCATAGTCTTTGAAAACACGTTTCGAGGATCTCAAGGGCTTCCGCCATTTCTTCGTCCGATATGGTCAATGGTGGTGTCAACGTCAGAATGGAACCCATGGTGATCTTAAAACTCAACCCAAGTCCCAAAGCCTCGTAGAGAATTCTCTCTGCAGCCGCGTTGGCCCGCTTACCATTGGGATCTCGGAGGACGATTCCAAAGACCAGACCGATCCCTCTCACCTCATGGATCAATCCGAAGCGCTGACGCATTGCTTCCAATCGTTCCATCACGTGCGCACCCAGCACCCGCGCGCGTTCCACCAATCCCTCTTCTTCAATCACCTCCAACGTAGCCAAACCAGCGGCACAAGCCACGGGATTCTTCTCATGCGTGTAGTGCCCCAGCGCTTGATCCGCCGCAACGTCATGCTCCTCCTTGGCTAGCATCGCTGCCAACGGGAAGACACCACCTCCCAACCCTTTTCCAATCACAAGGATATCGGGAATGATGTCATAATGCTCGCAGACAAACATGGCGCCCGTTCGCCCGAGACCGCTCGGAATCTCGTCAAGAATCAATAGGGCATCGTATTGATCGCACGCCTTGCGAATGCGTTGCCAATAACTCTTGGGAGGCACGAACGGTGTCCACCGAATCGTCTCCGCAATGACGGCACTCACGTCCCCGCCCTCCCTTTCCAGCACATATTCAATATACTGAGCGCTCATGTGCGCCCACTCTTCCGCTGGCAGATCTGGCCACGGACCTTCTAATGGATCCGGCGGAGGCACGTGCTCGCTACCTGGTAGCAAGGGTCCGGCCCCTTTCCGAAACAAGGCCTCTCCCCCAATGCTGATGGCATCTAAAGATGCGCCATGGAAAGATTCCCACAATGAGATTGTTTTAAACTTCCCTGTCACCGCGCGCGCCAGTTTGAGCGCCATGCCAATCGCGCTCGTTCCGCCCGGGGCAAACAAGACCTTATTGAGATCGCCAGGTGCCAAAGCCGTTAGGCGTTGCGCCAGGTCCACCGCCGATCGATTCGTAAATCGGCGAGGGCAGAATGGCATTGTCGCTAATTGTTCATGGATCGCCGCCATGACCTTGGGATGTCCATATCCCACCTGGTGCACGGCATTCCCGTGGAAATCCAAGTAGCGCTTCCCCTGCACGTCCGTGAGCACACTCCCATGGGTGGACGCCAAGGCCGTCAGGCACGGTGTGGAAAGCGATTGATGCAAGAAGACGGCTGCGTCTTCCTCTAGCAGTGCCCGCGCTTCCTCATCGACATGCGCCGCATTCCACGCCTGCCGAGCCGAGCTCAAATTGCTTTCACCTTCTGACTGAAACATGGTGTTAGTCCCTCTTCGCAATAAGTCGATCTGCAAGTACCAACGCGGCTTCCAATGCTTCCAGAACGAATGCCATTTCGTCCTCGTCAATGATCAATGGCGGCACGACCCAAAGTCCAAACTTGTCTGATGGCACGTAGACGTTTCGTTCATGAAAGAGAAAGTCCGAAACCTCCTTCACAATCGTCTTCTCATACTTCTCGGTTGTCTTTCGAAGAGGTTTCTTTGTTTCCAAATCGCCCACCAGTTCCATCGTCCAGAAAAGCCCGAGTCCACGCACGTCGCCGACACAAGGATGCTGTTCGCCGAGAGCCTTCAAGTGCTCACCTAATTGCTGGCCCTTGACGGCGCCTTCCTCTAACAACCCATCAGAAACTAATACATCGATGGACGCCAGGGCGCCAGCGCATGCCAGCGCATGCCCTGAATAACTCTGCCCGTGTCCGAAGAGGTGGTGATCGAATGATCGCGCCACTTTCTCCGATAGGATCGTCGCGGCCAGTGGACAATACGCTCCCAGAGCTTTGCCCATGATGATGATATCAGGCTCCACCTCCCAGTGCTCAATCGCGAGAAACTTTCCCGTTCGCCCCATTCCCGTCATCGTCTCATCCACGATGAGGAGAAGATCCCATCGATCACACAAGCGCCGGACACCTTCCAAATAGCCATCCGGGGGCAGAATGATCCCATTGCTCCCCACGATAGGCTCTAACAGGAATGCCGCCACTTTGTTTCGACCGCCCTCTTGTTCGATCAGGTGATCCAAGTAATCCAGATGCGCTTCCACCGTTGGAAAGTGGGGTCGATAGGGGTTCGCACCTGGGGCCAGCACCACGCCTGGCACCGTAAGCGGTTCTTGAAACCAACGCCGAGGATCGCCACTGGCCGAAGCTGCTCCCGAAGACGAGCCATGCCACGATTGATAGCGCGAAATGATCTTATAGGGATAGGGATACTGCGAAGGCGCATCGACAACGCCCCCGTCATGAAACACACGGTTATACTGATAGAGTCTAGCCGCCTTGATCGCAGCCTCCACGGCGGCGGCACCGCTCTGACAAAAGTAAACCTTCTTTTCAGGCGAACCCGGCGTGAGCTCTGATAGACGCTCTGCTAGAGCGGCCGTGGGGGCCGTCGCAAAGTCATCCGTGACATAGCACACCGTTTCCATCTGGGCACGCAATGCTGCCAGTACCTTAGGATGGTTGAACCCAAGATTGATGCATTCATGAGCGCTCCGAAGATCGAAGATCCGTCGGCCGTCAACGGTGTGGATCCAACACCCTTCCGTCTTCTCCACCGCCAATGGCGCGTAGTCCGCTTGCGCAGACCAACACTGCATGAAATGACGCGCCTGCTGTTCGCCAAAGTCTACGATACCCACGATAAAGTTTCCTCTTGATGGAAGGGCTCTAACGACGAACCGCCCTTCCACGCTTTCATCAGGTCCTCCAATGCGACGTCTTCGGCTGCAGAGACAAGTGCATGGACATGACCGCCGAATCGTGTGAGACCGTTCTGCATGGCCTCTCTCATTTCGGCATGTTTGAGAGACTGTCGCCTCTACCACATTGCGCAACGGCATCCAAAAGGCGGCGAATGTCATCGGGAAAGACATTTCCGATCGTCCCAACGCGGAACGTGTCTCGGTCGGTGACTTTGCCAGGGTAGATGACAAAACCCTGGTCTTTGAGTCGTTCATAAAATGGCCGAAACTCAAAGCCCTCTGATGGGAAAGGGAAGGCGGTGATGATGGGCGATTGCCATTCCTCGGGGAGCAGGCTCGGATAACCCAACTCGGCCATGCCCTCGGAAAGCACCCGCTGATTCTCGGTGTATCGGGCGCAGCGTGCGGGGACGCCTCCTTCTTCTTTGAGCTCTGTCAGTGCCTGCGCAAACGCCCGCACCGTGTGTGTCGGTGATGTGTAGCGCCATTTGCCACCACTGCCAGACTCCATCGTCTTCCATTGATCAAAGAGATCGAGAGACAGTGATCGGGCACACCCTTCAGTGGCTTCCAACGCCTCGCGCTTGGCGACGATCAACCCAAAGCCGGGCACGCCTTGAATGCATTTGTTCGCACTTGAGATGACGAAATCCGCCTCTAACTCAGCGACATCCATGGGAATGCCACCGAAGGTGCACATCGCATCCACGATCAAGGTTCGCCCCACTTCTTTGACGACGCCAGCGATCTCCGGCAAGGGATTCAGCATACCAGTCGTCGTCTCCCCGTGCACGAGCGCCACGTGGGTGATGGTCGTATCCTGCGTGAGCGTACGGCACAGGTGCTCGACATCCGGGGGCTTCAAATCACCCGTGTCGTGCACCTCTAGCGGAATTCGCAACCGCTCCGCAATCTTGGCCAGGCGTTGACCATACGCCCCATTGGCTAGGACCAGCAGTTTCCCATCTTCAGGGATGACGCTTCCAATCACCGCCTCCACACTAAAGGTGCCACTTCCCTGCATGAGGACAGCCGTGTGCGTCTCGTCGGTTCCTCCCGCCAAACGCACGAGTTCCTTCCGGATCTCTTGGACCACCCCCACATTATAGTCATCGTCCCAGGTACACCAATCGCGCATCATGACGCGCTTCACCGATGGCGTGGTGCTCAGCGGGCCTGGCGTGAGCAGGAGGTAGGGATTCTCGTCTTCTAGCGTATTCACCATGGGAGTGAGAAGGTCTTGGTGTTCGTCATGAATTTCATGGCCTCAACGACGCCCTCTTTGATTCCGAGACCAGAATCTTTCACGCCGCCAAAGGGAGAACTTTCAATGCGGTAGCCTGGCACTTCGTTGACATTCACCGTGCCGGTCCGAATGCTCTTCACCGCTCGAAGCGCATGCTCCATATCATTCGTCACAATGCCAGTTGACAAGCCATAGGCCGTGCCGTTGGCGAGAGCGATGGCATCATCAATCCCTGAGATGGAAAGGATGGGCGCCAAAGGACCGAAAGATTCCTCGACCACCATGCGACTCTCGCGGGATACCTGACCAATCACGGTTGGCGGGTAAAGCGCACCCCCGGCGTAGTCGCCGCCTAACAAGACCTCGGCCCCATCAGCCACCGCCTCCTTCACCACTGCATCGAGCCGTTCAGCCGCCGCCGCATCGATGACCGTGCCGACTCGGGTGTCAGGGTCGGCCGGGTCGCCACTTTGATAGTCTCTCGCTTTCTCCACAAATTTCTCTGTGAACGGATCGAGGATCTTCTCATGAATCAGCAAACGCTTCACGGCGGTGCACCGTTGTCCCGAATTGCGGAAGCACCCTTCGGCAGCAAGGTGCACCGCCAACTCAAGGTCCGCGTCGTGTAACACAATCAAGGGCGAATTCCCGCCAAGCTCAAGACACAGCTTCTTGTAGCCCGCAATGCCTGCGATGTGCTTGCCAATGGCCACACTACCAGTGAACGCCACGAGCTCCACGCGTTCATCCTGGATCAGCGGTGTGATCACGGTATCGACATCTCCTAACAACACACTCAGCATCGAGGCTGGCAGCCCCGCCTCGAAAAGCAATTCCGCGAAGCGGAGCGCCGTGAGCGGCGTCTTATCGGACGGCTTTAGAATCAACGGGGCTCCACAAGCAACCGCGGGTGCCAGTTTATGTGCCACCTGATTCAACGGATGATTAAACGGCGTGATGGCAGCGACCAAACGCACTGGCTCACGCAGCGTGAAGATCTTGCGTGCCTTTCCCTGGGCGGTCAGATCGCAGGAAAAGACCTGACCATCATCACGCAAGGCCTCCATCGCGGCAAACTCTAACACATCCAAAGTGCGCCCCACCTCGTAGAGCGTTTCCCGATGACAGAGCCCGGACTCCAGTCGAATGCTTTCCGCGAAAGCATCACGCCGTTCCTCTAACAACGTGCGGGCCGTTCGCAAGATCTGCGAGCGCTCATAGCGACTCAATTCCGCAGGTTCTGCCTGAGACAAGGCTTGTTCCAAGGCCTCTTCATCGGCTTTCACCACAGACCCCACCAGGCTGTCATCCCAAGGGTTGAAGACGTTGAGAAGATCCTTCCCCTCCCAGGCTTGCCCGCCGATCAACGATGCCTTCTCAGTGATCATGCTAGCCTCCATTACAAGTGAAATCAAAGATATCGAAATTACGCGGATCTCCCGACGCCAAGCCGTGATAGCGCGCATTCAATGGTCGCGACAAGAGCATGGGCACCATTTCCTCATAGCGCCCACCATGGGAACGCAAGCCACCTTGGAGGACACTGAGATCGTGGTCTGCTGGCGTGCGCCCGACCACGAAATGACGGCCACACAACACCGTCAGATCGCCGATGCGATCTTCTGCCAATTCCAACTTCCGAGCCGCCATGGCTCGATCATAAACTTCCGTGATCCCTTCCTGTTCCATGAGAAAGGCCTGGATGGCAGCAGTCTGGCTTGGTTCTTGCAAATGCACCATCACCAGTGCTCCCAGGGCCCCATGATGCACCACATATGGATCCGTGATCGGGCAGATCACCCTGACACCTTCCCCAAATTTCTCTTTGAGAAGACTCTCCACATAGATCACATTCGGTGCCCCTTCCTCTGTGTTCTTGGCATTCATCCCATGATCGGCGGTGATGCCGACCACACATCCAAGATCTAACAACCGTCCAATTTGATCATCCAGCGCCTGATAGAAATCGAGCGAAGCCTCATCCTCCGGAGCATGTTTGTGCTGCATGAAATCGGTGAGTGACAGGTAGAGGAAATCAGCCTTGCCCTGCGCGACGAGAGCGGCCCCTGCTTCGAGCACATAGACAGAAGCCTCTCCCGAATAGATCTCAGGCCGCGGCTTGCCAATGATGCCCTCCGCATCTTCCACTCCATGCGTTTCCAGCTTGGCTTCATCCACTTTCTCACTGCTGAAGGCGATACCCCCTAGCGGAACCACACCATCCCCAAGAACCGTGCGCAGTTTGTCCTTTGCAGTGATGAATGCGACTTTCCGGCCCGCCTTCGCCGCCGCGGTCAGGATGGTTTCGCAACGAAGAAACTCGGGCGCGTTCATCATCACTTCCTCGCCCGTTTCGGGATTGAGAAAGAAGTTGCCACAGATACCAGTAATCTTTGGAGGCATTCCGGTCACGATCGCCGCGTTGTTGACGTTCGTAAACGATGGCAGGGCTCCGCGCACCATGCCACGATACCCTTGGCGACTCATTTCCAGCGTCCTCGGCATCCGCTCCGCAGCCATCGAAACCGACAAGTATTCATCAGCGCAGCCATCGATGCAGATCACGACTACCGGTTGCCCAGGAATCGCATACTCTCTACCATTCACCTCAAGTTGGGTCTCAGTCATTTCAGGCTACTGTCCGTGGCGTTGCGGGTCGAGAAATCAGACTCATATCGGTCGAGACTACGTTGCTCTCATTCAGGAGGCAATGAACGAAATTGCTAATCTTCCTAGCCATTTGGTTCATTGGCACGAAGGCGACTTTGTTCGCGATAGGCGGTCGCCGTGGTTCCGGTTTCACGGCGCATGAAACGCCCGAGGTCTTCCATCGATTCAAATCCCATGTGTGATGCCACCCGCTTGATCGGCCAATCAGTCGTTTGTAACAATTCCTTCAGACGCTCCAATCGAACCCGTTTGATCTCCACCTTGGGTGGCACTCCCATCGCGTCTACAAATCGGCGTTTGAAGGCAGCCCTCGAAAGGGGGCTATCTGCCACCAGTTCGTTGACTTGCAGCGGGTAGGTTCTCGCTTCGCTCCGAATGCGGCGCACGGCTTCCGCCACCATGGCGTCACTGATGTGGAGCACGTCTGTCGATTCCCGCTCTGCTAATCCTAACACGGGAACAATCGTTTCCAGCGGCACGCGTTTGTGCCCTTGCATGAGCCGATCGAGAATAGCTGCGGCCTGATAGCCGATCGTCACTCCGGGATAACGCACCGCCGTGAGCGGCGGCGAGGTGGTGTGGCAGAAGATTTCATCATTGTTCACACCCGCGACGGCGACGTCATCAGGAACGCGATACCCCAGGCGATGACAGGCCTGGATAAGCGTGGCGGCCGCAATGTCGTCCTTTGCCAAGATCCCGATCGGCTTAGGCAAGCGCTTTAATTGGGGATCCATGACCCGACGCATCGTCTTCCACCGTTCGCGCATGGGCCCCAGCCGCCCCACCTCGACGCCGAGCAGCTGGCAGGAGAAACCGGCCTCTGACAATGTTTCCACAAATCCTCGCTGACGCAGTTGCGAATAACGCCGTGAGGGGTCCCCCCAGAAGGCGAAATCATGGAGACCCAGACCGATGAAATGCCGCGCAACCATCCTACCAGAAGCCTCAAAGTCGGGCACCACGACTGGGATACCGTGTGCCAAAGACTCTCCGCTGATACTCACCAAGGCGGTCTCACGACTTTGAAAGGCACACCTCTCTGCTGGCGTGAGGCGGAAGGCAATCAGACCATCGCCCTTCCAAAACCGATTGATCCGCACGGGCTCAATCTCATTCGTGGAATCTAACGGTGTCTGAATCTGCCAGGGTTCGTGCTCCCGCATGTAGAGCATCACCCCGCGATAGACCTCATGAGTGAACCGTGCCCAGGCGGGAATACGAATGCCGACCACTCGCTGTGTTACAGACCTTTCACCTTTTCTCATAGGACACCTGGACGGCACTCTTTACGGATTCCGCCAGTCGTTGGCAAGTTCCGATGCCTTGATCTCGCGAGCCAAGTTGCGTGCTCGATTAGCGAAATGGCGTGTTGTTCTTACCCGGCGGCTTCATTGAGAATACCACTGTCGACTTCATGAAAGCAATCGCCCCTGTGCCATCGCCTTTCGCTCACCTGGCGATCCTTTGGATCCTCGTCGGCGTGATTGGCAACGCCATTGGTGCCAGCCCCTTCGGAGAGAGGCGCGTGCTTGTGGTGGGCATCGATGGTTGCCGACCCGACGCCTTACTAGCCGCAGACACGCCGCATCTGCAGGCCCTCATCGATGAAGGTGTGCTCACGACAGAGGCCTACGCAGGTGGTGCTCTACTGGGAAATACGAACCAGGCCACATCCAGCGGGCCAGGATGGTCTAGCATTCTCACCGGTGTCTGGCGGGATAAGCACGGTGTGTTTGACAATAGTTTCGCGGGCAATCGTTTCGATCAGCACCCGCACTTCTATCACCGCTTGAAGCAAGCAGAGCCTGAGGCCTTTCTCGCTTCCATTGTCAGTTGGAATCCGATTGATACCTCTATCGTCGCGCCTGCAACAACGTCGACCAGTTATCGCACCAAGGGCATCGGGGCTAACTACGCCATCCGGGATGAATGGGTGCGCGATGATGCGGTGCGGCTGCTGCGTGACGACGATCCGGATGTGCTCTTCTTACATTTCGACCAAGTGGACGGCGCTGGTCATGCAGATGGATTCTCCATCGGCGTGCCATCCTACTTGCAAGCCATCAGCAAGGTCGATGCCTTGTTAGGCGATGTCCTGGCAGCCATCGAGGCGCGTCCTCATCGGGCGCGTGAAGAATGGCTCGTCCTGGTGACGACCGACCACGGTGGGCTGGGCACCACCCATGGCGGCCAATCCTCAGAAGAGCGAGAGATCTTTCTTCTGGCGAGCGGAGATACCACGGCGTCATTGACCTTGAAGGCTACCCCCGGTCACACGGCCATTCCCCCGACCGTCTTTGCATTCCTCGGCGTTCCCATCGATTCCCCTTGGGGCTGGGAATCGCCGTTTGGTCTCCCACCCTATCCCCCATCCAGCCTCCGTGTGACCCAAGGGTTAGACCGGGACATGGTCATCCGATGGAAGCCCCCCCTCGACATCGACGCCGAGGGTCTCCTCTTGCGCCGTAATGGGGTGCCCATTGCCGAACTTCCGTTGGAGACCACCTTTCATGTCGACACGCTGCCACCCATCTTTCTCGCCGTGCAGATCGTCTATGCGTTGGAAGTCGTCGGCTCGTCGACGCCCATTCCCCCACTGGAAGTGACCATGGATCTTCCCACGCCTATCGATTCACAGCGAGTGCTGCACTGGCGCTTTGATCAACTGCAGCCATTCGAAACGAAAGGCGCCGTTGCGATGATCAATGGTCCGTATAGAGGTCAAGGTCTTCGGCTGGGCTCGGCCGATGGCTTTGGCAACCTCACCTACCCGCTTGCCAGTGCCCTTAAATTCGAGCGCTTCACCGATTTCAGCATCGGTCTGTGGCTCCGTGTGGGTCACGACGCCCAGGGCTTCATCCTTGGAACCAAGCCCCTCTTTCAAAGCCGCCAAGCCGGTTGGGTACTTTCGTTGTTAGCGAATGGCAGCCTACAGTGGAATCTCGGCGACGGCATTCGCCAGACCACGGTTACCTCACCCCCTGGCTTGATGGCACCCAACCAATGGCACCACATTGGGGTGCGCGTCCACCGCCTCCAGAACGTCACTCTCTATCACAATGGCATCGCCTTCGCCGAGGAAGATGTCAGTGAGCTTCGAGCAAGTGATAGTGAGGGGCCCTTCACCATAGGCGGCACGATGCCCGTGGACATCGATGACCTTCAGGTATGGAAACGCCGACTCTCAGATGCGGAATGGGCGAGGCTCTTTGACGAACGAGCGGCTCCATTTCAATGGCGGGAATCCCAATTCACTTTAGAGGAGCGGCTTCACCCTGAAGTGGGTGCCTGGTCGGCCGACCCCGATCACGATGGGCGTGTGAATCTCGCCGAGTTTGTGCATGGATCCGACCCAAGAGTCGCAGATTCCGATCCCATCTTGCGAGTGGATAGCACCTCACACATTCACCTCATTCAACCATCGGGCGGTGTCGGCGATCCATTGACCCTCTACGAACATCGTGGTGTCCGCATGCATGTGGAGACGAGCGCCAACTTGTCACCCGAGAACTGGCAACCGCTTGAGCTTTCGGACGAGGCCACCTCCATCACGCGCTATCGCCCTGATGGCTCTCACGCGATCTCCTTTTCCCCACCCCCAACTCATAACCATCACTACTACCGCCTTCGCTACACGCTCAGCGACGACTAGCAGACCGATCACGTTCACAATCGAATCATGAAGCAACGCACCCTCACGAAACGGCTCACCTTGATAGGCTGGGCCCTCACCACCGTTCTCGGCTCCACGCAGACATTGCTGGAAGAGAACTTTGATAGCGTCACCCTCGGGCCCAATGTGGACGAAGGCGTGGCCAGTGACATGGCTTGGACAGCCACGGCTCCCGAAGGCTGGACCGTGGACAACTCCAACATGCCCATGGCTGATGGCCAAGTCCTAGGCACGACCGAATGGCGCGGCTGGACCTTTGCCGACCCGGCATGGTGGGCTTCCGTTGACGACCAACGTCGCTCCGAGTTTACCAATGCTAGTGGCGCCGCAGCGGTGGCGGATCCCGATGAATGGGATGATGTTGGCAGCCCTGCCAGCGTGGGAACATTCGAGTCCTATCTCGTCTCCCCCGGCGTTGACGCCAGTGCGGTCGCGGGGAGTTCCGTGACTCTCACCTTCGATTTCAGTTGGCGTCCCGAGGGTGATCAGACAGGCAATGTCACCGTCGCCTTTGACGGCGGTGAGCCTCAGGAAATCTTCCGTTTGGACACGGCATCCACCACAGACGAGATGACGAACGAAACCGCGAACGTCGATTTCGTGGTCCCGGCCGATGCGCAAGAGCTGGTCTTGCGCTTTGGCATGTTCGATGCGGGCAACAACTGGTTCTGGGCCGTGGATAACATTCTCCTCAAGCGGGCCGTGATCTTCGAAGAGAACTTTGATAGTGTGGTCCTGGGCCCCAATGCCGATGAAGGCGTGGTGAGCGAGATGGCCTGGTCTGCCACCCCTCCTGAAGGCTGGACGGTAGACAACTCCAATATGCCGATGGCTGATGGCCAAGTGATTGGCACGACCGAATGGCGTGGATGGACCTTTGCCGATCCGGCATGGTGGGCTTCGGTCGACGATCAGCGCCGCTCTGACTTCACCCATGCGAGTGGTGTCGCCGCCGTGGCGGATCCGGACGAGTGGGACGACGTTGGCAACCCCGCCAGCGTGGGCAATTTCGAATCCTATCTCGTCTCGCCTGGCATTGATGTCAGTGGCGCGGCCGGGAGTGGCGCCACCTTTGGGTTGGATTTCAGTTGGCGTCCTGAAGGCGATCAAACGGGCAATGTCACCGTCACCTTTGATGGCGGCGAGCCTGTTGAGATCCTCCGCCTCGATACCGCGAGCACTACTGATGACATGACCAACGAACGCAAAGCCATTCCCTTCTCGATCCCTGCTGGTGCGCAGGAGATGGTCATCACGTTTGGCATGTTCGATGCCGGCAACAATTGGTTCTGGGCGATCGATAACATTGTGGTGACTCCGGCTTCGGATCCCATCTTTCCCTCCAATCTCGTCGGCGTGGGCGATGAGTTGGCGAAGAAAGTCACTCTTACCTGGGAGCCTGCTTCCAATATCATCGGCACGCTTGAAGTGCTCCGTGATGGTGCCGTGATCGCTGAGTTGCCCATTGATGCCTCGGAATACGTGGACGAAACGCCTCCTGGCATTGATGCCGGCGGCAGGATCGCCTTCACTTATGGCCTTCGTGTGAAGGCAGACGGCATTGATGCCGAAGCCCTCACTCAAGAGGTCGTTTACTCCACGGGCGCGGAAATGCGGACCCTGTTTGAGGAGAACTTTGATAGTGTCACGCTGGGCGAAGCCGTCGAAGAGGGTGGCCTCGGAGAAGGCATGGACTGGACGGCTGATCCGCCTGCCGGTTGGACGGTGGACAATTCCAAGATGCCCCAATTTGATGGGGAAGTTCTGGGCACCACGGAATGGCGCGGCTGGACCTTTGCCGATCCCATCTTCTGGGCCTCGGTCGACGACCAGCGACGGTCTGAATTTGTCAATGCCAGTGGCGCTGCCGCGATCGCTGACCCCGACGAGTGGGACGACAGTGGGAATCCCGCAGCGGAAGGCCCGTTTGAATCCTATCTCATTTCGCCCCCCATTGACGTGGCCCCAGAGGCAGGCGGCAATGTTTCTGTCGTCTTTGATTCCAGCTGGCGTCCAGAGGGCAATCAAACCGGGAATCTCACCGTGAGCTTCGATGGCGGGGCTGCCCAAGAGGTGCTTCGGCTAGACACCAGCACCACTTCTGACAATGAAACCAATGAGGTGAAAGTCGTGCAGGTGAGCATCCCGGCAGGAGCGCAAGAAATGGTCCTAACCTTTGGTATGTTTGACGCGGGTAATAACTGGTTCTGGGCCATCGACAACATTCTGGTCACCACCCAAGCCGTTCCCGTCTGCCCCACGGGACTTTCTGCATCGGTCGACAAAGCCGCCAGCACCGTTTCCTTGGAATGGGTTCCCGGAGCCAATCTCACGGCTGCCACCATTCAGATCTGGCGCGATGGCACGATGGTTGCCGACGGTCTGGCTCCCGACGCTTCCAGCTACACGGACACGATCACGCTGGCCAATCCTGACGAAAGTGCGATTCTCAACTACGAGCTCCGCGTGGCCAATTCGCCCATTGAATGCCTTCCGCTTGCTCGGACGGTGGTCTTTTCTCAAGGGGCCGTGCAGAAGCTTGCGCAGTGGGACTTTGAAGAGGGGTCAGGCATGACCGTTGCCAACTCCGCTGGCGATGCGCTCACTGGCACTTTCGTCGATCTCGGCGGCGACAGTTGGACCGAGCCCGCTTTCCTCGGCGGTGGCGTCCAGTTCCAAGGCGACGGCTACATCGATTTCGGAACGAGCCCTGAAGACGATGATCTTCGTGCGCAGTCTGCCGCGCTGCGTCCGCTCGCGGGACTCACCATTGCCGCTTGGGTCAAGCCTGATGAGTTTATCGAATGGGCCGGCATCGCAGGCTCTCTCTTCGATTCTGGATCGAATGAGGGCGGCTTCTACCTGAACACGCGCACCCCTAGCGATTTCTCATTCGCTTTGGCAACCGAATCCGACGGGCAACTAACCTACCTTCGCGCCGAAGGCATCCCGGGTGAATGGTCCTTCGTTGTCGGCACTTACGATGGCCAGGAACAGCGCCTTTATCTCAATGGCGAAGTCGTGGCCGCGCGTGCCGCCGCTGGCCCCATTGATTATGATCCCGCACCTTACGGTTTCCAAATCGGCACATTCATTGATGACAATGAAGATGTCCGTTTCATTGGGCAGCTGTCACAGGTCGCTGTCTGGGATGGCGCTCTGTCAGAGGACGAGATCGTCTTACTCTATGAAATCGGTCGCACAGGAGAGAACATTGATCCCGCGTTGGACTCCGATGCCGATGGGTTGTTAGACGAATGGGAGATGGCCAACTTCGGCGACCTCGCCGCGCAAAGCGCTCTCGGTGATCCGGACGGTGATCAGCTCAACAACCTGGGCGAGAACAAAGCAGGCACCGATCCTAACAAGGGCGACACTGACGACGATGGCATCTCTGATAGCACAGAAGTGGCGTTCGGTTCTGATCCTACGGATGGCAACGCCAAGCCCGCCGACAATGCGGTGGCCCTATCCAAGTCAAATTCAGCTGTCGAGAATTGGTCTTCTCCCACCGTGTGGTCGAATGGCGAAGCTCCGAGCGCTGGCAAGGCCTACTTTGCCAACGGCGCCTTTGCCTCGAATCTGCGCACGCCCGAGGCTGGAGGGACCTTTGCTGGCGACACTCTTGAGTTGTTCAACGGTGCCCATTTGATTGTGCAAGGGCCGTCCGCGGAAATCGCAGACCTCACCCTCAACGAGGGCCGCATCGTTCACGGCGGCGCCAATGGCTCCACGGTGAAAGTCGGTTCCACAGGCAAAGCGATCACGGTGGCGGCGCCATCCAATGTCTTCTTTGCCCAGAATCAAGCCACGCTAGAAATCGCGGCCACCTTTACGGGTGATCAGCCTCTCAATGTCACAGCTTCGTCACCCTTCCGCGGGGGCGCATTCGAAGGTGGTACCGTGATCTTGTCGGGAGCCAACAGTGATTTCTCTGGCGGCTGGGAAATTGAAGGGGTCACCATCAAGCCTGCAGTAAGGAACGCCATGGGCGTCTCCGATGTCACCCTGATCAACGCCACCCTGGATCCCGATGTGAATGTGAATCTGCCAGAGCAGAAACTAACACTCGTCGGGGGCGATGTCCAGATTGTCCTCGATCAAGACATCGCTTTCGGTGCGGTGAGTGTGGGCGATCAATTTGATTTCCCCGAAGGCACCTACACCGCTGCCGACTTGTTAGGGCTCGGCTTCACGGAAGACAATGTGATCGATGGCGGGGGCACCCTCGTCGTCGGCGGCGAAGTCGACCCCGGGCCCAATCCAGAGCCCGAGCCCGAACCCACTGATGGCTTTGCCATCACCGGAGTCACCCTTGATGCTGGTGGTGCCATCGTGATCCAATGGACGAGCGAGGCAGGCACGAGCTACACCATTGAAACGAGCACGGATGCCGAGAACTGGACTGCGAGTGAGACGGGCATCGCCGCGGAGTCGACCGAAACGAGCGCTTCCGTGGCACGCGAAGGGGCCATCCGCCTCATCCGCGTGCGCGAGGAATAGAAACGATCGTCACTCCTTACTTAAGATTAAGATCGTTCCAAACCTGGTCCACCGGCCGCCCTATCAGAATTTCGATCGGTAATTTCTCCGTTTCGTATTCGTAGGGCGGCGGGTTCCAGGCGAAGTGCTCTGGCCAAAGGGCTTCACAGGATCGCAAGATCGTCAGCCCGACACGGAGAGGCTGGTAGACGTCGCGATCCAGCACATGAATCTGCGCTCCCTGACAGACCTGTTGGGCGTGCTTGTGAAAAGTCGGTTCGAAACTGACAACACGGAAGTGCACGCCCGGCAGGTCTTCAGATTCTAGCGTTTCCACCAACTCCTCACCGTCGATCCAGGGTGCTCCAAAGAGTTCGAAGGGGCGTGTGGTTCCCCTCCCTTCCGAAAGATTGCAGGCTTCTAACAAACACATGCCCGGATACACGGTGGCCGTGTCAAGCGTGGGCATGTTTGGCGATGGCAAGACCCACGGCAAGCCCGTCTCATCCCACCACATCGCCCGTTCCCATCCATCCATGGGGAGAATGCGAAGGTCGACCTTGGGAAAGACCTCTTCTTGAAACTGACGAGCCAATTCCCCTATGGTCTTGGCGTGCCGCACGGGGATGGGATGCAATCCGACAAAGGAGAGATAGTTGGGATCCTGAGGAATGCCTTCAACGGTGAGCCCATTGATAGGGTTGGGCCGATCCGCCACCACGATGGGCATGCCACGCTCCTCACAGGCCTTCATGCACAGGAAGAGGGTCCAGATGAAAGTGTAGTAGCGGCTTCCCACGTCCATCAGATCCACGAACAAGGCATCCAACGGTTCTAACATTTCCGCAGAGGGTTCCCGATGTTCGCCGTAGAGGCTGTGAACAGGCAACTGCCAACGCCCATCTTGGTAACCTTCCCACTCGATCATGTTGTCCTGCGTGGTGCCCTCAAACCCATGTTGCGGCCCGAAGAGCGCGGCAAGAGTGAACAGCGATCCACTTTGCTCTCGCAAATGCGTGAGGGTGGGTCGCAAGGACCCATCGACCGAGGCTGGATGAAGGACCGCGCCGAGCTGTAGCGTGGGCGATTGCAAATCCTTCGGCCAGACTTCAGGAAGCTGATCGATAGGGAGGAGAACTCGAGGAGCGTGGGCCATGCGACAGCCAACAGCATTCCTCGCTTTGGTCAATCAGCAGGCAGCGTTTCGATCCAATGCTCGCTGACGAGATCCTCAATGAGGACCTGTCCGCGTTTGGGATCGACGTTAGGATCAAATCGGATGGATAAGATGAGCCGCGCCTCCTTCTGGTCCTTCTCGTCTTTGAGCTTTCGGAACAGCGCGATGAGCTTCTCACCCACGGGTGAATTGATGAGCGCATAACCGTAGAGCCGCACCGTTTCTTCCTGATCCTGCAAGAAGAAGCTGCGGTAGGTCGCGGCATCGACGTAGTCGTAGCGGTGATACCCACTTAGTGAGACTTTCAGCCGGAAGGTCTCGGCATTCTGTTCGCCACGTTCCGCGAAGGCTTGGAGCGATGTCGGGTTATAGCCCACCCAACTTTTCCAGTCGAGCAAGTAGCTGCCATCGTCGCGCTCCTCGAGGTTCGCCAGGAAAGGTTCCAGCGTTTCCCGATACTCGCCCTTCACTTGATGGAACCAGTGCTTCCCAAGAAGCAAGCGCTCCGTCGTGATTGAATCACTGTCTAACAAGCGCGACTCCAAGTCGTTCAAGGCGTAGTAATTCTTCATCAGGGGCAACTGAGACGCCCCTCCGCGTACAAATTGAGCCTTGTCCTCTGCTGAAACGGATTCCAAGAAACCCTGGAGAGCATTGAGGACATCCTTGCGCGCTGCATTGGCAGGATCAGGGGCTGGCATCGAGTCTTCGACGCGGGTGATGCTCTCGGCTTCTTCCGCTGACTCTTGCTGCCAGTCCATGAACGCCTGATACCCAAAGTAACCGGCGCCAGCGATCGCCCCCATGATCACCACGATGGCGAGCCAATTCAGCCGACTTGTGGGCACAACGGCTTGATTGCCCCAGTGCTTGGCCACGTCAGCATCTGTCTCAATGGAATCCATCGTCACCAGGGTTGGCAACGGTGCGTCAGGAGCCCGATTCGGTGTGACGCGGCCCGAATGCCGCGATGGCACTGTGCCTTGGTGAGGCACTTCCAGATCATCCCCAAGGTCCGATCTGGAGGGCTTTGGAGAGGACACCACTTCTCCGTGCTCTCCCAGTGGCGGGGGTTTCTTCTTCCGGGAAGGACCTGAGGTGTCAACGGACGGCGATGACGGGGTGGAAGAACCAGCACTCGTCGCCTCCGAACTGCCTCCTTGCAGGCGCTCCAATTCCTGGCGGATGAGTGCTTGGAACTGGGTGTCCAAATCGCTTGGCTGCGGCACCTTGGCGGCAGGGATTCTGGGACCGGTGCGGCTGCGCAAATCATCCGCCGTCCGCAGGTCCTTGCTGCGGGCCGCGGGGAGACGCACTTCAGCTGCCGCGCCCTGAGAGGCAGGCATTTCCACATCCGGCACGGGAAATTCCATCGAACACGACCCGCAAACGACCGCTTGGCCAATCTGCCGACGCTTCGCATTCATGATCTGGCCGCAGGAAGGGCATCGGAACGCGACCTGCCCATCAGGTTGGAGCGAACTCTCCCCAGGCTTGACCATGGATGCCAAGCGCCGCCGCTCGCCATCGCGCGAAGGCACATCCGACCAATCGAGGTCTGCGGTCGGATCATCAGCAATCATGGCGTTCCCTCCTTTCGACCCCTCAGCGGTAGGAGCGTTCACTTTCTGGGGAGGCGGCGCCGTGGATTCCTTGGGAATCGGCACGGTTGCTTTGCAGAACGGGCATGGGAGATCCATGCCGGCCCCGCGGTCGTCGACAACAAGGTGGCCGCTACACTTCGGGCACTTGAAATAGATGTCGGCCATGCCTGATAAAATTTCTGCGATCTAGAGGGGTTGAGATGCTCTCGCTATCCTAGTATTCTGGACAAACGTATCATTCATCCCCGGCGCGCAAAGCGTTAATTCCCACTTCAAGCGCGCGCCCGCACCATCTGGGCTCCCACGCCCATGAGCTTCTCGTCGATGTGCTCGTAGCCTCGATCAATGTGATAGAGTCGGTTGATGACCGTTTCCCCCTTGGCACGAAGCGCCGCGAGCACCAAAGTGGCCGATGCACGAAGATCGCTGGCCATGACTGGCGCTCCCGTGAGTTCCGAGGGGCCTTCCACAATCGCCATGTTTCCCTGACGTTCGATGCGGGCACCCATTCGCTGCAATTCCGGCACATGCATGAATCGCTCAGGGAAGATGGTATCCGTGACGGTGCTGATCCCTTCAGAAACGATGAACAAGGCGGTCATCTGCGCCTGCATGTCGGTGGGAAATTCTGGGAAAGGCCCCGTGCGTATCTTCGTTCCTCGCGGCTGCGCCCCACGCGTCACGTGCGCTTTCTGTCCCTCGATCTCGACCGCGTGGCCGCACGCCTTGAGCGTGTCGATCACCGCCGTGAGATGGGAGGGCTGAATGCGATTCACCGTCATACGCTCTTCAGCCGCGATTGCCGCCGCTACCAGAAACGTCCCCGCCTCAATCCGATCCGGGATGATCGTGTGCTCGACACCGTGCAAGGATTCCACGCCCTCGATCTCGATGCGACGCGTCCCCGCCCCTTGAATCTTCGCCCCCATCTTCCCAAGAAAGTCCGCCAGATCGACCACCTCAGGTTCCGCCGCCGCCCCTTCGATGATGGTGAGACCGTCGGCCAAGGTCGCCGCCATCATGAGATTGGCCGTCCCCAAGACCGTGGGACCGAATTTCCCCCGCAAATTAATCTCCGCCCCTTTGAGCCCGTCTGGGACACGGATGACAACATCCCCACCCTTCACATCGATGACGGCGCCCAGTTCTTGCAACGCACGCAAATGCAGATCAATGGGCCGGTCTCCAATCACACAACCTCCTGGCAAAGACACATCGGCTTTCCCCAAGCGCGCCACCAAGGGCCCCATCATGCACACGGAGGCCCGCATCTTTCTCACAATGTCATAGGGAGTCTCGTGGCTGACATCCTTCGCCGCCACTATCACATTGCCACTGGCGCGCTCGACCTCCGCGCCCAGCTTGCTGAGGATCTGCAGCATGTAGTTGGTGTCACTCACGTCTGGCACCCGCCGGATCACACATTGCTCGTCGGTGAGGAGAGTGGCGGCCAGGATGGGAAGGGACGCATTCTTCGAACCACTGACATTGATAGTGCCACGAAGAGAGGTTCCACCGGTAACGATCAGCTTTTCCATAAGTCGTTGTTAGGATAATAGGTTCTTGCTAGGGTTTGCGTCCACGCACGAATCGCTCTCGCCCGGAAAGATCGGAAGCTTTGCTACCATCCACGAAACCCGCCCCGGCAAGCAAGGCTAAGGTCGCCTCTCCCTGATCTTCGCCGATCTCTAGGAAGATCTCTCCCGAGGGCGCGAGATGCTCCGCTGCCTCCACGATGAGCTGTCTGATCAAGTCAAGGCCATCTTCCCCTCCATCGAGGGCCGAGACTGGGTCCGCTTGGACCTCCGGACTGAGCGACGTTATCTCACTCCGGGCAATGTAGGGCAGGTTGGCCACGATCAACGCGTACGGGCCCGGTGCTTCTGCTAGGAGATTGCTTTCCACAAATGTCACCGTGTCTTCAAGGCCCAGCGCAACTGCATTCTCCTTCGCCAGTGCCAACGCCGGTGCCTCCACATCGATCAAGACACAGTGCACCCCGCGATCCTGCCAGGCATGCGCCAAGGAAAGGCCGATCACCCCTGAACCCGTACCGACATCGGCCACGCGACTTCCCTCTTGCAAGGCAGGCGGATCATTCACCAGCCTCGAAACCAATTCCTCTGTCTCGGGACGCGGAATCAACGCACGGGCATCACATCGAAAGGTATGCCCAGCAAAGTCAACTTCACCTAACACATGCTGCAAAGGTTCTCGCTGCCCACGGCGCTTCAACAACTCGCGCAGAGGGGCCAATTCTTCCTCACCCAAGGGCCGGTCGAACTGCATGTAGAGATCGAGCTTGGAACACCCTAACTGATGCGCCAAGAGCAATTGCATATTGAGACGCGCGTCAGGAACGCCACGTTTCTCCAGGTAGTCCGTCCCTCCCTGCAAGGTCTCCAGAACCGTCTTCAATACGCGGCTCCCGATCAGGAATTATCCAAGCCCGCGTCCTGAAGGCGCGCCTCCATGTCCGCCGCTTGCAACTGCATGACCAACTCATCGATCTGCCCCTGCATGACCTGCTCCAATGAGTAAAGCGTCAGTCCGATTCGGTGATCGGTCAGGCGGTTTTGTGGGAAATTGTAAGTGCGAATCTTCTCCTCGCGTCCCGCGCTCCCAATGAGGTTGCGTCGTTGCGCCGAGTACTCCGCCGCTTGCTCCTGAGTGGCCGCCTCTAACAGACGCGATCGCAAGATTGTGAGCGCCTTCTCCTTATTCTTCTGCTGACTGCGCCCATCCTGACAGCGGACAATCATGCCCGTCGGCAAGTGGGTGATCTGCACCGCTGAGTCCGTCGTGTTCACCCCCTGACCACCAGGCCCACCGGCTCGACACACGTCCACCCGATAATCTTCCTGTTTCAAGTCCACGTCCACTTCCTCCGCTTCTGGCAAGACAGCCACCGTCGCCGTCGATGTGTGCACCCGCCCCTGGGTCTCCGTTTCCGGCACCCGCTGCACGCGGTGAACGCCGCTCTCGTATTTCATAAAGCGAAACACTTCCTCGCCCGACACTTTGAACGCCACCTCTTTGAAGCCACCCACATCCGAAGGACTCGTTTCCAAAGGCTCAATCTTCCAGCCCCGCTGCTCCCCATAACGTTGATACATGCGCATGAGATCTCCGGCAAAGAGCGACGCCTCATCCCCACCGGTGCCCGCGCGGATCTCCACGATGGCATCGCGATCCTCGGTCTTATCACGCGGCAAGAGTGCATACTGGATCTCTGTCTCCAAACGCTCATTCTCCCGCTCCAACTCGGGAATTTCCTCCTCGGCCATCGCGGCCAATTCCTCGTCCTCATCCGAAACCAACTCGCGATTGTCCGCCAAGCTCTGCACCACTTTCTGATACGTCTCCCACTGCTCAAGAAGCCGCTTCAAATGCTTGTGTTCCTGCATGACTTCACCAGCCATCTTGGGATCTGCATAGAAATCCGGATCGGCGATCTGGGTCTCCAACTCGTCCAACCGACTGCGTTTCTTCTCGATGATAGGGCCGTAATCCATGGGCTTGCCGCTGAGCGGATTCCCTAGCGCAAGGTGGCACCCTTGCCAATGGTGGATTCATCGACAATCCGCAACTTCTCCATCTTCGCACAACTGGAGCGTTGACAGGCCTCCACTTTCGCGTCACTAGATCCCTCGCTGGCTGTCCGCCAGCCGCACGAAGGACCAAGCCGGAGTAGCTCAGGGGTAGAGCAATTCACTCGTAATGAATAGGTCGTCGGTTCAAATCCGACCTTCGGCTCTCCCTCTTCACTTCATGGGATGAGGGGCTAGCGGCTAGTCCTGAAGCACGACCTCTACCCTCGCAAATCGCTTTCCCAAGGCCTCGATGGCAAATCGATCACGCACCACGAGTCTGTCAGCGCGGTCTTCAAGAATCTCCACTTCCTCCGCTGCTGTGGACCAGTTGGTGCGATCCACAGAGAATGCGACTTGAATTCGTGCGGTGACCATCGGGTTCCGCTTCACTTCCACACGCAGGTGATGCCCATCTGCCACCCGATCATAGGCGATCACCACCGCATCCCTCCGCTCAGCCTCTGACACAAGCGGATTCGTGCCGAGGCCCATCTCGACCAAGTTGGTCCATCCATCGCCATCGGGATCGCGGTCCCACTCACTGATTGCCGGGTCGTCGAGGTCATTGTCAGAGAAGACGGCGGTTAACCAATCATCCGCATAGACACGAGGGGGATCGGCTCGAAAACGTTCAGTGCGAAGAAAGAATGGATTCCCGTCCGGATCCATTTCGCCCACCACCGTTTGCGCGGTTTGCGCCTGCCAGAATCGGGGAAAGCTGAGGGAATCGCTCAGATCTGGCCAGGTCCACGCATCACTCTTCAGCAAGACCCAATCCGATTCCCCACGAAGCGCGTAGCCCCATATATAGGCACGGCCATTCGCGGTGAACGGATTTGAGTTCTCGCGCAGCGTGGTCGTCCTGGCAAAGCCGCCACCCACCTCATCATGCGCCACGCGGTCCAGAGGCACCCAATAGGCTGCCCATTGATCGAAGTTCCGGCGAGAGGGCTGGAAGTCGTCTTTGAATGCCCCTAACTCCCAGACAAATGAACTCCCCAAAGGTTCATCTCCTTTGGTCCAATAAGGCTCACCCGCAGGGCCCGACCAATGAATCGCGATATCGGCACGAAGCGAGATCAGGAGACCGAACCCGAAGACTGCTGAGTGGAGGAGCAGACGGCAACGCATCATGTTACGAAAAGGACCTATTCACCTTCGAGATTGATACACCACGGCAAGGGCAGTTTGAAATTTGGGTAAGCGGTCTGACTCCGAAAGTAGAGACTCGCGCGATCACGCTCGAAGAGCTGATCGTGATCACTTGGACGGAGAAAGCCATCCTCCACATGTGCCCAGCGAGACGTTTGGATGCCCTCTGAATCTAGTAGGAAATAACACGAATACGCATCGATTGGCTTCTCCAGATCGCCCAGCCATAGACAAAGACGATCGGCTTCCTCTGGATTCTCACTTCCAACAAAGTTCATTGATGACATCCCGCGTTCCGCCGGTGTTTGATCCAAAGGATAGGCAGCGCCCACCATTTGATAGCCAGTCGCCAAGGGCAGCACAAAGGCGTTCTTCCTCACCACGCCCAGCGATACCACATGATAGGGCACACTGGTTGGCCGGAGAAAGACGCCCTCACCCGGAGGAATCACGTCGCCTCCCGTGTCCCGCGAAAGGGTATCATTCCCTTGCACCCATTGGAGCGAACCCGTCTGAGCATTCTTACACAACCATTTGCTCTCAAAGGTTCCGTTATTCAATTGGAAGATCTGATCAGCCTCGGCTTCACGGACATTCCCCTCCAACGATGACCCATCGGAAGGAAAGAATTCCTCCAATTGATAGTGCGCGCGCAATACGAAACGATCTCCGACTAGTTCGGTAGGAAGCGACTTGGCCGTATTCATCGAATTGTAGGGAGGACCACTATAGACATTGTCGTCCTCTGCCAAGACCAGGTATCCCGCCGCATTCACTCCGGCCACGTCGAACCGATGGCCCTCCATGTCTCCCTCAAAGATCTCGATATGATAATGCTTTCCTGAATCGAATAACGCATTCCAATTGGCATCCATCGCTGCTCTCGAAACATCGACCGTATGAGTGCCCACGAGAGCGTCGATCCTCCCCGAAAGAACCTCCACTTTGCAGAACGGCACGGCGAATGTTTCCGTCTGATCAAGCCTTATCAACGATTCTTCCCACCCGAAAACAGGGCCGTGTGACAGCGCGACGAGGTCATCTCGATCATCTATCAAGGCAGCTGAGAGCCTCACAAATCCCCGCTCTGCGCTCAAAGGCACCAACCCATCCACACCGACGAAGCGTACTTCGGAGATCCCATTGCCAAGGTCCGTCACCGTTCCCTCAGCGCTACCCGGCGCCTCATCCCCTCTCAACTGATAGAGAATTTCCCATAATTCGCTCTCCTCTACCGGCAACGATTCCCGCCCTTCTATAAGAAATACAACATCAGCCAAACCAGCTGTGGGTCGATAAAAAACCACATCAAAGCCCGCGGTGGACGGCTCCACGACAAAGCCACCCGGCGCCCGCACGCCGCTTCCAGGATGCAAACAGATCGCATACTCCATGAGATTATCATAGAGATCCCCATCCGCATTACCGTCCGGACCCGTTTCTTCCCCTAGCGCCGAGGCGAAGGTCGCCTTCCAGTCCTCGTACGTTTGTGGCTTGATAAAAGTGGCGCCACCATAATAGCCGAAGTCAAATGCGCTGCTTTCAGCGAGGTATTGACGCTGCGCGCCAGCCTTAAACTGCATATCTTCCGCTCCGGTTGCCAAATTGATCGCCTTCGAAGAGCCATCATCGTCATCGTCATCGTCATCGTCATCGTCATCGTCATCGTCGTTTAGTGGAAACTGATCCCAGTCATAATAGGCGGCGAGAGCCCCATTGGTGGGATGAAGATCTGCCGTTGGCACCGCCGAGAATCCCCCCGTGGCGATAGCTTGTATCTCACCTGCCGCAAGCGCTCGATCCCAATAGCCAACGGCATCGATTTCTCCTTTAAAGTAGTGCTGACCAGCAATATCTTCGAAGAATCCCACGTGAAGCTTATCCGTCACTAAAGGAACGACTAATACCGTACGTTCATCCTCCAGTTTTCCATTCACATAGAGGCGGATGGTGCTCGTCCCATCAAATGTCGCCGCAATATGAAACCAATTTCCCGGTGTCACTGTTGTCGTCGACTCAAGGCCATCAACCAGGCTATAGAATACAAACTTGAATCGGTCACCTGATTGGAGAATGGCCTCGCTAGGCAATAGTCCAGCAACCTCCGTGCTGAGGATGCCCCCGGTGGCATCGGCAAATTCGGGGCGGACCCAAGCCATCATGGTGACAGCTCCGGCTTTGCCTTCAAAGTCAGATTTGGTGGATTCCGCTCGAGACTTCTTATTTGGAAAATGCACCACATACTGGCGACTCTGCGCCACGGGAGGATCGGAATGATAAACAGCCGTCCCCGCGTCCCCAGATCCAGATTCCGCAGAGGATGTCATCCCCCACAACGGTCCGGAACCATCCGAGAAATTCGATTCTCCAACCACGACCCGATAGGAACCACGCAATACCTTGAATTCGTACCGACCATTGGGCCCTGTCCGCACCTCCTCGAGCACATGACCGTCCAGATCTTGCAACTCGATTAGCACATCAGCGATCCCGGGATCGGTCGTATCGAAATCTCCATCTCCCAGCAGATCATGATAGACCGTCCCTGAGATGATCTCTTCATTCACATCTCGGAAATCCACATCATGCTTAAGAGGAATGGCTTCGCTCCCAGTGCTATCGACGTCGTTGTCACTATCTCCGAGTGTCAACGGAGTCACATCATCGATATCATCATTCGGATCCCAAACTCCTGAGAGATTATCAAAGTGGTCATCCAATCCATCAGCATCCGCATCAACCCCCGATAGGACGGAAAGCGCTTTCCAGTTCTCCATGATATCGGGAAGCAAGTCGTCATCGGTGTCCGCGTCAAGATAGTCCGGCACCTCGTCACTATCCGTATCGACCGGAATGAGGCCTTGGCTCGCGAAGACGTCACGACTGTTGGTGGCGAGATCATAGGCATCATCGAGTCCATCGCCGTCCACATCGATCCCTGATGGGGGCCGATAAGAAGCCGTCGATTGCGCCTCAATGTTATCGGGAATGCCATCATTCTCACTATCCAAATCTAAGCTATCCACTACCGCATCCCCATCCCCATCTGCATCACATGACAAGGCCGTGAAAGCCACCCCATCAATGAGATTACCAATGGTACGGTCGCCTGTGGCCGTGGCAACGGCGTCAAAGATGAACCGCGTCGAAGACTGTCCTGCGGGTACGATATAGATTCCCGTGTAGAGCTGCCACGACGTTCCAGTGGTGAATTCACCTAATACTTTCTCGTTTCCAACGGCCCCGGCGCGCAGGCGGATGGTGTCCTCTCCTGAGCGGCCGCGATGAAAGAATCGCCATTGCATCAATTCACCAGGAATCGTTTCCACATCTTGGTAAAGGGCTGCATTCTGATCGGCATTCACCTCAGCGAAGTGATCCCCGTCAGCGGCCGCCACGCCACTAAACCCACTTTGCCAGATTTCGATCCGATGGTCAGTCGCGGTGGTAGACCACCCTGGCAGATCATCCTCCATGATCCAGACAGCACGCAGGCCCAATCCAAAGGACATCACGTGGAGGTGTTCATTTCCATCGATTGCTGGACGCTCGAAGCTCCCATTGAGAACGGCGACATCGCGTGCTCCACCACACTCATACCAATCGAGGATTCCATCATTATCGTCATCAATGTCTTCGGCATCCCCCACCCCGTCATCGTCCGTATCGTCTACTACCACAATCGCCGTCGCGTCATTCAGTTCGGGCGTAAGGGGATCGTCACTCACCAAGGTTTGCGTTGGCAGGACGAGTTCAGCCTGAAACGTGTACACTCCCGAAGGGACATTGGGTTCGACAATGACATCTACGGTGATTGTCATCTGGTTATTCGGGTGAACGCCACCAGGCACGACGATATCGCTTATCTCAAACCCGTGCTCTCCCATGGCAACCGTTCCCAACCCTGGGCTAGAGGGTGCGAGCGATGCAAGGTCATACCGCATCCCTGCGGGAAGCAAGTTGGAAAGCCCCACGCTCAGCGGCGTCGGAAGCCCATTCGATATCGTAAACTCCAATTGAAAGATCTCATTGGGCAACACTGCTCTTACGGACGTGGCCAACTCAACCTTGGCTGGCCGACAAGCCGTCGCATCGAAGATACTCACCGATTCTGTGATCCCGAGATCCGTCACCACGGGGATAGGGCGATTGAGATCGATCGAATAGATGCGCTCAGGATTGAAATGATTCTCATAGAAGTAAAGCATCCCGGCGCTATCAGACCATGCCCCTCCAGGACGATTGGGTAACGCATCTCCTGTCGTGGCCACGGGATCGATCCGCCCACTATCATTGATACGATAGAGCTTGTCTTGAGTGATGAAGTAGATGGCTTGATCATATGGGCTGAAGACCAGATCATCAGCGCTTCCACCTGGAGCCGCGCCACTCGTCTCAATCCGTGTGAACGCAAGCGTTGCCAGGTCCACCTTCAGCAGCGCGACGGCGTTCGTTTCCAACATGTAGAAATTTCCAAAGGCATCCGTCGTCCCTGCCGAAGTACGCGGATTCCAGACAGCGGTTCCCGTGGGCACCCCCAGGAATTCCGCCGTCGCGTTTGCCCCAATGCGAACGATCCCTTTCTGGCGCGCCACGGAGCCATTCGATTCGTGGATCCCATAGATGAAATCATCCAGAACATTATAACCAATGGCATTGATCGCGATCGGTTCGCCCGTATCCTCATAAGTCACGATTCCAATGGGCGAAGAAAGACTGAGATCCGGATCGATGGTGCGCAACTCTGTCGGCTTATTCGTCGAAATATACGTGGATCCATCACATTTAAATGGGAACAAACTTTCCACCGGCCCGTTCCCCGAGGGCAAATAGCCAACGTTTGTCGTGAGAAGCAACCGATCCAGCACAAAGCCGTCTTCGCGCATCCAGACGGCAAGGCGGTGCGTTCCAGATGACGGGATCTCAATGATCGCCCGATCTTCCCCACGTTTATTGGAATGCCACTCGAACGCAGATGCTTGATTCACCTCCAGTTGCACGGCCTGATTGGGGGCATCGGCCAGGCCGACCCAAACCGAATCATCGCCATTGTTTCCATTGGCGTGACCCCTCACCCAGAAATAGTGCTCGCCACCCTGCGCGAACGTGACATCAAAGAACAGAGCGGCCCCCTTTCCACGCCCTTCACTGTCCCCATCATTCTGGCCAGCAACCATCGCCGCACCCACCGCCCCCACCTGGCTATCATCCCGCACCCAAGCATCATCACCCGCGTGCGCCGAAGTCACGTGATGCTCGGCCTCAATGGTCACCAGGCCGGGATCGGCGTCAGACTGGCGGAAAGTGGTTGCCTCAGACAGACAGACACTCAGCAAGAAAGGGAGGAACAGAGCGCGTGCGTACACGGTTTGATAATTATTATAAAAACAATAACAGCAGAAACAAGCGAATCTTTACAGACTGCGGATGACGTGGCATCTGGTGCGCAGATTCGATAGAATCCGATTTCTCAGGGCCCCGTTCCCATTCTTAACGAGAACGATTCTAAGCTCTGCCTTTTAATTCCGCGAAACGATCAACGAACCACGCTAGCAAGGCCTCATGGTCAGGTAGCCATCGAGACACGCGAACACGCACTTTGGGCGGAAGGAGTCGTTTAGGCTCTACACTTGAGTCTGGGACTGGCGCACTTCCCCAAAGGATACCTACACCAGGCTGCGGCGCGCCCCGGTTTACTGCTCGCAGACCCTTTTAGACACCTGAAATCTGCACCTTGGCGCGATCAGAATTGACCCTCCCAATCGACGACTTTATGAGTCTCAAAAGATGAGAGAAATGCTGCTTGCGCTTCATAGTATCATCGCTCGGCGGGTCCTATTCTCCCTCACCTTGATCATGGTTTCCGCTCATGGGCGACCCCTGGAGGTTCACCACCTGGTCTACAATGGAAATGGCCGGTTGAGTCTGCCCCAAGACGCCTCCGCTCCTCTCACCAGCTTCCAGTTCCCGGTCGATAACAGCAGGTTTGTGAATGATGTCAGGCCCATCGCTGGGTGGCCGGACGCACGGGATAGTACCGGTTCCCCGGGACCACCAGAAATCAAAGTAGCTCCAGACTATCACATCACGCACTGGGGGCCTTCAGACGGCTTGCCCGCCACCAAGGTCCGCACCTTGCACCAGTGCAGCGAGGGGTATCTCTGGATTGGCACCGTAGCGGGGCTGGCGCGCTTCGACGGTCAGAACTTCACGGTGTTCAATGAGACGACACACGGGGCCATGGCAAAGAACGGCACCGTGGCCAGGACGATACTCGAGGACGCCAGCGGCCGCCTGTGGATCGGAACGAAACGGGGAATTCTCTGCTACCACCACGGGGCGTTTCTCGACATCCCGGGCGAAGTTCATCTGAGAGGAATCATGGTCAATGCTCTTGCGCACCGACGAGAAGGCGGTGTCTGGATTGGAACCGATCAGGGTCTATTTCTCTGCGAGGACCACACGATTATCCGTGAGCCCTCCTGGGAGGGAAGGGAGGATCGTATCCTGGCACTCATCGAGGACGCCAGCGGCCAGAGGCTATGGGTTGGCAACACCAGGGGCTTGCACTTGTTGGGTCCTTCCAAGGGGACCATCGACCACTGGCCTATTGATCGCTTCCCCAATACAGGCGCGGCCCATACATTAGAAATCAGGCAGCTCCACCGTGACGACACCGACCTCTTGTGGGTGAATACCTGCCGAGGTTTGTATCAGCTACCTCCGGGAGCATCGCGGCTGACCAGCATGCAAGAGGGAGGCGCTTCACTTATCGAATCGGCGGGCGAGGGCGAGGCGGTTTGCTGGCTGGCTCGAAATCCTTCCGAAATCCTGAGCTTGGCGAACGACAGCGGGGCGCCAAACGTGGTGACCTCGCTCGATGCGAACGAAATCATGAGCGTCCTCAGAGACCGAATGAATTCTGTCTGGGTGGGCACGCGCAATGGCCTCTACCGCTTGCGACCCAAACCGTTTGCCACAGTCAACATCCCCCGAGTAACGGATCGTACCGGCCTGACTTGGATCAAGGAAGGGCTCGGGGGGGCCCTGTGGTATGGGAACAACCAGTGGATCGCCCATTGGTCAGGATCGCAGCTTGTCGTTTACGACGGCAAACCGGTCAACGGCGGCAACTGTTTCCGGGATTTCGTGGTCACGCGAGCAGGGAATGTTTTCGTCGCTCTCGTCCGTGGTGGTATTGCCAATCTTCCCGCCGAGCCAACCGCAGCCAGGTCAGGGTTCGACAGCACCCCGAAACACCTCGAAATCGGATTCATCCAGAAGATGACTCTGGCACGGGATGGAGGCATCTGGCTGGCTACGAGCATGGGGCTTCACCACATGAGAGTAACAGGGGAAATCACCCGGGTTGCAAACAGCCTTCCAGGTCATGCCTCCGCACTCCTGGAGGATTCCCGGAAGCGCCTGTGGCTTGGTTCCCTTGAGGACGGCCTTCACTACTGGGATGAGCCTTCTCTAAGTTGGGGAAACATTCCTGACATCGCCCCTAAGGTGCATGCGATAACCGAGGACGACGACGGGACGCTTTGGGTGGCCTCCTCAGGTGGCCTCGCCTTTCTGAGAGACCACTCCTGGCAACACGTGACCGGGGCACTCAACCTGCGTCTCGACCGCATCACCGGCTTGATCGATGACGGCCTGGAGCATCTCTGGATTCAATTGCTAGAACATTCCATGGCTTGCGTACCCAAAGCCGCCTTGATGGGCCACCGGGCTCCAGGGCAACCGTTGCCGGGCTTGCATTACGACTACAAAGATGGCCTTGAGAATCCCAGAGCCCAGGAGGGTGTCTCCGCAGTCCGCCAGACAGATCGTCGGCGTCTGTGGTTTCCCACAGACGGAGGCCTCACCTTTGCCGACCCTTTCACAATCGCCGTTAGAGAACCTTCGTTCACGCTGCCACGTATAGAGTTCATCGCCACCGCCACCCGGACCTTCCGCCCGGAGACGTTTCAAGCCAGCACGTACCGGCACGACCGAGATCATTTGGAGTTCTCTTTCTCAGCCCTGAACCTCGATCGCCCGGACGATGTGCAGGTCGAATACCGTCTCGATCCCATCGATGCCGTGTGGTGCGCCGCTGATCAGACCCGACAAGCCATTTATCAAGATCTGCCCGCAGGGGACCATCAATTCCGCGTGCGCGCCCGCGATCTCGGACAGTCTCTCACATGGTCAGAAACGAGCGCTTCCTTTACCCTCAGACCACACCCATGGGAGCGTTGGTATGCTCAGTTAGGCACCGGCGTTGCCGGGAGTTTCATCCTTTGGATGTTTGTCAGTCTACTCCGGCAGCGTCACGCCGCCCTGCTCGAACGTGAAGCCTTGAACGCCACCAACAAGGAGCGGCAACGCTTTGCTCGCGATGCCCACGACCATCTCGGAGCCCACCTTGGCCTCATGAGCCTGGAGAACGATACCGAGGCCAAGCAGGCCATGATGGCGGAACTCGACGAGATCATTTGGCTCGAGCGCCCCGAGAACGACTCACTAGAAGGCTTCATCGACTATATCCTCAGTTTCGGCCAACAGTTATTCGCCCCGTCAGAAGCCGGCCCAACGATCACCTTCGAGATTCCCGATGACCTCCCGGACCTTCCTCTTCCGCGCGAGACACGCCATCACCTGGCAGCGATCTACAAAGAAGCGCTGCGCAACGCCAAGCAACACGCCGCGGCCACCCGGATCGAGATCACGTTACAAGTCGAACCCGGCCGTCACCTTCAGCTGGCCATCCGCGACAATGGCCACGGAGTGAACCTTCCGGGCCCATCTCGCGGCCGCCAGAGCAACGGCCTTACAAACATGCAGGCGAGAGCCGACGCTCTTGGCGGCAAGCTACGCCTCGAATCCTCACCAGAGGTAGGAACATCCATCCAGATCATCACCCCCAGGCTCAAGGACAAGCATTCCAAACGTCCGCAGCCCGCCGGCTCGAAACGCTAACAGACTACCATTTGCACAACATGGCTCCCCTGCGCATCGCCATTATCGAAGACCTGCCCGACTTTCGCCACACACTGGTCGATGCCCTGGGCTCTGTGCCACAGTGGGAAGTCGTCGCGGAATGCCCCGATGCCGATCACGCGCTCCGCACCCTCACCGGGCAGCGTCCTGATCTCGTGCTTCTCGATCTCGGACTTCCCGGCACCTCGGGCCTCGATGCCATCCGCCCCCTGAAAGCGAAGCTCGGCAGCGAGTGCGCCATCGTCGTCCTCAGCCGTTCCCAGTCCGGTGCGGACATCTTTCAGGCCATCCGCGAGGGGGCGTGCAGCTACCTCTTTAAGTCCATGTCCAGGGACACCTTGATCCAGGCGATCCGAGACGTGGCCGAAGGAAAGGCCCCCCTTCTCGGGGCCGCGGTTTCCCGCCGCCTCATGCTCTGGATTCAGCGCGACCATGAGGCCGATCGCCACGGCCTGAGCGATCGCGAGTGGCAAATCCTCCAGCTAGCCGCCCGGGGAAAACAGGGGCCAGAGATCGCCGGCCTCCTGGAAATCTCCAACAACACGGTGAAGAACCATTTCCGGAACATCTACACCAAGCTCGATGTTCACTCCCGCGCCGACGCCCTCATCAAGATTAAGGGCGGTGGACCTCTGATTGATCCCGATAGCCCCAACGTGCTATAGCGCCTGTTGAGCGAGTTGGTGCACGCTCCGCGGCATGAAACTCGACAACTGCGGAGCCTGCGGCCAGCAAAAGCCCGGTGGTTCTTCCTGCCGGAAACCTAGCCGCACGCTTTGCGCCAACTACTTCCCTTCAAAGAAGGTGGGAGCGAATTCCTCTGGACTCATTGTTTCCCTCATCATTCCCGTTAGAGCAGTCTTGCTCGGATGGACACTAACACACCTGCCAGCTTGAAGCTCTCGCTCGCCTCTCCTAAGATGAAAGTAGTTGGCCCCAGACTTACCCTTGGCTTGACCGCGTTAACCATGACAGCCTCCGTCAGCATGGCGGATAATCTTGAGATCATCGCAAGAAGCGGTGATACGGCGCCTCGCGGTGAAGCCCGCTACTTTGGGTTCCAAGGTCCCGTCATCGCCAATAGTGGGCATGTCGCCTTCGTTTCCGGCATGTCAGAAAACGGGTTCACGCGCGGGGACGCCCTCTTACGAACGAATGCCGACCGGAGCAGGCTGGACCTCCTCATCGTCCGCGATGATGTCAGTCCTGCCCTCGATGGCAACGTGAGAAACGTTGTGGACTATCAGCTGGCAAATGACGGATCCGCAGTCGCAGAAGTCGACCTTCAATTCACGCTCGACGGCGGAAGCAGTGACAAAGCCTATTGGTTGATTGGAGGTTCCACCACAGAACCGTCCGAGCCCTTTCGCGAAGGTCAGTTTCTCGCCGATCAAGTGTTCATCCAACGGCTCGATGGCTTTTCCATCAATGGCGAAGGCAAGTTGGCCGCCCAATTGCTGATTCGGGGGAAAGTTCCTGATCCTTCCAAGCCTGAAATTGTGCAATGGCGGAGTTTGAAAACGATTCAACTCTTGGAGGGACAGGAATATGTGACGGCCGTTGCAGAAGGCCAATCGTTCGCTGTCGAAAATGAGGACTACTACGTGGCGCCGTTTGATCGATCGGCCTTCACCATCACCGATGACAGCCATGTTCTATTCGATGGTGCTATCGCTGTGGTGAACGGGAGTCTATCAGATGCTCGAGACAGTTTTATCGGATGGAACGCCGCCGATGGCTTATTTGAAGTCTTTGGTCGCACTCTCATTAACATTGATGAATTGACCTATCTTAATTTTCTTATCCCGGTATTCAGTGAATCTGGAGACATGGCTGTTTATGCACAAATCGTCGAAGGAGATCGCTTCGCAGGTAATCGCCGTATCACTCTAAACTGGGTTCATGGGAGGGCACTTCATGAGTTGGTGCGAGAAGGTGAAATCCTGCCATCCAAGGATGGCAGGTTTGCGACCTTCTCAAGGTCTGCTGTCAACAATAGCGGTCAGATTGCCTTTGCGAGCGGCATCACAGGCACAACCCCGAATCGCGATGAGATCCTCGGCCTTGCCAGTCAGGAGGAGCTCAAGATCCTTGCCCGCAAAGGAGATTCGGCCCCAGGCGGTGGCGTCTTTACTAACTTTTTCATTCAGACTGCCTACGACACCAAAGCCTTGAATGATAGAGGGCAAATGGTCTTTGCTGCTCGCGTCCTTGTTGGAGAGACCCATCAATCCGGACTGTTTTTCTACGACCCCACAGCAGGCCTATTCCTCGTGGCCAGAACCGGGCTCCGTTTGCAGCCCGATATGGAGCCACTCGATTCCTTCAGATTTAAGGGGGGTGGGCAGTATGAGGGAATCCGTGGCAGCGGGTTCAATCAGAGTGGTGAGATTGCTTTCGAGGCGAATGTCGGTCGCGAAAGCTTGATCATCGTATGGTCACCCGAGGGAGTGCAATCCAACCTTCCCCCAGAAGGCATGCCCTTCAAGATTGCTATGCACCAAGGCGAAACTGCCAGGTTCCACATTGATGATCTCATAGCGCAAATCAACGATCCGGAAGGCGGCGCATTGGTCGTCGCCTCAATCGCAACAAAATCACAGCAAGGATTTGATATAATCAAAGCAAGGAGCAGTGACGACTACACTTATACACCTGCTATCTCCTTCCTGGGATCTGATCACTTCTCCTATGAAGTCATTGACCCATTGGGAGCCGTCACCTCCTTCGTCGTTGAAATTGAGGTCACACCTGCGCCACCCCTCGCAGGACCCTGGGTGGGCTATTTCCGAGATGCTTCCACCGTAGAAATCGAACGGAGCCGCCTTCTTGAACTCTTGGAAGGATTTGAAAATCAGCAAGGTGGATTGCCAAGATCCCAGGGAGATTGGCGCATTGAAAGCATCAGCGAAGAGACCGCAACCGGTCTTGCAGTGGCATCAGATGAGGAGAAAGTTGTCGCATCCCTAGCTTCGAATGGATTGAGTGATACGCTCGTCTATCAAATTGCCGATGACTCTGGTTACACCCGGGAAGTCGCATTGCAACTGCGACCTTGGACGATCGAGACCGTAACCCCAACAGAGACGCATGTTAGAATATCGATCCGCGGCGACCTCGCTTTCATCTTGGAAAAAGCTACTAGCCTTGAAGGGCCTTGGGAGGAAGTGGGTGAAATGTATCGCGAATGGCGAAATGACAGTATCATGGTGCGCGAAGATCAGTTACTGCAACCTCAGCGTGCAGCCTTTTATCGTGTCCGCCCCCCACGACCTACGGAAGATGGAAGGCCGGGTCGTCCACGTCGTAATTAGGTCCATCACAACTATGTCAGACCTCCGATGTCATCGTCACACTTGCGTTGCCGTTACTTGTTACTTGCGTTGCGCAAGAGATCGTTCCTGAGAATGGGACCCGCGAAATCCGTTTGTCCCATTGCTCCCGAAAAGCACCCCTTCTCGGAGCCGCGGTTTCCCGCCGCCTCATGCTCTGGATTCAGCGCGACCATGAGGCCGATCGCCACGGCCTGAACGATCGCGAGTGGGAAATCCTCCAGCTAGCCGCCCGAGGAAAACAGGGGCCAGAGATCGTCGGCCTCCTGGAAATCTCCAACAACGCGGTGAAGAACTATTTCCGGAACATCTACACCAAGCTCGACGTTCACTCCCGCGCCGACGCCCTCATCAAGATTAACGGAGATTAAGTGTGGTGTACTTCTGATTGATCGATTAATCCCGATAGACTTCTGATTGATCGATTAATCCCGATAGCCCCAACGTGCTATAGCGCCTGTTGAGCGAGTTGGTGCACGCTCAGCGGCATGAAACTCGACAACTGCGGAGCCTGCGGCCAGCAAAAGCCCGCGGGCTCCTCCTGCCAGAATCCTAGCTGCATGCATAGCGCAAACTACACTCCGCCAAAGAAGGCGAGCAGTGGAGATTCAAGTGGTGGCAATGGCTGTCTGCTTCTGTTGCTCCTGATACCGGTGGGCGTCCTCTTGCTCGGTTGGGTCGCCACCAGTTTCTCCCCTTCCTGAAGCTGAAGGTAATACACAACCACTTCTTCAGATGCATTCTTTTCGCTATTGCCTAATACTCATCTCAATTTTGTCGTGCACGATGCATGGGCAAGAGATTGCCTTCGACCGCGACCTCCAGGAGATCCGCCTATCGATCGATCCCAATGCCAAAGCTTACTTCCGCTTTCACAAGAGCTCTGGCCTCCAAGACCGCGGAGCGGTGGCAGGCCTCAGCCTTTCGTCGGAAGATCCTTTCCAATTTAGCGATCCGATTTCCGCGGCGCCGCAGGCGTTCTACATCGTCGAGTCCGTCTCCCTCAATGATCCCCTCGACTCTGATTCCGACGGCATCGACGACGTGTTCGAGCTTCAACTGCCTGACATTCTCAACCCCCTCGACGCCGCCGACGCTCGGCTCGACTATGACGAGGACGGCGAAGACAATCTGACCGAGTACATGGCGGGGACGGATCTGGACAACCCGGACACAACCCCTCCTGTCTTACTCGAGGCGCCAACTCAGCTTCTCACCGAGGAGACCGACCGGATCGCGCTCACCTTCAGCGAAGCCATGCTCGCCTCCAGTCTCTCGGCTGACAGTTTCCAATGGATCGATTCAAACCTGGGAGAGATCGCGCTCAGCGAGATCATCGTCTCTGGTCGATTCATCGATCTCGTTCTCGGAGAAGTATTGACCGATGAAAGCAGCCATCAACTGACCATCAGCGGAGATCTGCGCGATCTCCCCGGCAATCGCCTCGGGGCAGAGACCCGCATCGACTACCAAGTCGCCGTCACCACCCGTATCAAGACCGTCTCACCCAAGCACGGTGAGACGGATGTGCGCCTCACCCGGAATGTGTATCTGGATTTCAGTCATCCCATCGATCCCGCGACCATCACGCCCGAGAGCCTGAAGATCACCGCCATGGGCCAGACTTTGCCAGCCACTCAACGCTGCTCGGACGACGAAACGCGTGTGACCCTGACGCTGATCGAGGATCTTCCTTTGGCCACCGCTATCCGTCTCACGATCGAGGGCGATCTCATCCAGGATACGGAGGGCGAAGCGGTGGATGCCGACGGCGACGGGATCCCGGGTGGCCGTGCGACAATCGATTTCCGGACTTCAGGACTCACGCCCATTCCCGGAACAGCGGTCGAGGGGCACATCTTCGATGCCACCCGCTCAACCGATGATACTAAGGTGCCCATTGTTGGTCTAACTTTGCGCGCGGAAGGTCTCCCGGAGATCACAGCGATCACCAACGAAGAAGGCTTCTTTCGCCTTGAAGACGTGCCCGCGCCCGATTTCAACGTGCAACTGGATACCTCCACCGTGACCAGCGCGCCGGAAGGCTTCGCCTACGCCGGACCCGTCGAAGTTCCCGCAAACTCGCTATTCTTTGAGGACGGCACGCCCGCCACCGAGATCCGCCTCTTCGCCCTCGACGAAACACGCATCCCCGCCCCCCCTGCCCGAGAGCATCGAGACCGATCTCGTGTTCAGTGTCGATGCCGGCGGAGCCACCCAGTTCGACGCCCCCTCACGGATGACCTTTCCTAATGTCGACGGGCTCGCCCCCGGAGAGCGACGCCCTATCTTTTCTTTTGATCATGATTTGGGTGATTGGGTACTGACCGGACAGGCCATCGTGAGCGACGATGGGGAGCGATTGATTACCGATGATGGAGGCGTGAATACGCTGGGTTGGAAGACGTTGGGGAAAGTGCCGGGGACAGTGGATCGCCCTCTCTTCAACGATGACGAGCCACTTCCTAACAGTGACAATGACCACCTACCGGACTCCATAGATCCCGACAACGATAACGATGGAATCCCAGATGAAGAAGAGGCCGTTGAATACCTGGTGACACTCAGATACGGCGCCAGTTATGAGTATCAACCACTACTAATTGAAGGTAATGTAGGGTTCGAAATTCCGGACTTCCGAATGATCTTCGGATTAGACGCGGAAGAAATTCAACCTCTATCACTTGGCTTCGAATTGCCCATACCTGAGAAGCCCGTTAGCGGCGGATTCCAATCGAGAGAACAATTCCGCGTTAACGAGTTTGTAGGTGACCTGATCCCAGATTTCGATACAACGCTATTCCATCTTGAGGCAAGCGTCGGCGTCAGCGCGGCAGTAGGCATATTTGGCGCGGTCGACTTCACTGGAGGAGAATCCGAGTTTGAGATCGAGGATGTAGTTGGAAGGCCGGGGAACATCAATATTGAAGGAGAACTGCGCATTTCAAAGTCATGGCTTTGCAGAATCCCTTTTGATATTGGCGAAAAGATCTGCGAACCAATCATGTTTTCAAAAACAGTCTTCGGCGCACCGGATGTCGATCCATTGATTCCCGATCAGGATATTGATTTGCCTTTGGGACTGATTCCCGTGATTGATTACAATGGCGAGTTCTCCATAGGAGCTTCCGTGAGCGCCTCGACGTCTCTAGACATCAGCCCTTCCATCTCTCTTCAGAAAAGGAAGATTCCTGCTACTGTGCAGGAGCTTCAATTCCCTCCTGCGAACAACATCGCAGCAGTGGTCGCTGACATTGGAGTGTCACTTTCGAGTTCCGTGATGGAAACCAATGATGTCCATTTTCTGTATGAGTTCTCAAACGGAATCACTCATCGCTCAACCACTCAGCTGGGCTCGATTCCAAACGTGATTGCTCCAGAAGGCACAATCTACAATCTCTACGCTTTCGCTCCCGGAAGCAATCGATACGCGATCACCAGTGGAGTGATTTCAAGCGGTTTGGCACGCAATCAAAACCCTGTATCGCTGGACCATCAGGGCGGACTAGACTTTGATCGTGATGGACTGATCGATATAGGAGAGTATGTGATCGGAACATCGCAATCCGTGGCCGATAGCGACGGCGATGGACTCAGCGATCTAGCCGAACTCCAACAAGGCCTCAACCCCCTCGACGGCATTGGCTTCCCTACCGGTATCATTGCGTCACTTCCATTACTAGGCGAGGCCCAGGACATCCTCATGGCGGCCAGCCTGAGCAACCCAAATGCACAGCATGCTTATTTGGCCACCGGCTCGCACGGCCTGGCCATCGTCGACGCCAGCCAGTTCAACGATCCCATTGTCCTCGGATGCCTTGACCTCCCCGGAACCTCCGTGGCCGTCGAGATCAATGACGGGCAGACCCTGGCTTACGTGGCGGCTTCGGGCGCCGGCCTGCATATCATTGATATCTCGGATCCTTTGGAACCTCGGCTTCAACAAACCATCCGAGAATTCGGAAGCATCACGCAGATCGAGCGCGTTGACGATGCCATCGCCCTGGCAGGATCCTCTCTGTTTCTCCTGGACGCCATTACCGGAGACCTCCTGTTGGAAGCAGAACTAGAAGATCAGGCAGGGCGCCTCACCGACCTCCAATTCCGGGGCGGCATCCTCTATGCGATCTCGGGCAATCAACGCCTGCACACGCTCCAGTTTGACGGCGATTTCCTCACGGACCTTGACAACGCCCTCATTCCCACGCCGCCCTATCGCCGCGTGCAACCTGAGGCCATGCGCCTCTTTGTCGCCCGAGGGATTGCTTACGTGTCTAACGGTTTGGAGGTTCAGTCCGTCTCGAGCAGTCGTCCTTTAGAACGCGGAGGTTACCTCACATTCGATGTCTCCGACCCACGGGAGGTCAGCTTGATCTCGGATATCGATACGGCCGACTTTCAAGCGGGAAACCTGCAAACGATCCTCAACGGATCCGGGCTGGCCCTGGTAGCCGGAGGTTTCCGCGGATTGGAGATCCACAGCGCCTCCAATCCTGAGGTCACCTACGACCTGATCACCCAGTTCGAAACGGCTGGGCCCGCCAAGGGCGTGGCCAATGTTGGCGGCATCGCCTACGTCGCCGCGGATCACGGAGGACTTCAGGTGATCAATTATCTCGACTTCGATCCGCACGGGATGCCTCCCACGGTGTCCATCTCGGTGGATGCCGTGGACAAGGATCCCGACACGGAAGGGATTCAAGTCGAAGAGGGCACCACGCTCCGCATCTCTCCCTCGGTAATGGACGACGTCCAGGTCCGGGGCGTGGAACTCCTCATCAATGGCACCGTTGTCAGTCGCGATATCTCCTTCCCCTACGACTTGGCGATCCCCGTCCCCAATCTGGATTTGGGAACCGACCATATCGAGATCCAGGTTCGGGCGATGGACACCGGCGGCAACACGGGGGAGTCAGAGATTCGTCCGCTACAGATCATTCCCGATGTCACACTCCCAGAACTGTTGAGCACCCGCCCGAAACCCATTGCTCTGCTTGGCATCCAGACGCCGACATTATCGTTCTCCGAAAGCCTGAACACGTCACTTATCGATCAGAACGCCATTTGGGTGACACGCGATAATCTCCCCGAAGAAGATTTGGTTCCCGTGGCCTTTGGCTTCCGCGGCGACGACCGGATTGTCGACGCCAGCCTGGCCGAGGGCCTGGGAGTGGGTGAATATCAATTGCACTACCTCCAGTCGGCATTCCAAGACCGTGCCGGCAATGCCTTTGGAGATGAAGTAATCTCCGTTCCTTTCAAGGTCGTGGAGGCCACGGCCTTCTGGGATGCTCCTCAAGGAGGGGATTGGAACACACCTTCCAACTGGCTCTCGGGTGAAGTTCCAGGACCGGACGACGCTGTGCTGGCCATTCTCGATGAGGGCGCTGAAATGACTTTGCGCTCGGGGATCGCGAACGTGGAAAAGCTTACCGTGCTTGGCCGCCTGGTGCTGAATGGCGGGACGCTCGAGGCGGATTACGTCGACGCCCGAGAAGCCGAGATTGTAATCGAACGAGGGACGGTGCGAAACGCCGTCATTGATGGCAACGAGGACATCGCCATCCCAATCACTTCCACCGCCCTAACGCTGGACGGTGTCACGCTGAACAGCAATGCCCATATCGACGCCAGCACGGGCCATCGAACCGTCACCGTGCAGAATGGACTGACGCTCAATGGCACACTTGCCCTAGCCGGGGCTGACACCAACAACGCAACCCTCTCCTTTTCAGGAGGCGTTCAAAACGTCGACGGCGAAGGCACCATCGTCTTCGCCGGCCATCCCAGTAGTCCAAGTCGCAATCAGATGAACATCCTCAATGCAACGGCGGAGGCGGACTCGGTGATCTTCGGCGAAGGCATCGAGATCCATGGAGGAACCGGGACCATTCGAAGCAACGCCGAGGAAGGGTTTGTATTTCACGGGCAACTGGTCGGAGATTCAGGAGGCAACCTCGTGCTCAGCAATGTCTTCAATGCCCGTGTGCCACTCGTCATTGATGCCCCCGAAGGCGGCATCTCCCTGAGTGGTACCATTCAGGAAACCGTTCTTCAGTCATCCGCCGGTTCGAGTATGAATCTGGACATTTCCCAGGTGCAGGTCCTCGATGGTGTCACGCTCAATGGCCATGCGAGAATCGACGGCGGCACCCGTTCGCGGCTGGTAAGAGTGGAGAACGGACTCACGCTCAATGGAACCCTTACTCTGGCAGGAGGAACGACCTCCATTCAAGGAGCCACTCTCTCGACCGTCAACGACGGCATTACCTTCCACGGGGATCACGGAACGATCGAAGGCAACAATGACGACAAGATCGTGATCAACACCACCTTGACGGGAGAGGCAGCGGGCGAACTCCGTCTATCCGGCATCGAAGGCCAATTGACCATCAATGACCCCATGGGTGGCGTCATCCCCAACGGCTCCTTCAACGGCGTGACTTTCGACCTCGCCGAGGGCCAGGAATTGGACATCTCCGAGGTTCAGATGCTCCATCGTGTCACGCTCAATGGAAACGCAAAGATCGACGGCGGCACCCGTTCGCGGCTGGTAAGAGTGGAAAATGGTCTCACCCTCAATGGAACGCTCACCTTGGCAGGCGGCACTGATAACCTCCACACGGTAATGATTCTATTCCAGGGCGAACAATCTTTTGGTGGCAATGGCTCCGTGATCTTCTCCAACGAATACGGAACCGAAGCAGCATTCGCGAGAAACACCTTCAGCTTCCTCGATGCTCTGGCAGGAACCCAGCGCCTGACCGTCAACGACGGTATTACTTTCCATGGGGACGAAGGATCGATCGAAGGCACCAATAATGACAAGATCGTTCTGAACACAACTTTGACGGGAGAATCAGCGGGCAATTTCCGCCTTTCCGGCATCGAAGGCCAATTGACCATCAACGACCCCATGGGTGGCGTCATCCCCAATGGTTCCTTCAATGGCGTGACCTTCAATCTAGCTGAAGACCAGGAACTGGACATCTCCGAGGTGCAGGTCCTCAATGGTGTCACGCTCAACGGCCATGCGAGAATCGACGGCGGCACCCGTTCGCGGCTGGTAAGAGTTGAGAACGGGTTGACACTGAATGGAAACCTTACGTTGGCCGGAGGAATCGACAACCTTCACAGGGTTAACCTTCACTTCCAAGGCGAACAAACGCTAGAAGGCGAAGGCTCTATTACATTCTCCAGTGAATACAGCACTGAGGAAGCTTCTCCACTCAACTCCATGAGTATCGCCGACACGGCGGCAGAGGCTGAAGTCGTCACCATCGGCCCTGACATCATTTTGGAAAGCGGTGCAGGGGACCTTACCGCCAGTTCCAGCGACCGATTTCAGCTAAACGGAACGATGATCTCACGACTGGGCAATCGCATGGAGATCGCCGGATTGAATCTCACTCCCACTTCGAGGCTCATTTTCGAAGCCGAAGGAGCCAACCTAGGACAGCACGGCACTGTTCACGTAAAAGGAGACTTCATATTGGGAGGCGCCGTCGGAATCATTCCAAAAAGCGGGTATGTTGCTAGTGTTGGTCACACACTAGATCTCATCACCTTCAGCAATACTGCAACGGGCTCGTTCTCCGCTTCGGCAAACACTGGAGCGACAGGAGGCAACTCAAGTATAACGACGGATATAGATGTCGAGAACAGAACGATTCGGATTCGCGTCAACCAGACCTTCTAAACCTCTCCATGTCTGGATGCGAACTGGCACACGACCAATGCCGCTCCCTCATCGTCGATGAGGGGACGCCGATCAATCTCTCTATTGATGCTCAGGATCCTGACGCTCCGACGAACGGGCTCACCTATGCCTTGGAATCAGGACCCAATGGCATGAGTATCGATCCCGCAACAGGGGCGCTTTCGTGGACGCCGACTGAGGACGATGGGCCGGGGAGCTATCCGATTTCGGTCACCGTGACGGACGACAATCCCGTTGCCGTCAATGACACGCAGTTCAACACGACGCACTCGTTCAACCTGGAAGTCGCAGAAGTGAATCGGATGCCCGCGCTCCAAGATGTTTCGGCTCAAACCATCGATGAAGGTGAACTCCTGACACTCACCGTATTGGGGAGTGATCCAGATTTGCCTGCCAACATGTTGACTTACACGCTTGTGAGCGGTCCAACCGGTGCCTCGATTGATCCCAGTTCAGGTGAATTTTCCTGGAGGCCGACGGAAGATTTGGGTGGAGAGACGGTGTTGTTTGCCGTGCAGGTGAGCGATAACGGCGGCCAAACGGCAAGTACACAGTTTCCAGTCACTGTATTTGAAACTAATGTGGCTCCTGTAATAGCGAATGAGATGACGAGGCTTTCATGGCAAGAAGAAGCAACCAGCACGCTTCAGGTCACTGCGAGGGACGCCGATCTTCCAGCCAATAGCCTAACGTTTCAGCTTGGCGACGCCCCTGTAGGAATGAGCATCAGCCCTGCAGGTGTCATCACGTGGACGCCATCCGAAATGCAAGGCGGTGACACTTACGATGTCACTGTCACTGTCCTCGACGACGGTGATCCCGTTCTGTCTGCCACACAGATGATTTCGATAACTGTGGACGAAGTGAACCGTGCGCCAAGCATCACTGCCATCGAAGACCAGGCGCATCCGCCAGGAGAATTGTTTCAGCTTCAAGTGCAATCCACGGACAATGATCTTCCCGCCGACGAGTTGGATTATGTGCTCACCGCAGCTCCGGAGGGAATGACGGTTAGCGATGAGGGGCTCCTCACATGGATGCCTGGTGAGGACTTGTTAGGAAACAGCGTTCTGGTGATCGTAAGCGTCACGGACAATGGAGAGCCGTCGATGTCGGCAAGCCAGCAATTCACCATTCGCGGTCTAGTGAATGGGGCCCCCGAGATCACGCCAATCGAAGATGTGATCCATACCGCAGGATCGCCGTTGTCGTTGCAGGTCAATGCGACTGATACCGATGAGCCCGCCAATGCTTTATTGTATTCCTTAACAGCCGCTCCTGGTGGCATGGAGATAAGCACTACGGGTCTGATCACCTGGACGCCAGATGCGAGCCTAGCCAACACCTCCCTGGCGGTCACCGTTCAGGTCACGGATGACGGCAATCCTCCTGCACGAGCCAGCTCAAGCTTCCAGCTTACGCTGGTCGAGCCTGAAGAGGAGCCAGTCCGGTTGGACATCACGCAGAAGGCGCCAAAGAAGCTTTCTTTAATCAGTGTAGGACCGGAGGGGCAGACACTGGTGCTGGAGACTTCGCTTGATTTGCGTGATTGGACGGCATTCACCCAATTCACTCTAGGAGCGTCTCCGATGATATTCGAGATTGATCGACCAGATGATCAAGCACGCTATTACCGGCTTATGAAGGAATGAATCTCAATTAAGCTTTCTGCATGATGCGGATGCTTGGATCGCAGCCGTGACCTCACGATGCTGGCCAGCGGCTAGAGATAGCCGTTGGCCAGTTCTGAGGTTGGCATGTTGTGTGTGCCGTGGCTTGCAATCCGTGAATCAAGCAGGCTTAAATCAGAGCTTTAGAGTTTACGCAAAGACTCATGTCAGCTGATCGAGGAAGGCGAGCAACTCGGGCGATTCGCTTTCGGGGCGCCAGACGGCTGAGGAAATGAGGTTTGTCTTGGGCTTGCGGAGTTGCATGAATCGCACGCCGCTGTGAGGGAGCACCGCGGCGTCGGCGGGAATGAGGGCCACGCCTGCGCCGGTGCCCACTTGGCCTAACAAGGCTGATAAGCCATCGACCTTCAAGGACACGCGCGGGGTGATGCCCGCTTTGCCAAACAGGGTCCGGAGGAGTTCGGGACGTCCCGGGAAATGCTTCTCGTGCAGACTGAGGAAAGTTTCTTCTCCCAATTCGGCAAGATCGATTCCTTTGCGATGTGCGAGGGGATGGTCCGACGGCAGGACCACGGCCATGGCGACTTTGCGAATGGGTTTCACTCGATAGGCTTTCTTCAATTCGGGGCAGGCGTGACCTAACAAAGCAATATCGATTTCGTCTTCACGCAAGGCGTCCACCTGTTGGCTTGGCGACATCTCGAAGATCTGCACACAGATGTGAGGCTGATCTTGCCGAAACTGCCGCATCCCATCGGCTAGGAATCCCGGGAGGGCGGTGGGAATGTAGCCGATCCGCAGGCTCTTGTGAGCCTCTCCCTGGCGGAGTGCCTGCATGGTTTCCACCAAGGCGTTGGCCTGCCGCAGGACGGCGCGTGCGTGGCTCAGCGCGGTTTGACCATCGTCGGTCAACTCCAGGCCATCATGTTTGCGTTCGAACAAGGTCACCCCGAAGGCTTCTTCCAAATCGCGGATCTGGCGCGACACGGCCGGCTGAGACACGTGCAGGCGGGCCGCGGCACGGCTGATGGTGCCTTCTTCCGCGGCCATCACGAAGTAGCGCAGGTGTCGCAGTTCCATGGTGGTATAACGTTGACGCATACCAGACGCAATCACAAGGTATTGGTCACGTTCGCCCAGGCGATGCACGGTGAGGCCATGAAGACAATGACTCCTTCACCGATCCTCACCAAACGTCCAGCAAGCGAACGCGGCACGGCCAACCACGGGTGGCTGCAAGCGCGGTTCACGTTCTCCTTTGGCCAGTACTTTGACCCCGATCACATGGGATTCAAAGCGCTGCGCGTGATCAACAACGATACGGTGCAACCGGACGGCGGTTTCCCCACACATCCACATGCGGACATGGAGATCTTCACCTACATCGTTGAGGGTCAACTGCAGCATCGGGATAGCATGGGCAACGGCGCGGTCATTGAGGCAGGGAATCTGCAATACATGAGCGCGGGAAGCGGTGTCACGCACAGTGAATTTAATCCCTCACAGACAGACGAAACCCATCTTTATCAGATCTGGTTGCATCCGAGAAAGCCGGGCGGCGCTCCACGCTATGCCGAGAAGCCCTTGGGCGATGAAGCGCCTGGCAACGCCCTCACATTACTCTTCTCGGGCAATGGGCGAGACGGTTCCACCGCGATTCGGCAAGATGCGGAGATCTTCTTTGGCCACGCGGAGGCTGGTCAGGAGCTGTCTGTTCCCGAGTCCGCTTCGATGCCACACGCCTGGATCCAGGTCGTTTCGGGTCAGGTATCCGTCTTCGGAGAATCCTTGCAAAGCGGTGATGGCTTGGCGATGGAGGGAGCACCCGAGGCCTTCCCGATCACGGGCGTTTCAGAATTGAGCCGCTTTCTCCTTTTCCGTCTATCCTAACCAATCACCACAACGTCCATTCTAACTCAATTCTATTCTCATGAAGATACTCGCCTTCGGAGCTTCCACGAGCTCACAATCCATCAATCGTCAATTGGCCCATCACACCGCCAGCTTGGTGGCTGGGGCCACCGTGACGGAACTCGACTTACGCGACTTTGATCTGCCCATGTTTAGCGTCGATACCGAAGCGTCGGATGGCATTCCCGCCGATGCGCAACGATTTCTCGACACCATCCGGGCGCATGACGCCATCATCGTGTCTCTCGCAGAACACAACGGGTCTTACGCGGCAGCCTTCAAGAATCTCTACGATTGGACCTCGCGCATTGAGTATGCCGTCTGGAGTGACAAGGCAATGCTTCTGTTAGCGACCTCGCCCGGAGAGCGCGGCGGCGCGAATGTCCTGGCGGCTGCCGAAGCGACCTTCCCACGCATGGGAGCGGACTTGAAAGGCACCTTCAGTTTGCCTTCGTTCAACGACAACTTTGATGCCGACGAAGGCATCACCGATCCCGACCTCGCTGCGAAACTCCGCGAAACGGTCGCCGTTCTGTCAGCATAACGTAACAGAGATTGCGCCGGTAAGCGTTTTCCCGTTGGGTAGCGCCGTGAATCTTTCTGGCGGCGATACCCAATGGGTGCGAAGCGAGCTCACTCAATTGGTGAGCCGTGAGTATCAGTACTTACGCCAGTTCTACGAACTGCTCTGGCGGCAACCGCTCGCAAAGCGGGTGAAACAGGGGCGGGCGGTGGATCGACTCACCTTTGATGCCGTCACTCATCGGAAGCGTGGCGTGGTGAAGCTGCACGCTCCGGTGAACGAATCCCGGTTTCGCGCTGGCGATCTGTTGCGCTTGAGCCGGAACAACCCAGCTGGCCATGGCTACGAAGTGACGTGGTATGGCGAGGACGATGATTGGGTAGGTGTGGTCTTCTATCGCCCTCACCAATTGAAGCATTTCCTCACAGAAGCCTCCGAGGGTGAGTGGACCCTCGATGAATCGTATGTGGATCTGCAAGGGCTCTATGAGAAAGCGTTCCAGGCCCTGAGCGAATCGGTGATCGGTCGCGACCAGGTGGTTCCGATCCTCGCCGGTGAACTGAAGCCGGAAGTGGATCTGGCTGCCTTTGAACAGGCTAGTGCCTCTCTGTCAGAGCGCTCGATGAATCCCACCCAGCAGGAGGCCGCCGCGATGGCCTTGGCAGCGCATCCTTATGCCTTGATTCAGGGCCCCCCTGGCACTGGCAAGACGCGCACGCTGGCGATGATCGTCCGTGAACTGGTCGATCGTGGCGAACGCGTGCTCGTGACGGCCCTCACTCATCGCGCCATTCATGAAGCTTTGAATAAGGTGTGTGGGGAACTTAGCCATGATGTCGTGGCCAAGATTGGCATGCCCGTTTACGATCCGGGCTTGATCGCCAAGGACTATGCTTCTTTCAAAGACTGTCCCCTAGCCGATGCCGCGTCTGGCTATGTCATCGGGGCCACACCGTTCACGCTGTGGAGTCGACGCCTTGCCGAAGTGGCTTTTGACACGGTCATCGTGGATGAATCTAGCCAGGTGACGCCCCCTCTGGCCGTGATGGCGATGTTGAAAGCGAATCGCTATGTCTTCGTGGGCGATCATCAGCAACTCCCGCCCGTGATGGCTCACCTCCCCCTCTCTCCCGTGGGCGACATTGATCGACCGGAGGTCACTAGCATCTTCTCACGCTTGCGCGATCACGCCTCCTCGACCCTCTTGGAAACGTGTTATCGGATGAACGCGCCTCTCTGCGAGTGGTCGAGCGCCCAGTTCTATCAGGGCCGTCTGCAAGCGGCCGATGCGAATGCACAACGGGTCCTTCAATGGCCGGGCACCACGGGCTCACTATCACAAGCCTGGCGATGCTCGGCAGCCTCTGTCGTGGTCCTGCTCGAGCATGACGAACGCTTCACCGAATCGCGCGAGGAGGCAGAACAGGTCGCCAAGCTCGTGGAAGAATGGCAGGCAGGCGGACAAACGTTAGACGACCTTGGAGTGGTGGTTCCTTATCGGCGGCAAGCCAATCGCATTCGAGCATTTCTTCGCAACCGCGAGCGATTTGGTTCTGGAGCGGCGCGCCAGTTGACGGTCGATACGGTCGATCGTTTCCAGGGAAGTGAGCGTGAGGCCATGATCCTACCCTTCACTGCATCGGACCCGGTATTCATCGAGGAACAAGCGGCGTTTCTCTTGCAGCCACAACGCCTCAATGTCGCTGCGACGCGCGCACGATCCAAGCGGATCCTGCTCGTGGCCAAGAGCCTGGTGGAGGTCGCTGAGCGCCTCGCAGATGGCGGAGACGAACCCGCCAGCCTCTTCCTGACACTCATTCATCAATCGGAAACGGTGCATGGCTAGAGTCATTCCCAATGAACCCGCAGGATCGGTCACGCCAGCGGTGGCACGATTCTTCCGTTTGGTTCGCGGCCTACCGGACGACTTCACGGCGTGGTTCGCTCTCGCCCAGGCCGAGCAGGAAACGCGTCCTCACTTCTTTGTCGTTTGGCAAGAGCGTTATGGATTCCTCATGCAAGTGGCGGAAACGAGCCAGCAACTGGCGGAAACAGCCTTGCAGGAAGACTTCCTCACCATGGGAGACGAGACACTCACGGCGGAAAGCCTTGGTCGCGCTGAAAGTGATGTGTTAGAAACGTTTGCCAAGCGCGTGCAAGACACCCTTGGTCTGGCCCCGGGCGTACGCGTGCCCATCCGGCGGTTCGTCGTCTTTCCCAATGTGGCTCAGAATACGATCGACGAGATTGTGCTGCACCGTTCGGAAGCCACTCAAACCACTTTTCTGGGGTGCCATCAGTTAGGCGAACGCGCCTTTACCGAGCGACTGCGGCAGGCAGCCGTCGACGCCATGCCCGAGCTATCCTTGACCGTCATCCGGAAGCACTTTGCGCCGGAGACCCGTCTCCCCCGAGGATTCAGCCCACTCGCCCCGCCCGAACGGAATGTGGAGGCATCACTGACAGAATGCCTAATCGACTACGATCAAGAAGCGGTGGCGAAGGCAGATCTCAATCTCTCGCCTGAGGGGGAGGCGTTGTTAGAAGATGTCAAAGCCCGCCTCGTCACGGGAGTCGCTGGTAGTGGGAAATCACTCATTCTCATCATCCGCGCCCTCCTCATGGCAAGGCTACACGCAGGGGCCCGTCTTCTGGTCCTGACCCACAATCGCCCCCTCAACGGTGAACTGCGCCAGCGTTTCCGTCAACTTGCGGGGCACTGGCCGAGCTTCGAGTGGATGACCTATTTCCAATGGGTACGCCACTGCCTGCCGGACGATCAATGGCCTGATCGCATTCTGTCAGGACGCGCACTGGAAGAGCTCATCCGCCGGTTGCATCCGCGACACCCGCGCTTGTTAGTCTTCAATGTCCCCTTTCTCTTGGACGAGCTTACCTGGATCAAGGATCATCGCTTGCATGAACGGCGCGCCTACCTGGAATCGCGCCGACAAGGGCGCGAGGTGCCTTTGTCAGGAGGGCAACGGGAAGCTGTGTGGGATCTCTTTCGCGAATTCCAGCAGGCGTTGGAGTCGGAAGGCGCCACCGACTGGAGCGGTGTGGCCATGCGCTTCTGGAAACAAGCCATTCAAGGGGCTCTTCCCCTTCCCCGCTATGACGGGATCTTCGTGGACGAAGCGCAGTTCTTTGCGCCCGCTTGGTTTGATTGCGTGAAAGCTGCGCTCCGCCCAGGGGGTCAGCTATTTCTCTGCGCTGATCCCACCCAAGGATTCTTGCGCCGACGCCAATCGTGGCTTGCTAGTGGTATCGATGTTAGAGGTCGGTCAGTCAAATTGGGCCAGTCCTATCGCAACAGCCGTGAGATCCTCACCTTCGCCTCCGCGTTCTATCGCAGACGACTCGGCAATGAAACTCAAGAAGAGGCTGTCAATTTACCCTCACTCGACCAGATTGCAGAGGCGCCCACAGTCGGTCAATTCCCCTTGGTGATGCGTTGTGGCAGTCCGCAGGACATGGAGACACGATTGATGAATGAGATCGTGGAACTTGCCGGACGAGGACTACGTCCTGGCGCGATCCTGGTGCTCCATCGCACCTTTCCAGCCTTGGAATCCATCCACGACCGTCTCATCAAGGTTCTGGGGGAGAAAGCCTCACAGAAGCTTCAAGATTGCCGTCGCCCGGATCCGGACACCCTGGTTGGACTCACCACGCTCAATGCGGGCACGGGTCTGGAAGCTCCTATTGTCTTTGTGCTAGGGATTGACGACCTTTTCGAAAAGGAAGGCGATCCTTCCCTATCAGAAGAAGAACGCCATGGCCTTGTGCGCGATCACACGCGTCAGCTTTACATGGCCATGACCCGTGCCGCCCAACGTCTCGTGCTCCTCTGTCATCGGGCTGCCACTGCGGAGGTCCTGGAGCCGCAGAAAGGAGAAATCGAGAATTCACAGTGACGTCCGACCATTCTTGAGTTCAAACTCGTTACATGAGGGAATATTGACGTCGATTGGAGCCTCTCTTATGGTGTCCGGTCGGTCTCTTGTCTTCTCCGTCTCATGCACGCCTCCCTTGCCCTCACCTTGCTCTTGCTAGCGGTCGGGGCAATGTGGGCGGTTCCTCCCGAGCCCGTGCTGCCGCCCCTCGAGGACGCCGAGCCCAGCAAGTTTCCGGTCCACTATCCGACAGACGACGGGCACTATTATGTTCTCTATCGGGGAGCGACTCTGGAGGGAATGGACCGCCCGGTTCGGATGGCGTTGGCCGATGGAGAGGTGGGGATGATGCGCGACACCGTGCCCATGAAACGGGAGGCCTATTACCGCGTGGAAGCGATCCCGCTCGACAAAGCTCGCGACTCGGACGGCGATGGCCTGACAGATGTCGAAGAATTGCGTTTCTATGATCGGCAACATCCTCTGAATCCGGCCATTGTGGAAGCGCATCACGGAGCCGCCGTCGTGCGTCACCGGGAGGACTTCGAATCGATGGCGCGTCGCGACAGCGTCCCGGGCGCGAATGGCATCCGCGAGATGAAATTTCTCATGACGGACGTGGATACCGACAAGCCGAAGCTCTTTCTGATCAACACGAAGCGGCATCCCTACCATGTCTACTTCTACTGGTATGGGCTTGGGCGGACCGATGTCGATGGCAGGGTCTTCAATAGCCAAACCTATTTCACAAACACCAACCGCAAGAACCTCGCGGGGAGCGTGTTAGCGCACGATAGTTACGAAGGCGCCGATGGACGCACCGGTCTCTACACGATGGAGTTCTGGCCCACCGATCCTGTAACCTTTCACTTTGTCGAAACCGCTTATGAGATGCTTTCCGCATGCCTGCCCTTCATCGATGGCCAGTTAGCCTACCATCCCGCTGGCGAAACACAGCGGACGGTATTTGCAGAAGAGCGCGAGGCCTTTGACCGCTCCATGATCCGCACGATTTCGACCGAAGAATTGTTCGGCAGCAAGACCTATGAAGCGCTCAATCCTGGGGTGACCTTTGGGCGCTTGATCGTGGCAGACGGCACCGCTTCTTCCCTCACGGCGCGCGACATTGTGATCTTCCGTCATCTGCCTAACGACCTCACCCATGTGGCGGGGATCATCACGGAGGTGCCGCAAACGCCACTGTCCCATGTCAATCTGAAGGCCCGCCAGAACAATACCCCTAACGTCTATCTAAAGGACGCCTCTACCCTACCCGAAATTCAGGACATGATCGGCAAATACGTCCTCTTTGAGGCGACCGCGGATCGCTATCTCCTGCGGGAGGCCACCGCGGAACAGGTGGACCAGTATTTAGAAAGCATCCGCCCTCGAGAATCTCAGACGCCATTGCGCAACTTGACCGAAACGGCGATCAAACCGTTAGGAGAGATTGGATTTGAGGAGCGCGATGTTTACGGAGCCAAAGCGGTGAATCTGAGTGAATTGCGCCGCATTCTCCCTGACAGCATGACCCCTGCGGGCGAGGTCATCCCGTTCGCCTATTACGATCAGTTCATGAGGGTCAATGGCCTCTACGATGTGCTAGCACGCATGTTAGCGATCGATGGATTCTATCAGGATCCTGATCTCCGCGAGGCGGAGCTAGCCAAGCTCAGGGACCGTATCAAAGACGCCCCCGTTCCTTCCGAGCTTTCCGAGGCGATCACCGCCCTCTACCAACGCCATCCCGCCCCTGAAGGCCTGCGGTGCCGTTCGAGCACCAACAATGAGGACTTGCCAGACTTCAATGGTGCTGGGCTCTATGACTCCCGCACACACTATCTTCATGAGGGATTGTTGGAAGAGACGGTGAAACAGGTCTGGGCGAGCACGTGGAATTACCGTGCCTTTGAGGAACGTGAGTTTTATCGGATCAATCATTTCCACACAGCGATGGCGGTCATCGTGCACCCCAGCTATCAAGAGGAACGTTCGAATGGCGTGGCCGTGACCAAGAATATCATCGATCCGAATTGGATTGGTTACTATGTGAATGTGCAAGTGGGTGAGGACCTGGTGACGAATCCAACGGAAGACGCCATCCCGGAGGAATTCCTCGTTTCCCTCCTCCTGGCTGATCCCGAGATCGGCAACTACGAGTATGAGGTCCAGTATGTCCGCAAATCCAACCGCCGAGTGAATGACGAGCCCATTCTTGCTGCGGATCAGGTCTTTGAACTCGCTGGGCGCATGCAGTTGATCCAGAAACACTTTCGTCGGCTCTATCGGGGCAACGCGGATTTCGGCATGGAGATCGAGTTCAAGATCGATCAGAACGAGCAGTTGGTGATCAAGCAGGCGCGTCCCTGGATTGATTGAGGCGGCTTTCCCACTCTCAGGGCTTGCGTTCTCTTTCTCCCGTTCAATGCTGCTAGCACCTCACCCTATGACGGCAAAGTTAGTCCTCGAAGATGGCCGCGTCTTCCACGGAAAGGCCTTTGGAGCCTCCGGCACGCGATTCGGGGAGGTGTGCTTCAACACCTCCATGACAGGATATCAAGAAGTGCTCACCGATCCTTCCTATCGCGGACAGATCGTGGCCATGACGTATCCTCTGATCGGTAACTACGGCGTGAATGCCCTTGATGCCGAAAGTCACGAGCCCCATGTGCGTGGGTTCGTCATCGAAGAGCTGGCCGAGGTCACGAGCAACTGGCGCTGTGAGGAGTCGCTTGAAGACTACTTGAAGCGTTGGGATATCCCTGGCATTCAGGGCATTGATACGCGTGCCCTGACGAAACATCTTCGGACGCGCGGCGCCATGAAGGCGATGGTGACGACCGAAGACGTCTCCGATGCGGAAGCCGTTGAGAAAGCCAAGGCCTCGGAGGGCACCGTGGGCATGGATTTCGTGCAGGAAGTGTCACAGCCGGATTATCAATGGGATCCTGACAGCACGGAAAGCCGATGCTGGGTGCAACGTGATCCCCGTCTCCTTGAGAATCATGAGACCATCAGTGACACGGCCGATGTCTTCGAGCCTCTGCCGCCAGTGAAGCATCGGATCGTGGCCTATGATCTCGGGATCAAGCGCAACATCCTGCGGCGATTGCGTCAGAACGGCTTCGGCGTGGAGGTGGTGAATGCCAAGACGCCCGCCAGCGAAGTGCTCGCGCGCGATCCCGATGGGATCTTCCTCTCCAATGGGCCAGGTGATCCGAGCGCCCTCGACTACGTGCATCAGGAAATCGCCCAGTTGCTAGGGAAGAAACCCATCTTTGCCATCTGCTTGGGCCATCAGGTGCTCGGGCATGCCTTCGGCGGCAAGACATTCAAGCTCAAGTTTGGACATCGCGGCGGGAACCAACCGGTCAAAGACCTGCGCTCCGGTAAGATCGCTATCACCTCCCAGAACCATGGCTACGCCGTGGATGCCGACAGCCTTCCGCCAGAGGTCGAGGTGACCCACATCAATCTGAACGACAACACCGTGGAGGGCCTCCGACACAAGGAGATGCCTGTCTTCAGTGTGCAGTACCATCCGGAGGCCGCCCCCGGCCCGCACGACGCCCGATATTTCTTCAAAGAATTCGCCAATCTTATTGATCAGGCTCAGGTTTAGGCTAAACACGGGTCCTGTTATGGCGAATACATCTGATTTCAAGAATCTCTCCCCCTTTGCCGATAGTAAGAAATCCAGCGGCGGTGATAGTGGAAGCAAAGGGCTCCTGATCCTCGGCGTCTTGGGCTTGCTCGCATTGGCCGCGCTGGTCTTTGTGACGCTGACCCTCACAGCTGGTTCCTAGCGGATCCCCCATCACTCAAGATTCCCCCACGATCTCCGTTCCTGTCCGGGAGCGGTCTGGCATCTGCTCGTCGCCATGATTGGCGACCCGTTATTCCTTCGACTGTTTCATGCCCAATACCATCATCGTTGGCACCCAATGGGGTGACGAAGGCAAAGGCAAGGTCGTCGATTTCCTCACGGAACACCGTGATGTGGTCGTTCGTGCCCAAGGCGGTGCCAATGCTGGCCACACCGTCTACAACAACGGACAGAAATATGTCCTCCACCTCATGCCATCCGGCATGCTTTGGCCAGGGAAGCCCTGCGTGCTCGGCAATGGAGTCGTGATCGATCCCCTGGGATTCCTCAAAGAGATTGACGATTTAGAGGCCAAAGGCATCCCCGTCACGGCGGAACAGCTCAAGATCAGCAATGCTGCCCACGTCGTCTTCCCCCATCATCGGGGACTCGATCAGGCACGGGAACAACGCCGTGGCAAAGGGAAGCTGGGCACCACCGGTCGCGGGATCGGTCCTGCCTACGGTGACAAGATTGACCGGTCCGGCATCCGAGTGAGCGATCTCATTCGTCCGGATCGCCTCAAGGCGAAGTTCGAGGCGCGTCATGCCCGATTGGGTTCTCAGTTGGACGGCTTCGATTTGCCCAGCGTTGAGGAGACCTTGGAATCGTATGCCAAGGCGGGAGAACGCCTCGCGCCGCACGTGACCAACACGGTCGCCTACCTCCACCATGCATTGAAAGAAGGCAAACAGCTCCTCTTCGAAGGGGCGCAGGGTGCGTATCTCGACATCGATCACGGGACCTATCCCTTCGTGACCTCGTCCAATACCACTGCGGGCGGAGCCTGCACGGGCTCTGGAGTGGCCCCCTCACGGATCGACGAGATTATCGGTGTCTGCAAAGCCTACACCACCCGCGTGGGCGCTGGGCCCTGCGTGACAGAGAATGCGGAATTCTCAGACCGTTTGCATGGCATGGGCCGGGAATTTGGAGCCACGACCGGCCGCAAACGCCGCTGTGGTTGGCTCGATCTCGTCATGCTGCGGTTCACGACGATGGTCAATGGCCTCACCAGCGTGGCGATCACGAACCTCGATGGTCTCGATGGCATCGACACGGTGAAATTGTGTGTGGCCTATGAGTTGGATGGGGAGCGGCTTCAGCTGCCTCCGATCGATGCCGAAGACTGGGAACGGTGCACGCCCATTTATGAAGAAATGCCAGGGTGGTCGGAAGACATCACCGCGGCCAAGACGGTCGATGATCTTCCTGCCAATGCCAGGGCTTACCTCGACCGCATCGCCGCTGATATCGAGACTCCAGTCGGCATCATCAGCGTCGGTCCAGATCGCCAGCAAACCATCGTGGTTTAGCCTGGCAGAACGCCTAACCTCACCAGCGCTCCATGGCCTCGGACGCCGATCGCAGCCCGCCTCCCAAGATCGCCAAGATCCCACAGCACGTAGCCGTGATCATGGACGGCAACGGGCGTTGGGCACAAAGCAAGGGCAAGCCGCGCACGGCAGGGCACCGCGAAGGCGCACAGACCGTTCGCACGGTGACGGAAGCTTGTGGCGACCTCGGCATCGACTACCTCACCCTTTACGCCTTCTCCTCCGAAAACTGGAAGCGGCCCAAGTCCGAGATCACTGCTCTGATGACGTTGCTAGAGCGGTTTCTCAAAAGCCGCACCTCTGAGATGCAGACGAACAACATTCGTTTGCAAGCAATCGGTCGCCTTTCAGATCTGCCAAAGCGCTGTCAGAAGGCGCTGCATGAATCGATTCAAGCGACGAAAGACAACGACGGCCTCACCCTGATCCTCGCCCTCAACTACGGTGGACGAGAAGAAATCCTCGACGGTATTCGCAGTGTGATCCGTCACGTGCAAGAGGGTCTCCTCGATGTCGCCATGCTCGACCCCGAAGTGTTCGGAAAACACCTCTACACGCGATACTACCCTGATCCCGATCTGCTGATCCGCACCTCGGGCGAGATGCGCATTTCCAATTTCCTCCTCTGGCAAATCAGCTATGCCGAGATCGTCATCACGGACAAACTTTGGCCTGAGTTCACTCGAGAAGATTTCTTTGCCGCCATCGAAGAATACGCCCGCCGCCAACGGCGCTTCGGAGGGGTCAACGAAGAGACCAGCTAAGAAGGCGTTCATTGATCATTCTCCGTTCTTACCGAGCTTCATCCTGACAGAAACGCATCCCATGACAGATTCACCATCCGACAAGATCCACCGTACTGACACTTTCATAGAGGATGCGGTGGCCTTCATTGCAGACGCGGCTCAGAATGCCCTTTCGGCACGGGGCAAATTTCGGCTTTCCCTCTGCGGGGGTGGCACGCCTCGCCCTATCTATGAAGCCCTCGCCAAGAAAGCGCTTCCCTGGGCAGACGTGGTCCTCACCTTTGGAGACGAACGCTGTTTCCCACCCACCCACGAGCGTAGCAATTATCGCATGGTGAAGGAAGCTTTGTTAGACCACCTCGTGATCCCACAAGAGAACGTGATACGGATGGAAGGCGAACGCCCGCCCTCCGAAGCCGCGGAACGCTATGAGGCCGCCCTGCGCGAACACCTCACCGAAGGCGAAACGACCTTTCGCCATGATCTCATCCTTCTCGGGCTGGGCGACGATGGCCACACCGCCTCCCTCTTCCCTGGCACGCCCGCACTTGAGGTGGAGGATCGCTGGATCGTCGCTAATCACGTGGCCAAATTCGACGAGGACCGCCTTACGTTCACGTATCCCCTCATCAATGCCGCGCGCCACGTCGCCTTCCTCCTTCGGGGCGAGGCTAAGCGCCCGGTCTACGAAGAGATCTTCCGGCAAGAAGGCAATCACCCTGCCGGCAAGGTGCGTCCGCAAGATGGCGATGTCACCTGGATCATCGGGACCGACTGACGAGCCCCCTTCTTCAAGAACCGTCTCAATGACCGCCATGCGATGGCATCTTATCTTGCGATTCGCCATCGGCTCTGTGTGGTTCATCAACGGTCTCGTCTGCAAAGTCATGATGCTCGTCCCCAGGCACCATGACATTGTTGCCACAATTCTCGGCGACGCGCACGCCCCCCTCATCACCCGGGCAATCGGCCTAGGAGAAATGGCGCTCGCCGTGTGGGTTTGGTCCGGGATCCGGGCAAAGTTCTGTGCTTTTGTGCAAGGGCTCCTCGTGGCGGCCATGAACATACTCGAGTTCTTCCTGGCGAAAGATCTCCTGCTTTGGGGCAGCGGAAATGCCCTGTTCGCCTTGCTATTCATTCTCTTGGTCTGGTGGAATGCCTTCGTGATGACGTCTTCCCGCACCCCTGCAGAATGAATGAAATGCCTGCGCAAGCACCCGTTCCCGGTCGACGCCTATTTCCATAAATCCCTGGTATTGGGATACGCTGGGCGCCCGGAAGATTTCCAGCCATTGATTCCACCCTGCCTCGCCCTCGATTTGGTCGACAACACCTGGGCTTTTGCCGCAGTGGCTTTGGTAGACACTCGTCACCTCCGCCCGCATCGATTGCCCTCAGCATTAGGAAGAGATTTCCTCCTGATTGGTTATCGCATCTTCGTCCGCTACACCAATGCTAGTGGAAGGCGCCTACGAGGACTCTACATTCTGGGATCGGAAACCAATCGCCGTTCCATGAAGGTTCTCGGAAAGCTCTTCACCAGCTACGACTATTCCCTCACCGACATCCACTGGGATACGGCGAATGACTGTGATACGATAAACTCGTCCACTGGGCTCCAGGTGAGCGCTCGCCAGGTGGAAAGCGACCCGATTCTCCCGAAGCAGTCGCCCTTTGCCAACTGGCGTGAAGCCCGCCGTTTCGCAGGTCCCATGCCTTTCACTTTCTCATTCGATGCGAGCACCAATGAGGTCATTCTGGTCGAGGGCTGTCGCTCCCAATGGACACCACGTCCCATGATAGTTGAAGCCAATCACGTTCCATTCTTCGATTCCGTTGGATTGCGCGACCTCACCCTTGCCAATGCATTCTTGGTGGAACAAGTGCCCTATCACTGGCGCAAAGGAAAGGTGGAGAAATGGCGACCCTGAGACAACCCCTGGAAGGCGTAACGAATATCGTTCGGTTCAATTGGCCTTTCTTTGGCGTTACCCTCGTTGCCATCGGGATGCTTTGTGCCGGTGGCTTCGTGCTCTCGACTCCTTGGAACCACATCTGCTGGATCGCCGCCGCTCTTGGCACGCTTCCCTTGCTGATCTCCCTAGGCATCTCCTATCTGATCTACGACCGCTCCTCTCTCTATCAGATGCCCTGGCTTACGGGCATTTCTCCGCGAACATTGGTCAATATCAATGCAGGCTTCGATGAAACCTCCACTTTCCTCAGCCAATCCTTCCCGCAGGCAAGCCTTCAAGTCTGGGATTTCTACGATCCCTCTGCACACACCGAACCGTCAATCGCACGCGCGCGGGTTCGATACCCCGCCTATCCTGACACTCAGTCGATTTCGACGAGAACGCTCCCCGCGCCGGATGATTCCGTCGATTGCGTCGTCCTGATGCTTTCTGCCCACGAGATCCGAGATCCTCACGAGCGCATCGACTGCTTCCGCGAAATACATCGAATTCTTAGAGCCGAAGGAACCGTCTTCGTCACCGAGCATCTTCGGGATCTCCCCAATTTCATGGCCTATACCATGGGATTCTATCACTTTCACTCCCGCGCCACCTGGATGGAAACGTTTCGGAGTTCTGGATTCCATTTGGTTCGGGAAACAAAGACCACGCCCTTCATCTCAACCTTTATTTTATCACCCGCATGATCCCACTCCTGAAGATCGCTGGGTGGGGCATGGTATTGCTCGGCCTCGTTCACGCTTTCTTTCCAAGGTATTTCCAATGGAAGTCCGAGCTTCCCCGTCTTTCGCTCATCAATCGACAGATGGCTGAGGTTCACATGTTCTTCGTCGCCCTCACGGTGTGTCTCATGGGCCTGCTATGCATCACATCGGCAGACCTATTGCTCACCACAACGTTAGGCCAACGCGTATCACTGGGGTTCGCCATCTTCTGGGGGACGCGATTGGTGATCCAATTCGCGTGGTATTCGCCGGAACTTTGGAGGGGCAAGCCATTCGAAACCGCCATCCACGTGGGGTTCGCTTTCCTATGGCTATGCATGACCCTGCTCTTTCTATGGGCGGCGGGCGTCTTCGGATAAAGCCTTCCATTCCGAAGAAATCCTCTCACGTTCATCGATGGGATGATGCTAGCCCTTTACCGGCCGAAGAGGGGTTTGAGGAAACGGCGACGTTGTTTCGCCATGCCGGTACCTTTCCCAGGACGACCGGGATTCCGTTTCACTTCCTTTCCCCCATGCGAGGTCGACTCTTGTTGTTCTGCATGGACGGGCGCGGTCGGCTCAGCTTTTGGACGCTTGGAAGAAACCTTGCCTGGTGTTGGTGAGGGCGCTTTCTTCGCCGGTGACGCGGGCGTGTGGGCCGACGCCGGTGGTGCGGAAGGCTTCACAGCGCTTCTCCGAGCTTCCCGAACAGCCTGACGCCGAGTCATCAGGCCGCTGAGCAACCCCTCTTTGGGGCGATCCGCGGCGCTCCGCTTCTCCAGCCAGCGATTCTCACGCACCCCTTGTTGCTGCGCGTGCACTCTCGTGGGCGAGCACGTGATACCGAATAGCAAGAGAACCCAGACGAGAAGAGGAGGCTTGATCATGAGGCATCACAATCCAGACCAGGCCACTCGACAAGTGAAAGCTTGCCCCAATGCCTCACACGAGAATCTCGTGTACGACGCGCCCGTGGACGTCGGTGAGACGGAAATCGCGTCCGGCGTAGCGGTAGGTGAGTTGTTCATGATCCAACCCGAGTTGATGCAGAATGGTGGCGTGAAGGTCATGCATGTGCACACGGCCATCAATGGCCGTATCCCCCAACGCATCGGTGCGACCGTAGGCAAAGCCAGGTTTCACCCCTCCACCGGCCAGCCACACAGTGAAGCCCCGCGGATTGTGATCGCGCCCATCATTGTTCTGCGAGAAAGGTGTCCTGCCAAATTCCCCACCCCACCACACGAGCGTGTCCTCTAACAAACCGCGCGCTTTGAGATCGGCTAACAGACCAGCCACAGGTTTATCTGTGGCACGGGCATGCTCTTCGTGTTTGGGCATATTGCTATGCTGATCCCACTTGGGATTGGGCGATTCATCCGAGTAATTGACCTGAATGAAGCGAACACCTGCCTCGGCCATGCGCCTTGCCAGCAAGCATTGCCGACCAAAGTCATCGGTCACCTTCTCGCCGATGCCGTACATGGCTTTGATGTGATCAGCTTCTCCGCTCAGGTCGGTCAATTCAGGAGCATTCATCTGCATGCGCCAGGCCAACTCATAAGACTCGATCATCGCATCGACTGGATCGTCGGCCCCGAACGTCGGACGCTGCGCCTGCTGGGTCCGATTCATGGCTTGCAGGAGAGCGAATTGCCGTTCCCGCTCGCTCGATTCCCAATGCTGATTGCTGATGTTTCGGAAGCGCGCTTTCTTGGCGCTGATTCCCGCGCTCCCGATGGCCGTGCCCTGGTGCACCGCTGGAAGAAACGCGTTCGAATAATTGCGAGGACCGCCTTTGCTGTCAGCCGGGTTGATGGTGATAAAGCCAGGAACATTCTGATTCTCGGTCCCTAACCCATAGCTCACCCAACTCCCCATCGATGGGCGAACGAGATTGGTCGCTCCCGTGTGGAGAAAGAGCGTCGACGGCCCATGCGCGACCCCTTCTGTGTGCATGCCGTGAAGGAAACACAGATCATCCACATGCTTGCCGATCTCTGGAAAGAGGTCGGACACCCACTGCCCCGTGCGTCCCATTTGGCGAAAGTCCCAGAGGGGGCGCATCAGCTTGCGTTGGCTCTTCTCCCCGAAGGTGCCGAAGCGCACCCCCGTGAAATCATAGCCCTTGCCATGGGCACGCTGCAGTTCAGGTTTCCAATCGAAGGAATCCACCTGACTGGGCCCCCCTTGCATGAAGATAAAGATGACCCGCTTCGCAGCCGCGCGGTGTAAGCCCGCTCTTGCAGAGAGAGGATTCTGCTTCCCCTGGGCAGCTGTTAGGCCTGCCAGTGCCAGGCCTCCGAATCCACAGGATACCTGCTGGAGAAGCTGACGGCGAGAGAGATAAGGGTTCATGAGAGGCGTTGCGTTCATGAGCAAAGGTTAGTGAAGTCGACGGAAATCCACGGATGCCCAGAGACTCTGTACGAGCGTGACCCAAGCATCGCGTTCATTGCCCGCATCGAGATGGGTGCGAGCCAGCTCCACTTCTTCAGGCGAAGGCGGTCGCCCGAGGATGGCGAGATAGCTGTGCTCCAGGCGCTCACGATCCGACGAGGCGTTTGCGAGGATGCTTTCAGCCACACGCGTGGCCTGAGCGATGACGAAAGGATTGTTGAGGAAATAGAGCGCCTGCGTGGCGAGCGTCGTTTCCGATCGACGACCTTCCACCATGTTAGGATTGGCTGCATCGAAGAGTGTGAGGATTTCTAATCGCGCATTACGAAAGGCGGGTGCGTAGACGGTCCGTCCCGCGAAGGGACCGAACTGGTAACCATTGTCGTAAGCACTGAATTTCTCGATCGTCAGACCTGCGATACCGAGATCGAGCGCTCCCGAAATGTGCATCATGCTGTCCCGCAAGCTCTCTGCGGTCAGGGGACGGCCATGCGCACGCCAGAGAAATCGATTCCCTGGATCGCTCGCTTGCGGAGCGCAGCCATGGCCTAACTGAAAGGTGCGCCCTTCGACCAAACGGCGCAGCAAGCGTTTCGTAGACCACTCCCCTGCCCCGACGAAGTCCAAAGCTAAGGCGTCTAACAATTCGGGATGCGATGGCGCCTCGCCCGTGAGGCCAAAGTTGTCCACCGTGCGCACCAACCCCACCCCAAAGACATGATGCCAAAGGCGATTCACGTACACCCGTGCGGTCAAGGAATGTTGGGGATCAGTTAACCATTCTGCCAGGGCTAGCCTCCCACTTTCCCCAGGAGCCAACTGCGGATAAACCTCTCTGCCTGCGGGAGTGGCCGCGGCTAGGAAACTTCGGGGCACCTGCTCGCCAAGATTGCGAATCACGCCACGAATCAGCTTATGACAATCTCCCACTTCATCCCCTTCCTCGTCTCGCACGGACATAGCCTGATCCAATGCCGGCGGAGCCTCCTTCTTGAATGCGGCTAACGCTTTCTTTAACGCTTGCGCCTGTTTCTTATCGCGCCGTTCCGCCAACCGCAACTCCCCGGCACGCTTCTCTACTTCGCGATCAAAGGCCACCCGTTTGGCATATCCTGGACCTGGCAAGGCAGTCTCGACATAACCCGAGACATTGCCTGGCACCAGCGTCTTCGTGCTGCGAAAGATCCCTGCGAGCCCATAGTACTCGTCCATGGACACTGGATCGAATTTGTGATCATGACAGCGCGCGCAGCCTAACGTCATTCCCATGAATGTCCGGCCCATCGTATCGACCTGTTCATCCACCACCTCCATCCGCAGCAGTTCCTTGTCCTGCAATTCATAGTTCGTCGGCCCTAAAGCGAGGAAGCCTGAACCGATGATGCGTTCGCGTTGTCGCGGTGCCTCCAACCGTTCTTGATGAAAGAGCAAGTCCCCCGCCAAATGCTCTTTCACCAAGACATCGAAAGGCACATCAGCATTGAACGCCCGAATCACATAATCACGAAAGCGCCAGGCATTCTTGAACATCAGGCTCCGCCCACCGCCGCTCGACTCGGCAAAGCGCGCCACGTCTAACCAATGCCTTCCCCAATGCTCTCCAAAGCGTGGCGAAGCCAACAGGCGATCCGCCTCCCGCCCGAGGGCATTGGGAGATGCATCACTAACAAAGGCACGCACCACATCAACGGAAGGTGGCAAACCTGTGAGGGTCACATAGAGCCGACGCAACAAAGTGTAAGGGTCTGCGTCTGAAGAAGGCGCAAGCCCTTCGGACGTCCGCTTCGCGTCCACAAACGCATCTTCCGGCGTCCGGGCCCACGCTGACTGCGGGACAGCCTGTCGTTTCATCGGCTGATAGGACCAGTGATCTTTCGCATCGATGTCAGGCGATTCCTCCCGTACCACCTTTCCTTCTCTCGGATCGTAGGCACCGTCGGCGATCCACTCTTTCAAATAGGCGATCTCTTCCATTGCCAGCCGCTTCTTTGGAGGCATCTGCAATTCGCGATCTTGATAGGACACCGCGCGCAGCAAGAGGCTCTTCTCCGGATCACCCGGCACGATCGCGGGGCCGCTATCGCCACCAAGAGCCCACCCCGCTTTCGAGTCCAAGAGCAGCCCGCCCTTGGATTTCCCCGCAGACGCCGAGTGGCACTCATAACAGCGTTCCACCAACAACGGGCGAATGTGTTTCTCAAAGTATGCCTCACGTGCATCCGTCGCCCCCGACACCAAAGGCGAGAGGACCAACAGGATGATGAGGGTAACACGCGGCATTGGGCCGTTTTAACCCCAAACCGAAGGAAAAGTCACTGATTTGCGTGCTCAAACTACGACCCGTCTTCGAGGACCACGCGGAGGCGCATGAAGCGACCGGATGACTCGGCGGCGGGCACGATGTCCTGGAAGCGTACCCACTGGCGACCGGCGCTTCCCGGAAAGACTTGAGGGGCGGGGCTCTCGGGATTGAACACCACCCAGCGACCAGCATCGCCGTCCCGATAGGCGAGGAGTTGCCCCTCTGCCTCACCGTTGTTGACGAGCACTTCGTAGCGGATGTCTTTCGGCAAGGCCTGCGGAAGATTGACCAGCAGTTCCAAGCAGTGTTCCGAGGTGGGCCCCAACTGTGCCAGAACCGCGAGCGGTAAGGCCCCAAGGCCCTGGTCGTGCTCGCCATTCATGGGGTCGCGACCGAGCGCGTATTCGAGGAGATTGCTCACCCCATCCGCGTCCGCATCGGCATTGGCACGAAAGACAGGTTCTGGGCCGGTCTCGCCAAAGTGTTGGGCCACCCAAGCTTCTCGGGGCAGGGCCTCGCGCAAGACAATGCGCGCCGTGTGTTGTGCTCCCAGTTGGGCCCCGCCATCCACGTCTGTCAATTGCACGAGAATGGCCCTGTCATTTGTCGATGATGGCACATGCACATGAATGAATTTCGTTTGGGTTTCCCCATCTGCCCAGAGAAGCTCTCCTGCGGGAAAGGCTACCGGTCCCGCCGTATTCGGGTTCTCCATGGCCAATTGATACCGCACGGCCACGGTCCCGTGGTTGCCAAACTGCCGCCGCACCGGCAGCGCAATCTCATCCCCTGGATCAGCCGTATCCGATGGCGATGCAAACTCGATCACGCCCGGGAGATCCACGATTCCAGAAGCCACACGGACCAACCAACCCTCGCGCTCAAACTGATCGGACAATGCCAGACAGACCGTTCCATTCGCCCGTAAGAGCACGGCGGTTCCATGAAGCCGTTGCCACTCTGGACGCGCCTCCCTCAAACGGACAGCGGGGTCCCAGTCGTCAAGCACACCATCCTCTCGCAAACGTGCCACGCCGTGACGCGTCTGACCGTCTATCCAATCAAAGGCGCCCACCACGATCAACCGCCCATCGGCCCCCAGAGCGAGATCGGCAATGGCACCGTTGGCACCGGCTCCGCGTGCCGCCATGTAAGAAGCGTCCACAGTGCCCTCAGCGCTCAATCGCACGAGGCTGCGGGCGGGGTGTTCTGCGAACCGGGCGAAATTGCCTACCACAAAGATCGCGCCTTCCGGCGATTCCAGGAGCCGCGTGATGGCCAGCGGGCCGGTGACGGTCGCTCCTTCACCATCCACGGCACCCCATTCTTCTACCAGTTGCCCTTCATGATCCAGGGCTACGACACCCCAGTCGAGCCCCTCCAAGATCTGTCCGGCAACCAGGACATCGTCCTCACGCATCCACAATGCCGTCACACGCGCCCCCAAGGGGAGATGACTGGCCCAACGTTCATCCACGGCTCCTGAGGCGTCCAGGCGCACCACGCCTGGCGACGGGTGCCCGGCGACGGCATCAAACGCTCCGCCCACCAACCAACCGCCGCTCGGAAAGGCAACCATGGCCGTCACAGGCCCCGAAAGTTGACTAGCAAAGGTCGCATCCACTCCTCCGCCAGCCTTCAGGCGCACCACGCCCAGAGCAGACTGACCATCGAAGCGATCAAAGGCACCGGTGAAGTAGGTGTCTTCTCCATCGAGGACAACACGGCTCACGGGCACACGGTCGGCGCCCGATCCCAAATCGAACGCCGGATCGACCTTCCCAGATTCTAGCAATTGCGCCACTCCACGCGCAAAGTGATTACCAATCTGCCGAAAGTCGCCCGCGAGAAGTAGACTTCCGTTAGGGCGGCTTTCAAGATCGCGAATCGCTCCCAAGATCTCTGCCGTTTGAAAGGTGGGATCCTGCACTCCTGGCTCGACGATGTGAATCGCTGCCTGGTCATCTCGAAGGACGCCTCCTCGCACATTGGTTAGGGCCACGTGAAAGGACTCAACCGGTTCAGCCGCGCCATCGACGACTAACGGAACGCTGATCGCGCGCACCCCCATTTCACCATCCGCCCATGTCACCGTCCCCCCAGTCTCCGCATAGTCGAGCCCACTGATCGCCGTGTCTGGAGCGGTCGCCCAATCCACCTCGACCGCGCCCTCGGACGATCGTCGCCGCTCTAACACAAGCTCAACCGATCCTGCTGTTTCCAGAACAGTGATATCGACCTTTCGGAGGCTGACCTCGGGCTGGAAAGTGATGTCGACCTCGACCCAGGCATCCTTTCCTTCTCCTCCGGCCGCGTGTGCCACCGCATCAAACCCTACCACGCGCTCTTGGAAGGTATCTCCGGTCTTCAACCCCACATCGCGGTAGTTCGACGCTCCCGGTCTCATGTCTAACAACGTCGTCGACCTTGTCACCGAATCGGCGCGGGCGACATGCAGGCCGTGCCGCATCAGATCATAGGCGGCACGATGACTGAACCAATAAGAACGCTCATCTTCTAAGGGAAGCTCAAGCGCTAACACTCGCCCAGTTTCTTCCTCAGCGAGATCGTATGGATAGACGCGGTAGCGCCCATCCACGCTCACCACTTGAACAGCATCTTCGGGCAACCAACCTAACTGACGCATGGCAGACACGTGGAAGACATTTCGATGCGATGTCTCGTGAAATTGCGGCCCCATGATGTCGTAGGGATCGCCGTACTCATCACGCGTCCCGTCGGGATCGAGCGGGTCCGTGGATCCCTCCGGCACGAGCCACCGCGAGGCATGACCGAGCCCAAGATTGTGCCCGAGTTCGTGAATGACGAGACCCGCTGAGAACTGCCCCTGGAACCAACTGGTACGGCCTCCGATCGCCGCGTAACCCGAAAAGGTGACTGCATTGTTAGGCACATCACCGAGCGATCCTAACAGCACCATCACGCGATCGTGCTCCCAGGGAGCATAGCCCGCAGCCTCAGCCGCTTGAATGGCGTCCGCCTGCATCGCCTGAAGCGTGGGCTCGCTCGCATAGGACGACGCAGGATTCGGCAGGCGAAGAATTTCTGTGATGCTGTCTGACTGGATCCCTAAGCCATGACGCCCTTTCGACACCTTCTGGTAGTAGCCGTTCACCGGTCCATTGATCAACTGGTGCACAGATGTCGCTGTGATTTCCTCCCCAGAGCGACTCCGCGGCGGCCCGGGGAGATCCTCAAAGTCGACGCGGACCACCAAGACCGAGTGCGTCCCGTGCGTCTGGGTCAGCGCAGCGACGGTTGCAGCGGCCGTCAACGACCGACAAGCAGCACAGTGCTCATCCGCCGAGACCGACGGCGTCCACGTGGTGCCGACGATCAGGAGGGCAACGAGTACTACTGGGGAACTGTAGAGCATTCGATTGAGTTAATTATCCATAATTTTAAGATTTATCAAGCATTTGAGCTTCTCAGGATTGCCCGTGCCCTCATTTCTATAACCATCATCATTCCTTGGCTGGATGCCGCCTCCATGAAATTTGAGTGGCACATCGGCTATCACCGTCGAGAATCTGCTAGGAGAGGAAATTGGTGCGGTGAGAACGCTGTGGACGGTTTGCTCTCACCTCTGCGACCGATTCGCCTTCGATGACAATCGTAGTTGCGAGCCGCCCCAATTATGACAATTTGTGAATCAATAAAGATTATGATTAATCATCTCTCCTTCGGCTTTCCCCGCTGCTTGCGATGCTCCTTCGCAGCGCTCCTCTTCTGGACGGCTTGGTCCTCGGCGCCTGCAGATACGGTGCTCATGACGATCGGAGATTCCGTTACCCGGGGCTTTCCCCATGGAGACGGCATCAGCTATCACTCCACCCTCGATACTGAAGTGACGGACACCCTGGTCTTCGTGGGCAATCCTCTCGACGATCCTGCTGATGGTCCCGCCGGTGCCCCCGCACCCATGGTCGGCGGCGATGGCAATTTTATCAGCCAGCGACCGCTCATAAGCGGGCCATCCCAGCCCTCCGTCTTTCGCTCCAACGGCATGTTAGAGCGCTTTGAGGATATCAAGGACACGGTGACACCGGCGCCCCAATTCATCATCTTCATGGGAGGGACGAACGACCTCATTCAAATGATTGAGCCCGCCGGTGCCGCTGGCACCACGGTGACCTACATTCCAGATACGATGGATGATTTCCTCACCACTGGGACCTTTGAAGTGACCGCGGGGATGGACGTCTTCACCTATCCGTCGAGCAAACTGATCGACCGATACAATGAAGTGTTAGACATGCTGAACGCCGCCTTCCCCGGAGCGGAGATTATCTGCATGCCCCTGCCCCCCGTCGATACCGAGGCATCTGGAGACGCGCAGTTTGAGTTGGCCAAAGCCACGCTCGCCACCGTCATCCCCGACTTCAATGAGGAGATCGAGGACCTCATCGCCACCAAAGGCGACCGCTTTCATTTCATCGATCACGGTCTTCTCGTCGACGATCTCACCGACGGCTTGCATCCCACTCCGGGAGGGTATGAGAAGATCGGCAATGCGCTTGCCCCTTACATCAATGCTGGCTCGCCTCCCGAGATCGACAGCAACTCAATCGATGATGCCACCATTGATGAAGGCACGGAACACACATTCACGGCAACGGGCAGCGACCCGGATAGCGACGAGATCACCTTTAGTCTTGCCAATGCCCCGGCCGGTGCTGCCATCACTGGCGGCGGAGAGTTTAGCTGGACGCCCAGCGAAGCCCAAGGCCCGGGCACCTACACGTTCGACATTGTGCTAGAAGATGACAGCGCGGAGACTCTCGCCACCAGCGCCAAGATCACCCTAACAGTCAACGAAGTGAACGTGGCGCCCGAGTGGGACACTATCGCCCCATTTGCCATCGACGAGTTGCTCCAGGAGACCCGAGATTTCTCCGCCCAAGCAAGCGACGCTGATGAGCCCGCGCAAACCCTGACATTCAGCTTACAAGACGAGCCAGAAGGTGCCAGCATCACGGAAGAGGGCGTCTTCACCTGGACGCCAAGCGAGGACCAAGGAGGCACCGACTATACCGTTGACCTCATCGTCTCCGACGGAGTTGAGTCTGACACCATCACCATCACCATCACGGTGAATGAAACCGATGACCTCCCCCTCGTCATCATGACCATGGGAGACACCATGACCTCTGGTTTTCCCAACGATGGCGTGAGTTACCACACCTTCCTCGACACGCTTCTTCCCATCGCCCCCATCTATGAAGGCGATCCCGATCCCGATACATTCAGTGACTCAGGTGATGAAATGGTGGGTGGCCCTGGCTACTACATTAGCCGCAACCCCGAAGTGGGACAGTCCGCCGTGGGTAGCGTGTTTCCCAATCCCGGGCTCCTGAATGCCTTCGAATCCCTCTTTGACCCGGCCGGGCAGATCACGCAGACGCCTGACTTTGTGGTTCTGAAGGTGGGCTTCAATGACTTGATGCAATTGATCAGCCCGAGCGATACACTCGACACCTTTGAGCCAGACATCACGGATGATTTCACTGCAGCGGGCACCTACACGGATAGAGACGGAGGAGGCAACGAAGTCGATCGTCCTGTGGACGCGATCAAAGATCGCTACGGAGCGTTGATGGATGCCATAGCGGCTCAATTCCCTCCCTCCACCAAGGTGATCTGTGTCGCTCTGCCACCTGTGGATCCCGAAGGAACGTTTCCCCAAGATCAGTTTCAGAATGCCAAAGGGGAACTTTCAACCACCGTCCCCGATTTCAACGATGATATTGAGGAATTAGTTAGTGAGAAAGGAAACCGATTCGCCTTTCTCGACCCCGCACTCACTCTGAACGACATCCGATCCGATGGCATTCATCCCACCAACGAGGGGCATGAGAAAGTCGCTCAAGCCATCGCAGGCTTTATGGTGGGCAACTTGCCTCCGAAGATTGCGCCAGCCATTGGAGATCAATCTGTGGAGGAACTTGAGACCCTCACATTCACCGTCACGGCCGAAGACCCGGATGGTGATGATGTGAGTTACAGTCTCAATGGCGCTCCCGATGGCGCAAGCATTGACGCCGACACAGGAGTATTCACCTGGACGCCCACGGCGCCCCAGGGTCCTGGCACGTATACCTTTGACCTCGTGGCCACCGATGATGCCGCGCAACCGCGTTCTGGCAGTGAAACCATCACCGTCACGGTCACGGGAGACACCGAGGGCGATCTCTATGCTGCCTGGGCAGCGACCGTCTTTGATACTGGCGACCTCGCCGATCCTACCAAGGAAGACACGGTTTGGGGACCACATGCCGATCCCGATCAAGATGGCTGGGCGAATGAATTTGAGTTCTATCTACTCCTCGATCCCTCACAATTCGACGAATCTGATCTCACCGGAACCATGGACGATGACGAATATGTGGTGACCTTCACCAAGACCGCTGAAGCTCCTTTGAATTGGGTTGATCTGGAATACTCCAGAAACATGACCGGGTGGGATTCCATGGATTTCCAGTTCGACGAAAGCGAAGCCGTCAATGGCATGCAAACCGTGGAAGCGCGTCTCCCAGTCTCAGGGGAGGACCGCATCTTTGTCCGCTTTGCTGAGAGCACGCCCTGATCTCCGCTTGCGTCCGGGTACGGCCTCGCCACCATCGGTCAGCACGAGCCATGGTGATTCCCTCCCGCCGCAAATGCCTGACACTCCTCTTGGGGGCCGCCCTCGGTCCCAGGCTGCCGGCATCGGCAGCCTACCGTAAAGCACAGGCCGGTTACGAATTCTCGTTTCCTCGAGACCACGGGAGTCACCCTGACTTTCAAATTGAGTGGTGGTACCTCACGGGGCACCTCTGGACCACAACAGGACGTCGTTTCGGATTCCTCGCAACCTTCTTCCGCTCTGCCATCGGGGAGGTCTCGGAACAAGACCTACCACTATTCCGAAACGGGCAAGGATTCCTCGCCCACATTGGTCTTCTCGATGCCACGACTGGGACCTTTCACGTCGAAGAGCGGATCAATCGTGCGGGGTGGGATGCCTCTGCGGCCGAGGATGATCTGGTTGTGCGCAATGGTAATTGGCGACTTTACCGAGAGCCCCAGGGCGACCAGACCGAACGCCTGCGCCTCCGAACGTCGATCCTTGCCGATGCCCTGATCGACCTCACCTTGGTCCCAACTAAGCCAAAGGTCATCTTTGGAAAAGATGGTGTCTCCAAGAAATCCGCCACAAGTGACTCTGCCAGCCACTACATCACGTTCACACGCCTACAAGTCGATGGCACCCTCCAATTGTTAGGAGAGACGCACCGCGTCGAAGGGCAGGCCTGGATGGATCACGAATTCAGCAGCAGTCAGTTAGGTCCCAATCAAACCGGATGGGATTGGGCAAGCATCCAACTCGACGATGGACGAGAATTGATGCTCTATCAATTGCGTCAAGCCAACAATCAATCCGATCCCTTCTCCAAGCTCACCTGGATCAGCCGAGAAGGAGCATTGACCGAACTGAAGTCCGGCCAGTGGACATGGTCCGCACGCCGTCAATGGACGAGTCCTGAAACCAAGGCCACCTACCCCATCGACTTCGACCTGGAAACACAGGACCCGGAATTGGGAGCCACCCTCCAACTTCGCCTCAAGCCCCTGCAGGAGGCTCAAGAAGTCATCGGCAAACTTGACAACGTCGCCTACTGGGAAGGCGCCTGCGATGTCTACGACCAGGGAGGCCAACGAGTCGGCCGCGCCTACGTCGAACTCACCGGCTACGATGGTCGCCTTTCCGCTAGACTTCGATAGCCGCTAACGTTCCATCACGTCGTCCACTCATCAACCCATCCACTGCAAAAGCAGGCGGGTCCAGAGCGAAGACAGGGGGAATGCCAATAAACCGATGACGAGTCCGGGCAGGAGGAAGTCCTGCGAGCGCAGCTTCCCACTGGCGTAAGCGATCGCGTTGGGCGGCGTGGAAATAGGCAAGCACATGGCCGCGGAGGCACTGAGAGCCATGGGAATGGCAAAGGCTGCAGCATCTTTTCCCACGCCACTGGCAAGTCCCGTGGCAATCCCAATCGGGATCAGGATGTTTGCCGCCGCCGTATTGCTCATGAAATTCGAGAAGATCAATGTGAGAAAACAGAAGAACAAGGCCATGGCCCAAGAAGGGATTGCTAGAGTTCCAATCCCACTAGCAAGCCATTCAGCAAGACCACTCTCTTTCACACCGACACCGAGTGAAAGGCCACCCGCCAGAAGGATGAGTATGTCCCAGTCCAGGCTGCGAATCTCGACCGCGCGGATAACTCCGGTGATGGAGAAGACGACGATAGGGACGAACGAAACCACCGCTGTGGGCAAGGCGTGCACACTCCCAGTCAACCATAGTGAAATCGTGAGGGCGAAGACAGCAAGAACCAGCCATCGCTGCCACCGCGGGACATCATCATCGGACCCCCCATCTGCTGCAGACTCCACGGGGGGCGACCCCAAGGAGAAATCTGCGGAACGCACTCGTTTGGCTAGGAAGAACCACAGCCCACACACCATTACCAGCGCAGGTGGCAGACCAAAGAGCATCCAGCGCAAGAAATCGATCGGGTAGACGGACGTCAATAGACCAGCCGCGATGGCGTTCGGCGGCGTCCCAATGATAGTGCCCGTCCCTCCCAAATTCGCAGAGAAGGCCACTCCAAGGATCAAGGCGCGCGCCGCCGCTGGCGTGCCCTCTTTCGCCACCATCGGCCCAAGGATGGCGATCATCATGGCAGCAGTCGCCGTATTGGAGAGAAACATGGAGAAGAAGAACGTTGTCGCCATCGCTGTGAGGAGAACGCGTTCGGGGCGATCTCCCGCGACTGACAATAACCTCACGGCAATCTGTCGATCCAACCCCGTTCGTGCGGCGGCCTTTGCCAGGACGAAACCACCAAAGAAGAGCCACATTGAGGAGCTGGCCCACGGACGCACGAACGCCTCCCAGGCATCGACAGCCTCCTCCGGGTAGAGCACTCCACCTGGCGCTCCGAGGATCAAGATCTGCAGCCCTATGCCAAGGAGCGCCACGGCGAACGCCGGAATGGCTTCTGTCATCCAGAGCAGCCCACAAAAGGAAACGATCGCCAATGACCACTGGGCGGCAGGGGCGAGCCCCTCATACGGCGGCATGAAGCTCACTCCCGCAGCCCCCATCAAACACAGCAGAAACTTGATCAGCGCCCTTCCCGAATGGAACTCCAAGTGACCCAAGATGCGCTTATACTCAGCACGGGTGTCGGCACGGGAAACGATTGGTCTCATGGAAGTGGTGGCTACCAGAAAGACAGGCAGAATCCGTGCCTCTTCCTCTAAGAAGTCGCCACATTCGACAATATTTGTGTTTCGCCTTGATCTCCTACAAGTGTAGTCCTAACTTGTCGACGGACTACAACTGTAATCAATGAAAGCAAAGAAGCGAATCACCCAAGCAGGACCACGCATTTCTGATGCGGAATGGGAAGTGATGAACATCCTGTGGGAAGGCGGAGGCCCCATGAAAGCAAGTGCCATTTGTGAGCGCTTGCCCCGGGAACGCCAATGGGCTCAGAAGACGGTGAATACCTTTCTCGCTCGGCTAGTGGAGAAAGGGGCTCTCAAGGTGAAACGGGAAGGGCGCAGCAACGTCTACCGTGCCGCCATCGCTCGCGAGGACTGCATTCGTGAAGCGGTTTCCGACTTCGCACGCCGAGTGTTTCGCGGAGCGTCAGGGCCGATGCTCATGCACTTCATTGAGAATGAATCCCTCTCCGAAGAGGAAATCCGCCAACTCAAAGCAATGTTAGAAGACAAACAAGGATGAAGGAGATGATCACGCCATTCGCAAACACATTTCACGCTTGGATCTGGGAACATACGTGGCAGGTCACGATCTTGATTGCCCTGACATTCCTCTTACACATCCTGTTAAGGAAACACATCTCCAGGGAATGGCTCGCTTGGCTGTGGCTAATTCCGATGGTTCGCCTCTTTCTTCCAACGGTCCCAGAATCTTCTGTGAGCTTCTTCAATCTCCAGCACCGCTTAGGCAAGACGCCCGACGCTCTGGCCCCGGCATTTCCTAGCCCTGACTGGCATCATGCGCTTGAGACAACGAAAAGCCCATCAGGTATTCCCGCTAGAGATACCACCCAACAAACTGCTTCGGAAGGAGAAACACCAACAATTGCGAGATCTATCAATAACGCTGACGAAAGGCTCACAAACCCACATTCTGGCGATCAGGCTGCAATCAATCAAGCAACGCCAATAACGGAAACGCCGTCACCTCCGATAGGCGCAGTTGCCTCATTGCCAGAAGACGATCTCGGGCCGAAGTGGCCACGATTTCTCTTGCCCGGCATCTGGACACTTGGGTTCGCATTAGGCATCGGACGCGTCCTCTGCCGGGCCTATCGCCAGCATCGCGTCATTCAAGGGCTACCAGAACTGGAGCACGAAGAGGGCGGTTTGATCGTCCAGCAGGCGTGCCAACATCTTGGGCTGAAGCCCGTCGCCCTCAGGAGTTCGTCGACGGTCTCGGCGCCCGCCCTGTCCACCATCGGCCGCCCCACGCTTCTCATGCCAGAGCCTCTGCTCCCCGAGCTAACTGAGCGCGATTGGAAGCACATTGCTTATCACGAACTCGCGCATCTCAAACGTCGCGATAGCCTGGTGGGTTGGGTAATGGAATTGGGGTGCTGGCTCCACTGGTTCAATCCATTAGTTTGGCTCATGCGTCGTCAACTGTTTGTCGATCGCGAATTGGCGAGTGATGCTTTTGCCGTGCGACACCTATCACCATCACACGCCCAAGCGTACGGACGCACTCTCTTGAAGGTAGTGGAACACCATCGCTCTCAAGCCCCCTTCGTATCCACCTATCATTTGACCATGGCCCACCGCGTGAGCGAAGTTTCTCGACGCGTGCGAGCCCTTTGTTCTCGTCAGCCGAAGCGCGGCCCCTGGCAATCACTGCTCATGGCGTTGGCAATTGGCGCCCTGATGCTCATTGGTGCCACGGACAAACGCGCCCTCGCACAATCCCAACACAGCGCCCTTATCTCCCCTACCCTCACGCCTGCCCAGTTACCTTCTGCGCCCCCCACAAATCCGCGATTACGCGAGATCGAGGCAGCCGTGACCAAGCGTGTGGAAAGCACCTTGCTGGAAGCCACTACGAGGCCATCGGAAACCGATGCCGTCTTCACGTGGATCTCTCAGCCCGGCATGATCCGGACCTTTGGCGCAGAGCACGACTTCATTCAGGCCTACCCGCTTTACTCCTCTCCTCACAAAGCCTTTACTTCACAGGAAGAACTTGAGACCTCGGTCATTGCTGCCGTGGACTGGAAAGCCACGCCCGAACGCTACACGGATCTGAATGAACCCGTGGAGGGCCGTTTCCCCATCTTGGATCCACGCGCCGCAACGGAGCACAGGGTGGAAGGCTTTCATTTCGACAACGAGTCGATCTCTGGCGAAGAAGGCCATTTACCCATGCCCGTGCCATGGCTCTACGCCTTGGAAGATGGGACTCTCGGGACGGCCGATGAAGCCACGGATGCCAATCCTATTGTCGCCCGGGTCGCTTACTGGGCGGATGACGAAAGTTGTAAGATCAATGTGAACACCGCCTCCGAAGGCATCCCATGGGATGTACCCAAGGTGGACACGGAAGAGGATCGCGACTACGCCTCGTATCAACCGGGCCTCACCGAACACCAAAGGCATCCCGGCCATCCTGCAACCACCTGCCTGAGCAGCGTGCTCTTTCCGAATCGTTCCTATCATTCTGCCGAATCCGACAAGCGCCTGACAGAAGCCGAACTGAAACGCATCTACGGGTTGGCTCCTAGCATTGTCTGGCATCCACGCCATCGTATAGCCCCAGAGGCGCTCACCCATGAACAACCTTTGGATGAAACGTCTCCCTACTCCTCCGTGGACGCCTACCTCCAAGCAGCAGGCGACCTGGGAAGCGATCATCTTCGTGGCTTTCTAACGGCCAATAGCGAATCCCCCGAGATCACTGTTCACGGTGGCTCGAGAATGCCCATCCTCCCACCCGGATTACTCACTCACGAGCAAGAGGAGCGCTTCCGTAAAGTCGCAGGCTATCACCGATTCCGACGCGTCCTCTCTCATTCTTCCTACGATGGCGACGTGCCCCTTCGAACCGAGACCCACAAGAGGATTCCAGGCTATGGCGGGTCCTTGGCCGATAAGCTGGGCGTCCGCCCTGAGGCTCTACAAGACTTGGTGATCGCCCGCGAACACGATCATTTGCAGATCCTCACCTCAATCGCCGACTATGTCCGGCAGATTGGTCTTCATCAAGGAAATCGTGGCGACTTTGCTAGTGACTTCGTCCGTGGCTATGGGCAAATCACTCCTTTCTCTAGCAAAGGCCACGGAGTAGAGAATCATCTGGAGAACTGGTCCGATACTCAATCGCACCCACAAGGCGCCGGGAGAATCTATACATTGTCTGAGGCCGCCCTCGTGATCTATCAGACTGGAGAACTCCAACTCGATGGATGGAAAGACGGTCGAGCGGTGGTGTCTCAACGCGTGGGCCCGGACACTGACATCATTCAACAGATCCTCTCCAATCGCCATCCACTCTATCAGCAATTGGGCAAGACCTTTGGGCCTGACGATATCGGACACCGCTTCGCCTACATTGAAGTGGGGCTCATTCCCGAAGTCTTCTGCCCAAGTCACGGGCATGATCCTATCATTCCGCGGCAATCCATGCGCTTACTCTATGAAGGTGCCAACCTGAAACTGAATGGTATTCCCCTCACTCTCTGGGGAAACGCCGTCGGGATCCCCAAAGACGTCTACGGCCCTGCCGTCATGTCATCAGACCCGCTAAGCCGACGGGCATGGGAAGACTTGCCTGCGGGATGGTATCCATGGGGAGGTAGCGGAGGCATACGCTTGATGCGGTTTGGCACCTTTAGATTTGATGAGCAAGCGCCTGGATTCTATGACAATCGTTTCCTCCCCAACGGCCTCGGTCCCCTCTCGCACTTCTACTGCCAGACCGCAGTCATTCTCCGGGACGACGAAACGCTCACACTTACCCAGGAAAACCCCATGGAACTTCTGGTCTACGATGCTGTGGGAGAAGACGTGCACCTTCACAACGCGGTGCAGCAGTTCCGCCTGCGGTGGGCCGCGCCCCACGAATCCGTGCCGCTCGCCAAGCCGTTGCGGAACCACCAGAGCTTTGCCGGTTGGACGCGGCGATTCCGCAACGCGGCATCCGTGAATGCACGGCTGAGACCTATTCCGGTGCTAGAGCCTGAATTTCACGAGACCATTGTGAGTCTTCACGTGAGCCACGGTGACTATCGGCACGCGGCCATGAAACGACACGTGCCCAGTGAACTCTTCACGCGCCACGCTGCCCAAGATTCCGAGACCCGCACCGCGCACGCCCTCACGGAGAGTGGGGCCAAGACGTGGCAAGTGACGCCTGGAGCGACCTTCGCGGAGGACCTCCATGGCCGCGGATTGGTCGAGGGCGTGACCTACCATGAAGACGTTCGTCCCGATTTCCCTAGCAATGTGTCGGATCGCCAAGCCTTTGCTCCCCTTCTAGATGAGAACTATCACTTCCCCATCGACCCAACCATCACGCGTGATTTCGACAACGGCTTTGGCAACGCTCCTGATGGGGCCTATATCAACAAACCCGACGAAGGGGCCCCCATCGATGATGAAGGAGCCGTGCCCTACTTCGATGTGCCTGGCCTTGTTAGGGACTCTCTCACACAGGCGAAACTACCACTATTGCGCATGATCAATTCTCCCGTCGCCTTTGGATCGCTCCCCAGTGCCTTGCAGGCCCACGCCCCATGGACGACGCTCCTCTTTCGCCCCAATGTGGCGCACAACCCTGACACTCATCCTCATTTAGGAGAAGCAGGCAATGGGCTCACCTTCTTAGGCTATCGCGAGACCGTCGACGGCTTTCGTTTGCCACGTTTCGGGTCGGTCACCGGGCAGGCCTCGCTGCCGCCCGACCACCTATGGCTAGATCTCTTCTGGATGCCAGCCCTTGAACCTCAGCACCTGCATGCCGATGGCGTGACCCGCGGCAAGGTGAACCTGAACTATCAGATGATGCCATTCCCTCACATTCATCGCAGCACCGCCCTTCACGCCGTCTTCAAGTCAGAGCGCCTCCTCGCCATTCCCACCGAGGCAGGCCCTGTCTACAAGACGGAGACGCGGCCTACGTATCGGCACGCCATTGATGCCCACGAGACCTTGAAACAGTTTGAGGAGAAATTCGCCCGCGGCGAAGTCTTCCTCACAGAGTCCGAAATCTGCGAACATTTCCTCCTTCCCAAAGGAGTCTCCTGGGACGAAGGCGGCCTGACGGTTCGCGCCTTCTGGGACGCGCACCGCCTCACGGGGGACAACAGTCTAGAACGACCCTACGGTAACCTGTATCCGAGATTGACCACCAAATCGAACACGTTCCGGCTCCACATGAGGATCCAACTCCGCGATCCCGCAACCGGAGCCTACGGGCAGGACTATCGGAACACCAAGATCGTCAACCGGTCACAAGACGCTTGATCGTATTCACTGCAACCCCCGCACGAGATCTCTCAAGGTGCAGTGCGCTTCGAGCGGGTGGCGTAAGGGAGTGTCCAAATTCACATCGTAATGGTTGCGACGCCCCTCGCGCGTCTTTACGACCACCCCATCACTTTCCAATTCTCCAAGAATCCGAAGAACGGCGCGCTCGGTAATGCCGACTTCCAAGGCGAGTTCACGCACGCGGATGTCGGGCTCCCTTAGGAGCGTGATGATGGTGTGCGCGTGATTGGTGAGGTAGGTCCACCCAACCGCAGGCTCCGGATCCGGCCGCCGACGCAGCGGTGCTTTGCGTGGTGCTCGATTGACGACAGTCTTCTTGGCTGGAACAGGCATGGTGCTATCAGTGCATGCATCAGTTTTCATGATAGGGAAGCAAATTCTTCCCAACTTCGCTTGCGAACTGAAACATGCAATATAAAACAGGTATCGTATGATCAATCGCATCCTTCGCTCTCTCCTGGGAACGGCTCTCTCCCTCTTATTCCTGACAAACTGCGCTACCAAGACAGGGCTCGACGCACCTGGCGATATCCCCTATCTCGCAGGGATCGGTGTGGATCCCACGCCGCCACCTTCCGTGGTGAATCCTGCCATGGCTGATGCCCACTGGGACGGCGACGGCGTGCCGGGAAGCCCGAAGATTGTGATCGATCTCAGTGATCAGATGGCGTCGTTCTACAAGTCGGGCCAATTGGTGGGGGTCAGCCCCGTCTCGACGGGAACATCGTCTCACCCCACGCCGACGGGTCATTTCAAGGTCACACAGAAGAATATCGATCATCGCTCCAGTTGCTACGGAGACTACGTGGATGCGGCTGGCAATGTGGTGAAGAAGGACATCGACAATCGCAAAGATCCTCGCCCTCCCGGGACCCGTTATCTCGGAGCGGACATGGGGTACTTCATGCGCTTCAATGGACCCATCGGCATGCACCGGGGCTTTCTCCCCGGATACCCTGCCTCCCATGGCTGCGTACGCCTTCCCGAAACGATGGCCAAGGCATACTTTGAGAATGCGCCTCTGGGCACGCCCGTAATCGTTCAGCACTAATTGTTTCTAGTTGCATGTCTTTGATTTCATGTTTTAATCCTCCGTGAACACGCTCGCCTTTCCCATGCCTCCACGAAACAGCCTTCATCTATCGGAACAGATCGCGATCGCTGAGCAGACTCGTGGGAGCAACCCTCTCCATGCGTTTCGCCGGCAATGTCGTCTGCTCGGTCGAGAGGCCTCCGGCCTCGCAATGGAATCGCATCCCGACCTGCAGGCATTGGGACGGTGCATGGGGGATCACCTTCTCGCCCTGACACATGAAGCCGGGATGGCTGAGGAGCTTTGGAGTGACCTCTCTCGCAGCGAGCTCTGCCAGAGGCTAGCCTCGCAGTGCAAGGTGGCTGCGAAAACCCTGGCCGAAGACGCGATGGCAATGGCGTCGCCCGCGGCAATCCGCGCACAGGAGATCAGCGGCCATTTCCTAGCACTCATTCCATGCATCCTCGCCGACCACGAAAGAGAAGGCACCTCCAGCCTCACAATGACGTGCAAGCTGAAGAAAGTTTGTTAGTATCCGCTTAAGGGGAAGCGATTACCAGTCGCGGAGAACACGCCGGCGCTGCCCTTTCTGCATCTGCAAGGGTCCCTTCACTTCTTCTGCCTCCAAGCTCTCTAACAAGGCTCTCGCAGCCGCTTCGCTGAGCTTGCCGTCTGGGGTCAGTTCGTAGGCACTCAATTCACTCTCCTCGCCCTCATCCTCTCCCCCCTCGGACGCTTCCCCGGCCCGTTGCAGTTCCCCTTCTTTCTTCTCTCCATCTCCCTCAGTCGATTGCGATTCCGATGGCTGCTGCTCTCCCTTGCCTTGGTCTTGGGGTGACGCTTCCTGCGGTGACTCGCTTTGCTGATCTTGGGCTTCCTGTTGTTGTTGCTGCTGTTCCTCGCCCTGCTGGCCTTGCTGCTGCTGATCTTGGTTCTGCTGCTGATCTTGGTTCTGCTGCTGATCTTGGTTCTGCTGCTGATCTTGGTTCTGCTGCTGATCTTGGTTCTGCTGCTGATCTTGGTTCTGCTGCTGATCTTGGTTCTGCTGCTGATCTTGGTTCTGCTGCTGCTGATCTTGCTGCTTCAACTGATCGAGATACTTCTGCACGACATCGCGATTGTAAGATGCATTCGACGCGGTAGAAGGATCCGCCAGAGCCTCCGCTTCCCGATAGTGATCGATCGCCGCTTCCCATTGATCCACTTTCTCTTCTGGATCATCGCTTGCCTTGCCTAACTGAAAGAGGGTGTTTCCCAGATTGTAGTAGGCCTTGCCCTGAAGGGCATCGTCGTCCGAAAGGATGGCTCTGCCCAAATGGGCCGCCGCTTGCCCGTAGTAGCCCGCTTTGTAAGCAGCTGTGCCCGCGCCGTACTCTAACCGATCACGGTAGACCTCTGCCTTCTCAAGCCGTTCGCCATAGGCCTCATAGGCGCCTTCGTAGTCTTTCTCTTCAAGATAGAGCTGCGATGGATCGGCCGCCCACGAAAGGGACGGGATCGACACGAGCGTCAGGACTGCCGTGGGGATCGAGAGACGCATGGAAACATCATACGAAACAAGCCCTTTCTCTGCAAGTGCCGCGCTTGCCGCTTTGCCTAGAGATTACTCGTCCCTGGTATAGCTTAATCCATGCTCAAGCAGCTTGTGCAACGAATCAGCGAGCGGGCCCAAGCGAAGATGGCGGGAGCCGCGAAATGCCCGCATTGTCAGGAGTCCGCCCTTCACACGGGGGAAACCTACACCTGCCGCGGGTGTGGTTTCGTCGGTGCGTTTAGCGAGTTTGTCATGTCGACGTCGTCAGCGCCGACCGGGAAGGTGGGCCACCCACCTGCAGAAACGAAGATTGTCCGCCGGAAGCTTCCCACAGGCGGCATCGCATTCACTATTCCAGCGAGCGGACGGTCAGGAGGGCTCTTACCTTTCGGCATCCTGTGGACTGCGATCACCGCGCTGGCCACGATTCCATTTCTCATCACCACACTCTCTGGCAAAGCCACCATGGATTTCAGTGGGCCACCGTGGCTCGCCACCCTTGGCACGATACTCTTCTTCGGCCTCTTCTGGGGCATCGGTTTGGGGATGCTCTACTTTGGCCTGCGGGCGAAACACGCCGTTCATGTCATTCGGCTAGAGCACGGCAAGATTGATTATGTGAGAGGATTCGCGGGCCGCCGCCACCACACTCAATTTCCGTTCGAGGACGTCGAGTCGATTGCTGCCAAAGCGTTCTATGAACGGAATTACCAACCCGTGATTGGCATTGAGATTCGTGGAATGAAGAAGAAGGTTCGCTTTGGAACGAGCCTCACCGATGCTGAGAAGGGCTGGCTCGTGGCGGAGTGCAACGCCCTCGTCTTTCCCAAGCCAGCCTTCCAAGAGCGCGCCACTGATGAACGCCCCAGAAGCCGCCCACGCCATGGATTTGAACGCATCCTCGCTCCCGAGCGCAATCGGCTCTCGGATTTCATTACCACCACCATTGGATTTCTTGTCGTTGGAGGCTTCCTAATTCTTGGGTTCAGCCCGCTCATGGCAGACGCGGGATTCTTCAGAGTGCTGTGGATTGGATTCAGCCTTCTCTTTCTTCTCGTGATGCTCGGTGGAATCGTGTGGGGATGGAGGCGCCGTCGGATGACCGTACGAGTTCTCTACGATGGCGAGCGCGTCACCGTGAGCAAAGAGCATGGCCGACATCCATCCACGAAAGAATCCGTTCCCGTCGAGGACCTTCTTCGGGTGGCCTACTACCCCGCGGGAGCTTCCAATCAGGAAGCACGCTATAGTGGTGCCCTCATCACGAAGGATCGCTGCCTCCCTCTCTTTCGCTGGCGCCGCGAAGACCAAACGCGCCCCTTCATTGACGACTTACGGCGCCAACTGCAGCTCAAGGAGAGAGGACTTCCGGAGAACATCTAACACATCTCCATAAATTGGACATCTAGGAAACTCGAACATCTTCTAAGGCTTCAAGATTTATCGCGAAGCGCTGCAGGTCTTGTAGCTTGCCCTTGCTCGGTGATGATCTCTTCGAGATTCTCTGGGACATTGGTTCTCATGGGACGTATCAGTATGCGCGCGAGGAATAGGAGGTCGAATTGAAATCCATGCTGGGCCATTTCACACTGGACGAGCGACCGGACGCCGCGCCAAGCTTTCCCCATGAAATGCACCTTGTTCATTCTCTCGCTTTGCCTCGGCTGCCTCCCTCTCGCCACAGCTGAGGAAGAGCCCACCTCGGCGCCTGTCTCGCTCTTTGATGGCAAGTCTTTCTCCGGTTGGGAGGGTGATACCGAGAAGATGTTCCGGATCGAAGATGGAGCGATCGTGGGAGGGACTATGTCAGAGAAGATTCCGCACAATGCCTTCCTGACGACAACCAAGTCTTACAAAGACTTCGTCCTCCGGCTGACATTCAAACTGAAAGGGAAATCGCCCAATGCGGGCGTGCAGATTCGCTCGCAGCGCATTCCTGATCACCACGAGATGATTGGGTATCAGGCGGACATGGGGCAAAAGTATTGGGGCTGTCTCTATGACGAGTCTCGTCGCCGCAAGATCTTGGCACAGCCGGATGCTGCGCTGTTGAAGCAGATCGTGAACGAAGATGATTGGAACACCTATGAAATCCGCTGCGTGGGCCGGCGGGTCATCCTCAAGCTCAATGGTCAGGTGACCGTTGACTACACGGAGCCTGACGAAACGTTAGAGCAGCACGGACTCATAGGCTTACAGATCCACAGCGGTGATCCGAGCGAGGCTTGGTATAAAGACATCACCATTGAGGAGTTGTCGCCATCCTCACCATGATCGCTGGACAAGCGTGCCGGGCGTTTCATGGGTAGGGGCATGCAACAAGCGACCGTTCTCCGCATCTTGATTCTGGGGCTCCCGATCGGATTGATCCTGACAGGAGCCTTCTCGCTCGTCTGGCACTATCGCAAACCGGAGAAGCCTGCCGCGCCGCCGATCTTCCGCAATCTCGCTGCTGAAATCGAGGCAGAAGAATTGGAGAGCTATGTCCGCAACTTGGCGGATGTCATTGGCCCACGCCATATCTCTGATCCCAAGACGTTGAATCGCGCGGCAAACTATGTGGAATCGACCCTGGGGCCTCGCAACGTGGGCTATGAGGTCGCCCGGCGGGAGTATGCGATCGATGGCCAAGTGGTGCGCAATCTCTGGCTGGAGATCCCTGGCGGCAAACGCCGAAATGAGTACGTGGTCATCACGGCGGCTTACGATGCCGCGGCCGGAACCTCGGGGCACAATGTGAATGCGAGCGCGGTGGCCGCGTTGATGGGACTGGCAGAGAATTTCCGCTTGGAACGCCCCAAGCGGACGATCGTGCTCGCTTTTCTCACCAACAGCACCGCACCGCACGCCGGGACGCCTGATTCCGGAGCCGCTCACTTTGCGTCGTTCCTCGAAAGTCGCGGTGACCAGATCCAGGCGGTGCTCACCCTCGAAGGCTTGGGGGCCTTTCCTGACAGTGCCACTTTCAAAGACCATGCGTTGGCTAACTATCTGCCTGACAAAGGCCCCTACCTGACTTTGTTGTGTGCGGAGCCCATTCCCCTTCTCAATCAGGCCACGGAAGTCCTCTCGTCGGCGCTCTCCTTCACAGTGCATCAGGGCACTCTGTTAGAAGCAGCGAGTGGGGAGGCCTGGACCACGCGCGATGCGGCCCCCTTTCAAAAGGCCGATTTCCCTACCCTGCTCGTCGCTGGCAATGGGCGCTTCGACGCGGCACCCCCACAAATAGATGGGGCACGGCTCACCGAAGTGACCCGTGCCCTGGCAACCTTGATCCGGGTCTTGGCCAACCCGGCGTGATTCGTCTATAACCGTTAGGCGTTGCGCCCTTTGAAGGTCAATTCAGCGATGCCTGACTTGTCGAGTTCGCCGAGACCTTTCTCGATCATCTTCTCGTACTGGGCCTGGGTGGCCGCGTTGAGTGGCAAATTCAAGCCGGCTTCGTCTGCAAGCTTCGCCGCAATGCCAGAATCCTTCGCAGCGTGAGCAGCGGAGAACCAGCACTCGTGGTCGCGAGCTTCCATGTCTTCGCCATCCGTTTCCAAGACGCGGGAATTGGCACCCGTCTGGGAAAAGACTTCCTGCAGCATCTTCAGATCCAATCCGAGGGCGTGCCCGAGACCCAAGCCTTCGGCCAGTCCCGCGGTGTTGATATTCATGACCATATTGACCAGGGCCTTCACTCTGGCGGCCGTGCCCGTTTCCCCAGTGTAGCGCATGTTCACGCTCAGCTCATTGAGCAGGCTCTCACACTTTTTAAACGTGTCCTCCGCGCCGGCGACCATGAGATAGAGAGTCCCTTCGCGGGCCTGGCTGATGCTCGAGGCCATGCAGCCTTCCAAATACTCGGCTCCGGCCTCCTTGGTCTTGGCAGCGAGATCGATGTGCGTCTGCGGGCTGATGGTCGCACAGTTGATAAACACTTTACCAGAGGCGCCCTGCAGCAAGTTATCTCCATCATTCGTAAAAATGTCATACATGGCTTGGTCATCCGATACCACCGTGATGATGACATCCGCGGCAGCGGTGACCTCACTCAAGGTGCGGCACGCCTTCGCTCCCAATTCCTCCGCCACGCTCGCTGTGAGGTCTGCGTTCACGTCAGAGACCGCCGATACGGTGTAGCCCTGATCCTTGAGATGGCGCGCCATGTTTGAGCCCATGCGGCCAATTCCGACAAATGCGATATTCTGTTCTTTCATGTTTCGAAGAGTGGGCCGAGCCTAGGGATTCCCCTCTGGAAATCAATGGGGAATTCGGCGGGATGTTGACTCCGCCCGCTTGGTTCGCCACCCTCTCGCCATGCCAGCGTCCGCTTCCGCCACCGGCCTTGTCCTCGATCCCATCTTCACACGGCACGATCCTGGTCCTGGGCATCCAGAGCAGGTCGCGCGCTACGAAGCCATCACCAAAGTACTGACGGAGAGTGGACTAACAGAGCAATTGACAACCATCCCAACGCGCGAGGCGACGGATGCGGAATTGCAGCTCATCCACGCGCCTGCCTACATCCGATTGGCCTTCGAAGAGATCCGATCTGGCATGACCCAACTGAGCACGGGGGACACGACCGTTTGCGCCGATAGCCTAGACGTCGCTCTGCGCGCTGCGGGCGCTGCCTGTGCAGCAGTCGATGCGATCTTCAAAGGCGACCTCAAACAGGTATTCTGTGCGTTACGCCCTCCCGGGCATCATGCCACTCCCTCTCGTGGCATGGGATTCTGCGTCTTCAACAACGCGGCTCTTGCCGCCCGCTACGCCCAGCGGGAACACGGGATCGACCGGGTGGCAGTGGTTGATTGGGACGTCCATCACGGCAATGGCACCCAAGATATCTTCTATGAGGATGCCAGCGTACATTTCTTCAGCACGCACCAGGCACCCCTCTACCCCGGCACGGGAGCCTTGGAAGAAACGGGGCGCGGTGCCGGCGAGGGCTTCACCATGAATCGCCCCTTTCCTGCTGGTAGCGGCATGCGCGAGATTGGCGGCGCCTTCCGAGATGACTGGCAATCGGCAATGGACACGTTTCGCCCTCAACTCGTCGTGATTTCTGCCGGATTCGACAGCCGTGTGGGCGATCCGTTAGGCTCCTTTACCCTGACAGACGATCACTTCCAAGCGCTGACTCATCTCGTCGCGGCTGTCGCTAACAAACATGCCGACGGTCGCATCATCTCATGCCTTGAAGGCGGCTACCATGTCACTGGCCTTGCTCAAGCGGTTCAAGCGCATCTTGAGGCGCTTGCGGGGATTCGCTAGCCGCACTTTCCTCGCCATCCGTTCCGTGGATGACGTCGCGCAACTTCTCATAGAGTTCCGCTAGCGAATATGGCTTGTGCAGAAACGGGATGCGCCGCTCCATGGCTTTGTCTAACAATGCCCTTGCATCCGTGTAACCACTGCTAAGTAGGGCTTTCAAGTTCGGGTTGTGTTCCAGAATCACTTCTAACACTTCCATGCCTGTTCCGTCGGGGAGCACCGCATCCGTGAAGATCATGTCAAACTCGCCGTCATTGTCCTTGTAAGCTTGCAAAGCAGCCTTGGCCGAGGCCGCTGCCGTGACCTGGAACCCTGCTTTCTTGAGCGCCTGACGCACGAAGGCAAGCACGCTGGGCTCATCCTCAATCAGGAGAATGCGATCGATGCCGCGGCGATCTTCCAACGAACCGGTGACGGCATTCGCCGCCTTCTCTGGCCGACAGACTTTCTCATCGGCTGGAAGGAAGATCTCAAAGGTGGATCCTTTCCCCACCTCACTCTCAACATTGATCCACCCTCCGTGCTGATCGATGATCCCGAGAACCACCGATAATCCGAGCCCCGTCCCATCCTGACCTTTGGTAGTGTAGAAAGGATCAAAGATTTTATCCATCAACTCCTTGCTCATGCCACACCCTTGGTCCTCAACCGTCACTTTGACGAAGGCGCCAGACGGCCTATCGGGCCCATCTTCTTCCAATGTCAGATTAGTGGTTGTCACTCGGATCACGCCTCCATCGGGCATCGCATGCCTGGCATTCACACACAGATTCATGATCACTTGATCGATCTGCCCACGGTCCGCCTCGACACCCCAAAGATCTTTCTCGAGATCCTGCTCAAGAATCACGTCCTCCCCGAGAATCCGTTGAAGCATATTCTTCAGATGAACCACTGAGTCGTTCAAATTCAGGCGGTCTTTCTGTAAGATTTGTTTCCGGGAGAACGCGAGAAGTTGCTTCGTGAGAGAGGCCGCACTTTCAGCAGCTTTTCGGATTTCAATAACTTCATCGCGGTGATCCGATGGGAGTTCCTGGTTCTGCAAGATCACATCACTGTAGCCAATAATGGGCACCAGCATGTTATTGAAGTCGTGGGCAATGCCTCCAGAAAGTTTCCCAATTGCCTCCAACTTCTGGGACTGATTGAGTGATTCCACCAAAGCCAAGCGCTCATTCTCACTTTGTCGCCGCTTCAGCAGATTGTGCACAATTTCCGTCAGCACGACGAGGATCCGAACATCATGAATGGAGAATGCCAACGGCTCATCACTCATGAAGGTGATCATTCCCCAGGTGCGCCCTTCGGCATCATGCCCTAACGGAAGCGCCACCAATGCCTCAATATCGAGCGAGGCCAGGGCTGCGGCGGTATTGGGCGATTTCTCGACGAGATCATCGATATCTGATAGCACCACATGGCCGTGATTCGCGATCTGCTCATTGATCCAATCCCGTTCATTCCAATAAACGTCCTGCAGGATGGTCAACGTCTCTTCGCAATCCTCCCCCAAATCATGCAATGGCCGTGTCAGGATATCCTCCGAATCATCCTGCGTCACCAGGTAATGCTTCACTTTGAGGAACCGTGCCAAGTTCTCCAAGGCTTCGGAAATCGCATCTTCCAGGCGCTCCGGATCACACTTTGTTAGGGTGACACACGACGCGGAGATCAAACTTTCAAGATCAATGCGACTGCGTAACGCCACTGTGCGCTCATCGACCAATTCTTCCAGGTGCCGCTGGTATTTGATCAATTGCTTGGCCTTGGCTTTCTTCTCGGTGATATCGCGAAAAGCCAAGATAGCTCCCAATGCGACGCCATCGGCATTGCGAATCAACGATCCGGAGTCTTCCACACACCGTCCCGAATTATCTCGCGAAACCAAGACCGTATTGTCCGCCAAATGCACGCTCTCTTGCGTCCGCAGCGCTTCCAGCGCCGGATTCGTAGCCCGCTCACCTTGTTCGTCAATCGAATGATAGACCTCCGAGACAGGACGTCCCTCGGCATCTGTCATGGTCCACCCAGTCAATGTCTCCGCTACCGGGTTCATGAAGACGATATTTCCCTCGTTATCGGTGGCGATGACGCCATCGCCCACGCATCTCAGCGTGGCGTAGAACCACTCGCGCCCGGCAGCCAATTGCTTATAAAGACGCTGTTTGTGCAGAGCAATTTCCACCGTACTGAGCAAGGTGGCTTCTTCGAAGGGTTTGACCACATAACCTAACGGATCCGTTTGCTTGGCCCGCTCGATCACTTTCTCATGGGAATAGGCCGTGAGATAGACCACAGAGATATCAAAGCGCTCCTTCAGAATGTGCGCGGTATCCACACCATCCTTCTCCCCTTGAATCACGATATCCATGAGCACGAGATCCGGGCGGTGCGTCTCGGCCAGCGTGATCGCCCGATCACCATTGTTGGCAAACCCGACGATCTCGTAGCCGCGATCCTCCAAGCATTGCGCAATGTCCTCGGCAACGATGCGTTCGTCCTCGACGATTAGTACTCGTTTACTCATATCAAATCAAATCAATCACATGCGGTTGGTGTAGACAGTCTCCCGGAATTCGATCTCTGCGGTGGTCCCATCACCGTTTCGGTATTCCAGCGTTCCATTGAGTTGATCGACTAGCATCTCGATCAAATTCATCCCCAGAGAGGACCGGCGCTCTCCCGCGACTGGCAGCTTCTTCATACCCACACCGTTGTCTTTCACCGTCATGCGATAGGACCGCTCGCCCTGCGGTTTCACGGCGATATCGATCCGTCCATCACGTCCATCATTGAAGGCGTATTTGAGACTATTCGAAACCAGTTCATTGATAATGAGCCCACAAGGCATGGCCGTATCGAGTGGCAACTCCACATCATCGATATCGACCGCCACATTCAATTTCTGGTCCGTGGCCGCGTGCATTCGCAGCAATTGCCCGGAAAGGGTATCCACATAGCTCTTCAGATCGACAGTCGAAAGGCTGTTGGATTGATAGAGTTTCTCATGAATCAAGCCCATGGAGCGGATACGAGCCTCACTCTCTTTCAGCATCCCTTTCATATCCTCACTCTGCGCCTTGCGCGCTTGCATACGCAGGAGACTTGAAAGGATCTGCAGATTGTTCTTCACGCGGTGGTGGATCTCTTTCAGCAAGATCTCCTGCTCACGAAGCCGCCCCTCTTTCTCCATCGCCTCCTTCTCATTGCTCTGCGACTGCTGAAGGTCCTCGACCATTTGATTCATGGTATCCCCGAGGAGACCCAGCTCGGTATTCGATGGGATATCCACCCTCGACTCGAGATCGCCCGAGGCGATGCGTTTCGCGAAACGTTTGAGATCGCCAATGGGACGCGTGAGGCGGTTTGCAAACAGGAACGATGTCAGGAAGCCAATGAGCAATCCCGGTCCCACGAGATCAAAGAGGATCTGATAGAGCGACCGCACCCCTTCCCGATACGGGGCCGGGGAAATGCCCACGTGTAACCAAGCCTTCTCACCCTCGGCCGTCACCAGGGTCCGGGTGTGGTGGAATACCTCCAAGGGTTGATTGCCACTCCAGTCACTCGTGCGAATGCCCTCCATGTCATCTCCCGTGCGCCAGCGGGTTTGCAGAGACTCCTCGTGCTGGCCACGAGCGGTTCGAATGGAAGAATCCCCTTCGTAGGGCGTGTAGACGACGTAGAGAAGTTGTTGATCCTTAGCTAGTAATCGGGCTGACTGAGCCATCACTTTCTCGGCATCAATCCCTCCAGGCCCACTCGCCGATTCCAACGCCAGCGCGAGGGTCTCCGCCCGATCTTGCAAGTGCCGATAGAGACTTTCCTTCTCATAAAGAAAGAACCGCAATCCAAACGCACAAAGCGTGAGGATCGTCACCAAAGCGGAGTAGGCGGCGGTCCGCAGGAAGAGACTCCCACTGCGTGGACGCTGACGACTCGTTCCCTGACTAGACATGCCCTTTCACGATAACTACAACTATAAGAATTTCCATACTAATACCCTCCTTGAATTTGTCAACAAGACTAAAAGTTACGGTGTCTTCAAATCTGGGTCTTCGCCTGCAGGTGCGATTCAGCGCACGCTGACTTGCGGAGAGTGAACGATGCCTCATTCTTAAGATTCATTATGGAAGCCAACGCGCCGCAAACGCCTCAACCCGCCATTTCTGAGTCCAAGGCAGACGGCACGGATCCATCGGCAGTGGCGGAAAGGCCTCGTGATCCTCTCATCATCGAGTCGTCCGCGCGTTCCCTCCTGGGAAAGTTTGCCTTTCCTGTCCTCCTCCTCCTGGGAGTGGTCTTGCTGGCACTCTATCTTCGGAGCCACGCCTCGCGCGAGTTTGCCAATCTCCTCCTCGCAGGTTGCGCCCTCATCGCTGCCGGGCTCATTCTGAAGGCCCTTCTCAACTGGCTTCGCATCCGCAACACGGAATACGCGGTCTACCCGCGCCAGGTGCAGGAGTCCTCCTACCTCTTCAAATTCCTCGGTGCGCGGAATAACACGGTGAAGCTCAACGAGATCAAGCAGATCAAATGCTACAGCAATTGCTGGCTTGATGTCTGGTTCTTCAACTGCGGCAAGATTCAGATTGTGACCTCAGGGGACAACGTCGATTTCATTATGGAGAATGTCCATGACCCCATGGAGGTGAAGGATCAGCTTGAGCAGCGGATCTTTGGCGAAGTGGCCCAGAATGAAGCAGGTCTGCGGGCGAGTCCTCCCCCGGCTTCAGCCTGACTCCGGTTGCCCGTTGCCACTTTACATGCTACCGGATGCCCCCTTCACTCACCTTCCAAATAGGTCCTATGAAATCCATCAACCTTCTCCTCTTCGCGGGCTTGGCACTCTTTACTGGTGTCAGCTGTGAAACGACCAAGAAATACGAACGCAAGCCGCAAGGGCTCGCCACGGGCTATCCCACGCCTGGATTTGACTCCAGCTACTACGTGAAAGCTTATCGGCCGAACAATCCCGCGAACGTCCGCGTGAAAGTCAGCATCGCCAACCAAACGCTTTACGTCATGGAAGGCGATCGCCCTCTCATGGTGGCGGCCTGCACCATTGGCAAACCGAGCTCGCCCACGCCACGAGGCAATTTCAAGATCTACAGCAAGCAGAAGCATCGCCGGCGCATCTCGCAGCCCTCCGCTGGCTACCCGATGGGTTACTGGTGCGAGTTCAAGTCCGCCTATGGCATCCATGCCGGTTGGGTCCACCCCGGGCCACGTTCGGCCGGGTGCATTCGCCTCCACTTCAATGCGGCGCCCAAATTCTTCAACCTCGTGCGGGTGGGCACGCCTCTGAACATCGCCTACTCGCAGCCCGAGGATGCCACCATCGGTCAGAACGTGCCGCGTCCGCGCGATGCCTCTGCCCCTGAATTCCCTTCCAGCATTCTCAACAGCAACGAGGTCTTCAATCTCTACAAAGGCCCTCTCTTCGACGATTGATCCCCGCGATCACTCGTTGAGTTCCCTACGATCTCTCTCATGGCTGGCGCTTCTTCTCCCCCTCGTCCGAAACGAGTCAATGTCCGCACCCCCGAGGTGATGGACCGTGTGAAGGCGGAGGTAGAGGACCACTACCGCAGTCGGATCGTGGAGAAGCTTCGCGAGCGCGGTGGTGTCCTCACCATTGGGGATACCACCGTGCGCCTCGCCAAGCAGTTTGGATTCTGTTATGGCGTGGAGCGAGCCATTGATCTCGCTTACGCTTCCCGTCGTGTTTTCCCAGAACAGAACATCTACCTCATTGGTGAAATCATCCACAATCCGGAGGTGAATCGCCAACTGAAAGAGATGGGAATTCTCAACCTCGCGGGCCCTGACCCTGATGCCAAGGTAGAGGACCTGTCCCCCGAAGATGTCGTCATTGTCCCTGCCTTCGGCGCGGAGACCTCTATGATGGAGCGCATCAAAGCGCGCGGTTGCCAGATTGTGGACACCACTTGTGGAGACGTGATGAGTGTGTGGAAGCGCGTGCGCAAGTATGCCAAGACAAAGGCGACCTCCATCATTCACGGTAAGGCTTCCCACGAGGAAACGCGCGCCACCGCCTCGCGCGCCATGGGCGATGGTTCAGGCCATTACCTCGTCATCCTCACCTTGGAAGAAACCGACTACCTCTGCGACTACATCCGGCATGGAGGTGATCGCGAAGCCTTCCTGAAACGGTTCGAAGGTGGCTATTCTGAGGGTTTCGATCCTGACAACCACCTCGAACGTGTCGGCGTGGCCAACCAAACCACGATGCTCAAATCGGAAACGGAAGAACTCCAACGCCGTATTGCAACCGCCATCCGCGAGCGCGACAAGGATGAGCAGTCCGAGAACTTTCAATTCTTCGACACCATCTGCGGAGCGACTCAAGAAAGGCAAGACGCCCTCTTCGACATGCTCAAGAAACCCATGGATGTCTTGTTAGTCGTCGGTGGATACAACAGCTCCAACACTAGCCATTTGGTTGAGATTGGCGAACGCGAACTGCCCACTTTCTTCATCCGAGATGCAGATTGCTTGAAGTCATTTGAGGAGCTCGTGCACTTTGATTTGCATCAAGGGAAAGAAGTCACCAGCACCTATTCGCAGAGCCTCCTCGGCGAGGGTCCCGTGACCATTGGCATCACCGCAGGGGCTTCGTGTCCCAATAATCTCATAGAGGCCACTATCCTGCGCGCCTTTGAATTGCGCAACGTCTCCGAGGAAGACATCCTCGCGGCCTAGCTCGAACCCCCTCCACCTTCTCTTCATGAAGCTCAAATTCTGCGGTGCGGCCGGCACCACCACTGGCTCTCAACATCTCCTCGAGGTCAACGGACAGAAGATCCTGCTCGATTGCGGGCTCTATCAAGGTCGCCGCAAAGACGCCTACGAACGGAACAAGCATTTCCTATTTGATCCCGCGGAGGTCGACGCTGTGGTGCTCTCACATGCCCACATCGATCACAGTGGAAATCTACCCAACCTGACAAAGCAAGGCTATCAGGGACCCATCTACACAACTTTCGCCACACGCGACCTGTGCTCTGTCATGCTGCAGGATTCCGCTAGGATCCAGGTGGGCGATATCAAATACCTCAACAAGAAGCGCAAGAAGCAGGATTTGGAACCTGTCGAGCCCTTCTATGACGAACGCGATGCGGAATCATGCCTTCGTCAGTTTGTGAATGTAGGCTATGATCGCTCTCTCATCATCGCCAATGGCGTGCGCGTCACCTTCATTGATGCCGGCCACATCCTGGGTTCGGCGCAAGTCCTCTTGGAAATCGAGGATCACGAGACGAAGCAGGAGAAGCGCTTTCTCTTCTCCGGCGATGTCGGCCGGGGAGACAACACCTTGCTCCGCGATCCCGTGGCAGCTCAAGACGTCGACTACGTTCTCATGGAGAGCACTTATGGGGGACGCGAACACGAGCTCCCCGCCGATGCTTCCCATCACTTCGCCCGCCTCGTCAAGGAAGCCCTTGAGCGTCGCGGCAAGATCATCATTCCAGCGTTTGCCGTCGAGCGCACGCAACAACTGCTCTACACTTTCAACGAATTGTTAGAGTCCGGCGAGATCCCTGACATTCCCATCTACGTCGACAGCCCCTTAGCAGTGAATGCAACGGAGATCTTCCGCCTCCACCCCGAATGCTTCAATGAAGAGGTCTATGAATTCCTCTTCGAGAAACGCAATCCCTTTGGTTTCGAGAACCTCACCCTGATCCGTTCCGTGCGTCAGTCCAAGGAACTGAACGAGCGCAACGAGCCTGCCATCATTATCTCGGCTTCGGGCATGTGTGAGGCTGGGCGCGTGCTTCATCATCTCAAGAACACGATTGAGGATCAGAAGAATACCGTCCTCTTCGTCGGCTACTGTGCTGAGAACACCCTCGGATGGAAGATTCGCGAGCAGTGGGATGAAGTGCGGATCTTTGGTGAAGAATACAAGCTTCGTGCCCATGTGGATGCGATCGATTCTTTCTCAGGACACGCCGATCACTCCGAACTGCTCGACTACTACGAAAGGATCGGTGGAAAGAAGGAGCGCGTCTGGCTCGTGCACGGGGAGCAATCCCGTAGCGAGGCCTTTTGTGAAGCGCTCGGTGACCGGCGCGATCCCCAAGCCACCCACGTGGCTCAGCACGGTCAAACCGTGCATTTTTAAAGAAAGCAGCCATTTCTTCAGGGGAAACGCCTTTGAGAAGCGACGTCGTAGGCAAGGATGGACGCCTCTCCTTTCAACGCTCCCGTAGCCGCCATCGATTGGCCTCAGGCTCTTCGTGACCACGGCTCGTGGATTCGCAAAGTCGTGCAAGCGCGCTTGCGACGGACTCAAGACGTCGAGGACGTCGTTCAAGAGATCTCTGCCGCCGTGCTCCGCCAAGGGGCGCGCCCTGAGGATCCCAAACGCGTGGCTCCCTGGCTCTATGGCGTGGCCACGCGGCAGACGAGCCAGTTCCTCCGCAAGGAAGGTCGGCAAGAGCGTCTCCAGGCCGATTACGCTGCTCGTCGTGAAGCGCCCGATGATCTCGCCAATCCACGCGATTGGGTCATGCGTCACGAGGACGCGCGGTCCGTCCACCGCGCCTTGGAAGAACTCCCTGAAGCATCCCGTGAACTGCTCCTCCTGAAATACACTGAAGACCTCACTTACGGCCAACTCGCCACTTTGTTAGGGGTGACTGAGAAAGTGATCGAGCACCGACTCCTCAAGGCCCGCCAGGCCCTCCGATTTCAACTCCAGCAAACACCCTCATGAATGCCTACGAACGCAGCCTGCAACGACTCGTCGATGGAGAAATGGCCTCAGAAGAACGCCTCGCATTCCTCCAAGAAGCCGAAGGCGATCCCCTCCGGTGGCGGGAAATTGCCCTCGCCTATGTGGAGGCGCAAACTTTGGAAGCCGAGATAGGACATCTCTTCGACGCTGAGGTTGCTACCCCAACGGCTCTCCCTCACAAAAGCACATCACCCCCCTCCCCTAGCCAATCGCGCCCCGTGCGCACCTGGACCCTGGCAGCAGGCATTGTCGCCATCATGACAGCGACCTTCCTCGTGGGCCGCACGCGATCCCCTCAAGCACCACCAGCCCTGGCACCATCTCAATCGGCATCGCCTAGCATTTCTCTGCCTGTCTACGAAGAGCCTCAACTTGACGACGGCTGGACCCTGAACTGGCGGACAGAAGTCCTGCGAGCGAAACTCCCAGACGGGCGCCGAGTCGTCGTGCCGGTCAGCCTACCCGCACCACGCTATCAGGGACAATAGATTCACCCTCAAAACTCAATCATCATGAACGTAACCACACTCACACTCACTGCCCTCGCGATTGCCTCGCTAAACTTGGGATTCGCACAGGACCACGAATCCGCCTCCAAGAGCAAAGCAAAGATCATCATCCGCACCCATAACAATGGCGATGAAGATGAAATGGTGATCGAAGCCGATGGGAAAGACGCCCACGACGTCCTCCAACAGATTGACAAGCGAATACAAGCCACGGATCTTGCCGCCCTTTGGGCTCAAGACGGGCTCGACGATATCGATATCGATCTCAACCTCGCGTCAGAAGATTCTCGATTTCCCGGATTCTCAAACTTTGGAAGTGGGAGCTTCCCCAAGCCATCATCCTTCGATGACCATTGGAGACACGTTGCCAAGGCTCTCAAGCGCTCCGGTATCGATGAAGAGACCATCGCTCGGGTCCGCTCTCTTGCCAAGGCGTATGCCGATCCTCACAAGCGCCACATGATTGGAGTGCAATGTGAGAAACTCAGCGGTGTTGTTCGCTCGCAGCTTGGTCTTGAGAGCGGCCTGGCGGTGCAGAAAGTCTATGAAGATTCCCCCGCGAAGGAAGCGGGCGTGAAGAAGCATGACATTCTCCTTAAAGTCGATGACGAAGCCCTGAGGTCTGTCAATGATCTCGTGGATGCCGTTCAGGCCTCTGGCACGGAAGACGCGACGCTCACCCTGACCTTGCTTCGTCAAGGCGAGGAACACACCCTCCGCGTGACCCCCAAGCCTCAGAAAGAAGCCCCGATGACTCCGCAAGACATCTTCGGAGGCTTCGGAGGCGGCGAGCTTCACTTGCCTGGAGGCTTGGCCCCTCAGCCAGTTCCCCCTTCCCTTCCCAAGCCTCCACGAGCAGATGCCCTGTTTGGGAGCGACAGTCGTCACGAGACCGTCGAGGACTTGGAAGAGACGATTGCCGAACTCAAAGAGACGATCGGTGACCTGAAAGAACGGATTGATCATTCGGCCGACGACGATCATCATTGATAGATGAACCGTTCCTTCCCGTGGATGCTAGCGTTGGGCCCACTCATCCTAACCAGCCTTCTAGGCTGGTCGCAAACATCCCATCGTTCTCCCTATCCCGCAGGATGGGGAGACTTTCGCATTGATGACAGTCTGATGGTCGAGACCGGGTCCAAGGCTCGCCATCGCATGCGCCGCATGCGTCCGAAGTTCATCACCATCCATTCCACCGCCAACAAGGCCAAAGGTGCGGATGCTAGAACGCACGCTCGCGGGCAACGAAACGGCTCGTTCAAGTCCACCCACAATTCTCTCGGCTTTCTCAGCTGGCACTTCACGGTCGATCAAGGATCCGTCTATCAAAGCCTACCTGATACGGAGCAAGGTCAGCATGCCGACTACGAAGGCCAGGGAAACCGCGAGTCCATTGGCATCGAGATGTGTGAGAATGCGGGGAATGACACTAACAGGACCATTGATCGAACAGCCAAGCTGACGGCCGTTCTCATGAAGCGCCACCGAATTCCCATCGACCGTGTGGTGCCCCATCAACACTGGCGACGGATCCGTTTCGCCGACAAGAAGGATCTCGGTTTCAAGAACTGCCCGGGCATGCTCTTGGAGAACAATCAACTGGGCTCCAAGTGGCGTCGTTTCCTCGCAGCGACACAACACTATCATCGTCAGCTGTAGGATTCAGGTTGCAACTTGTCATCAGAGGCATTTCCCCTACGCTCCGGGCGTATGACTCCCAAATACGCGCTCTGCAACGAGACTTATCAGAACTGGTCCTTCGCGGATACCTGTGCCCACATGGCCAAGACCGGGTATCACGGCATTGAGATCGCTCCCTTCACGCTGAAAGACGATCCCCGAGAGTTGACGGATTCGGACGCGGCAGAACACGCAAAGATCGCACGCGATGCCGGCTTGGATGTGGTCGGCCTGCACTGGCTGCTAGTGAAACCGGCGTGGCTGCATCTCACGACGCCCGATACGCTCTTGCAGAAAGACACGATTGCCTTTGGGCAGCATCTAGTGCGCTTCTGTGGGGCCATGGGAGGAACGATCATGGTGTGGGGCAGTCCCAAACAGCGCAATTTGGAAGACGACTGGGCCTACGAAGACGCGGCCAAACGCGCGGCGGAAACCCTGCGAGCGATCAGCGAAGTCGCGGGAGAGCACGGCGTGACCCTGGCCATGGAGCCCCTCGCCCGCAAGGAGACCAATTTCCTCACCACGGCCGCGGAGACAATCGAGCTCATCCAGCGTGTGGATCACCCGAATTGCCAATTGCACCTCGACGTGAAAGCCATGAGCGACGAGAGCAAATCTATTCCTGACATTATCCGTGATAGCCGCGAGCATGTGGTTCATTTCCACGCCAATGATCCCAACTTGCGAGGCCCCGGATTTGGCGACGTCCAGTTCGAACCCATTGCTGCAGCCTTGAATGAAATCGACTATTCTGGCTACATATCCGTCGAAGTGTTTGACTACACACCCGATCCCGAAACGATTGCCACTGAAAGCTTGGCATACTTAAAACGCATCTTCGAAACCTCCTAACACCATTCGCACGACCATGAAACGTACTCTTCATCTCGCCGCCATCGCCCTCCTTAGCTTCACGACCTGGGCTCCTGGGGAAGTGACCATCAAAGAAGTCGACGGCTCCTATCACGTGCATATCGACGGCAAGCTCTTCACCGCACTGAAGCATAAGGACCTTCGCATCCCTTGCTTTTATCCTATCCACGGTCCTAACGAGGTGCCCATGACGCGTAAGTATCCGCTCGAAGACGCGCGCCCTGGTGAAGCGAAGGATCACCCTCATCACACCTCCCTTTGGTATGCCCACGGCGACGTGAATGGGCTCGACTTCTGGCACGGTGGTGGGAAGAATCCTGAGAAAGGCGGCAAGGTCGTGCTTGATGATGTCGTGAAGATGATCGACGGGGAAGACATGGGCGTGCTGGAGACAACGAGTCGCTGGCTGACTTTACAGGGCGACGAGGAAGTCTGTCAGGATGAGTGCCGCTTCACCTTTCTCAAACTGGGCGAAGCACGTTATCTGACCTTCCAAGTCACGATCAAGGCCACGAACGGTGACATCGTCTTTGGCGATACGAAAGAGGGTACCATGGCCATTCGCACGCATCCAAATCTGCGTCTCCAAGGCGAAGTGGCCAATGGTGAGGCTGTGAATAGCACTGGCGATAAGAACAAAGATCTCTGGGGCAAGGCCGCTAAGTGGGTGAATTACTGGGGAAAGATTGATAACCAAGAAGTCGGAATCGCCATCTTTGACCACCCATCAAATCCTCGCTATCCCACCACTTGGCACGCCCGTGATTATGGCCTGATCGCCGCCAATCCTTTCGGGTATTCCTATTTCTTCAAAGGTGAAGGCCAGGACGGCAAATTGACTGTCAAGGATGGGGAATCAATCACCTTCCGCTACGGATTCCTGTTTCATTCCGGTGGCCACGACGTCGAACTGCTAGAACAAGTGACCACGATCTGGGGCGAGATCGAGTAATCCTCGACTCGTTTGAGTCGTTACATTCCATGCTGATGATTCTAATCGTCAGCATGGTAGCAGGTGGTAGCCTGGGACAAATCCAATCGTGACCTGAATGACTACGGCTCCATTGACGTCCCATCCCAAACCCATGGCTCCACACACGCTGAATCCCATCGCTCGGCAAACCTTGCAGCCGACGCAGACCCCATCCCTTCATCCGGCGCCCTCCCGGGCGCCGGCTCATCCACCTCGCAGCCAGGAATTGGTGCCCATCACGGATTGGGAGCATTTCCAGAGGTGGTGCCAGAAGCATGGTCGCCAAGCCCTGCCCGCCAGTGACGAGACCTTGAATCTATACTTATCAGCTCAGGAAGAGGCGGCGAAACAAGATCCTGTCCACGGACTGGGATTTGTGTCACTCGTGAGTGCCGTGGCTGGCATCGCGGGATCCACGATCACCTTGCTCACGGTCGTCTCGCAAACAGATAATCTCCGGTTGGGTATCATGACGGCGGTGCTGATTCTCGTCAGTTGCCAGATCATCGCCCTCGCCACCGGATGGATCAGCAGACGACATGTCCTCGGCCGCACAGGGAGCCTCATCGCTGCCCTCAGCCTGGGGACTGCAGGCGCGGTCGGCGCGTGGTTATACACTCAGGGAGGCATGGCTTCGTTAGAGACTTTCTTGCAGATCTAAGTAACTTTCTCCATCTGTGGAGGCATCGATGATTGCGTGAAACGCGATGTCGATTCTAGAGTAGGTGAGCTGTTAGAATGCGTCGCATTTCCTAACTATTTGCGATTCCTAACCACCCTCACCCTCCCTCCCTTATGACAAGCCTCTGCCGAGCAGGCATGGCGTTGATTGGCGCCCTCTGCTTTCTGCCTACCGTTCCCGTCCTCACGGCGGACACGACCATCATGACCATTGGAGACACCCTAACGAAAGGGCTCCCCACTGGCGATGGCATCAGCTATCATACCTACCTCGATAGCAATCTTACCACACCCGCCATCTATGTAGGCAACCCGGCCGATGGCGTTTGCGATAGTGGTGCGGCCATTGTTGGTGGAAGCAACCATGTGACGACGGGGGAAGCAACACTCGGTGGTGGCACCAACGCCACTGTCTTCCCTAGCAATCATCTATTGGATAGTTTCCACGCGATCAAAGACAGCGTGGCCACTCCAGACTATGTGGTCATCCTTGCCGGCACCTACGATCTGATCGAGCTGATCGCGCCATTGGACACCAATGACACCTTTGTCCCCAGTGCCTCTCGCAATTTCAATACGGCCGGTGTCTTCACCGATGATGGCACCACATCATATGATGTCGATCCGCTGATTGATCGCTATGAAGCCCTGTTAGATGCCGTGGCTGAACAATTTCCGAGCTCCGAGATCATCTGTCTCGCTCCCGTCCCTAGCAATTCCACCGGTGCCTACGGTGGCGAAGGCTCGCAGTTTCACCGAGCAAGGTTTTCGTTGGGACTGAACCTAGGCGCGCTCGAAGCCAACATCATGAATCTCGTGGCCACCAAGGGAGAACAATTCTCCTACCTTGACGCTGATGTCAGCGTGGCGCAGATCATCGATGGGCTTCATCCCAACCCCTCGGGCTACAACAAGATCGGCACCGCGCTCGCCAACTTCATCAATGCCAACTCGGCACCTCAGTTGGATCCCATCGGGCCGCAGTCCGTGGACGAAGAGACGCTCCTAGCATTCGACGCCACCGCGTCGGATCCCGACGGCGATAGTTTCACGTTCTCTCTTGGAGGCAACGTGCCTGCCGGTGCCACCATCACGCCAGGCGGCGAATTCACCTGGACGCCACCCGAAGACCTCACCGAATCCACCTATACGTTCCAAGTGGTTGTCCGAGACAACGGTCCCAACACCCTCGGCGCGAGCGAGACCATCACCGTCACGGTAAACGAAGTGAACGCCCCGCCTAGCATAGCAGCTATTCCCAATCAAACTGTCGACGAGCTTGCCCCTCTCAGTCTCGCGGCAAGCGGCACAGACACTGACATTCCTGCCAACACTCTGACATTCTCCCTCATGGATCCTCCTGCCGGAGCCACCATCACTCCCGGCGGTCATTTCGCCTGGACCCCGGCCGAATCTCAAGGCGGAGCCACTTACACTATCACGGTAGTCGTGACCGATGACGGCCCCGGTCAACTCACAGACAGCACAACCTTCGACGTGATCGTGAACGAAGTGAACCATCCACCGGTCCTCGATGCCATCGGGACGCAGAGCATCGATGAAGGAAGCACCCTCACCTTCACGGCCACGGCCACGGACTTCGATGTGCCCGCCCATGGTCTCACCTTCACGCTGGAAGGAAACCTTCCCGCGGGCGCCACCATGAATCCCAATGGCAGCTTCTCGTGGACGCCCATGGAAACCCAAGGGCCTGACACTTACACCGTGGACGTGGTGGTCACAGATGACGGCCCTGGCAGTGAGACGGATCGGGAAACGATCACGATCACGGTGAACGAAGTGGCCACCGAACCCGTTCTCGCTTCCATTGGCGACCAAATGGCCACGGAATTGGTGCCATTCGCCTTCACGGCCACGGCAACCGACGCCGACATTCCCGCCGAGGGCCTAGCGTTCTCGCTGAGTGCGAATGCTCCCGCTGGAGCCTCCATTTCTGGCAATGGCGCCTTCACCTGGACCCCATCCGAAGATCAAGGCGGGGACAGTTACACCTTTGATGTCATCGTGACAGACGATAGCGCGAGCGCATCTTCAGACAGCGAAACCATCACCGTCACGGTAGCCGATGTGAACGTCGCTCCTGTGCTTGATTTCATAGGGGATCAGAAAGTTGAACTCCTCACCTCGCTTCATTTCACAGCCACCGCATCCGATGCCGATCTCCCCACCGACACGCTAGCATTCAGTCTTGAGGGTGATGTACCTCAAGGCGCTAGCATCACTTCAGAGGGTGTATTCTCCTGGAAACTCCTCCCCTCTCAAGGTGTCGGCACCTACACCTTTGACGTCGTCGTGACGGATGACGGAGAGGGTGCACTGAGTGATCGCGAGACCATTGCTGTCGAGGTGAATTATTTCTACACGATCATGACGCTCGGAGATTCCCTCACGACCGGTCTGCCGACTGATGGCATGAGTTATCACTCATTCATCGATGCCAATCTCCCTGAACCCGCGACCTATTTGGGAAGTCCCAGTGATGACGCCTCAGATAGTGGAGCCATCATGGTAGGTGGCCCTGGCAGATACATCAACCGATCACCCGTAGTGGGAGAAGGACGCGTCTCAGCCGTCTTTCCCGCCAATGGCATTCAAGAAAGTTTCGAAGCGGTCATGGACACCGTGGAGCAGCCAGAGTTTGCCATCGTGCTCGCTGGGCTCAATGATCTCATGCAGTTGATCGCTCCCAGGCAGGTCACGGACAGCTTCACCCCGATGATTGCTAGCGATTTCACGAGTGGCGGCACGTTCACCGACGCCGATGGCCTCGGAAACGCTCAAGACCACCCTGTCGACCCTCTCATTGATCGATACGAGAGCTTGTTAGACGCTCTTGCGGCCAAGTTTCCACCATCCACAGAAATCATCGCCCTCCCCTTGCCACCCATCGATCCCGAAGAGACTTTCGATGCGCAATTTGATAGGGCCAAGGCGACGCTAGCCACTACTATCCCAGCCTTCAATGCCCAGATCGAAGCGCTTATCGCTAGCAAAGGCCTCCAGTTCAGCTTTGTCGATCACGGTCTCACTGTCGCGGACATTGTCGACGGCATCCATCCCACGGTGGCTGGCTACGAACAGATAGGGACCGCTCTCGCCAGCTTCATCACGGCGAACAACGCCCCCGTCCTCGATCCCATTGGGGATCGTCTGACAGATGAACAAACCTTGTTGACCTTCACCGCCACGGCCAGTGATCCTGATGCCGGGCAAGCCCTCACGTTCAGCCTTGCGGGAGACGTTCCCGAAGGTGCGATTATCAACGGCGGGGGCGACTTCAGCTGGACGCCATCCGCTGCGCAAAGCCCTGGCATTTATACCTTCACAGTCGTTGTCACCGATGATGGCCCTGGCACTTTCTCTGCTGCAGAGGTCATCACCGTTACCGTAGATGAGGACAATGTCCCCCCAGTGCTCGATCCTATCGGGCCCCAAACAGTCGACGAACACACCCTTCTCTCCTTCACCGCCACTGCCACCGATGACGATGGTGATCCTCTCACCTTCCGCCTCGAGGGAGACGTCCCAACCGGCGCGGCCATTTCCGCCACCGGCGCCTTCACCTTCACGCCCACTGAAGATCAAGGAGGCCAGAGCTTCAGCATTGACGTGGTCGTGGATGATGGCGGGGTGTTAGAGCCAGCAGATCGAGAGACGGTCACCATCACGGTCGCTGAGAGCAACAGTGCGCCGATCCTCGATCCCGTCGGCAATTTCTCCACTCCAGACGAGACTCTCCTCACCTTCACCGCCACGGGATCAGATGCCAACGACACGCCTGCAAATAATGTCAGTTTCAGTCTCTCAGGAGCACCCGTTGGCGCCACCATCAGCCCCACGGGCACCTTTAATTGGACACCCACCGCCGCTCAAGGGAGCAAGCTCCACACCTTCGATGTCGTGCTCACAGACGATGGCGTTCCTCCTCTGTCCGCGAGCGAAACCATCACCGTCACCGTAGGCAACGTGAATGCTCCCCCCACCCTGTCAGCCATCGGCGATCGCCAGATTGACGAGACCACCACACTTGCCTTCACCGCGATCGCCAATGACAATGATAGTGACGACACACTCACTTTCAGTATCGAGGGCTCGCTGCCACCTGGCGCCTCCTTCAATGCGGCCGGTGCCTTTGAATGGACCCCCACCGAATCACAAGGCGGCACCGTCTTCACTTTCACCATCGTCGTGACAGACAATGGGAATCCCAACCTCAGCGACTCGGAAGAAATCACCGTCGCCGCTATCGACTTCAATGCGCCTCCTGTGCTCGACCCCATAGGGAATCAGATCGCTGGGCTCGACGAAACCCTCACCTTCGTCGCCACCGCCATGGACACCGATCTCCCAGCCGACGCCCTCACCTTCAGCTTGGCTGGCAACGTGCCTAACGGAGCCACCATCTCGTCTAACGGTGTCTTTAATTGGCTCCCATCCGCCTCGCGCGAAGAGGGGAATTACACCTTCGATGTCGTTGTGACAGACAATGGTGCCGGAACACTCACCGATTCAGAAACCATCATCGCTGTGATCGGCGAGCCCGTCACCATCATGACCATCGGGGACTCGACCACGAGCGGACTCCCTCACAACGATGGCAAAAGCTATCATTTGTTCATTGATCACAATCTCCCCGCACCAGCGGTCTATATTGGGGATCCCGATAGCCAAGCGGATAGTGGAGCGCTCATGGTGGGAGGCGACGGTCGATTTCTCAGTCAGTCAGCGCAGGTTGGAGGCCCACCCGTCACATCCGTCTTCGCCGCCGACGGGGTTCAACAAATCTTCGCCGAGATCAAGGACGGCCTCGTGGCCCTCGACTACATCACGGTCATGATTGGCCTCAATGACATGATGCAACTCGCCGCCCCGCGGAACCTCTTACACAGCTTCGCGCCCAGCATCGCCGGAGATGTCACCTCCGGGGGCACCTACACGCACAGTGATGGCATGAACTCGCAGGACTTCGCCGTCGATCCCATGATAGAGCGCTATGAAGCCTTTCTCAATGACCTTCACGTCGCCTTTCCCTCCACCACCATCCTCTGTCTCGGGCTCCCGCCGGTCGATCCTAACAAATCATTTGATGACCAATTTGATCGCGCCAAAGCCACGCTTGCCAACGCCGTGCCTGCCTTCAACAGCCAAGTACAAGCGTTGGTTGAGTCCAAAGGATCTCCGTTCGATTTCCTCGAGCTCGGACTCACCGTCGATGACCTCCGCGATGGACTACACCCCTCCGATGCTGGTCATGAGAAGATCGGTCAAGCCATCGCCGCCTACATCAACGACGCAGGAAACGGCTCTGGCACGCTCCCTCAGGCCTGGCTCGACTGGCAAAGCGATCAATTCGCCGCTGCCGATCTCAACGATCCTAGCAAAGAAGCCACCGTGTGGGGGCGCCGTGCGGACCCCGATGGCGATGGTTGGGCGAACGAATTCGAATTCTATCTTCTGCAAGATGCCCTCGCCGCGGATGAACCCATCTTTGCAGGCGAGATCGATGGTGCTGTCTTTCGCATCACCTTCACTAAGCGCGCGGATGCACCTCTTGGATGGGTCCCGATGGAATACTCCCCTGACATGAACACCTGGTTTCGCAGCCCCATCACGCTCACCCCAGGCACCATCGACGGCGCCGCTCAGGCAGTAGAAGCCTCCATCCCCCTCAACGATGCCATCCGCCTCTTCGTGCGCTTCGCCACCGGAGGATGACCAAACCTTTGGCCATTCTTCGGACGCCAAATACCTTGAAATACTGACTCCAACTTGAACTACTGTTGCGAAACTCGGTTTTAGGTAAACTTCTGATCCATCGTCTATCTGTGCCCTCTGTGAAATCCGTGGTTTCCAAAGGTTGGCCACAAATATCGCAGATGAACACAGGTTGAGTCCATCCGAGTGAGGTGGCTGGTTGTTGGGGCTCGATATCGATCCATTGGACATTTCCATTTGCGTCCGCAACCCGAACGGCTTGCTTGTCGAAGCTTGGTGGGACGTCAATGGCGCAGGTGGATTTGCCGAAGAACTTTGGGACGTTACCAGAACTTTTCATTGCGCGTGGCAACGGCTGGTGCGCCTTCGCAAGAAGGCGCGTATGACGATGATTCCACCTCCTAAGACCACCATTCCTCCCAGAAGCACAAGAGGCCACGCAAACTTATGTCGGTCACCTCCAGGCTTTCTGACTCGTACAGGAGTAGCTTCGTCATCATTTCTCAATTCTTCACCTCTGGGAATCTCTTCGGAATGCACACTACTTGGCGATTCAGATTTCTTCTTTGCTAGCAGTTCAGGGGGAGACTTTAGATCTGCTTTGACAGACAACTCTTGACCATTTACCTGTAATTGGAGATGACTCAAATCACTCCCAATTCCGACGATCTTCAATCCAGCTGTATCGGATAGATTTAGGGCGCTCAGATCAAGCCGAGCAAGCGCTTGCTCTTCCAAATGGAAGACATAGAGCCGACGTTCAATCATCTCATGCCCTGGCTCATCCGTAATTCCAGCCCTGCCAATCAAAGCATCGTTACCCGCCCACGACCATTTGCCAATAAAGCCTTTCAATCCATCATCGTAGGTGATATGCGGAAGCATTATCGAAGTCTCTCGGACATCGCCGGTCGGACTGATTTCATATAAATGAGGCGTTAGGCGGCGCAAAGAAATAACTTACCGAATTTAATTAGGAATGGTTAAATAGTTTGCTACTGTGAAAGTGTGGCAGATGAAGAATTAGTCCAGAGAATTCGAGAGAAGTATCGTTTGATGCTCCCT
>JAUIAH010000051.1 GCA_030425385.1 Verrucomicrobiia bacterium | reverse complement strand
CGAAAGGTGTCCGACGAAGATTTTCAGGAAATTCACATTAAGCGAAACAAGTTTCATGGAGAATGGAATTACGAAATTCATCCGCAGGTAGAATAATTCGGTAACTTATTATTTCGCACTGCCTTAATTATTTCGCACTGCCTTAGAGGGACATTTAGAGGGACAGGCCTTTTAACTAGAGGGACAGGCCTTTTAACAAGAAAGAGGTTGCTAGGCCGGGACGAGAAGAGAGGGACAGGCCCTCAGAAACCATTTAGAGGGACAGAAACCATTCATTTAGGGAAGTAAGGGGACAGGAGAAATAATGAGAAAGCAGTTGTCAAGATCGAGAGGTGGGTGTAGGTGCTGATTATGAGGAAGCCGCGTCGCATGTTGTTAGTCGAAGGGTCGCAGTGTTTTCACGTCGTATTACGTGTCAATGGGCGGCATTTCCTGTTGGGTGAGGAAGCGAAGGAGCGGTTTGCGACGCTGCTGCGGAAGGTGGAGCGCTTTGCGAACGTGACCGTGGTGACGTGGACGATGCTGGATAATCATCTGCATTTGGTGCTGCAGGTGCCGGAGACGATTGGGGTGGATGATTTGCCGGAGGAGGAGTTCTGGGCGCGGTTGAGTGCGCTTTATTCTCGGGAGGAGATGGATGCGATTCGGGCCCGGATTGCCTCGTTTTATGAACTGAATGGGGGCGCGACGGCGGTGGTGCAGGAGAAGGCATATCGGCAGGATTTCGTGAACCGGATGCATGATCTTTCGGAGTTCATGAAGACCCTGTTGCAGCGCTTCACGGTGTGGTTCAACAAGCGTCATGAACGGGTGGGGCGGCTTTGGGAGCAGCGTTTTAAGAGTGTGGTGATTGAGGGCGGTTGGGACGCGTTGATGACGGTGGCGGGGTATGTGGATCTGAATGCGGTGCGTGCGGGGATGGTGGAGGATCCAAAGGATTATCGGTGGTGTGGGTATGCGGAGGCGGTGGCGGGGAAACCGGCGGCGCGTCGTGGATTGGGCTTTCTGATGCAGGAGGAGGCGTTGCGCGAGGGGCGGGCGATTCCGAATTGGCGTGTGGTGGGTCGGGAGTATCGGCGGGTGTTGTTTGGGATGGGGGAGGCGCAGGTGACGGCTAGTGGAGAGGTGGTGCGGAAGGGGGCGTCTGCGGAAGCGGTGGCGGCGGTGCGTGAATCTGGAGGGGAGCTGCCGTTGGCGGCGCTGTTGCGGTGTCGGGTGCGTTATTTCACGGATGGGGTGGTGATTGGGTCGAAGGGGTTTGTGGATGGGTTCTTTGAGGCGAAGCGGGAATACTTTGGGCCGAAACGGAAGGATGGAGGACGGAAGATGCGTGGCGGGGATTGGGGAGAGTTGCGGTCGCTGCGCGACTTGCGGGAACGGTTGGAGTGAGTGCTAGAAAGGTGCGAATGAGACCAATGGGGGCGGAGTGAGGAAGGCTGGGATCGTGTTCTGGTGTGACGAGACGCATTCAGGGCATCGCCAGTTAGCCTTGCCTCGGGAGATCGAGTCTTGCTGATCACTCGTTCCCCCGATAAGTAACGGGCGATGAAAGCTACGAATCTTCCTCTCAGTCTGTGCACGGTGGCCCTCTCCCTCTCGTCGGCGTCGGCGGATGGCCCCTTCTACGGTGATCCACCGGATGCTCATCACCCATGGGCCGTGCATGACATGAATCGCCCACAGCCTCCGATTGTCGTGCCGGGCACGTTCAGTACGCAGGCGGAGCCTGGGAAACCTCCCAGCGATGCGATCGTGATCTTCGATGGCACGCAGACTTCTATTGATCAAAACCTGGTGATGGACCCCAAGCGTAAGGATCCGAATAAGAAGTGGGTGCTGGTGGATGGTGCTCTCCAGTGCACGCCAGGAGCGGGCACGGTGAAGTCCAAAGCGGAGTTCGGCGATTGTCAGTTGCACATCGAATGGGCGGCGCCTACCGCGATCGTGGGTAAGAGTCAGGGGCGCGGAAATAGTGGCGTCTTCTTTGTTGATGGGGCGACGGAGGTCCAGGTATTGGACAATTATAACAATCCATCCTACGCCGATGGAATGGCGGGTTCCGTCTATGGAGTCATGCCGCCGATGGCGAATGCTCTGCGTGCGCCTGGTGAGTGGCAGGTGTATGACATCATCTTTCGTCGGCCGATCTATCAGAATGGCAAGCAAGTTGAACCTGGACGTGTCACTGTCTTCATGAATGGTGTCGTGGTGCAGGATTCGACGCCACTCGAAGGGGGAGGCGGGCATCGTGGGCGCTCCAAGGCGCGTCCTTTCAAAGAGAAAGGACCGTTGCAACTGCAAGACCACGGGAATCCTATCCGTTTCCGCAATATCTGGTATCGCCCGCTTCGACTGCGCCCTGCTGAGGGTGGTACGGATGGGCGCCTCTCTCAAGAGGCGGCCTTGGCAAAGCGTCAGGAAACTGCCGCGAGCATTCGTGAAGACGCAGCGACCAAAGAAGGGAAGGACAAGATGTTCCGTCTGTTTGAATCGCTCTGTTATGCTCCGCATGCAGAAACTCTCGCGGCGGCCACGGCCATGAGTGTTGCCTATGTCGGTGAGCTGAAGGCGGCTGAGAAGGATGCTTTGGAAAAGCGTAAGGGCGAGGTGATGTATGCCCGCCAGGCGTTCGATTACTTGACCAAGCACGAGTTTGTGCCGGCGGATTTTACCGGCAAGCGGGAGATCGAAGCGATTATCGAAGCCCAAGGCTGGAATAACAAGCGTTAGGCTGCTTCTGCCAATGGCTCGGCTTGTCGTAGGGCTTTGGTTAGGCCTTGGTCTGACCACTCTCTTTGCGGACTGGCCCCAGTTCCTGGGGCCAGATCGCAATGGCGTGAGCCGTGATTCTGTCGCCCTGGCGACGGCCCTTCCTGAAGGAGGGCTGACCCGCCTCTGGACGTATCCTGTGGGGGATGGATTCGCCGGGCCCGTTGTCGTGGGGAAGCGCTGCCTCATCTTTCATCGGGTGGGAGATGAAGCGGTGCTAGACGCGTTGGATGCGGTCACGGGAGAACCTCTCTGGCGCTTCGCGTATCCGACTACCTATGTCGATGGCTTTGGATTTGATCCTGGGCCACGCTCCGTTCCGACGGTGGTTGGAGAACGTGTCTATCTCTATGGGGCCGAGGGCATGGTGCATGCGGTGCATCTGCAGAGTGGGAAAGTGCTATGGAAGCGTGATTTGACGAAGGACTTGGGTTCTCCTTCCGGTTTCTTCGGTCGGTGTTCATCGCCGTTAGTGATGGGAGAGGTAGTGATGTTAGCGTCCGGCGGGCAGGTCGATGGGAAATCGGTCACGGTGATCGGGCTGGATGTGCGTTCTGGAGAAATGCGTTGGACCGCCGGTGATGGCGAGGCTGACTATGCGTCACCCGTCCGTTTCGCGCCCGAAGGGATCTCACCGGTCGCCTTGTTCTTCGTGCGTGAGGGAGTGTTAGGAATCGATCCGCAAACAGGGGTGACGCGCTTTTCGGAGAGCTTTCGCTCGCCTAACCATGCCTCTGTCAATGCTGCCAGCCCCGTGGTTTCGGGGAGCCAGTTCTTCCTTTCCTCATGCTATGAGGTCGGCTGTGGTCTTTGGGAATGGGAGCAGCGTCAGGTGAAGGCCCGCTATCATGAGAATGGCGTGATGGACTGTCACTTTGCGACGCCTGTGCTTTGGAAGGGCTATCTCTATGGCTTTCATGGACGTCAAGAGCGCGGCACGGAGTGGCGCTGCGTTCGCTTCGCGGATGCTCATCAGCAGTGGAGCACGCCTCTCCCGGCGGGATCGGTCATTCTTGCGGATGCGAAGCTTCTGGTCCTCACGGAGCGGGGAGAACTGCTTGTAGGTGAGGCGAGTCCCGAATCCTGGCAGGTGCACTATCGGGCTCAACTCACTGGAAATGAGGCGCGCGCCTTGTCTGCCTTCGCTGATGGCCGGTTCTATGCGCGTGACAAGCGCAGGCTCCACGCGGTGGATTTATCAAAGCGTTAGCATCAAAGCGTTAGCTTAGCTGAGTCTGTTCGTTAGCATTGCCAAATGCTAGGCTGGAGGAGCAATGACTGTTTATTATCTGGAAATGCACGCTGCGAAGGAGGTGGTTCCACCTGCGATTTGCCGGGAAATGCATTTGCGCAAGGTGGTTCCGGCGGAAGGCGCGGTGAATCAGCGCTATTACCGCGAAGTCGGGCAGCCATGGAACTGGACGGATCGCGCGGCGTGGACTGTAGGTCAATGGCAGGTCTACGTCGAGACGGAGGGGCTTCACACCTACCTCATCGAGCACGCGGGCGAGGAGATCGGTTATGCGGAGATGCATGATCGTGGTGGTGACGTGGAGCTTGTCTACTTTGGACTGCTGCCGCCGCAGGTGGGACGAGGGTTGGGAAGCCCCGCCCTGGTCGCCGTGCTCGGACGTGCGTGGGCTTTTCCCAAGACGAGACGTGTGTGGTTGCATACCTGCGAGGGGGATCATCCGAACGCCCTTCGAAACTATGAACGCCGTGGATTCCGGCTCTACAAGACCGTTTGGGAAGAATCCTAAACTAAGCGAATGACACGACAGAACGACAAAGGGAGCCCGTGAAGGGCTCCCTTTGCGAATGAAAGGATGTGAGGGGAGGCGCTTTGTTAGCCGAGCTCGCCGAGCTTCGCTTTGATCGCGTCAAAGTCGGGCAACTGCTTGGGATTGTCAGAGCTTTCGGCGTATTGGATCACGCCGTCCTTGTCGACGATGAAGGCAGAGCGCTTCGCGACGCCGCCCATGGGGAGATTCATGTCCGGGAGGAAGGAATCGTAGGCAATGTCGTAGGCTTTCGTGACCTCGTGCTCGTAGTCGGCTGCGAGCGTGACCTTGATGCCTTCCTTCTCGGCCCAATTGGCTTGGGCGAATGGGTTGTCACCGCTGATGCCGATGACTTCAGCGTTCAAATTGGTGTAATCATCCAGCCCCTGGCTGAGTGAGCAGAACTCTTCCGTGCACACGCCGGTAAAAGCCATGGGGAAGAACAGGAGCACCACGTTCTTGCCTCGATGCTCGGAGAGCTTCACGAGCTTGGGCCCGTCGGCGGTGATGGTGGAGAGTGCGAAATCAGGAGCTTGAGAGCCAACAGCGAGGGCCATGAATCAGAGTTAGTTGAGGTTCGGTAAATGGAGATAGAATCGAATCGGGCGCAGTATAGGAGGAGCGGGAGTGGGGTCAATGGATTTCCCAGAGGGGGATTTCCTTGGCAGCTTGACGATCATGGCTGATAAAGAGGCCGAGCGATATGCGCATTCACGCCGATCTCCACAGCCATTCGCACTATTCTGCGGACGGGATCTCGACGCCGGAGTCGATGATTGCCGTGGCCAAACGGAAGGGCTTGCAGGCGCTGGCCATCACCGACCATAACAATAGTCGAAGCGTGGACTATTTGCTGGAGCAAGGGTTGATGCGTGAGGATGGATGCCCCGTCAATGATTTCCTGCTCGTGCCGGGAATCGAGGTGACGACTGCGGAAGGACATCTGCTCTGTCTGGGGGCTCGCTTCCCGAACGATCTGAAAGGAGCGCCTGCGCGCGAGGTCTGTGATTTGGCGCATCAGTTAGGTGCCTTGGCCGTCCCACCCCATCCGTTTGATCGCTTTCGGTCTGGGATCCGCGGTGAAGTCCTTCAGTCCTTACCGATCGATGCCTTGGAGGTCTTCAACGCGGCAACCACCTTGGATCGGCACAATCGCCAAGCCTGGCACTATGCCCAAGCGCATCGTTTGGGCATGCTCGCTTCCAGTGATGCGCATCATTCCAGTGCTGTGGGCACGGCCTATTCGATACTTGAGGTGGAGTCCCTCACGCTATCTGAAGTCCTTAGAAGTATCCCCAGCAATTGCGAGATAGTGCGCCGTTACCTCACGTTAAAAGACTCCGTGCGCAAGACCGCCGCGAATCTTCGGCGACTCTTACCCTTTCACCGATTGCCCTAGCTGCCGCCGGCCAAGCATCAATCCGAGGCTGCGAGGCTGCCTACTTGCTGGACCAACTCGAAGCGATCACGGTAGTTGAGCAACTCCGCGCCGATGGTGGCGTTCCTTTCGTCTTCCGCCTGATTCTCCAGTTGATTGAGGAAGGGAATGGCGAGGCTCGGATAATGGATGCCGGCGTGAAAGAAACGGCGCTTCGCCACATCGAGATTGGCGTTGGCTTGTTGATAGAAATAGAGTCGTCCGAATGTCAGGATATCGCCTGGGTCGGGGTCTCCTACGAGAGTCACGGGCTCGTGATCGATGACCTCAAGCCCATCACGGCGCGTGGCAAGCACATCGACCACATAGGCGTAACCACAATGATAGCGCGTGATGCGTAAGCCGCCGTCTTGAGGGAAGGCAGAGAAATCGACGTCAATGGCATCACCGAGGTGCGGGCGATACGTGCTGGGCAAGATCTCGCCGGCGGTCTGAGCCTCATTGTCCTCCGCCAGGAAGAGGTGCACGGGACCCTCTTGCGCAAAGGAGCCATTGGTGCGGATCTGCGGTCGTGAAGTGGGGCAGCGAGAAATGAGTGAGAGATTGTGAAAGTGTCCCCAACGGAAGGTATTCTGACCCACGTAATCGATCCGATGCCGGGGGACGGTGGGCTCGGGCGTGGTCTGGCAGGCGACGAGTCCGGTCGCGGTGGTGAGGGCGAGCAAGATTAGCGGGAGACGGTCCATACACGTTCCTTAGCGTCGGGACGGATCTCTGTTTGTCCACCCTCTGGCCACTGGACGAGGAGTGAGCGGATCTCTGCGCCTGACGGAAGGCCAAAGAAGACGCCTTGTGTGGATTGGGAAAGGTAGCCCGTGCCACAGGCGAGCTGGGCGGTCTGAGAGCGGCCGTCAACCAAGGTGAGAGTGAGCCGAGCGCCGACTACTTGGCTTCCTTGAAGCCGAACCAAGCGCGTGGTCCCGCGCTGATGCTGGAAGGTCAATGGGATGCCCGCATTCTGAGCGATCAAGAAATCGGGCCCGCCATCGCGATTCCAGTCTAGGATAGCCAAGGCGGTGGCATCGCCTGGAACCAGGAGACCGCTGTCAACGGCATCGACACTGACAAAGGTGCCATCGCCCTGGCCTAACAAGAGCTGACTGAGCCCGCTGTCAAAGCGCCCCGTCTCAGGCTGCGGATGGAAGTTGTTCTGCACGAAGTAGACGTCGGGAAAGGTGTCGCCATTGACCTCGGTGAGGACGATGCCGAAGCCTTGTGAAGCCTGGGCCAGGCGTGGAAATGGGACGAAGCGGAAGTGCCCGCGCCCATCATTGAGAAAGGCACCCGAAGCGAGGGTGTTGACCGATTTCATGGTGGCGTTCTCCAACTGAGTGCCATAGATTTCTGTCAGAGTTGCGCTGGCGAAATCGTGATAGGTGGCGAAGCGTTCCGCTAGACCTGGCATGGCACGTGTGGAGCAGCTCTTCCCGCGCTTTGGATAGAGGGTGTCTGCTTCATAGCCAGCTTCGATGAGGTGCGGCTTTCCCGTGCCATCGACGTCGCCATAGTAGAGGTGCAAGGGGTGATTGGTTGAGGCTTTGTATTTGGTGTTCCACCCAAGATTGGTGGCGACAAAGTCGAGGTCGCCATCGCCATCAAGATCTCGACTGGCCAACCCACGCCACCATCCTGTCCATTGGGAAAGACCACTGGCATCGGTGTGGTCTGTTAGGGTTCCTTTCTGGTTCAGCCAACAACGCACCGGGCCCCAGTCTTCCGCGACTAAGAGATCCTGCCACCCATCCCCGTTGAGATCAGTCCAGAGCGCGCTCGTGACCATGCCGGTGCCTAACGTATGGCCACGGTCCGTGAAGTGGTCGTTCTCTTGTGTCAGCAGTTGGCTTGGAGCAGACTCCGGATAGCGCCCTGGCACGAGTCGTGTCCCGATGAAGAGATCGAGATCGCCATCACGGTCCACGTCTGCAGCGGCGACACTACTCCCAGAAACAGCTTGATTGGGTAAGTGTGAGTGAGAGTGCTGGAAGCCTCCCGCGCCATCATTGAGATACAGGCGATCCGCGAGAGGGGTCGGCTCGACTCCGCCCGAGATGACGAGCAAATCGAGATCCGTGTCGTCATCCGCATCGAAGAAGAGGGCGCCCATGTCTTCGGAGGCGGCGTGCGCTTCGAATGGTTGGGTGATGATCTGAATGGCCCCTGACAGGATCACTAATTGGCCAGATTGCCCCGCCGCGCCGCCCATGAAGAAATCGTCATTTCCATCTCCGTTGACGTCTCCCACGGCGAGTCCGGGCCCCATGTGCGAGTGTTTCATTGGCAAGAGGGGTTGCCTAGCATAGTCGTTAAATGGGGTCTCGCGGTGCGGCTCGGGCAGGCGTGGCCATTGGCCGCGACGGTAGAAGGGTGATGAGGCGGGGTCAGAGCGTCGAGGCGTCGATTGATGCCGTGTGAGCACCGCGTGCGTATTCGCCTGCACGCCGTCAAAGGCTTCTTCTTCATTGCCCGGCCAACGAACGACGAGGCGCTTGATTTGCGTGTCTGAACCAAGCCCGAAATGCAGGACTGGTTCGTTGGCGGAAAGGAATCCGCGTGCGAGCGCGAGCTGTTTGACTTGGACGCCTCCTTCCGTTTCCAAGCGCACCTCTGCCCCGATACCGAAGCGATTCCCAGAGGGTTGTCGGAGGGAAATGAGGAGGCGATGCTGGTCGTTGAGATCATTGCGAAAGAGGGAGACAGGCTCGTCGTAGTTCACCACCACGAGATCGAGATCGCCGTCGCGATCGAAGTCGGCCGTCGCGGCCCCATAGCTCGCAGTGGGTTTATCCAGTCCCCATGTCTCTGACATATTCTCGAATGCGAGCTTGCCCGTATGGCGCAAGGCGAGATTCGTTTGGCGCAGCACGGGCGTGTCTCGCCACGCGTCACTGCGCCAGCGTGATGGGATCTTGGCGGCGAGATCGCTGTTCATGAAGTCACGCGACATGCCGTTCGTGATGTAGAGATCTTCCCAGCCATCGTTATCGAAATCGGCGAACTTGGGTGACCAGGTCCAGTCGGAAGCGGCCAGTCCCGTGAGAAAGGCGGCCTCCACGAAGCGCGCCGTACCGGTATTCACATAGACCGCGTTGCGCATCATTTGCCGAGGATCCGAGCCGTCGAGAAACCAGGTATCCTTATCCATGTCACCCATCGATACCTTCTGCTGATAGTGCGTGGTCGCAGCCATGTCCGTCGCCAGGAAATCCATGCGACCATCGCGATTAATGTCAGAGAAATCGCTACCCATGGAAAGCCAGGGAATGTGTGGCAGCGCGGTCCGAGTGACGTCCTGAAAGGTGCCATCCCGTTGATTGAGGTAGAAATGATCCGGACCCTTGTAGTCATTGCTCACGTAGAGATCGGGATAGCCATCGCCATTGGCATCCCACCAAGTGGCGGCCAGGCCGATATCGCGGCCGGCAATGCCTGCCGCTTGGCTCACATCGCGAAAGCGTCCGTCACCGTCATTCTGATAGAGAATGTCCTCGCGCCCAGCGGTGATCAATTCGATTCGACCACCGCCCTTCTCCATGATGGCGAAGAGGTCTTTGTAAGGGTCTTGAATCACCGCTTGCTGCTTGCCATTGCGGGTCTCGGCGCGGATGATCTCGCGGTCGAAGGCTTCTTTGGAGTTTCGCGGAGGCAAAGCCTCTGGTCCCAGGGGCATGCGGTGTGTCACCAAGTAGCCGTCCAGATCGCCATCCAAATCGTAGTCGGCAAATGCCATCATCACGCTGGGTCCCTGGTAAGCGAGGCCGCAACGCTTCGCAATGTCTTGGAAACGTCCCTTGCCATCGTTCTGATAGAGTCGGTTGGGGCCATCGAAGACGCACACGTGCACATCCAAATCGCCATCGCCATCAATGTCCACGAAGCTGGGGCCGGCACACCAAACGCCTGGTTCGTGCAGCCCGGCGGCCACCGTGATGTCTTCAAACTTCCAGTTGCCAAGATTTCGATACAGGCGATTTCCATGATCGTAGTGCGTGAGGAAGATGTCTGGGAGGTCATCACCATCCACATCCCCCACGCAAACGCCATTGCCGGAATACTGATCCGTCATGAGCGCGAAGGGAGCGTCTTGGGGAAATTGATAGACGAGATCCACGCCCGTGTCTTGCGGTGCTAGTGAGGTGAAGTTTCCGGCAACTCGCCCTTGGGCGAGTGATCGCAAGGTCACTTGCGCTTCTGTGGGGCCCACCGGCGCGAGAGCGCCCACAATTAGGCAAAAGCGCAGCATATGCATGTGGGAAGGATAGGGTAAGGAACGCGATCGCGTCAATCCTCACCGTCCTCGTCCTGATCACGTAGCTTTCGAAACATCTCCTGGATGTCTCGATAGCCTCCGAGGGTGACTCGCACGACGAGAATGGTGTAGGCGAGCAGCGTGATGCCTAACAGTGCTGCCCAGAAGACGATCCAAACGTGGTTGCCACTCATGCGGCCCCTCCTTTCTGAGATGGTGCAAGCAGGGAGCCCGCCACCATCGCGACTGCGGCGAGAGCAATGGTGGCCAAGCCCACGTGGGCGCCGCTCAGCCCATGGGCGGTAAACCACGCGTCCACTCCCAGAAGTTCTTGCACAGGACCCAATCCTAACAGGGCACACAAGCCCACGGCGAGGGCGAGAAAGGCACCCGCGGGACTCGCGCGTTTCCAGTAGAGCCCTGCGAGCATGACGACAAAGGCGCCTGTCGAGTAGATCGCTCCTGACACCGCCATGTAGTCCCATAAATCTTGTCCTAACTCATACCACATGCTCCAGATCAGAAGGAAGATCGCGATGATAACGAGAAAGATCCGCGTGAGCCGCAAACGCATCTTCATGGAAAGCGATTCGTTCGTCAGAGGATTCACCACATCCTCGGCCAAGACGGATGCCCAGCACAATAAGTAGGTGTCGTGGGTCGACATGAACGCCGCGATCATCCCAGCCCCGACCAGACCGATCAATCCGATGGGTAGCAGTTGGCTCAGGAACACGGGCATCGCGCGGAGGGACTCCTCTTCCACCACCGTGCCATCGGCATTGAAGAAGAGGCCGCGAGCCGTTTCATCCTGCCAGAGATACGTCAGGGCGCAGATTCCAAGAAACTGGGGAATCATGAATCGAATCATGAAGCCTAGCGAAGACCAGGTGTAGAGCTTCTTGACCACATGCTCATCGGCCGCGGCGCAGGCGCGGATGGCGGCCGTCTGCCACACGGCACAAGAGACGATGCCCAGAAAGATCATCCACACCACGTAAGAGGTCCCAAAGCCTTCCCCATCAAAAGGGTTGAAGCCCGCCGCCCCATGCACCTGGTCCACGGTCTCCACGATGGTGCCCCAGCCTAACTGCGTGACCGCAAAGAAACAGGCTAACAAAAGCCCGAGTGACAACACGACGAACTGCACATAATCCGTGATGATGACCGACACCATCCCGCCAAGGGCTGTGTAGATCAGCACTAAGGCTAACAAAGTCGTCATGACGACCTTGATCATCGTGTCATCGGCCACACCAGTGAGCCCGGTGACGAAAGTCGCCCCGGCCTTGAGGAAGAGGCCCATGTTGAGAATGCCGGATAGGGCTAACAAGAGTCCGCCAAAGACGCGTAAAGCACGGCTGCCATAACGGTGTTCGTAGAATTGCGGAATGGTCATCACGCCCGTGCGCCGTAGTGGAACAACCAGGAACCCTGTCAATCCCACCAACAGTGCGGTGATACCAGCCAGCAAGCCGATGTGAAAGGCAGCAAAGCCACCGGTGAACCCTTTCTGCGCGGCATACATGGCGGTGACCAAGCCCAGTTCCGATCCAATCATGGTGGCGACACCGAGGCGCGTCTTCAACGAGCGCCCCGCGACGAGGAAATCGCCCATCCCCTTGATGAAGCGATTCACATACACCCCCACCGCCACCGTCCCGAGCAGATACGCACCGACGATGAACCAGTCGAGGATAGAGAAATTAGAGGTCACCGCGAGGTTTATGAGCGGCTTTCCCTCTCATGGCAAGTCATTCGCTCGCTGACGACTGCTCACTGGTGTTGTGAATCCAGGCGATCCCGTCGGGGCGGATGTCAATGAGCCGTTCGCGGTAGAGGGCTCCCAAGGCCTGCTTGAAGACTTTCTTACTCATGCCGAGTCGGGCTTGAATCTCCTCAGGTGGGCTCTTGTCGTGCAGGGGTAGAAAGCCATCGGCTTCCTTCCCTAGCGCTGAGGCTAACATTTCCGCAGCACCAGTGATGCGCTTGTAGCCGGGTGGCTGCAGAGTGAGATCGATCAGTCCGTCCTCGCGGATGCGGCCGATGTAGCCCACGCAGCGGGCTCCTAACTTTGGCACATTCGGAGTGCTGGCGTGGAGCAGGCCCCAATAGCGATCATTCACAATGGCATTCGTGCCTAGGTCAGTCCGTTTGGCGATGAGAAGAGAGACCTCAGTCCCTTCGCGCAGGGAAGTGGGCGCTGTGGTGGTGAGGTGTTTGTCGACTTTCATTGAGGCCACTAAGCGATGAGTGATCGTGTCGAGGCGAATGTGGACCAAGGGGTGATCACCCTCACGGAGATGCGTCGTCTGTTCGCGGAAGGGGAGGAGCAGGTCTTTCGGCAATCCCCAGTCGAGAAACGCCCCGATGCGAGTGGTCGCGACCACCCGGAGCCGAGCAAACTGATTCACCATGGCCAGTGGACGAGCGGTGGTGGCAATGAGAGTGTCTTCGGAGTCGGTAAAGAGAAAGACGTCGAGGGCATCGCCCACCGCCAATCCCTTGGGGACCTGAGATGCCGGCAATAGGATCGGCCCGAAAGGACCGCCATCAAAGAGCATGCCGGAAGGGGACGCTTCCAAAGCTTTGAGTGTGTTCACATTGCCGATCGCGGGTTCAACCATGAATCGACCTTGGAACGGTACGTGAAGGCTGTCCAATACTGTCCGCACTGAGATGGGTGTGAATGCTAGTAGAAGCAGAACTTCCATCGTCCGCATCCATGGCCATGGATGAACGGTTTGAGATTGACCAATGCAAGGGGCTTGCCTTGGCTAGGAAATGCGTTTCGTCTTGTTTCTCGTTTGTCTGATGACCCCGCTCATTTCTATTTCAGCGCAAGAAGGGGCTGCGGCCCGGCCGGATCCCATGGCCCTGATAGAAGATGTGCCGGGATTGCCTCGAGTCTTGCTGATTGGGGATTCGATCTCGATTGGCTACACGCTGGCTGTGCGGGAATTGTTAGACGGCGTGGCGAATGTGCATCGGCCGCCAACCAACTGTGGGCCGACGCTTCGTGGATTGGCGCAGTTAGATGATTGGTTAGGTGAGAAGCTCTGGGATGTGATCCATTTCAACTTCGGCCTGCATGACCTCAAGTATATCGCTAGGGATTCGGATCCGCGCCATGCGGGAAAGTTGGTGGCGGTGGATGAGGGCGAGCAGATGGTTCCGCTAAAGGTTTATGCTAGGAATCTTGAGCGCCTGACAGAGCGCTTGCAAGAGACGGGCGCTGCCTTGGTCTGGTGTGCGACGACGCCCGTGCCAGTGGGAGCCAAGGGTCGTGTGCCTGGACACGCGGCAACCTATAATCGAGCGGCTGCAACGGTCATGGGTCGCTTGGGCGTGCCGATTCATGACTTGCATGCTTTTGCGGATGCGAGACTGGCTGATATCCAACAGCCAGCCAATGTCCATTTCAGTCGGGAGGGTTCGCGCATGCTCGCCGAGTCCGTCGTCCGCCATCTCTTGCCTCAGTTGCCAATGGCTGCGCAAATCAAGCGGGCAGTGGCTCGCCAGGTGCCGCTGGAGCAATTGACAGTTCTGCCAGAGTTGCCGCGCCTGCTCCCAGAGAATCTGCCTGAGGTGACGGCATGGCCCGCCTTGCGAGGAGAACTCTGTCAGCAGTTGGCCTATTACATCTACGGCTTTGCGGCTCCCGTGCCTCCGACAGCTCATTTCCGCCTGATGCGAGAGGACCGGTTGGCGTTGGATGGAAAGGCGACCAAGCGTGAGGTGCGCGTGCGTGTGGGATCTGCGTCCTTTGATCTCTTGCTTCACGTGCCTAACAAGGCTGCGAAACCTGTGCCAGTCTTTCTTGGATTGAATTTCCGGGGCAATCATACCACTACCGCGGATCCCGAAGTGTCCATCACGGCAAGCTGGGTGCCCAAGGGGAAAGGGGTGGAGAATCATCGGGCCACCGCACTGGGAAGGGGGTCGGCGGCGGATCGCTGGCCTTTGGAAGCGATCATTGATCGCGGCTATGCGGTGGCCACGGTTTATCATGGGGACATCGCACCGGATCACGCGCAAGAGCGTGGAGGCATTCCTGTGGCTCTAACGCCTTCGCTATCGCCTGAGCACATGGCGCATCAATGGGGGCATTTGCGCATTTGGGCTTACGGCCTCTCACGCGCTGCGGATTATTTGGTGAGTGATCCCGATATCCATGCGGAGCGCATCGCCGTGATGGGCCATTCGCGCAATGGCAAGGCGGCCCTGGTGGCGGGTGCCTTTGATGAACGCTTCGCGATGGTGATTAGCAACCAATCGGGCTGTGGAGGTGCGGCGTTGTCCCGCCGACGGCATGGCGAGACTGTCCAGGTGATCAATCGTCATTTCCCGCACTGGTTCAATGGCGCCTTCAAAGCGTTCGATGAACGCGAGGATTTCTTGCCGGTGGATCAGCATTCGTTGCTGGCGGCGGTGGCGCCACGGCCGCTGTTGGTGTGTAGCGCGACGGGAGATGATTGGGCAGATCCGATGGGAGAGTTTCTAGCTGCGAAGGAAGCTTCCCAAGTGGTTGCCTGGCTGGGAGGTGAGGGTTTGGAAAGTGCCGAGTACCCTCCAGAGAATGTCTTGTTAGGAGAATCGGTCGCCTATCACGTGCGTCCAGGAAGGCATGGCGTGGGTCTTGCGGATTGGCGCGTCTTCATGGACTTCGCCGATCGCCAAGGGTGGCAAGAATGAATGCTTTCGTGTCAATGAAAGGCGGCGCGGTGTTTGCCGCGGCCCAGAACGACTTTCTCCAATCCGGTAGGAGTTTGGGTGAGAATCTGAGCCACCGCGTCTGGATAGTGCGTCTGTAAGAGTGCAGACGATCGTGCGGGCGAGAGCACGCTTAGAGCTGAGGCGAGCGCATCGGCAGTCATGCCATCCGCGGCGATGACCGTGACGGTGCGTCGGAAGGTGAGACCCAGACCTGTTTGGGGATCGATGAGGTGGCTGTATCGGCGCCCGTCAATTTCCACCGATTGATAGAGGTCACCGGAGGTAGCCATGGCACCATCGGTGAAGACATGGGTTCGGGTGTCCGAGGGGTCGAGATCGGCGATCTGCACGCGCCAACCAGCGGCATGAGGCGGCGTGCCTAGCATTCGCAAATCGCCGCCGCCATCGATGAGGGCGGTGGTGATTCCGTGGTGGCGGAGCGTTTCGGCTACGGTATCGAGGGCGTAGCCTTTGGCAATCCCACCGAGATCGATCCGCATGTTAGGGCGCTGGCCGCGCGCGCGTTGGCGTTCAGGATCCAGTTGCAAATGGGCATGCCCGGTGGCCGCGAGTGCTTCCTCCAATCGGTTGGCAGTGGGGAGCCGTCCCTGGCGTCGAGAGTGCCGCCAGAGAAGGGTGAGAGGACCCACAGTGACGTCGAAGCCGCCTTTGGTTTCCTTGGCAAGCTTTTGGGCGCATGTGAGGACGCGCCAGGCGTCGCTCGAAAGCAAGCGCCAATCCCCGCGACCAGACGCCGCTGAGAGACGCGAAATTTCACTGGTGCTCACATAATCACTCAAAGCAGCATTAAGGCCATCGAGGCGACGCGCGGCAGCATCAAAGGCGGTCTTGGCCGTTTCTGGGGAAGGTGCGTAGGCAAGGAAACGAAACTGCGTTCCCATCGTGGGATGGACGCGTTCGTAGCGCTCCCAATCGCCATCGGGGGGCGCAGCGACAGTTAGGCGAGCGGCTGTGGCGCTGCCGAGAAGAGCGGTGAATCGCCTACGATTCATTCAAAGTGAACGTGCCAGAAATCACGGCAGGCTGCGGGAATGCGTTAGGGAGAACGGCGGAGAAGGCGCCGGTGGTGGCCGAGCGGAAGTTGAGAACAAACTGAGGCAAATTGAAGGGCACAGGAAGATTGGAAGGGACAACCAAGGTGGCACGTGTGGGCCCATCGACGCGGTAGGAGTAGTTTCCGAAGGCAACGGGGTCCCGGTTGAGGAACGTGGCCGTTCCCGAAGCTTCGCTCGTGAAGGTGTAGACGAGGCGAGACTCCGTATTGCCGCCGGCGAATCGGAGGATGAGAGTATCCAGCGTATTCCCTATGAGCGAGGGCGGCGGAAAGACGACCACAGGGTAATCTACCTCCACGACGCGGAAGAATCCCTGAGGCTGATTGGTGACAAAGGCAGTGACATCAATGCCAGTGTTAGGTAGAGTGCTCCCAAAGAAGCCGATGCGTTCTTCGCGCCACGTGGTGAGATTGCTAGAAAGATAGAGCAAATAGGCGGCATTCGTTTCATAGGAGACGTCGAGCAAATGGCGTCCCTCGCGCACCTCCCAGCTTGGGCGCAGTTGTCGGACCTTGGGCAATCCTTCGAGATCCAGGACGAAGGCTTCCGCAGCCGCGCCCACCCGTTCAATGCTGATCGACTCGATGACGACCGCCTCCAGGGGGCGATCATCGGCATCGGTCGCCACCATGCTGATGGCGGTGGCCACGTTGGATCCCTCCACAACCTTGCCAAAGATCGTGTGGATGTTGTCGAGAAACGACGTCTCGGCGACGGTGATGAAGAATTGGCTGCCGTTGGTGTTTGGGCCAGCATTGGCCATGGCGAGCATGAATGGTTCGGCAAAGGTCCTTGTCGGATCGAACTCATCTTGAAACGAATAGCCAGGGCCACCTGCGGGCGAACCATCTGGCGACCCCGCCTGGATCATGAAATTCTCAATGACGCGGTGAAAGGTCACCCCATTGTAATAGTCGCCCTCGATCAATTGTCCGGTGGCGGCCTCGATGGCGACTTGGCTCCCTTCGACCAGGCCAATGAAATTGGATACCGCAACAGGGGCTTCGTCGGGAAACAATTGGGCCCGGATGGCCCCGGCCGATGTTTGAAAGGTGGCAAAGATTCCCTCCGTCTGAGCCTGAGAAGAAACCAGGCAAGAGACGAGGAATGTGAAAGAGAGCAGGGGGCGCATCATGAGGGCAACTGGGGGTTGTCCACCTGATCATGAAAGGGGCAGAGACGCAACTGGACCCACCGCTCGCGCCAACTTCTCCATGACTTTCCTGGTGCTCAGGATAACGTCCATACGATGTCATTACCGAAACTCCTCTTGCTATGCTTGGCGTCTACTGTTCTCGGAGCTACGGGGCAGGAGGACGCTCCCGCGCGTCCCAATGGGGTCTACTTCCAATATGCGCTCTATTTCGCGCCGAAACCGACGGGCGATCCGCTGAAAGTCGCCAATCGTGTCTTTGAAGCCGGATTCCGTAAGGACTTCACCTATCGGTCAGGCGTGGTGCGATTTGCGAAAGGGAACTACGTGGAGTTCCGTTCGGTCGAGCCGGAGGATTACCCGCCCCCGAAAGTCGATTACCTCGAGCACAAAGGCTTTGGCACGACAGCAGCGGATCGTGAACACCTGCAAAAGACTAGCACCGTCTTGGTGATCGACTTCTTCATCGTCGATCCTGAGAATTACGAATATCTCGCCGCGGCGAATCGCCTAGCTCTTGAGATCGCGGAAGCGACCAAAGGCTTCCTTTGGGACGAGGAAACGCGCGAATTGTTCTCGACCCGGGTGTGGAAAGAGAAACGTCCGCCAACGGAACAGCCCGTATTCGCCAACACCAGCATGCACGGGTATCAATTGGCCTCCGGCAACTTCCGTTCGGTCACCTTTGGCATGCGGAAATTGGGCCTGCCCGACCTCGTGATCACGGAGTTTCCCAAAGTCTTCTGGGAACCCATGTCTGAGATGATGCGCTTTCTGGTCTATCAGGTGGCCGTGCAGGGGCCCCTCCAGCCCACCACCAAATGGGAGGGAGCCACGTTGCAGAAGCTCCTGCAGCTCAGTGAGAAAGGGGACATTCCTGACCTTGCCTTGGTGCCGATCAAGCCAGAGAAAGGAGACCCACGCAACGACCTCCTCACCGTAGATTTCATGGCCTATCCGGGCGGAACCTATCATGAAAAGCAGGCCTACGCGGTAGACCGCCTCATGCGTCCCGAGGATGGACTCCTTGATGTGTGGAATCAGCGGGAACAGCTCATGGCCTTGAGCGAAGCCGCGCAGAAGAAGTTGCAAGAGAAGCGTCTATTGGTGCAAGCAGGCTTGCCCGAGGGCGAGAAACTCCTCATCAAGGCCTTCGTCGATTCGGAGTACAAATGGCTCCAAGTCGCTGCGTGGGAAGAGGACACCCTGAAGGCCGTGGAGGTCCCGCGAGTAAGCGCCGATGGGACGGTGGTCGCCGAGGAGAGCAGGGCAGAGCCTCAAGAAATCAAGATCGACCAGGTCTTTGACTACCTCCATATCAAGGCGGATGGCTCCGAAGAGGGAAATGAGACCACGAAATTCATTCAGAAAGTCCAGTCAGCGGACGAAGGCGAGCCGCGGAAGCCTGTCGACAAATCTCGCGACGAAACTTCTTAAGATTTCTTGAATTTCTTATAAGTCGAATGAAAGCATTCGGCGCTTCGGTGACGGGGGAGGGGTCGGAGAACCCTATGAATCAAGAGTGGAAGCGGCTTTTGTAGTGTTAGGAAGAGTGTTGCGAACCCCCTGGATATTTCAAATTCCGGTCCATTTAAGCGCTTGACTGTGTGGATCCGAGGACTTACTTGGACAGGATACCTTTCTTCATCTGTGAGACAGGTATTTCTGGCGACGGCTGATGCATCGCAACAGTCGAGCCCTTGCAAGCAATCGAAACAAAACCAAAGAAACATCCTCATCAACACACCAACCCTATAAGATACACCTATCTATGAGTATGACATGTAAAGTAAGTGTCCCAGGGAAACGGGAAAGACGGGGAGGTTTGAGTCCCATGAAGGGAAGTTCGTTGAGAGGACTTTTCTTAGTGGCGCTCTCAGGCCTCTTCACGGTTTCTGCGCTCGCGCAGGATCCCGCTCTGACCGCTCCTACGGACGTGAAAGAAGTCGGCACGCCTGACGCAGAGATCACGCGGCTGAATACCCGAATCGTGAAGTTTAAGTGGAACCGCGGTGGCCTGAACAATGACAATCAGGTGAATTTCCGCGTTTTCGTGGGTTCTCTCCAAGGTTTCGGCGAGATCGCTGACTCCGGATTCATCCCTGCCGTCAAAGACAAAGGCAGTTATGAAGCAGATTTGGAAATCCCGACCGACGGTCGGAAGGTCTTCGTCCGGTTGCACTGGACTGTGAAAGAGTCGGGCATTGAGGTGCTCAAATGGCGTGACTACGTCTACTTTGCTGCCAATCAGCATTACATCTATTCTCCCGTCCCTGGCACAGGGCTCGCCCTTCAGGATGTGGATGGTTGTAAGGCACCACCCATGGTGACCTTCGATTGGGAAGTGGTTCAGGTGCTCGGTGAGCCCGTGCGTTGGTGGTTCTACCTCGGCACGCTTGCTGACACAGACCGCTACTACAATAGTGGACAACTCACGCGCGACCAGCGTTCCGTGACGATCACCAACATCCCGACGGCCGGTGATCCTGTGATCGCGACGCTATGGTGGGATCCAGGTGATAGCGATGGCAACCCTACGAATAACTGGCAGAGCAATATCTTCCAGTATGGTACGCCAACCCTCCCAGCCATCACGAGTCCTGCTCCTGGTGGATCGCTTCCAGGCACCACGGGCAATCTCGTTCTCGACCCGAACGGTCTGCCGGTCCAATACTGGTGGGTCTATGCAGGTCCTGCTCGTCAGACCTTCGACTACCACTCCAATGGTCAGCAAGTGCCTGCCGATGATCGCGGCACGGTGGCTACCCTTGAGCCCTTTCAGAATTTCCCGGATGATGGCTCTAACGTCTTCGTCACGCTCTTCTGGCGCTTGACCGGTGAAGGCCCTGACAAGTGGAAGTGCCGTGAGTTCACCTTCAAAGCGTCTTCTGGTCCTGTCATCGTCGCTCCCATCAAAGGCGGCGACAATCCCGATAAGCTGCCGACTGACCTCACGAATCCAACGAACACGCAAACGGTGACTTGGGACGATAAAGGAACCCAAGCTCAGCAGTGGCAAGTGGTTGTGAACGAAACGGGAGATGCCAGTGACAATGGCGTGTGGAAAAGCGGACTCCTAGGCGCTGATGTTCGCTCAGTCAGTGTTCCAAACTCCAAATTCACGACTGACGGTCGCACCGTCTACATCATCCTTCGCTACTGGGTTGGCGGCGGTCTCGCCGAGAACCTCTTCACGGACGCCGTGATCTGCCCGTTCGAAACGCAGAAGGTTCCCTACCTCACGGCTCCTGGTTCCATTGTGAAGTGCCACAGCTCATTCCTCGGTAACGAGGCCACTTTCGAGTGGACGGATGGTAACTACCCCAATGTTCTCGGTTACTGGCTCTATGTTGGTAGCGAGCAAGGCGGTCGCCAGTATCACAACAGTGGTGCGCTCTCCGCGACCACGATGATGCGGACGCTGACCAATCTGCCTACCGATGGCAATCCTCTTTGGGTGCGTCTCTGGTGGCTGGTGGAAATCAAGACCACGGGATCCAATCCTGATCCTTCGCAGAACAGCGAAACGATCGAGACGACCACGCGTAAGTGGTTGCCTCGGGACTTCCTCTTCACGAATCCTCAGTGCCCAGAGATCACGAGTCCTGGCATTGGTGCGACCATCGTGGGCACTCAGCGTGACATCACGATCGACAAGCGCGGTGTGAATGTGGATGGCCTTTGGGTCACGGTTTCTTCGGCTGCTCCCACAGGTGGCGACGCTAAGAATCCCAATCCTGGCACTGCCGATATCGATAACAGCAACCTCTTGGCCGCTGACACCGATACGTTCCGTATCCGGAATCTTCCGATCGATGGATCTAAAGTCTATGTGACCTTATGGTGGCTGGTGACCCGCAATCAGGTTTCCGCATGGGAGTATCGCACATGGGCCTACACCTCTTCCGAGACGGTTCCTGTGCCTCGCCTCCGTGCACCGAATGCGGACAATGGCGACGCTCGCTACTTTGCGCCGCTCGATGCGACCAATGACGGGTTGAAGCTCGGCTCCACGACTTACAACTTCGTTTGGGAGCGTAATAACACGGTGGTCTTCGGTTGGTGGCTCTATGTGGCTGACAACCAAGCTGCTGACAAAGGCGGCCAAGTCGGTGGAACCAACATCTACAACTCTGGCTTCCTCCAGCCCGGCGTGTTGAGCGCTGAGGTGAGTGGTCTGAAAGCTGGCACGAACTACGTCCGCCTCTGGTATCTCGACGAGTTCACCCAGTGGAAGTTCCTCGACTTCGCAATCACCGTCGATCTCGGCGGTGGTGGTGGTGGCGGTGGCGTCACCGGTCCTGAGAACGAGACCGATGGGAATGGCGACAACAATGGCCTCGGGTAATCCGAGCGAGTTGTTACCAAACTCACTCTAAATTTGCGGCCAACGGGTTTCCCCGTTGGCCGCTTTGCTTTTCAGAGATGTTGGTTGAATCCCTGAAAGAATCGAGGATCTTACCGGTGACGAACCCCTCATGGTCATGATCAAGCCATCTCTTATCCTCCTTAGTCTCCTCGCGGTGGTCTCTACCGCTTCCGCCGCGCGCCTTACGAGTCCCAACGCCGGTAGTACGTTGGGCGGTAGCTCCACCGAGTTCCGCTGGACAGGGGATGGGGCACAAGTGTTTCAATGGCATCTGTCCATTGGTAGCTCCGAACGCGGGGAACAGTTCTACAGCAAGGGCTTCACTTCTGACGTCACTTCGGTCACGGTCACTGGACTCCCTACCAATGGCACCACGTTGTTTGTGACGCTGTATTCGTTAGAGCGCGAGGGACAGCGTTTCGTCTTCAAAGCGAACGATTACACCTTCAATACGCCACTACCAGCGCCTCCTGCCCTCACCACCCCGGCTCCAGGTTCGGTCTTGCCTTCAGATTCGGTGACCTTCGGCTGGCAAGATCGTGGGACAAACGCCACGCAATGGCGCCTTCGTGTGGGTTCGAGTTCGGGAGGCACGGAATATGCGGACGTGACCGTTGGGGCTAATGTCAGAAGTGTGGATGTGTCAGGGTTGCCAACTAATGGCGGAACCGTTTGGGTTCGACTCTCTTATTTCTATATCAATGTGTGGCGTGACCTGAATTATCAGTACACCGCACAAGTCACGTCTACCACTCCCGTGATCATTGCTCCCGGCATTGGTGGCACGGTGACTACCGTTCCTTTTGTCGTTCAATGGACACCGAGTCAGACCAACGTCAGTGCCTGGCAGGTCTTGGTCGGTGCGGCTCAGGGAGGTTCCGAGATTCTCGATACGGGAGAGGTGGCTACGAGTGTTCGTTCCGCTCAGGTCAACGCGTTACCAGATGGGACGGATACCTTCTGGATTCGCCTGCGTTACCAGGCTGGTGGTGCGTGGGAAGAGAAGGACTATCAGTATGCTTATGATCCCAATGGAGATGCGGCGCCTCAGATCTTTAGTCCCGTTCCGAGCTCGGAGATCTTTGGAGCCCAGGTAGAGTTTCAATGGACGGCGAAGCTGCTCAATGTGGATCGCTGGTGGATCTATGTGGGCACCTCGAAGGGGGACGATAGCATCTTTAACATGGACATGGGCACGGCCACGAAGGTGACCGTGAACAACTTGCCTACCAATGGAGAGACGCTTCATGTGCGGCTTTTCTATCGGGTGGGTGAAAGCTGGAACCAGCGGGATCATCTCTTCACCACGCGTCGGTTGCCCAAGATGAGCTTCCCGGGGCCTGGCACCCTCATTGCGGGACCGCGGATCAATTTCCAATGGGACGACAACGGGGTGATTGGCAACGCTTGGGCGCTGAGTGTTGGGCGTGCCAAGGGGGGCACGGACATTTATGAATCAGGTACGTTGCTTTCCGACGTGCGCGCCAAGGAGGTGCAACTTCCTGTCAATCTAGACGGTGAGGTCTGGGTGCGACTCTGGCACTTGCCTAATAGCCTCACGTGGAGCTATGCGGATTTCCTCTATCAGATTCAGGGTCCTGTCCTGCCAGCCCTTACCGAGCCGGCTCCTGGGAGCACGATCCAGGGCGGTGTGACTGAGCGCTTCCACTTCGCTCCGAATGACACCAAGCTCTTTGCTTATTGGGTCTATCTTGGCTCGGAGGTGGGAGGACGCGATCTGTTCAACTCAGGATTCATCAACACGGAGACGACCTTCATTGACGTTGATCTCCCGAATGAGGACCGCACGATTCATCTGCGTCTCTGGTGGTTGGCTGATTTGAACCGCTGGCAGTTCGCGGACTATACCTTGGCTCTTGAGGTCAACGATTCCCCCGACAATCCGGCGCCTAACATCACGCCTCCCAGCCTCTAGGGGCGGAAATTGACGAGAGTGAGTTGGTAAAGCGAGTTGCAGGGTGTGATTGCCTTGCAGAGAGTGTGCGCCTGTCATGTGCGCACTCTCTATGAAACCGCTTCCGTCGCTTCTCACGAGCCTCTCTGCCGTCGCTCTCCTTCTCACGCCTGCATCTGCCGATGTGCTGATGTGGTGGAGTTTTGACGAGGCGGCCGATGCCGATACCGTCATCGACCAGACTGGCAATGGCCACGATGGGACGCTCATCAATTTCGATTCCAATGCGGACTCCTCTTTGGTGCCCGACGGCGGCAAGTTTGGAGGCGCGGTTCATTTCGACGGCATTGATGACTATGTGAACAATGCGACGGGCTTCCAGCCGGGTGGCGAGGCCTTCACTTATGCGTATTTCTTTAAGCCCGACGAGGAGAACTACGGCGAAGGGCACGAACGCGATGACCATATCTATTGCAACGCCCGGCCGCATTTCAGTTTCAGTCGAGACAATGGTGGCGATGGCCAAATGGGCATGTATTTCACCATGGGTGGTGATACGGAGATCAAGACGTCGTCGAATGCGTGGAGCAATGACGCCTGGCACCACGTGGCCTTTACGTATGATGGAGCTGTTGTCCGTGTCTTCGTGAATGGCGTCGAGGAAGATTCCCTAGAGCGGACAGGGGAACACACGGTGCAAGGTGATGGTCGTTTCAATTTCGGATCGAATGCGGGAAACAACGCCTATGACGGCTACATGGACGACCTCTCGGTGTGGGATGAAGCGCTCTCGGCGACGGACCTCATGGTGATCGTCGAGAATGGCGTGGGCGCCTTTCTGGAGCAGCGGAATGTCGACACAGATGGTGACGGTCTTCCCGACCTATGGGAGCAGCAGATTGTTGATGCAGACCCGAATGATGCCATCACGGCATTCGCGCAGGTGTTGCCGGAGGGAGACGTTGACGCCGATGGGTCAACGGAGGCAGAAGAGTTTGCCCGTGGAACGGTTCCCACCAATCCCGATACGGATAACGATGGGCTCGCGGATGGGGCGGAGGATGGCGGCGGTGTGTGGGTCAGTGCGAGCATGACTGGGACCAATCCGCGCAACTCAGATTCCGATGGAGACCGGCTTGCTGACGGCGTGGAGAATCCCGAGCTCGCGTATGATGCGGCAAATGCCACGACGCAACCTGGCAGTGATCCCAATATGGCGGATACAGACGGCGACGGCTGGCCTGATGGTGCTGAAGTCGATGCTGGAACGGATCCCACCGATGCCGCCAGTGCGCCTGCGGTGAGCCACCGCTTGCTCTTCGCAGGGGCGAATGCCGATCCCTCCCATTCCGGCGACCCTGCGGCCATGGCCTTCTTTCAAGAACGTTATGGCGAGTTGGCGGTTGATTACGTTCAGGCGAGTGCCCTCCAGCCTGGAGATGAACTGGAATATGGAGTGCTCATTCTCTCGTCATCGCCCGGTTCAGGCGACATGCGGGGCAAATTCCAAGATTCCCCTATCCCGATCCTCAACTGGGAGGAAGCCTTGGCTCCCAATCGCACGGGGGAATTCGCGGTCACCGATGGACGTCTTCGAGACACTTCGTTGCACTCCATTGTCATCAAAGAAGAGCATCCGATCACGGCCGGATACCCCGTGGGCTCCACCGTGGAGTTTACTCTGGAAGATGCTGACTTCTGGTGGTCTACCGACGCACAAGCACCGGGTTCACTATCTCTCGCCTGCGATGACGATGATGAGAACAGCCTCTTCCTAACCATCGTCGAGCAAGGGGGCGAATTGCTCACCGGAAATCCCGCGGCCGGTCGTCGGGTGATGTTAGGACTGACGGACAATGGATTCAATACCCTTAGTGAGGACGGGTTCGCCATCGTGGGCCAAGCCATTGACTGGCTTCTCGGTATCGCCAGCGATGGTTCCCCCAAGCCATCGATTGTTCGCGTGTCGGCGGACCAAGAGGTGATCATAGATTTCACGACTCCGGAACCAGATTCACCGCATGTCCTTGAGTCGAGTGTGAGTCTCATGCCGGATTCCTGGCAAGTCATTGAGGGAGCGAGTCTGACCATGGCCGATGACCTCTTCCGTTTCTCCACAACCAAGCCTCAGGAAACGGCCGCGTATTACCGCGTGGGCATCTTGCCGCCGCCACCGCTCTTTTCCGAAGACTTCGAATCGGGGGCAGAGGGATGGACGGCGATGACGGAACAGGGATCGACTCAGTGGGAGTTAGGAACGCCAGCGGCCCCTAATCTCACGGCTGCCCGCAGTGGCACCAACGTCTACGGCACGGACCTGGATGGGCCATACGGGAATGGCGTTAGTGCGACGCTGCGAACCCCTATCATTGATCTCACCGATGCCGAACGCCCTCGACTCTCTTTCTGGTATTATGTGGACGCAACAGAAGATGCTGAGGGGGTTCAATTGCGCATCTTGGATGAGACGGGCGGCGAACCTGCCCTGGCCACTTACGAAGAAATCTTCTGGGGATCCACGAGTGAATGGACCGAATTTCAGTATTCCATACCAGCGGAAGCCCGAGATCGGAAAGTGATCATCGAGTGGCGTTTGCTCACGGATACTGGCGAACCCAATGGCGCGGGATTCTTTCTTGATGATGTGCTAGTTGACTAGCGTCATCTCCATTGGTAGACCCAAACGCTAACGCCCGGCGGCTTCACTAAGAGCCGACCGGGCGTCGCGTCCGGGGAGGATGGATGGATTCGTTTGCGTTGTTGCTAGGGCTAGGTGGTGGGCGTTTTCCGATCAATGAGGCGGAAGAGAAAGAGGGCGCCAGCCACCAATACCACCCAGAAGAGGATTTCGGGAATCGGTATGGCATCGGGAAGGCGAACCTTACCTAGGGCACCGACGGAAAGGATGGAGTTCTTCACGGCTGGGTAGGTGATCGCGTAGAGCACGCCGCCGACGATCATCCCGAGGAATCCGACGAGGGCGTGAATGCTGCCAGTGGCGATGGCGGCAGCTCCCGTCCCGGGGCAGTAGCCGTAGACCGCCATGCCGATGCCGAAGAGGGTGCCACCTAACAAGATGCCGAGGACATTCAGATCTTTGATATGGTAGCCCTCCAGCCAACCGAATGCCATCATCGCGAAGACACCGATGCCTCCGACAACGATGGCCGTGAGCATGATCTTAAGGACCGTCCAATCACGGAAGCGGAAGAGATTCACAATCACATTGTAATCAGTGACGCGTCCCTTGTTGAGCAGGATGCCAAAGAGGAGCCCGAAGATACCGGCCAGGACAAGACCCGTGGGAGAGGAGGTGGAGATTGGGAGATTCATAGCTCAGTGCGTCGATGATGAGGTAGTGGCATTGTCAGGATCAGGCGTGTCCGTGCCTCGGAAGAGCACTCTAGCGGTGCCAATGCCAGCGACGAACATAGCGATGAAGAAGAGCCAACCCGAAGCTGCTAATTGAAGGGTCCCACTGATCCCGTGGCCGCTCGTGCAGCCGCCTGCCATCCGCGCGCCATAGATGAGGATGAAGCCGCCTATGAATGCGGCCACCATGCGTTTGGCCACGCCGCCTCCCTGGTGATCTCGCCAGACATGTGGCACTTTCTCAAGGCGGAAGGTGCCTCCCAAGGTGGCGCTCAGAAAGGCGCCCACCATCGTCGCGAGGAGAAACACCGTGCTGTAGCCGAACTTTGGCGTCTTGCTCGCCCAGTAGGCATTCTCCGAGACCGCGTCCATGCCGACAAAGAAACTCGCCAACCAGCCAGACCATTTAGACACCTCCGTCGACATGCCCAGAGGCTTATTCACGAGGAGAAAGACGAGCCAGCTCAACATGCCGATCCCAACGCCGACGACATACGGACTCCACCGTAGGCTCCCCAAGCATGGAAGTTTCGAGGTTGTCACATCGCTATCTTGCATCATGCATCGATATAACCATATAGTTATATACGCAAATACTTTCTTTCTGTTCGCCTTCGTTTAGGATCCTGCCAGTTCCCCATGGCTCCAAAACCGCTCCTCGATCAGCACGCGCTTGAGAAGATCGCCTCGTTCTTCAAAGTGTTTGCCGAACCCACGCGCCTTTCGATTCTCCAGGTGCTTCGAAATGGACCCGCCAGCGTGTCGGCACTCGTCGACGCCTTACCCACCTCTCAGGCCAATATTTCCAAGCAGCTGAAGATCCTTCATGACGCCGAGTTGCTGTCGCGAGAACAGAAGGGGAACCAGGTCATCTACGCGATTCAAGAGCCCTTGGTCTTCGAACTCTGTGCGCTCGCTTGCGACAAATTAAACCGCCAGGCGCGCGCGAAAGGCGCCGTGTATTACGAGATTTGATTGGTTAGTAATCCATGTCCAGGAAGTGCGTCCGGAGTTCGTCGGCACGGTGAAGCATGTGATCACTATTCTGGCGCAGACGTCGGCTGAGTTCGCGCGCTAACATGCGAAAGACGGCGCATCCCAGTTCTGGATCCGATTCCACCAGCTGCTGAAAGGCATCACCTTCAATGGTCCAGAGAAAGGCGGGTTGATCCATGACCGTGACATCGGCACTGCTCTTCTGAGGATCTAACAAGCTCATTTCACCGACGGTGTGGCCCGGGCCAAGCTCCGCGAGGTCTAGCAGATCACCTTTCGAGTGGCAGGTCACTTTGAGATTCCCTTTGATAATGACGGAGAGCCCATGGTGATCCTCACCCTGGCGCGTGATGTGGGTGCCCGGTTCGAGCGTTTCCAAACGACCACACGCTGCGAGTCGGGCACGAAGTTTAGGAGGAAGCTCCTCCAAGATACCGACTGCTGGGAGGTCTCCCTGGCTCAAGTAGGCAGAATGATCAGTCTCGGTCATGGCTTAGCTTACCAAGGGCAGCTGTCATTGCAGCGCATTCTCAGACCTGGGCTTTGCAAACTTTGCGCTCCTGTCTTCTGAACGGCGTCCCAGGAAACGGAGCACCATGTTTCGGAGGCCAGAAGGCCGGAAGGGAGCATCTTCAGACCCTATGGGAATGGCATCGGGTAGCAGGGCAAAGGCGTGGGTCTCGTCTGTTCCCGGCCCTGCGTGCGAACCGTTCTCCATGGTGAAGGAGAGCGATGCTTGGCCAGCGTGATAACCGCAGATCATGAGCTGGCCAGCATCTGGGTGGGAACATAGCCGCGCGTAGTCTTCAGTGACGGCCTTCAGAAAAGGATGATCGTGGCCTAGCAGAGAAGCAGAGGCGTCGGCAAACGGACGTTTCCCTTTAGCATCGATGGCCATGACCTCGTCCGCGTCATCGAGGTAAAGAATGAAAGGAACCTTGTGGGTGGTCACCAAGGCATGAGCCAGTTGTTCTTTCTCTGTCAGGGTCAGTGCCCGTTCAAAGTAGAGATTGCCAATGGGCCCGCGCGCCACGACGCGAAAGCGGTCCTGAGAGGGTTGGGGAGCAGGAGTTGCCGTTTGAGGCCAATGAAAGGGCCAACGACGGCGGGCACTCACAATGCGATTGGCATCAGGGAGAGGGGGCGCACTGTCGGCCGTGATCTCTTGCAAGCCCGACGCGACCAGTGCCTGTCCCACTGCCTGAGAAATGCTCTTCCCCATGTGGCGTTGATAGGGGAGGGAACGCTCCTGACCGTGGTCAGAATAGACCCATAACGCGTAGGTTCGCCTTTCCGACCCTCGGGAGGCCCGTGCCATGCGCGCCACCGCGCGATCAATGCCTTTCAGCGCCCAGCGCGCGTAGCGTGAGTCTGGCCCGCGGCGATGGGCCTGCTCGTCATAACCGAGCAGATTAGCGTGAATGATAGGAACACCGCGTGCGAGATCCATCCTCACAAAGATCGTGATCAATTCGCGCAGGAGCACACAGAAGGCGACGCGCGCTGGCACCAGATTGATTTCTCGTATGAGGTCTCTTCCCGCAATGATGCCGCGAAGAGCATCGATAAGAGCGACGACCAATTCGACGACCATGAGCACGCCGACTCTGACAAAGCTGCCTAGATTGGATAGAAAGACAAACGTGAGTTTGAGGGCGTTCGTCTGCCGAACGAAATTCGACCAACCGATGGAGGCAGTGCAGAAGTGGCTCTCCGCGGCGCCCCCAGTGTAGACGTTCGAGTAGCTGCTGCCGCCGGTCAGCAGTCCACCATCGCTACGGTTTGCTAGCGCTTTCTCCCGCTTGGCAGCAAACGCAGGATCAAACATGGCGCTGTATTTCCCGGACTCATGATCCACGAAATGAAAGGCGGGGACAGCTGACCGGAGGCCGTAGAAGAGCTCCCCCTGCACGGCGGGTGTGGACGAGGGCAGTCCGGAGTAGAACGAGTGCAAATGATAGTCCTTCTCCTCAAGCAATTGCCGCAGAAAGGGCATGCGTCCCTCGTCGAGCGCTCGCTCGAAGTGACGACGGGCCAAGCCATCAATTTGGATCAGGAGCAGTCCTCGTTCCCCGGCCATGCCGGTGGCACGTGGCAACCCTAACAGGCGCACGCACCACTCGCTTCGGCTGAACCAACGGCGCAGGCAGCGTTTGGCTTGGCGGATCATGCCAAGACCGTCGTCCCGGAGTTGGCGTTAGGCCACCTGTGCGGTGCGGCTTGCCCCGGCGCTCATGCGCTTGCGATACTTGGTGGGGGCCTCGCCTGCGTAGCGGAGGAAACTGCGGTTAAACTGTGAGAGTGATTGGTAGCCCACTTCGAAGGCCACTTCTGTCACAGTGACGTGGGGTTTGAGCAGTTCTTTCTTGGCAAGTTCTACCCGCTTGCGATTCACATACTCGGTGAAGGTCATGCCAGTGTCTTGCTTGAAGACCTTGCAAAAGTAGAAAGGACTCACTTTGATCGATCCGGCGACAGCTTCTAAGGTCAGTTTCTCATCCAAGTGCTCGCGGATGTAGCGCTTGGCGGCAGCGACCACAGGTTGCTCGGACTCCCCTTGGGCAAGGATGAGCTGGTTGATGAGGGTGGATACGTGCAGGCTGAAGATGGCTAGCATGGTCACTGTCTGTTCATACTTACTCTCCTCCATCACAGCAACTTTCTGATAGGTTTCTGCTAGGTGCTCGATCTGGTCTTCCTCCAATCCTGCACGGTGCAAGTGACAGCTCAGCGCCTTTAAAGCCCCCCGATCGCTCGCTTGATAGCGTACTTGTCCGGTCCGCAAGACGGCGATGGTTTCCTCTCCGAAGCGCACGGGGACCGCCGTTTCCGTCAAGCCCATGGGGCACTGCTTCGTCACCGCGTGGTCCGTCGCATCCCGCATGATCTCGTTGTGCATGCATTGGCAATCGCGGCAGACCGAGCCAGCATTCAGTTCCTGGCAGAACTGGCTGTAGCCACAGGGCTTGGATGCCCCTTCTCCATGCATCGGCTGGAGGGAGAGGGGCAAGCCCGTCACCGTTTCAAAAGCCTTGGCGTAGCTCCGAAAGAGGGACGTTGCTTTGATCTTCTCGACGACTTGGCGGTTACGTTCGGAAATGGTGAGGTTCATGAGGTGGTGGGTGAGGTTCGTTGATTGACCCCACCAGATTACGAGATCCCTCAGATCCGTAAATGCGTACCCCACCGCTCCGTGTCTGCGCAAGTCCGCGTAGACACGTACGCAAATTGCGTACGCCGGGTCACCGCAACTACTGAGATCGCCACCCCATGCCGGGCGCCGCTTTCAATTGGCCCCGCGCGCCTTCAGGCCATTCCGCCCCTTGTTTGATCCACGCTCGGATCGTGACTAACTCCTTCTCTGTCAACGCATGACCGGTGGGCGGCATGGCCCCTTCAATGGTGTCCGGCAAGCGTACCACGGTGAAGAGCTTGCTGCGCTCTGGATAGCCAGGCACGAAGAATGGGCCGTTGGGACTGCGTCGGAACGCCAGTTCTCGCGTGCGCAAATCGAGATCTCCCGCGGCCGTGTGGCCGTTGTGGCACTGCACGCAGCGTCCTTCGAAGATCGGCTTGATCGCCTCCTCAAAATCGATCGGCTCCATGTGCTCAGCCGCCGGTGTCACCTCTCGCAGCGCCTGGTTTGTCGAGCAGGAGATCAAGAGCGCTACCGCACCAATGACAATGGCTGATCCTACCAAACCATGGGTAAACGAGGAGGCATTGCTGAACATTGCGTGAGCCTCAGCCCGATCCTGCCGCTCGTCTGCGCACGGATTCGCTCAGATTGCGCAGACCTTGGCCTGTGACCAGTTGCCCGGCGGCACCTTCTGGGTGATCGGTCTCCCATGGCCTCCCCCTGCATCACCCTGACGGATAATGGATCTCTGCGCCCAGAGGCGACCCTTAGCCTGCGGCGCCTCGCAACGGCTCTCGGGGTAGCGGCTGGCGAAACCGTCCACCCGGTGTCGCTCCTTCATTCCAATCGCATCGATGCGGCAAAGCTAGAGGATCGACCGGCGGACACGTTTGAGAAATTCGCCATCGCCCGCCGAGAATCCGAGGGAACCGACTCCTTTCTGGTGGTGCCACTCTTCTTCGGTCCCAGCGCCGCCATTGCCGAATACCTGCCGCAGCGCGTGGATGCCATGCGGGAGGAGCAGGCGTGGCCGGAACTCTCCGTCCAAGTGGCGCCGTGTCTCGTGCCAACACTCGATGCCGCCGACACGCGCGTCGCGCAAATGCTCGCCGACGGCGTTGAGAAGACGCTCGCCGAGAAACAGCTCTCGAGTTCTGCTAGTGTGGCATTGGTCGATCATGGGACTCCTCGCCGGACCGTGACCGATGTGCGCAATTTCTTGGCACAGCAATTGGCAGACCTCCTCGGCGACAAGGTTCAGACCGTGCGCCCGTGTTCGATGGAGAGGCGCGATCGCCCGGAATACGACTATAACGAACCATTGTTAGAGCGTTTGTTAGGGCAGGAAGGCTTCCAGCATGATGTCATTGTGAGCATGCTCTTCCTGCAACCGGGTCGGCATGCTGGCGCGGGTGGGGATGTGGCGGAAATCTGCGCAGATGCGGAGACAGCACATGCCCCAACCTTGCGCACACACATGACTGGCCTGGTGGGGACGCATCCCGATTTGATTGCATTGTTAGCAGAGCGTTTGGAGGAAGGAAGGCGCACGCCAGGCGTCTCGTGGGCGGCGATGGCTCCGTAGCGTTTCGCGTGCCAGCATCGACTCGTTTGAGACGCAAGTTCTTTCTACAAGAGATTCTTGAAATCGTGAGGGCAATCGTCAGTTGACGGTCATCCCCAGCCCGCCAAAGTGCCTTCCCCATCTTTCGAATGAGCCAGGACACCCGACGACGCCCCACCGCCCACGCGAATGTGCCAATGAGCACGGACCGAGCGACGCTAGATTTCCTCAATGGATTTGATGAAGACGCTCGCAACGAAGGCACTGATTGGCATCGCGAGGGAGCCGTATCGCAAATCTTTGGCAATCATCTTCAGATCGAAGGTCGGGTACAAGTAGACGGCACTCTGTATCGCACGCGTCTCCAATTGAAGGGGGATCGTTGGGTAGGGGAGTGTTCCTCCGGGAGTGAGTTGAGCGCGGCGCTTTACGCCACCATGTTAGAAAGGATCGAGCGTGGGGAGAATCTGCCGGAAGCGCCCAACGAGGTAGGGGAAAAGTCCATTCAAGAGTTGGTGGAGGAATCCTTGGATCGGCATTTGGAAGATCGTGAGGAAGCCTACCTCGCGAAGCTGGAGAAACGCTATCGACGCTACGAAATGGAGGGTGAGATCTTTGATCACGATCTCGTCCGGTTGAGTCCCAAGTGGGAGGTGGAGAGCTTTGATCCGCTGGATCTCTGGCCAGTGAAGCCCGCGAACATTCTCGAGTTCTGGAATTACATCGCCTATGTCTTCGAGAAGAAGAATCAGCGGTATCCCGTCTTCATGGATGCCGTGACGGATCTCAATGCCACCCACGAACGCATGCGGACGTGGGAATGGGAAAAGGAGATTCAGGGATGGCGGGATCGCATTTCCGACGTGGTGCGTCAGCCACCGCCCCTGACGGCCGAGTCGGTAGACTTGCGCTTTCTCATCACCACGACAGAAGCCAAGCTGCAGGTGTGTGTGTTAGAAGATGAGCTGGGAGAGAAAGCGGCGGAAGATAGCGAAGAGGAAGCAGGCGAGAAGCAGCCCTCGTTTGAAACACTCACGTCTAAAGAGGATGTGGAAGCATTGGTGACCAAATATTACCAGGGCGCGTTGCGTTTCTCGCCTGTGGCGAATATTCTCTGGGCTCATTATTTGCAGCACTGGGAAACCACCAATTCCCCAGAAATCCGTTTGGACAACCGCCGCGGGGCCGAGTTGCTCAACCAATTGTTTCATCAACCAGCCTTGCGGGACAGCCTCATCACGCTGGATGAGAATCCCTTCCTCTTCTTCGAAAAGGCAATGCATTGGTCTTGTGGGGATGATAGTATTGAAGAGCATTGTTACGCGCTCCGCTTGATGAGTGCGGAGAATGAACCCATCCCCTATGCCTTGCGGGTTCTGCCAGGCGCAGAGATGCTTTACCTGTCTGATGAAGCGGTGTTCCGCGGGCCAGACGGCTGGGATGAGGCCGAGATCCAGCCCGAATATCATTTGCCCAAGGACGCCATCGCCACGCCATCTGGTGTCGAGTTCCTCGCCAAGATCGGCGCCCCCTTGCCCGAGTCCTTGGTCAATCAGGTGGAGGATCGCTCCCTCGAAGTCACCATTTCCGTCGAGATCCGCGGCAAGGCTCAGGCGGAAAGTGAAATGGTGTATCTGCGCGTCGTCGCCGAGGATGCCGAAGCCTTGCGGCGCGAGGAGTTTCGCAAGGATGACTGGTTCATCATCCACCAGCCGCAACCGCAAGGAGGCAAGCTCATGCGCTTCAACCGCCTCATCCTGCATCGCTTTCCTTTCCTCATCGAGCCATTGATCTCGTCCTGGGATGCCACGGAAGAAGCGTTCCGTGTGCGGCTGACACGGAATTTCCCCGAGCGTTTCCAAGCGTGGGCCAAGGCCTTGCCAAGTGAGATTCGATTGGATTTAGACGATTCGTTAGGATCAATCATGGATCGTCCCGTCGAAGCCTCTGTCCAATTCGAGGTCACCGAGCGCGACATGGATTGGTTCGATCTGCGCATCAAGGTGAATGCCGAAGGCATCGAACTGACGGATAAAGAGATCCGGCAATTGGTCGAAGCACGTGGGGAATTTGTCAGGATGAAAGATGGCAAATGGCTCCGGCTCGATTTCAATCTCGACGAAGAGCAACGCAAGGCCATTGATCGCCTCGGCCTCGATCCCTTCGATCTCTCCGGAGAGACGCATCGCATGCACGTCCTGCAATTGGCAGATCCATCGGCTAAAGAAGTCTTCGATGCCGCCACCTGGGAGCGCATCACCGAGCGTTCCTCATCGCTCAAGCTCCAGGTGAACCCCAAACTCCCCGCCGAACTCAAGAACGTCTCGCTTCGACCCTATCAGATCGACGGCTTCCATTTCCTCGCCTACCTCTCCACAAACCGCTTCGGCGGCATTCTCGCGGATGACATGGGCTTGGGTAAGACCCTGCAAGGCCTCACCTGGCTCCTCTGGTTGCGTTCCCGTCAGGACGCCGATCTCATGCCGCCAAGCCTGGTCGTCTGTCCCAAGTCCGTCCTCGATGTGTGGGCCGCCGAGGTGAAGAAATTTGCGCCTGGCCTCAAGATCCAAGTGCTCCGCAACAAGGAAGAACTCGACATGGAGGTGCTGGAGAATGGCCTCGATATCCTGGTCCTCAACTACGCGCAATTGCGCGTCTGCATCGAGCATCTCAAGACGATCAAATGGCTCGCCGTCGTGCTCGATGAGGGGCAGCAAATCAAGAACCCCGACTCCAAAGCCGCCAAGGCCTCTCGCATGCTCGAGGCCAGCAATCGCCTCGTGCTCACGGGGACTCCGTTAGAGAACCGGTTGCTAGACATCTGGAGCTTGATGGCCTTCGCCATGCCCGGCGTCCTGGGAGATCGCAAATATTTCCGCGAACACTTTGACCGCCGCAAAGACGTCAAAGCGCAAACCCGCCTGGCTTCCCGTCTCCGTCCCTTCATGCTGCGCCGGACCAAAGACCAGGTAGCGGTCGATCTCCCAGCCAGGATCGAGGAAGACGTCCTCTGTAAGATGGAAGAGGAACAAGCCGACCTCTACGAGGACGAGCTCAACCGCATCCAGGCCATCCTCGCCGGCAGCGAGACGGACGATCAATTGCGCAAGAACAGTTTCGTCATTCTGCAAGGGCTCATGCGTCTGCGCCAGATCTGCTGTCACCCAGGCCTCCTCGATGCCGACTACATGGAATCGCCCAGCGCCAAGCTCATTGCCTTGTTCTATCTGTTAGACCAGCTGCAAGAAGAAGGCCACAAAGTGCTCGTCTTCAGTCAATTCACCAGCATGCTCGACATCATCCGTCAGCGCTTGGAGGATGAGAACCGCCCGCACTGCTTGCTCACCGGGCAAACGAAGAATCGCCAGGAAGTCGTTGAAGGCTTCCAGCGCAGCAAAGACCCCACCTGTTTCCTCCTCTCACTCAAGGCCGGGGGAGCGGGTCTCAACCTCACCGCATCGTCCTACGTCGTCCTCTACGATCCCTGGTGGAATCCCGCCGTGGAAAACCAAGCCATTGACCGGACGCACCGGATCGGGCAGACGAACAAAGTCATCGCCTACCGCCTGCTCATGCAGGACAGCGTCGAAGAAAAGATCCGCATCTTACAGAAACAGAAAGCCGCCATGGTCACCGGCATCCTTGGCGAAGAAAGCTTCACGCGGAACCTACAGCGTCAAGACCTCGCCTTCCTCTTCGGCGAAGCCCAAGCCCCGGATTAAGATAAGCACAGAGGCCCCGGAGGCTGACACCGAACTCCCCGGCAGCCCTTCCCAGAAGGAAGCGATGCAGGAGTGGCAGCGCGGAGGTGCGCGAACACCACACCGCGAAGTGAAGTGGCGTCTCAAGGACGAACCGCGAGACGGGTGGCCTTCTTCCTGCCCCTTCCAAAAGTAGCCTCCTCATTCTCGCCTCAAAAGCCAATCCCCGGAGAAGTCAGAGCTTAACCCAAGCAAATCGAAGCCTTCACCCTCAGCCAGCTCAATCACCCTGGCAAAAGAAGAAGCCCCTCCGACGCCTCTGATCTGCTTGCCAATCGTCACCATCAAGCAGACAATTGGCAGGAACTGGTGAACAGAGGATCCCTCATACGGGAAGTGATGCTATCAAGTGATTAATCAATAGAACCAGATAATCAAGAAATCCAAACGGCCTGCACATATATCAGGTGATATATCGCACGTGTCGCATATACAACGTTCGGATTGCGTTAGAGATCTCCGATGGCGAATAAAGTGATAGACCCAAGCCACAGGAAAGCTCTTCGTGAATCTAACACACATCTCATGGGGAAGGGATCCGCCGCCAATATCACGAGACGACGAACGGATCCACGTCACGAGAAGACCAATCAGACATCCAAGAATCTGGTAGATCGAATACCGCTCGTGCCGAGGAAGCTCGCCCTCAAAGAACTTGTGCAAGAGGGGGCGGCGAGTAGACTACAGAGACAGATGGCGAGGGTGGGTGACTTCCGAACAAGAGGACGCACTGAACCCCGGCTACTTCTCGTGCCAAAACCACTGAC